>JAXMAK010000003.1:0-749153 GCA_046350435.1 Phycisphaerales bacterium
TTCCAAAGCGGCCCAGGCCCATCCACTTCGCGAAGCGAAACCCAGCCTCGCCTGAAAAAATCGATCACACCAGTTCCCGCGAGCATTGAGCCAGGAAAGAAAAGGGCGACGAGCGCGATGAGGTGAAAGCCTGGAAAAAGTGAATGTCCCTCTTTGGCTTCACCAGCGCGACCAACAGTTTCGTCAATCACAACTGTGATGTAGTTGCCGTAACCAACTGTTCGGGCCACCGCAAGCACCCACGGTATAGCAATGACCACCGCGACAAGCGAAACAATAAACGTGCCAAAAACGGCTGGGAAAACGACGTTCTTCCATGCAGAAAACTTGAGGCCATTTTTTCCAACGATCCAAAACACAGAGGTCAAAGCGGCGATCATCGGGGCGATTGGTCCCTTTGCAAGAATGGACACACCCATGCACGCGCCTAAAACGATGCATCGCCAAAACCATCTCGACGACAACTTCTGCGAAGTGAGGACATTCCACACCGCCCACTGAGTCGCCACAACTGTGGCAAGCAGTAACTGATCCGCCCTCGCTTGATGTGCATCAATCACGACAAGTGGACACACTGCGAGCATCGCCGCCCCGAGCCACGCCACGCGAGAGTCAAAGAGTCTTTTGCCGAATCCCCACGTGAGCAAGACGCTCGCGATCGTGCACAGCACGCCCGGCACGCGATACATCCAGATCGCATCGTGAACACGCGTCAACTTGCGATTCTGCGCCGCAAGTTCTGGCGTTGTGATGTCCTCTTCATACGCACCAAACACCTTCGCGCTGCTCGCCTGCAACCAATAGATCAGTGGCGGCTTGTTCAACCGTGGCCGATCCTGCACGCGCGGCACGATCCAATCGCCTGTCTGCCACATCTGCCGACTCGCTTGCGCGAAACGCGGCTCATCGCGATCAAACGGCGGCAGCGAGAACAAACCCGGCAGCAACACGCTCAGGCACAGCAGCACCAGCAGCACGCCGCCTCGCCACGAGCCCGTCCAACTCCCGAGCAAAGTGATTCGGCGGGAATCTCCCGCCGGGCAATCGGCTTGCGAGCCAACAGAGATATGATGCCCGGAACTCATGAGCGTGCATCGTAACGTCAACCTGGTCCATCTGCGAGCGCCGGGGCGTGCTGGTTCGTCACGAAGTATTTTGGGCCTGCTTCAAAGGCCCATGACGGGTTTTTCGGCGAGCATTGTGCTCATCGTGGGGCTCGCGGTCGCGGCGTCGATCATTCCGCTCGATCGCTGGGTGATGACCCACCTCAGCAGTTTCGGCGGCATCGGCAAGAAACTCGGCGGCGACATTGCTCGTGAGTTGCAGTTTCTTCAGCAGTTCGGTGCCTTTACAAGCATCGTCCTGATCAGCCTGGTCATCATTTTTCAAGACTCGCGCAATCGCGTTCGAGTGTGTGACCTCGCAGGCGCGATGATGTGCAATGCCCTCGTTTGCAATCTGTTCAAAATCATGCTGGGCAGACCTCGACCCCGCATTATTTTCGGTGCGGAGAACGGCTTGCCGCCGCAGGCGGGCTTTGACAGCACCTCGCACTTTGCATTTTTCTGGAGCCAATATCCGTTGCCTCGCGATGGCGATCCAGCAACTCCGGGCGTGCAACTGACGCACGTGATGGCATACTCGTGGGACTTTTTCAAAGACATTTCGAGCGACTTGTGGTCCATGCCATCCAGCCACGCCGCGGCGAGTGCATGTGCCGCAGCCGTGCTCATGCGAATCTATCCGCGACTCACGGTCTTGTTCCTCGTATTGGCGTTCTTGGTGGGCCTCGCAAGAATCCTCTTCGGCGCGCACTATCTGTCCGACGTGGTATTCGGCTGGAGCGTTGGGTTCGTCATCGGCGCACTCGCGATGGACACGCGCATCTTTTCAAGACTACTGACCAAGCATCCGTAGCAGCACCGTCGCATACGCACCGCGAGGCAACGAAAATCGAAGCGTGCGTTTGTACTTTGATTTGTTTGTGCTCGCCTCATCCCGTTCCGGCGGCGTCATGCTGAAATCATGCGCCTGCACAAACAACGGGCGAGAGAAGTTGTCAAAAGAGGGTCGTCGAAGCCCCGGTACTTGAAGTTGTGACAACGCAAGTTGCTCGCGTTCCATCGCCGCCGCAAGTGCAGGTCGAAACCATGCATTGGAGTTGTCCGTTGCTGGCAGTGCAAGCTCAGGCGAAGGCATGGGAAGTTGTGCCGACGCCAAGTGCTGCGAAGTCGACACCGATTCCACGAACAGCAGTTCGCCGGTCGCCCCGGGTGCTTTCCAAGTCGATGTCGATGCACCGGAGACAATTGCCGCAACCGTCGCGTTCCAAAGGTGTGACTGAAAACTCTCGATACACATTTGCTGCTCGATGTAAGGCAAAGCGGCGAATGCGTCCCGAGCCGCATTCGTATCGCTGCGATTCGCAAGCACTTCGATGACCTTGCGAGCAGGCGAACGAGGCAGCGCCTGTAGCAGTTCTGGCCACTTTCCCCAGTGCATCGCACAAAGCCTGTTCGTCTCGCGAGCGATACCTGAGTCCTTGCGATGGGGCGTCGCAATGATCAGTTTGAGCGCAGCCAGGTAATCCCCATGCACGACAAGCCTCGCGGCCAACGTGTCTGCTCGCTGATACCCAAATCGCTGATCGCCAAAGTAATTTGGCATGAGCAACGTTGGTTGTGACTCTGACTTGAGGCACGCCCGCGACGCGTTGCGATTCATGACATCGCAATGCTGAGTCGTCAAGTCTCGCACCACGATCTCGAACGCATTGAACGCAATGTCCTCCGCCTTCACATGCTGCGCCGACCAGCCGACCAGATCGGCGGTGACGTTCTGCAAACTCACCTGCGCCGGAATCATCGTCGCTCGCGCCTGGGTCGCGACTTTGGCCGTCACGATCTGCGACGTACACGCGTGCTTGTCCTTCATGCCCGCAAACTGAATGTCTGCGGCTCGAATGCCAAGCTCGCGAGCCAGTGCCGCACAAGCGTTGGGCGTCGTGACGGACATCTTGACCATTTGAAACACTGCAAAAGGTGACTGGTCTGTCCGGCTTGGCGTCAGGCCTTTCAACATCGCGTCGTCAAGGCGTTCCCGCACCACAAAGTCATCTGGGAATCGCCTGATCGTCATGGCTCAGGGTAGTGCAATCGCGTCGGCACAGAGTTTGCGGTATCTCTCTGATTCCGTTCCGCCGCACGCCCGTGGAGACTCAGATGAATCACAGCAACGCACACGACAATTCGCATGCCAGTGGCCCTTATTCGTTCGCTTCTCACGAAATCAAGCCCAATGAATCCGTGGCTCGCCAAGAGTTGATCGCGCAGATTCTGTCAATCAGCCCCTCCGCCAGCGCCGATTTTCTGGGCCGCTTCACCAGCCGCCAACTGCAGGCGTACCTCGATCACCTATCCCTGACCCAAATGCCCCGTGGCGGCACACCTTGGATCAGGTCAAAGGCTCCCGCCGTGGTCGCTTGCAAGACGCCGGCCTAAGTGGTACGGCCTTATTTGTGGCGCTATGCAAAAAGTGCGCAGAAAGATGGCGTTTCGGCGCAATCTTGTTCATTTTCAGGCTGGCATTTCTGTGCCTACCGCCCCTGCTTGAAGAACGTTCGTAGGCTTTCGAGGATGTCTTCTTTGCCGCCGACTTTGCTGGTGATGAGTCGGGGGCCGGCTTCGTCGGGTTCGCCGTTGGGGAATGCTTCTTGCAGGACGCTGAGGAAACTGCCGCTGCCGTAGGCGCTGGCGACTTGGCAATAGCCGAACATGTTGCAGCGATCGAGGAGGTCGTCTTTGATCATCTTGACGCAGAGTTTGTTGTCGGCGTCTGAGGAGTTGTCGCCATCGCTGAAGTGGAAGAGATAGACGTTCCACTCGCTGGGGTCGTAATGCTGGTCGAGCAGTTCCTTGCAGGTGACGAGGGCTGAGGAGATGCGCGTGCCGCCATCTTCGCGGATGCTGAAGAAGGTTTTTTTGTCGACTTCCGCGGCCTTCACGTCGTGCACGATGTAGCGACTTTCGATGCCTTCGTAGTTGCGGCGCAACCAGGTGTCAATCCAGAACGCGGCGAGGCGGACGAGTTCCTTTTGTTCGTCACCCATGCTGCCCGACACGTCCATCATGTAGATGATCGCGGCGTTGGACTGAGGCTTCTTGACTTCGTTCCACGTGCGGAACCGCAAGTCGTTCTTGATCGGAACGATGATTGGGTTGTCAGGGTCGTACAGCCCCATCGCGAGTTGACGCTTGAGGGCTTCGCGGTAGGTGCGTTTGAAGCTGCGCAGGCTTGCGGGTCCGACCGGGCGGATGCCGGTGTACTTGTCGCGGAGCGTCGTGATCTTGTTTGCCCCACGCGGCTTGATGCGCGGGAGACGGAGTTCTTCGGCGAGGATGTCCGCGAGTTCTTCGAGTGACACGTCAACTTCGAGAACGTGCTGGCCATCGCCCTCGCCACCTTGTCCCTTGCCTTTGCCGGGTTGGCCTACACCATCACCTTCGTCGCCCTCGCCCATGCCGACGCCTGAGTTGTCGCCATATTGGAATCGGGGGAGGTCGACGTCGTGGATCGGGATGCTGACGGTGCGTTTGCCTTCGCGAGCGAGGATGTCGCCCCGCGAAATGAACCGACGAAGGTCCTTGCGGATCTTGCCGCGGACGATCTGGCGGAAGCGTTGATGGTCTTGTTCGATTTTGTTGACCATGATCGCGCTCAACCGTTCTGGAAGAGATGCGACGCATGGCCTGACCCGAGCGCGACGGGGTGTCGCGGTCTGGGCAATCCGTGCCCGCACTCATTGCCTCCACTCTTCCATACGCGGAGGATGTTTGTAGGGATCGGCGATTACGGCGGGTGTGGGAGGTGAATTCGGGAAGGATGTGCGCGGAATTTGCGGGAAGGGCCGAATATGTGGTCTAGGGAGGGGCTTCGTCTGGGGAAGACAGGCAAGCCAGCGATGTGTCTGGTGTTTGCCCTGCTGGAACCCCTCCGAACGGGAGGGCCTCATCCTTGTTAGCCCCGTTCACGTGCTTACGCTCCGTCCTTCTATGAACATGACCAACTTGTTCCGGAATTCACGGTTTGGAACGCTCTCGCTGCTTGCTGCTGCTGGCTTGGCCGTTGGCCTCGCGCAGGCGGGCGAGACCACTCGAGAGAGTGGCAGTCACCATGGAGATGATGAAAAATCTATCTCGATCCCGACGGTGCTTTCGGCGACGGGTGCTGAGAACGTGGTGTGGCGTAAAGACCAGTTGGTTGATTGGAAGCACACTGCGATTGAACTGGATATTCCAGACGTTACTCAGCCTGTGCTGACTGGCATCGTGACACATACTGGAACCGTGTGCAACGTTGGTTTGGCGATGGGCGAAGTTGTGCTGGATTGCAATGGTCCTGAAGTTGTCTCGGTTTGGGTTGATGGAGCGTTGGTGCCTCCAGCGGGCGTTGTGAATGGGTGGACGCAACAGGTCGAAACGCTGCGCGTTGGGAAGACGGATGCCTACGAGCCGGGTGGGGATGGTCAGGGGCAAGTTGGCGGCAAGTTGATCATTCCGATTCCGACGTCGCGAGGCGATGCGCGTGGGCAGGCGATCAGCGTCACCATCAAGTACAACCTCAACTATGGCGGCTTCAAAGGTAACGGGCTCACGCTTGCCGGTCCTGCGACGCCTCCCGCTGAAGGGGAAAACAAGGGCGACTACATCGACAGCCCATCGAGCGGCTCTCCGATGATCCATGCGCAAGGTGAATCGGAATTTAACAGCCGCTGGTTCCCGTGCTTTGACTCGCCTCAGGAGCGAGCGACGAGCGAAGTGATGGTGACGGTTGATTCTGGATATGAAGTTGTCTCGAACGGGTCGCTTGTTGCCAAGTTGCCGGCAACCACAGGCTCTGTTGGCCAGCCTCGCACTAAGTGGCACTGGAAAATGCCCAGCGAGCATCCGCCTTATCTCGTGACGCTCGCGGTTGGCAAGTTTGACATCGTGAATGTCTCTGATAGTGGCGTGCCGATGCCTGTCTATACCGCGATTGGCACTGCGGATCATGCGAAGGAACTCTTTGCAAATACGCCGGCGATGGTGCGATTCATGGAGTCGATCACGGGCGAGCCTTTCCCTTGGCCGCAGTATGCACAAGTGATGGTGCGTGGTTTTCGTTGGGGTGGGATGGAAAACACCGGCGCGACATTCCTCAAAGACACGACAATCAGACGCAACTTCCCGGAATCAGACGGCCTCATTGTGCACGAACTGGCTCACCAGTGGTTTGGTGATCTCATCACGTGCCGACACTGGGATCACATCTGGCTTAACGAAGGGTTTGCAACCTATAGCGAAGCCTTGTGGTTTGAGCATGCCAAGCGTGAGGGCATCGTCACGGCGGGCGAGTATCAAAAGGAAGTCAATTCGTGGCTGCGCGAGTTGATTGCAAAGTCCAAGCAGATGTCCACTGATCCGACTCGTCCAGAGCCGCCCCTTGTCAGCGCTCGGTACAGCATCGCGGACGATACGTTCGAAAAACGTGACAATCCTTATACGCGCGGGCCGCTGATGCTTCATGCCATTCGCATGCGAGTGGGGGATGGCGTGTTCTTTGAAGGCATCAAGCGATATGTCGCGAAGTTCAAGGGCACTGCTGTTGAAACCGATGACTTCCGCCGACTCATGGAAGAGGTTTATGGCCGAAGCCTTGAAAGGGCGTTTGATCAATGGACGATGCGAGCGGGGGTGCCTTTCGTGAATGTGCAGGCTCGTTGGGATGACAACTACTCGCAACTCAAGGTGACGATGACGCAAACGCAGGCGATCGATGCAAAGAACCCAGCGCATGTGCTTCGGGTTCCGATCAAAGTGACTGATGCTTCGGGTGTTGTCTCGGAAGTCATCTTCGCGATGGACGCGAAGGAAGCGTCGCAGTCGTTTGTGCTGAGTTCCAGGCCCAGCCGAATCGATATCGACCCGATGGTGACTGAGATCGCGTCGTTCCAACCACGCGCGTTTGATCCGACTAACAACGTGGTGTTGCCGGACACTATCGAAGTCGCGCCAGTGGAAGTACCTGCGGAGCCAGCGGAACCCGCAACGCCGGTCGCTCAGGATGTGCCTGCGGGTGTTTCAACAAGTGATACTCATACGGGAAACTAGATTGAGCGGTTGTGTTTGTGAAAGATGTTGCCTCGATTCCGCAGGATGCGGCGAAGAGGATTTGGAAGTTCGGGGGCAGGTTGTTTGGAGTGAGACGTACGCTTGAGATTCGGGGATTGGGGGGCGGGGGCTTGGACGAAGGATTCGCATATGAACGCCATTGGACGGAACATGTTGAATGCTGGTTGGCTCGCTCGAGTTCGTCGCGCGGCGGTGGTCGCCGGGTGTTCAGGCTTGGCCCTTTCGTCTGCATTTGCAGGCGGGATTGATGGTGCGGACGACTGCTGCAACGCGAAGAGCGAAGCGTTTGCATGGGAAGCGCTCGCTGGTGTTCCGGGCTTTGATGAGTCCACGGGGCGCGACCTGCGAAACTATCCGCGTGATCGGATTGTTGACTACCAGCACATGCTGCTCGACGTCTTCGTGCCTGATATGGAAAAACCGACGGCATACGTCACGCAGACCCTGACGCTTGCGCCCATCAGCGAAACAGTGTCGACGCTGACGCTTGACGCACGCTCGATGACCATCAAGTCTGTCGCGGCTCAGGGCTATCAAACCAGCTTTACGTACGACGGCAACAAACTCGCGATCTCGTTTGTGCCGAGCCTCTCGCCTGGCGAAAAGGTTGATGTCGTGACGACATACGAACTCAACGATCCGCCCCGCGGCCTCATCTGGACGCTGCCCGATCCGCAGGTTCCTGAAAGCACGGCGCAGATTCATACGCAAGGCCAAGCCGAGACCAATTCGTATTGGTTTCCATGCCACGATTTTCCGAATGAGCGTTTGACGACTGAAGTCATCGCGACTGTTCCTGCGGGCTACCTCGCGAGCAGCAATGGATACCTGAAAGAAAAAGCCCGCACTGTGCGAGAAGCGCCGGGAGCGAAGTCGCCTTCGGGCAAACTTGGCCCGGCGTTGCTGCGTCCCTTTGACAAGTTCCACTGGGTGCAGGACCGCGAGCATGTCAACTACCTCGTCACGCTCGTGATTGGCAAGTTTGATGTTGTTGATGTGGGCGATAAGGCGCTTTCGTGTCCTGTGTACGTGCCTGTCGGGCGAGGTGGCGATGTCCGTCACACGTACGGCAACACGATCACCATGATTCGCGCGTTCGAGAAGCTTTTCGACGAGCCGTATCCGTGGGCTCGCTACGCGCAGCTCGTGGTGCAGAACTTTGAAGCAGGCGGCATGGAAAATACCTCCGCCACCAGCATGTTTGATACCGCGATTTATTCAAAGTCTGCGGACCTCGATCACGATCTTGATGGGCTTATCTCGCACGAACTGGGCCATCAGTGGTGGGGTGACTTCCTGACATGCAATTCGTGGGAACACATCTGGCTCAATGAAGGTTTCGCAACCTACAGCACGGCGTTGTGGTTTGAGCAGCGTGATGGAGCCAATGGATACGCGGAGCAGGTCATTAGCCTGCTTGATCGTGTGTCCGGCGCGGACAATGGCAAGGCTCCGCAGGCGCAGGGATTTGTCAGCAAGGTGTGGACGAATCCGTGGGAGGCGTTCCGACGAGGTGCCAATCCATATCCCAAAGGTGCGTTCACGCTGCACATGCTGCGCAAGCGACTTGGTGATGAGAACTTCTTCAAAGCCATCGCGACGTACATCGATCGCCACAAAAATACCACCGTTGAGACGAGCGACCTCCGGCGAGTGATGGAAGAAGTCAGCGGGTTGCAACTCGAGCAGTTTTTCAAGCAGTGGACGACGCGGCCGGGGATTCCCAACGTGAACGTGAAGTTTTCGTATGACCCATCTCGCAGCAAACTGCGATTTGACATCGAGCAGACGCAGGACATTGACGCCGACAACCCGGCGTTTGAGTTTCCGCTCAACATTTTCGTCAAGAACTCGGCTGGCCCGGATGTTGTGATCGATCCGATGGTTGCCGGCAAGACGGAAACGTTCGAAGTTGATCTTGAAGGGCCGCCTCAGTTTGTAGCCGTAAATCCGGAGTTGAGCACGCTCGCACGCATCAGCGTTTCGCAGAGTCCTGAACAATGGATGGCTCAACTTGCGAGCGGGCCTTCGCTCATCAGCAAAACGATGGCGATTCGTGCGTTGGCGAGCGAGAAAGATGCCGCCGCGAATGAGCAACTGCGAAAGATCGCATCGGACAAGGCGAGTCCGGCATTTTTCCGGGTTGAAGCCGTGCGTTCGCTGGCGCGTCGCAATGCCAAGAACGATCTTTCGTCGCTGATCAGCACTGCGAGAGATGCTTGGGAAGTTCGTGAGGCGACATCGGCCGCGATTGCGGATATCGCGTTGCGAGAAGAAAACAAGGATGACGCGACGCTGCAGGACCTTGCCGTCCGTTCGCTTATTCAGCGTGCAACCAAGGACGAAAGTCTGAAGGTGCGCAATGCTTCGATGAAGGGGCTTGCACGGATGAAGGTGCCCGAAGGTGCCGACATTGTGGTGGCGGCTCTTCAGACTTCTTCGCAGAGCGATGGTGCGCGTCAAGCAGCGCTGGAATCGCTGGCGGACTTCATGCCCACCCCCCGGGACGCGATGAGTCTTGCGTCGTTCTATGCAGGGCCGGGCTTTGACAACCGCACCCGCGGCACTGCGTGCGACGCGATGGTGGAGATCGCCAAGCGTTCCAACGACCCGAAGAACACGGAGCTTGCTCTCAAGCGTCTTGGCGAACTGCTCACCGTTCGCGAGAATCGCGTGCGAATGTCGGCGGGCGAAGCGATCGCGAAGTTGGGCGATCCTCGCGGCATCGAACTACTCGAAGTTGCAAAGTCAAAGTTCACGTCCCCGGACATCACGCAGCGGTTCGACGTGTTCTTGAATCAGTTGCGGAAGTGAGCGTGTTCCCGTGCCACCGACAATGCTCTGATTGTCGGTGGTACATGGCACAACACATTTTGTACGAGCGGTGCGCGTTGATCGTCAACCACCGACAGTCAAAGCACTGTCGGTGGCACGAAGCGTGTGGCCTGCACTTACAGCTGCCACAAGCTGCTGGCCCAGGTCAGGCCGCCTCCGAATGCGAGGAACATGACTTTCATGCCCTCTTTCACGCGGCCGGACTTTCGCAATTCATCGAGGCACAGCGGCACGCTTGCGCCAACGGTGTTACCTACGCGGTCGATGTTGATGTACAACTTGTCCTCGGGAAGCCCGAATCGCTCGCGTGCGGCGAGCAGGATTCGCATGTTGCTCTGGTGACAGATGTACATCCCGATGTCATCGGGCTTGCAGTTGGCTTTTTCGAGCGTCTCCGCGATCAAGTTCGGGAACGTGCTCACGGCGAACTTGAAGACTGCTGCGCCGTTCATCTGCACGTGATTGAACTTGGTTGGATCGCAGGCCATGCCTTGCGGGAAGTCGCGGTCCTCACGCGGCACGAAGATTTCCTTCCAGCCTTCGCCATTGGCGTGCATCGCCTGAGCCAGGATGCCAAGGCCAGTGTCGTCGGTCGCGCGGAAGATTGTGCAGGCTGCGGCGTCGCCAAAGATGACCGCCGTGCCACGACCCGCGGTGGAGTAATCCATCAGCGAGGAGAGCGTGTCGGAGCCGATGATGGCGATGTTGCGATATGCGCCGCCTCGGATGAGGTCGTGCGCCATGTTCATGCCGTACACGAAGCCACTGCAAGCAGCGTTGAGATCGAACGAGCCTGCACGCTTCACGCCTGTCATCGACGCGACGATATTCGCGGTGGCGGGGCAGTTCATCACGGGCGTCATGGTGGCGCAGATGAGCAGGTCGAGATCATCCGCGTCCATGCGTGCGTCTGCGAGAGCTTTGGTGAGAGCGCCCGCGGCGAGCGTCACGGTCGATTCACCTTTGGACTTGTCGGTGATGTAGCGAGTGCGGATGCCCGTGCGCTGCACGATCCACTCGTCGCTCGTGTCCATGACCTTGGTGAGATCTTCGTTGGTCAGCGTTTTCGCTGGGAGCACGCTGCCTGTGCCCGCGATGCGAACGCCCACTCGCCCGGAAAACGTGCCGATACCGGGCCCGAATCCAAAACCAGAATGCGGGCGAGACCCGTGATGAGACCCAGAATGCGGGACGCTCACGCGCGAACTCCTTGCGGCTTGGCTTGCGATGGTGCCTTGGCTTCCGTTGCCGAGGCTTCGCCCTTGAGTTCAGCAGAGAACTGCTCAAGCACCGGGGCGACTTCTTCCAAACGTTTCACGATTGCTTCGTTGCAATGGGCGTTGACGAACTTGCGGCTGTTGCGGATCGCGGCGCGAATGGTGCGTGCTTCGCTGCTGCCGTGGGCGATGATGCACACGCCATTGATGCCAAGCAGCGGTGCGCCGCCATGCTCGTGATAGTCGTTCTTGGCGTAGATCGCTTTGACAATGGGCTCAAACTCGAGCATGAGTTGAGGCTTCTGGTCAAGGATCTCGGCAGCGATCGCCTTGAAGAGGCTCTTCGCCATGCCTTCGGCTGCTTTGAGGAGCGTGTTGCCCACCAAGCCATCGGTAACGACGACGTCTGCGACGCCTTCAAAGAAGTCGCGGCCTTCGACATAACCAATGTAGTTGAGGCCTGGCGTTGCGCGGAGTAGGTCGCGGGTTTGCTTGATGATGCCCGTGCCCTTGGCTTCTTCGCTGCCAATGTTCATGAGCGCGACGCGCGGGTTGGTCATGCCATGAACCTTGCGGGCCATGATGTCGGCCATCACGCCGTATTGCCAGAGGTGCTCGGCTTTGGGTTCGGGGTTCGCGCCTGCGTCAACAAGAACGACTGGGCCGTGGAATGCGGGGATTGTGACACAGATGCCCGGACGAATCACGCCCGGCAGGCGCCGCATGTGCAGCATTGCCGCCGCGACGCATGCACCGGTGTTGCCAGCGCTCAGCACTGCATCGCAGCGCAGCGGGTGATCGTGGGCACCCATCTGGTGCATCCTGACGATGGAACTATCAACCTTGGAACGCACCGTTTTCGCGGCGGAATCACCCATCTCGATGACTTCGGGCGCGTGGACGACTTCGATGCGAGGATCGGTGTCCTTGATGCCCTTCTCATCGAGCATTTCGCGGATGAGACCACCCGGGCCCACGAGCACGAGGGTGTCATTCTTGGGCAGCTCATCCAATGCCATGACGCAGCCCTTGAGGATCGCGTCGGGCGAGTGGTCGCCTCCCATTATGTCTATTGCGATGCGCATGGGGAAGGCAGAAGGCTAGGCACTGGGGGCTGAGCATTGGGCACTGGCAGAAGACTCAGCCAATCCAGCGCACTTTGCTAGTGCCTAGTGCCGAGTCCCCAGTGCCTTGCTTTTACTTCGACACGCCGATGCCGAGCTTCGGCACCTTGATCTGCAGACCGGCGCGGACGTAGCCCGAAGCCTTGCACGCGCGGTGGTGGGCCTTGGGCAGACCGGTCAGGGGGCACAGCGTCGGGTGCACGGATTCAAGAGCGTGGTGGTTGCGGCGACGACGGGTGCGGCCGTGGCTGACTCTTTGTGGGGGAAGCATCGAACACTCCTTGCCCGACGCCAGGAAGGACGTGGGGCACTTAAAAAACAAGTATGCGGGCGGATGGTAGCACGGGCTTGCAGCCCGTGTGACGCTCGACAGTCCTTTGTAATCAGGCAAAGTGAGCCGTCAGCGTGCTGAAATGAACTTACTTGGCCTTGATATCAACGAACTTGGTCACGCGAGCCAGATCGTTCGCGAGATCGAAGGTGAAGGGCATGGACCAGTTTGCACCGGGCGCGACCCAGACGACCTTCGCGGTCTTCTCACGCTTCACCCAGTCACGGTTGCCGCGGTTGTACACGACTTCGCGCTGCTGACGCTTGCGATGAGCGGTCTTCAGGGCCTTTTTGTTGGCCGGATCAAGGCGCATGAGGCGAGCGATGGTGTCGGCGGTGTCTTGACGCAGCGGGACCTTGGTCACTGTGCAGTGAAGGGTCTGGCCGAGTTTGAAACCGAGATCGGTAACTTTTTTGGGTGCAGCGACTGGGGGCATGTGAGTACTCCGAACAAAGACCAATCGCGGATTGAGCGAGTGGGGTCAAGATAGTAGGTCTGCTTCGTAGAGGGTTCAAGATGCTGTTGTTGTGTCTGTCAATGCCTGGTTTGGGCAGGGGAGACAAGAAAAGCCGGGTGCTTGCGCACCTCGGCTCTTGATTGATGTTGGATTGTGCTTACTCGCCGCAGGGGGTGCAGGGGGATTCGCTGTACATGGCTAGGAAGGAGTTGATGTCGCAGGGGTCGAAGAGTGAGGTGTCGTTGTTGAAGTCGATGTCGTTGCAAGTTGCAGTTGCGGGGATGCAGGGACCCTCGGAGTAAACGCTCAGGAATGCTTCGATGTCCTGCGGATCGAACAGGCTCGTGTCGTTGTTGAAGTCGATGGAGTCGCAGACGACGCTTTCAGGGAGGGTGATGCGGAGGAGGGTGGGGTCGCCTGTCAGCAGCACGCCTGAGAGCGCGACGCGTGTGCCGTCGGGGGAGACGGCGAGTTCGGGGAGGGAGCCCAACTGAAGTGATGGGGTGTTTGTGGGCAGGAGGTCAACGAAGCCAGCGCGGGGGCTCCAGTAGAAGGGGCGATCGCCTTCAATCTGATCGTTGATGAAACGTGTGTAGTAACCGAAGACGCCGCCGCGCTGAGTGACGAGCACGGGTTGCGTGCGGGCTCGGCCGTCGCTGGATTGGGAGAAGCGGAGCGTCGAGGTTTCGCCAGTTGTGATGTCGGTGACGAAACCGTCGTACCAGATGTCCTCGTTCTCTGGCAGGTAGAAGTAGGAGAGGCCCGTGACGATGCCGTCGCGAGCATCGGCGGCGTAGGAGTTGCTTGCACCTGTTGATGACTGATAGATGCCGCCTTGCAGGCCAACTCTGACGGTTCCGAGATTTGTGCGAGCGGGGTCAAACACCCACGTGCTGACGCCGACTGATTCTGACGCTGCGTTGAAGCGGGTTGCCTGGCCCAGCACAGTCCCGTCCTTGCCTTGCTTATACGCGAAGTTGTATTCCTTGCCATCGGGCGCAATGTGCTCGCTGTCGGTGAGGCCAATGCGGATGGTCGTGCCGCCAAGAACTGCGAACGCGCCGTTGTAGGGAATGCCGATGTTGTTGTCGACACCGCGGAACTTGGTTGATATTCCGAACGCGATTCCATTGTCGGAAACGTCGATGATGAGCGATTGCAGGTAGCCATCAGGGGTCTGGAAGTCAGGCCCAACGAGTCCCACTTCTACTGGACCGGAACCCGCATCGACCCAGGCACCTGTTGCACCGGGTGCGATGGCACGGGTGGTGCCGACAATCACGTTGTTGTCGGAAATGCCCTGCACCTGCGTGCTCGCTTCGATGCCGTTCGTAAGGTCTTCATATGCTGGACCAGTGAGGCCCAGCATGGTGTACTGCCCGTTGACATACTTGAAACTCTTCGTTGGGTAGCCAGGGACGAACTTCGTCGCTGTTCCGACGACAATTCCATCGGCATTGATATCGACGGGTGAGCCGTACGGGGCGTTTCGGTTGGGGTCGATGTACTCCGAGCCGGGCGGGACGAGGAGTGTCGTTGTACCGCCGTTGCTGGTCCAACCCACATAGAAGTGCGCGCCATCGCCGCGCTGCACGAACGCGCCGCCCAAGACGTCGCCGCTGGCTGAAATCTTGTAGGAGAAGTTGCCAAGGTCGTACGCCGTCTCAGGAGTTTGACCGACATCAGCGAGTGAGAGGCCGATGGGTGCAATGCTCTGGCCATTGAACACCCATGCGTCAGCACCTAGGCCGCCACTGCCCGCGCGAGTGGTTGCGCCTGCCGCGAAGCCGCTTGCATTCGTGGCGTTTGAGAACGAGAGGCGGAATCCGTCCGAATCGGTGTACTGCGGACCAGAAAGTGCGAGTTCGATTGCTGGTGTGCCGGGTGTGACTGTCCAAGACAAGAAGCCTGCCAAGCCGGACGGGTACGTGATGGTGGAATAGCCAAACACTTTGCCGTCATCGGTGACGAAGGTCGGGAAGTCCGTGCGTTCGCCCGGCGGGAAGTTGATTGCGCTCAGGTCGAGTTCGTCGCTGCCCGTGAACGGGCCGACCTGGGCGTGAGCGCTCAGGGGCAGACCGGCAGCCGCGATGAGGGCGGCGGTGCAGCACAATTGACGGATGAGGGTGAGACGTTGAGAGCACGGCAATGTCATAGGTCACTCCGATTTGACCGCTTTGCGATCTTGGACTGCGCACCGCAGACGCAGTTGCAGCGGATGTTGAGGATTCGTTGCCGATTGCGGTGAGATACTGCAATTGGACTGATAATTTTGAGTTGTTTGATTTGCTCGTTTCTGTGTCACACGAAGAAGATTGTGGTCACGTGAGTCTTATATGATTCAACTTGACGCAGCCTTTGCAATTTTCTATTCGTAGTCGCAGTGCTTCCTGCCGGGCGAGATTGGGAAGGGTTGAAACGCTGCATGGCTTTTTCGACACGCCCGCGTTCATGCCTGTGGGCACGCGCGGTAGTGTGAAGGGCATTTTGCCTGAACTGGTGCGGCAGACTGGTGCGCAGATTGTTTTGAACAACACGTTTCACTTGATGCTGAGGCCCGGGTCAGAGTTGATTCAGAAGATGGGCGGCGTGCATCGGTTCATGAATTGGCCTGGGCCAATCTTGACGGACTCGGGCGGATATCAGGCATATTCGCTGAGCGAATCCAACTGCATTGATGATGACGGTGTGACGTTCAAGAGCATCATCGATGGCAGCATGGTCCGGCTGACTCCGGAACGCGCGATGCAGGTGCAGAATGAACTTGGGCCGGACATCATGATGGCGTTTGATGATTGTCCGCCGAGCGCGGCGATTGGAGATGCTGAGGCTGATGCGAGCGACAAGCGATTGATCGGGGCGAGTGCGCGCGACAAAGTTGAAGGAAAAGATGATGCGAATTCGGCGCAACCTACGAGAAAGCGGTCCAAGAGCAAAGGTGCGTTGACGCATCAGCAGCGGCTGGAAATTGCGAATGAGCGGACTGTGAAGTGGCTGGAGCGATGCAAAGCGGCGCATGCGAGGCCCAGCGAGCAATCGCTCTTTGGGATTGTGCAAGGCGGCACTGATCTCGAGATGAGGTCTTGGTGCGTCGAACGGATTTGTAATATTGAGTTGCCGGGGTATGCGATTGGCGGTGTGGCGGTTGGTGAGTCGCCTGATGCGATCGCGAAAGTGGTTCGGCATACTGCGCCGTTGATGCCTGAGGAGAAGCCGAGGTACTTGATGGGGGTTGGATATGAGCGGGACTTGCTGATCGCCGTGCGGTCAGGAGTTGATATGTTTGATTGCGTCCTGCCGACGCGGAATGGGCGGAATGCGAATGCGTTTACGAGCAGGGGGCAGATACGGCTGAAGAATGCGCAGTATCAGTTGGATGATGGGCCGATTGAGGAGGGGTGTGATTGCTTGGCGTGTGCTCCTGTGAAATACGGACACGTGACACCCGAGAACCAGCCGTTTACTCGGAGTTATCTGCGGCATTTGTTTATGGCGGGGGAGATGCTTGGGCCAATTTTGGTGAGCCTGCATAACCTTCGGCACTTCCAGCGATTCATGGCGGATGTTCGAGCCACGATTGTGAGTGGGGATTGGGTCGGGCTGGTTGGTCGTTGGCCTGTGGTTGGAGACGCGTCGTCATTTCTTCAATGACGGTCGATGTTTCTGGTGCGGGCGATTTGTCAAAGTTGAATGCGCATGGCTTGGAAGGTCATGCTACATAAAGGATAGAAATTGAGTCACGCAGCTTTTGATGTTTCTTCTGTTCAGTTGTTCCTTGGTCAGGCGGGCATGCCTTCGCAGGCGACGCCAGCCGCGCAGCCTGTGGCGACCACGACGACGGCTCCGACGACTGGCACGACGGGTGCACCGGCGGGAAGCGGGCAGCCGGTTCCCGGCACTGCAAACTCGGCGGGACCGGGGGCGTTGTTCATGCCTCTGATGCTGCTCGCGGTGTTTGCACTGATGATCATCCCGACGATCTTCGCGGGGCGCAAAGAAAAGAAGAAGCGCGAGGCGATGATGGCTGGGCTCACGAAGGGCGACAAGGTCACGACGAGCGCGGGGATTGTCGGGACAATTTCGGAAATGAGCGAAACGGAGGTTGTGATTCGTTCTGAAGATTCGCGGCTGCGATTCAGCAAGGCGGCGATTACGTCGGTGATCTCTTCGAGCAAGGGCGGGTCGTCATCCGGGGCTTCGAGTTCAATAGAAGCCAAGGATGGGAAGGCTGTAGGGGTGTAATCGAAAGACAATGGTGTTTGCCCACCCCAAACCCCTCCCGCTCAGCGGGAGGGGCTTTTTGTTTAGGAATATTGCTCGCAAGCCTTCTATCCTTTCCCCCTAATTGGATTCTGTAAGGTCGCCGAGCATGGTTCGGCGACCGGTGTTCATTTGAGCTATTCCTATGCGTCCACTTCTCAAGACTTTGTTTTTGGTGATCGCGGTGCTCGTGGTGTTCACGTGGGCGATCATTCCGCCTGAAAAGAAACTGCGGCTCGGTAAGGACCTTGCGGGCGGCGTCAGCATGACGTACGCCGTGCAGATTGATCCGAACGAGGACGCGAAGGCGGTGCTCGGGAAGACTATCGAAGTGCTCAAAGAGCGCGTGGACCCCAACGGCGTCATGGAAATTTCCATGGTGGCGCAGGGACGCGATCGCATTGAAATCGCGATGCCGCTGCCCAGCGATAAGGTCAAGCAACTGCGCAAGGAGTTTGAGGATGCGCTGGCTGACCTGGGCCGCAACCGGTTGACGCAGTCGCGCATGCAGTCGGTGATGCAGATGCCAGCGGATCAGCGGCCTGCGCAGATTGAGGCGTTGTCGAGCGGCAATCCGACGCGCAAGCAATTGTTGATCGATGCGGCGACGGCGTATGACGCCGCGACGGCGGCGAACGCGGCGTATGACGCGAACAAGACGGACATCAAACTTGCCACGGCGGCGGCTGAGGCTGAGACCAAGTACGAGACGGCTCGCAACAAGGTCCTGGCGACGGCGCTGGATGCGGCGGCGATTCGCAAGGTCGTGAATGCGAGCAATCGCAGCCGAATGGTGGACGACACGACGACCGGGGCGCGTGTGCTGCTGCCCAGCCCGCGTGAACTCGCAGAGTCGCAGTTGTACGCGGAGCATCCGGAGAGCAAGGAGCAGATTGACAAACTGCTTGCGCTGTACGCGACGTATTCAAAGGAACGCACGACGCTGGATGACCCGCAGGACTTGATCCGCATGCTTCGCGGGTCTGGTGTGCTGAGTTTCCGTATTTCAGTGATGCCCGGGAAGCATCCTGAAGAGCTGCGGCTGCGTCAGGAATTGGCGACGCTGGGACCTCGCAACGTGAAGGCGGCGGACGTCAAGTGGTACCGCATTCACCAGATTGAGCACCATATTCAGTCGAAGGGGCAAGCGGATGCTCTGAAACAAGATCCGCGAGCAGCGGCTTCAATCTTTGCTCCGATGGGTTGGGTGGTTGAGCCGTACGCCGGTGACTTTTACATGCTGTGCTATGACACGCGGAACACGCGGCTCACGCAGCAGGAGGGTGCTTGGGCGGTTGCGGGTGCTTCGCCTGGCGTGGACCAGCGCGGGCGTCCGGCGATTGACTTCAGGATGGACCCGTCGGGTGCCGCATTGCTTGGTCGATTGACTGGCGCGCACGTGGGCGAGCCCATGGCGATCTTGCTCGACGATCAGGTGTACACGGCTCCGAATCTCAATAGCGAAATTTCGGCGCGTGGGCAGATCATGGGTGAGTTCCCAACGGAAGAACTCAACTACATCATCCGCGTGCTGGGCGGCGGCAGTTTGAAGGCGAAGCTCAGCAACGAACCCATCAGCATCAACGCGGTGGGACCGGAACTGGGTGCGGACAACCTGCGCATGGGCCTCAAGTCGGGCGTCATTTCGATGATCCTGACGGCGGCGTTCATGGTCTTCTACTACTTCACGTTTGGTCTGGTCGCGCTCGTCGCGCTGATTGCCAACGCGTTGTGCATTCTGGGCGCGATGAGTTTCTCGAGCGCGGCGTTTACGATGCCGGGCATCGCGGGCGTCATTCTGACGTTCGGCATGGCGGTTGACAGCAACGTGCTGGTGTACGAACGCGTGCGTGAAGAAGTCAATCGCGGTGCGGACTTGCGCACTGCGGTGCGACTGGGCTTTGACAAGGCGTTGTCAGCAATCGTGGACGGTAACATCACGAACCTCATTGTTTGCGTGGTGCTGTACTACACGGGAACTCCTGAGATTCGAGGATTTGCGATCACGATGGGTCTGGGCGTTGTGTCAACGTTGTTTGCGGCGCTGGTCGTGAGCAAGTTGATCTTCAACATCATGCTGAACTTTGGCTGGCGCAAGGCGAGCATGTTGCCCATGGCTGTCCCGCAGCTTCAGACGTGGCTCACGCCCAATGTGGACTGGATGAAGTATCGATATGTGTTCTTCGCGATTTCGGCGGCGTATGTGCTGCTTGGGTTGGGCATGGTCTTCTTCCAAGGCCCGAAGATGCTCGACAACGAGTTCCGCGGCGGCACGCAGATCACGCTGCAGTTCAAGGGCGATCCGAGCAAGCCCGGACAGAACGTGATGCTCAGCAGGTCACAGGTGCAGGAGCGGCTGGAAGAGATCGCGTCCTCGGTCACTGCGAACGATACACGCAGTAAACTCAAGGGCGCTGACGTGCTGCCCATCAACCCGGCACTGACTGGCGATGGGACGACGAGCGACCGCTTTGTGATCAAGACGCTCGCGGAAAACACCGAGAACGTCGTGCTCGATGCGGTGACGCAGAAGTTCTCCGATGTGCTGGAGCAGCGACAGAGGCTTTCCTTCGTCGGAGCGGACGCAAAGATCACTGAGGCTCCGGTGTTCCCGATTGAGAAGCCTTCGCTGGGCGCGAACATGAATCGCCCGGCGCTGCGGCAGGATGTGTCGCAGTTCATGGGTGGCGCGGCGATTTTGCTCGACAACATCAATCCGCCTCAGACGCTTGAGAATCTACGTTTGCGGCTTGAGAGCGTGCGTCAAGGCGAGTCGTATGGCGACACGCTTTCGCGTGAGCGAGAGATTTTTGTCGCGGGTGGTGATGAAAGCGCGGTCACGAGCGCGGTGATCGTTGTCAGTGACGAGACGGCGAATATTGCAGACAATGAACAGCGATGGGAGACGGAAGTTCGTGATCGTGAATGGGCGTTGACTCAGGATGCACTCACGAAGGAATCCACGCCGGCGAGCGTTGTGACGTTCAGTGCTGCGATTGCCGACACGTTCAAGGCGAACGCGATCGCCGCTGCCTTGGCAACGTTTGTGCTGGTCGGTATCTATATCTGGGTGCGATTCAAGGGTGCGGCGTACTCCATCGCGGCGATTGTCGCGTTGGTGCACGACGTGCTGACGGTGCTTGGGTTGGTTGCGCTCGCAGAGATTCTGTACGACAGTTCGTCGACACACAGCATCGCGACTGCGCTCAATCTGTTGCCATTCAAGGTGGACCTGAACATGGTCGCGGCGTTGCTCACGATTGCGGGCTATTCGCTCAACGACACGGTGGTCATCATGGACCGCATTCGTGAAAACAAGGGCAAGTTGCCCTTTGCGACGCGTGAGATCATCAACACGTCGATCAATCAGACATTCAGCCGAACGCTGATCACGGGCGGAACGACGATGGCGTCGTGCATCATCCTGTACATCTGGGGCGGCGAAGGCATGCGAGCGTTTGCGTTCGCGTTGCTCACGGGTCTGATTGTCGGCACATATTCTTCGATCGGCGTCGCGGCTCCGATTGTGTGGTCGCGCAAGGGCGAGGCGAAAAATCTGGACGAGGCGAGCCGGGCGTAGCATTCCGGAAGAGATGATGAGATGAGGCGATGATGGGATGATGCGAAAGACCGACCGACGATCCCATCATCTCATCATCTCATCATCTCATCATCTCATCATCCCATCATCCCATCATCGCAAATTCGTAGTGAAGTAGACAGACAAGTGAACATCAAACAGGGCAGGAGGCCCGGAAGGACGGAGTCATGGCGGATTCCATGCAACGCAGGACGCGGAAGGTCGCACTTGGTCTACTCATGATGGGCGGCTTGTGGGTCGCGGTGTATTGGTGGTGGCCTGTGTCGCCTCCGGTGAGTTTCGCCGTGGTCAGGCAGCAGGCGGTCACTCCGCTGCGCGGGGAAGAGAAGTCGTCGATGCAGGCGCGGCCTGTGGTGAGTTACGCGCCGCAGCAGAATGGCGGAACGACTGGTGGCTCGCCCACCCCAAACCCCTCCCAACCCCCGCAAGAGGGGCTTACGAGGGGCGTCATCCCGCCCAAGTTTGCGACGCATGTGGTGGAGCAGGGGGAGACGCTTGAGTCGATTTCATTGATGTACTACGGGACCAGCAAGCACGTGGACGCGATTGCGCGGGCGAATCCGATGTTGAGTCCTCCTGATCTCAAGGCGGGTAAGCAGGTGTTGGTGCCGCTGGACCCGTCGAATGTGCAGGGGGTCGTTGCGACTCGCACGGCGGAAGAGGCGAAGGCCGCGGCGGGAGCAAAGCCTTCGCAGCCTCAGTTGCAGATATTGCAGGAGTATCAGGTGCAGGAGGGCGATTCGCTGGCGAAGATCGCTCGCGATGTGTATGGATCAGAGAAGGACGCGGACCTTATTTTCAGGGCGAACAAGGACAAGTTGTCGGACCCGTCGAAGATTCGGATTGGGCAGAAACTGAAGATTCCTGTGAAGCCGAAGGGGTGAAGAAAAGGCACGAAGGCACTGAGGCACACAGGCACGGAGTGGTTTGCGGGGCTTATGATCGGAACGCATGAAGACCAAACGCATACTGGTGACTGGCGGGGCGGGGTTTTTGGGTTCGCACTTGTGTGACCGTTTGGTTGCGCAGGGGCACGACGTGATTTGCGTCGACAACCTTTTTACGAGCCAGAAGATCAATATCAGTCACTTGCTGGGCAAGCCTAACTTTGAGTTCATTCGCCACGACGTCACGCATCCGTTGTGGCTTGAGGTCGATGAGATTTACAACGCGGCGTGTCCAGCGGCTCCGGGGCATTACCAGTACAACCCCATCAAGACGATGAAGTGCAGCGTGCTGGGCGCGATCAATGTCGCGGGCATGGCGAAACGCTGCAACGCGAAGGTGCTGCAGTTTTCGACGAGCGAGGTGTATGGCGATCCGACGGTGCATCCGCAGCCTGAGAGCTATCGCGGCAACGTCAATCCCATTGGGCCTCGCGCGTGCTACGACGAGGGCAAGCGTGCGGCGGAGACGATTTTCTTCGATTACAACCGCATGCACAAGTTGAACATTCGCGTCGTGCGAATTTTCAACACGTATGGACCCCGCATGCATCCGTATGACGGACGCGTCGTCACCAACTTCATTCGTCAGGCGCTGCAGGGCGAAGACATCACGATTTTCGGTAAAGGGGATCAGACTCGCAGCTTCTGCTATGTTGATGATCTGGTTGAGGTCATCATCCGCATGATGAATGGGCCTGACAACTTCCCGGGGCCGGTCAATATTGGCAATCCGGGCGAGTTCACGATCAAGCAGCTCGCCGAGATGGTGATTGAACTCACGCAGAGCAAGAGCAAGTTGATTTACAAGCCTCTGCCGGCGGATGACCCGACGCAGCGCAAGCCTGACATCTCGCTCGCGAAGAAGATGCTCAATTGGGAGCCCAAGGTTGCGCTGCGAGATGGGCTGGTGAAGACGATTGAGTCGATGCGAGGGCTCAAGTGGGAAGATTGGCGGCCGCCTACGCCGAATTACTAGAGATTGATCGCGGAGAGGCGGAGAGACCGGAGGAACGCAGAGTATTTCTCAGAGTATTTTCTCCGCGTTTCTCTATTCCCTCTGCGGACTCGGCGATTCGGTTTAATTTTGGATCATCGCGCCGGGGGCTTGCGCCCCTCGGCTCTTTTGTATGGCACAACATCGACCTCCAAAGCCGCTTCGGTTGTTTATCGCCGCGACTCCGAGTGAGGAGTGGCGGGGGCGGGCGTTGGCGATGCTGGATTCGATGCAATTGCCTGAGCACAAGGCGACGGGCATTGAGCAGTTGCACTTGACGGTGCTGTTTCTTGGCGAGCGTCGGCCTGGGCTGATGCCGGATATTTTGGAATCGGTGACGGCTGCGGCGCGGAGCGTGCCGGCGTTTTCGTTGGAGCCTGTCCGCTTGATAGCGTTGCCTGAGGAAGGCATGGCAAGATTGGTCGCGGTGGAGATGTCGGCTCCGACGGCTTTGCTGGAGTTACAGAAACGATTAGCATCGCGGCTTGTGAAAGAAGAGAAGCGGAGCGGCAAGTTTGTGCCTCATCTCACGCTGTGTCGGTTTGGTGGGATGGGTGTCGAGCGATCATTGCTGCCGAAGCGAGATGAAGCGAATGAGGCGGCGATGCTCAAGCAGTTGGGGGCGTTTCAGGTTCGGGAGATTTCGCTGGTGAGTAGTGTGCTGCATCCCAAGGGGGCGCGGCACACGGTAGAGCATGTTGCAAAGGTGGGGGCGTGAATGGATGCAAGTTGAAGATCACCACCGACAATCAAAGCATTCCCCCCGGTCGGTGGCACGTCTTACTTTTTGTCTGCGGGCATCGCTTCGAGGATTTCGCTGGCCATGACCATGCCGCGTGTGCAAAGGCGATCGACCATGCCTCGGTAGATGCCGTAGGCGGCGAGGCAAGGGATGGCGAGGCAGAGGCCCAGCAGCGTGTGGAAGAGTGCTTTGGAGATGCCCAGAGAGAGGATTGCTGGGCCAGCGTTGCCACCCGAATCGCCCAGGCTGGTGAAGGCGAGGATCATGCCCCAGACTGTGCCAGCGAGACCGATCAGCGGACCAAGGTTGCCGATGATGTTGAGCAGGTCAATTTTTCTGAACCAGCGGGCGGACTCTTCGCTCGCGGCGAGTTCGGCGGCTTCACGCATGGTGGCGCGGTCGGAGTGAGCCAGACCAGCGCGGAGGATTCGGCTCATGAGGGAGTCGTCGCGTGCGATGGCGTCGCGGACGTCGCCTGGACGGTTGGACTTGGCGAAGTCGAGGAGTTTGCCGCCAAGGGCCTCGGGGGCGATCTTGTCGGCCTTGATTTCCATGATGCAGACGAAGATCGTTGCAACGCCCACGAGTGAGCCCAGGATGAGGAGGATGCTGAAGAGGTCGAAGGACTGGACGAAGAGGGACCAGAGGCTGGTTGCGCCGCGGACGCTGGCGGGCTGGGCCTGCGCGAGGGTGGCGCTCAGGAGGCTTGTCAGAACCGAGTTCTGGGACAGGGCGGACACAACGATGCTCATAGGGGGACGTTATGCTGGTTGAATGAGGCTTTGCATGGGGTGCCCGCATGTGATTTGGGACGTTTCATCTTGGTGCTGAAGTTGGCTGACCTAGAACCTACGCTCCCAGCGTCCCGTAGTCGCACAGTCGGCACAGACCTCACGCACCGACTATCCTGTTTGGTGGTTTTGTTTGCTCTTCGCCCAGATCGGTGTATGTTGCACTACACCGAATGGGGCGCAAGCCCTGTGACGACATCCGTTTGGCGTTATGCCAGACGAAGTTGGAGGGCCGGCACACGCGGGGCCTTTGGTGATGGAATAATTCGGCCAGGACTTTGCAGCCTCTCATGTGCAAGGGAATGAGCCGATAATGGCGATGGATGGGATAGGAACTCCCGGGCAGGCCGCCTTGGAGAAATAAGAAGACAGGAGCATGGCTGTGGCGAGCGAAACCTTGCGATCAACCAATAACACGACGTGTCGGGCGAAGACTGCCCGATCGCCCCGAGGCTTGGTTTCGATGTCGGGCAGAGTGCTGGCGATTAGTGGCGTCACGCTGGGCGTGTTCGCGCTGTCGGGCTGCAAGTCGTCGTTCATGGATCCGAGCGTGACTGGACGCCATGAGTGGACGCCCACGATCATGCCGATTCTCGATCGCATCAGCAGCATCGAAGAGGGCACGGGCGACATCGTCGATTACACGGAGCCTCTGGCGGAAGACTTGATCCCGCGTCCCACGAGCTATCGCATCGGGCCGGGCGACTTGATCAAGGTCACGATTTTTGACATCATCGAACCAAATTCTCGTGAAGAGTACGAAGTGCCGGTTGATCCGCGCGGGCTAATTGAAATTCCGCAGTTGGGTCGCATCGACGTGGGTGACAAGACCACCGAAGAGGCGCAGAACACGATTGAAGAAACCATCAAGGCACGCAACCTTATTCAGGATCCGCTGGTGCAGGTGATGGCGACATCGCAGCGTCGGCAGACGTTCACGGTGCTTGGTGCGGTGCAGAGCCCGGGGTTGTATCCGATTCCGAAGGCGGACTATCGCTTGCTCGAAGCGCTGTCGGCGGCGGGTGCGTTTGATGAATCAATCAGCGAGTTGTACATCATCCGACAGGTGCCCCTTGCTGAAGAAGTGACTAAGGGCGTGTCGGAAAATCGTGAGGGCACGGCTCCGATTTTGAAGCCGGAAGATCCGGCGAAGAAGGAAGAGCCTGCGAAGCCAGCGCCGAGCGGCGATGATCTCTTGAAGATCATTGATGACATTGCTCCGGCGGAAGAAAAGAAGACAACGCCGCCCGGCGCGCCCGGTGCGATGCGTTCGGACGATGGCGCCCCCGCGGCGATGCAGGTTGAAGACAAGCCCCCGCAGCGTCCGTTGATCAATCTGATTGAAGATCAGGAAGCGCCAACGCCTCAGATGTCGGACGGGTCTTCGTGGATCTTTGTGAATGGCAAGTGGGTCAAGGTGCGCACGGCGACCGAAGACGAAGCGACGGCACTTGGCACCAAGGCCGATGAATTGATCACGCAGCGCGTGATTCGCGTGAAGATGAAGGACTTGCTTTCGGGCAAGCAGTCGATCAACCTGATCATCCGGCCGGGCGACGTGATTCGATTCCCGGCGGCGGCGTCTGGCTTCGTGTACATGAGCGGCGAAGTGAACCGGCCTGGACCGTATCAGGTCGTGCCTGGTCTCACGCTCCGTCGCGCCGTGTCCTCTGCGGGTGGCCTGAGCGATATCGCGATTCCGACCCGAGTTGATATCACTCGTCGCGTTGGTGAAAACCGACAGGCGACTGTGCGGTTGGATTTCGCCGCGATTGAGCAGCACTCCCAGCCTGATATTCTTCTGAAGTCCGACGACATCATTAATGTCGGCACCAACTTCTGGGCGTTGCCCCTGGCCGTGACCAGAAACGGCTTCCGCATGAGCTACGGCTTTGGGTTTATTCTGGACCGCAACTTGGGTAACGACGTGTTTGGCCCACCGCCGGTGAACTCGTTCGGTAACTAAGCCCGTTTCGCAACTGACCTAGACCTGACTTCAGCGAGAGTCGGGAAAATACTAAGAATTGTGCAAGAAAAAGACATGGAGCCAAGTGCGGCTCCGTGTTTTTTCTTTGAATTGGTTTGGATGAGGCGGGGGACGGATTCGGGTGATTTCAGGCAGGACAAAAGCGTCCGCATACCATGTCGATCACATCAAGACCGAACCTGATTGTGCCGACGGGACGTATGGAAACGTGCTACTTCTGCTCAGTTTCTCAGATCGTTCGTTCCGGCACTGATTGATTGTGCCAGTTCTCAGTACCTGCTTCCTGCGTGACTACAGCACCAAGTCATCCCGGCTCGATTCAAGCTTCGCTGCCAGCGGAGGGAACTCGCACGCAGTGGGAGCGGGCGTTGGTGCCTGGGATCTTTGTCGGGGTCTCGTTTCTGGCGTTGTTTTATCGATTCCTGAGCAAGCAGAACGAACACAGTTGGGGCAGCTTGGATGACTGGGGACATGCGTATGTCATTCCGCTGATTTCTGTCGTGATGCTCTGGAAGCAGAAAGAGCAACTCGCAAAGGCGCAGTGGCGGGCGTTCTGGCCTGGCTTGGCGCCGCTGGTGCTGGGCATTTGGTGCTACTTCTTCTTTGTGGTTGGGTTCCCGAATCACATGTTCCAAGGCGCATCGATGGTGTTGTGCCTTGCTGGTGTGACGCTGCTGGCTTTCGGGCTCGATGTATTCCGGATCGCGTTCCTGCCCATCGCGTACTTGCTCTTCGGCATCACCATTTCAGAACAGGTGATGATCAAGATCACGTTCCAACTTCAGATGCTCGCAACGCAGGGCGGGTGGATCATGCTGAAGTTGATCAGCCTGCCCGGCAACTGGTACATGGTGGAGTCAACGGGCAACACGCTGGAGATGACGTATAAGGGGCAGAGCGTGCCGCTGAATGTGGCTGAGGCATGCTCGGGGATGCGGATGGTGATTGCATTCATCGCGCTTGCGGGCGCGATTGCTGTGTTCTCTTGCAAGCACTGGTGGCAGCGATTCGCGGTGCTGGCGATTTCAGTGCCGGTTGCGCTCTTCATGAACATCATCCGCATTGTGGTGCTTGCGCTTGGGTCGATATTGGTGGACCCAAAGATTGCTGAGGGCAGCGTGCACATGTTGATCGGTACTTTGCTGCTGATTCCCGGGATGTTCCTGTTCCTGGGGGCGGTGTGGTGCCTGAAGCGGATTGTGGTTGAGCCTGAAGACATGACTGAAGCGACACCCAAGCCAGCGAAGCGCAAGGCGAAAGCGACGGTGCGCATATGAGCAACGAGCCAAAATTGAACGTCAAGGGGTCTCGGACTGTCATCGCGACGTGGGTTGCGTTTGGTGTGCTTGCGTTTGCCGCGATTGCATTCGGCGCGGCGGTGTCAAGGTACAAGTTGATGCTGAACAAGTTGCCCATACAGGCGCCGATGAACCGGCAGTTCATCGCATTGCCTGGAACAACCCCGAACTGGATGCAGGTGGGGCCTGATCGGCGTGAGAATGCGGAAGTTGAAGACACGCTGGGTACGAAAAACTATGTGTCCCGTGTGTATGTGAAAAAGGGGGCCGACGGGAAGGCGATTGAAGGCGATGCAGGCGAGTTTCTTGACTTTCACGCGGCGTATTACACTGGGATGATTGACACGGTGCCACACGTGTCGGATCGGTGTTTTATTGGCGCGGGGATGACGCTGGCAAGCGCGGCGAAGGATGTGCCGGTTCCGATTGACATGGAGCGATGGCGCAAGGTTGAGACGGATGTGCCGGTCGTGTTGCAGGACAAACTGTTCCGGGCACGCATGCCTAACTGGTCGGATCAGCCCGGCACAGAGATTTTCACGACGTTTGATCCGAGCAAGCTCGTGCTGCATTCGTTCAAGTTCACGGACCCCAAGGGACGTGAGGTGTATTCGGGATACTTCTTCATCGCGAACGGTGGCGTCGTGGCGAAGGCAGAGGACGTGCGATTGCTTGCGTTTGATCTGCGGAGCAAGTACGCGTACTACGCGAAGATTCAATTCACGAGCACTTCGGTCAAGAGTCAGGAAGAACTTGGAGAAGCCGCGGGAAGTTTTCTAAGCGACATGTTGCCTGAGATCATGCGATGCGTTCCTCCTTGGCAGGATGTGGAGCGGGGGCTGTATCCGCCTGCTGTGGGTGATAGTGGGGAGACAAAATAACCATCGGGAATAGCGCACATTGTGCCGGGTGCTGCTGAGGGTCAAACAAAGTTTCTGCGTGCGCGGAGATTTGCGCTGATGAATCAGGTTGCTCTAGCCTCTAAAGCGACGAATGATGGTAATTCTCGGCTCGATGAAATGTGAAGTGTGGGGGCTGGGGGTTGGATAGAGAGTGTTCGTGTCTGTTGGAGAAATTCATGGCTGCGAAAGTCAATACAACGTTTGTCGTCATTCTTTCCGTCGTGCTGCTGGGTGCGGTGGGGGGTGTGGCGTTTACTGCTTCGAAGCTGATGCAGAACAGCGCGGGTGATCTCATTCAAGCGGGTGATGCGAAGGTGAGCGAAGGGAACATCAAGGATGCGGTGAAGCTGTATTCCAAAGCGGTCAATAAGGAAAAAACCAACGTCGGATATCTGCGGAAGTGGATCGACGCGATTGAGAAGTACACTCCTGAGGGCCAACTTCAGTATGAGCAGCAGTTTGCTGAGTATCAGAGTGCTCTTCGGCAACTCATGAAGTTGGAACCGGAAAACCCGGAGAACCTCAAGAAATTCATTGCTTTGCAGTATTCGTTGCTGCGGTCGGGGCCATACCGCGAGGCAGAATGGTCTGCGGTCGCAAATGAAGTGGATAGCTCGCTCAAGACATTCGAGGGTAAGTCGACGAATGAAACAGAGCGACTGCGTCGCTATCGCGGTTTGCTGAATATTCGACGCGTGGTGGAGAGCGCTGCGCCGGATGAGAAAATGCGCGTGGCGGCGAAAGAAGACTTGAACGCCGCGCTGAAGGCGGACCCGACCGACGCGGAGTCGATGCTGATACTGTGTGACGTAGATGCACGCGACGCCGACAAGGTTCGCCGGTCTAAGCCCGACGAAGCCAAGGCGATCATGCAGCAGGTGAGCAATCGTCTGGAAGAATTCCTCGCAAAGAACCCAAACGACCCACAGGCGTTGTGTGCGCTGGTGCAGTTTGATCTGTCTCGCGTGCGTGCGGACATGCCCCCCAATGCGCCGGAAGAAATCGTCGTGGATGTGACTCAGAAGTTCTTTGAGCGTTCAAACCCTCGGCTTGACAAAGCGTTGGAGAGTGCGAAAGCGATGCCTCAGCCGGTGCCCGAGGGTGTTCTCCTGCAGTTGATTGGCGTCGAAGCTTTGGCTGATCCTGCGTCGCGCAACGCGAGGGCGGAGAGTCTTGTGCGTGAGGGGCTCAAGGCGCGGCCCGATCACGCAGCATTGCTGTTGACGCTGGCGGATATTGCGAAGCAGCGCAATGACTACAACACTGCGGTTGAGCAGCTTGACAAAGTGACGAAGCTGCCTGATCGACCCATCAGCCTTGAAGGCATCAGCTTGTTTGGCCAGCGCAAGTCCGCGCTGTTGCGGCAGGCGCTGTGGGCGGTTCGTCAGTGGCAGCTCATGCCCGCGGGGGCTGAGAAAGACGCCGCGTTCAAGAAGTGTCAGGAATTGCGGGATCGCGCGTCGAGTGTTGCCGCGGATGACGCCCGCTTGCTGTTTGTCGATGCTCAGATTGCATTTGTCAAGAACACCCCCGAGGACACTCAGGTTGCGGCGCGTTTGCTGGACGAGTACAACCGAAAGACGAGCAATAGCGACATCGAGTCGCAGTTGCTGACAGCACAGGTCGCGATTCAGCGAAATCAGCCGGGTCTGGCGCGCGATGCCCTGAATCGTATTTTGCGATTGCAGCCCAACAGCATTGTGGCGTTGCAGGCGTTGGGTGACTTGGAGCGTGTTTTCCAGAACTTTGATGCGGCGAAAGCCGCGTATCGCCAATTGTTGCGGCTTCAGCCCAACAACGAGCCTGTGCAGAAGATTCTCACGGCGCTTGAAGCGATGCAGGATCCGTCGAAGGCGACTGATCCTGTGGTCGCGGAGTTGGCGAAACTCAACAAGTTTCAGGAGGAAGCCCGCGACCAGACGGGCACGAACGAACGCCTCCTAGAAATGCTCAAGCCGCTTCCTGAGAAGTATGGCCAGGATCCACGTCTTGCGCTGCCTCTGGCGCAGGCATACATGATGGTTCAGGACATGGACAATGCGATCAAGGTGGTTGACGCCTCGCTCGCGAAGTTTCCGGAAAACGCCGCATTGTTGTCTTTCAAGCGATTTGCCACGATCAAGGATCCGACTGAGCGTGCGATCGCGATTATTAATGCTGGACCGCAACCTGAAGTTGAGAAGTTGCTCGCAAAACAGCTGATTTATCGGCAGGCGGGAATGTTGGAAAAGTCGCAGGAGATGCTGGCGACGGCGGTGAAGTCCGCTCCCGATGACAAGCGTGTTTTGGAAGCCCAGTTCGTCGAAATGCTCGAACGAGATGATCACAACGGCGCAAAGACGCTCGTTGATCGCGCGGTTCGGGAGAATCTCGACGGTTTCAACGGTGATTCATATCGCGCGCGGCTGGTAGCCGACGAAGGTCGGCCTGCGGACGCGGTGACTTTGCTTCGAGGCGTCGTCGCTCGCGGCGGGGCGCAGCCTGAGGTGTATCGACTACTGGGTCGAATGCTGGCGATGGACAATCGCGTCGCAGAGTCGATTGACGTTTATAAGGAAGGGCAGAAACTCCGACCAAACGACATTGAGATTGCGCTGGACGTGATGAGATCACTTGCGGCGATCGGGCGCAGCCAAGAAGCGTTGGAGTATGCCCGCGAGTTCCGCAAGTTTGGCGAGAACAATCTGCAGTTCCTTCGAGTGTGGCTTGCGCTTGAAGCGCAGGTGGGTGATCGTGAGCGGGCGATCGTGCAGCGGGAGGCGATCCTTCGTTCCTTGCCCGGTGATCGCGATAACGCGATTGCATTGATCGAGTTGTACATCAACACCAACAAGCCAGCGAAAGCGCTTGAGTTGATTTCAATAATGCGCCAGCGTGCGGACGGGTTGGACCTAGCTTCTCTGGATGCCACGATGCTTTGGGCGCAGGGCAAACAGGCTGAAGCGAAGAAGGCATTTGAAGACGCGATCGCGAAGTTCCAGAACAAGGACAAGCCCACGAGTGAGCCGGAACTGCTGTACGCGCAGTTCCTTGGTGCACGTGGTGATGTGCAGAGTGCGGTTGAAGCGATGAATCGCGCTCGTGCTGTTCAGGACGACAAGTTGCGAGAGGTTGATAGAGCTGTCAGTGACTTTGGCGTTGCGATCGGAAGTACATCTCTCGCGATCAATGGTGCGAAGAACGTGGTGTCGGCGAATGCTGATACAAAAGAACACCTGTACCAGAAACGCGTCGTCGAGATGTTGCTTGCGGAGGGCAAAGCGAACGACGCGGCGACGGAGCATGCGAAGTTGCCGCAGGGCGCACAGGCTGATGCACAGACGCTCCTTATTGGTGCGGCGGTTGCGGAGGCTCAGAACGACATCAAGAAGGCGAAGGACTTGCTGAACGAAGCCGTGACGCGGTTCCCGACAAACATGCAGGTGTTCCAACGCCGCGGCCAGATGTTGATGAAGGACAAGACCACGGTGCGTGATGCGATCGAAGACTTCACTCGCATGACGGAAATCCAGCCGCAGAATCCGCTGGGATTGCGGCTTCGCGCTCAGGCGTATGACCTGATGGATGAAAAACGCAAGATGGACGCCGACCTTCGTGCGGCGATAAAACTCACGCCAACGGATGACACGCTTGTGTTCGGATATATGTCTGATCTTGTTGCAGCCGCGAAGGAGGAAGATGCGGATCTTTTGGCTCGCGACGTGCTGAAGGCGCGGCCAAAGGATGTTGGATTTATGATGCGGAACGCGGCGTTCTTCAAGAATGCGCAGCGTTCGGATATCGCTCAGCGCTGGTGCAAGGAGGCATTCGCAATCGATCCGTCAGACTCCATTGCGCTGGCGTATCTGAGTGCGCTGCTCGATGTTGCTCGACCCGACGTCAACGAGGGCGAACGAGTCCTCAACGTCGTGGGCGACCGTGCGAAGAACAATCCGATGTACATGATGGCGACTGCGAAGATTCGCTTTGCGCAGAACAAAAACGCCGAAGCCGTGAAGTTGGCGTCGGATGCTGCAAAGCTTTTTGATGTTCGCGATGAACAGGCGTTCATGGGTTGGAATGGGGCGCTGCAGGGCATCGTGAAAGATCCGGGGCAGTATCGCCAAGTGCTTGCGAACTTCGCGAGCCAAGGCGTTGCGCCGGATTGGATGGGGTACTTCCGAGGAGCGAGTCTGCTGTCTGACCCGGCTAAAAAGGCCGAAGGACTTCAGGTGTTAGATCAGCTGAATAAGGCGGCGTCAACCGCACCGGTGCGTCGTGTCTGCTACAACCGTCGGGGCGAAGTGGCGTATGCCGCGAATGACTTCGAGAAGGCTGCCTCGATCTGGCGTGAGGGCGTGAAGGAATTCCCGTCTGACGTGGGCATGGTGAACAACTTGGCGTATGTCCTCAGCAAGCACTTGAACAAGCATGAAGAGGCCTTGCCGCTTGCTGAGCAAGCGGCACAGGCGCTCCCGAACGAGTCCGACGTGCTGGACACGTTGGGCTATGTGTACTTGAAATTGAACCGAGCCGAGGACGCCGGGAAGACGCTGGAGCGGGCGGGGGCGATTGCTAAGTCGCCAACGAGTGCGGTGACGGTCGGCGTGCACTACATCGAGGCGCTCAAGAAACTGAACCGGATCGAAGATGCCAAGGCCTTTGTGGCGAGAATTGCTCCGCTTTTCGACAAGTCGATAGATCAATTCGACGCCGAACTGCGTAGTCAGTGGCAGGCGGCGGTCGATTCGGTGAAGTAAGCTGGCGTGTTCAATCGGAGGGAAGTCAACAGGAGGTTTTTGCGATTGGCGTCGCTGAGTAAACATCGGTTTGAAGACACTTCGATGCCGTGACCTTGAGTGCCTAATGTTCCGACCTTCGTGAGAGCTGTTCGATGATTGTTCGTGTGGGTTCGGCACCCCGTATCGTCCGATGAAAGTACGTCCGGAAAGTCATTCTGAGGGTGAGCCATGTGATTGGCTTAGTCCTTGAGTTGATCGACTGAAAGCCAAACGACATGTCCACGCTTCCTGCCAATGCAAGCCAAGTTCAGTCCGCTCGAATCGCGGCATCGCACGCACACTCTGCGCCTCAGGGGGGCGGTTCAATCGGAGCCAGTGTGATCGATCCGATCAAACTGTTCCAGAAGTACAAGTGGGCTTTGGTGATCGCTGCGTTCCTTGGCGGAGCGGGTGGAATTGCGGCGCACTTTGTCTGGATGAAGGTGTATCCATTCTGGCGTCCGAAGGCAACATTTGAGGTCTTTCCACCCCAGCGTAACCCGATGGATGTCGTGGCGGGTACTTCGAGCAATGAGGAAATGAACCGCTTCATCATGACGCAGGCCCGCATCATGCTGAGCGGCACTGTGCTTACAAAAGTTGCTGAGGATCCATCCTTGCGAGAAAAGGCACCCTTGTGGAGTGCCAGGTTCTCAGCGCCCGATCCGACGACTGGTATCACGCGATTCGATTCCACCACAGCCGCGAAGGAACTGGAAGAGTACTTGCAAGCTCGTCCAGTCGGTGGCGCGAACTTGATTCAATTGCAATGCACCTATAAGGATAAACGCGAAGCGACAGAGATCGTGCGGCTGGCCCGTGAAAAGTACATGGCGCTTTTGGAAGATCGTGCGCGCAATCGGCGAGAGGAAAGCACGCAGTCGTTTGAAACGACGATCGACTCAACAACACGCAAGATTGAAAGTCTCCAGCAGGAGCGAGATCGCATCATCCGCGAGAGAGGTCTGGATACAAGCGAGGACAACACAAGTGTTGCGCAACGCAAGCTCGACGATATCAACAAGTCGCTGACTGAATACAACAACATGATTTCGAGCATGACTGAACGATTGCGCAACTTGGAACGTCAGCGCAACACGCCTGTGCCGGTGTTTGGTGACGAACTCGAAGCAGACGCGGACAAGGATCCCGTTGTACTTGACATCCGCAGTAGAATCGAATCGCTCGAGTCAGGCGTGAATTCGATGCGAGAGCGAGGGATCGGGCCCGATCACCCGCAGATGAAGTTGTTGGAGTCTGAAATTCGCGGCGCGAAGCAGAATCTGGATATCACCAGAAAAGAAGTGCTTCGGAAGTTGTTCAACGCCCAATTTGAGAGCATCAAGAATCAACTCGAAGCGAGCGCCGCCACGATTGACAGTCTGAAGACCGAGCAGGCATCGCTCAATACACAGATTGTCGATCTGCAACAGGCTAAGGGGCGAGTTCGCGACCTGACCCGAGAAATCGAGGAGTTGGGTAAGCAGCGTTCAGCACTCACTGGCAGCCTTGCGGAGGTGCTGCAGATGCTCTCCATCGAGACTGCGAGCCGCGTTGAATTGCTCGAACGTGAGAGCTTGCCGCCTTCTCCGGACTTTCCGAAGTTGCAGGTACTTGCCCCGCTCGGAGCACTATTGCTGACGGGTCTGCTCGGCACTTTTGTCGTGCTTCGCGAACTGATTGATCAGCGCGTTCGTGGTCCAAACGATATCATGCTCATTCCCAGGACGCGTGTGCTGGGCTGGATTCCGGACTCTGGCGAAGATCCTGCTGGGCAAGGCAACGCGGAGACCGCATTCCGAGATCGGTCCAAGGGTGTCGTTGCCGAGTCGTATCGCCAGTTGCGTGGTCAGATCGGCAAGCGGCTCGCGATGGTGGATCACAAGACGATTCTCGTGCTGGGCGGCATGCCTGGCTCGGGTGCGTCGTCTGCGGTCAGCAACATGGCGCTGGCGTATGCGACCAGTGATCGGCGAGTGCTGATTCTTGACGCGAACCTGCGTCGACCCTCGCAGCACAAGATCATGGGCTTGCAAGAAGCCCCGGGACTTGCTGATGTCCTTGCGCAGCGACGCACGCTTGCCGAAGTTGTGCAGGCAACCAGCACGCCCAATCTTGATCTTCTGAGCGCGGGCAGCAAAGAACTCCGTCAGTATGAGCGTTTGTCAACGCAGGCCATGACTGATCTGTTGGCTCAGGTCAAGGGCATGTACGACGTTGTGCTCATTGACTGCTCCCCGGCGATTGTCGGCGGTGACGGCCTTGCAATCGCGCAGCGTTGCGATGCGAGCGTGCTCATCGTTCGTGCGATGGCCGAGAAGCGTGGCATGGTGGCTCGCATCAAGAACGAATTGGCGGATGCACGTGCCGAGTTCCTTGGCGTGGTCGTCAATGGCGTCAAAGCCAGTGCTGGTGGCTACATGCGTGGCAACATTAAGGCGGCGAGCGAGTACATCGAAGGCTAATTCGAGGTGGCACGGGCGTCCTCGCTTGTGCAGGAAGTCATGGTTGTTCGTCACGGGCGAGGACGCTCGTGTTTCTGCAACGGCAGTAACGGATCGTGGCTTCTACTTCCTCAACATCGCGGCGTGTGCTGGTGACTGGCGGCGCCGGGTTCATCGGCAGCCATCTTGTTGAGTTGCTGCTGCAGCGTGGCGATCAAGTGACGGTGGTAGATGATTTGTCGACTGGAAGGCGACAGAATCTACCTCAGTCGTCGTCCTTGCGATTTGTTCATAAGAAGGTTTCAGAAGCGGTTGCAACTGATCTCGCGAACGAGAAGTTTGACGAGATTTATCACCTCGCGGCGTCTGTGGGTGTGAAGTTGGTTGTCGATGATCCCGTGTCGTGCATCGAGAACAACGTGCATGAGACCAGTGCCTTGGTGCGGTTTGCTATGAAGGCGGGGATCGGGCAGTACTCGCAGTATGGCGTGCCGACCTTGCTTGCGAGCACTAGTGAGGTGTATGGAAAGGCAGAGAAGACGCCTTTTCAAGAGGACGACGATGTCACGTATGGACCCACGACAATGTTTCGATGGGTGTATGCGCAGAGCAAGGCGCTGGACGAGTATCTTGGACTCGCTCTGCATAAACAGAAGCAATTCCCCGCGGTGATCACGAGGTTTTTCAATACGGTGGGGCCGCGTCAAGTTGGTGACTATGGCATGGTGCTGCCTCGATTTGTTCAGGCGGCTCTTCGCAATGAGCCTTTGCGGGTATTCGGGGACGGCAAGCAGACGCGATGCTTCTGTGACGTGCGGGATGTCGTTGCGGTTCTGCCGAAGTTGGTTGAATCACGTGGTTGCTGGGGCAGGGTGTTCAACATCGGGTCGGATCGCGTGATTTCGATTCGTGATTTAGCGGAGTTGGTGATCAAAACGCTGTCTTCACAATCTGTTGTTGAGATGGTCCCATATCATCTGGCCTTCCCGGCTGGCGGGTCTAGCGGTTCGGGAGGAGCCGGGGGGGGCGGGGGTGGGGGTGGAGGGTTTGAGGACCTTCGCCAGCGTCGTCCGGACAGTTCTCGAGTGCGTGATGCGGTTGGGTTTTCCCCAACGATTCAACTGACTCAGACGATTCTTGATGTCGCAACATCGATCAGGTCCGAAAGCCGATAAAGAAGTTTGCAGAAGTGTTGTCGTGCAGAGTGGCTTGGGGATGTTGAGGGTCAGTTCGTTCAGTCATGTTCAGCCTCACTCCAAGCCTTGCTTTGTCTGTTCAGCGTGCCGTCGGCGCGTTGGGAGTTGGCTTGGCGGACAAGGTGGCCGAGGTTGTACCTGGCAAGGCGACGGTTGCGAGCGCAACGTTGTCTGATAGGCTGGGGGTGTTCGAGGGGTATGTGGGCGTGTTTCTCATTTCGTTTTTTGTCACGCTGCTGATGACGCCGATTTTGCGCCGGTTGGCTATCGCGAACGGGGTGATTGATCGACCGAGCGATCCACGGAAGATTCACAAGTTCCCCGTTGCGTACTTGGGGGGCGTTGGCGTCTTTCTGGGAATTGTGGGCGGCATCTTTTTCAGTTTGCTTGCGATGCGGTACAAGTGGATGGACTTTCATCCGTCTGTACACACCGTTGCAGGGCTGGTGGATCAGATGCCGGTGCCCTGGTCGGTGCTGTTGGGGATGTTGGTCATCACGCTCGTGGGCGTGATTGACGACATGAAGGGCATATCGCCTCGGGTAAAAATTGGCGGGCAGTTGTTCGCTGCGGCGTGCTTGGCGTACGACACCGTCGGCGTGCGATTGGCTGCTGGCGTGATCATTCCCGTGGCAAAGGCTGTTGGACTGCCCCTCACCATCATCATGCAGGGGGATGTACCGATTGAGACCGTCGCGTTTCACATTCCTGGCACGGGATTGCCAATCGATGTTGTGTATTGGGCGGGGACAGCGATCATCGGGATTTCGGTGGTTGCGTTGTGCAACGCGGCAAACCTGATTGATGGATTAGACGGGCTGCTCAGCGGAACGACGGCGATCAGTGCAACGGGCATCTTGATCATCGCATTGGGGATGGCCGTGGCTGATGACGGCCCTCGCGATACTCAGCGGCTCGTGCTGTGTCTCGCAGTGATCGGCGCGTGCATGGGGTTCTTGCCTCACAACTTCAACCCGGCGACGATTTTCCTTGGGGACGCGGGGTCGTTGCTGCTTGGGTTCTGTATGTGCGTTTTGATTTTGTCGCTGGGCGACACTGGCAAGACGCACCTGGTCGCCGCAGGGTTGATTGCGTTCCTTTTGCCCATCTTGGATACGGCACTGGCCATCGTGCGGCGAAAGATGGAAGGCAAGCCAATTTCCGCGGCGGATGATCAGCACCTGCATCACCAGTTGAAGCGTGCGCTGGGGGTGAAGCGTGCGGTGCTGGTGTTGTACTTCATCGCGTTCTGCTTTGCGGGGCTGGCGGCGTTGCTCACGCTGGGCCGGGCCCGGCTGGTGTATCTGCTTGCGACGGTGCTGGTTTCGTACATTGGCGTGACAGCGATCAAGATTGCCCGCAGGAAGCATCTTGAGCAGCAGATGCTGCTCAAAGAGGCGGGGCTTGCTCCGAGCGTGCCGGTGCTTGCTACGCCCATGCCTGCGGCGGATCCAACGCATCCGGTGGCGCAGGCAGCCGCGAAGCAGTAGGCCCGGCGTCTCGCCGGGCAAGGAGATCATTATTGGTGTCGATGCCCGGCGAGACGCCGTGCCTACGGGCGACGGCCCTACGCTCCGGGCATGGCGGAAGGACCCTCCAGCGTACCTCAAGGATCGAGCGCAACTTCGGCGCGATCTCGGCGTGTCATTGCATTCATGAACCAGAAGGGCGGCGTGGGCAAGACCACGACGACGGTGACGCTCGCCAGCGCGTTTGCGAAGGCGGGGCGGCCCACATTGCTCATCGATCTTGATCCGCAGGCGCATGCGACGTTGCATGTGGGGATTGATCCCAATGAGTTGCAGTCGTCGGTGTATGACGTGTTGCTCGATCCGGCGATGGACCCGCGCTCGGCGATTCGCAAGGTGCGCGACAACTTGCATGTATTGCCCGCCCAGACGGACTTGGCTGCGGCTGAAACGGAATTGACGCCTGTTGCTGATCGTCAGTCTCGCTTGGAAAAGGCGCTGGACAAACTTGCGGGTGAGTATGAGTTTGTGCTGATTGACTGCCCGCCCAGTTTGGGATTGCTGACGCTCAACGGGCTGGCGTGCGCGAGGGAAGTGATCATTCCGATGCAGGCGCACTTCCTTGCTTTGCAGGGAGTGAGCAAGTTGCTTGAAACGATCGCGATCATGAGCCGAGCCGTGAACCCGAAGTTGCGGGTGACGGGGATCGTGCTGTGCATGCATGACGGCAATCTCATGCACAGCAAGGAAGTTGTCGCGGACCTTGAGCAGTTCTTTGACTCGGCGCGCGACCAGGAAACGCCTTGGCGGTTTGCGCGAGTGCTCAAGCCGGCGATTCGACGCAACATCAAACTTGCAGAGTGTCCGAGTTTCGGGCAGACGATCTTTGAGTATGCTCCGAATGCGCCGGGGGCAGTGGATTACAAGGAACTGTCGGAGGGGTTGCTGCGCGAGTGGGACGCGATGAAGAGTCGGCGTAGCGCGAATGCGCCAGAGATTGTGGTGCCGGTACAGGGCACGCCGCAGGCCGTGGGAGCGAAGGCTTGAACACGGGTTCACGCCGGGGTTCGCGTTGGCTCGTTGTCTTTTGGTTGTACGCGCTGCTGTTGTTTACAGGGACGCATTGGCCCAAACTGCGGATTGAAGGTCCCATTCCGCGACCTGATTTATATATTCACTTTGCCGCGTTTGGATTGTGGGCGTTTTGCTTTGGGATGTGCGGCTTTTTCGAGCCGAAGGTGTCGCGGTTTTCGATGAGAAATTACGTGATGACGTTTTTCGCCGGGTTGGTGTACGCGGCGTTTGATGAGGGATTGCAGGCGATTCCGGCGTTGGGGCGTACTTGTGCTTGGGATGATTATGCGGCGAATGCTGGGGGGATACTGATCGGGACTTTGGTGCTTGCAGCGGGCGGACGTTTTTTGGCGTGTCGGAATACTGCTGCGTAGGAACAGGTCGGAACTCAACACGAAGCCTTACAAAGTTCAGCGTGCTGTTTCAGGCTTTCGTGGTCCGATCAGTTCGGCGATCACGAGCAAAGTCATCAACACCAACGAAATGTTGTACAACGCGCCGGCGCCGACGATGAGGTAGACGACATCTGATTGGTGGCGAGCGAGCCACCAGCCAGCGATATCTGCGGCGAGGGAGAGGCCGTTGATGGCGACGAGTAGCGAGACGAGGCCGGCTGCGCGGCGGGTCTTAAGCGCGAGCATGATCACGATGCCTGAGAGCGCGGCGAGAGCGAGTGCGTGAGTGTGGGTTGAGATAGCAAGGACTTTGACTGGAACCGGGTTGATGGTGCGAGAGAATGCGTGCTTGCGGACGTCTTCCCATGTGGAGAGAGCGATGCCGGCACCTTTCTCCTTCGCAACTTTGGAGTCATGGCAGGAAATGCAACTCGCGGACATCAGTTCGGCGGGTGTTTGATCGCCAAGGTCCAGATTGTCGTAGTTTTCAGCGATCTTGTCGCTGGCGAGCCACTTGAGAAGTGCGTCACGGGTTGCTTCGGGGAGGTTTTCGGGATGTTTGCGTTCGAGTGCAGTCTTGATTGGTGCGGGAGCGTTCAAGCCGTGGTACGCGCTGCGAATATCGTCGAGCGTCATGCCGGGTCGCTCGTCGCGGTTTTGGTAGTGGTCGTACATGTGATAGAGCGACGCGGCTTGGCCCATCCAGATCACGAGGATGAGGCCCAGCAGACCGATGCGAGCGCCGAGAGCTAGATTGCGTAGATGCATGGCGGGAGCATATGCGGTTTTGTGCGGCGCGGTTGTGGATTAGTGCGTGGTGCTTTCGATTCGCCACCATGCGAGATTGCGAGCAGCGGCGGTTTTTTCGAATGCGGATAGAGCGGGCGAGGCGAGGTTTTCGCCGGGATGGATGATGCCTGCGCATGCGTCGTGAGCGATCATGAGTTCGATGAGTCGATCGACGTGCTCCATGACGTCCCGACGCATTGATTCGGTGATGAGCGAGGCGGGGTCGACGAGGAACTTCCACTTTGGGTTGGAGCGGATGAAGGAGAGGGTGCTGGGGGAGTCGGAGATGACATCGGTCGAGCGGGGCCAGAGCACGAGTTGGGTTGATTCTGGACAGATGGATTCCAGATGCTTGGCGAACTTGGACCACTGGGCACGCGGCGTGGGAAGCCAGAGCGGCTGATCGAGTTCATCGCTGGGTGCGAAGCCTGAACGCACTAACAACAGTTTGGTTGGTGTGATGCGCGAAGGCCAGGACGCTTCGTCGAGGGCGTTGGCACTGCTCAAGAATGTTCCGACTGGTTGATTGTCGCGGCGTATGTCGTGATCGAAAATCGTGTAGTCGCTGTGCGGTACTCGCATACTGGATCGTACCTCATGTGACGCGGAAAGTCGTCAGCAACGAGCGCTTTCGTTCAGTGACTTTTTCTGCAGCGACATCGGCGATGTACGAATGCTGTTGAATTGTTGCACTTTGCGTTGTGTGGTGCGTTCTGGAACGCCGCTCACATCAGGGTGCGATCGGTCCAACGATAAGGGATGCTTCGCATTTCCCTTGTTGTCGTCTTTCTTTTTATGTCGGCGTTGATGCCTTCATGCGCATCGCGATCCAAGGCCGGGAGCGAACTCAAACGCAGTGGCGATGAGATCGTGGTTGCGGGCCGATTGTTCCACACCGGGGCACCGGTTGTGTTGTGGACAGATCCGGGCGGGTACGACGCGTATCGCGTGGAGCGGCGGTTCTCGCCCTTGGAACAGTCGGACTGGGAACATTCAAAGGACAAACTCGAATCGCCCAATCGGTACAACTTGCGGCGAGTTGCGTTGTTTGATGATCAGTGGGACATCGTGCGGGGTGGCGGCTGGCCTCTTTCGCTGCTGCAGGAGCATGTGGATCAGTTTGTGTTGCACTACGACGCTGCGGGGGCGAGCCGGAATTGTTTTCGAGTGCTGCATGATGAGCGTGGGTTGTCGGTGCACTTCATGCTGGATGTTGATGGGACGATTTATCAAACGTTGGATGTGAAGGAACGAGCGTGGCATGCGACGAAGAGCAATGATCGGAGTGTTGGCGTTGAGATCGCGCAGATCGGTGCGTATCCGGAATCGAAGCGGGCGACCTTGGATCAGTGGTATGTGCAGGAGACTGCTGGCCGAACGAGGAAAACGCGCATCGTGTTTCCGAAGTGGATGGGCGACGGCGGCGTGCGCACGAGTAACTTTGTTGGGTATTCGGCGAGGCCTGAAGTGATTGCTGGAACTGTCAACGGCACGCAGTTGCTGCAGTATGACTTCACGAAGGAGCAGTATGAATCACTCGCAAAGTTGACGGCGACGTTGTCTCGCATTTTGCCCAAGATCAAGTTGGATGTGCCTAGGGATGAGGAGGGGAAAGTGCTCGATCGAGTGTTGACGGATGAAGAGTGGGACCGATTTTCGGGTGTCCTTGGGCATTGTCATGTGCAGGCGAACAAGATTGATCCGGGGCCGGCGTTTGATTATGAGAAGCTGCTTCGCGATGCGCGGCGGTTCAAAGGTGAGTTGACGAGGAAGCGGCGAGCGGTGTCTGGAGGCAGGAAGCGATAGGAATCGCCGAGGCGTACGCTGGTGTGAGTGCGGTGAATTCGGGAATCTGCATTGATGACACAAAGGAACATGCCATGCGAACGATTGTGATGTGTTGTGCGTTGCTCTTGAGTTCGTCTGCTTTGAGTTCCTGTGGGTCACGCCCAGTTGCCGATCGGGCAGCAAAGCCGCGATTTGCGATTGCGATTCACGGCGGCGCGGGAGTGATTGATCAACTAACTGCATCGCCCGAGCAGACTCAGGAATATCTTGGGGCGTTGGAAGCCGCGCTGAGGGTGGGGCGGGATGAGTTGGCGAAGGGCGGGACTGCGCTCGATGCGTGCGAGAAAGTGGTGCGTGTGCTTGAAGATGATCCCAAGTTCAACGCGGGGCGCGGGGCGGTGTATACGGCGGACGGGCGGCATGAACTTGATGCTTCGATCATGGATGGGAAGACGCTGAAGGCTGGTGCAGTTGCTGGCGTGAAGACAGTAAAGAATCCGATTTCGCTGGCGCGATTGGTGATGCAGAACACGCGGCACATTTTGTTGGCAGGAGACGGTGCGGAGGAGTTTGCGACAAAGATGAATGTTGAGCGAGTGCCCAACTCGTACTTTGACACTGAGTATCGATACAAGGTGTTGCAGGAAGTGCTGGAGGAGCAGAAGAAGCAGTCAATGCTTGACGACGGGTCGAGCGATGTTGCGAATGCTGCGTCGCTGTATCAGGATTCGTATCGGGGCACGGTTGGTTGTGTTGCGTTGGATACGCAGGGCAACCTTGCAGTCGCGACGAGCACGGGCGGTTTGACTGCAAAGCGGTGGGGGCGGATTGGGGATTCGCCGATCATTGGAGCGGGGACGTACGCGAACAACAAGACGTGTGCAGTGTCTGGTACGGGCAGTGGCGAGCAGTTCATTCGGCACACGGTGGCTCGCGATGTTGCGGCGCTGATGGAATACAAGGGCATGACTGCGAATCAGGCGGCAAGTGAAGTTGTGTTCAATCGACTGAACAAGGATGACGGCGGGGTGATTGTGGTATCGCACACAGGTGAGATTGCCCTTGTGTTCAGCACGCCTGGGATGTTCCGCGGGGCGGCGGATTCGAACGGGCGGTTTGAAGTTGGAATTTGGAAGGACATGAATCCCGTTCAGCCATGATTGATATGACTGAAGGAGAGACGTTGATGTTGTGATTCGGCGGTACGTGCGCGAAACAAAGATAAGTTCAACACAGAGATCGCAGAGAGCACAGAGAGAAATTGTGGTGTGAACAACTGACTTCACGCCATTGCATTGATTGTGATTGATGTTTTCTAGAGTGGATGCGGGTACTTATGCTCAAACTTCTTCCGGCGTTGTTCCTTTCAGTGTTTCTTGCGGCGTGTTCGTCGCCTCGGCGAGCGACACTGCTGCCGCCACAGTCTCCGGCGGCGGGGCATCTCTTGATCTGCGGTGGGGGAGTGAAAGATGAGAATGCGGAGATTTATGGTCGGTTCATGGAACTTGCCGGGGCGGGGCCGATCGGCGTGGTGCCGACGGCGACGGGGGAGGACAGCCGAGGTCAGGACACGATCGATGTGTTGTCGCGGTATGCGGGTGATCGCAAGATTGTGTTGATTCCGTTGATGAAAGAGGATATCGGGAAGGGCGATGATGCATCGGTCGCGGCGATGATTGACTCGTGCTCGGCGTTGTGGTTTGTGGGTGGCGATCAGTCTCGCATTCTCGCGGTGTTTCGACCTCAGGGCGCGGATGGAACGCCTCGCGATACATTGTGCTACACGGCAACGATGCGGCTGCTTGCGCGCGGAGGTGTGATTGCGGGGACGTCAGCGGGTGCCGCGATGCAGTGTGATCCAATGATTACGGGCGGGACGAGCGCTGACGCGCTTGAGCATGGGGCGACGTGGACGAATGACGTTCAGGAGGGGCAGGGTGTCGGCCTGGCTCACGGCATGGGATATGTCAAGGGCATCATGCTTGATCAGCACTTCTTGCAGCGAGGTCGCTTGGGTCGATTACTCGTTGCGATGGAAGCGACGAAACTACCGCTGGGTGCCGGGATTTCAGAGAACTGCGCACTCGAAGTCAATCGCCAGACCGGCGAAGTGAAAGAGTGGGGGAAGTTTGGCGTGTTCATCGTTGATCAGCGCGGCATGCAGCGTTGAAGTCGTTATGCGAGGCGACGATTGGGATCGTTCTTGCGATCATCGCCCAGCAGGCCCATGGACAGGCTTTGCACGAACTGCTTGCATTCAAAGACGGGATCACGCTTTGCCTTTGCTGCGTCGGCGATGCGACGGACGAGCGCGCTGCCCACGATCGCTGCGTCGGCGTGTTTGACTGCCGCCGCGACGTGTTCGGCGGTTGAAATGCCGAAGCCAACGACCAAGGGAAGATCGGTCACGCTTCGCAGTTGTGCGATTCGTTGTGAGACATCGGGTGCGCCGCTTTGCTCTCCGGTGATGCCGGCTCGTGCGAGCACGTACACGAAGCCTGTGCAGGCTCGTGCGATTGCGGCGGCTCGTTCGGGAGGCGTTGTTGGCGAGATAAGCATGCTGAACGAGACGTCTTGCAGCTTGCATGCTTCGCGGAGTTGTGCTGATTCTTCGAGCGGAGCATCGGGCACGATCAAGCCGTCGAAGCCACATTCCTTTGCCTTCGCGACGAACGATCCGACGCCGGTTGCGCCTGAGGCGTTTGCTCCGCCCGAACTCATGCGATGCACGATGGACATGCTGACCATTGCAACGAGACCCAGACCCAGATTGGCACGGGCGGCGCGGACTTCTTCCATCACGCTCGCGGGCGTTGCACCAGCACCGAGGGCTTCGTGCATCGCGCTCGCGATGACGGGGCCATCTGCGATTGGATCGGAGAATGGGATGCCGACTTCGACGATGGACGCGCCGCCAGATTCAGCAGCGGCGAGCAGCGAACCCAGTATGCCTGGGCGCGGATAGCCGCCACAGATGAAGGGCATCAGCGCTTTGATATCCACCGGGCGTAACGTCGAAAAGATGTCGTCAATGCGTGACATGCAGCGAGCGTATGCGACGCTTACTGCTTTTTGCGGAGCGACAGCGACTTTGTGTAGCCAGAAACGTGGACGAGAAGCACGGTGCCTTCGTCCGCGTCGATGTTCTTCACAGACCAGCCATCGCTCAGCCGATCGCCCACCCGGCGGAGTTTGCCGCCAATCATGGCGATCATCTGGCCGTTGGACTTGAGGATTGAGGTGACGCTTGATTCGGTTGAACGCAGCGCTGGTTCGTCGGTGAATGACTTGGAAGTGGATTGCGGTTGATCATCGATGCGAACGTTGCGGCCAGCCTTTTGAGCTATGGGCGACTTCGTGATCGGTGACGATCTGTTTGATGCGATCGTTTCAAGAAAGGATACATCTTGTGCGCTCAGTTGGCCTGCACTGTTTGATCGAATCGAAGTAGTGCCACTTTCATTATCTACTGACGGAGCAGCAGATGCCGCACGTGGACCACTCGAGGGGAGTACTGAGCGTGCTGCGAGAACACCAACGGTGGGAAGTAAGGCTGCCGCGGCGACGACTGCCTGCCAGGGGATTTGAGTGAGGTTGTGACGTCTGGTAGTGATCACTTAGGGGTCTCCTGAGACATGGCAGCCGGGTCAAGCGATGCAGGATCCGTAGGCGATGTGTTGCCAGCCGACTTGGCTTGAGGGGTTTCTGGTTTGCGAAGTTCGAAGTGAACAGTTTCGATTTCCGCGCTGACTCGGTTGCCTGAGTCATCGATACCCATCGATTGGCGTATCGAGATCGAGCGGACTTTTGTTGCGCCGAGTTCGTGTTCGCATGCACCGATGAAGTCGCAGATGGATTCGAATGTGCCGGTGACAGACATTCTGTGCGACATGGTGCGGCCTTGCCACTTTGTCTTATCCTGCGTCGTTGGCGTTGGGCTAGCGCGGCGTGCTCGGCGCGGGGCTGATGCCTGCGCGTTGTCCGAAGTGCTCAGGACGTCTTGCTGCGTCGTCGGTTCGATTCGTTCGAGTGTGACGCGGTGCTTGGTTGCGAGCGAGTTGAGTGATTCGTACAACTCGGAAGGATTGGAAGAAAGTGTGGTCCACTGCGTCACGGACTCAAACTTGGTGTTCATCGCCTTCACAGCATCGTCGGTCTGCTGGTCGTTGCTGGACGAGCCAAACATCTCGACCTTCTGTTCAACAGCTTCCTTAGCCTCACGCTGCGCGGCATAGGTTTTTTCCAAGGGCTGAACGCCAAAGTACCAGATTACGCCGGCACCGGCAGCAAGCAAGAGTGCATGTGTGAAGCGCTTACGGAGGATGTCAGTCGTGTCGCGCTCGTGCATGCGCATGTTTGCGACGCCCGAACCACGCTCGGAATTGTTCTGCGAAGAAGTGGGAGTTGATTCGCTCATGGGGTGGGTACCTCCGGCTGAGTAGAAGCGGTGTTCGGACTTTGTGGTACGTCGATTGGCTCGCTGAGCGGACCTGCGACTTGCACGCTGCGAAGTTGGATCGAGATTGTGAACTCGCGCAAACCATTTGCTTCGTTGTTGCGAGAGTTCGTCACGCGAGCCGACAGCACAAGGGGCGACTGCACGAGCGCATCGATGAACTGTGAGGTGGGGCTCGCACCGTTGGCATCCACTTGGGGCGAACGGCCTTTCACGACCAAGGCTGGCGTTCCGGTGACTTCGCCGCTGCTGTAGTCGCCTGTGATTTCATCGAGTTCCATACCAGGCGGGAGAATCTGCGCGAGTGTGCCGAGCACAGTTCGCCAATCTGTTCGAGGTCCCAGACCCGCTGCGATGAGCGAGTTGATTCGTTCCATCGCCTGTGCGGCTTTTGCAGCCTGAGCACGGGCGGCGAGACGAGCGTCGATCGCGTCTGCCTGGGGCTTCATGCTTGCGACTGCGGACTTCATGCTGTTCGTGCCCATGAAGGCTCGTGTTGCAAGAACACCCAAGAGCAGTGCGGCGGCGACTCCGCCATATCGAACGGCTTGTCCGGTACGGAGCGAAGTTCTTGCGACTTGCACCGAGGGCGGCACGATCCAACCTTGCTGATTCGCGAGCCACTTTGCGATGACTAGATCGCCCACCAGTTCGTCGCTGATGCCGCCACCAGCGGTACGATCTTGACCCAAACGCGCAACATCGATCTCAAGACTCTCACTGAGTGATTCGGCAAGGTTTGGGATCGCAGAACCTGGGCCTGTCAGCAGCACACGAGCGCGAGCGACGTCGCTTTCGAGCATGCCAAATCGCAGTGTTTGGCGAATTTCAATCACATATCGCTGCATTGCTGGCTGGATGCTGGGAAGCACGGCGTCGCCGGAAAGACCCAGCGAACTGTCGAGCATTTCGCCCGGCAAAGGCAGGCCACATGCGAAGAGCGTGCGAATCGCGACTTCTCTAGTCACGGAATCGGACTTGAGTGCTGATGACGCAGAGCGAAGCAACGCGTCAACCAGCAGTGAGTAGCCTACTTCGGCGCATCGAGCGAGCAGGAGTTTTTTTCCACTCCAAGCGGTTAGCGTCATGGCATGCTCACCGAGGTGAATGAACACGCTGGGAGTGTCCTCATCGCGCTCGGGCGGATTCTGCAGCGAGTTGCGGAGTTTCGCGGCCTTTGCGGGCATGATTCCAGCCACGTTGAGGCCCGCACGCCTGATGAAGTGCGCGAGCGTGTCGGCATCGTTGCTACTGTCGGCGTATGTGAGGGCTGTGGTTTGCTTGTGCGTCGGAGCAGTTGACGACGCGGGCTTGCCGTCCTCGTCTGTTGACTTATCTTCTTGAATCAACTGGTGCTGCGTAAGCCAACCTTCGCCTGAGTTGGGAAGGTTTTGCTGCAGGTACAACTCGACTGCCTGCTCCGCGGCGTTGCCACTTGCCGGAACGTTAAACACTTCTGCGACGCTGCGCGGCGAGTGATAGAGCACGACGGCGGGCGTGCCAGGCTTCACATGGAGCGTTTGCAGCGTTTCGCGCAGCCCATCGTCCAGAGGGCGCAGGCCCGTCGCCCAAGCTTCTTCCACTGATGTGGACAAGCAGACGCGTTCGCTGCGTACGACTTCGCCTGCGCTGAGAATGCCAACACGCAGGCTCGTGGGAGATAGGCTGATCAGAATGGGATCGCGCTTAAGCACAGTCTTCCTCTCTTTGGATATCCACATGAAATATCGGGTCGAATCAACGTCGACTTGGGGGAGGAAGCCTCCTCAAGGTACTCGATTGAACGCAGTTATCGTGACAGAAGCCGCAGGAATATCGGCCTTGGCGTCATAGTCGGCATAGGCCAGAAGAATCAACTCACGGCACACCGGCGCGGCAGCGCGGGAACGCGGAGGCGCGCAGCTCGACGCCGTCTTTTACAATGGTGATGTTGAATCGTGCAGTTGTCGTTGGGGTAGCAAGCGTTGAGGTCGTTGCATTGTCTGCGAGATACTCAATGACGAATGACGTGACGTCCGACGCAAGGATCGCTTCGTTCCCAGGGCTATCGACAAGCATCAAGTTCGTACCAGACAGGTACACACGCTTTCCAGTGCTGAATGTCACGCTGCTCGCCGTCGCGGCGGTGATGCCAAGCGAGGTCGAAGAGCCGGGGCAATCGCGGAGCAATCGAGTTACTCGCTCCATAGCGAACTGAGCACCATCGGCGCTCTTGCGTGTTCTTCGTGCGACGACTGCGTTGTCTGCGGCAGAAGAAATCAGCGGCATCGATGCGGCGGCGATCACGCCGATCACGACGAGCGAAATCACGGTCTCCACCATTGAGTAGCCGCGACGCAGTGTGCGGTGGTGTGCATGGCGAGATGTCGTGGGATTCGTACTCATGGTGATCCAATCAGAAATCGGTGACAACCGCAGCGACTTCGACCTGCACTTGCTCGGACATCGAATTCGTGAACGTTGCAGTCACCGTCACTGTTCGAAACACGTTATTTGCTGCAGTCCCCGACACGACGCCGTTGGCGGCGGATTCTGATCCGATCGTGACCGCACAGCGAATACCCATATCGCCGTACAACGAAATCATGGGATCTAGGCGGGCGTAGAGGCCAGTTGTGGGGGAGTCGAGGTACGTGGAAGACGATGCAAGCTTGGAGTATCCCAAGCCGCTGTCTTTACTCGAGACATCGGCAAGTACGTTTTCGAGAACGCTTCGAGCAAGTGTGTTTGCACGAGTGTACTGCAACGCATCGCGACGTTCGCTTGTTCGTTGTTCGAGGAACATTACGGAAATGGGAACAGTGAGAGCCAGAATCACGACGACAAAGATGCACTCAAGCAACGTGAAGCCAGTGCGGCGAATTGCCCGTCGTGAACCTGAAGAATTGTGCGTGCCTTGGCGTTTCATGAGGTGTGAGATTAGTTCAGTTCGATTTCTCCAGAAATCTTGCGGATGCGGATCGAGCTACGGACGTCGCTGTCGCTCGATGAGCCGACATTGATGATGACGTCGTACGTTGCATTTCCGATCAGCGTGCCGCTGGAGTTTCGCAACTGTGGAACTCCATCGTGCGAGAACCAGATCGTGAACGGGAATGTGGTGGTGCCGTCACCTGAAACGCAGGACTTGATCACGCCCGGGGTTTCTTCAGTGAACGTGATTGACGGAGTGGCTTGGTTCATGCCGTCACGCGTTGCGATGGGTGCTGCACCATTCGGAATGTACAAGGGCTGAATTGAAGTTGTGGTAACTTGCAACCCGTGCGGAATGCCCGTGTTGATCGCGCAGGATCTTGCTTGCAGCGCGGCCATCTCAACACGATCAGCGACGCTTGCGATTCGTGCTTCTGACGCGTGTGACCACGCCGGGATTGCAGTCACGGCGATAATGCTGAGGATCGTGATCGCCGCGAGTAGTTCGAGGATCGTGAAGGCGTGCCTGCGAGTTGTGGCGATGCGGCGGGTCATGAATCAATTCACGGAGTGTTAATGGTTGTTTGCAGTGACGGACGTGCCGGAGGCTGTTGTGCCTGCTGTAGTGCTTGAGTTCGCGTAGAAAATCGCGATTGCGGGATCACTTGAGTTGTCGTAGTAGTAATTCCAGCCTGCGGTGCCCGTAACGGTGCGAGCGTTGGCTTGACCAAGCGTCACGGACTGGACGGTCGTCTTGCCATTGAAGGGATTCTCAGGAAAGTCGCTTTGTAAGACAGTGCCGCGAGTGGTGAGTTCTGCAAGCGTGGGATAGGGGGCGGCTCCTGCAAGCACCGCGTTCGCGCGGAAGGCTGCGATTGAAGATCGCACGCCGCCCAGGCCTGCTTTGAGCGCAGAAACTTTCGCGTCGCTGGTTGCGCTGCTGAACTGCGGGACTGCGATTGCCGCGAGGATGCCGATGATGATGATCACGATCAGCACTTCGAGCAGCGTGAATGCACGAGCGTGTAATGCAAAGGCATGAGCCTCAGCGCCCCGAGTCCGTCGTCCTTGACAGTGGGAAAGCAGTCGATGCATAAGTACACTTTCGGAAACGCAGTCGGCGGAATTGATCAAGAAACAGCGGTCGGATTGCAAGTACGCGCGTTGCGGCGGTACATTCCACTCAGGTTCGCGATGTTGGTATTCGCTTCAGTCCGCTAACGCAACTTACTTCTGAATGCGGGCCATCTGCCACATTGGGAGGAACACCGCGAGAGCAACAGTGAGCACGATCGCTGCGAGCCCCACGGTGAGCAAAGGCTCGATAATCGTGTTGATGTTCTTGGTCAAGTTGCTTGATTCGCGGTCATAGTGACGCGCGACGATGTCGCACGCGCGGGAGACTTCCTTGCTGTCTTTGCCCGCGCCGATCATGCGTTGAGCAAACGCGGGCAGGTATCGTGACTCAGTAAGGGCGTCTGCAAGTTTGTCGCCTTGCTTGATGCGGGAAGCCATCGCGGAGCAGTCGTTCGCGAACACCGGACGACCCGTTGAACTGCCTGCGATTGTAATTGATTCGATGACGCCTAGACCTGAGGCAAGGCCGATTCCCATCACGCGTGCGAAACGAGCCGCCGTGTGCGTGATGATGATTTGTCCGATGTACGGAACGCCCGCGAGGAACTTTTCCAATACGAGCCGTCCCGTGGGGTGTCTCCACGTGACGATCCACGCCGCGATCGCTGCGACGAGTGCGCCAACGTAGTAATACCAATGATCGTGAACGCTGAGCCCGACCGTCTGCACAATTCGCGTGGGTAGGGGCATCTTGACGCCTCTCGCCGCAAACGTCGCCGCGAACTTTGGTACGACAAAGCCAACGATGACTGTCAGGGCACCGGCGACCATGGCTAGGACGATGAGCGGATACGTCATGGCACGAATCACCATCTGGCGATTCTCGGCTTGTCGTTCCAGCATTTCCACCAAGTGCTGCGTCACTGCTATCAGTGAGCCGGACTTTTCTGCGGCGCGCATAGCTTCGATGTACACAGTGCCAAACGCGGACTTGTGTTTTTCGAGTGCGTTGGCGAGCGAGACGCCTGACTGCAGTTGCGTCGCGATGTCTCGCACCATGTCTGCTAGCGCAACGTTCTTTTCGTGCTGCGCGATCGAAATCAGACCTTGTTCCAGCGGGATATTCGCCTCAACCAGCACCGCGAGTTCGCGAGTCAGGTTGACGATGTCCTGGTGCTTGACTTTGCTGAACGAGAACAGCGGAGCCTTCGCACGCACAGCGGTGAGTGACACTGGTGTCACGCCCGTCGCGTTGATCTTGCGATAGGCTTCCTGCTCGGAGCCTGCTCGAATCGTGCCCTTGGTCTTCTGACCCGTCGCTGTGATTGCGTCGTATCGATACGTGAGAATGCTCATGCCGCTTTCTCCAGAGTGGGCGTTGTGTTGGTGAAGACTTCGGCATCAAAGAACGGATGCGCGAAGTGCACGACTTCGTCAAGTGATGTCTGGCCTTTCGCGGCGAGAGCAACGCCGTTGTAGAACAACGACTGGAAACCATCCGAGCGGGCAGCTTCGAGAATGCGTGTTTCAGAGGCCTTGCTTTCGATCAAGGGACGGAGCAACGCCGTGACTCGCAACATTTCAAACACTGCCATGCGGCCGCTGTAGCCTGTCGCTCGACATTCGCCGCAGCCATTGTGTGTGCGGAATGAACTGTTTCGCAGCGATGTAGGCACGCGACGGACAAGTGACAAGTTGGTCTCGGGCACGCTGCACTTGGTGCACAATTGGCGGACTAGACGCTGCGAGATCGCGGCAGTCATGGTGGAGCCCAGCACGTATGAAGGAACGCCCATGTTTGCGAGGCGCTGGATGCAGCCGATTGAATCATTGGTGTGCAGCGTGCTGAAGACGAGGTGGCCCGTCATTGCGGCCTGCACAGCGATCTGCGCTGTTTCTTCGTCGCGGATTTCACCTACGAGGATGATGTCTGGGTCTTGACGCAGGAAACTGCGAAGGGCGTTTGCGAAAGTGAGGCCAATGTCGGCGTTTGCCTGCACTTGGCGAATCATGGGCAGACGCACTTCAACCGGGTCTTCGATCGTCATGATGTTGACGTCGGGCTTGTTGAGCGCGTTCAGCGCGGTGTAGAGCGTTGTCGTCTTGCCGCTGCCCGTCGGACCCGTGACCAGAATCATGCCGTGCGGCGCGTTGATTGCATCTTCGAACCACTGCGTCATGGTGTCGGGCATGCCAAGGTCTTTAATCGTGCCGATCTTGCTTGCGCTGCGGAGCAGACGCATGACCACGTTCTCGCCGTGAATAGTGGGGGTTATCGACAAACGCACGTCGATGTTCTCGTTGCGATGCTTGAAGCGGAACTTGCCGTCCTGAGGCTTGCGTGTCTGCGTCACGTCAAGCTTTGCGAGCACTTTCAGACGCTGCACGATCGACTCGTGTGCACTGCGGGGCGGGCCTTGCTGTTTGTTCAGTACGCCATCGACGCGGTAGCGCAGCATGAGGTCGCGTTCTTCGGGGTTGATGTGAATATCCGAACTGCCAGCATCCGCTGCGCTCAGGAGAATCTGGTTCACGGCTTCAACGATGGGCTCTTCACCCGTCGTGAGTTGCTTGTCATCGTTCGCGGCCAGTTCAGCGTCGTCTGAATGCTGCACGAGGCTGTAGGCGCGTCCGATGAGTGCTCGAAGCAGCTCAACGTCGCACACGACAGGATCAACGTCGCAGCGGAGGAGTTGGCGAATCTGGTCGATTGCCTGCAGGTTCAGCGGATCGTGCATCGCGACCGTCGCGACGTTGTCGACAATAAACAGCACAAACGCCGTGATGCGTTCCGCGACGGTGCGGGGAATGTACTTGGCGTTGCGAAGGTCGATGTCGAATTGCTGAAGTTCTACGAATGGATATTCGCAGATCTTTGCGTTCGCGATTGCAAGTCGCCTGGGCGTCGCGATGCCCAACTGCGACATTGAGTCCAGCACGTCCTTGCCAGTTGCAACAGCGTGCTGCTGTGCGCGCTGAAGGTCTGCTTCCGTGATCAAGCCGTCGGCGAGCAGCGTTCGGACAACAAAGTTTCGTGTATCAAGCACAGGTCTTGCTCCTCTTAGTCCAGAAACGCTCTTTTATTGCTCAATGACCATCGCGAGCAATTGCTCCGCCTTCACACGCATCTCTTCGCTCATGTCATCAAACGACGTTCCCAGGTGATACGCGGGTCTGCCGTCGGTCATGATGACGCGACGCACGACGCACACGCATTCGAGAATCACCTTGGTTGATTCCGAAGGGCTGAAGAGTTTGACCTTCAGTTTTGTCTGTCTTGGAAAGAACACAGGGCTTGCGAATCCAATGCCGCCCAGCGACAAATCGACGCAGTCAAGATCAAGCCAACCCGTTGGGGCATTTGCGGCTGGGCTGAGGCGCACGATGTCCGTGCAATAGCCAGTGATGCTGACCGCAGCCCGCAGCGCAACATCGTGACGCACATTCTTTCGAACGACCAGCGAAGGCATATCGCTCTCCTATAGCGCACCATCCACGCGCATCGCGCGCGCGGCCCATCCTTGGGCAAACGTCAAAACTAACAGTTCATTCGTGTGTTTCAGGACGCGACTTTGTCCAAACAGCTTCCGGATCGGCCCATTGATCGAAAGTCGGGACCAATAAGCCGAGAATCACCGAACAGACCCCGATTGCCAAACAAAAACCGTGATTGACACAATGGCCAATAAACACCGACCGACCTACTATTCCTCGGAGACGCGAGGATTGTCGCGGCTTCATCTTCCAAGGCCCATTCGTGTCAGCCGCGGAATGATTTCATTTTCATGCTCACCGCCGCGCATCTTAAGTGTGCTGCAACCCAAGCGCCCATGTGCATGGATGCAGAAGGGAGAGGACGTTTCTCTCGCTTCTGTCAGTCCCGTCCAAGCCGGTGTCGCTGCCAGGAGTTTCGCTATGGCGAACACACTCGTTCAAGATCTCATCGAAGCAGGTATTCACTTTGGCCAGCGTTCCAGCGGATGGAACCCAAAGATGGCTCCGTACATCTACGGCAAGCGCAACGGCATCCACATCATCGACATCAAGGAGACCGTGAAGGGCCTCCTGCTCGCTAAGCGATTCATCGCCAAGACAGTTGCAGACGGCAAGGACGTGTGCTTCGTCGGCACCAAGCGTCAGGCCAAGAGCGTGCTCGAAGCGCGCGTGCCCGACGTCAAGATGCACTACGTGTCCGAGCGTTGGCTGGGCGGCACGCTCACTAACTTCCGCACGATCCGCACGCGTCTCAAGAGGCTCGAAGAACTCGATGCTATCGCCGCGAAGGACAACTTCGCGAGCTACTCCAAGAAGATGGAATCCATGCTCAAGCGCGAGCAAGCCAAGATCAGCCGCAACTTGAGCGGCATCCGCAACATGGATCGCCTGCCGGGCGTGATGGTCGTGATCGACGTCCGTAGTGAAGTCACCGCACTGCGTGAAGCCAAGAAGCTCGGCATTCCGACCATCGCGCTCATCGATACCGATGGCGATCCGGAAATGGTTGACATTCCGATCCCTGGCAACGACGACAGCATGCGCTCGATCGACGTTGTGCTCCGCGAACTCTGCCTCGCCTGCGCCGAAGGTCGTCAGACCCGCGAGCAGAACCAGGCAACCACGGCTCGCGCCGCAGCCCCGACGGGCGACGGCGGCATGTCTGGCGACAACGCGCAGGGTGGTGGCGACAAGCCCCGCCGCCGCAGCAGCCGGGCTTCGTTCCGGGCTGATGAACCAGCAGCGACGAACGGCTGAGTGAGCCCATTGTGAAGTTCCCTTTTCAGCACAGAGACACAGAGTGCTGGAGAGGGGGATGAGAAGATGCTGGGACATAGGGATGTTGGGAAAGATGATCGATTCAACTCGCATCATCACATCATCCCATCACTTCCTCACCTTCCTCTTGATCTCTGTGTCTCTGTGCTGAAATCGAACTCTCAAAATCACTTACAAACTCCCACGGAGCAAGTACGACATGGAACTGAACGCAAAAGACGTGATGAAACTCCGCGACCGCACGGGCCTGCCCATGATGGCCTGCAAAGCCGCATTGATCGAAATGAAGGGCAACTTTGACGCGGCGGAAGAGCACCTCCGCAAGCAGCTCAAGGGCAAGATGGACACCAAGACCGACCGGGCTGCCGGTGAGGGAAGGATCGCGATCCATCAAACCCGCGAAGCCGCGACGATCGTCGAACTCCGCGCTGAAACGGACTTCACGGCGAAGAACGAGAAGTTCATCAACACCGCGAAGGCGATTGCCGAACTCGCGATCAATCATCACGCTGGCGATGTCCCAGCTGAAGGCGACATCAAGGCGAAGGTTGATGACATTCGTATTTCAACGGGCGAAAACATCAGCCTCGCACGCGCTCATAAGTTGACGCAGGACCCCGGCAGCGGCGCGTTCGGCTCATACGTCCACCACGACGGCAAGACGGGCGTGCTCGTGCAGGCGGAAGGCAGCATCAGCGATGAAACGCTGCGTCAGATCTGCATGCACATCACGGCTGCAGTGCCGCGTCCGGCGGGCATCTCGGCGAAGGACGTTCCCCAGCACGTGATCGATAAGGAAAAGAACTTCCGCATCGCTCAGGCGATGGAGTCGGGCAAGCCCAAGGAAATCGCCGAGAAGATGGTCGAGGGCGGCATGCGCAAGTTCTTCGAAGAAGTCGCACTGCTCGAACAGCCCTTCATCATGGACCCGACCAAGAAGGTCAAGGACCTTATCGGTGCCAAGGGCAACATCGTCGCGTTCCTGCGTTGGCAGGTTGGCGAAACCAACAACTAAGTTCTCAAACTCTTGATTGCTCAAGGCCCGGCTCACCGCTGGGCTTTTTTATGTTTCAGATTTACGTATTGGCTGCGGCCGCCGCCATCTCTTTCGCTTTCGCCGCGACTCTCTGCTGCGCCCACAGCATTAGCACCGCTCCGCAAATCGCGCCAGTGCCAGTACACCATTGCAGAACACTAATTTTTTCCTGGAACAAGAACATTGAGATCAACGACACAGTTACGGGCTGCAACTGTACGACACCCGTCGCGACTGCGAGCCCCAGCCGCTGAATCGCGTAGTAATAGCACGTGTGCCCAAAGCCAATGCCGATGAACGCGGAGAGTAACAGCAGGAAGATCTGCATGCCGCCCAATTCGAACACGCTCGCACCGCCCAACAGCCATTCCTTCGGCACAGGCTGCCCGCTTTTCTGCAGTGCTTCAATGGCGGGAGTAAGAAAGCCGCTCTTGTCTCCGAACACGAACATCGCGAGCACCAGTGCGACGCCAGTGTATTGACTCACTGCCGCGAACGCGGTGAATGGAGGCAGCCCACTCATGTACTTGCGTACACAGATTCCGTATCCCGCATACAGCACGCCCGAACTGATTGCCAGCGCAACACCGATCGAACTCTTCGCTTCGCCAAGGCCACCTTCCTTGAACCACAAAGTGAGCAGCGTGCCCGCGAGCAACAGTGAAATGCCCGCTATGAAAAGCGGCGTGCGAATGACTTTGCGTTCGCTTGGGAACAGCATTGCAGCGCCGAACATGAGGAAAATGACCTGCAATCTCAGGCTGAATGTCATCAAGCCAGGATCGATGTAATACGGCGCGAGTCCAAAGCACACCTGTGCGAAGATGTTGAACACGCTTGCAGGCCAAGCTGCTTTCCAAAGCCCTTGGGGCGTCGTGCCTTTGTGCCATTGCAGAATGAGCACGGGCAGCCACAGCAACGCAGAAAAACCATAGCGCCAGCCGTTTGCCGTCCAGCCATCGATGTCGTGCGAAAAGTGCTTCAGGAACAGTGGAATCGCAGTCCAGCCGCTGAGAGCAAGCAGAATTGTGACGATACCCGCGGCGGTGTTTCGCTCTGGACCGCCGTGTGATCGCGAATCAGTCGTTGTGCTCATGCGCAGCTCAGGTTCTCATCGATCTGGACAAGTTACTTGTACTCTTCCATCGGCGCACATGTGCAGACCAGATTGCGATCGCCGTACGGGTTGTCCACGCGTCCGACGCTGGGCCAGAACTTGTGGCCGCGAACCCATGCGAGCGGGAATGCGGCTTGTTCGCGGGTGTAGGGACGATCCCACTTGTCCGCTGTCACGACGTACATCGTGTGCGGGGCGTTCTTGAGTGGGTTGTTGAGTTTGTCGATCTTGCCTTGCTCAATGGCGCGGATTTCTTCGCGGATTGCGATCATCGCGTCGCAGAAGCGATCGAGTTCGGCTTTGCTTTCGCTTTCGGTGGGCTCGATCATCAGCGTGCCGGGGACGGGCCAACTCATGGTGGGGGCGTGAAAGCCGTAGTCCATCAAACGCTTGGCGATGTCGTCGGTCTTGATTCCGACGGACTTGTCAAAGGGCCGAACGTCGAGGATGTATTCGTGAGCGCAGCGGCCCGGGCCACCTCCGATTGGTTTGCCGTGGAAGAGGACGTTGTAATGACCTTCGAGTTTCTTTGCCATGTAGTTGGCGTTGAGAATCGCGAGTTGCGAGGCTTTCTTGAGGCCTGCGCTGCCCATCATCGCAATGTACATCCAACTGATGACGAGGATACTCGACGAGCCGTACGGCGCGGCGGACACGGGGCCGATGGCTTGCGTGTGCGAAGGAACAGTGCTCGTCGCGACGGGTGGAGTGACTGGATGGCCCGGCAGGAATGGTGCAAGGTGCTTCGCGACACCAATGGGGCCCATGCCTGGGCCGCCGCCGCCGTGCGGGATGCAGAACGTTTTGTGGAGGTTGAGGTGGCAGACGTCGGCGCCGATGTAGCCCGGGCTGGTGAGGCCGACCTGTGCGTTCATGTTCGCGCCGTCCATGTAGACTTGCCCGCCGCAGTCGTGGATGATTTTGCAGAACTCGCGGACGTTCTCTTCGAAGACGCCGTAGGTGCTTGGGTACGTCACCATGAGCGCGGCGAGGTTGGCCTTGTGCTCGTGGGCTTTGGCGCGGAGGTCTTCGAGATCGACATCGCCGCTGGGGGTGTTCTTGACGGCGACGACTTCGAAGCCTGCGCAGACTGCGCTTGCGGGGTTGGTGCCGTGGGCGCTTTCGGGGATCAGGCAGATGTTGCGGTGGCCTTCGTTGCGAGAGCGGTGGTAGGCGCGGATGACGAGGAGGCCCGTGTATTCACCCGCTGCGCCGGAGTTGGGTTGGAGGGAGACGGCGGCGAAGCCAGTGATTTCGGCGAGCCACTGTTCGAGGTCTTTGAAGATCTGGGCGTAGCCCATCCACTGGTCGCGAGGTGCGAAGGGATGAAGGCCGCCGATGGTCTTCCAGGTGACGGGGATCATCTCGCTGGTCGCATTGAGTTTCATGGTGCATGAGCCCAGCGGGATCATGCTGTGAGTGAGCGAGAGGTCGCGGCCCATGAGCTTGAAGATGTAGCGGAGCATCTCGTGCTCGGAGTGGTAGGAGTTGAAGACGGGGTGGGTGAGGAAGGGGGTGGTGCGGGCAAACTGCGAAGCAACTCTGGTGTCGAGATTTTCAAGCATGCTCAGAGGTTTGAACGCGGTCAATTTTCCAACAGGCGAGCCGCCATGAAAAATCTCCAACAAGGCTACAACGTCGTCGATGGTGGAAGTCTCATCAAGCGAGATGCCGACCGTTCCATCTCCGTAGTCGCGGAGGTTGTATCCTTTCTCTTTTGCAAGGCTCCACACGTTCGAAGAACTCTTGGGATCGATTCGATCTCCGGCTATGCGATATCGAAGAGTGTCGAACACCTGTGCGTTTGGGTTGACAAGTTGTGTCGGCCCCATCGTCTTTAAGCCCTGGCGCAAGCAAAGAGTGAGCGCGTGTACACGCGTCGCAATTCGCTTCAAACCCTCCGGCCCGTGATAGCACGCGTACATGCCGGCGATGATCGCAAGCAGTGCTTGGGCAGTGCAAATGTTGCTGGTCGCCTTTTCACGCTTGATGTGCTGTTCGCGGGTTTGAATCGCCATGCGAAGAGCCGGGTTGCCTTGGGCGTCTTTGCTGATGCCGATGATGCGGCCTGGCAACTTGCGGACGTGTTCGGTCTTGGTCGCAATGAACGCGGCGTGGGGGCCGCCGAAGCCCATGGGGACGCCGAAACGCTGGGCGCTGCCGATGGCGATGTCGGCGCCGAGTTCGCCGGGCGGGGTAATCAGCGTGAGGGCGAGGAGGTCGGTGGCCATCACGACCATCGCACCGGCGGCGTGCGCGGCGTCTATGACGCTGCGATAGTCTTCGATGCGGCCGTCGGTGGTGGGGTATTGGAGGAGGACGCCGCAGACGTCGGGGGAGAGGGCACTGGCGATGTCCTTCGAGTCTTTGAGGATGACCTTGATGCCTAGGCCATCGGCGCGGGTGAGGACGAGTGCAATGGTCTGCGGGTGGCAATCCTTCGACATGATGAAGGACTTGCGCTCTTGCTCGAGAATCGAGAAGCACATGCTCATCGCTTCCGCAGCGGCGGTGGCTTCGTCGAGGAGGCTTGCGCCGGCGAGGGGCAGGCCTGTTAGGTCGCTCACCATCGTTTGGAAGTTGAGCAGGGCTTCGAGCCGGCCTTGGGCGATTTCGGCTTGGTATGGCGTGTATTGGGTGTACCAGCCTGGGTTTTCGAGGATGTTGCGGAGGATCACGCCGGGCGTGATTGTGTCGTAATAGCCCATGCCGATCATGGAGCGGTAGACTTTGTTCTGCGAGGCGATGGTCTGGAGGCGATGAAGTGTTTCGGCTTCGCCTGCTGTGTCGCTTGTGCCGGCGAGAGTGAGGTCCTTGGGCAGACGAATCCCGGCGGGGACGGTTTGCTGCGTGAGTTGTTCGAGACTGGAGCAGCCGAGGGTTTTGAGCATCTCGGCGATGTCTGATTCGCTGGGGCCAAAGTGGCGCGAGGGGAAGGTGTCGGACGCGTCAAGGATGCTCTTTGGCGTGCCGGGGATGTTTGTCTGGCCAGCAGAATGCGAAGCATGGGAGGCAGACGAATGGTGGGTCGCGGGGGTGGTGGGTGTGAGGGTCGGCATGGAAAGTGTGACCTGATTTGTGAGCCAGTAAGGAGGGTTGCTGGCTACGGAACGACTGGTGGAAAAGGGCGCGAATAGGGGAATGCACCGGGATCAAATGTCCGGTGTTGTAGGGTAGGATGGCGTATCGTTTCTGGCGTTTGTACGTAGAAGGCGGGGGAAGAGATTTCACCGCGGAGAACGCGGAGAGCGCGGAGGGTGTCTGAGAGATTTGAAACGAGACTCGAACTCGTTTTGGATGCCTCTGATGGACGTATTGTGACAGAACACGGTTCCGTGATTGAACGCTTTGGAGATTTTGAACGTGAGTACACAACTTTGCCGCGGCTTTTCGCATCGGACACTTGGCGTTTGCCTTCTGCTTGCACTGAGTGCTGGCAGCGCATTTGGGCAGGATTCGATGACGGCAACTGCCCCAGCTCCGGCAGCGGCGCATGCTGAAGGCGGAGCGGCGGTCGCGGAACGGATGTTGGTACCCGCGCGCACGAGTGAAGAACTTGAGTCTGACGCGCGGACGTACAAGCAGCACATTTTTACGCTGGCGGATCCGTACATGGAAGGGCGTGCGCCGGGAACCGAGGGTAATCGGCGGGCGGCGCAGTATGTGGAGTGGAACTATCGCAAGTTGGGTTTGCTGCCGGCGTTTCCACAGTCGGTTGCGGGTGATGATGCGCCGCTGGAGCCGCTGAGCGCGGGGCAGACGGTGCAGTACAGCTACCGGCAGCGTTTTGTCGCGCCGCCTTCGATGAGGCCGGGCGATTCGGTTCGCGTGGCGAGTCAGGAATGCAAGATTTATAACGGTCGGGGCGAAGAGCGGCGGAACTTGATCCCGGGGACTGACTTCAGCACGCTTGGGTATTCGCCCAGCGGTTCTGCGGGCGGGGCGATGGACGGGAACGTGGTGTTCTGTGGCTACGCGATTGATGAGGGTGAAGGCGGGTATACGAGTTTTCCGCGAGACAATGACGGCAAGAAGATTCGTCTTGAAGGGAAGATCGCGTTCATTCTGCGGTTTGAGCCCATGAACGACGAGGGCAAGAGCAAGTGGAGTTCGTCGCGCTGGTCGGGCAATGCGGATCTCACGAGCAAGATCGATACGGTGATTGATCTTGGTGCGAGCGCGGTGATTCTTGTGAATCCGCCCGGCGCTGATGACAATCGAGCGAAGACGCTCGGAGACTTGTCGATGGGGCTCTCGACGCGTGCCCGCAAGGTGCCGGTCATTATGCTCAGTAACGAAATGGCCGACGCGTTTGTGCGCGATGCGGATGTTGATGGACGAGATTTGATGACGCTGCGCAAGGTGGCGGATGAGTTGGAGAAGGAACAGGCGTATATCGAATTGAGCCGGGCGAGTATTTCGATCAATGTGGATGTGCAGCGCACGCCTTTGATGACGGATAACGTCGGCGCGATTTTGCCGGGTGCGGGTGAACTCAAGGATCAGTACATCGTGATCGGCAGTCACTACGACCACGTTGGCTATGGGTACTTTGGCTCAGGCAATGGTGAAAAAGGCAAGGGAATCTTGCATCCGGGTGCAGACGACAACGCGTCGGGCACGTCGGGCAATCTGTTGATTGCGAAGAGGCTGGCTGAGGCGTATGCGAAGATGGATGAGAACACGCCGCGACGATCGATCATCTTTATGGCGTTCAGCGCCGAAGAGTCGGGGCTCAAGGGCAGCGAGCATTACGTCAATCATCCGATTGTTGATTTGTCCAAGCACGCACTCATGTTGAACATGGACATGATCGGGCGATTGAAGGACGAGAAACTGGAGTTTTCGGGTGTCGGCACGGCTGAAGGTCTGAAGGACTTTGTCCAGCCTTATCTGGATAGTTCGGGCATGACTGTCGCGAGCAAGCCTTCGGGGCTTGGGCCAAGCGATCATGCGTCGTTTGCGCAGAGCAACGTGCCGGCGCTGTTTGCGTTTACGGGGTTGCACGAAGACTATCACAAGATCACGGACACGCCTGACTTGATCAACTACGAGGGTGCCTCGAAGGTGGTCGATATGGTGTACCGCATTGCACTCGATGCGGCGCAGTACAAGCCGGGGTTCCCGTTCATCAGTGCAACGGGACGGATATCGACGAAGAAGGACGGCGCGGCTGATCCGCATGCGGCGGATCCGAATGATCCGAACAACACCGGACAGTCGATGCGAGGCGTTGGTGTGCGGTTTGGCATCGCGCCGGGTGATTACGGCGGAAACGAAGAAGGGATTTTGATTGGCGATGTGATGGATGGGCTGCCTGCGCAGAAGGCGGGTCTGCTCAAGGGCGACCTCATGAAGAAGTGGAATGACACGACGTTGATTGATGTCGAGCAGTGGATGGGATTGCTGTCGAAGCACAAGCCTGGAGATAAGGTCAAGATTGTGTACCTTCGCGATGGCAAGGAAATGACGACTGAGGTTGAACTTGTGGCGAGGCAGAGGTCGAGAGATTGATTTCACCACGGAGGACACGGAAGGCACGGAGGGAAGAGTTGATTTGATAAGGAGGGGGGACTTCGGTCGAGAATCGATGAACTTTTGTGGATCGCCCACTCCTAGCCCCTCCCGACGAACGGGAGGGGCTTTTTGCTTGAGGATTGGCTATTGTTTGGCGAACTATGGCACTCAACGAATCAGAAATTCAGTCTTTTCAGAATGCGGCGGCGGTAGAACTGGCGGCGTGCGCGGACGCGGCGGCGCTGGAGCAGTGGCGCATCGCGTACATCGGGACGAATGGGAAGTTGCGTGCGTTGCTTGGGTCGCTCAAGGATGTGCCCAAGGAGCAGAAGCCAGCCGTGGGCGCGAGGTTGAATCAGGCGAAGCAGGCATTAGAAGAAGCGTTCGCGGCGAAGCAGGGGTTGCTTGGGGGCGGGGTCGGTGGGGGTGCGGGGGCGAAGGACTTTATTGACGTGACCGAGCCAGGCGAGATCGCCAGCAGCGCGATGGGTCGGCGGCATGTGCTTTCGCGTGTGCGCGATGAACTGTGCGAGGTATTTGCTCGCATGGGGTTTGATGTTGCGGAGTCGAAAGAACTTGAGGATGACGATCACAACTTTGTGAAGCTCAATATTCCGGCGGGACATCCGGCGCGTGATCCCAACGACAACTTTTATGTGGATGACCCTCGCACCGTGGCGAAGCCTCGCATGCTGCGCAGTCAGACGAGCACGGTGCAGATTCGCGTGATGGAGCAGATGGTGAAGGATGGCGGCGGGCAACTGCAAAGGCCGATCCGAATTGTCGCGCCTGGGCGTGTGTACCGGCCTGATGCGGTCGACGCAACACACTCGTTCATGTTCCATCAGTTGGAAGGTTTGTATATTGATCGCGGCGTGACGCTGGTTGATCTCAAGACGACATTGCTGCAATTCGCGAAGGCATACTTCGGTGAAGGGGCCAATATTCGGCTTCGCCCGAGTTTCTTTCCGTTCACGGAGCCTAGTGCGGAGCTGGATATGTTCATCGCACTGCGAGAGGGACAGCCTCCCAAGTGGATGGAACTTGGTGGGTGCGGGATGGTTGACCCGGCGGTACTGACAGCGTGCGGCATCGACCCGGAGGAGTGGACCGGGTTCGCGTTTGGATTTGGCATCGAGCGGCTTGCGATGGGCAAGTACGCCATCCCGGATATTCGATTGCTGTTTGAGAACGACTTGCGGTTCCTTGCGGAAGTGTGAGCGTGGCGTGCTTTGAAGGTCATGCGCGTGTTCATGTCGCGCTGCGAACGCTCCAGAATTCGGCGGAGGTCTTGATCGGGATGACTTCAAAGTCAACCAGATCAGACCAGTTCGCGATCCAAGGGTCAAGCGATGCTCGCGTCGGCGCGTTCATGATCTGAAAGCATGCGCCGCCGTCTTCGGTCATCCAACTTGAGATGTATTCAACGCCTGCGCCGTCCGGGATCATCCGGCCTCGCTCCTTGAAACGTGCGCCGACGGGATCGGGATTGCCACCACGAAAACGTTCGATGATCATGAACAGCATCGAACACGTACGACGAGCGGCGCTGCTGGTTCGCTCGTGTCAGGAGCCTCGCAATTGACCAGCGACTTTGGCGGCGAAAACTGCTCCTTCGGCCTGCTCAAGTTTTCCGGCTTTCCAGCCAATACCGAGGCCCGAGCCGTCTTCGTACTTTGGGATGATGTGAAAGTGGACGTGGAACACGGCTTGGTGGGCGAGTTCGCCGTTGTTTTGCAGGATGTTGTACGCCTTGGCGCCAGTGATAGAGAGAACTGCTCGCGCGATGCGGGGGAGGGCGAGGCCGATGGCTGTTGCCGACTCGTCGTCGAGTTGGTCGAGGGTTGCCACTTCGCGTTTGGGGATGACGAGCGTGTGGCCTTTGCTCAGCGGGAAGATGTCGAGGAACGAAAAGACGTGCGCGTCTTCGTAGATTTTGTGGGAGGGGATTTCGCCTCGGATGATTTTGGTGAAGATCGTGGACATGGTGGAGAGTAGGAAGAAGAGACGAAGAGACGAAGAGAAGGACGAGTGATCAGCGCTTCTGTGCGACAATATGAAAGATGTGATAGTGTTTGACGCCGCCCATCGCGTCTTTGGCGTCTTTTTCGACTTCGTCGAGGAAAATGATTTTGAACGGGGCGAGCAGAGATTCAACTTGGGCTCGGGAGAAGTGTCGGCGGAGATTGTCGTTGGCCCAGTCGTCGCGGTCGCCGAAGATTTGGCCTGCGAAGTAGCCGGCAGGCTTTAGAGTGGTTGTGATCCATTGCCAGAGTGTGGGAAAGTGGTCTTCGTGGCAGAAGGGGAGAGCGAAACTGGCGTTGATGAGCGCGGCGGAGTTTGGGGTAACTTTGGCTTCTGTGGGAATGTGTTCCATTGGCCAGTCGGCGATGGTTACTCGCTGGCTGTCTTGCGCAGAGAGGGAGTTTCGCAAGCGTGCGAGAGCTTCCGGTGCATTGTCGATGGCGAGGACTTGCGCGGCTGGACTGGCGGCGAGAATGGCTCGCGTGTCGCGGCCTTCGCCACATGCGATGTCGATAGCGAGCCATTTGTCTGGAAGCGGAGTCGCTGTACTTTCGCGTAACGCACGAAGTAGTGTGTCGCGAGGCGGTTGATCTTTGACGGCGTCGAAGTATGCGGGCCAGTCGCGCTGGTAGCCGGGCAACAGGCGGGATTGCTGGAAGAGGTGTGGGGGGATAGTGGTCATGATCGCTGCGAGAGCAGCGTAGCAGAGCGTCTTGGAGCGATTGCGAAAGCACACCACCGACAAGCAGAGCCTTGTCGGTGGCACGAACGGTCTTGATGATTGTTTACGCCGCCTTGCGTGCGGCTCTGGTAGCAGGCTTTGCTATCTTGCTCGCGCTGCGGGCTTCGGCGATTGTGCTCAGGACGGCGGGTTGATTCGCTTGTTTGGCGGGCTGCTTCGCAAGCGCCTTTGACTTTGCGGCCTTGACAGGCGACTTTTTCGCGGTTGCCTTTGTGACGCGAGTGAGTTTGGTAGACGGCTTTGCTTTGGCCGCGGACTTTTTCGTGGTGTTTTGCTTGCGCTGCGAAGGCGCTCGCTTCTTGGTTTGAGCGACGGTGGGTTCGAGTTTCGCACCCATCGCCTTCGCGCGTTCAACGAAAGACAGCGGTTCAGGAGCAGCGTTGCGACGTGCTTCTTCTTCGTGGTGGGCATCGACCATGGCTTGTGCCTTGCCAGTTGCACCCAGCACGCGTTCGAGCATGGCGAGGGTTTTGAGAAGGATCAATTGGTGTTGTTCGAGATCAACGAGGACGCCGCTGAGACGGATTTCGTCGATGATGTCGTCGCGGAAGAAAACGAATTTGTCAGGGCTGGTTGTTGAGCCAATCAGCACCAAGCCTGCGGCGACTCGACCGATCGAGTATGGATTGCTGTTTGAGGTTTGCAGTTCGCTCAGGATGTAGACGACTTGGTCGGGCGGGCTCTGGAGCAACCTGCCTTTGAGAAGTTTGGCGGCGCGTTCGAGGGCGTCTAGGCCCATGACATCGTCGCCGTCCGCGAGGCGGACTGCGCCGGCACGGAGCCAGGTTTCGGGTTCGTCTTGAACGATCGAACTCGAAACGTCGCTCACGACGCGGCGGAGACTTTCGTTGACGCGGTCAGAGGCTGCGGCGGCTGACCATGCGCCCATGACGCGGCCTGCCATACGGGCGACTGGTGTCGCGAGTTGATCAGCTTCCCAGAGGCCAAGCAACTCCACCATGCGGCGCATGACCGGGACGAGTGCGTCGCTGCTGTTGTTTTCGGCGAGCGAGCCCGCGCTTGCGCCGGACGGAGAGCGACCTGTAAGCGAGTCTTCAAGATTGAGGCGAGACGGATGACGCGACAGCAACGCGGCGGCTTCTATGAGCAAACGCGTGAGTCGGCAGTCGGGCATTTCGCCGGGCTTGTGCGCCTGAATTGAAATTTGTGAGCAGTCGATGCGCACTGGAAAGACGCTGGGGAAACTGAGCGGACGTTCGTTGGCCCAGTCATACCACGCGGCTTCGCGGCCTTCGTGTTCGCAGGTGGTGAAGACGACCTGACCATCTGGGAAGCACGTCAGGACACCGTCGAGTGCTTCGGGGATTTGTCGAGACTGGATTTCTTCGTTGTTGATGGCGATCCAATCGGGGCGGACGACACCTTGTGTTTCGAGAAGGTCGCGGCCCCAGCCTGCGGGCTCAATGAGACCGAGTTGCAGCGTGCGAGAGGGCCAGCCGTGGGTTTCGAGCCAGTGCTGGACGCTTTCTTCGTCGGTGTGGGCCCGAGGAGCGATGCCCAGTTCGAGGCCGATGCCCTGAAGATATTCAACGCTCTTGAGAGCGGACTTGACGAGCCAGCCCGCGCCGCGCATGGCGGATTCGCCCAGCGGCGTGCGCGGCCACTGTGTGCTTTCGAACAGCCGGAACGAAACGGGTTTGGTCAGAAAGGACTCGGGACGGGATTCGGCCGAGTCGGAGAGGGAGAGACGTGGCTGTTGGCGTTCCATGCATGGGTTGCATCGGACGTGGGATGGAAGGGGAATAACGAGGTCGGCGGGTGTTGCGCGAACGACAGGCACGTGGGCGTTTTCGGTCGGATGTGCGGAATGTGAGGGTTGTGCGGGCTTGGAGGGATTGGGGGATGCGGGGAGCAAACGCAAGTTAGTGTGCGAAAGATGTGTTGGTCGGGGACGAATCAGTGAAGATGCTTGCCGCACTTGATGGTTTTGTTCACTGATGTTGGGAATTGCTGAACTTTGAGAAGCGTGAGTGATTGGACGGGTGTCGGAACTGGTTGGGGTTGGACATCTGACAACTACATCTCCGCAACCTTGTCGATGCCACGATGGCGGTACACTCGTGCATGAGTGACAACTCAGATAAGTCATCATCGAATCCTGATGTGGTGGCGAAGGCATTGCTGCCTGTGCAGTTGCTGGGCGAGTTCACGCTGCGCACGCTGTCGCATATTGGCGCGGCGTTGTTCTTGGTCTGGGACACGTTGAAGTGGACGGTGTATGGCACGTTTGCGCCGGGCGTGCGGCTAGGACGCGCGGCGGTGGTGTCGCAGGTGGTTCGTATTGGAGTGCGGAGTATTTTGATTGTGTCGCTGGTGTCGGGATGCGTGGGGTTGATTTTGGCGTTTCAGTTGTCGCCGCCTCTGGATGATTTTGGTCGCAAGGACTTGGTTGCGAACATCATTTCTGTTGCTGTGCTACGCGAACTGGGGCCGTTGATTGGGGCGATTGTGCTCACGGGATTTGCGGGCGCGAGTATTGCGGCGGAAATCGGAACGATGGTGGTGAGTGAGGAAGTGGAGGCACTCGAGGCGCACGCACTTGATCCGGTGCGATTTCTGGTGGTGCCGCGATTGCTGGCGTCGGTGGTGAGCATGACGTTTCTTGCGATCATTTCGAGTGTGGTGTCGATCGCAGCGGCGTTGCTCATTTCTATTACAGCGTTGCAGATTCCGTATGCAAACTTCATGCAGAACATGCTGGACCAGGCGAAGTTGGTGGACTTTTTGACTGGTGTTGCGAAGGGCGGGGTCTTTGGAACGTTGATTGGGACGATCGCGTGCATCAACGGTTTGAACGTGTCGGGCGGCGCGGCGGGCGTCGGCCGAGCGACTACAGGAACTGTTGTGCAGTGCGTTGTTGCGATTGTGGTGGCGGACTTGGCGTTTACTGCGGCGTTTTATGCGGTTGGGTTGGTTTAGTTTGCTGCGCGAGGGGAGTTCGTATGAGCGAAGGTGGCTAGTAGCTCGTTCGCCACTGAGACACAGAGGCACAGAGAAGGCAACAGTGAGTACATATTGTGTTCTGGCAGAACGAATTCTTTGGGACTGTGCGCTTTCTCTCTCTGTGCATCTGTGACTCTGTGGTGAGCGAAACAGGCATCGCGGGAATCGCATCCGCTCCAGCGCTCGTGGCATTCGTACAATACTACGATGACTACTTCGTCGCCGAGTCGTGAGCAAGAGAAGAGTGCGGATTCGCAGCCGGTTCGGATTGCCGCAGTGCGGTATTTGAATACGTTGCCGCTGATTGAGGGGTTGGAGAAGGTGGACAGCGTGCGAGTGGTGCCCACGGTGCCTTCGCGGATTGCGGACATGGTGTTGTGCAACGAGGCGGATATCGGGCTCGCTTCGATTGTTGATATCGCGAGCAGGAAGTCGGCGCAGTCGCCTGATGGGCTGACGTTACTGCCTGTTGGGTGTATTGGATGTGATGGGCCCACGCTGACGGTGCGGCTGTTGAGCACGGTGCCGCTTGATCGGATCACAGAATTGCATGCGGACACGGATAGTCACACATCCGTGATCTTGGCACGGCTGATTTTGAAGAAGGTGTACGGCTGCGAGCCGGTGATTCGTGATTTTGATGTGCGAGAGCGCATCGAACTGAATCTTGCAAACAAGCGACCTATTCCCGCTGACTTGGAATCAAGTTGGCCTGCGGCGCTGCTGATGATTGGCGACAAGGTCGTGACGGATAGTCCACCTGCGGGGCGGTATCCGTTCGAATTGGACTTGGGCGAGGCGTGGAAGAAGTGGACGGGGTTGGCGTTTACATATGCTGCGTGGGCGTGCCGAACTGGTGAAGAAAGCACGGATCACATTCGGGTCGCCGCGGCGCTGCTGGCTCGACAGCGATTGCACAACGCGACTCGCGGGACTTGGTTGGCGAATGTCCGTGGGGAGCGGCATCGATGGCCCGAGGAGTTAGCGTCGAAGTACTTGCTGGAGTTGCTGCGATTTGATTTCGATGAGCGGCAGCGTGCGGGGGCAGAGCGATTTGTTGCGGAGGCGCATCAGGCGGGGTTGCTTGGAGAGGGGCGGTTGCGGATTGCGTGAAGAGAGAATCACCACAAAGACACGAAGAGCACGAAGAAGACAGAAGAAAATAGAGTAGAGAAAGTAGACTAAAGCGAACGGCAGATGGCAGTTTTCTTCCAACAGTCTCTTTTTTCCTCCCTCTCTTTGTATTCTTTGTGCTCTTGGTGTCTTTGTGGTGAATTCAGAAACGGCCTGCCCGCCGCCAGCGTATTTTTGAAGGCACGTGCCGCGATTACCTGCCATTCGTCATCCGATCATCGCTCGTCTTGAGCGAGAGTTGCGGCATGTCTCGCGCGAGGCGTTGCTGCGCGATGTTGAGCGCATTGAACAACTTGCGCCGGACATTGAACACAGCCAGATGTATCCGGCGGATTGGCTGGTGTTTCGTGTGACGGGGTTTCGGCCAACGGAGAGTGTGCGACCGCAATCGGCTGGCAAGGAGAAGCCTGCTGGGCTCGGGCGGCTGCGGCTTGATGCGAAGAAACGAGACGAACTGGAAGAAAGCGATTCGTCCGCGGACAACTTGATGCCGGAATTAATCTCGGGAGCGGAGATTCTGCGAGACTTGAGCGCGTTGGCGGAGAGATTGTGTCTGCTTGCGGAATTGCGGCAGGACGAGTTGCCAACACGTGATTTTCAACGAGTGAGTGCACTGCGTTCGGCGTGGAATGTGAGCGAGTCGACCATTAAGCGGCTGCGGAAGGCGGGGTTGGTGACGCGGGCTGCGCTCAATCAGAAGGATGTTGCGGTTGGATATGTTTCGAGTGAAGTCGCAAAGCGATTTGCAAAAGATCATCCGGACCTGATTTCACGCACGCGAGGGAAGAGAAGAGTTGCGGATTCGCTTCGCGAGAGGATGGTGCGTGAGGCGCTTCGGTATGAGAAGCACTTCGGCGAACGAGAAAACGATGATGCAAGGCGGGCGACGAGTGTGATGGTGCTCTCGCCCTTGGCGATTGCAAAGCGTTTGTCGCAGCGGCACGCAGTTTCAGTCGAGGGAGTCCGGCAGATGTTGGCTCGGGATGCTCGTACGAAGAAGACGTTTGCCATCGATTCGCATCGCAGTGATCGAGCGAGACTTGCGATGTTGCGGCTAGTGCGGCGCGGAGCGACGATCGAGGATGTCGTGAACATCTTGAACGAGCGTGGCGAGCAGGTGAAGCCCGCGCTGGTGCGGCGTGATGTATCGCTCGCACGTGCAGCGTTGCTGCGGAATTGGACAGTGCAGCACGAGGCGGTTTTTTCAACGGGCACTTTGACGGTTGACGCCGCGCTCAAGCCTCGGATTGCTCGAGAGGGTTTGAACGAACCTTGGCCCAGCGATCTGTTGGTGCTCATGCAGTTGTGGCGGGCCAAAAAGGTAACGCCAGCCCAAGAGGAAAAGGAGTTGACAATGGCGTTCGCGGCGTTGAGGTCGCGAGCGTCGGCGATCGCGGCGAGTCTGGATCGCTTGCAGCCTTCGCCCGTGCAACTGGATGAAGCAGAGACGTCGTTGCGCTGGGCTGCGCTGCTGCATCGCAAACTCGTCGCGACCCAGGGGCGACTTCTGCTGGAAACGATTGACGGGCGTGCGCAGTCCCAAGCGGAGCATGTTGAAGTGCGGGAGTTGATCGAGTTGCTGCGCGCTGGTGTCGCGGCAGTGGCGGAGTCAGTGATGATCTTTGATCCTCGGAAGGGCGGACGGCTTGCTGGTGTTGCGGGTTTGGCGATTGACCGTGCAATCACGCGGCGTGGAAGAGACCATTCGCGGCGCGATGTGGAACAAAGTAATCCCAAGCGGGCGCAGCGAGTGCTTCTGCCAGGGGCGGATGTTTCGTTTCTATCGCGAGATATGGTTACGTGGGAAAAGTGGCTGGAGTTGCCAGCGGCGGTGCGAGAAGTTTGTATGAGGAAGAATGGCGGAATCTCGGAATCGTCGCGAACAATTATTGTCAGGCGGTATGGGTTGGATGGTCAGCCCCCAGCGACGCTTCTGCAATTGCAGGACCAATTGAAGTTGTCGCGGATCGCGATGGTGAAAGCAGAAGAGATTGCACGGCGGGAGGCGTGGGGGTGCTTGCGAAGTACTTCGCAGTTGTAGAGTTGTGGCGGTTTCGGCGTTGTGGCTCGCGGCGGGGTATCCTCTTTGCATGGCGACTGCTTCTTCAACGCGATCTCTTGAGGATATTGCTTCGGTGCAATTGGTCGTGGGGATGGAAATCCACGTTGAACTTGCGACGAATACGAAGTTATTCACGAGAGTAGCGAATCCGGCGAGGACTGTGGACGGCGACGAAGCCGAACTCGCGGCGAATCAATTGATTGATCCTGTTGTGCTCGCGTTGCCCGGCGCGTTGCCTGTGCTCAATAAGGCGGCGGTTGAGTTGTCGATGTTGGTTGGGCTTGCGCTGCGGTGTTCGATTGCAAAGCACACGAAGTGGGATCGCAAGAGTTACTTTTATCCCGACTTGCCCAAGGCATATCAGATCAGTCAGTATGACTTGCCTCTGTGCTTTGATGGCAGCATTGATGTGCCTGCAGTCGACGCAAAGGGGTTTCCTGATTTGACGCAGGAGGGAACGCGTATCGGAATTATCAGGGCGCACTTGGAAGAAGATGCGGGGAAGTTGCTGCATGATGCACCGGGCGGCGGTCATCTGGACTTTTCGATCGCAGATTACAACCGAGCCGGGACGCCATTGCTGGAGATCGTGACACAGCCAGACTTCACGAGCGCGGATCAAGCCGTGCTGTTTGCGAAGATGCTTCGCAACATCTGTCGCTTTGTGGGTGCGACAGAGGGTGTGATGCAGAAGGGGCACATGCGGTTTGAGCCCAACATCAACTGCAAACTCACGATGCGGGATGGGAGCGTGGTGAAGACGCCGATTGTTGAAGTGAAGAATCTCAACAGTTTCAAGTCGCTGAAGGGGGCGATTGAGTTTGAGTTGGTGGAGCAGCCTGGGCGCTGGGTGGAGGATGGGCGGGTTGCCGGGCCCGGGATGAAAATCACGCGGGGGTGGGACGATGCGGCGAATCGTACTTTTGTGCAGCGCGAGAAGGAAGATGCGCACGACTATCGGTACTTTCCGGATCCCGACCTGCCGCCCGTGCGGGTTGATGAGCGATGGCTGGACGCGGTGCGAGCGAAGTTGCCTGAACTGCCGATGGATCGGTTCAAGCGATATGTGCAGCAGTACAACATCGCGCCGAAAGAAGCGTTCGCGCTTGTTGACGAGCGTGACGTATGCTTTTTTTATGAGCGGGTGATTGATGCGATGGTCTTGGGAGGAAGCGGGATCGAACGCGATCGTGCTGGCAAGATTGCAGCGAACCTGATCTTGCAGCAGTGTTTCAAGCGAGCGAATGAGAAGGGCGTGGAGGTGGATCAACTTGGGATTTCGCCGGCACAATTGGCGGCGATCGGCGTGATGCGTGAGAAAGGGGAACTGAACAACCAGTCGCTTGAGGTGATGGTGGATGCGTGTTTAATTGAGGCGGATAGGTCGAATACGACCAATGAGACCTATGTTGCCGATGCGGAAGGCGCGAGCGCATTGCAAGGCGTGTTCGAACGCGTTCGAGCAATGGCAGCGGCGAAGGGGTTGCTCGTCGTCAAAGACGATGCACAAACCAAGCAGTGGATCGCGCAGGTGATCGCGGCGAACCCGAAAGTTGCAGAGGACGTGCGATCAGGCAAAGTCGCGGCGGCGGGACGGCTCGTTGGCGAAGTCATGAAACTCGCGGCGGGCAAGGCGGATGCGAAGACGGTGCGGGGTATGTTATTCGAGGAGCTAGGAGTGAAGGAGTGATTAGCGTCGTCTGGTGCGTGCGATAATGAGCGTTCCGACGAGTAGCATTGGTGTCGCGGTTGGAGACGGAATGAGTTGACCGCTCAACGCAAGTGGTGAGGAAAAGTCCTCGGTGAAGAATCCTGGAGCACTCAATCCCAGCGGAAGAATAGTTGCGAATGCACTGGTCATCGCGCCGTCGATTGGCCACGAGCCACTGACACCGTTGAAGAAGCCGTCATTAGTTACGAACTGAACTGGTGCGGGTTGGGAATCTGAGAAGAAGTAGAAGCCCGGTGCGAGAAGGTACATGTCTGAGGACACCGTTGTCGAGAAATTATCGCCATCAACGTCGACGATTGTCAAGGTGCCGTTAGCGGTCGCGAAGGTATCGCTGACGCGTTGGATCGCCAGAGACAAGTTGATGTTCGCGAATCCTTGTGGAAAGTCTGCGTTGTTGCGCGGTGTAACGCTGCGAGAGAAGTCGCCGACTGTTCGCAAACCGATTTGATCCACGCTCGTGGCGGTGAGTGTGCCAGTCGTTGGCGAAAGGACGTGGTAACTGGCCTCCATCTGGTCAAAAGAGAGCGACGCAGTTACGCTTTGAGCAGTTGCCAAGCGGCAGAGTGTCGATGCGAACAGTATTGAGATGAGGACGTGAGATTTCATGCCGATGTGCTTTCTGACGAGTACGTGTAGCACACGTACTTCACAAGGATACATGAAAACGCGAGCAAACGCAAGCATTTTGTAACTCAGCGTTGCTTATCTCTCTGAACACTGCTAACTCAATTGGAATACTAAACTACCCGATAAGCCACTCATCAAGCAGTTCCATCGGGTGCTTCGCGTGCTTCGCCGCTCCGTCGTGGATTTGATGGCGGCAACTGGTGCCGGGAGCGCAGATGGATGTGGCTGCGTCGGCTTTTCGGGCTTCGGGAAGGAGCGCGAGGTCACCGATTTTTATCGAGAGTTCGTAGCGATCAGTGGTGTAGCCGAAACTGCCAGCCATGCCGCAGCAACCTGTGTCTAGGACGCGGAGTTTGTCGCCCGCAACACGGCGGAGCATGTCGGCGCTGCTGCTTGCTCCCCACAGTGCTTTTTGATGGCAGTGGCCGTGAAGGAGGACGGGGGACTGCGGTGAATTGAAGCGAGGAGTGGTTGGATGTTTGTCCCAGTTCACGTGAAGGAACTGTTCGGGAAGGAAACTTTTCGCGGCGAGTTTCTTTCGGAGCGTGAGCGGCGTTCTCAACTTGAGATTGAGCCAATCGTCTTTGAATGCCGAGAGGCATGAGGGTTCGGCGACGACAATCGCCGCGACTTGGTCGGATTCGATGAGTGGCGTGAGGCGTTCGAGCGTGTCGTCGATGTCATGGATCGCCTCCGCGAGCAGACCAAGCGAGATTTTGGCTCGGCCGCAGCAGCCTGCGTTTGCGAGAACGATGTTGTAACCAAATGCTTCGAAGACACGTTTGGTAGCAAGGCCAATGTGCGATTCGTTGTACATGGTGAAGCAGTCGCCGAAGAGGGCGATTGTTTGTACGCCGTCCCTCCGGGACGGCCGTGTTGTATTAGGTGGGGTTGTTTTATCTTGTAATACGGCCGTCGCGGAGGGACGGCGTAACGGCCATGCGTGATCGAGTGCTTCGGAAAACTTCGGCAATGATCTCTGCGGATGGATGTCAAGGACGCGATTCACAATCGCTCTCGCAAGTCCAGTCGTACTCATCCAGTTCGCGATCGCCGGTGCGATCGCGCCGAGGCGATTGAGCATGCGAATTTCGCCCATGATCTTCGCGGCGAGGGGTGTTCCTGATTCGCGATAGCGCTGCGCGGTGTATTCGGCTTTGAGGCGTGCGATGTCGACGTTGCTGGGGCACTCGGTTTTGCAGGCTTTGCAGGAGAGGCAGAGGTGGAGCGTTTCTTTGGTGCCGGGGTCGTTCCAGATTGATTGAGTACTTACGCCAAGTTGACCAGTGATCGCAAGTCGCAAAGCGTTGCCTCGTCCTCTTGTGCTGTGCCGCTCATCGAGCGTCGCTTGATAGCTCGGGCACATTGTGCCGCCTTGCTGTTTGCGGCAGACGCCACTGCCGTTGCACATTTCAACAGCGCTGTCGAAGCCATGCTGGTCTGAGTAGTCGAAGAACGTACTTGTTTCGATATCGCGCGGCCATGCGAGCGGACGCTTTGGTTTGGGCTCGACACGGAGCGATTCGGCGATGCTTGGAATCGGTCTTGGGTTGTCGCCAGTGATGTCAACGATGTTGCCAGGATTGAGCAGATTGTGGGGATCAAAGAGTCGCTTGATCTGCTTAAATGCGTCCATCAACTCCGGGCCGTAGTAGCGTTCTAGGAATGGCGAGCGAACTCTTCCGTCGCCGTGCTCGCCGCTCATGACGCCGCCCAATTCTCGGGCGAGGTCGGCGGTTTGTGTTGCGATCGAGATCATCTTTTCGCGATCGGCGGTATCGTGGATGTCGATGAGCGGGCGAACGTGGAGAACGCCGACGCTGGCGTGGGCCCAGTAGCTTGCAATGGTGTTGTGCGCAGTGACGATTGCTCGCAGCCGTTTGACGAACTCGCCGAGCCGTTCGACGGGAATTGCGTTGTCTTCGATGAATGTGATGGGTTTGCGGGTGCCCGGGATGCCGTGGAGCAGTGGTTCGCCAGCTTTGCGGAGCTTCCAGGCGTTGAGCATCGCGCCGGCGTCTTTGTGGACGTGCATGGGCACGACGATGGATCGACTGCGTGAAGAATCGGTTTCGAACGCTGCGATGACTTTGCGGAGCGCAGCGATGCGATCATCGATATCTTGGTTGGAAACACCGAAGTACTCGACGTACAGCACCGCCTTCAGCGGCTGACCATGTGGCGGTGCGGGCATGAGGTCGACGTACTTGCGATACTCGTTGTTCGCTTTCGCGAGATCAATGATGATGTCGTCGAGCATCTCGACGGCACTTGGTTGCGTGGAGAGGATCGGAACGACTGCGGCGATGGCTTCATCGAGATCGGCGAACCCAAGAACTGCGAGGGCTTTGGACTTCGGGCGGTCGTGGAGTTTGAGCGTTGCGCCGAGGGTGATTGCGAGCGTGCCTTCGCTGCCGCAGAGAAGAGGCGCGAGGTTGATGTCTTCGACTGCGACGCCAGCATCCAGTTGGCGCAGGATCATGTCGAGGCCGTAGCCTGCGTTGCGGCGGACGGTCTTTGGAAAACGTTCCCGGATAAGAGTTTCATGCGCGCGAACAATATTGCAGACGCCTTGGGCGAGTTGCAGTGCTTTTGCGTCGCGCCGGCCTGCACCATGTTCGAAGCGAACTTGTGAGCCATCGGCGAGGCAGGCATCGATCGCGACGATGCTCTCGCTGGTGCGTCCATACTTGATCGAGCGGGCACCGGCGGCGTTGTTCCCGATGCAGCCTCCGATGCTGGCGTGGCGAGCGGTTGCTGGGTCAGGCGCGAAGAAAAGACCGCTGGAAGCTATTGCATCGTTGAGATCGTCGATGGTGATGCCGGGCTCAACGTTGATTGTTTTATCATTGATGTTGAGATCGCTGTACGCACGGCAGCGATTGCTCCAGTCGATCACGATGGCTTGATTGGTGCATTGACCGGCGAGGCTGGTGCCGCCGCCGCGGGGGAGCATGGCGATGTTGTGCTCGAAGCACGTGCGGACGGCGCGCATGCCGTCCGGGATATTGGCAGGAATCACGACGCCTAAAGGTTCAACCTGGTAGAGCGAGGCGTCGGTCGCATAGAGCATCCGATTGTGAAAATCGAGGCGTATTTCGCCTTCGATGGTGGACGACAGTGTGCGGATGAAGTCTGCAGGGAGAGGTTGATCGGCGTTGCGGGCCGTCGGTAAGTCGACTTGGGGCAATGAAATCTGAGCCATGAAGCGAGACAGTATGACGTGATGAGTCGCCTGCTTTCGGAGCGAACGGGTACTCGGGCGCGTACGCTCTACGCATGCGTGAATTTGACCTTTGTGTCATCGGGTCTGGGCCTGCGGGCCAGCGTGCGGCGATCACTGCGGCGAAGCTGGGGCAGCGGGTGTGCGTCATTGAAGCGCGGGATGTCGTGGGTGGAAGCGCGATCAATACAGGCACGATTCCAAGCAAGGCGCTGCGTGAAGCGATTCTGGGATTGTCGAGTTGTCCGACGCCTGCAATTCCGACCAACGCCGAATTCATCGCCGCGGCTCGGGGCGCGACGCTCGAAAACTTGTGGGCTTCGGCGAATCGGGTGATACAGGCAGAGATTGATTTGGTTCGACAACAATTCGCCTCTTGCGGAATCCAAGTCATTCATGGCACGGGCAGTTTTATCGACGCGAACACGATCAAGGTTGAAGGTCGCACAGGTACGAACACGATCAAAGCGAAGAATATTTTCATCGCAGTCGGCACTGCCCCGTCTCGCCCTCACAACACACCCTTTGACGCGGTGGACATCATCACGAGCGACGAGCTGCTGGAACTTCGCGAGTTGCCTCGTTCGATGCTGATTGTGGGCGGCGGCGTGATCGGCACGGAGTACGCGAGCATGATGGCCGCGCTCGGCGTGAAAGTTACGCTAATTGAGGGAAAGAACCGCCTGCTCGACTTCGTGGACGCGGAAATCATCGAGGCACTGCAGTATCACTTGCGCCAAGCGGGAGTCACGCTGCGGCTGGGTGAGAAGGTGATCAAGATTTCAAAGGTGGAGGCCCCTGAGAACGCACGCGGCGCGGGTATGTTCGCTGAAGCGATGCTGGAGAGCGGGAAGATTCTGCGTGCAGATTGCTTGCTGTACTGCGTTGGCAGGCAAGGATGCACAGACTCGCTCAATCTCAAAGCCGCAGGGCTTGAGGCCGACAATCGCGGGCGAATTGTGGTGGATAAAGACTATCGCACAACGGTGCCACACATTTTCGCGGGCGGCGATGTCATTGGCTTTCCTGCTCTTGCGAGCACGAGCATGGAACAGGGACGTATCGCAGCGTGCAGAATGTTCGGGGCAAGGTGCGAGGCGTTTGAGGAATTGCTGCCGTACGGAATCTATGCAATTCCAGAAATCTCAATGGTTGGGTGGACCGAAGAGCGTTTGACGCAAGAGAGCATTCCTTTTGAGAGTGGCATCGCACATTATCGCGAGACGGCGCGAGGCCAGTTGCTTGGCGATGACATTGGCATGCTCAAGTTGCTGATTCATCAAGAGAGCCACGCGATTCTCGGCGTGCATGCGATCGGCACTGGAGCAACAGAACTGATTCACATCGGTCAGTGCGCAATCGCGTTCAAGGCAACGGTAGAGTACTTCATCAACGCCGTGTTCAACTATCCGACACTGGCCGAGTGCTACAAGGTAGCGGCGTTGAATGGATTGGCGAAGATTCGAGGGGTTGCATGATGATGTCGTTCGAGTTCGAGTCGATGTTCACATTAGCGCAAACCGCAGGACCCACCCAGTACTTTTGGCTGGGCGCGGTGCTCGGCGGACTTGTCGCTGGCGTTGCAACATGGTTTATCGCGAAGAATACCAAAGATGATAAGTATCGCGCGGAAATGCTCGCGATTGAGCGTGAACGCGCGTCGAGACATGCCGAGATGGACCGCGCCGCTGCGCAGCGTGCAGAGAGCATTGAGCAGACCCAGATCGCCCGCATCAAGAACGAGGTGGAACTCTCGGCGATCAACATCGAAATCGCGAAGCATGAACTCGCTGATCGCAAAGCCGCGTCGGAAGGTGGGGGTGTTTCCAATTCGCACCTGCACAAGTTGCAGGCGGCGAAGTTTGAGCGCGAGATCGCGATGTTGGACGCTCAAGTCGAGTTGTCTCGCCGGGATCTGGCAATGCGGGGCGATCAGTTGGACTTCCACGACACCCGGATGGAGCAGACAAGGCTTGAAATTGAAAGCCTGAAACTACAAATCCGCGAGCAGAAGAAGCGGCTGGATGAGTTCGGGCACGGGGAGTGAGTTGGTCGTCGAGTACGTCACCCAACAAAGGCGATCAGCCAGATTCGCTCAAAAAATCCAACTTTGTCGGCACGCCTCTTGCAAAATTGTTCGGGGCGTGGTATATTGCATCCGCTCTTGGTGCCGTGTGCTTGCTTTGCAGGTGCATGGTGAAAAGGGAAGTGTGGTGCGATTGCTGGCCTGAAGGGGCGACAATCAATTCCACCGCGGACGCGCCGCCGTGATGAGCGACGCCACCCGAGCCTTGGTTGCGGCTTTGTGCCGCAGCCGCCCACTGACGTTTCGCCAAACGCGAAAAGTTGGGAAGGGTTGCTCAGGTTGGCATGCTCAGAGCCGGAAGACCTGCCACGAGACTGCACGCGAATGGTTCGCGTGCTGTTTGTCTGGGCCCTCGCGAGCGTTTGCTCCTGCAAATGCAAAGGGAATCCGGCGATCCTTGCCTGCGTGTCGCTTCGACGCGGGCAACCGCCGATTTTTCGCGAGTCAAAGCCCACTCATGCCAACTCTAGCAGTTGGCAGGTCGAAGCCGCCCTGCGCGATGCTGCTTGCGCAGCTCAGGGTGAAAGGCAAGTCTTCTTGCCAGGAGAGTGGTTGTGAGTGACTTTACTTTTGCGCGTGCGGCGAGCGGTGCTGCGTTTTTATTTTTAGCTTCGGCTGCGTTGGCATCGCCTTTTGCTTCAAGCGTTGCGTCGTATGCGCCAGGCATTGGTGCACCGGTTGATTATCAGAATTCTGCGGTTGCTTTGGGCGAACCTACGCGATTCACCGGACAGTCTTTCGGATTTCCGGCGAGTGTGACGCCCTTCGCGAGCGCGTTTGAGCCTGACGAAGTGGTTGCAATCGGGCGTGGCGGAAGTTTGGTGCTGCAGTTTGATCAGCCGATCGTCAACGATCCAAACAATCCGTACGGCATCGACTTGCTTATTTTCGGCAACACATTTTTCTATGCAGACGATTTTTCTCCAGTCGCTCAGAACCTGTGGCAGCCCGGAGGAGTGGTGGAGGTGTCGCAGGACGGCGTGAGTTGGACGACTGTGCCAAGCGTGCAAGCAGATGGTGCGTTTCCCACGCTGGGTTATGTGGATGAGGTCAATCCGTTCGGAGGCGACGCTGGACTTGTGCCCACGGACTTCACGAAGCCTGTCAACCCAAACTTTGCGTGGCAGGGTTTGGGGCTTTCGGATCTCATCGCTGGGTACAACGGCAGTGGCGGCGGCGCGGGCGTTGACTTGAGTAGCGTGAATCTCTCCAGCGTGTCGTTTGTTCGACTCTCGCTGCCGGCGAACGCGACTATTTCAAAGATTGAAATTGATGCAGTGTCAGATGTCGCAGCGGTGCCATCGCCCGGTGCGATCGGTGTGCTTGCCCTCGCTGGCGTAATCAGCGCCAGGCGGCGGCGCGACAGTCGCTGAATCGTTCTAATGACGTGAAGGCCTGATGCACTTCCACAGAGACACGCTTGATTTCAATTGTTCCCCTCATCATCGCACTCGTGCCATCGCAAGGGACCTGGACCCACGCGGGTGGCACGTGCGCGCGCAACGCGTTGGCATCGACGCCTCTGCCCGACATCGCTCAGGCGAGTTGGACGAGGTCGGTTGATCAATTTGGAAACGTTATCACGTTTCGATACCAGTCAACTCCAATCGTGAACAGAACGCACGTCTTTGTTCTTGGGGCCGTGCGTCCGGCGGGGTTCACGCAAGATGTCTTCAAGTGCTTTGCGATTCGGCGGGATACCGGAGAAGTCGCGTGGGCGACGACCCTGCCGACGCCGGTTGCAGCGCTGGGCAGTCAGTCGAGTGCGGCGCTTTCAGAGCGGCTTGGTGTTCTGTACGTTCCGGCGAACAACACCATTACGGCTCTGCGAGCAAGCGATGGTGTTCAGTTGTGGCAGGCAACTCTGCCTCGCACAATCGTGAACGCGTCGCCTTGCGTCACAGATGATCTGGCGGCGAATCGGTTGTTCATCACCGACTACGACTTTGACATCGCCGGTGCACCGGGTTCCTTGCACTGCATCAACCTTGATGCAACAACTCCTGCAAATCCGTTTACTCCGGGGCAGAATGTGTGGTCGTATCCGATTCAAGGATTGTCGGGCAACTCGCCAGCGTACTTGCCGAAGCGAATGGGCGGGCCACGGAGTAGTTCGGGAGCGCCGCTCGTGTTTGTTGCCACCGCGGGCAGTCCTGATATTGAGCCGGGCCGGGTTCTCGCGTTTGACGCGGCAGCGAACGAGTCACCAACGCCGGTGTGGGAAGTATCAAACTCGATCCCGCAAGGGTTCTTTGGTGGCGTGGGAGTTTCCATTGGGCCCAGCGGGCGTGCAGAAGTGATGGCGAGTTCGTACGCATTCTTCGATCAAGCAAATACGTTGCGAATCGACGCGGCGAGTGGTGCGGTGATCTCCGATCTGGCGACGAATCGCAGCGGCGTCGTACCAATCGCACTTCGCAACGCGATATCTGGCAGTTCGACCTTCGCGCCGATCGTGATGAGCACGGGCTACGACGGCTTTGGCAGTGTGCCGTCGCTGGAGTTGCTCGCTCGTGATACCACGGGAATGTCGATGGTGTGGAATTCATGGACCGCTGCGGCACTGCGAATCGGAGGTTGGAACCATCAGCCAGCCGCGACGCTCACGCGTGGCAAGCACCTGCTCGTCACGGGCACGATTGCGGCGAATGCGAACACGAACCCCGCGCAGGGATTGAAGATCATCGATTTGACTCTGCCGCCTTCGAATCCGAACTTTGCGATGCAAGGAAATGCACTCGCAGGCGGGAGCGTTGCGATTGCGGGCCTCAATATCTTCAGCGTGGGCAGCGCGGGATTGTGCGAGTTCGGGCCGTCTTGGACCAAAGCGGATATTGACGCCAACGCGACCATCGCGACTGCCGACGTGTATCAGTGGGAAACAAACTGGCAATCAAACTCCGGGCCGCGGGATGTTGATGGAGACGCAGTGTTTTCGATGCATGATCGAGAGACGTTGCTGGACTGGATTCGCAGCGACGAGCGAACGGCACTCATGGGGGTGAGACCATGACACTTCGTCGCGCATTTACACTTATCGAACTGCTGGTGGTCATCGCGATCATCGCGTTATTGCTGAGTCTGCTCATGCCGGCTCTCGCTTCGGCAAAGTCATCTGCTCGCACTGTTATTTGCAGCACAAATCTGCGTTCATTGACGACCGCGTGGACGATGTACGCGAACGATTTCAGTGATCGAGCGATGCCTTTGGCGTACACGAGTGCGCAAGATGTTGGTCCGGGCGGTGTGGCTCGATATTGGTGGGGCAGTCACGGCACATCGACAACCCAGCCGGAGTTTGAGCGCGGGTTTGTGTATCCATATCTCGACGCGACGCTCGCCGCTGCAAGTGCGATGGAATGTCCCGCGCAGCCGTGGGGAACATTCATGCCTCAAGGCCCCGGGGCGCGATGGGCAACCAGCACCTACGGATACAACGGCTACTACCTCAGTCCATCGAAAACTCCCGGCTGGGACGCTTCAATCGGTCATCGACCCTGGCGACGCACGGCGGATATTCAATCGCCATCGAGTGTGTTCGTATTCGCCGACACGCTTGTCAGGCAAGGGCAGTTCCTGAAAAACTGCGCGTTGCTCGACCCGCCCGTGTTGTTCACAGGAACGCCAACGCAACCTCAGTGGTTGGTCAATACTTCGCCAACAACAGCGTTCAGACACGGCGCGAAGATCGCACACGGAGCAAACGGTTTGGTTTCGTCGACGCAGCCCTCGCCAACAAACGTGCTGACGGTGACGTCGCGTGCAGACGGAAGTGTTCAGGCTGTGAAAGCGCAGCCAAACTGGCTCGCTTCGGGCATGTTTGTGGGCAGCGTGTTTCCGACAAACGCTCTTGACACAGACGGTGCGTTGCAAATCACCGGTCCGCAATCAAACGCTCATTACGTGCCAGACGCATCGCAGTGGTAACCTCTTCGGGCTGCGTGTACTTGTAGACCTTGAGGTCGTGTGTTTAATTTTGGTGAGAATCACCTAAGCGATCTCGGATACGCAAGTCTGATATGTGCTGCGTGTATTTTGAGTTTCACACTCATTGTTCGTTCCGCTGCGAGTTGCGAACCGACAATAATTATTCAGAGCGCTGAGTCGCCGCGCCAGTTACTTCATACGCGAAGAAAGGAGGTTTGCATGATCGTTGATCGTTGTGTCTGCTGTCGCATCACGTTCAAGCACCTTCTTGAATCGAGCGCGAAGAACGGCTGGAGTGCGAACGACGCATGCGAGGCAACCGGATGTGGCAGCCGCTGCGGCATGTGTTTGCCGTACATCTTCAAAGCGTTTCAGACGAAGAACCCGCGCGTGCCGCTCATGTCGGACGCGGAGGTGGCACGAATTCTGGAAGCAGCGCAGGTGAATAGCACCACTGCGACTCATTGAAGCACGCGCGAAGCGTGGCGAGTCATCTTTCGAGCACATCGCGAGGCAGCGAGCGTTTGGCCTTTGCTGACTTCCTTGGCTTTAACAAGTGTGCAGCGATCGATGCTTCAAGACCTTCAGAGTCGTCGAGGGATGTCCCAAGCCTTGTGCGTTCTGCAGCACATAGCGCGATTGCCAATGCATCGGCAACGTCAGGAGGCTTTGGAAGTTCGCTGAGGCCAAAGTACTCCTGAACAGCATGCTGCATTTGTACCTTCTCAGCTCGGCCGCTGCCAGTCATGGTTTTCTTGACAAGACGCGGCGAGAGTTCAATCAACTGCAACTTGCGTTTTGCAATGTGAAGAAGCAGGACGCCTCGGGCGTGACCCATGATCATTGCTGTCGCAGGATGTGCGACGTGTGCGAAGATCGCTTCCACGGCAACAGCGTTCGGGCAGAGTCGATCAAGTAACGCGCAGAAGTCGCGTTCAAGTTCGACGAGGCGCTTGGAAACGCTCGCCGCACCGCCATCTTCTTTGTCGGTTCTGGAAAGTCGGATGACGCCCGCTTCGACCAGCGAGTGCTTGGAAAACCCGGTGCGAACGCAGCCGTAGCCCGTGACTCGCAAACCAGGATCGACGCCCAGCACAATCATGGCGGACAGTAAGCCCGTGAATCATGAGGCAAAGAGAGTGCATGTTCGCGAGCCTACCGTCCGGCATGACCACCCCGGAATCGTCTCGAAACATGTCCTCATTTGGCACTGTTGTCGCCCTGACGGGTGCAACTGGATTTGTGGGCCGAAACCTCGCGCTGGCGTTACTCGCGGCGGGCTACAGCGTTCGCGCATTGGTGCGCAATCGCGAGAAGGCTCGTGACGTGTTGCCCAACGATCGGCGTTTGTCGATGGTGATCGGAGACGCGGCGAACCTCAACGATGCCCGCGAATTGCTCCGTGGCGCGAACATCTGCATCAACTTGGTTGGCATCATCCGCGAAGATCGCAAGACGGGACAGACTTTCCAACGCATTCATGTTGACGTCACTCGCGTGCTGGTCGCAGCGTGCGAAGAGTTGGGCGTACAGCGATTCCTCCAGATGTCCGCAATTGGCGCAAGTGATACCGGCGTGTGCGCGTATCAGACGAGCAAGTTCGATGGTGAAAACGCCCTGCGTCTCTCGAAACTCAAGTGGACGATCATGCGTTGCAGCATGATTCACGGCAAGGACGGCGAGTTCATTCAGCAGGCTCAGCAGTGGTGCAAAGGTGAAGCCGCACCTTGGTTCTTCTTGCCGTACTTCACGGGTGGCAAGGAAGACCCGCGCGTGCCGTTGGGCGGGACGAACCCTGTCGCGGCTCGCATCGCGCCGGTCGCCGTTGAGGATGTGTGCGCGGCGTTCATCAACGCCATCAGCAAAGACGCGACGTTTGGCGAGATTTACAACCTGTCAGGCCCCGATGCAATGACGTGGCCTCAGATGCTCACGACGATCCGCGACAACACGCCCGGCGCACATAAGTTCTCGCCCTTCGGCATTCCGGCAGAACTTGCCGCACTGAAGGCCAAGGCGATGCAAGCGATCGGCTTGGGTTCGCTGCTGCCGTTCGATGAAGGCATGGCGAAGATGGGGGCACAGGACAGCTTTGCCGATCTAACAAAGGCACGGCAGGACCTCAACTTCGCGCCGAGACCTTTCGCTCGTTCGTACGCCGCATACGCCCACGCAGGACACTGATACTTTTCAACCATGAAACCCGCAGTCTGCTCATGGTCGCTCCAACCCGCTTCGCCGGCTGAACTCGCATCTCGCGTCAAAGCGTGCGGCTTGTCGCGAGTGCAACTCGCGCTCGGGCCTTTGTGCGAGGCCTCGCCCGGGTTGTGGGCTGTTGACGAAGTGCGTCGAGTTTTCGCAGCAGAGGGCATCGAAATCGTTTCAGGTATGCTCGCAGCAATTGGGGAAGACTACACGAGCCTTGAAACGATCAAAAACACTGGTGGCTTTCTCCCCGATCAGCATTGGACATCCAACAAGCAACTTGCGATATCGCACGCGGCGGTCGCGGCTCAGTTGGGATTAAAGTTGGTGACAACGCACGTCGGTTTTCTGCCCCACGATGTGTCGTTGCCAGCCGATCGCGCGTTGCGGGAACGCATGATCGATCGAATCTCGCAGGTTGCAACGATCTTCGCATCGCAAGGAATCGATCTGGCTCTGGAAACCGGGCAGGAAGCCGCGCCGACGCTCGTTGAGATTCTCAAAGAGTTGGATCAACGTCACGCCAGCTCGACACTCGGGGTCAAAGTCGGTGTCAACTTTGATCCTGCGAACATGATTCTGTATGGAATGGGCGAGCCAGTCGCGTCGCTGCTCGCTCTCGTGCCTTGGGTGAGACAAATTCACATTAAAGACGCAACGCCCAACTCGAATTCAGCGATCAACGGTGGATGGGGAACCGAAGTTCCCACCGGGACGGGCGCTGTTGATTGGCCGCGCTTCTTCCGAGTCGTCAAAGAGAAACTCACGCATGTCAACTTAGTCATCGAGCGAGAAGCGGGTGACAATCGCGTCGCTGATGTTCAGACCGCCGCACGCTTAATTGCACGAATGATGTGAACGTATCGATGTCAACGCACACGAGTCAACATGGTTCCGTCGTCCGGGTTGGCGTTGTGGGCCTTGGTTTCATGGGTCGCACGCACGCTCGAGCCGTGCTCGCGGCGGAGCGCGATGGACTGCCATGCCACCTCGTTGCGATGTGCGACCACAAGGCTTCAGGACTCGACAACGCCATCGCGACGTTTCGAGGCGATTCGCAGAGTTCGGGGAATCTCAACACAGGCACCGCTCTCACGGCGGATGCGGCCAGACTCGCTGCTCTGAAGCAAACGACGAACTTGGACGACGTGTTGAGCGATGCTTCCATCGATCTAGTCGTGGTTGCAACACCAACCGACACACACACCAAAGTCGCGACGGCTGCACTTCGTGCTGGCAAGCACGTCATGATTGAGAAGCCGGTGGCTCTCTCGCTTGCTGATATCGAAGGCCTCAAGAAAGCTGCCGAGGCAGCGGGAAGACGATGTATCCCCGCAATGTGCATGCGATACTGGCCCGGCTGGTCATGGCTACGTGAACGCATCCGAGAAAAGTGGTTCGGCGAGTTGCGTTCGCTGTCGCTGGAACGCGCAGGTGCACGGCCAACATGGAATCCGTTTTACGCCGACGTGAATCGCTGTGGCGGCGCATTGTTTGACTTGCACATCCACGATACAGATTACATCGTGTGGTGCCTCGGTCGACCAGACACTGTTTCCAGCGTCGGCGATGCGATTCAGCGCAGCCATGTCGTGACGCAGTATCGATGGAACGACTCTCGCGTCTCGCCCGACGCGGTCAATGCATCCGGCTCGTGGCGTTTGGCGTCCGCCGCGGGCTTTATCATGCGGTTCACTGCGATATTCGAGAACGCGACTGCCGAATTCGCATTGTCGCAAGACGCAGCGCATCCGCACGGCCGAGTCCGACTCTCAGATTCCACGATTCAATCTGACATCGTCCTGCCCACGATCGGCGGCTACGACCAGCAAATGCGGCACACAGTTGAAGTGCTCGCGGGCAAGAAACCGAATGACCTGCCAACGATGAACGACTCCGAAGCCGCGACCACAGTGCTGCTCGCAGAACTCGAAAGCATGAAGACCGGGCGCATCATGGATGTGCCGGCGTAGTTTTGCGTTAGATGCCTCAAGTACTTCACTTCGCCTCTTTCGTTTCTTCATCCCAGTCGTCTGGCATCCATTCCGGCAGATTTGCAATCGACTTGCGTGCCCCTTCCGAAGTTGGCACGCCCCAAGCTTGAAAGAATGGCCCAAGATTCTTCCCACACGCACGGCTGAATCGCACCATCCATTGATCACGCTTTTCGTCTTCGGTCGTAGGCCGCTCGTTGCGTGGCAAATCGCGATATTCAGCGAACACTCTCTTGAACATCTCCCAACCAAACGCTTTCTCCAACTGAACATACATGTGCAATGCGAGGAACGGATCTCGCTTCCACATTCTAAAGTCCGCACCTTCCTTCAAGTACGCCGCAAGCGACGGCGGTTTGTCAACGCCGGGATGTCCACGACCGGACTCTCGCTCGCAGATCGTGTCGATCGCATGGAGTGCAAACAGATTGCACGTGACTTCGCCCGTGCCGTCAAAGGTCCATTCACTTTCCTGATGGTTGTGGCCCAGTTCATGCAGCAAGCCCCACGGCCCGGTCTTGAGGCGTGACAACGTTGTCATATCGTCGACCGCGTCGAGATGCGTCATGATTGGATAGCCGGAATGCATGTAGCCCGCGCTGATTTGTACGTCAGGCACGAAGCGGTGGGGGCGAGGCGGCTGGATGTCAATCGTCGCGAGCGTCGCGTGCGCATCGCTGATCTTGTCCCAAAACTCCATGAGCGCGGCTGGGTTTTCAAGCGAGCGAAGCGCGGCGCTTGGCACGCTGACAATGACTTTGCCCGAAGCCACTTCACCCCATGGCGCAGGTGCATTGCGAATCGTTTTCCATTGCTCTTCTGTTGTCTGACCCAGTACAAAAAGCGGAGCCTCCACACCACCTGTGATTCGCATGAAGGCAGAAGCTGATTTGTAAATACCGTCGCGTCGGTCGGGCACTTTGCTCTGCGGCACATCGATGTACAGCAACCCGCCAAACGCGCTCGCGACTTCGTTCTTGCCATTCTTCAGCGTGAATTCGCGGGCGATATCCGGCACTCGCTTCCAGTCGCGATGATGCCAGAGCGTGTCGGTGTGGCAGCCGATTCTCGCGCGACAACCTGAGCCTTCTTCGCCGAGGATAATCGTGACAACTTCGCCAGGCGGAACATACAGGCCTGTGCTGTGCCATTCGGGAGTCGTGAGATCAACTTCGATGACGCGTTCGACGCGCGGAGCATCCTTCGGGACTGCACCCGGAAACTCGTTCGCCGCTGGATGTGCCACAATCTTCGAGGGTGGAGTGCGGCGTTCGAGTTCCACTTGCACTGCGAGTGCGAGCCGATCAAGCGAGTCGGTTTCTTTGACGGGCTTTCGCTCGGTGGGCACACACTTATCGCCGCGATCCGTCGCGATTCGGCTTGCTTCGATGAATATCGGATGCTCAGGCTTGAGCACTTGTACAGCACTCAGCAGTGTCGCTCCGGCTTGCTTTGCACTTGCAGCGTCAAGTTGGCCTTCCTGCGTGATGTACTTGATCGCTCTTGCAGCGTGAATGGTGTCGGGAAGTGACTGCACCTTGAATGCGTCCGGTGCAGTGGTGTCGAGAGTGCCGTCGCACCATGCGATGCCAGCCTCGTTCAACAACAGATTGCCCGGATGCTGCTGAATCATCTTGCCCGGATTGAGTTGCAGCCAACCCCAGCCAAGGCCTGCTGTGAGCAGACCGCCGCCGTCTTTGACGAACTTGGCAACGTATTCTCGAGTTGCAGCATCAGTCAGATCATGTGAGTCGATGACGAGAACAGTGAACTGATCGAGATGTTCGAACCACTTGCCTTCCAGTGCCGACGCGTCAATCGAAGCCTTTGCGAGCAGATCGATCATTCGCGCGTTGTCCAACACGCCGACACGTAGTTTTGCGGAGTCGTGTGACAACCACTTGATTGCACGCTGAACGAACGCTTGAGTTCCAGCATCGTTCAGCGCGTCTCCTCCGATCATGCCACCGTGCCCGATCGCAACAACCCGGCCTTTGCTCCAGTCAGCAGCCACCGCAACCGCCAGCAGCGTGCGGTCGTCCTGTTTCCCGGCGACGAGTGCGAACGCATGATCCCCGAACACAGCCAGCGGACCCGGAATGCCCGCAGTTGCGATGGAATTGATGCCTGTCAGATCGATCGGCGATAGAGCATTCGGAGTGGGTGCGACATCGCCTGGCTGTAACGCAAGTGAGGCAAATTGAGTCGTTAGAAGCAATCCGGCGAGGCACGCAAGTCGAAGCATGTGCAGCATCATTCAGTGTAGAGATGAACACTGAATAGCGTACGAAAAGCGTTTTCGTGGCGAAAAGTCGTCCAGTCACTTCGGCGGAGTGTGTGCTTCAATTACATCGACAGCGGCACGGTTTGATGACGCGTCATTCAGAACTTTGCCGAGAGCATCTCTCCCAGCCTTCTCCTCAAACACGAGCGTTGATGATTTTCCGGGCTCAACTTTCAAGAGAGGAAACGCATATCGCTGCCAATCCGATGATTGAGCCGCTTGCAAAAACCTCGCGAAGGCACTGGGCGAGTCGAGCAACTGCGTTGGGACCACAGCAAACAGCCCTTCGGGCATGTGAGCGCGTTGGTCGAGACTGCCAGGTTTGGGCGATCCGCTCGCACCGCCCATGACGTCAATATGCCACAGAAGTCCTTGGTGCGAGCCGTCAACTGCGCAGAGCGTGAGAGCAACGGCTCGGCCAGGCTCAAGCCGCTTCGCGGATCCGTCCTTAGCCAAGACAGTGACATTCTCGTCGATCGGGTACTTTGCGATATCTTGCGGCAGCGTGATCGTTCCGAGGTTGACGACTTGACGCGTGCCATCATCGCTCGTGAGAGTCTCACGTTCGTCGAGCGGCACCCCGACGATTCGCGATACAACCTTACCACTGCTGACGAGGCGAATAAGCGTTGGTTGATGCAAACCTTCGCCCGTGAACATCGGAACTCCGTCCATCACGACTTGGTCGGTCGGCACTCGCTCCGCAAGTTTGAACAACTCCCACATGGGATTAAACGCACCGACGCGCTCCGGCGTGCAGAAAAGAATGCGATCTCGCAGATGCCTCACTGTCGCAACAACGCGAACGGCTGGAACGGCACGAAAATCAACAGAAACGCTGATGGGCGGCTGATTGTTGTCTGTGGCCTCACTGCTTGCTGCATCTGCGGCGATTGAAACCACCGCGTCGACCTTGTCTGGGAATGCGTTCGTGATCATCAGCGTATCAAGCCGACGTGTCCAGTCACTTGATGCAGCCTCGTCGTCCTTCGACCGAGTCTGACAGCCCGGAGCAACGGGAGCGATTCGAATCGGGATGCGAAGTTGATCTGCGGCTACTTTATTTGTACTCAGTTCACTCTGTTTGATGAGTACATCCAACGTCACGATGCCATCGTCGTTTGTCCAACCGCACGCAGCCGGAGAAGATCGCTCGATACGCTGACGATCTGCGACGATCGGCATTCCACGCACGCCCACGCCATTCACATCCAGCACTCGAACGGTGATTATCGCACGCGTGAAAACACTTTCGGCGTGAACGGCTGAGTTCAACGCCAGACAGACGAGCGACATCAAAACCGGCAGCACAGTGCGCATCGCGAAAAGGAAGCGCTGGCACTGTCCGCTTTGATGGATTCCCGCGTCCAGCACGCTGCCCTCCATCTTCGCGCAATCACTCTTCGTCAAAGCCACCATCGACCAGTTTCTTGAGGGCATCGCACGCACTCTGTGCGTCCTCGCCTTCGGCAACGATTTCAAGCGAGCTGCCTTGGCTCGCGGCGAGCATCATGACTTGCATGATGGACTTCCCATCAACTTCAGTGTCCTCGCGACGAACCTTGATGTCACTGGCAAACGTGCTGGCAACGTCCACGAACGTCATCGCAGGCCTTGCATGCAGGCCGAGACGATTGACGATGGTGGCGGTCACTTTGCACTGCATGAGACATTCTGCGATCAATCACGGTGGGACGAAAGGTTCGTTGATCACGTTCCCAGTTGGTGTGAGTCGGCTTCAATCAAAATGGTTCGGACATCGTCAACAGTCTGCGCTTGCCGCAAGAACCTGCGGAACGTGTCCTTGCTGAGGTTCTTGAAGATCACTTCCATAGCCTTCAAGTGGTCCTCCGGTCGATCCTCAGGAGACAGCAGCAGAAAAACCGTGTGAACGGGCTGACGATCAAGCGAGGCGAAGTCCACGCCCGTCGAAGACAATCCGATTGCCGCCGCCATCTTCGTGAGCCCAGCGTGTTTGACGTGCGGCACTGCAACACCTCGCCCAAAGCCTGTTGAGCCGCGCTTCTCGCGTTCCATGACACGTGCAATGAGGTCTTCAGTCACGTTTGCAGGAACAATCTTCGCAACCACCAACGAGCCGAGCAGTTCGCGCACCACTGCTTCGCGCTGGTTTGAGACCAATGCGGGCAGGATCGCGCCTTCGACGACAAGTTCAGACAACTTCAGCAAGTCAAAGCCTCCGCCCCCGACCCCCCGACCCCCAACCCGCGGCCCCCTCACAAAAGCGCCTCGAATCAGTCCGCTCAGCCCTTCTTGTGACTCTTCAGTTGTTCCTTGAACTCACGAAGATGCCGCTCGCCTTTTTCGACAACGATGTCAATCGCTGCGTAAGGATCCGCACCCGTCGCGTGAGAGACGAAGTCGTCGTGGTGCTCAACGTCAAGCACGAGTTCAGCCTCGTAGTCGCTCTTATGAGCGCTGGACTTCTTGATTGCGACGGTGATCTGCTGCAAGCCGTCGAAGTACTTCGTCAACTTTCCAGCCTTGGCTTCCGCATAGTTTCGAATCGCATCCGTGATCTCGGTATTCCGTCCAATGACATCAATTCTCATGAGGTTTCCCGCTCTCTATGTGCTTGCTGGACGCAGTAGTGAAGGAGTCGCTTCCAACGTCTTTTGTACAGTAAACAATTCCCAAACAAATTCAATCGATCAATCCCGATGGTAGGTCAATTCAATCAACGCTAGTCCAAAGTTTGATGCCGAGTTCGAACGAGCCGCATGTCAATAAAAAAAGCCTCTCCCGTCGCACCTACGACACTAGGAAAAGCCGCAAAATAGTCCCTTCGCGATGTTTCGACCGATCGAATGGGCCTGGGCAGACTCGAACTGCCGACCTCACCCTTATCAGGGGTGCGCTCTACCAACTGAGCTACAAGCCCTCAAGCCCGTCCTGCGTCGCCGCAAACGGGCTAAGGGGGACGAGTATAGACCCCTTTTTCGTCGTCGCCAACTGGGGTAAGACTGTGTTGGGAGACAGGCCGGTAGTGCCAGAATCAGGACCAACTTGAAAGACCGCGATTCAAGCAATCCAACCAATTGCAAATGACAGAATTGTCTTATTTTGGATTGAAATCTATCGGCTTTACAATGAGCCCGTTGAACCCATGATGATCCTGCCGCTCTATGCCCTGCTGATCTGGTACTACTGCTTCCGGCACCGTCGTCGGTTGCTGGGGTGGTGCGCGCTTGCGCTCGGTCTCTTGGGCATGGCCACAATCTCTATGCTGGAGCGGACCATCCGTGCGTGGGCGGGCGGCGAATCGGGAGCATTCACCAGTTTTCAGTTCATTCTGTACGGCGAGATGATCATAGTGACAGTGGGTGGGTTGTTCATTGTGCTGCTGCCTCGCCGCGATGCCGAAGTGCCTTGCCGCAAGTGCGGCTACGAGTTGCATGGCTTGGAAGAAAAAAATCCGCGGTGCCCAGAGTGTGGTCTGGACGCCGCGGCGTTCAAGGTTCCTCATGCGTCGGACGCGCCCGCCAACATTTCGCGAGAGCCGTCAATCGCACCGGTGCCAAACGCACCAGTGTCGCACGCTGCCGCTTAGAGCCTGCCAAACTTCCCGCTGCGATAGTCCGCCATCGCCTGCTGAACTTCTTCCACAGTGTTAATGACAAACGGACCATGCGCGATCATCGGTTCGTTAATCGGTTCGCCACCGACAACAAGCAGTTCCGTGTCAGTCACGGCTTGCACCACGACTCCTTCGCCTGACAGTTCCAGCACGACCAACTGGCGTGCCTGAACGTCCGGCGAATCGCCGACGCGAATCGAGCCACTACGAACATAAATCGCGGCTGTGTGCCCATCAGCGACAGGCAATTCGACACGAGTACCCGCCTTGAGCGACACATCCCACAGCGTCACGGGCGTAAAGGTCTGTGCCGCACCCTTCGTGCCATCAAAGTCGCCCGCGATGACGCGAACTTTGCCCGCACCATCGGCCAACGTGACCGACGGAATCTCTGTGCTCTGCAATTCCTGATAGCGGGGCTTGTCCTTCTTGTGTTTCGCCGGGAGGTTGACCCACAGTTGTGCCATCTCAAGCACGCCGCCCTCGCGCGTGAACTTGGCAGAATGCTTTTCTTCATGCAATACGCCTGACGCCGCAGTCATCCACTGCACATCGCCTGCGCCGATGCTGCCCTTGTTACCTGCCGAGTCGCGGTGCTCGAGTTCGCCCTTGTACACGACCGTCACGGTTTCAAAGCCGCGGTGCGGGTGCGTGTCCACGCCGCGAGGTGTGTCAGACGGGCCAAACTTCGCTGGGCCCGCGTAGTCCATTAACACAAACGGACTCACGCTCGCGCCCGTTGCGTGGGGCGAAATCACGGAACTCACGGGAAAGCCGTCACCCACCCAGTGCATCTGAGGACTGGGAAGGATTCGTGCAACGTTCTTCAAGGTTCTGGTTGTCATGATGTTTCCTCTGTTCGTGTTTCTTGCATCAGGCCGATCCTGATGCTGCTGTCACTTCAACAACTTGCCAACTTTGATGCTCGTCGCGGCAACAAGTGACAAAACGCCTCAAAGGTCATAACTCAAAACGGGCCTACCTTCCGCCCATGCAAGCAATTCTCTTCTCGTTGTTGGCGGGCCTGTGCTGGGGTGTCGGTGAGTTCTTCACCAAGCAAGTCATGATGAGCGGCAAGGTTGGGCCATTCGCCGTCATCATGGTCCGCATCGTGCTCGCCGCTCCGATTGCGATTGCAGCATACTTGATCGCCGCGAACTTTTCGAAGATGGAAGTCAAAGAGTGGTGGATGATGCCGGGCGACATCAAGTTCAAGTTGCTCTTTGGCAGCACGCTGCTCGCCAGTTTCGGCGGCGTGGCGTTTTTCTACCTTGGACTCAAGTATGGCGACATCAGCGTCGTCATTCCAATCGCAATGGGTTTGTCACCCGTTGTCGGCGCGTTTCTCGGCTGGTGGATTCTGCGAGAATCAATGCCTGCGATGAAGGCTGCAGGGATCGGACTGATGGTCGCAGGACTCGCCATGGTCGCAGTAGGCGGCAGAAGTCCAAGCCAATCCAACGGCGCACCGCCCGTCGCAACGCCCCAACCATGACAGGGTTTTCATTGTTTATTGCAGCAAAGTGACTCTTACATGCCCGCACCTTCCATAACTCGCGCCACGCTCGACGACGCCCCGCTCATCGCCCCGCTCTTCGCCGCGTACAGAGAGTTCTACAAGAAGCCCGACGGCGACAGCGTCCGCTGCGAGGTTTTTCTTCGTGAACGCATTTCAAAGAGCGAATCGGTGATTTTCGTCGCGAGGCATGCGGGCGTCGTCGCAGGCTTCACCCAGTTGTACCCGATCTTCACCAGCGTCGGACTCGCCCGCGTCTGGCATCTCAACGACCTCTTCGTCGCTCCCAACCAACGCCGCCACGGCGTCGCCAAAGCCCTCATGCTCCACGCGATTGCGTTCGCAAAGCAAGACGGCGCAGCAAGACTCACGCTCGAAACGCAAGTGGGCAACGCCGCCGCAAGATCGCTCTACGAGCGAATGGGCATGACAATCGGGACCGAATTCGTGAAGTATGCACTGACGTTCGATTGATCAAGCAAGAGCCGAGGTGCGCAAGCACCGGGCGGGATCAAACACGATCGCGGAGTTCGCTGAGGCTACGGAGAAACGCGGAGAGAATCAAAGGGAATCAAATGCGTGACGCACTCCGCGTTTCTCCGCACTTCTCCGCATCTCCGCGATCATCCTTGTTTTCGCGCCGGGTGCTCTTGCTCAAGCTAAAAACCGCTTCGTCAAATCGCCATACGCATCAATCCGCCGATCTCGCAGGAAAGGCCAGTGCGTTCGCGCAAACTCAACCTTGTCCAGATCGCAATCGACGATGCAGACCTCTTGCTTTTCAACGCTCGCGCGATGGACAACCTGCCCATTAGGCTGAGCCACAAAACTCTGCCCCCAGAATTGCAAGCCATCCTTGCTGACCGGTTTGCCGTCAACTCCACGAACAATCTCATGCCCGACGCGATTCGGAGCACACACGTAGCAGCCGTTCGCCACCGCGTGCGCACGCATCGACAGCTCCCACGAATCGTGCTGAGCCACGCCGTACTCCTTCTTCTCCGAAGGATGCCAGCCAATCGCAGTGGGATAAAACAGAATTTCCGCCCCTTGCATCGCGGTAATGCGAGCACCTTCAGGAAACCACTGATCCCAGCAAATCAGCACGCCAATAGTCGCGTGCTTGGTCTTCCACGCCTTGAACCCAAGGTCGCCCGGCGTGAAGTAGAACTTTTCGTAGAACAGCGGATCGTCCGGGATGTGCATCTTGCGATAAATGCCCATCAGCGAGCCGTCGGCATCAATAATCGCCGCAGTGTTGTGATACAACCCGCTCGCGCGCTTCTCAAACAACGCGGCGACAATCGCCATGTTGTACTTCTTCGCGACCCTTGCCAGCGCGTCCGTACTTGGGCCCGGAATGCTCTCCGCGAGCGAGAAAAAGCGATGATCTTCCGCCTGGCAAAAGTACTGCGAGCAGAACATCTCCTGCGTGCAGAAAATCTTCGCCCCCGCCTTGCCAGCCTGCTCCGCGAGCGCAACCTGCTTCTCGCGATTGACGCGAGGATCCTCCACGCACGCAAACTGCGAAAACCCAACCGGCACGCTGGATGATGACGCTTTGACTCGCTTCGCCACACTGACTCCTTTATTGGAACATCATAGAAGCACCTGCTGCGTTTCGCGAGCACGCAACTGAAAAGTCGTATGTGTACATAGAGAAACCAAGCGACTCGTCCACGCAGCACTATAACACTTTTTCTGAGCGTCCTACTCTCCCACATGGCCTCGATTCACCCAACGTCCTTCGTCGATCCACAAGCCGAACTCGCACCATCTGTCCAAGTCGGTCCCTACTGCATCATCCGAGGCAAGGTCAAACTCGACGACAACGTCGTGCTGCTCAATCACGTCACTCTCGAAGGCCCCGTCGAGATCGGCAGCGGCACAAGCATCTTTCCAGGCACGTGCATCGGTTTCCCCGCCCAAGACGTCAAGTTCAAACTTGGCATGCCCACAGCAGGCGTCAAGATTGGCACCAACAACCTCATTCGCGAGCATGTCACGATCCACGCCGCGTCGAAAATGGAACACCCCACGACTGTTGGCAACAACTGCTTCCTGATGGTAAACAGTCACTTGGGCCACGACGCCCGCATCGGCAACAACGTCACCATGGTGAATGGCTCAATGCTCGCAGGTCACGTGGAGTTGGGTCACAACGTCACCATGGGCGGCGGCGCAGCCATTCACCAATTCTGTCGTGTTGGCAGACTCGCCATGATTGGCGGTATCAACGCAATGTCCCTTGACATCCCGCCGTTTTGCATTGCCGGCACGCGAAATCTCCTCGTTGGTCTCAACGCAGTAGGCCTACGCCGCAACGGCGTGTCGCGTGATGAAATTACAATCCTCCGCAAAGCTTTCCGCGCCGCGTTTGGCGTGCGCGTGCCCAGACAGGAAATGATCGACGTCCTCCAACCACTCGCAGCCGAAAGCCCGCTCGTGAGTGAGTTCCGCGACTTCATCGCTGCCCCAACCAAGCGTGGCATCGCACCCGCGCGTCTCTCCGAACGCGACGAATCCGAATCTCTCGCCTAATGCTGCCACAAATGCTGCTGCCTCGAATCGAATTCGAAGTGGAGGATCAAACAAACAACACTGCGCCTCGATGCTCTCTGCACACCTCTCAGTCCTGTCCTCCAGTTCCCGCGGCAACTGTTCCGCGCTGGTAATTGATACAGGCGAATCCAAATCTATATATCTGATCGATTGCGGCTTGTCTCCTCGGCGCACCTTGGAGTTGCTCCACGCACTCAATGCTGCCGACATTCGCGTCAACGGCGTCCTGCTCACACACCTTGATGCTGACCATTGCCACGCAGGCTGGATCGCGGCGTTGTCTCAGCAGTCAACGTTGCACCTCCACCGCGTGCATCGTTCCCGCGCCGAACGTCAGGGTTTCGCATACGTCCGAACAAACGTCTACGACGAAGCATTTGAACTCTGCAATGGCGTCACAATTCATCCAATCCTGAACACACACGACGATCAAGGATCAGTCGCATTCCGATTCGAGTTTGCATCGTGTTCACAACATCCATTCACCCTTGGATACGCAACCGACTTAGGCCGCCCATCTCGTGAACTCGTCAAGCATTTGCATCGAGTTGACGTGCTCGCTCTAGAGTCCAACTACTGCCCCGACATGCAGGTCGCAAGCAAACGCCCGCAGTTCCTCAAAGACCGCATCATGAACGGCGGTGGGCATCTTTCGAATCACGAAAGCGCGGCAGCCGCACGCGCAATCGCCCCGTCGCGTCACCTGATCCTCCTTCACTTGTCCCTTGAATGCAATACGCCCGAAGTCGCGCTTCGTGCCCATACGCGACATCCGCAAGCGATTCACGCACCGATTACCGTGTCATGCTGGGACAAGCCAACGAAGTGGATCGAAGTTGCTGGCGAACACCTGCAGCCTTCGATTCGCGAAGTCAAACCCATCGCTCAAACTCTGTGGGGCTGATTTGTTTTCGACAGAAGCGAGAATCAAACTGTTTTCGCCATGCCCAACTTGCGATACAACTCCACAAGTCGGTGCGCCCACAAGTGAGACCGCTCAACATCCTCGCGGCCTCGTACGCTCATTGAAATTCGATGGTCCCCATCACGCAGCAAGCGATCCGCAGCTTCGCGGACTGATTCAACATGCTTCAAGTCGCACAACTCCACGCAGTGAGGCGTTTCATCGTTCGCAAAGTTCTTCGTCACAGTTAATCGGCGATCAGTGATTGTCCCACAGCCACCCGCGAGGCTCAGGAGCAATCGCTCACTGAACGCATGCGTGAACTGCGTCGGATTGATCGCAACACAAACCTTCGCGCGAGCAAAGTACTGCGGTAGTTCTCGATACGGCACATCCTGAACGAAGTCGATCTTGACTCCCTCGGTCCGCGCTTGCTCGACATCCGCGCTCCACGAACTTGTTCCCAACAACGTCACCCGCATCCCTTTCATCGCTCTCAGCATCGATGTGCGGCGAATGCGATTGAGAACGGCAGTCGTGTATCGAAACACGACTGCAAGTATGCCCCAATGGTCCGGGCAAATCAGCGGCGAAGGCATGACAAGTTCGAACGCCTGCCCGAACGAAAGCATCGGTTCCGCAAGTTTCAGTTGCACAATCTCGTCACAATACCGATGAAGTGCCGCCGGAACCTGTGCTAGCAAGTTCGCAAGGTCCGCTTCGCTCGCAATCGATCCAGAAAAAAGCACATCAATGTCACGGGCGTATTCACCGTGCCCCGCGTGAGACGCCTCAATCATGTCAATCGGCACCAGCGCAGATCGCGGCACGCCGTGCATGACGGTAAAGTGCTGCAAGTGAGGCCAGCGCAATCGCAGCAAGCGCGTGTCGTCGTTCGCAACAGTGACCAGCCGATATCCCGATTGAGACAGCAAGTCCGTTGTAAACTTCTGATCGAGATTGAGAGGATGATCAATCAGCCACTGCACTAACGCAAGCGGCACACCCTGCAAGTGCCTCGTATCCCCAATCCAATCAAACAACATCTGAGCCGTCGGCGCGAAGTTGAAAAAAACAAACGCAGATGCAAGTCGTTGACGCAGCCCTTGAACACTCGGCGGATTCGTCGCAAGCCCAACCTCAGGCCCCGCCTCCCGAAGTTCATTGCAAAACGCTTCGATCAACGAAAACCGCGACTCATACCGCTCCGGAACATACAACGCGCACGCGGGAGACAGGGTCTGCCGGAGTGGAGTCGGAGTCGCGATTCGTGTTGCAAGACCGGGAGCGATCATGCCCGAATATCGGCGGAAATCGTAATTCGGGTTGAATTGCCCGTTCCCGTCAGCAGTACTGTCGGAATCGCACCGCGTGATGACAAGAAACTTCGCTCTCCACAAACAATGCGTGTCTCCATGCATGGATTTCTTGAGACCATTTGCGTCTGTCCGCTGCATCTTTCTCCACTACGTCACTACCCTCACACATGCACCCATCCCCGCTTCTTTCGACATATCAAGCCGCGAACGCGCCGCTGCTTACGTGGGGTGGTGGTGCGGCTGGCATCGAGGGCGGCCAAGGCATCAAAGTCCCCGCAGCGTTGAACCCGATCGAGATCGAGTACGCCGCGATTCGCAAACACTGTGCATTGCTCGACCTGTCCATCCGCGGCACGCTCGAACTCCGCGGCCCCGAGAGCATCGACTTTCTGAATCGCATGGTGACGCAGGAACTCAAGCCCAAGGACGCGGGCTTCGAAGTGGGCAGCGTTCGCCGAAGTCTGTGGCTCAACCGAAAGGGCCGAATCGACGCCGATCTCCGCGTCATCCGACTGAAAGATCGCCTGATTCTCGAACTCGACGCACTCGCAGCAGAAAGAACAACGAAGTCGCTGTCATCATTCATCATCACCGAAGACTGCGAACTCAAAGACACGACACAAGCAACTCATCGCCTTGCATTGCACGGACCCACCGCATGGGAACTTCTTCGCATCGCGTGTGCGGGCGTGACCGAATCACCGATTGCTCCAGCAATATGCATCGAAACGAGCATCGCAAGCGCGTCCTGCATTTTGTATCGTGAAGACTCAGCAGGCGTTCCCGGCTTTGAGTTGATTGTTCCCGCAACTCAAGCCTCTGCAGTCATCGGTAAACTCGTGGAATGTGGTCACGACTCTGCGCATGCGAACTTTGAATCGCCCCATCGTGCGATCGCCTTGCGTCAAGCAAATAACCCCGCAGCTCACATTCGCATGCTGCCCATCGGCTGGCACGCGTACAACATCGCGCGAGTCGAAGCGAAGACGCCGCTGTTCAATGTCGACTTCGGCATGGAAAATCTGCCCGCCGAGATGGGCGAAGCAACGCTGAAAGACCGCGTGAGTTTCACGAAGGGATGTTACCTAGGCCAAGAAGTTGTCGCCCGCATGTACGCCCGCAAACAAAGCAAACAGTCTCTCATGTTCGTGCGATTCGACGCCGCCGCCACAGAGGGATACCCGCCGATTCCATCCACCGGTGCTGCTCTTGCCACATGCGAGCCCGGCAGCGAGCTAGCAATCGGCGCAATCACTTCCGCAGTGCCATCGCCGCAGCGATCAATGGCCTGCGTCGCACTTGCACAAGTGAAATCAAGCTCACCCCCCGGCACCAAAGTGCGAGTCGAAGCAGAAGGCACATGGCTGACCGGCGTGCTGGAATCGCTTTGACTACCGATTCGTCCCAGGCTTCCACAAAATATCGCCCTTGCCCCAGTTGTTTGCCACTCGCGAAAGCACAAACAACAAGTCGCTCAGCCGATTGAGATACTTCACCGCTTCCGGATTGATCTCGCTCTGCCGCTCCGCATGCAGTGCAACTGCAACTCGCTCCGCCCGGCGTGTCGTCGTCCGTGCAAGATGCAACGCCGCCGCAGCTGGCGTCCCGCCAGGAAGCACAAAACTGTTCAGCGGAGCCAACTCGTCGTTGTACTTGTCAATCGCTTGCTCTAATCGTGTGACCTGATCAACGACAATCCGAAGCCGAGTGCCGGGCTGTTCATCGCTCTTGCGAGGCGTTGCAAGATCCGCACCAAGGTCAAATAGATCATGCTGAATGGAACTAAGCAGCATCGCGATCTCTCGGAGCGTCTGATCCTGTGCCGCGCCAGCCGAGGCAATGCCCGCCTTGAGCGGAATCGACTTGCTGACCGAATCCTCGCACGCAAGCACAGCGAGTCCAATCGTTGAATTCGCTTCATCAACGCAGCCATACGCCTCGACACGCAAGTCGTCCTTGCGAACTCGCTGGCCATCCGCCAACCCCGTCGTCCCGTCATCGCCCGTTTTCGTATAGATTTTCGTCAGCCTGACCATGTGAATTCCTGTCTGTTCTGGCAACTCAGTCGTAACCTCGCTCCACCGAGCCATCCCGCACCATACGCTGTCAGAGTCTATTGTGTGCAATCGGTCACGGATTGTTTGCCAGGAAAGCGTAAAGGACGCGAAGGAGCGCGCGCAGCGTGTCAGAGGGAGCGATCAAGACGGTGTCGGCTGGAGCGAGCCTAGTCGAGGTCAAGCCGAGCGACCACGCCCGTGCGCCCATCGATGGTCGTTCTATCGCGGGCTGGGGCAAGCGATGGACGAGTCGGCTCAACGGTCGTACCGGCCTGCCGCTCGTGGAACGAGTGCTGCTTGCTCGCGGATTGTCCGGCGGCAGTTCATCGCCCGACCTTGACGCCTTTCTGAATCCATCGCTGAAGCATTTGCATGATCCGTCTCTCATGGCGGGCGTCGATCGTGCCGCCGAGCGGATTTTGTCCGCCGCGAATGCTGGCGAGCAAATTGTCGTGTACGGCGATTACGACGTCGATGGAGTGTCCGCGAGCGCAATTCTGTTTCACGCGATTCGAACGATTCGCCCGGATGCTCACGTCAAAACCTACGTTCCACATCGTTTGGAAGAGGGATATGGCCTCAACGCCCTGAGCATTCGCGAGTTGTGCGACGCTGGGGCGAATGTGATCGTGTCAGTCGATTGTGGCATCACGGCGATTGAACCTGCGAAGGTCGCGAAGGAAGCGGGTGTTGATCTGATCGTGACCGATCACCACAACTTCGCTGAAGACCGCACAAAATTGCCCGACGCCTACGCGCTGGTCCATCCACGATTGCCCGGCGGTGGATATCCGTTTGGCGACTTATGCGGAGCAGGCGTTGCATTTAAACTTGCGTGGCGATTGATGACGCTCGCGCACGGCAGTCAGAAGTTGCCAGACGCATGGCGCGACGTCTTGCTCGAACTGCTCGCGCTTGCGTCACTGGGCGTCATCGCGGACGTTGTGCCGCTGCTGGGCGAAAACCGCGTGATAGCTCGCTTCGGTCTCTCTCGGCTGAAACACACCAACAACGTTGGACTCAAGGCGCTGATCGCAGCGTCGGGTCTCGATGGTGAAAACGTCGCCGCCGAAGACGTTGGTTTTAAGCTCGGTCCGCGCCTCAACGCGTGCGGCCGCATGGGACATGCACGCGAAGCCGTGGAGTTGCTCACGACCGCTGAAGGATCACGTGCGGGAGAAATCGCCGAACATCTCACGCGTCAGAACAACCAGCGGCGTGCAACAGAAAAAGCAATCTTCGATCACGCTTGCGAACTTGCAGAAAAGCACGGCATGACGGGCGAAGATCGGCGCGCGATCGTGCTCGCGCATAGCGAATGGCATCCGGGTGTCGTCGGTATCGTCTGCTCGCGGCTGGTCGAGCGATATGCAAGGCCCACATTGCTGCTGCGTGAACACGAAGGCACGTGCCACGGCTCTGGCCGCAGCGTGGACGGCGTGAACCTGCACGCGATGTTGTCAGGTTGCTCAAGTTTGCTTACACAGTTTGGTGGGCACGATATGGCAGCGGGGATGAAACTCGATGCGACCAACTTCGCTGCTTTTCAAGAGGCGTTTGTATCGCAGGTCAATAGTGTGCTGCCCGTTCATGAGTTGGTACACAAAGCCCTGTTTGATTCTGGCGCGTTGGTTGGTGAACTGACCGTCGCAAACGTCCAAACTCTCGAGCGACTTGCTCCGTTCGGACGTGACAATCCGAACGTTCGACTCCGAGTTGCTGGCGTTCGTGTCATGCAACGCCCGCAACTGATGGGCAGCACCGGCAAGCACCTCGCTCTTGTCGTGGGAGAAGCCGGAGCTGGCTTTGAACGAGCGATTCGCTGCGTGGGCTTCAACAAAGGCGAATGGATTGATCGCTTGAAAGTCGGGCAATCGCTCGACGTGTTCGGCACGCCAAAGATCAATCGCTGGGGTGGCAAGATGAACGTCGAACTGGAACTGTTGGATATTGCGGAGAGCCCAACATCGTGATGGAAACGCCCGACTCACACATGGGCTGCACGCAGGAATGAAACAGACTTCAAACAAGACACAACGCGAAGTGATTGGCAAGCCGTCGGCGTTTCGACGCTGGTTGTCCAACTGGCGATTCGACGTCGTCAAGAAGCCGTTTTTGACAGTGCTGAGTTTGACGCTGATGCACAGCGTGTGCTTCATGCTCGCGATGCCAAAGTTGTCTTGGTGGGTGTTCAGTGTGATCGCAATCGCTCCGCTCATAGTGGGCGCGGGACTGTGGGCCGAGCGAGGCCTTCGCTTGCGATGGTTGTTCGTGGCAGTATTCGTCGGTTGTCTGCCCCGCGAGTTCTATCAACACTGGTGGATCGGCTCCGTCAGTTTGTTCGGCATGCCGATCCTCGTGTCCGTGATGTCCATGTGGACGGCGTTATTCGCAGTCGTCTTTGCATTTGCGAAGCGACGCTTGCCGCGTGTGCCGACGATGTTGCTGGGCGGAGTGTTCTGGCTCGGCGTTGAACACTTCCGCGCCAGGCTGTTCATGGGGGGCTACGCGTGGGGATTCGTCGTTCATCCGCTGATCGATTGGCCCGCCGCGGCTGCTTGGGCGAGCGTTGGTGGTGTGTGGCTGGTGAGTTTGTTCGTTGCTGTTGCAAACGCCGGCATCGCACAGACGTTGTTGCAACTTTTCAGCAAAGCCGACATATTGAAGACACGAGCGATAGCCATCAACGTGTTCGGTGCAGTAATCGCTCTTGGCATTCTCGCTGCAGGTGCTGCAATTATTCCGAAGCCACCTCACGGCAAATCGATTTCAGTCGCTGTTGTCCAAACCAACGTTCCGCAGAGCAACAAGATCGCGTGGTCGCTCGCAGATGAAGTCCGCGACTTCGCCGCGTTTCGCAGAATGACGCAAGAAGTCGCTGTCGAGGGCTCCCCTTCGCTCATCGTCTGGCCCGAGACGATGATGCCAGGGGTGTCGATTCAACCCGACGTCGTCAAAGCCCTCGCCGACGCACAAGTGTCGTTCGGCAGCCCCACACCACTTGCCGGCACGAACGGCGCAACCCGAATCGCCGCCGACGAGTTTTCAAAGGCACTGCTCGAACTCTCGAAGACGATCAAAACTCCTATGTTGATCGGAGAAGAAGGCTTCAACGGGTTCGCCGTCAAGGAGCACTCGGACGGCTCAATTGACTTTGATCGCAAAGCATCGTTCAACAGTGTGTATCTTGTGAACGATGGCAGCGTCGACAGCAATCGCTACGACAAAATCGAACTGACGCCATTTGGCGAGTACATGCCCGTCATCTCGCGATTCGACTGGCTTGAAGACGCGCTGCTCAGCGTCGCTGCGTCTGGAATGCGATTCAACTTGAGCGCGGGGCGTGATCTGACGGTGTTCCAAGTGCCCGTGATTCACCAATCCAGCGAAACAAACAAGTCCGACAACGTTCGCTGCGTGACGCCGATCTGCTTTGAAGTCACCGTGCCGGAGTTGTGCCGAAACCTCGTGTATGAAAATGGCGAGCGCCGCGCAGACATCCTGATCAACCTGACCAATGACGGTTGGTTCACAGACAGTGATCGAACCCGCCTCCAACACTTGCAGATCGCCCGTTGGCGCTGCGCGGAACTCGCGACACCGATGGCCCGTGCCGCAAATACCGGCATGAGCGCGTGGATCGACGCTCGAGGGAAAATTATTCGTGACAACGTGCAAGTATGCGACGCGAAAGGCCAACCGACCGCAGTGACAGGCAGCGCACAAGTCGGCGGGATCGCGACGCAGGCGATCGAGTTGCCGACGCAAGGCAGCATCTATGGTCGATTCGGCGACGTTGTGCCTTGGCTTTGCACACCCCTCAGTAGCCTAATTCTGATTGGGGCTTTTGTGAATGGTCGTCGGGCCTCGAACTCGACCAATATCGAAACCAAACAAAAACCAGTTTGATTCTCGGAACGCTGAAGCGCTTGTACCTGACCAACCGATCCTATACCCTGCGATGACACGGGTAATTGGCGTCCGATCATGTTTTGCCGAGCCAATCACCCGAACATTGTGCGGCGTCCTGTCGTTTGATGACGTTGTTGTACTCAAGACAACGCACGAAACGACTCGTTGCTCGACGCGGATGGCCAAAGCCACCAAAGTTTGATGGACCGAACTGGAGACTTGAATGATACACGCTAGTCGAAATCTCACGACAATCAGTCTCAAGACGGCGGGGTTTCTTGTGCTCGCCGCGGGACTCACGATCAGCGGCTGCGCCACTCGCAAGCCAAAGCCCGTTGAAACTCCCGTCGTGCCTGGCCAAGCGTCGAGTTGGAAGGCAACGGCTGTTGACGTTTCTCGCGTCCGTGAAGACGCGATCACGACCGTCACGCAGATTTCTCGCAGCGACGACGCGCAACTTCGTGCGAACGCCGTCGAAGCCGCATCGTTCGCTCCGCAGCGATTGAAGGACATTCTTGACGCGGGTCTGACTGATCGAATCGCAGGCGTTCGCTCGGTCGCAGCGTCGGCAGTGGGGCGGGCGCAGATCAGACCGCTCGTGAACAAGGTCAAGCCGCTTATCAATGACAAGAGCGATCACGTGAAGGCAAGTGCGATTTACGCGATGCTGAAGAATGGCGAACGCGCCGATCAGTCACCTCTCGCAGTCATGCTCATGAGCAGCGAGTCGCCTTGGGTCAGTCGGCAAGCCGCGTACGTGTTGGGCGAACTTGGCAATCGCAGTGCGCTTCCGATGCTTCGTTCCGCGTCCGCATCACGCACGAACGTGCTCGAACCAAGCCAGCAGCGTGCGTTCCAACTGCAGGTCATCGAAGCGATGGTGAAGTTGGGTGAGCAAGATCAGTTGCCGGCATTGCGAGCCGCGTTGTATCCCAGCCAAGTCGACGAGTTCGACTCCGCGGTACTCGCGATTCAGATCTTGGGCGAACTTCGCGATCGCGAAGCCATCGGTCAACTCACGAGCATCTTGCAGTACACCGACAAGTCGGGTGCAGCCAATCCGCCCGAAATGCGACTCGCGGCTGCAGGCGCGCTTGCTCGAATGGGTGTCGACAACGCCGCAGCCGAGGCCGACCAGTACGTGACGCATCCGTCGGCCGCGATTCGTGCCCAAGCCGCGAGCGTCTATGGAAATCATCCTGGCCCCAAGTACTGGGATCGCCTGAAGGCGCTGATGACGGACAAAGACCCGATGGTTCGTATCTCGGCGGCCGCCGGTGTGCTCAAGTCAGGCACAAAGTAATCGCAACGGCATACAAACTTCGCGAGTCAAATTACTCTCATCCACGATCCGCCATCGCGTTGATCGCGCGTATATTTTCTCGTGATCATCTGTACTAAAGCACGAGACATCGAGCACGTCACAGCCCACGGCGGACGACGCAACGTCTTCGTTCCCACGATGGGCGCGTTGCACGCCGGTCACGCGTCGCTCATTCAGCAAGCATCCACACTCGCGAAAACCCGTAACTACTCCGATGGCTGCATCGTCAGCATCTTCGTCAATCCAACGCAATTCAACGAAAAGTCTGACTTTGATCGCTATCCAAAGACACTCGAATTGGACCTTGCGGTTTGTGAGAAAGCAGGATGTTCCATCGTGTACGTGCCCGGTGTCGAAGACGTGTATTCGCCCAACGACCCGGTCCGTCAGCCCGCTTTGCCCGACGTTGCAACCAAGCCCGGCCTTGAAGAAGCCATGCGAGGCACAGCTCACTTCGCGGGCGTGTGCCAAGTTGTTCGGCGACTCTTTGACATCGTTCGCCCCATCGCCGCGATCTTTGGCGAAAAAGATTGGCAGCAGTTGCAAGTGATCCGTGCGATGACGTTCGCAGAGCGATTGCCCATCGAGATCATTGCAGGCGAAACCGTGAGAGAAAAAGGCGGCCTTGCGATGAGCAGCCGCAACGTGTTCCTGTCGCCAGAAGATCGCACGCGTGCGATGGCGATCAGCAAGGCCCTGTGCGAAAGTTGGACTGTCGAATCGCCAGCGGATGCCGAAGCGACCATGCGTCGAGTGATGAGCGATTCTTCGCTGAACATCGAGTACGCTGTTGTCCGAGATGCTGAAACACTACTCGCACCTCAAGCAGGCCGCGACATGCGTGCCTTGATCGCAGCCCGTGTCGGCAACGTCAGGTTGATTGACAACGCTGAATGGCGTGGGTTTTGAAGCGACGTGCCACCGACTGCTGCTTTGAGCGGTCGGTGAGGAAATGCACGATCCGTGACGGCTTTAAAGAAAAACGCCCGTACAAGTTCGAGTTTGTGAAAGTCATACAACAAAACCGCTCTGCGCCCTACTCATCTACCGATGACGCAAAATCGCCGTCGATGGCGCGTTAAGCAGCAGCACGCCGCTCGCGCAAGATCGACAAGCTCAGCGGCTCATCGAAATGAATGGCTGCCATGCACACAGAGTCGTTTTCCAGCACTCGCACAATGCGAGCCGTAACGCGATGCTTGCTCGAGAGCATGACTCGCTCGTCGGGCGGCAGATAAATATCGACCGCTTCACCAATGATGAGCTTGCAAGGCCAGTTGATCGTCACGAGTGCGCCGCCATCGCTCAGGTCGCACGCAGTCGCGGGCAGAAACCGTCCCGACCCTTTGTGAAAGAGCTTGAGCGGCCTGCTGGTGAGCATTCGCGGGTGCTGACGCTTGTTGTCTTGCGTGAAGTGCATGTCTTTTCTCTTTGTGTGGCACGTGACTGCACACGACGTGTGCTCACAATCTATCGACGCTTGCGGATCACTCCTTGCGTGCCGTTTGTGCCGCAGGAATTGCCGAGTACGTGCAACACACTGCTCCAGCCATCATCCATGTCCGTTTATTCCGTCTGCAACGATTGTGCCGACGCGTCAACTCTACTACATTTGCTGCTTGCCAGTTCCCGCAGCACAACCCGGGTTTGAAAGCAGCGTCCCTGCGTCACCAAGTGTGGCGCGAAGTCGGGGCTATTCGCTGCTGTTCACCGCCTTCGAACCCAGCGGCGACGACCACGCAAGCGCAGTGATCGCGGAACTCAAACGCCGCCATCCAGACCTCACTATCTTCGCCTGGGGCGGCCCGAAAATGGCGAGAGCCGGAGCAACGATTATCGAACGCACAGGCGACGACGCAGTAATGGGTCTGCCCGGCGCAGCCAAAATCATCGAGCACCTTCGCATCAATCGACGCATCGACAAGTGGATCGAAGAAAATCTCAAAGGCGACACGCCGATTCGCCTCCATGTGCCGGTCGATAGCCCCGCCGCGAACGGGCCTATTTGCAAAATTGCAAAGAAGCGCGGCGTAAAGGTCGTGCACTTGGTCGCTCCGCAAGTCTGGGCGTGGGGCAAGTGGCGCATCAACAAGCTCCGCAAAATCACGGACTTGCTTTTGTGCATGCTGCCTTTTGAGCCCGAGTACTTCAAGAGCCGAAACGTGCCCGCAAAGTTCATCGGTCACTTTCTCTTTGACAAAGATCTGAAAACGAGCGAACTGGATCTCCGCGCCGCGACGTTTGGCGATGGCTCACCTCGCATCGCCATGATGCCCGGCTCTCGCCCGCACGAACTGCAGTTGCACTTCCCGATCCTGCTCGACACATTCCACGCTCTTCTCGCCCAATTCCCTACAGCCTACGGCGTGGTTGCGGCGACCAGCGACAAAGTCTCCGACCAACTCCGCAAGATTGGCGATGCTCACCCCAAGGGTTGGCCTGAAAACGTGCGAGTCGTCGTCCAAGACACTGATGCGGTTGTTCGCTGGTGCGATATCGCACTGGTGAAAAGCGGCACCGTCACACTACAAGTTGCGAAACAACTCAAGCCCATGGTGATCTTTTACAAACGCAGCAATCCGCTGTCGTTTCTCATCTTCACAACATTCCTTAGCACGTCTCAGCACTTCGCGCTTCCAAATCTCATCGCTAATCGTCGCGTCATTCCAGAATTAGTGCCTCACTTTGGCGGAGCCGAGCCCATCGTCACGCTGGCAGAGCGGCTGATTCGCGATCCAGCGGAAGCTGAGCAGCAGCGTGACGAAATGCGCGAGATCGCAAAGAAGTACGAAGGGATGAACGCCGCCAAGAATGCAGCGGACGAAATCGAAAAGGTGGCGGGCATCGTCGCCTGACGCGAGACTGAATCGGAAGCACCATGGCAGAGCAAGTCACTCAACCTGAGCGCAGCAGCGGTGCAAAGTGGATCATCGCGATGCTCGTCGTCGCGTGCCTCGTCCAGTCGTTCTTGATTTTTCGCTTGTCAAGGCAAGTGAAAGATCTGCAAGCACACCTGACCGACGCGGAACAGCGAATCAAATCCAAAGCCGTCGATCCGCTTGTGGTTGGCGAAGCCGTTCCCACGCTCACCGCGTTAGGCCGCGACGGAAAGCCGCGCACGCCCAACATCCTCGACTTCTCCAGCGATCGCATCGCAACAGTCGTCATCGCGCTCGGAACCGCTTGCCCGACCTGCGAGCAATTGCTGCCCGAACTCAGCACGTGGGCTCAGCAAAACGCCCGCGACGGCATCGTCATTGTCGGCGTGCAGATCGACGCGATGAAGCCGGAAGAACTGAAGCCAGAACAGCCCGGCATGCCCCTCGTCTATGTCCAAGATGGTCACAAGACCTGGCTCCGCCGCATCTCGCTCGTGCCCAGTGTTCTCGTCTTCGACCGCGCCGGCGCACTTCGTGCAGAACATCAGGGTGTGATGGATGGTCAGGCCTTCAAGCAAGTCGAGTCTGTTCTGGCAGAAGCACGCTCTACTTGGAAATAGCTTGAGCCCTGTGGCGGCACGCTTCGCGTTCAAATCAAAAACAACAGCCGCACTCAACTGAGTGCGGCTGCATACTACCAAGAAAAAGTGAATCACTCAGATCGCGTCGCCACCCCACGGAACGCAACCCGTCGCGCACGCGCGTGCCGCGTAGCAGGAGTTGCTGTACACAACGCCATTGCTGCAGATCACAGGGCGCCACACATCAAGACAGTTGCGCGGGCCGCAGGGACCAACCGCCGTAGCCGTGCTTGCGCCGACGCCGATCGCGCCGAGAATAGTGACCGCAAGAGCCGCAAAGCCAAGACGAGAAACGAGTTTCTTCATATGACACCTCTATAACTTAGGGAGTGATAGAAAACCGCAGACACGAGTGATGCGGTGTGGCGAGCAGTATACAGGAAAGTGGGGAAGTGTGCAAGAGCAGATATTTTGTCTTGCGACGTCCACGAACGCAATCGTTTGAGCAAGTCTGCCTAGTTGTCGCTACTCGAAGTCTGTGCGCAACTTACGCACTTACCCAATCCGTTCCGTTCCACCCATATACGGCACCAATACCTTCGGCACCTTCACGCTGCCGTCCGCTTGCTGATGCATCTCCAGCAGCGGAATCAGGAATCTCGGCGACGCAAGCACCGTGTTGTTCAAACTGTGACAGAACACCGTCTCGCCCTTGCCGCCCTCGCCTCCCGCGCGATAGCGCATATTGAGGCGACGGCACTGGAAGTCATATAAGCGCGACGCAGAGTGCGTTTCGCCAAACTCGCCCGCGTTGCCACGCCCCGGCATCCAACTCTCGATATCCACCATGTCCGCGTTCTTGACTCCCAGGTCGCCTGTGCAGCATTGCAGCAGGCGATACGGAATCTCCATGCTCTGCAGCAGTTCTTCCACGAAGCCAATCATTTTCTTGTGCCACGCTCGGCTCTCGGCTTCATCCGCCTTGCAAATGACAACCTGTTCAACCTTGTCAAACTGGTGAATGCGATAGAGACCCGCCGTGTCCTTGCCCGCCGCGCCCGCTTCGCGTCGATAGCAGGGCGACACAGTGACGTACTTGATGGGCAACTGAGATTCATCGAGAATCTCGTCCATATGAACGCCCATCAGACCAACTTCGCCAGTGCCCGTCAGAAACTGGTCATACCCGCCGCCTCGCTTTGATTCTTCAATGTGATACGCCTGCTCACGGCCTGCGGGGAAGAAACCGGTGCCAATCATCGTCTCTTCACGCACCAACGTCGGCACGCTCATCGGCATGAACCCATGCTTGATCATGAAGTCCACCGCGTATCGCTGCACAGCAAGGTGCAGCCGCATACCCATGCCCGTCAAGATGTACGAGCGAGTGCCAGCGATCTTCACGCCCCGCTCAAAGTCGCACAACTTGAGATCACGCACCAGATCAATGTGATTCTTTGGCTTGAACCCCTTGTTCTGCTCAAACGACTTGGTCGTGTCAAAACCGTTGGGTAGCAAGTCGCTCTTGGGCGGATGCCAACGCTTGATTTCAACGTTCCCTTCGCTTCCCGCACCCACCGGCACATCCGCATCAGGCGGCAGCGGCACTTGCAACAGCAACTCCCGAATCTGCGGCTCAAGAGCCTGCTCTTTCGTCTCCAATTCCTGAATCGCCGCCTTCATGCGAGCCGGCGCGTTCTTCAATTCCTCAAGCTGTTTCTCCAACGCCGCGCGAGCATCGCCCGACGCGCCTTTGAGTTGCCCTTGAATCTTCCCAATCTGAGGTCCCGCTTCCTTCGACAAGCGGTTCTGCTCAGCGCGAAGTTTCTCTCGCTCCATCGTCACAGTCCGCTTCTCGCTATCCAGCGAAAGCAGCTTCTCGATGTCAACTTTCACACCCTTGGCCTTCGCGCCGAGGGCAAACTTGGTCGGATTTTCACGCAGAGCTTTGAGGTCGATCATGGGACGCCATGATAATCACGCCGAGGGTGTTTGTGGAGCGGAATGACCTCGCTGATGGCCCTTTTTCAGCACAGAGACGCAGAGATCAAGAGGAAAATGAGGAAAAAAAATGATGCCGTTATGCCGAGTGCCCCATGCCTTCTTCTATCTCAATCATCTCACTTCCAACTCACCCTCATCCCCCTCTTGATCTCTGTGTCTCTGTGCTGAAAAAGTGAACACCAAATCGCTCGCGATCACAATCCCGCCGCATCCATCCACTCCGACGGCTTCGCTCCCAGCGCCAGTGCAATCGCCACCAGCGATTCCAAGCTAGGCAAGTGCGCCCCGCGCTCAATCGCGCTCAACTGGCTGACAGAAACCATGCTCGCCTCGGACAGTTCCTTCAGCGTCCAACCCTTCTCCGTCCTCGCCATGCGCACGTGCTTACCCAATTCCACCCGCAAGCGATCCTGAGGCCGTTGTCCAAGCCCCAGTGACGCAACAGCCTGTGCCAGCGAGCGTCGCAATTCAGCCGCCGAAAACGGCTTTGGAATGTAATCAAACACATCGCGTTTAAACGTTGTCCGCATGCTGTCCATCGACGGATATCCCGTGACGACAATTACGCACAACTTGGGCCAGCGTTTGCGAACTTCAACCAGCACATCCTCGCCGCTCGCTCGCCCCATCTTCATGTCGAGCAACAGCACATCCGGTGCACGCTGCTCGATACTCGCGTACAAGTCTTCGGGCGAGGCAAAGGTCTGTACGTCGTGACCATCACGCTCTAACTGACTTCGCAGAAACTCGCGAAAATCCGCATCGTCATCTAGCGCGACAATGTACAGCGACGGAAGCGTCTGACTCTCCACAGTGTCGTTCGAAGTTGGATTCGATGTCTCTGCCATGCGTGAGGTGCGAGTTTATGCAGGCGTCGTCGTAACGCCCGAAGGCTCCGAAGGAAGTACGACTTCAAACACGGCACCAGTCTCGCCATCGCTGCGATTACGAGCCAAAAGCACGCCTCCGTGCTCGCGAACGATGCCCTCCGCAACCGCCAGCCCAAGTCCCGTCCCCTTGCTATCCAATCGTGTACTCACGAACGGCTCGAACAACTGTGCCAGCACCTTCGGATCAATCCCAGGCCCATTGTCAATGACGCGAATCGACACCCAGTTGCGGCCCTCTCTCATCGTGCGCTCGGCAAGCACATCAACTTGGCCGACTTTCGATTGAGCCCCCGACTTCACCGCGTCCGCCGCGTTGCGTATGAGATTAACAAACACTTGCACCATGCGATCCGCGTCGCACCATGCAAGCAATCGATCATCAATCTGGTTTGAAATAGACACACCCGACATGTCTCGATCCAAACGAACAAGCGTGATGGCTTCGTCAACAACAACGCGCGGCTGCACGCTTGCGCTGCGAGGCGTCCGCACGCGTGCGTAGTCAAGAAGGCTGTCGCCAAGCCTTTCCAACCTCTGCACCACGCGCAGCATCAACGCAGCATCGCTCTCGCCAAGTTTCTTCTCAGGGTCGGCGTTTAATCGTTCGGTCAATCCCTTGATCACCGCCAACGGCGTGTTCAATTCATGCGCCACGCCCGCCGACATCATGCCCAGGCTCGCCAGCCTGTCCGCATCCTGCAAGTTCCGCTTCGCTGCTTCAAGCAAGTGGTTTTTTCTCTTGAGGTCCGTTGCAACTTCCTCGATCTTTGCAAGAGCTGCATTCAACGCAGATTCCTGCGTTCGCAATTCCGCAATCGACCGATTGCGCGATCGCATGATCTCGCCCAACTCATCCTTGGGCATCATCGCTTCCGAAATCAACTCACTCGCCTTGCGTCCCTCTTGCACTGCCTGATCCGCTTCCAGCAATCGCTGGATCGGTCCATACACGTTCGCAGGCAGCACGAACAACTCGAGCGCAATTGCAACCAGCAGGTAAATCACAACTAGCGCGACGACGACAAACACATACAACCGAAACACCGCCTGTCGAGCGTCCGGCACTTGCGCAACCAAGACGTAGAACATCTCAGGCATCGCCTCACCCGCAGAGCATATTGCTCCTGGCCCAAACGCAGTTTCAAACGCTGGCACAGCCGCACCAACCCCGCGCGAAGTCCTCGCCGTTGCAATCGCCGCACTCACAACCTGCGTCGGCAATCCCAATTCTGCCGCCGTTCCCATCGACACACGTATCGGTGCATCTGAAGGAACAAGGTCCGCCGGCAATCTCCCTGTCGCCAAAAATCGCTCATCCCCACGCGCAAGCGTGAGCAACAACACCGACTTCTCAACCTCAGCCTCGCGCACCACCGCCTGCACCGCAGGCCGCAGCGTGAGCAACAGCACCACGGCGAGCACAATCGTGAACACCGTGTGCAGCACCACCAACTTCTTGCGAACTCGCATCGCCCCCAGCCACCCAGGTCGTCGCGAACGAACGTCCAACGCACGAATCCGCCGCGGATCAAAGAAAGGCGGCAGCGACGGCAGACTTCGCCGCTTGGGTGCCTCAGTGTTCCGAGGAAGTTGAATTTGTGCTTCGCTTTCGGCCATGTCTCAAGTGATCATTGGCACACGCCACCCTTTACCAAATCACCCGCAGCGTCCCCTCAACCACCATCGCAATCAAAAGCAGCGGCAAGTGCATCACCGAAGCCAAAAACACCCCGCGTGCCCGCTCTCGCGTTCGCTCCAGCACAAGCCTCCCGGCCATCACTAAAAACGCAACGCATGACACCGCCGCGATCATCGCGTAAGGCATTCCCAACACGCTGGGCATGAGCACCGCAGGCAACACCGCCGCAGGAATGAATGCAAGCGCCCACAACGCAACCGTCCACACAGTCATTGATCCCTTGGTGTCAACCGCAGGCAACACCGCGAATCCGCCCTTCGCGTAATCGTCTCGATACAGCCACGCCAGCGCGAGGAAGTGGGGGATTTGCCAGATGAACATCAACGCAAACAGCGCCAAACCTGCCGGCTCACGAAGCGCATTCCATCCATCAATGTGCGACGCCGCACTTGATCCGATCATGGGAGGAAGCGCACCCGGAATCGCGCCGATAAATGTCGCGAGAGGCGACACGGGCTTGAGCGGCGTGTACATCACTACGTAACTGACGAGGCACGCCAGCGAAATCAGCATCGGCACCAGCCCGCACACCCACCACAGCAATCCCAATCCTGCAAGGCTCGCCGCGATGCCAAACGCCAACACGTTCAAGTGCGTCGCGCGTCCAGAAGGCAAAGGCCGCCCCTGCGTCCTCGGCATCGCCGCGTCGCGTTCAGATTCCATCCACTGGTTGATCGTGTTCGCCCCCGCCGCAGACAACGCCGTCCCCGCCAAGCACGCAAGCGCGTTCCAAAGCGTCGCCCATCCGCCCAATCGAGCGGCGAATGTCCCCTCAGCAACAGCCGCGTTTGACAACACCACCATCGCAAACCCCACCGCACTCGTCATCGTGACCAGTCGTGTGATACCTGGCTTGGTCGTCTCGATCAAAGCCCGAACCCCGGTCGCCGTCGGCGCAGGCCGCCTCGATTCCGGCTGGCGAACAGCGGTATCAAGCGACGGATTGGCGGGGGTGGTTGTCAAGGGCGAGAGTGGAGAGCAGTCGAGCGCAGCCATTCTAGTAGTCGCAACTCAAAGAAGCCCGTACCACAAAATCAAGACTACCATCCCCCACATGGCCTCAGAACCTGCGATGAATCTGTCGGACTGTCGGGTCTTGCTCGTAGACGACAATGAGCAGAACCTCGAACTCCTCCTCGCCTACCTCGAGGACCTTGGCTGCGAACTTCGCACCGCCACCGACGGCCCAGAAGCCCTCGACGACATCGCGAAGTTTCCGCCCGACCTCATCCTCCTCGACATCATGATGCCCAAAATGTCCGGGTTTCAGGTCTGTAAGAAACTCCGCGCAAACGCAGCAACGGCGAACATCCCCGTGTTGATGGTAACGGCTTTGAACGAAGTCGCCGACGTCGAACGAGCAGTCGAGGTCGGTGCCAATGACTTCATTTCCAAGCCCGTCCAGCGTCTGGAACTGCTGACACGCACCAAGAGCATGCTGCAGGTCAGCCAACTTCAGAAGCAACTCCGCAAGAGCATGGAGGAGGTTCGGAAGTTGCAAGGGTAATTCGCTAGTCCGTTAGCCCGCGAAACAGTGGGAGCCGTTCGAGGCGATTCACATACCCTGTAGTTCCAGCCATGTCGATGCCAACGAAATCCTTCGGAATGCGTACACGAGTAAGTGTTTAGGTCAAACTTCTGCTTTAACGTTCGTGGGGGACGGCGGGGGCAAGGGGTCGGGGGGTGGGGAATTTCGAATTTGTTTCTTGCTGGCCCGGTGCCGGGTCAGTTGTCTGCCAGTTTGTAGTTCGGGGGTTGGAGTTCTTGCATGTCACGTCAGTCGTTTGGTGTTTCGTCTCTCGCGTTTGTTCTCACGTTGATCGCCGGCACGAGCGCAGCGCTCGCGCAGGGTTCCGCGACCGCAAAGGTCAACGTCAAGGACTCTTCCTCCGCCGTCGCGAAGTTTGACCTCTCGGCTCCCTTGCCGACCGATCCTCGCCTCAACACAGGCGAACTGCCCAACGGCATGAAGTACATCGTGGTCAAACACAGCAACCCGCCGGGCCGCGTCAACATGTACATCCACATCTCCAGCGGCTCGATGAACGAGACCGACAAGCAGCGCGGCATCGCCCACTTCCTGGAGCACATGGCCTTCAACGGCAGCGAAAACTTCCCGCCCGGCACCGTGATCAACTTCTTCCAGAGCATGGGCCTGAACTTTGGTCAGCACCAGAACGCTTTCACGAGCTTCGATCAGACCACGTACATCTTGAGCATGCCCGACACCAAGCCCGAAACGCTCGACAAGGGCATGTCCTTCTTCGCCGACGTCTCTGGTCGCCTCTTGCTTGACGCAGGCGAAATCGATAAGGAACGCGGCATCATCCTCGAAGAGAAGACCTCCCGCTCCTCCGCGCAGCAGCGCATCTCTGACCAGACCTTCCCCAAGATGTTCCCAGGCTCCCGCATTGGCGTGCGCATGCCCATCGGCACCGAAGAAACCATCAAGGGCGTGCAGCGTCAGGACTTCGTCGACTACGTCAGCAAGTGGTATCAGCCCAGCAACATGACCCTGATTTTCGTTGCTGACGCCGAGCCCGCGACGATCATCGAGCACATCAAGAAGAACTTCGGCACCGTCGGCAAGAAGACGCCCACGCCGATCGATGAACCAATCAACGTCACGCCCTACACCGACGACGGCGCGATCATCGCGCAGGACAACGAACTCACTGAAGCCGACATTTCAATGATCCGCGTCAGCGGAGCCCGCAAGCCCAGTACGACCGTGGGCGACCTCCGTCGCGATATGGTCGAGCAGATCGCGTCAAGCGCGTTCGGCCGCCGCATCGCAGACAAGTTGAGCGCAGGTGGCACCAGCTACACCTCCGCAATGGCGTTTGGCCAGAACATGTTCAACGCCGCGTTCATGTCCACATGCGGTGCATCGGGCGAGCCCGGCAAGTGGCGCGAAATGCTCACCGAACTCGGCGCAGACGTCCAGCAGGCCCGCCTGCACGGCTTCACCCAACGCGAGCTCGACCTCGTCAAGAAGGAAATCATCTCCGGTGCAGAAACCGCCGTGCAGCGTGAATCCACGATGCCGGGCGGCGGCCTCATCCGTCGCATCAACAACGACATCGCTAGCGGCGAGCCCACCGTTGGCGCACAGCAGATGCTCGATCTCACGAAAGGCATCCTGCCGTCCATCACCGCTGAAGAAGTCAGCGCAACCTTCGCGAGCATGTTCGAGCCCAAGAACGTCCGCTTCATGCTGACGCTGCCGTCGAACGTCTCCGCACCCAGCGAAGCAGAATTGCTCACGCTCGGAAAGCAGGCGTTCAACGTCACGCCCGCGAAGAAAGCCGAAGAAGCCCGCGCAACGTCCTTGATGAGCGATTTGCCCAAGGCTGGCACCTTCACGAACACGAGCGTCCACGACGCAACCGGCATCGCGACGGGCACGCTCAGCAATGGCGTCACCGTTCACCATCGCTTCATGGACATCCAGAAGGATTCTGTGAACGTCACCATCTCCCTCGCGGCTGGTGAAATCCAGGAAACCGCCAAGGATCGCGGCATCGCTCAGACGGCATCGCTCGCTTGGGGTCAGCGTGCAACGAGCAAGCTGTCCAGCCAGGACATCCGCGAACTGATGACCGGCAAAAAAGTCAACGTCCGAGGCGGCGCAGGTGGCGACACCATGACGCTCTCGATCTCGGGCAGCCCCGCCGATCTCGAAACGGGCTTCCAACTCGCCCACTTGCTCCTCACCGATCCCAAGATCGAGCAGAGCGTGTTCGATCAGGCCAAGGTTCAGATCAAGCAGTGGATCGAAGGCCGCAAGATGGATGCCGAAGGCGTTTTCCAAGAACTCATGCCCATCGTCATGTTTGGCGAAAACGAACCCCGAGTTCGCATGCTCGAAACGGCGAACGTCGACGCAATGTCGATTGACGCCGCTCAGGCATGGCTCAACAACGCCATCAAGACCTCACCCATCGAAGTCACTGTCGTTGGCGACATCAGCAAGGACCGCGCGATGGAACTGTGCGCCCAATACCTGGGTTCACTGCCGCCCCGCGAAGCGATCAGCGACAAGACCTTGGCGAATCTCCGCACCATCGCCAAGCCCACGACCAACCGCGAAATCCGCCGCGAAGTCAAGACCGACACCGACAAGGCGCTCGTGCTTGCAGGATTCTACGGCGCGGACGCAACCAACTTGGTTGATTCTCGCACCCTCCAGGCGGCTGCACAAATCATCCGCTCTCGCTGCATCCAGATTCTCCGCGAAGAGAAGCAACTGGTCTACAGCGCAGGCGTCAGCAGCCGCCCAGGCCGTGAGTACCCGGGCTTTGGCGTCGTCGCTATCAACTCAACCACCGCTCCAGAAAAGTGCGACACGCTCGCGGCTGAAGCATGGAAGATCTTCGATGAGTTCGCCGCCAACGGCCCAACCGAAGAAGAAATGACGACCATGAAGAAGCAGATGGCCAACACCATGGACGAACAGTTCAAGCAGCCCGGCTTCTGGAGCCAGCGCACCAGCGAAATGGCGTACCGTGCGATGAAGGCCGACGACATCATGACGATGGCGCCGTTCTATCAGGAACTGACCGCCCAACAAATCAAGGAAGTCTTCAACAAGTACTACAAGCCCGAAGCCAAGATGACCCTCATCGTCACTCCTGAAAAGAAGTGATCGGGTAGCAGACGCGGTCCCCGCGTCTGACGAACTCGGCCGATTTCATTTCCTACGAAACCATCGATCTCACACCGACCAGCCCCGCTGGTCGGTGTTTTTTTACATTTCTACTCCCAATTCCGCAACCGCATTCCCACAACCCCCGAAAATCCCGGGTCCCATCACATGTCTTGTTTCCGTTTGTGCCACAAATCTGAGAGTTTCTCACATTGTCGTCCGAGAAGCACTGGCTCTCTTTGACCAATGTGGTATGCTGTCTGTTCTGTTCTCCTCGGGGCTTTCAATTCGTTCCGCGTTCTGTCAATACCCGAGGAGTCTTCATGCCCCTGTCCCGCACCGCCCTTGCTTCCGCATCTCTTCTCTGTGTGCTCGCTGGCTCAGCGTCCATAGCTCTCGCGCAGCACTCCCTCGTCAAGTACTTTGACCAGAACGGTCACGAATGCGAAATCGAAGGCTGCGGCAAGGCCCAAGCCCTCGCCCTTCGCGCGGCTCAGGGTCTGCCAATCAACGACTTCGAGCAGCCCCCGTTCGCCGGGCGCGAAGCCTTTACTGATACTGATCTCCTGACCGTCAACTACGAAGTCGACATCGATCCAGCGACCGAGATATTCACTGGCAGCAACGAAATGCGAGTCCGCTCACTGGTGAACGGACTGACACAGTTCACGTTCATGCTCCGCAGCCAATTCAACGTCACGCAAGTGCTCGTCAATGGCGTCAACAACGCTCTTCCTTCAACTCCGGGCACAAACAGCTACGCCCGCACCGTCACGCTCCCCGCTCCCGTCAACGCAGGTCAGGAATTCACCGTCAAAATCTTCTACAACGGCGTTCCAGTCTCGCGAGGCTTCGGCAGCATCGAAGTGGGGCTTAATCCCTTCGGCGATCCAATCATCTCCACGCTCAGCGAAGCCTACTACGCCGCGACTTGGTGGCCCGTGAAGGATGGCGACGTCTTCCTCGCGGGTGACAATGGCGACAAGAGCACAGGCCGATTCTCGATCATCGCCCCCGACACTCTGAAAACCGTCGCAAATGGCGTCCTCGAAGGCATCGACACGCTGCCGGGCGGCAAAAAGCGCTATCGCTGGGTCACCAACTATCCGACAAGCACATACCTCTGGTTCTTCAGCACCAGCAACTACAACCAATGGACCGTGCCGTACAACTATCCGCTGCCAGGCGGCGGCACGGGCACCATGCCCGTTGAATTCAGTATCTACCCAGGCGATGACACCCCGGCCAACCGCGCCGCATGGAGCAACGTCGTCAACATGCTCACTGCGTATCGCCCTGTATATGGCGAATACCCCTTCATCAACGAGAAGTACGGCATCTACGAATTCCCCTTTGGCGGCGGCATGGAGCACCAGACCTACACAGGTCAAGGCACGTTCAATGAAAGCGTGACCGCTCACGAACTTGGTCACCAGTGGTGGGGCGACAACGTGACCTGCAAGACCTGGAACCACATCTGGCTCAACGAAGGCTTCGCAACATACACCGAAGGCATCTGGGAAGAACGCAAGCCCGGCAGCACAGGCCTGCCCGCTCTCCGCGCTGCGATGAACGCTCGCCGGCCTAATCCCACGACTGACACTGTCTTTGTCTCAAACGTCGCGGACATGAACCGCATCTTCAGCAGCAACTACACATACCGCAAGGGCGGCTGGGTCCTCCATCAACTCCGCCACGCTGTGGGCGACACCAACTTCTTCAACGGCTTGCAAACATACCGCGCCGCATATCAAGGCAGCGCCGCAACCACAGAAGACTTCCGCGACATCATGGCCAGCGTGTCGGGCAAGGACCTCACCAACTTCTTCGATCAGTGGGTCTATCGCATCGGTCATCCGCAATACGCCTACGGCTTCGCCAATACGACCATCAACGGCCAGCAATACACCAAGGTCTCGATCAGGCAGACGCAGCTCGCAGGCTGGGGCCTGCCGTCTGGCGGCGGTCGATTCGAAATGCCGATCGATGTCCGTCTCAACAGCGCGAGCGGCAACGTCACTCGCGTCGCAAACAACACGCAGCGCACGCAGCACTATCTCTTCCCAGTGACCGCCGCGACCACGAGCGTCGTGCTTGACGAATTTGATTGGATTTTGACGGACAGCAAAGTCAGCGAAGCCTACACCGCTGGCCCCGGCAAGATCGCGATCACCAGCCCCGCTCCCGGCGCAAGCATCGCCACCAACGCCGCGCCCACCTTCGTCCGCATCTACTTCAGCGAAAACATGACCGCTCCATCAAGCGCGTTCACAGTCACAGGCCCCTCCGGCACCGTCCCCTTCACCTACGTCGCAACCGGCACGCCCACGCAATCAACCCTCACCTTCGCCAGCGCCCTGCCCCCTGGCACATACACCGTCAACGTCGCTCAAACCGTGACCACCGTCGCCGGCGCACTCGCCCTCGATGGCGAAATCGCAGCCAACGCGCTCCCCAGCGGCGACGGCCTCGCTGGCGGCGCGGCATCCTTTACCTTCACAGTCCAAGGCGTCACCTGCGACTCTATCGACTTCAACAACGACACCAGCACCTTCGATCCTCAGGACATCGACGCCTTCCTGAGCGTCTACGCAGAAGGCCCCTGCATCCCCAGCACGGCAACCTGCAACGACATCGACTTCAACAACGACACCAGCGTCTTTGACCCCTGCGATATCGATAGTTTCCTCACGCAATTCAGCGAAGGCCCTGCACCCCCTGCGGTGTCTGACGCACATTCAACAAGAGCCGAGGTGCGCAAGCACCCGGCACGCTGGGCAATCACACGCGCAATCGCGGAGTTCGCGAAGTGAGCGAAGGAACGCTGAGGCAATACACTGCTTTGCCTCAGTGTTTCTCCGCTCTCTCTGCTGACTCCGCGACTACTTCATGTTGATTGGCCCCCGTCCCCGCCTCCCGGGTGCTTGCGCACCTCGGCTCTTTTTATGCCTCGCGCCCACGAACAACCTTGACCCCCTTCGCCCCCAGAAACATCAGCGTCAGTACGACCACAATCGCTGGCCCGGGCGACGTATCAAATTCAAAGCTCGCCACGATCCCAAACACAATTCCCGCGATTGCTGCCACAAAGCTCAGCACAAAGACTGGCACAAACTTCCGCGACAACTGTAACGCAATCGCACCGGGCAACACCAGAATCGCCGTCGCCAACACAACACCCGCAAGTTTCATCGCCGCGACCGTGCTGATCGCCAGCAGCGTCAGCAGCACCAGTTTCATCGCATGAGGCGACACCCCAAACGCCGGACTCGCCTGTTCATCAAATGCCCAGAACACCAGCGACCGTCGAGTCAGCCACAGCGTGAGCATCACAACGCCCGCCAGCACCCACGCCACAATCGCATCCATCGTCGGCACGTTGTACAGCGTGCCAAACAGAAAACTCTCCCATTCAAGCCCTGTCTTCGCCTTGTGCAGCAGCACCGCACCGATGGCCATCGATGCAACCAGAATAATCCCGATCGCCGCGTCCTCGCGTGCGGTCTCTTTGTCCGCGATCAGCCCAACGGCAAGTCCTGCCGCGAGACAAAATCCCGTCACGATCAAGAACTGTGGAATCCCATGCATCGGCGCGGGCGTCATCGCCGTTGCGGTCAGCCCAAGAATCGCCGCGAGCCCCACGCCACCAAACGCCGCGTGACTGATGCCCTGCCCAATAAACGACAGCCGCTTCACCACTACAAACACGCTCAGCCCCGCACTCAAAATCGCAATCGCAATCCCCGCCAACACCCCCGGCCAAAACAGCGACGACATCAGCGGATCAGAGAGATACTCGAAGGTCTTCACAAGTTCCCCCCTTCACGATCATCGCGGCTCTCTCCTTTTCCAAACCCTTCGAGCCCTTCGCGTTGAACACTCTTCTTTGCCGAAACCCCAAGGCTCACCACACCCCCCGAACCGCGCGCGCCATGCCCATGATGATGACTCGGATCCGTACACGCATGCGCCGAATGCGCATCCACGTGCAATTCCCCAAACACCGCCGCAACATCATGCTTGAACACTTCCGCCAGCACCGCAGGCGTCAATCCCTGCGGATCAGTATGGCTATGCAAAGTTCGCGACAAACACGCCACCCGATCACACCCCGCCGCGATAGTGCGCAGATCATGACTCACCACAATCACGGTCAGCCCGCGCTCCTTCGACAGAGTCCCCAGCAACTCCGCAAACTGCTGCTGCCCCGCCGGGTCAATTCCAACCGTCGGCTCATCCAACAAAAGCAATCTGGGCCGCGCCGCGAGCGCCCTCGCGATCAAAATCCGCTGCAACTGCCCGCCCGACATCGCCCCCACATGTTTATCCGCATATCCCGTTGCCCCCGTAATCGCCATCGCGTCATCAACCGCCTTGCGCTGCTCGCTCGACAATCCCTGCCAAGGCTTGTTCGCAATCGCAGCCCCCAACTCCACAACTTGCCGGCCTGACAACGGAAATCCGAGCTCTGCCTCAACGCGCTGAGGCACGTACCCAATCAGCCGCTGCCGCCGAGCCGCCGCCGGTGTCTGTCCAAACACCTTGATCGATCCCTCTTGCAACCCCAGCAACCCAAGCGTCAACTTCAGCAGCGTGCTCTTCCCCCCGCCATTAGGCCCCAAAATCCCCAGCCGCTCCCGCTCCGCGACAACCAGCGATACCCCTTCCAACGCCAACCCCCCCGACGCCGCTCCGTCCCCGCGAGGCGAGTACGAAAACGTCACGTTGGAATACTCGACAGCGGGCGTCATAAGAGTTGAGAATAGCATATCAAGTAGCCCTAGCGTCAGAAGCGTGCCACCGACTGGCGAAGCCGGTCGGTGCCAATCGAGCACACACCGCTCCTTACGTCCCGCACCGGCCACACGAAGCGAGTAGTCAGCGGCACGTATTCAAAGCACTCAGTTCAATCCCTCCAGAGTCACTTGCATCCTCACCGCACTTCCTGTACACTGTCCCCCGCATGCAACCACAAAAATCGTCTTCGGTCGTCCCCCTGTCGATCATGATGTTCTTGCAGTTCTTCTTGTGGGGGGCGTGGTTTGTCACGCTTGGTTCGTTCATGAACGCCAAGGGCATGAAGGGTGCTGATATTGGCAACGCCTACAGCACCGCTCCGATCGCCGCACTGATTGCTCCATTCTTCCTGGGTGTGATCGCCGATCGCTTCTTCGCCAGCCAGCGCGTCATGGGTGTGCTGCACCTTCTGGGCGGCGCACTGCTTCTAGTCGCTCCGTCATTGGCGGCAGACATGTCAGGCAACGCCGACGTGAAGCCGTGGTCCTTCCTCGCCGTGCTCCTTGCACACATGCTTTGCTACATGCCCACGCTGGGGCTGTCCAACACCGTTGCCTTCCACGGCATGAGCAACCCTGAAAAGCAATTCCCCCTCGTCCGCGTGTGGGGCACGATCGGCTGGATCGTCGCGGGCTTCGCAGTCGCCTTCATCACAAAGTCGCTCGTTCCCGCTCAAGCAACTGATGCCGCGACCGAAACCGCACGCAATAGCGCACCATACTTCTTTTACGTCGCTGGCGGCTCCGGCATCTTGCTGGGTTTGTTCTCTTTCTTCCTGCCCGACACGCCAGCCCCGCTCAAGGGCAAGCCCGCCGACATCGGCGCGATCCTTGGCCGCGACGCATTGGCTCTTCTCAAAGACCCTTCCTTCGCCATCTTTGCACTGTGCTCCATGCTCATCTGCATCCCGCTCTCCGCGTACTACGCCTTCGCAGCCACGTACGTCGGTGCCGTGGGCTTTGCCGACGTTCCGATCAAAATGACCTTCGGCCAAATGTCGGAGATCTTCTTCATGCTCGTGATGCCGCTCTTCTTCGCCCGCTTGGGCGTCAAGTGGATGCTCGCAGTCGGCATGCTCGCATGGGTCGTTCGTTACGGCATGTTCGGCGCGGCGTGGGGCGAAGCCGGCGCAAATCCCGACCTCAAATGGCTGGTCTTGGGTGGCATCGTCCTTCACGGCATCTGCTACGACTTCTTCTTCGTCACAGGCCAGATCTACGTTGAGAAAGCCGCCAGCCCCAGCATCCGGGGCCAGGCCCAGGGCTTCCTCGTGTTCATTACCCAAGGCATCGGCATGCTCATCGGCAACCAAGTGATGGGCCCGCTCAAAGACAAGTTCACCAAGGATGGCGTGACGGACTACCGCACCTTCTGGTTCATCCCCGCCGCCTTCGCCGCCGCCGTTCTCGTACTCTTTGTCCTGACATTCAGGAACAAACCGACAAACCAAAGTGCGTGAATCACCTCAATCAGTAACGTTGCAAAAAGTCCCCTTGACCCCTCTGGTACACTTTCCACATGTCCACAAACCCCACCCCCTCCGACGCCCTCAACGCTTCCCGTCGCCAATTCCTGACCGCCGCAGGCACGCTTGCCGGCGGTGCTCTGGCAATCGGCGCACTCTCTTCACTCGCCCACGCCAAAGGCCGTGCTGAAGGCGACCAGCAAGTCGTTGGCAAAGCCAAGCCCCGCATCGTGCCCGAAGAAGGCAAACCGATTCGCATCGGCGTGATCGGTCTGGGCGGTCCCAACGGCTGCGCCATGGGCCTGGGCCACTGCCTCTCCATCATCGCCCTCGCGAAGAAAAAAGAAGTTAACGCACAAATCGTCGCTATTTGCGATCTCAACAAACTTCACCTTGATTATGGCAAGAAAGAAATCGACGAGGCTCAGGGCGGCAGCGTGGAAACGCACGACAATTACCACGACCTCCTCGCCCGCAATGACATCCATGGCGTTGTCATCGCGACCCCTGAACACTGGCACGCGCAAATGGGCATCGACGCCATTCTCGCGGGCAAGGACGTGTACCTCGAAAAACCCATGACGCTGCATCTGGAAGATGCCGTGCGTCTGTACAAGGTCCAGCAGGCTAACCCCGAGTTGATCGTGCAAATTGGCCCGCAGATGACCAACCTGCCCAAGTACCACGAAGCCAAGAAACTCATCAAGAGCGGCGCGATCGGCACGCCCATGTTCTCGCAAACCAGTTACTGCCGCAACAGCAAGTCTGGCGAATGGCACTACAAGGTAAACCCCGAGTGGAAGCCAGGCGTGAACCTCAACTGGGAAGAATGGTGCGGCCCGCTCGGTCAGATGGAATGGGACCCCAAGGTGTACTACCAGTGGCGTCGCTACCGCAAGACCTCAACAGGCGTGCTGGGCGATCTCCTCGTCCACGTCATGACCCCGATGCTGATGACTCTGGATCAAGGCTGGCCCGTCCGCGTTACCGGCATTGGCAGCCACCTCTGCGACAAGGAAATGGAAAACCACGACCTCGTCAACCTTGCCGTGGAGTTTGAAACAGGCCACCAAATGATCGCATGCGGCGGCACAGGCAACGACACAGGCCTCGAAACCATGATCCGCGGCCACGAAGCCAACCTTTTCCTCAACAGCGCCCACTGCGTCCTCCGCCCCGAACGCATCTACAGCGAAGAGCGCGACGAAAAGACTATCACCTGCGAAGACATCGGCAACGACCAGGACCGCCACCGCGTCAAGTGGATCAACGCTATCCGCAGCCGGGAACAGCCCTGGAGCAGCGTCGAACTGGGCCTCAAAGTCATGGTCGTCGTCGACCTCGCCACACGAAGCATGTGGGAAGGCGGCGCATACCGCTTTGATCCGAAGACGATGACGGCGTCGAAGGCATAAAAGAAAACGATAAAGCTATGAAACGATGAAGCGATGAATAGCTGCCTTTGCAACTATTCATCGCTTTATCGTTTTATCGATTCATCGCTTTTAATTGCTCACGGCAACTTCACGTCCTTCGCCTCCACCTTCACTTCTCTCGTTTCAAATCCAGTCCGCGCTCGCACTGCGAGTGCGAAGTCATCCTTGATGTCCTCCGGAAATCCATACGTCACCAAACCTCCGCTCCACATGGTGCTGTCCGACGCGATCGGTTCGCCGCTCGCCTCGCTCACAAACGCAACCACTTGAATTCGCTCGCGAACCGATTCTGGCTTCACTTCAAAGTACACCTTCCCTTTCGCCCTGCTCACGCGATACTCCGCGCCCTCGCCAAAGACCTCTTCATCCAACTTCGCCCAATTCTTCTCCCTCGCCAATTCAAAATCCTTCGTCCCCGTCGCAACGCTCGCCTGAGCACTCATCGACAAACTCATCGTCTTCGCGGCACGCGCCGATGGCGGCAGTTGCAGCGTCACCTTTCCCTCTTTCATGTCGTCGCCAAACGACATCATCCAAAACTGTTTCTCGCCGCCAAAGCTCTTGTCGATGTTGGTCAGGTCCTTTCCCGTGTCGTCCTTCGCCTCAATCGAGGTCGGCTCGCCCAATTTGATCAGCACAGTCCCCTCGGGCAGCGACACTTGCATCGCAACCTTCATCACCGGCTTGTCATCCATGAAAGCAAACTCGCTCTTCTTCGCCGGCGTCACTTCCGCGACCCGAGTCTCGGTGATCTTTGTGATGGACAACGTCACATCATCCGCCGCCGACAACATCGCCAAGCCCGCCGCCACCGCAAACAACGTGTGCATAGTGAATCTCCTTCCCCGCTTTCTCGGCCTGCGTCCGAAGTCCACTTGATAATTGCCCGATCCCCAAACAGCGATAAACTCAAAAACGCAGCAATTCATCGTTTCATCGCTTTATCGATTCATCGCTTCTACCCTACCCCGTGTCACGCAAACGCCGCACCCTCGTCTTCGTTGGCCCCGAATCCTCTTCGGGCGCAGGCGAAAACGCGCCACTAGGCCGCCTCAAAGACATCCGCGAAACCCTCGCCAACTTCAACACCAACTCAGACGGCACGCCCTTCGAAGGCCAACCCACCCAACGCCTCCACGGCCCAGGAATCGTGATCGAACTCAGCCTCAGCGTCGACCCCGCAACGCAGGCCCTTTGCCACATCAATGATGACACGATCGCCTGGGGCGTCCTCGAACGCATCTGCCGAGCCACAAAATGGCGCATGATGGACCCGGAAACCGGCCGAGTAATGGGGTTCTGAACAGCTTTCACTTGCGGACGCGAGTTCACATTCCATTTCAGCACAGAGACACAGAGATCAAGAGGAAAGTGAGAAAAAAGCGTGCTTGATGCCTCGATGCCGCGTCCCCTGATGCCTTCTTTGCTTCTCTCCGTTTTCTATTCTCAACTCTCTGATCACTCATCCCCCTCTTGATCTCTGTGTCTCTGTGCTGAAAAAAGAACTTCACAAACCTACCGCGATTCCAAAAACCCCTTCCCCGCCTGCCACACAGGCCCTGCACCCATCACCACAACCAAGTCCCCCGGCACACACATCTCGTCCAACTGCTGCACGATCGCATCAAACGTCGGCAAGTGCATCGCCTTGATGCTCTTCGCCTGCAGCCGCTCCACAAGATCGCCTGATGTCACCTTGTGCTTCTCTTCCTCGCTATCACGCACAAAATAAATCGGCGGCACCAAAACCACATCCGCATGACTGAACGCGCTCGCAAACTCCTCCAGCAAGTGCCTCGTGCGAGAATGCTGGTGAGGCTGGAACACACAAATCAGCCGTCCACCCTTCTCTTGTGGCTGATGCGCCTCACGCAGCGCCCGCAGCGTGCAATCCACTTCAGTCGGATGATGGCCGTAGTCATCAAACACTCGCACACTTCCCACGACGCCATTCGCGACAACCCGCTTCTCGCCCATCAGTTGCATGCGTCGATCAACACCCGCAAACGCCGCCAAACTCGCCGCGACTCGCGCCGGGTCCGCCCCCGCCCACATCGCGAGCGTGAGCGCAACGCCTGCGTTGAACGCCATGTGACTGCCCGGAATACTCATCGTCCATCGAGCAATCGTCTTGCGATCATGCGACAAACTCACCTGCCTCGTCGCAGGATCAAACGTCAGGACGTAATCTGCTTCTGGCGAAAACCCAATCGTCTGCACTTCGCAAGTCAGTCCCGCCGTGACTTCACGCCGATGCGCATTCTCATGCGCAATCAGCAACTTGCCCCCTTCGCTCGCCGAAGGCAGCAACGCCGCAAACTCATGAAACGCCTCAATCACCGCTTCAAGCGTCCCATACACATCCAGATGGTCCGCCTCGACACTCGAAATACTCGCAAACCGAGGTCGATAATTGTGGAACGACCGATTGAACTCGCACGCCTCGGCAATCAAAAACCCAGGCTGCGCTTCCAGCGTTCCGCAAGGCACCATTGCCGTGCCAAGTCGAAATCCCGTAGGCTCACTCGTTTTATGCGCGGCCATCGCGCCATACGTGAGTTGCGAAGTTGTCGCCCCGATGATCACCGTCGGATCAAGCCCCGCGTCCGTCATCGCGCATCCAAGCATCGCCGTCGTCGTGCTCTTGCCGTGCGTCCCCGCGATCGCAATCCCCGTCCGCCCCATCATGCACGCGCCCAGAGCCTCCGCGTACAGCATCACCGGAATCCCGCGCCGCTCCGCCTCAAGCCACTGCGGATGATCAGGCCGAATCGCCGCCGACGCGACAACAAGATCGCACGCGTCAGGCAACCAAGCCTTGCTCTGATCAAACATCACTCCCACACCCATCTTTTCAAGCGCCGCTGTCGCCGAAGACGGCTCCCGATCCGACCCACTCACCACACTCCCACGCGAGACCAACATCTGAGCTAAGCCAGACATCCCCGACCCACCAATTCCAATCAAAAACACATGCGCCCCCGCAAGCCGCAACGACTCCGGTCGAGCAGCCGCCTTCGTGGCAGCAACCTTCGTCACAGATGGAACAGATGCAGTGGGGGAGTTCGCGTCAGAAAGAGGCGAGCAAACTTCAACCGGCTTGGTGTGTGTCGTAATCATGTATCGCGTCCGTGCGAGCCAAATGTCAAATGTGCCCGCATTGTATCGGGAACCCACAACGCTGCGCCCCAAAAACCCCGTATAAAAAAGCCCCTTCTTGACCTCCAGAAGATGTTTCGAGCAGACGTGTATATGAATGAGCCGACTGCTCCGTCCACCGCTCTCTTGCCTCCACTTTTTGTTTGAACCCCCTCCGCGTTCCTCTCCTCCCTCCGCGCCCTCCGCGATCACTTCCCCCTACCATCCCCCAATGAGCAAGCCCGATTCCAAAAAGTCAGGCCGGGGCCTTGAAATCGTCGAACCCCTCGGCAAGCGTGTTCTCCTCCGCAAGGATGACGACAAGAAGCAAACCAAGGCCGGCATCCACCTCCCGGACAAGATCGAAATCCCGACGTTGACGGGCCGAATCCTCGCCGTCTCCGCGGAAATCGAAAAAGATCCCAACTACCCCATCGAACGCTACGACCGCGTCCTCTTCCACCCCAAGCACGCTGTGCCCGTCGACTTCGAAGGCGACAACCGCCTCTTCGTCGTTCCAGTCGAAGACGTCGTCGCCATCTTCCGCCGCGAGTCCACCGACGCGTGAGCACGCAACTCTCTGCATGCAGCCCGACCGTAAGGGAGCGGCTCACGTTTTGAGACGGTGAAACGGTGACCCGGTGAAACGGTGAAAAAACAATTCTCACCGTCTCATCATCCCATCATCCCATCATCCCCCATGCCCCCCCCGCACCAGGACGAACCTGAAACCACCCTCGCCCTCATGCGAGCCCATATCGACGCGCTCCCACAAAACCTCACTCTCCCCAACCCACCGACCCCAATCTCGCGCACCCTCTCAATCCGCGCCCCAGGCTCCAAAAGCCTCACCAACCGCGCCCTCCTTCTCGCCGCCCTCGCACGCGGAGACTCCATCCTCACCAACGCCTTGATCGACGCCGACGACGCCCAAGTCATGCTCGCCGCGATTCAATCGCTCGGCGCAAAGGTCCGTCACAACGCAACAACTCTCAACATCACGGGCGTCGCGGGCAAGTGGAACATCCCCAGCACCGGCACAACACTCAACTTGCACAATGCTGGCACCGCCACTCGCTTCCTCGCCGCATCAGTCCTCTGCAACCCCAAGAACACGCCCCTCACCATCGACGGCGACCCGCGCATGCGCGAGCGCCCCATCAACGAACTCATCGAAGCCCTCACCGCTGTCGGCTGCACCGCGACGTTCTCTCACAAACCCGGCTACCCCCCAGTCACTCTCACGCCTCCCTCAACCCTCCCCGCCAACGGCCTCGCCCTCACGCTTCCCCGCACGCAGTCAGGCCAATTCATCTCCGCGATTCTCCTTGTCGCGCCATTCCTTCCGGTGCCAACCACCCTGCGCCTCACGCTCCCTATCACCAGCGAGTCCTACGTCCGCATGACGCTGGGCCTGCTCTCGCAACTCGGCGCACACGTCCAAACCTCCGCCGACCTCAGCATCATCCGTGTCACGCCCGGCAGTCTCGATCATCCAGACGCTCTACCCAACGCCTTCACCCTCGACATCGAACCCGACGCCAGCAGCGCGACGTATTTCGCCGCCGCCGCCGCGCTCCTTCCCGGCCTCACCGTCCGCCTTGAGGGTCTCAGCGACCTCTCCCTCCAAGGCGACGCCGAGTTCCCCAAAGTCCTCTCACGCATGGGCGTCGCGATTGCCAAGGACACCAATCCAAACTCCGAAGCCATCATCGTGGGCAGCCCAGACACGTCTCTGCAGTTGTCCCCAATCCTCGCCGACCTCTCCGACATGCCCGATGCCGCCATGACCCTCGCCGCCGTCGCCGCGTTCGCGAGCGGCACGTCCATCATCAGAGGCCTGCACACCCTCCGAGTCAAAGAGTCCGACCGCATCGAAGCCCTCAAAGCCCAATTCCACAAGATCGGCGTCGAAATCAAAGACAACATCCAAGGCGACCCCGGAGTCATCACCATCACCTCGCCCACATCAGGCGTCGACTGCTCCCCAAATTGCCCCCCAGTCACCTTCGACACCTACAACGACCACCGCATCGCCATGTCCCTCGCCCTAATCGCCCTCCGCCGCCCCAACATCACCATCAACAACCCCACCTGCGTCCGCAAGACCTACCCAACCTACTGGCAAGAACTAGCCAACCTGTGGCCATCCTGAACCACTCAGTCGAACCCCCCTCCACCTGTACAATCTCTTCGTCTCTTCGTCTCTTCGTCTCTTCGTCTCACTCTCGCACTTCCCGCTCCCTCGCACTCTCGCACTCCCCCATGCGCTCCCTCTCCATCATCACCACCGGCGGCACCATCGAGAAAACCTACGACGAGTCCACCGGCTCGCTCGAAAACCGCCGCAGCATCCTCGACCGCATGCTCCGTAGGCTGCGACTGACCGACACCCGCATCAACGTCATCGAACTCATGAGCAAGGACAGTCTCCTCATGACCGAAGAAGACCGCAAGACCATCGCCGAAGCCGTCGAAGTCGGCATGCGCGCCACACCAAACGGCGTCATCGTCCTCCACGGCACCGACACGCTCTGCCAAACAGGTGAGCACTTGCACGCACGATTTCCAAAACCTACTTGTCCCATCATCCTCACAGGCGCAATGCGCCCGTTCGAGATGCGAGCCAGCGACGCTCTCCAAAATCTCACCGAAGCAATCTTCGCTACCAACGCTCTCCCACCCGCCGTCTACTGCGTCGCCCACAGCCAAGCCCTTAAGTTCCCCGGCGTGATGAAAGACCGCACCGCCCGCACATTCTCAATGGGCGGCAGCCGAGCGTAACGAAGAACTTTCTACCTACTGACACAAGCCACGGTGTGCCCAAACGAGGCAAAGCACACACAGGTGCAACTTCGTGCCATTCCTCGAAACGATCAGTTTCGACTTCCGAATTTTGATTAAGCCGCACCGACGCTACTTCATCATCTCTGCAACATCGCCCTCAATCGCCTTCGCCCACAGTTCATATCCCTTGGGGCTCAGGTGCAGCAGGTCAGGCATGATGTCTTTGGTCAATTCGCCTGTGGGCGTCAAAAAGACGTGACCGATGTCACGATATCGCACGTTGGAATTGCTCAGTTTGGGCAGCAGTGCATTGATCTTGTTGTTGAGTTGTCGCGATGGACCATCGTTATTCGCGTCTCGTGGGAAAATGGCGAGTAGCAGGACTTTGGAATTGGGACACTTTGTTCGCAGCCGCTGAATGATCGCTTCGATGCCTGCGGCGGTCTGTTCAGGTGGATCTTTGCGTGCGCCAGTATTGTTTGTTCCGATCATCAGCACGACGAGTTTGGGCGAAAGGCCATCGAAGTTGCCATTGTCCAAACGCCACAACACGTGCTCTGTGCGATCGCCGCCGATACCAAAGTTCGCGGGGTCATACTTCTCAAAGTGTGTTTTCCAGACATCCTTCCCTTCGTTCTCCCATCCCTGCGTGATGGAGTCGCCCAGGAACACCAACTTCGCCCTGCCTTCCTTTGAGAACGCGTTGAACCGCTCATGGCGTTGCTCAGTCCCCTGATGGAACGCGGGGATCGTCGCTGGGTATTGCGGCACCGCCCGAGCACGGCACCCCGCGACAACGCCAAGAACCAAAACCACCAGAACGCTCAAAAGGATGATCCGCATGATGTTGCTCGCAAAGGTCAAAGTGCCGGACTGATGAGACGAATCGTTGCGGGATAACGATAAGGCCTTCCCAGCAGCGACGCACGAGTCGCAAGAATGCACCCAACCAACGCAATCACGCTGAGAATCGGAAATCCGATCCACCACGCGAAACTGCACGTGGGAAAGCCCGCGATAAACACGACGAGAGCGAAAATCCCAGTCGAGATTTGAAAGTTCATCGACTCGCGCCCGTGGTCATCTAGAAACACAGATCGACCACGAGTGCCTAACCACAGAATCCACACAGCAGCTAGCGGCATCCACGCCAACACGCCCGCCGACGCTATCGTCGAAAGTACAAGCAAGGCAGGCGCGACATGGATCGTCGCGGCAAGCAAGCGATCAGTCTGCTCAGGTTGAACAAGTGCTGCAACCGGCGCAGTGTTTCCGAACGCTGTAACAGCAGACGGCTCGTTCGATTCACTTGGGACGGACGGCGCATGACCACCGACAGCACTCGCCGCGCCGCCAGAAATCGCCTCGCTCGAAGTTGACTCGCCCGCATCCACGCAGCACGTTATTCGGCAAATCTGGTGGCAGCATTCCACGATTGTGAAATTCGCCCGCCAGCCGCGTCAATCACCAACTCCAAGGCACCGGCAGCCACTCAAAGCCTCCGTCGCGCGCCCGGACGTGCCCAATGCCCGGCCAAGGCGTGTGATATCCCATGACCAGCGTTCGCTCCGCCGCGATGCCTTCCAGCACCTTTCGGCGCGTCTTGGCACCGACTTCCGCGTCATAATCGAACGCGAGGTGCCAATCAGGCTTGCCGAAACTCAGCACGTAGTGGTGTACCGCATCGACGAGCATCGTGAACTTGTCGCCGCCTGATTCGAGCGTCACGGTTTGGTGTCCGGGTGTGTGCCCACCGGTCTGCTTCACGGTCACGCCCGTCGTCAGCGTGTCGCCATCGCCAACCACCTGCAACTTGCCAGACTTTTCGAGCGACGCAAGCGCCTTCGCCGCACGCTCCGCCGCACCTTTTTTGTTGTCTTCCGGCAACTTGCACTTGGACAAGTCGGGCGAGCCGCCCCAGAATTCCTTCTCCGCTTTATTGATGAAGTACTTTGCGTTCGAAAATGCAAGGCTGCCCGCTTCATCAAAAAACCCACCGAAGTGATCTCCATGCAAGTGGCTGACGATGATTCCCGACACATCGCCCGGCTTGATACCCAGCGTCGCAAGGTGTTTCATGAGTTTGCCGCCACGCTCGCCGGGCCCGTTGCCCGCGTCCACAAGCCACGTCTCGCTGCCAACCTTGAAGCACAAGACGTTGAAGTGCATCAGCACCGGGCTCTTCGGCAACACAAACGACTCAAGCACGCTCTCAACTTCGCCCTGCGATGCATTCGAGCCCCAAATCGGATAGGGAGGCATCTGCCCCTGTCCATCGCCGATTGAGTAGCACGTGATGGCGTTCGCACCGCTTCCAACCTGGAACTTATAGAAGCCGCTGCCCTGCTGTGCATCACTGCTTGAGGGCTGCGGCTTTGCAGGAGTCGCAGCAAGTGCGTTTTTCGAAAGCGCGATGGAAGCAGCGCCGACACCAAAGGCCGTCATCGCACCCCGACGTGTAACTTGCTGCATGAAAATCTCCGGAACAAGAGTCAACTCACCGGCAAACTCAATTAACTCGATCTAGATCAACTGCGTCATTCGCTACGGGCGAGCGTGGTGACATGCCTACACCAACGCGTTTTCATTCTTTGACATTCAGGGACATGTGCTCATGCACAACCTTCCAGGGCTTGCGTTCACCGTCGCGATGAAAGACTAAGGTCAAGTGACCGGGCATATCCAGCTTTTGTCCGTTGGGCATCTCGCCGTACACGCGCACAATGGAACATGTCGCCGCGACATCATCGTCGACCCACACGCGCAGACTCTTGGTTTGCGTGAGAGACGCCTTCGTGAAGCCATTCATCCCTGGTCCCCACATTCCCGAGTATTCGTTCCAGCCTTGGATCACGGTCTTCCCCTGCGACATTCCGTCAAACGACAGGAACGCGCCGGAGTTGTCCACGGATTGGCTCAACGCGTCGGTGGTGAAGGGTTTGCCTTCTGTCTTTGTCCAGGATGCAAGAAACGCGTCGCGAGCATGCTCAACACTCGCAACTTCGGCGGCATCCTCCGCCGCCTCGTTTTCACAGCACTCACGCGATGTCGCGCAAGACGCAAGCAAAGCCATGGATGAAAGACCGACAAGCGAAGCAAGAGCTTTGGTGTTCATAGGCAGATTGTTAGGCGCGCAAAGTTTACAGGGTGCGAAATTCCGCTCTCCAACAAATAGTCATAAGTGCGACGTTGCACGCTGCTTCCGAAGCGCCGCAACCACCCCGAAAACCAGTCCGGCTGAAACCCCGCTGCGAATCGCAATCCACTTAGGCAGCACGACCGTCTTCCCAAACACGCTACACCCACACTCGACCGGCTCCTTTGTGAGTATCGCCAGCGTAAGTGCATACAGCATGAACAGCGTGAGCAACGTGCCGGCACTGACTAGCGCCCACATCGTTAGTTTGCTCAGTTTTGCTCGATTTGCCGATGTGAGCCCACCGGTCTGACCGGCAGCAGACGTGTCATTAAGCACTGGCTTTGATGTCGTGAGTTCGAGCAACACCGCTGACACACACAATATCGCCAAGATTCCTTCGACGACAATCACCATGATCGACGCAAACGGCACGATGCCCTTGGGCAACACCCCGTGTGCCTCGACAATCGTCTCAAACGACTCCACATCCATCGCCTTCATCACAGATGACATCCCAAACAGCACGGCAAGTCCGAGCAGCACGAGCATCGAGAGGATGTTGAGGAGAGTGAACTTCATAACTCAAGGTGTCTGCGACTTGCCACTCAATCACTTAATCGCAAATCGCGATTATCTACATCGTCGGCGACCGCTCGATAATCCCTCTGCATTCACCAAACCCGATCTTCCTGAACCCAGCCTTCTCACACCAGCCCCGCATGATCACTTCATCGCCATCCGCAAGGAATGTGCGTGACTCGCCGGTGGGCAGAGCAATAGGCTTCCTGGGCAGCGGCTTTCCATCCGGGCCCGTTCCCTGCCACGTCAATTCCAGCAAACAGCCCCGTGTGTCGGCCTCCTTGCCAGAAATCGTGCCGCTCGCAAACAAATCACCGGGCTGCATGTTGCAACCATTGCTCGTGTGGTGTGTGAGCAACTGAGCGACAGTCCAATACATGTCCTTGAACGCGTTGGACTTTGAAATCCGAATGGGCTGCATCCCCTTCTCACGCATCGCCGCGCTCGAAAGCAAAACTTCCAGCGTGATGTCAAACGCACCTGACTTCTGATCGAATTCGTCCATCAAGTATGGCAAAGGCGACGGGTCGCCCTCCGCACGCTTGAATGCACCGGTGCGGAACGGCGCGAGCGCTTCGAGCGTCACGATGTAAGGCGAAATCGTCGTCGCAAAGTTCTTCGCAAGGAAAGGCCCCAGCGGCTGATACTCCCACTTCTGAATATCCCGCGCCGACCAGTCGTTCACCAGCACCAATCCCGCGATGTGATTCATCGCATCATGAATCGAAATGGGCTTGCCCATGTCGTTGCCCAACCCGACAAACGCACCAACTTCCAATTCATAATCCAACATTGTGCAGGGCCCGAACTTTGGCCCCGCTTTCGGATCACTATCAGGGGGCGACTGCTGCCCGATTGGTCGAACGACCGGCGTTCCAGATTCCACAACGCTCGACGCACGCCCGTGATATCCAATCGGAACGTGCTTGTAATTCGGCAGCAGCGGATTGTCAGGCCTGAACATGCTGCCCACGGTCGTCGCGTGGTGAATACTCGCGTAAAAGTCCGTGTAGTTCATGATCGCCGCGGGCGGCAGCACTTCACAGTCATTGACGTTATAAAGAGCCTTCTCTCGCAACCGACGCACTTGCTGACCGCCGGGCGGCCCATCACGCAAGAACTCCTGCAACTGCCGACGAATCCCTGACAGCATCGCATGCCCATGGCTCAGCACATGGTTGTTGACGACATCGTCAAAGATGCTGTGATGATGGTGATGGTCGTGCTCGCCATGATCATCCGTGATCAACTTCGCTTCCGCAAGCAACCCGAGATCAAGCAGATGATCCCCGATGCGCGTCCCCAGCACGGGCTCCTGATCAGGCGTCAAAAACGCACACAGCGGCAAGTTCTGAATCGGAAACTCCGTCGAGGGATCGTTTGCCGGCGCATGCCAAGACTTCAAACTCGGGTTGTGTGTGTCGCTGACACTGCCAATAGAACCCGCCGACTTCCCCGAATCACCAGACCCGCCTTCGGAATGCCGCAACGCAAAGTATTGACGCATGAGCAAGAGTACCTTTGCCAATGGGCAAAGCAATCGACATCCTGCTGGCAACTGGCAATCCGCACAAAGTCGAAGAACTGCAGGCGATTTTCGAGCAAGAACAACTTTCTGGGATTCGGCTGCTATCGCTGAAAGACGTCACGAAGACGCACGAACCCGCAGAAACCGGCAGCACATTCGAACAAAACGCGACAATCAAAGCACTGAGTTACACCCACCAAACTGGCCTGCCCGCCCTCGCCGACGACAGCGGCCTTGAGATCGACGCGTTAGATGGCAAGCCGGGCGTCATCAGTTCCCACTACTGTACCGATGGCAAAGAAACCGGTATGACCCGCACAGAGCGCGACGCCGCAAACAATGCCCGTGTACTGAAAGAAATGCAAGGCATAACCAACCGAGCCGCCCGCTTCGTCTGCGTCATGGCTCTCGCACATCAAGGCAAAGTCATCGCTAGTGCACGAGGCACCTTCGAAGGTGCAATCGGCATCCCGCCCCGCGTCCCATCGGGCATCGACGGCTTTGGCTACGACCCATTGTTCTTGGTCGCTCCCTCGCTCGTGCAAACCAGTTCTGAACTTTCGCCTACCGAAAAAAATCAACTCAGTCATCGAGGCAAAGCCGCTCGCATCATAGCGAATGCGTTGCGCACGTTTGCTGCAACTCAACGCTAACTCATGCAAGTTGAATCAACCCAGTTGCCGCATCAAAAACCGGCAGCACTGGCAACGTATCCATCGTGCTGCAGAACTCCACATCTCGCGCCAAACCAATCTTGACCATGTTCCGTCCGCCCCGACTCTCCTCCATCGCTCTGACGATCCCAGCGTGCCCACCCGCCTTCACGTGTTTCCACAACGCCATCGCCACCGACCACGAATCATCGCTCGAAGTCTGTCGGCCCGCACTAACAAGCCGCTCAGCCATCGCCCCGCCCACCAACACATCATCCAAACTTACGTCATCCCGCGTCCCGCAGCACAAGATGTGTACAGGTCGCTGTTCATTCGCGAGTGCCTCGCACACCGTCGTCAAGTTTGAAAACGACCCCACAACGATTTTCGCCGCATGCCGCGCGTGCAGCAACCCCGCCGTGCCGTTGCTCGTCGTGAACACAATCGTCGAACCTTCGACTCGCTCCTGCGTGTAACTGAAGGGCGAGTTGTCCAGATCAAATCCCTCGATGAGCAAACCGCCCCGCTCGCCGCCCAACAGAACCTTCTGCACCCCGCGCGAAACCAACTCCGCAGCACGCTTCTTCGCGTCCTCCCCCGTCAAAACCGGCACGACGCTCTTCGCGCCACTTCGAAACGCCTGTGCAATAGTCACACTCGCCCGAATCGCGTCAATTACAACCACAACGCCACCCGCGAGCGTCTCTGACTTCACCCGGCTGACATGCAAGTGCACGTGCAGTGGTCGCTCAGTAATTACATGCTCAGGAGGCGGCGGCAGATCAGGTGCTGACATGGCTCAATTATCGCAACGAGTACGGGCAAATCTCAGAAAATCCTCAAAGTGTGTTGCTTCGAAAATGCTGGCAATAGCACATCAGTGCGCTTCTCGGAGGGCAAAATCGTCTCACACAAAGAAAAAGCCGACGAACATCGTCGGCTTCAGATGACTCAAGATAATTGACGAAGTAAAACTTGATCACTTCAGCGTCAGCATCTCGCGATACGTCGGCAGCGGCCACAAGTCTCTCGGAATCCTCGTTTCCAATTCATCCGCAATCTTGCGCAGTTCACCCATCGCCGGACGAACCTTGTCGCGCACTTGCTCTGCGTGCTTGCTGATGTCGTGACCACCCTCCGAATCAACCTCACCCGCCTTATCAAGCTTATTGATCGCGCTACGAAGGCGACCGACGAGCCCCACGAAGTCCTCAAGGACCTTGCGGGAATCGCTGGCATCGACATCCGCCGCTTCGGTCGCCGCAACGCTCTCGGCAAGCTCTGTCTGCGCACGCACGGCGGCGGGCAGGATTTGTGTCCGTGCCATCTGCGCCATCGTGTCCGCCTCGATCGTCACCTGCTTGATGTACTTCTCAAGATGAATGTGCTCGCGCGATTCGACCTCGACCTTGGTCAGAACGCCGAAACGCTTGAACACGTCAACGTTCTTCTTTGTCGCCATCTGCTGCAAAGCAGCGACGCTCTCGCGGAAGTTCGCAAGACCGCGCTTCTTCGCTTCGGCGTGCCATTCTTGCGTGTAGCCGTCGCCATCAAACAGCACGCGCTTGTGCTGCTTAATGAGACGCTGCAGCACCTTCTTGACCGCCTTCTGCAGGCGATCAGCATGCAGCCCAGGCACATAGCTCTTGCCCAGTTCCTTTTCCAACTGGCCTGCAACGTAGTCAAGGCTATCAGCGACAATCGTGTTGAGAACCGTTGCGGGCCAAGAGACGTTGCCGCTGCTGCCCACTGCTCGGAACTCAAACTTGTTGCCGGTGAACGCGAACGGACTCGTGCGGTTGCGGTCGCCGGTGTGCCGCGGAATTTGCGGCAGCGTGCTCGCGCCCAGATCAAGCCTTCCTCCCTTCATAGTCTTGCTCGGATTGCCAGTCTCAAGCTGATTGACAATGTCGGTGAGCATGTCGCCCAGGAAGATGCTCATGATCGCGGGCGGAGCTTCGTTCGCTCCCAAACGATGATCGTTCGCCGCGCTCGCCACAGAGCAACGCAGCAAGTCCGCGTGCGTGTCCACCGCGCGGATCACCGCGCAGAGGAACACGAGGAATTGCATGTTGGTGTGCGTGTCGTCGCGTGGATCAAGCAGATTCACACCAGTATTGGTCGCAATCGACCAGTTCAGGTGCTTGCCGCTGCCGTTGATGCCCGCGAACGGCTTCTCGTGCAAAATGCACGAAAGCCCATGTCGGGCCGCAACACGCTTGAGCGTTTCCATCGTCAGCATCTGGTGATCAGCCGCGATGTTGGCAGTTTCGTAGAGCGGCGCGAGTTCAAACTGGCCCGGCGCGACTTCGTTGTGACGAGTCTTGACCGGCACGCCAAGACGATACAGCTCACGCTCAACGTCGTGCATGAAACCCAGCGCCCGCGTCGGAATGCTGCCAAAGTAGTGATCTTCAAGCTGCTGACCCTTCGGCGGCTTCGCACCAAACAGCGTGCGATCACACGCCATCAAGTCATCGCGATTGAAGTAATGGCTACGGTCGACGAGGAAGTACTCCTGCTCAGGCCCAGCCGTCGCAATGACGCGATACACGCCCTGATCGGTGCCGAAGATTTTGAGTACGCGAAGAGCCTGTTTGCTCACGGCTTCCATCGAACGCAGCAGAGGCGTCTTGTGATCCAGCGCTTCGCCAGTCCACGACACAAAGGCCGTAGGAATACACAGCGTCGCACTCGCACCATCGCGGTTGATGAACACCGGGCTGGTGCAGTCCCACGCCGTGTAGCCACGTGCTTCAAACGTCGCGCGGATGCCGCCACTCGGGAAGCTGCTCGCGTCAGGCTCACCCTGCACAAGTGCACTGCCCGTAAATTCGCTGATCGCGCCGCCCTGGCCATCCGGCACAAAGAACGCGTCGTGCTTCTCCGCCGTGAGGCCAGTCAAGGGCTGGAACCAGTGCGTGTAGTGCGTCGCGCCGCGTTCGAGGGACCAATCCTTCATCGCCGCGGCGACCACATCAGCGAGCGCATGGTCGATGGGCTCACCCATCTTGATGGTGCGCTGGAGACGCTTGAAGACTTCCTTGGGCAGGCGCTGCTGCATCACGCGCTCGGTGAACACATCGGTGCCGAAGCTCTGTTCGATGCGATCAGCCGCGCTCTGTGCTGCGTGTTGTTGTTGCACGGGAACCTCGCGAGGAGCGGGGTGCGAATGAGTTGCCTTGCCGTTGGACGACGTCAACATGAGAAAACCTCCAACACACCCGCGCCAGCCGAACGGGACTGGAGCGCTTGTATATCCGCCAACCGGGCTAGGCCGGTGAAGGCGGGGTGGGTTCTGCGGGTGATTATTGCCGGGAGGGAGGGGTGGTGGGGAAAAGGTGTGCAAAATGGTCATTCGCCCAATAAATTGGGGCATTCCATCGAATGCGGCAAGGGCGAAGCGACAGGAATTCCGCAAACGTCGTGCGTGGACGCTACGGACGATTTCGCACGGATTGCTACTTCTTCCACTCCGGCACTCGCCCCGGCGTCCACGGCACCTTCGCCGACTCCAGGATCGACTCAAACGACTGCACGTCGAACACGAGTTGCTTCGTCTCCGCCAGCACTTTCTCGAACAAACCAGCCGCGATCGTGTATTGCTCGCGGTTGGTCGTAGTGGGGGGCTGCGTGGTGTTGAGCGCGTTGCTCAGAGCGTTGGAGACGCGAGAGGATAGCGACGGCGCCTGCGCCACCGCTCGCTCGCCCAACGTGCGGTCGCCGTCAAGCACGCGTTGCAAGTCAGCGATGCGTGTGCGGAACGATTCGATTTTTGTGAAGTGCGCAGGATCAGCACCGGGCGTATAAGCAATGCCCTTGCGAAGATAGTTGAGTCGGTTCGCAAGTTCACCCAGCACGTTCGACGTGCCTTCAACCGCACGCTGCAGGTCGGCGACCTTGCGTTCAAAGTCATACTTCTCCGACCGAGCATCTCCCTTCGCCGCAAACGTCGCCTGTTCAAGATCACGCACTTCAAACGACACAGGCGAATCAAGCATCGTCGTCACGCCATCAACGATCTTCGCGAGTTGCACGCTATACGTCCCGGGCGGCACCATCGACCCTTCCTGATCACTGTCCCAAGGATCAAGCGACCGCGAAGAAAGCGATACTGGCGTCGTCTTCGGCAAACGCAAGTTCCAACTCGTGCGGTGCATTCCATCATCGCGCGACGCGTCCAACTGCCGCAAAATGGTACCCTTTGCATCTCGAACAATCAGCACAACCTTCGGAGCAACCTCGCGATCCTCGGCTTGCAACTCCTCAATCGTGGCATGCTTCCAGTCATCTTTCTTCTCCGCCTCATGGCGAAGTTCTTTCTTCGTCTTCAACTTCTCCTTGATGTGATACGTAATGATCGCCCCAAACGGCGGGTTCGGCGCCGCGTAGTAGTCCACGCCGCTCCATCCCTTGCCATCCGTACCGCCCAGTCGCGACCGTGGTACATAATTGAGCGCAGTGCGAATGGGGAAAATGTGCGCATCCTTGCCAAAGACCTCGCTGGTTGCAGTCCGCAAAGGCGTGTAATCATCAAGAATGTAAAATCCTCGACCAAACGTCGCGATCGCGAGGTCGTTTTCACGCCGCTGAATTTCGAGGTCTCGGCAATCAATCGTGGGCACGCCGCTGAGCTTAAACCACTTGGTTCCACCATCGACGGTGAAGTACGTGCCAAACTCGGTGCCCACAAAGAGCAGATTTGCATTGACGTGATCTTCGACGATGCTGTAGCACGTATCACGCTCAGGCAAGTCGCCCGAAATGCTCGTCCAAGTCACGCCCTTGTCGTCACTCTTGAACACATAGGGCTTGTAATCGCCAAACTTGTGATTGTCGACCGTTGCATACACGCGAGAAGCACTGTGCCTGCTCGCCTCGACATCGCTGATGAGCGTGAGTTGCTTGCCATCGACATCAGCAGCACTACTGATCTCAGGCAGCCGCTCAACTTTCCGCCAAGTCTTCCCCGCGTCTTCAGTCACATTGATCAACCCATCATCCGTTCCGACATAAATCAGCCCCTCCTGCACAGGCGATTCCGTCAGCGACACGCCGCTGCCATAAATACTCGTGCTCTTGTGCTTGGCAATCGCATCAGGCTTCTGAATCACGCCCAGCACCTTTAACTCGTTTCGATCAATCCCACGAGTCAAGTCTTCGCTGATTCTCTTCCATGTATTGCCCCGATCATCGCTGCGGAACAAAAAGTTCCCCGCGTAATACAGCCGCGTGTGGCTATGTGGACTGATGATGAGCGCCGCATCCCAGTTGAACACAAACGGCTTGTCATCCGCCTTCTCCACAGGTCGAATGTCGACCTGCTCGCCGCTCTTGCGATCAAAGCGGATCAACCCGCCGTCCTGCCACTGGCTGTACACCGTATTGGGATCCTCAGGATCAACCGCAGGCTCAAACCCGTCGCCCCCAACCGTGACAAACCACTCTTCGCTCGTCACACCCACATTGTCCGTCGTTCGCGAAGGCCCGCCAATCGTGTTGTTGTCCTGAGTACCACCGTAGATGTAATAGAACGGAAACGAGTTGTCGAGCGCGACGCGGTAGTACTGAGTGATGGGCAAGTTCTTGAACTGCCTCCAATTCGCACGATCAAACGTCTCATACAGCCCGCCGTCGTTGCCGCCAATGAGATGGTTCGTGTCGTTCGGATCAACCACCAGCGCGTGCCAGTCGACGTGAACATACTTCGCATCCACGCGCTGCATCGTTTTTCCGCCGTCATTCGTAAAACTCATGAACGTATCCATCGCATAAAAGCGATCTTCGTTCTTCGGGTCTGCGATCAATTCCTGGTAATACTGCGGACTCGACGACAAGTACCCACTGCGCTTCTCCCAACTCTCACCCCGATCCGTCGAGCGATAAATGCCACTCTTGTCGCCCGACGCTTCAATGATCGCATAAAGCACATCAGGATTGGCAGGGCTCACTGTCATGCCAATTCGGCCGACATCGCCCGAAGGCAACCCACTACTAAGTTTCTTCCAAGTTTTGCCGCCGTCAGTGCTCTTATGAATGCCACCTTTGGGACCGCCATTGATCAGCGTCCATACATGCCGCCGACGTTGATACGCCGTCGCATACAGCACATCCGCGTCGCGCGGGTCCATATGGACTTCGCTCACGCCAGTTTGCTCACCGAGATCAAGCGACTTCTCCCAAGTCTTCCCGCCGTCAATCGTTTTATACAACCCGCGATCACCGCCATCGCTCCACAGTGGCCCAAACGCTGCGACAAACACAACGTTGTTGTCGCGCGGATCAACCTTGATCATGCCAATGTTGCCCGAATCTTTAAGCCCGACGTTCTTGAAACTCTTACCCGCATCGCGCGACACATACACGCCATCACCCCAAGCCACGCTCCGCTGACTGTTGTTCTCGCCGCTGCCGACCCAAACAACATTTGAGTTCGTCGGATCAATCGTGACGCATCCAATCGCGTACGAGCCATAATTTTCAAAGACTGGCGAGAAAGTCGCGCCGCGATTCGTGGTCTTCCACACCCCGCCGCTGGCGACGCCCACATACCACGTGCTGCGATCATTCGGATCAACCGCAATATCGCTGATGCGCCCCGACATCATCGCCGCACCGATGCCGCCGCGTGCCTTGAGCGCACCAAACTTCGCCGCCGTCAACTTCGTCGGATCCTCGGGGGCGGACTCGTCCTTCTTGTCCTTCGCCGTTTCATCCGCTGCTTTTTCGTCTTGGCTGCCTTCATCACCCTGTCCCGGCTGCTGTTCACGCTCCTGCTCTTCCTCCTCCTCACGCTCAAATCGCTGCGCGAGCGACGAAGTCACGAAGGTCGCAAGCACCAGCGAGCAGATGAGGCTTCGAAACGTATAGAGGCGCGATGTCGCAGAACCGTCAGTTGCATTCGTGTGAGGCATGCAACCAGCGTAGGAGAGAAACGCTGTTGCAAGCAATCGGTCAGCAATCCGCCCTGTAGACCGACGCGAACACCTCTCCAGCGCAACGCGTAACATTTTCTATGACACGTCGCTCCGGCAAAGTCTCATCGTGGCTGCTCCCCATCGCCATTATCTGCCTGCTCGCAGGGCTAATCGTGATGCGAAGTCGCCCCGCGCCGATGCCCGAGTACTTCGACAAGACCTTGACCCTCACATCCGCCAAAGCGAAGTCCGCCGAATCAGGCAAACCCATCGTCGCGCTCGCGACGGCGGACTGGTGCCCCCCATGCAAGTCGCTCAAGCGAAACGCCCTGGTCGATCCTCGCGTCTCCGCGTTCATGAAAGACAAAGTCGTGCCCGTCTACCTCGACGCGACCTCCTCCATGCCCAGCGACGCCGAGTATCTCAATGTTTACAGCATCCCAACCATGATCGTCATCAAAGACGGCACCGAAATCGCACGCTTCAGCGGCGACCAATCTGCGGACATGGTGTTGGCATTCCTGGAACAAAACGCCCGCTGAACTGAACGTCGCAACCGTTGCAAGAAAAAAGCCGCACATCTGCGGCTCTTTTCATTCTTGGATGTATGTCCAATTACTTCGCCTGCCCGCGCTCCTTCAACGCCCGAATCCTCTCCGGCAAACTGAGCAACTTGATAAACCCACCAGCATCCTTCTGGCTGTAAATCTCTTCGCCTTCGAAGCTGACCATTTTCTCCGCATACAGCGAATGCGGGCTCTTGCGCTGGATTGCTGTCGCATGACCCTTGTACAGCCGAACGACGCACTCGCCGTCCAGTCGCTGCGCCATGTTCTCGGCACACGCCCACAACGCTTCACGCAAAGGCGTGAACCATCGCCCGTCGTACACCAGTTCGGCGAACGTGAGCCCAAGATGCTCGCGATAATGCCGCGTCTCGCGATCAAGCACCAACTCTTCAATCGCTCGCAACGCCTCGACAACCACCGTCCCGCCTGGCGTCTCATACAAACCACGGCTCTTCATTCCAACGCGGCGATTTTCGACAAGATCAATGCGCCCCACGCCATGCTTGCCCGCGATGTCGTTGAGTTCATTGATGATCTGCCACGCCGCCATCTTCTTGCCATTGAGCGCAACCGGCCGACCCTTGCTGAACGTGAGCGACACGTTTTCAGGCGAATTCGGAGCCTTCTCCACGGGCACCGTCATGACATACGCGTCCTCGGGCGGCGCATTCCACGGATCTTCGATCGCACCACCTTCGTGGCTTATGTGCCACAAGTTGCGATCACGCGAGTAAATCTTCGTCGCACTCGCAGTGGTGGGTATGTTGCGCTGCTTGAGATAGTCCAGCATCGCCATACGGCCCGAGAGTTTCCAAGCATCCATACGCCACGGCGCGATGATCTCCATCTCCGGCGCAAGTGCGCCGTACGCGCTCTCAAAGCGAACTTGGTCATTGCCCTTGCCCGTGCAGCCGTGCGCAAGCGCCGTGCAACCCGTCTTCTTCGCGATATTCACTTGCCCGCGAGCCAGCACAGGCCGCGCAATCGCCGTTCCCAGCAGATATCGACCTTCATACACCGCGCCCGTGATCATCGTGGGCATCACAAACTCATCAACGAATTCCTGCTTGAGGTCCACAACATGACACTCAACCGCGCCAGAGTTCTTCGCCTTCTGCTCAACACCCGCAAGTTCATCTGCGCCCTGACCAACGTCACCCACGACGCAGATAACTTCCGCGCCCGGGATGTTTTCTTTGAGCCAAGGCACGATGCACGAAGTATCAAGGCCGCCGGAATATGCGAGAGCGATGCGTTTCTTGGACATGGTCAAAGACTTTCCTCAGTCGCCGATACCTCGGCAAGTTGCTGAACAGTGCGAGCGAAGCAAACCATTTGCACGCAGCATCTTTCGGAGACGCTCCGCGCAGTTTCACATGACAATATGCAGAGAATCGCGGATTTCGAGTTGTAGGTCACACGTGATCAATGCTTCGCAAGTTTCCAATACATCGCCGCCGCATATACGCCCAGCGCGGCTACCCCCGACCACATCAAAATCAGCCCGCGCCCGCCCACCTGCTCCGTCATCTGCTGCCCGCCCGCAATCGTCACCCAACTGACAAGCCCAGGCACAAACGTCCACAAGTACGTCGTGAGCGGCATCCGCTGGCTCAAAAGCAGCGCTGTAATCGCTCCCGTCAGCGTCACCACCAGACAACTCACGGCCATCGCCCAGCGTTCATGCTGCTTCGACAGCGCTTCCTTGAGCAACTCATCGATATGGCTCTGCAACCCCAACGCTCGCTCGCGAAACACCGGATTTCTGTTCGCCTCATCAAGCAACCTCGCCGAAGGCAACCCCGCCAGCGAATCTATCCCCTGATCCACCAGCCGCAGAGGCCCGGCGTGCAACTGCGACCGCTCCGGCACCCCAGCAAACGACGCCTGCGACTGCACCTCGCGCGTCCGCAGATTCCGCAGATCAATCGAAATTGTGACATGCCGATGCGTCAAATCTTGCGACAACGCAACGCGAACCTCGCCGCTCGTCGCGATGGAATGCAATTCAACCGAACCCTTATCACCATCACGAGCGTGGAAGAGTTCAATCTGCTGCTTTCCCTCAGGAGGCGACACTTCAAGCCGCCCCGTCGAAGCCTCCCACACCTTTGGTACTGCATACAAGACCGCTGCTCGCCCTCGCTCATCAATCAACTTCAATTGCCCACGAGCAATCTGATCTCGCACCGACTCACGCGTCGCTTCCAACTGCATCGAGAGCGCCAGATCACGCCGCCGCGAATCAATACTGTTCATCCGATCCGGGTTGTTCCGCAAATCACGCAGTTCCGAATACGTCAAAAACTTAGGATTGTCCCGGAACACATTCGGAATCGAAAACACCGCCGTCGACGAATCTCGAAATCCGCCAACGCCCGTCGCATCGCTCGCCGACACACCCTGCATTTCCAAGACAACAACGCTCGCGTCCTTGTCCGCCGCACCCGGAGCCTCTCCCGGAAACGAGCCGGGCGGATACAGCCACATCGTCGCCGAAGTCGCTGCGACTTCCTGCTCTGGAATGTCATTCGCCCCGATCTTGATCGCCGCAAAGTGAGAAAACACAACCTGCTCACGCACGCCGCTCCCGGGCGACGGCGCGATTCGCTCTGCCCGATCCGCGAAGATCAGCCAGTCATCCAATCTGAGAGCCTTGCCCCGCGACACTTCCTGACTCAGCAATCTTGCAAAGTCAATCGTGATCATGTGCCGCATTTCACGAAGAAATCGCGGAATGATGAACTCGTTGAGCGTTCCCAGTCCCAACATCAACCCGATCCCGATCACCAGTGCCGGCAGCAACACATTGCGATGCGAAATGCCCCCGGCATACTGAGCCAACGCCTCGTTGCTCGTCCCCAGCCTGTGATACACCAACGTACTCGCAAACCCCGCCGCGAAAGGCAGTACGTACGCCAGCATGGGCACGAGCGCAAGGCTGATGAAAATCGCCGCATCCGCCGCTTCCAGCACACCGTCTGACAAGGGCTTGATCGCCGCACCCATCGCGATGACCAACACCAAAACACTCGCGCTGAGCGCAAGCAACTTCGCGAGTTCTGCGAGTGTGTGAAAGAGCAGAGTTTTGGGAGGACGCGACATGAGAGAAATGTTGCTTACGACGTTCGCCGAACCTCCACCTTTCCTCCCGCCATGTCCTTGATCGCAAATCCCATCGACGCAAGTGTGTCACGAATGACATCGCTCGCCTTGAAGTCCTTCGCCGCACGTGCATCGCGCCGCTGCATCAACAACGCTTCCACCGCAGGATCAGGCGTGAGCCCAGGCGCCCAAACTCCAATCTCCGTCGCCGCACTCTGCGGCCGATGCAAACTCAGCACTCCAAGGACATCATCAAACAACTTCAGCACACCAAGGTCCGACGCATTAGGCGACTCCACCGCCCCAACATACGTGTTGACCGCCGCAATAGCACCAGCGATATTCAAGTCATCATGCAGCGACGCCGCAAAGTCTTCTCGCGCCCGCTCCTGAACCGCCGCTTGCGAAGCGTTCGTGCTGGTGCTCGAATTGGCCTTCGCCGCATCCTCAAATCGCCTCCACCGATCAATCATGCGCTGGCTGTCCGTCAAACCCTGCATCGTGAAGTTCGCGTTCGAGCGATAGTGCGTCTTGATAAGTTCCAGCCTGACCGCCGCAGGCTCAACACCCTTTGCAAACAAGTCTCGCGCCGTAAAAAAGTTCCCCTTGCTCTTGCTCATCTTCGTGCCTTCGACAAGCAGAAAACGCGGATGGAACCACATCGCTGCGAACGACCCCTTGCCACCCGAATATGCACAGCAACTCTGCGCAATCTCACACTCATGGTGCGGAAAAATGTTGTCTTCGCCGCCAGAATGCAGATCGATGAGCGGCGAGCCACTCACTCCATTCGCGCCATGGCCCGAAGCACTCAGCCGCCCCAAACTCATCACCGTGCACTCAATATGCCACCCCGGATATCCCTTGCCCCACGGGCTGTCCCACTTCATGATGTGCGACGGATCTTCCTTCCAGAGCAAAAAATCCGCCGGGTGTTTTTTCTGCGACTGATTCGACGCGGAAATTCTCCCGCCCTCGCCCTCGCGCAGCGCATCAAGCGTGTTGCCCGAAAGTTGTCCATACGTCGGAAACGACTGCACGCTGAAATACACTACGCGCGAGCCGGGCGATCCAACCACATACGCACAATTCGTCTCAATCAACTTACGCACGACTTCAATCATGCCCGCGACATTCTCCGTCGCCCTCGGCATCAGCGTCTTGTCCTTCTCAGCCTGCAGCGCAAGTTTCAGTCCCAGTTGCCTCGCATCTTCCTTAAACCGGTCCTCATAAAACCTCGCAATCTGATACGGATCACTCGGATCAATCGACGTCCCCTGCGGCAACTTCCCCGACTTCTTCGCCTCGGCAATTCTCTTCCCCGCGACCGCCATCCGATCCTCACCCGACTCGCCACCCTCAGCGTCGTCGGTCATGTGCCCGACATCCGTGATGTTCATCACATGCGTCACCGTGCGTCCGCTGGCCGAGCGATGCTCGCTGCCTGTCAGATTCGCAACCACGCACAAAGGCGACTCAATCCACCGTCGCAGCACATCCGCCGCGAGGAACGAGCGAAAGTTCCCGATATGCGCATCGTCATACACCGTCGGCCCACACGTATAAAACGTGACATTCGCAGGATCACTCGCACGAAACTGCTCGATTCGCCGTGAATAGGTATTGAAAAGATGAAGGGACGATGGCATGCGGTTGATGATAGTGGGCACGCCGAATCAATTATTCCAGCACGCACAGCGTTCGTGATCTAACGTCGCTGCTGACTTAGCCTTGCGACGAACGCCCACACGCCTTCAAAAGTGCCTCGCCAAACCGCCCAGCAAACGCTGGTGCATCACACAACGCCGAACTCTGCATGACCTTCCGCATGTCGCTGCGAAGCACGCGCAGCCGATTCGCGTCCGCAGCCCACTTAGAAGCCACTTCTGCAAACTGCTCCGGCGTCTGCGTGACCAACTCATCAAGATTCACGTTGCCCACCAGGCGCCCATGCACATCGCGCGTCGCATTCGTTAGCAGCGAAACCCCAACCCGCGACGCATGCCGATCCCCCGCCAGCGTCACCACCGGCACGCCCATCCACAACGCCTCGCAAGTCGTCGTCGTGCCGTGATACGGAAACGTGTCCAGCGCAACATGCACCCGCGAATACAACGCAAGATGTTCCGCAACCGACTTGGTTGGCTGCAAAAACTCCACGCGATCTGCAACCCCATGCTCATCAAACATCGCCCGCAGCGACGCAACCATCGCCGGATCCTGCAACTCCTTGCTCTTGAGCACAAGTTTCGACCCAGCAACCCGTCGCAGCACACCTGACCACATTTCAACACAAAACGGATTGAGTTTCCGCACCGTATTGAAACTCGCAAACGTCACGCCACCCTCTCGCCCAACCTCCGGCTCACTCGCCATCGTCGGCACCGGTGCATCCATCGGCGGCTTGTAACACAAAAAGCACGGATCAACCCGAATCAACTTCTCCGCGCACCGCTCATCAAAGTCAGGCTGCCCATTCGCTCGAAGCGACATCGCAAGATCGCTCTCTCGCACCGGATCAGTCTGCGAATCCACCACGCGATAGTCCACACTGGGCACGCCCGTCGTATCCGGATAGCCGCAATACGTGACCTGCACCGGCGCAACTCGCGCCGCAAGCAGCCGCAGCCGATGATGCCCCGCCAGCCCAGTCAAATCAAGCACCACATCCAACTGCTTGCTTCGCATTAATTGCAAAAGCACATCGTCTGGCTGACTCGCAACGTTCGTCCACGACGCAAAGTGCGCTTTCAAACGCTTCGAAAAAGCGTCCTCGCCTGACAAAGGCGTGTTGTGAAACGCATGCAACTCAAACCGAGCCTTATCCAAGTGCTCCAGCAAAGGCTCCGCAAAGAACGCCACCGAATGTGTCCGAAGATCAGGCGACAACACCCCAACCCGCAGCGTTCCAGCCTTCGACACCCCGTGTTCCAACGGCGCAACCGCTGTCAGCGTCCCCAATATCGCACGCCCAACGTCCCCATGCGCATTCGCAATATCAACCGGCTTCGTCGCCACACTGCTGTGCATCGCCGCGCACCGCAAAATGTGCAACTGAACCTCATGCGGATAAAACTTCGCCGCTTGATTTAACACCGCGAGTGCATCATCACTCCGAACCATCGCAAGCAACGCTGACGCATGTGAAATCGCAAGTTGCGCATGAGGCTGCCCATCCCGCGCCCCCGTCGCGCTTGCCTCACACACCGCCAACGCCTCAGCCGGCTTCCCCGCCTCCAGCAGCACGTTCGCCAACCCGACCCGCGCATTCGCATTCTCAGGCGAAATCGCCAACGCCTTCTGATACGCCGCGATCGCATCGCCCCTCTTCTTTTCACCCAGTTGCGACAACACCAACCCAAGATTCGCATGCGCATCCGAATGCTGAGGCATCAACGCCGCAAGTTGCTTCGCGTAAAACTCCGCCTTACCAAAGTCCGCCGACGCCCGACACGCGTACAGCATCGCGCTCAACACGCCGACATCGCGCGGAGCCTGCTGAAACAGCCTCTGCAATTGATTCATCGCGTCAATCGCACGCCCCGCATGCACCAACGAAAGCGACTCATCGATTTTTGCTTGAAGTCGAGACATCAGAAAGTTCTTTGGACATCTTAAAGGTATCCGCCGTCGTCACGCGGCACATCAATCTCAATATCTCGCTTACAGTTTCCCGCCGCGACTCTTCCGCTCACAAAACGCAATCCATTCCCCACGAATCGCCCTCCCAATCGCGTCAGCAAAGCCCGCTTCATCACAAATCTGCGACTTCAAAAACCGCTCCCGTAACGTCGCATGAAGTTCATGCAGCGAACGCCCATCACTTGCCAATCTCGAAGCAATCTCCGCAAACTCCTCAGCCGAATTCGCCACCAATTCCTTCGCCCCGCAAGAAGTCAGGAGCGATGCCCCAACCCGCGACACGTGCTCCCTCCCCGCAAGCGAAATCACCGGCACCCCCATCGCAAGCGCCTCGCATGTCGTCGTCGTCCCGTGATACGGATACGGATCAAGCGAGATATCAACCTCTTCATAGTGTGACAAGTGTTCAGCAACCGAACTCGCACGCCCTCGGCACACAATCCGCTCCGCCGCAACGCCTCGCTTCTCAAATTCCCGCCGCAAGTACGCCGGACTCTGCGTGCCGCCCAGCCCAACACCCTTCAGCAGCAACCGCGATCCCGTCACTCGCTTCAGCACGCCAGCCCACAAGTCCAAACACTGCGACGAAATCTTCGCAGGCGTGTTGAAAGATCCGAACGTGATTGGTGACTGTGAATCAGCGGCACGAGGCGATCTAGGCTTCGCGGGTGCTTTCGCTGCGTCGTAACAAATAAAACATCGATCCAGCCGCACCAGTCGCTCCGTATGCCACTGCTGCGGATCAAACGAACCGCTTCCACTCACGTTTGCCTCGCCCGGCAGTGGATCCGTCACGCGATCCACAATCCTGAAGTCAATCGCATCAAGCCCCGTCGTTCCCGCATAACCCAAGTACGTCCCGATCAGCGGCGCAGGCTTGAGCGCCATCGCCTCAATCCCCGACCCCGCGGACCATCCGCCCAAATCCAGGACAATGTCAATCTTCTCCTTCACAATCTTCTCGGCAAGCTGCACCGACTGCAACTCATGGACATCATGCCATTCGCCGTCATTCTCGATGACACGCTCCCGCAATTGCGTCGTCACGCGATCCGGATTGTCCGTCAACGAAAAACACACGATCGAAATCCCGTGCCGTTTCTGTGTCACATGCCCCAACAGCCCACTCAGGAAGTACGCACACGAATGCTGCCGAAAATCATTCGACACAATCCCGACCCGCAATTGTCGCTCCGCCGAAAAATCTGCAATCAAGTGCTTCGCAAGTCCAACTCGCTGTGCTGTCCCCTTCACCAACGCTCCCGCAGCCTTCGCCATCCGCAACTTCTCTTCACTCGAAACTCCCGAGCAATACAACGACCCCGTTGCACAACCAACCACCACTGGAATATTCGTCGGCTCCTTCCGCGCCGCCTCACTCATTATCTCAAAAGCCTTCTCCGCCTGCGCAAGATCAGTGAGCACTGCTGCATACGTCACCGCAACCGTGACGCTGTCGGGCTCAATCGCCAACGCCTTCTCCAACAAAGGCGCCGCCTCATCACTCCGCTGCTGCGCAAGCAAACTGTTCGCAAGCGTGTTCAGCGCATCCGCATCATCTGGTGCAAAACTCAAAACCTTTTTCGCCGCGGCGTCACACTGCGCAAACTTATTCGATCTGAGCAAACACTTCGCGAGCAACACCAAAGGTCTCGGATCAGGCGGCTGCCTCTTCCCCTCGAGGTCCGCCGCCCTCTGAGCAAAAACTACCCCTTCCTTCGGCCGATTATGTGTAAAAAGCAGACTCGCCAAAGCAAAGTTGATCCCCGCATCATTCGGCCACTGCCGCAGCCCCGATCGCAGCGTCTTTTCACATTCAGCAACACGCCCCGCGCCTTGTTGCGCAAACGCCGTCGTCAAAATATCCTGCGGATGGGGCATGCAATGTCCAACGAATCAACGGGTTCTTAACCACCTTGCGATCCAACCGACTTCCAAGTTCGATGAATCTCATCGAACCAACTCTTCGCATACGCCGCTCCATCGCACAACCGCGACGCAAGCACACGCTGCCGAAGCGTCGCATGATACTCGCTCAGCCGCGCTCGATCCCGCGCCAACTCGCTCGCGATCTTGACGTACTCCGCAGGCGAAGTCGCAATCAGTTCAGGTAGCCCCGCATGCGCGAGCACACTCGCACCCACCCGAGAAACATGCTCGCGCCCCTCCAGCGTCACGACCGGCACGCCCATCATCAACGCCTCACACGTCGTCGTCGTGCCGTTGTACGGCACAGTTTCCAACGCAATATCAATCGAGTCATACAGCCGCAAGTGATGCTCATCCGAATCCAAACGCCCCTTGCAAATCACCCGCTCTGGCGAAACGCCTCGCTTCGCCAGTTCCTGCTTCAAGTACGCTGGCGTCACTTCGCCACCAAGCGTGTACCCCTTCAACAACAACGTACTCCCCGGCACAGCGGAAAGCACGCTAGCCCACAAATCAAGCGTGCCCTGCGTGATCTTGATCGTCGCATTGAACGACCCAAACCGAATCGGCGCATCCGGACGCGACGCAAGGCTCTTCCGTTCCGCCGGAAACCCAGCCCCCGGGTCGTAACACAAGAAACACCCATCCAGCCGAACAAGTTTCTCCGAAAACCACGCATCACTCTCGCGCGTGTCAGTCACCGCATCAACCAACCGATGCGTGATGCACCTCAAGCCAAGCGTTCCCGGATACCCAATCGCGGTCACCTGCAGCGGCGCAGGCCGAAGCACGCATGCATCCAAACTCGTCCCCATGGTGTACCCGCCCAGTTCGACAAGCACGTCAATCTTCTGCTTTGCGATCTCTTTCGCCAGTGCCTCAGGTGCAAGTCCCGCCACCTTGTGCCACGAATCCGCGTGCGACTTCAGTTCGCTCGTGACATCATCTTCATCCGGGCACGTCGAAAAACAATGCAGCGTCGCGAGTGACCGATCCACGTGCTTCAGTATGGGCCGAATGAAGTACGCGCACGAGTGCGTTCGAAAGTCATACGACACCAAGCCAATTCGCAGAACGCGCTCCGCACCAATATCCGCAATCCGGTGCAGTGGAGGAGGTAAAGGCTTCTCCTCCGGCCCCTCATACATCCGCGCCATTTTCTTCGCAAGCGACAGCTTCTCCGCCGGATCAAACCCATCGATGTAACTCGCCTTCGTCACCAGATGATTGAGCAAGTCCGCATCATTCGGAAACTTCGGCGCGATCGCATGCAGCATCCGAAACGACTCATCCACGCGTGCATGATCCGCAATCACCCGCGTGTAATTGATCGCAATCACCGGATCTTCGGGTGCCAGCGCCCGTGCCTTTTCAAGCGGCACCAGCGCCAACTCAAACTTCTCCTGCATCATGTAACACGCCCCCAGCGCGTTCCAATGCATCGCATTGTTTGGCTCAAGTTCAATCGCCTTGTTGCCATGCGCAACCGCGTCGCCAAACTTCTTCGTCTTCATCAAACACTGCGCAAGCAATGCATGCGAGTGGCTGCTCTCGGGCCTCGCCTTCACCGCCTGCTTCGCAAACGCAGTCGCCGCCTCCGCCTTGTCCTGAAAAAACAACGCCTCCGCCAACCATTGATTGACCCGCCAATCATGCGGACTACTCGCGAGCACCCGCCGCAACGTCGACTCCGCCAACGCATACTGCCCGCTCTGAATCGCGGCACTCGCTCGTTCCATCATCTGCGCTGGAGGCTGTCCTGGTGGCATCGATCGCAACGGTACGGTGGCACGGGGACGCATCGGGGGCGCATCGGGGGGCGTGCGTCACTCACCCCGACTTCCCACCCGCAGCTTTGATTCTCCCCACCAACCCCTGCGCCTTGACCTCCACACCCCGAAGTGTGCTCTGCAACGCCTCCCGATTCGGCGCATATTCCAACGCCGTCGTCAAACTCACCCATTCCTTCTTGACAAGGTCCGCCAACGCATACGTAAAACTTTGCATCCCTTCCTCGTTCCGCCCAACCAGTGCCGGTAGCGCGGCATCATCCGCCTCGCGAATCTTTTCCCGCACCGTCGGCGTCCCAATCAACACCTCGCACGCGGGCACCACCCCAAACTTCGTCTCAGGCAGCGCAGGCAGCAGTCGCTGCGCACATACCGCTTTCAACGTGTTCGACAACGCATGCCGCAAAAACCCATGCTCATGACTCGGGAAGAATTCCATGATTCTGCTGAACGCCTGCATCGTGTCCGCCGTGTGCATCGTGCCAAACACCAGGTGCCCCGTCTCCGCCGCCTGCACCGCCGCCAACACCGTGTCGTGATCTCGCAACTCACCGATGAAAATCACATCCGGGTCTTCACGCACGATGTATCGCAGCGCAGTCGAGTAACTCTCTACGTCAATCCCAATCTCGCGCTGACTGATGATGCTCTTCTTCGGAATAAATCGATACTCAACCGGATCTTCCACCGTGATGATGTTCTCGCTGCGCGTCGCGTTGATGTGCTCGATCATCGCCGCGAGCGTGCTGCTCTTGCCGCTGCCCGTGACGCCCACGACAAGCACAAGTCCCTCATTCGTCGTGTCGATGATGTTGCCGTAACTCGCCGGCACATGCAAGTCGTCGTAACTCGGTATCTCCGCTTTCACGCGCCGAATCGCCGCATGCGTGTGCCCGCCCGCGCGATACATGTTGACACGGAACCGATCGCCATCTTTCAAGTGCGTCGCGAAGTCGAGGTTCCCAGTCTTCTCAAACCGGTCCCGCAGCACGCTGGGCACGATCGGATCAAGCAAGTGATCCGCCTCTTCCTCAGAAATCGGCTCCCCCTGCACCACCTTCAAAAGCCCACCCACACGGAACACAGGCGGAATACCAACCTTGATATGCAAGTCGCTCGCGTTGACCTTCTTCATGCCCGCAAGTAAGCGGTGAATCGAAAGTGGGCCAGTCTGGTTTTCCATGCGAACCTCCCAGTAGTGGAGAGCAACCGGAACGCAGACTTCACAACCGCAGCAGCAAAGTCTGCACAGACAGAGTATCCGATTTTCTCAAACCATGCCATCCGAATCGCGAGTCCAAGAAAAATCAGGCTATTACACGCTCCCGCGAAGCGCAACGCCACTGTCACAGCATCGACAAACTCATGAACCCAAGACCGGCTGCTTCGTCGAATAGATTGCAACACCAGCCCGCCTTGGAGCCCCCTATGCCCGCCCGCTCAGTCTCTCTCGACGTCCTCAGCAACATCCGCGTCGCTTCCCCGTGCTCCGCACGCTGGGAAGACATGAAAGGCGACGACAAATCCCGCCACTGTGCACAGTGCAATCTCAATGTTCACAACTTTGAAGCAATGACCACAGACGAAGTACTCGCCGTGCTTCAAAACACACAAGGCCGCGTCTGTGCCCGTCTCTTCCGCCGCGAAGACGGCAAGATTCTCACCGCCGATTGCCCGGTCGGGTTGGCTCTTGTTCGTGCGAAGGCACGCCGAACCGCCGCACGCTTCGTCGCATTCATCGGCGCAATCTGCACCGCTGGCATTCTTTGGGCCAAAGGCAGCAATTCCTCGCAAAGCACCGCACACCTCACCATGCTCGAACCCTTCGCCACCGTCTATAACAAACTCTCGCCAACACCTCCCGTCATTTCCAGACCAGTCATGGGCGATGTCGTGATGGGCAAGATCTGCGTTCCGGCAAACAACTAAACAAATCGGCGTCAAAGAAGTGAACTGGCGACACGCCGAAACGTCGAATATCACAGACGGCACGTCGCGATCTCAAACGTCATCGCACATCTCGGGAGCATCAGCATGCCTGCCAATCTCTCTCTCAGCGTCCTCAACAACATCCGCGTCGCTTCTCCTTGCCCCGCTCGCTGGGAAGACATGAAAGGCGATGACAAAACTCGCCACTGCGATCAGTGCAACCACAACGTACACAACTTCGCCGCGATGACCACCGACGAGATCACGTCCATAGTGGGGGACGGCCAAAGCCGCGTCTGCGTCCGCCTGTTCCGAAGACCCGATGGCACAATCCTCACCGCAGACTGCCCCGTAGGCCTCGCACTCATCCGCGCAAAAGCCCGTCGCACCGCTGGCCGCATCGCCGCTCTTGTGGGCATCGTCATTACCGCAGGCGTCCTCTGGGCCAAAGGCCGCGACAGTCCCTGGGACCAAGCCAAATTATCAATGCTGGAACCCTTCGCAACAACATACGCCAAACTCTCGCCGACGCCGCCCCAGCGCGTGTTTCAAATGACGATGGGCGAGATGATCGCACCTCCGCCTTCATCATCTGGTGGAAATCAATGAATATCCGCGTTGGACACGAAAGGAGTTTTCTATGATCTGGTTCGGACTCGGCGGATGTTTCATCTACACCGCAACACTCGTCGCAAGTTACTTCTTGCGCCGAGAAGACCTTTTCAATCTCAGCACAAGCGCTTACGCCCAGTTCCTGTTGGGCGTCGTCGTCCTTCCCGTTCTCGTCCAAGTGCTCGTCGCCGAAGCGACAGCCAAACTCCTCCGCAAACGCATCTTCGACATCCGCCTGCAAACAAGATTCACACCTCTCGTCCTGGGCACCCTCGTCGCGATCCTCTCCGTCGCCACCACCGCAGCCATCTTGCCCTTCGTCGGCGACCTGCGATTCGAAATCGCCCTGCTCGCCGCTCCCGCCGCGCTCTACTCGTTCCTCTTCATCGCTTTCTCCCCCAAAGTCCGCCAAGGCGTCTGCCTCTACTGCAACTACACCCTCGCGACATCAATGCACCGCTGCCCCGAATGCGGCAAGTTCAATTCGCCAACAAGCAACACAAACACGCCCCCGCAAGAACCACTCCCCGCCACGACCACAGCTGGACTCGTACAATAAGTCATGGCGGCGATCTCGCCACCAACCTCTCCCATCATCCTCTACGACGGCGATTGCAACATGTGCAACGCCACCGTGCAATGGGTTCTCAAGCGCGATAAAGCAGGCACCTTCCGCTTCGCCGCCCTAACCTCGCAAGCCGCAAACCAAGCACTCACGCAAGCCGGCGTCAAGCGAGAATCACTCCCCGATAGCATGGTCGTCATCGACGCCGCCGGCGTGCACACCCAGTCCGACGCCGTCATAAAAATCACAAGTACCCTGGGCGGCATGTGGTCCATCTTCTCCGCCGGACGCATCGTGCCCCGCTCCTGGCGCAACGCAATCTACGCCCTCATCGCCAAGCACCGCAAAAACATCATGGGCACCAGCGCACACTGCCTCGTTCCCACCCCCGAAGTCCAAGCCCGCTTCCTCGACCGCAACGAACGCAGCGCAAGCGCTGTTTCGGAGTAACGTGCCACCGACTGCGGCTTTGCGCGGTCGGTGTTGGATGCGGATGCTTGCTGACTGTCTCTCAATTCCGCACCGACCGGCTTCGCCCGTCGGTGACACGACATTCAGCGCCGATCCGTATCACTTCCCCGCCGTAATCACAACCTCCACCTCAGTCCCAAACTTCGGCACAAGGAGCGGATTTGCAATCCATCGAGGCTCCTCGACCTTTGATTGATGATGGTGCATCTTCGTCCAAGCAATGCACTCGCTCGAAAACGTCGTGAGCCCGACAAGCGTCCCGTCAATATCCGCCATGTACGCCTCAAACGTTTCTTGAGGCGAAGCCCGCGACGCCACACGCGCAAATCGCGACCCCGCAAACACCATCGCTCCACCCTCGGTCGCTAGAAGGTTCTTCTGCGTTCGCTGATCAACCACCCAAGACAACATCGGCGCAACAACCTCCCGATCCCCATCCTTCCACCGCACCTTCACATCAAGTTCAGGCCCCGTCGCGGCCGTCCCGACAATCGCCCCCGCCTCCTCGCGCCAAGTCCCCACCGTCCCCGGCTCCAACCCCAACATGAGCAACGCCGCATGCACATGCGAAGGCCGCGCGTTCACAACAACCAGAGCCTCATGCTCCTTCGTATCGCGAGAACACACTAAAACTTCCAAGTACACAGGCTTCGCAGGCTTCCCATTCACCGCCGTCGCCTCAATCGGCACCGTCCCCGACAGTACCAACACCTTATTCCCCCGATCTATCAACACAGACGGAAACACTTCGACAAACTTTCCCGGCGTGTTTGCTGGTGCTGCCTGCGGCGCCACCTCAACCGCCAAAGCTCCCGTCGTCCGCCCAACCTCGTTCGAACTCACACGCTCGCCAACCTGTTGCTTCGCATCACCATCTCGCCCATAGGCCGTATTGGCCCTATTCGACCTACCAGCATTCTCTTGATGCCCCGCCCCGCGCTCACCATCCATGCGACTCCCAGCGCACCCACCCACCGAAACCAAAACACCCACCACAACCAAACCCACCCACACTCGCGCAAGCGAAATCTTCATCGCCCACCCCCAATCTTCTCCCCACGCACCAACGCCCGAAACTCCTCCCCGCGCCGCTCATAATTCTCATACTGATCCCAACTCGCACACCCCGGACTCAGCAACACCACATCCCCCGGCTTCACCCGCCGCTTAATCTCCAAAATCGCATTCGCAAGCGACCCACAATTCACCGCACTCCCACCCGCCGCAGTCGCCCCCGACGCAATCGCCTCGCCAGTCGCACCAATCGTGTACAACCCCGCAACCTTTGTCGCCAACGCAGCAATCGGCGAGAGATCACTCTTCTTGTCATACCCACCCGCAATCAAGTGCACGCGCGAGGTCCCACCTCCAGCCTCAAACGCCTCAACAGCGAGCACCGTCGCCTGAGGCGTCGTGCTCTTGCTGTCGTTAAACGCCTTCGCGCCGCCAACCTGCGATCCAACACCCACCTTCATCTCACCCACCAACTCCAACCGATGCGACAACCCCGCAAAGGTCCTAACCGCTCGTTCCGCCACCTCGCGTTTCATCTCACTATCCGCCGCAAGACAAATCTCGACCGCCATCCGCGCATTGCGCTGATTATGCACACCCGGTATCGCAAGATTCTCAACCAACTCACTCGCCCCCAACACCACGCACCTCGGCGAATTGCTCTTCTCCACAAAACCGCTCGCATCCGATCGATCCGAAACCACCACCGTGTCCTTGCTCGTCATCCCCGCGAAAATCTGCCGCTTGCACTCGCGATAGTGCTCCATCCCGCCATGCCAATCCAAGTGATTGTCCGAAATATTCGTAATCGCCGCGACCCGCGCAGGCCACCCCTTCATTCGGCTCGGTTGGCACCACTCGGGCGGCACAAATCCATCGCGTTCAGCCATGCCCGACAGCCAATACAACATAAAACTCGATACCTCAAGCACAACAAACGCATCGCTCGGCACATTCCGCAAACTCGCAATCGTCGACCCGCCGATGTTCCCCGCAAACACCACACGACGCCCAACCTCACGAAGCACATGCGCCACCATCGCGCTCGTCGTGCTCTTCCCCGCCGTGCCCGTAATCGCAATCACGCGATCTCGCGACGCAAGCTGACTCACCGCGATATTAAACTCCGTGGTGATCGGCACATTCGCAATCGCCGCCGCCCTCAAAAACTTGTTCTTCCAAGGCAAAGCAACCGCCGGATTCGCAATCACCAGATCCGTCTCAACAAAATCACGCTCGACATGCTCCCCAAGCCGCAGCGTGACCGTCCCCGCATCCGCCAAGTCCCGCACCTGCTCAATCGACTCGCGCAGTTTCTCCGCTGGCTGAAAATCCGTCACAACCACCTTCGCCCCATGCTCAGCAAAGTACCGAGCGATGCCAACACCGCCACCAAAGTGACCAAGCCCCATGACCGTGACGCGAGAAACGTGCATGGAAAAAGGTAAGCGGGTAATTGTCAGGCAATCGTGCGACGTCTACGCGGTCGCATGGACTTCAGTTGCTCTCTAATTGGCGCAGCGAAACTACGGCCAATTCACCCCGCCCTGCCACAACTTCGTCGCCACCCACTCCACCCCAGGCTTCCCAAACCACACAAGCACCGTCGCCATCGCCAAAAACGGCCCGTACGGCAGCAACCGCTTGTTCTCGCCGCTCGTGAGCAGTTGAATGATCCAGCCAAACATGCCTAGGAACGCCGCGAGGAAGAACGCGATCACCGGATCAATCCACCCGATGCACGCGCCCACCGCAGCCATCATGTGAACGTCGCCAATGCCCAGCGCCTCTTTGCCAAACGCCAACGTCGCGATGATTCGACAGAACCAGACGAAGCCGCCAGCGATCAAGTACCCCAGCAGCGACCCGCTCAACACCATCAGCCACAGCGGCACTCTCGCCGCGTCATTCATAGGTTCTTCAACCAGCGTGTTGGGGTTGTACGCCCAAGGCCCAACAGCCTTGTACGCGATCATTCCACCAATCAACGCGCACGCCAAAATCACGCCCACAAACAACGCCTCACGAGCCATCTCGCGCCGCGCATGCGGATACTTGATCCACAACTGCTGCTGCGTCGGATCGTCCTCGTCTGCAACCTGCTCGCCCGCGGCGATCTTGGCCTCACGCTCAGCCTGAGCCGCCTCAATCTTCTGAATGGCTTCAGTCTCCCACGCGACATACTCCTCGCCGAACGTTCGTTTTAATATCTTCTTCCACAACAGCAGGTTCGCGATGCCCCAGCCCACAGCGCCACCCAACGCCGCACCAACCCACCACCAGCCAAAGTGATCAGGCGTCCACAGGCTCCATGAATACCCCGGAGCCGCATGCGTCAGTTGTCCATACTTGTGCTGCACCCAGATCGCAGCGAGGGGATTGACAACGAGTCCCACAATCGTCGGGAAGTTCGTGAGTTGCTCCGGAATCGTGTACGTCTTCGCGTCCACAATCGTCATCGCGACCAGCGAAGACAGCAGCGTCACGATCACAAGAAAGATGGGCCACGTCTGAACAAACCCGCTCCTCGCCCACTCAGGCTGCAAGTGCAGGAAAAAACTCAGCCCGGCGTATTCATCCGCGTAGCACACCATGAACGCCACAAACCACAGGAGCGCGACGATCGACTCCACGATCGGGTACTCAGGTGAAATCGGACTGCGGCAAAACCGACACTTCCCGCGCAGCATCAGCCACCCAAAAATCGGAATGTTCTCGCGCCACGTCAGTTTCGTCGAACACGACGGGCACCTGCTCGTCGGCGTGACATAATCCATCCCGCGCGGAATCCGGTACGCCAGTACATTAATCAGCGACCCCACGCACGCCCCAAACGCCGCCGCCCACAGCCCGCGCATCGCGTCAATCGCCGTCATCTGAAGTGAAACGCCGTCCATCATGGTCCCCCAGTATCGGCTAGAACCCCCCAACGAGCAAACCATTCCTGTATTCGCCGTTTCACGTTGACCGAGCCCGAAATCACCACACAACCAAACACGTTACCCCGCTCCATCGTTGTATCGCTGCATCGCTGCCTTCCACATCCCGCCCTATTCATCGCTCCATCGTTTCATCGCTTCATCGTTTCCCCCTCTACCCTTCCTCGCCCCGCAGTTCCGGGCAACTTTCGGAGTCCCCCATGCCCTTTTACACCAAACTCGGCTTGATCCCGCAAAAGCGCCACGTCCAGTTCCGCCGCCCTGATGGCTGCCTGTACAGCGAAGAGGTCTTTGGTACCGAGGGCTTTTCTGGCCCGACGACCACGATGTACCACATCCAGCCGCCAACGCAGGTGTTCGGCTGGAAACCGCTGTACTCCACCAAGGTCGAATACGTCGAGCAGGACATCATGCGCATGCGCCACGTCCTCACCGGCGGCAAGCACATGAACGCCCACGGCGACTTCGTCACAGGCCGCGTTGTGCTCTTCGGCAACGCCGATTGCGAAATGGCCGTGATCAACCCCGCCGAGCAAATGGCCTATCACTACAAGAACGGCCAGGGCGACGAATGTCTGTTCATTCACTACGGCAGCGGCGTCTGCCACACCATGCTGGGCACCCTCAAGTTTGGTCCGCGCGACTACCTCGTCATTCCCAAAGGCGTCATATACACCATCATCTGGGACAAACGCACGAACGGCCCGGACGGCAAGCCCACCGATGGCGGCCCCGACATCGCCAACACGCCATTCGGTCGAGTCCTGTTGATTGAAACCACAAACGGCTCCCACATCGGCCCACCGCCGCGCTACGTCAGCAAGCACAACGGCCAGTTCCTTGAGCACGCGCCGCTCTGCGAACGAGATTACAGGCTCCCCGAGTTTCCCATGACCTGGGACCAGAAGGGCGACTTCCCCGTTCGCATCAAAGCCCGCGACCTCATCCACGAATACGTCTATCACTACCACCCACTCGACATCGTGGGCTGGGACGGCTGCTACTACCCATTTATTTTTAACGCCGACGACTTCAGCCCGATCACCGGCAAACTGCACATGCCGCCGCCGATTCACCAGACGTTCGAAGCCCACAACTTCGTCATCTGCACGTTCGCGCCGCGCATGCTCGACTATCACCCACAGAGCATCAAAGTTCCGTACAACCACAGCAATCTCGACAGCGACGAAGTGCTCTACTACGTCGATGGCAACTTCGGCAGCCGCAAAGGCATCGAAATCGGTAGCCTCACCGCACACCCACAAGGAATCCCGCACGGCCCACACCCGGGCACGATCGAGGCTTCACTCGCCGCGACGCACACGCAGGAACTCGCCGTGATGTGCGACACCTTCCGCCCGCTGTTCCCGACGAAAGCCGCACTTGCGATGGACGACGCGAAGTATCCCGCAAGTTGGCAAGGCGAGCACTTCCCGGGACTGAGCACCGGCAAAATGCACTTGAACGGCGTAACCGTGCCACCAGTGCACGCCGCGGCGTTCCCGCGCGAGGTGAATCCGGTGGCGGTGATCAAGGCTGATCCAACGGGGCAGATTCTGCCGGCGCCGGTGAGCAAGGGGAATGGAGTGCAGGCGGTGAAGACGACGACGGCGAATGTGTGGGCGCCGTGAGTGGGTAGCCCGGCTCTCCGAGCCGGGTGTGTAAATACTTTTACAATTTCACTTGCCTTCGGTGTGGATGCGGCAACAATGTTGTGCTGCGCGAGCAGTGATCTTTGAAAACCAGCGTGCTTTGGTCGATGGCCTCACCCCTATTTACCCCAACTGCACCGATTCTCGTGCTTGTGTCGTTGAACAGCGAGCGTCCCAGTGCCAGCGACCGTAACTCCGCCAGCATTTCGTTGGTGGTGCGTATATCCCCCAAGGAATCATGGCGCGTGCCATGATGAGCTGGGTGAGGCGGTTGACAAGGAGTCAATATGACTAAATTGTCGACACAAGAACGTTGTCCAAGGCACGTGCGTCCAAGAAATGAACTCAAGGCGGCAGAAATGCACCTTGAGCACATTCGAAAACTCGTCTTGAAAATCAAGTCGAGGTTCAGAGACGCAAAGCCCTTGGGGAATTCTTGGGACGTATTGGCAAATATCCGGTGCGCGATTCAACTCGCACGATTTGGACAGACGGCCAATGCGGATGATGCGACGATTGCTGCGGATCAGGTACAGATTATCTGCTACTTGATTGATCGGCAGATTGATCAACTCATTGCTCAAGTAGAACGTGCGCGGTAGTGGCAATCCGTGAGATACAAAGTCGATTTTTTCTGGAGCTGCGATGAGCGGACACTCCATCCGAGTATTGAGAAAGGCGAAGGGCCTTACATCGTCAGATGTGGCGAAGAAAGCTGGCATCAGCATTACATTGCTAAGCTTGATTGAAAGTGGTGATCGAAGCGCATCACCGGACGTCATACGAGCTTTGTCACGTGGCTTGGGCATCCCAGAACTGACTCTTCAACTATTGCTGACCGACGAAGAAGGACTTCCCGAACCTTGCGGTAGGGTGCGTAAGATAACTGATTGTGTTTCTAGATTGGTAGACGCGGAAGATAGACTAAGAGCTGCACTGGAGTCAATGGATGGACCCGTTGACGGCGATTCAACCAAAGTCCGTACTCGCCGAAGTCGCAAACAACCTTCGACTGTCGATTGATCAATTGCGCCACTTGGCTCAGAACGCCGAGTCTATGTTCCACGCCCGTGCGCAACGGCTGGTAAAAGGAAAAATGCGACAAGTAGATCCGCCGACACGGATCGGTCGAGATTACTTGCGAAGGTTGAATTCCTATCTCCAACACAAGTTTCCGCCTCACAAGATCGTGCATGGTGGCGCACTCGGAAGATCGTGCTACTCAAGCGCTTTGGTCCATTGTGGGAAGAGCGTTGTGGTTACCTTGGATATTCATAGTTGTTATCCGTCAGTGAATCACCAAATGGTGCAATCTGCCCTCATGTCGCGCGGGTGCACTGTTGAAGACGCTGAAGTACTGACCTCCTTGCTGGTGATTCGCGGGAGCTTGCCACAGGGCTCGCCTGCCAGCGGAAGTGCTCTGAACATTGTTCTCCACAGGTTGGACGAGGCATTGTTTCAATACACATCGATAAATGGAATTCGTGTGTCGAGGACGTACGACGACATCGTACTTTCCTGTCATGACAAGGCAACGGCCGAGGCGGCGATAGAGTTTCTTGATTTGGAGATTTCGAAAACTGGTTTGCAGTTCAGCAGGAAAAAGCGAAAAAAGAAGGGTCTCCAGTTGGTATCGAATGCTGCCGGGAATCCCATTCAAGTACACGGATTCGTTGTAAACAGCCCGAAGGGCGTACGAATCGGACCGAAGAACCACTTCAGCGCGGTTACAGCTGCGGAAAAGTTTTCAAGGGCTTGCAAGTCCGTTTCGCCACAGTCGATTGAACAAGTTGCCCTCTTGCGACGAAAAGCGATGGGGCACAAACACTACTGCAAGCCAGCAACTTACGGCCCATCAAAAAACATCTCCCAGCACATACGCAAGGGTGATCGTCTGGTTGAAAAGCGATTACGCGATCTTGGCATTATTTCAGATTCAAAGCCGTGGTACTCCATGTATGCTGGCGTAAATGAGCCTCGGAGAATCGCCGGCGAATGGATCAAGGCAATTTCAACAGCAGGACCGAAACAAGCACTTTGTGCAGGATTGCAGTGATGGTCCAAGGCGCTCCTCACCCCTCCATATAAAACCCACCCCCCATATCTTTCAACTTCCCCGCCTTCACCAACGCAAGCCAAATCCCTCCCGGAAATCCATCGGGCGGCCTGATCGCGTCCACGCTCGAAGCTTTGCCGTCTGTCATGGGGCGGTTGGTCATCTTTGATTGATCGTCCAGCCGCGTGACTTTGAGGCGTTTCATGAACGCTCGCAGGGCGTTGTCGAGTTGGTCATTTGTGAATGACGCCGGCGTCACGGCTTCCGCCGCGGCGGCTCTGCCTTCGATCACTCGCAGCAGCGACTCGGTGCCGTCAGCATCCCGCGCCGACACGACCCGCTCCACCGCCGCGCGATCGTTGGTCATTCGGCCCAGCAGGCGACCGACGAGACCCCAGTTGTCCGCGGCTTTGGCTTCCGGGCAACCCGATCGCAATTCGCTGAGTACCGAGCGGACTTTTTCGATGGCGTTCATACGAGAGGGTAGTGCAACGAGGTGGTCTTGGAAACGTCGAGGGATCGGTACGGTGATCACGCGGCTGTCGAGATATGCTTGACGTTCGTTCTCTTGACGCGTTTCGATTCTGGGAAACTGCGAATGACTCAGACTAGTTTCATATTGGCGGCGGGCGAGCCGGCGGGTCTTTTGACAGTCAGTCCGCCCGTGCTGTTCTTTTTTCTTGGCGTCATCGCGGTGCTTGTGCGTTCGAGCATCACGATTCCGAAGGCGGCGACGAAGTTGCTGTCGTTGTACCTGCTGTGGGCGATTGGGTTCAAGGGTGGTGTTGAACTTTCGCACAGCGGCTTTTCAACTGACGTGTGGAAGACGCTTGCGATTGCGCTTGGGGTGAGCGTTGTTGTGCCGGTGTGGGTGTATTTCGTTTTGCGACGGCTCATCGAAGGAATCAACGCGGCTGCGCTCGCGGCGTGTTATGGCTCGGTGAGTGTTGTGACGTTTCTCACGGCGTGTGCGTCATTGGAGAGCGCGGGGACGCCCTACAGCGGACACATGGTCGCGGTGATGGCGCTCATGGAGTCGCCGGCGATTGTGCTTTCGTTGATCATGCTGAACCTGGACAAGCGACAGGCGAACGGCGAAGCGCAGACATCGGCAAGCGGGGATTCCAGCCGACCTCCGAGTTTGGGAACGCTGCTGCACGAAGCGCTTTTGAACGGTCCGGTGCTTTTACTGCTGGGGAGCATTGTGGTGGGGGTGTTGACGGGGGAGCGCGGGTATGCGGCGTTCAAGCCGCTGTGTACTGATGCGTTTCCGGGTGCGCTTGCGTTCTTCCTGCTTGATCTGGGCATTCTTGCGACTCGGCGTCTGCGGAATCTGTTTGCCGCGCCTCGGCTGTTGCTTGCGTTTGCGATTGTGGGGCCTCTGGTCAACGCGGCGATTGCAATTGCTGGGGCGAAGATGATGCACCTTTCGCAAGGTGATGCCGTGCTGCTTGCGGTGCTCGCGGCGTCTGCGTCGTATATCGCCGCGCCCGCGGCGCTCAGGCTTGCGATTCCCAAGGCGGATCCGTCGCTGTATGTGTCGCTTTCGTTGGGCGTGACATTTCCGTTCAACATCATTCTGGGCATTCCGCTGTATACGTCGGTCGTGAAGTGGTGGTGGTGAGCGAGATGGTTTGAGTGGTACACTTTGCCGTGCCAACCCTCAATACCAAAGTTGATGCGTACATCGCGAAGCAAGCTGATTTTGCGAAGCCGATCTTGACGCACTTTCGGAAACTCGTTCACGAGACGTGTCCTGACGTCACGGAAACGATCAAGTGGGGTATGCCGTCGTTTGAGTATCACGGCATTCTTTGTGGCATGGCGGCGTTCAAGAAGCATGCGGCCTTTGGGTTTTGGAAGCATGATCTGGTGATTGGCGGGGATGCGAAGTCGCGGGAAGCGATGGGGAGCTTTGGGAAGATCACCAGTCTCGATCAGCTTCCCACCAAAAAGCAGTTCAGTGGGTGGATGAAGATCGCGATGAAACTCAACGAGGAGGGCGTGAAGGCGCCTCGCGAGAAGACGAAGACCAAGAAGCCGATCACGATGCATCCGCAGTTCAAAGCCGCGCTCGCGAAGAGCAAGAAAGCGAAGGCGGCGTTTGACAAGTTCGCGCCGAGTTGTCAGCGTGAATACATGGAGTGGGTTGGCGACGCGAAGCGGGACGAAACGCGCGAGAAGCGGATCGCGACGGCGATTGAGTGGATTGCCGAGGGCAAGAAGCGGAATTGGAAGTACGAGAATTGCTGAACGGTGATCAGGCTTCGAATCGCCCTGATGCAACAAACGAAGGCTCCACAAACGCGGGAACGCGTCTGGCATCGAAGCTTCTTCACACAAAGCAACTTGATATTTTCGACCACCCCCCATAACCTTGCAATCTTTTGACGCCCCGGCTTTGCGCCAAGGCGCAAATTCGGCGGCACGGTCTGCGATCCGAATTCCTCGTGAGCCAGACCGAGTGCATGATTGGGAGGTTGTAGTGCCAAAGAAGGTTGCAACCAAGTCCAGCAAGAAGCCAGCGCCAAAGCCGGCGAAGAAAGCCGCGCCCAAGGTGAAAGCTGCTCCAAAGAAACCAGCCCCAAAGATTGTTGCGAAGCCCGCAGCGAAAGCCGCGACGGTGAAACCAGCTGCGAAAGTTGTTGCGAAGCCTGCTGCGAAGGTTTCGGCGAAGGCTGCACCCGTGAAGCCCGCTGCGAAGCCGGTCGCGAAAGTCGATCCGAAGGCTCCCGCCGCGAACGCGCCCAAGAAGGCAGTGGTGCCGCTGGGCAAGACTGACGTCAAAGCTCCGCCCAAGAAGATGAAGCCGCCCGTGCAGCCTGTCATGCCTGCGGGCATTGGTCGGCTCATGGATCCGAGCAATCCGATTCGTAAGCCTTTGATTCCGTCGGGTCCGAAGGCTGCTCACGTGAAGCCGCTCGGCATGCGTCAGGCGGAAGCCGTCGAGGGCGAGCCTGCTCCGGTGGTGAAGACGCAATTGACGCCAGAGCAACTTGCGGAGTTCAAGGACTTGCTGCTTCGCAAGCGGCAGGCGTTGATCAAGGACATCACGGGGATGGAGAGCGAAGCACTGCGGGGTGGCAGTGGGTCGCTTTCCAACATGCCCAGCCACTTGGCAGAGCAGGGCAGCGAGGCGTATGACCAGTCGCTTTCGCTCGACCTCGCCGCGGCTGACCGCAAGTTGCTGCGCGAGATCGACGATGCACTGAAGCGCATTGCGGACGAGACATATGGCATTTGCGAACACACGCTGAAGCCCATCAAGCTTGAACGCTTGCGCGAATTGCCTTGGGCTCGATACTCGATCGAGGCCGCACGCGAGATTGAGCGGCAGGCGATGCGGGCGTTTTGATTTCTTGTTGAATCTCTGAAACTTGCGATGATCGCGACTGAGGCATGAAGTGTCTTGGTTGTGGCGTGCGTGTCATGTGAAATTCAATGTTCGAATTTGCGAACCAATGAGTCGCGATGATTCCGCGCGTGTCGAGGCGGTCCGGTGGATTCCGTTGACTTATTGTGGCGAACTCTTTGTTGGATCGCTTCTACGCTTGAGGGCGTGAATCAGACATCAACACAACAAGCGGGCGTGAGTGGGGCGGGTGCGGCGAGGGAGAAGATCGCGGGCACGTCCGCGCGGGCGTGGGGGATTTTTCTTGCGGCGTTTTTGAGTTCGCTGGTGCTGGACTTGTGGACGAAGGTTTGGGCGTTTAAGACGATCGCGGGTTTTCCGGTGATTGTGCAACGCGAAGAAGTGATGAATGTCACGCCGGACCTGTGGCGGTTGATTCCGATGCACCAGCCGCGGGTGGTGGCGGAGAAGTTGCTGAACTTCACGTTGGTGCTGAATCCCGGCGCGGTGTTTGGGATTGGCGCGGGAAAGCGTTGGTTTTTTATTACGTTTACGGCGATTGCGATGGTCATTGGGATCACGGCGTTTGCGAAGTTCACGCGTGATCGTGATTGGTCGATGCAGTTGGCGATTGGGTTGATTGTGGGATCGGGGTTGGGCAACCTTTATGATCGCGTGACGTTTGGATGTGTGCGAGACTTCATTCATCCGCTGCCAGGCATGAAGTTGCCGGGCGGGTTGTCGTGGCCTTGGGGTGGGAATGAGATTTGGCCTTACGTGAGCAATGTTGCAGATGCGTTGCTCATCGTGGGACTGGTGATGATTTCGTGGCGGGTGGTGTTTGGGCAGAAGAAGCAGGGGAAGTAACATTTTCGCAGAGCGATGCTCATTCTGCTAGAGCGTTGCGATGATGCGAATAAGCATGTTTGGGGCACGTGAATGACATTTCACGAAGAGAGGCAAGTCCCGCACCACTTCGTGGTGCTGGATTTGGGTGCTTTATCCGTGGGTGCCGCTGCGCGGCTACCCACGGCTATTGACCTTGATGGCTTCGCCGTTTGTTTGTTTGTTTGTTTGTGAGATGATTTTGAAATCGAAGTAGGAGTTGCGCTGATCTGTTGCGATTAGTGTGCTTGCTCGAAGCCGGTGCTGGTGATTGTTCCGAGGTCGAGGACGATGCCAGCGGCGTTGTTGTTTGAACTTGGCTGGTAGTAGTCGACGTTCAGTCGGCCTTTGCTGGCGCTGGTGAAGACGACGCAGCCGCGGGCCCAAGATGTGGCGTATTGCAGGTCTTCGACGCTGGGGCCGGCGGCTTCCTGATTTTTCTCGGCGGTTGCGTGGAAGTGGTAGTGTGCGAGCGCTCGCGTTTGATCGCGGATCATGTCGTCGGGGGCGTGGAACTCGAGGTCGCCTCTTTTGTCTTTGGCGCGTGGCGGGTAGAGAATTGGTGTTTGCGGCGCGGCGTTGATTGAGAGAATCAAGCCGCCGTACTCGCTCGTGCGGTCTGAGTTGTCGAGCGTTGCCTGCTGAATGAGGCGTGATGCGTTGGCGGGATTGTTCACGACGTCGTTGAGCGACAGCACGACGATGAAGTCGGCCCAATCGAGTGCGGTGTAGCGAGTGGATTCGGATTGGGCGGTGTTGGACGCGGCGTTTTCGTTGTATGGCTTTGAGCGCGAGCCCCATGAGCGCGAAATCCGGTTGCGGTTTGCGAGTGAAGTGTCGAGCAGTTGCAAGAGCGCGTTGCGATCCATCGCGAGCCATTCGGAGTGGTTGGCGTTTGCCCAACGCAGTGCTTCCAAGTGACGCAGTTGCACGGTTGTGCCGGTGGGGACACTTTTCACGGCTTGTGCGGCTTCGTTCCAATATGCCTTTGTGGCTTCGGACTTTCGCTCTGCGAGTTCGAGCAGCCAGCGAAGTTCTTCGCCTTGATTTGGCAGCACGCGAAGGTCAGTTTGCCCGGCTTTGAGGGCCTCGACGATCAACTTGCCGTCTTGCGATGCTGGAGTTGATTCAGAGATCAATCGTCGGCGGATGTCACCCGAAGCGTCGCGTTGCGACAGTACTGTGTACGCATCGCGGCGAACGACGGTGCTGTCTTGGAGTTTTTCGGGTTGATCGACGATGTACTTCCAGAGCACGGCGTTGATGTCGATGCCTTGCTCGAGTGTCGCGATGGCTTTCTCGGCTGATGTTGCGTACTTCCAGTCGCGCGATGTGATCAATTGCTTGTCTTGCTCGCTCAGGCCCGGCGTGTCGGCGTCCATTTGGCCGCCTGTGCGACTGAAGACGCGGATGAGAGATGGGGTCCACTCGCGCCAGCCCTTTGATGCGGCGAGTTCGCAGAGGTCGGCGACGATGACTGGATCGGGTTCGCGAACGAGGAGGCTTGGGCCTTCGGTCTTCAGCGTTGCGAGACTTTTTTCGTCTTTCGCGAGTTTGGTTAGAGCGTCGCGGCGGAGTGTGCGGGGTTGTGCGGGGCTCCAGAGGATTTCTTGGAGGGCCTGACTGAGTGTTTCGGCGAGGGCTGAGTTTGCTGCGGCTTCTTTTTCGACGGATTGAATGGCAGCCGTGCGTTCGCTCGTGCTTTGCTTGCGATCAGTGAGGACGTCGATTGGTGCGCGTGCGGGTGGCGATGAACATGCGGTGAGCATGCAGCACGCGAGGAGCATTGTTGCGGTGCCAGCGGCTGACTTGCTCAATCGCGGCTGCATGAGTGTTGTGATGGGGTTGTGGCGTGTGGTCTCGGCGTTTCGCGGCATGCGGCATGGTACCGCGTTGCTGCGGGGTGGGTGTGTCGTGCGTTCTGCGACTGCGGCGGCGATACAATCGTGCGATGTCTGCAGGGCCCTCAACTTCAAGTGCTTCATCCGCGAACCAAGGACGGGGCGATGCTCCAAAGACGTTCGATCGCGTTTCGCGCGTCATCAAACTGATTCGACCAGCCGTGCAGGCGGATGGCGGGGATCTTGAACTGGTTGATGTCACGCCGGAGGGCGTGGTGCAGATTCGTTTTCATGGCGCGTGCGTTGGTTGCCCGAGCAGCATGATTACGCTGCAGGTGGGGATTGAGCGGAACCTGAAGGCGCACATTCCTGAGGTGACGAAGGTGGAGGCGGTGGAGTAAGTCGGGGGCGTTTCATTGCTCGCGTGCAACGACGCGAAGTGGGACTGCAAGCCAGATTGCTTGATGAGAAATCGTAAATCTGGGGACGCGGTTAGTCAGGCTGAGGGATGCCCACACCCACCAAACGACTCCCGACTCGCGTGTCCGGATCACGCAAAATCGGCCAATGTGGGGCGTTGGAGCCGTTCTTAGGGGAGCCGAGGTTGTGCAACTCGGACCCAGTGCACACGATTTCTTGACAAACCTGCACAGAAAGCCTTTCGCTTCAAGCCGTTGCGCGGTATAAAGTCTCTTGGTGGTGGTTCGCGCTTCGTGCACTTGCCGTTGATAGCGGCAAGGGGTGTGGTCCGGAGTGATCGCACCTTCTGCTGCGTCCATGCGCGCCCAGGATGGGAGTGTGTTCGATGTTGGTGATTACGCGTCGAGAAGGTGAAGAAGTCGTCATCGGTGATCCAAAGAACCCGATCGGCATCGTGCGCGTCGCGTCTGTGAAGGGCGAGCGAGTCCGCATCGCCTTCGACTTTCCAAGAAATGTCGACATCAATCGGCGAGAGATCGCGGATCAGATCGCACAGCAGCCGCAGGAAGTGCTGGCGAAGATTAATCCGGATGTGCAGAGTGCGTGAGATGGCTGACGTCAGCCATGTCGTGACAGGTCCTATGCGACCTATGTGACCTATCTCGCGCCGTTGTATCAACCTCGCTATAATGCTTTGCATCCAGCCGTGAAAGTCGGCTTCTCTGGCCCGGTCGAAGTCTCGACGCTGGGGCTCAGGCGGTTTTCATGGTCGGTTGATCATGAAGAGCCAACCCGAAGCCACGGCTGCACTTCAGACGAATTCTTATGCCAGAGAACAGTTCCACACCACGTTCCAGCCTTTTTCTTCAGCATCTTGCGAAGCGTCGCATCGTTTTTGATGGCGCGATGGGGACGGCGACGCACGCGGCGAATCTTGATGTGCAGAAGGACTATTGGGGCAAGGAGAATTGCCCGGAGATTCTTGTCAAGAGTCGGCCTGACTTGATTCAGTCGATTCACGAGAGTTTTCTGGCTGTGGGCGCGGACGCTGTTGAGACCGACACGTTTGGCGGCATGCCGCATGTGTTGGCGGAATTTGAGTTGCAGGATCAGGCGTTTGAGTTGTGCAAGACGGCGGCAGAGCTCGCGAGGGCGGCGTGCAAGAAGTTTGCGACGAGTGACAAGCCGCGATTTGTGGCGGGGAGTCTTGGGCCCGGCACGAAGTTGATCACGCTGGGCAACATTGACTGGGACGCGATGTTTGCGAGTTATCGTGAAGCCGCGAGAGGGTTGATTGCGGGCGGGGCGGACTTGTTCATCATTGAGACGTGTCAGGATCTTTTGCAGATCAAGTGCGTGATCAATGCGGTGCTTGCTGCGCTTGCCGAGAAGGGGTTGACGACGGAGCACAAGCCGATCATGGTGAGCGTCACCATTGAGAACACGGGGACGATGCTGCTTGGGACGGAGATCGAGGCGGCGGCGGTTGCGCTGGCGAAGTATCCGATTTGTTCGCTGGGGCTTAATTGTGCGACGGGGCCGACGGAGATGCGTGATCACGTCAAGTGGCTTGGGAAGCACTTGCATGATCGTGCGATCAGCGTGATGCCGAATGCCGGGCTACCGATTCTTGTCGATGGGCACACGGAGTTTCCGCTGAAGGCGGAGCCGTTTGCGCAGGCGATGGAGCGGTTTGTTGTTGATGATCATGTTCGGATTGTCGGTGGGTGTTGTGGAACGAAGCCTGAGCACATCAAGCGGCTGGTTGAGATTGTCAACGAGCCCCACGCGCGAGCGTGGGAGAACTCCAGAGCCGTCGTTTTTGGTACGGGTGTGCGAGCGAGCGAAGGGCAGAAGGGGGATGCTGATTCCAGTTCGCCCACGCTGGCGCGTGGGGTTCGTGAGGGGATGCCTTCGGCGGTGACGTCTCTGTATTCTGCGCAGGATTATCGGCAGGATAATTCGATTTTGATTATTGGCGAACGCATGAATGCTTCGGGTTCGCGTGCGTTTAAGCGATTGCTTGAAGCGGAAGATTGGGACGGGATTGTTTCGCTCGCGCGTGAGCAGGTGCGGCATGATGGTGCGCACGTGCTGGACATCAACGTTGATTATGCGGGGCGCGACAATGCTCGCGATATGGGCGAAGTTGTTCGGCGCGTGGTGCGGCAGGTCAATATTCCGCTGATGCTGGATAGCACGCAATACAAAACGATTGAGGCGGGGCTGCGGCTGGCTGGCGGCAAGTGCATCATCAATAGCGCGAACTTTGAAGATGGCGAAGAGAAGTTTGACAAGTTCTGCGAACTTGCGAAGAAGTTCGGCGCGGCATTGGTCATTGGTTCGATCGACGAAGATAAAGAAAACTCGATGGCCCGCACTGCGGATCGCAAACTTGCGATTGCGAAGCGGGCGTATGACCGAGCGACGAAGCATCATGGGCTTGCAGCGGAGGACTTGCTGTTTGATCCGCTCGTGCTTCCGATCAGCACGGGCATGGAAAGTGATCGGCGAAGTGCGTTGGAGACAATCGAAGGCGTGCGGCTCATCAGTAAGTCATTGCCCGACGCGCAGACAACGGTGGGTTTGAGCAACGTGAGTTTCGGGTTGTCGCCTGCGGCGAGAATCGTCCTGAACAGTGCGTTTTTGCATGAATTGCAGGCGGCGGGGCTCACGAGCGCGATCATTCACTTCAGTAAGATTCTGCCTCGCAACAAGATTCCGGACGATCAGTGGGCGGCGGCGCTTGATCTTATTTATGATCGTCGCTCGGCGGGCAACGACCCGCTGCAGCGCTTTATCGAGTTGTTCAAGGATGCGACGACGACTGCCACGACGAAGAAGGCATCGCTCGCAGACCTTTCTATTGAAGAACGGCTGCGTTCGCACATCATTGATGGCGAGAAAGAGGGACTTGCCGAGACGATTCAGACTGCGCTGCAGAAGTACAAGCCGCTGGACATCATTAATGATCACTTGCTCGATGGCATGAAGACTGTCGGCGAGTTGTTTGGCAGTGGCAAGATGCAGTTGCCGTTTGTGTTGCAGTCCGCCGAAGTGATGAAAGCGGCAGTGGGGCAGCTAGAACCGTTGATGGAGAAGCTTGAAGGAAACAGCAAGGGATCGATTGTGCTTGCGACGGTGCAGGGCGACGTGCATGATATTGGAAAGAACCTTGTTGACATCATTCTGAGCAATAACGGGTACACAGTTCACAACATCGGCATCAAGCAACACGTCAACGACATCATCAAGGCGTGGGAAACGCACAAAGCGGATGCGATTGGGATGTCGGGGTTGCTTGTGAAGTCCGTCACTGTCATGGAGGAGAATCTTCGCGAACTCAATGCGAGGGGCCTAAAGCCGCGAGTGTTGTTGGGTGGAGCGGCGTTGACGCGGCACTATTGCGAGAGTCATCTGCGCAGCGTGTATCAGGGCGAAGTGTTTTACGGGCGCGATGCGTTCGAAGGCTTGCGCACGATGGATGTCATCGCGACGAATGACACGAAAGTGCTGCACGAAGAAATCGGGCAGCGGCTGGCGAAGCGTTCGGATGCTGAAGAGCAGATCAATCAGTCTCGTATTGCGAAACTTGCGGCTGCGAGTGGGAGTTCGCCGAACGCTGGTGAGGATGCTGCGCAGCAGGCGAAGTCGTCGGTGCGATCCGCAGTTTCGAATACGAACTTCATTCCCGCGCCGCCATTCTTTGGGACGCGTGTCATCGATAATCTTGATCTTGCGGATATCTATCCGTTCATCAACCCGATCGCGTTGTTCCGTGGTCAGTGGCAGGTGAAGAAGGGTGCGATGAGCGATGCTGAGTATGAGGCGTTCATCGAAGACAAGATCGTGCCCATCTTTGAGCAGTGGAAGACGCGGTGTCGGGTTGAAAAGATTCTGCTCCCCAAGGTTGTGTACGGGTACTTCGCATGCAACAGCGATGGGAATGATCTGGTGATCTGGAACAGTGACGATGTGACGAAGTTGCAAAGTGACAATGCAGAGAAGAGTGGTGCGAATGGCGAATCGCCTTTGCGTCTTGGGGTTTCCTCGTCGCTGCGAGAGCAAATGCGCTTCACGTTCCCGCGGCAGCAATCGTCGCGTCACTTATGCATCTCTGACTATTTCCGGCCGATTTCCAGCGGCGAAGTTGATGTCATTGGCATGCACTGCGTGACGATGGGCAGCAAGGCGACTGAAGAGGCGCAGAAGTTGTTCAAGGCGAACGATTACACGAATTATCTGTACTTGCACGGGCTCGCTGTGGAGACGGCGGAGGCGCTTGCGGAGTATTGGCACAAGCGGATGCGGCAGGAACTGGGCATCGCGACGGAAGACAGCCCGAAGATCAAGGACCTTTTCACGCAGAAGTATCGCGGCTCGCGGTACTCGTTTGGCTATCCGGCGTGTCCGAACCTGCAGGATCAGGAAAAACTGTTTGCGTTGCTTGAGCCGCGGCGGATTGGATGTCAACTGACGGAGAATTGGCAGATTGATCCGGAGCAGAGCACGAGTGCGATCATTGTGCATCATCCGGAGGCGAAGTATTTCAATGTTTGAATGACGGAGTGAAGTGACGGTCACTTTCAGACGCTGTTCATGATCCCTTCAACTTCGCGAATGCTTCAATCGCTTTCTCTCTCGTCTTGCTGAGGTCGACGAGTGGGTCGGGGTAATCCAGTTTGGTTCGCAGCAGGCCGGGAAGCGTCCACGGTTCGTGAATGGCTTCACCTTCGATGCCAGACAGTTCGGGCACGTACTTGCGGATGTAGTCGCCTTGCGGGTCGAACTTCACGCTTTGACTGATGGGGTTGAAGATTCGGAAGTAAGGCGCGGCGTCGGTTCCGGTGCTTGCGCTCCATTGCCAGCCGCCGTTGTTGCTGGCGAGGAAGCCATCGACGAGGTGTTGCATGAACCACTTTTCGCCGTCGCGCCAGTTGAGGAAGAGGTTCTTTGAGAAGTACATCGCGGTGATCATGCGCACGCGGTTGTGCATCCAGCCTGTGGTGAGGAGTTGTCGCATGCCTGCGTCGACGACGGGGACGCCTGTGTTGCCGTGCTTCCACGCTTCGAGATGCTTGGCGTTTTCGTTCCAGACGATTCGCTCGGTTGCGGGTTGGAACGCGCGATGTTTGCACACACGCGGGAAGCCTCGCAGGATGTGGATGTAGAACTCTCGCCACAGGACTTCGCTGATCCAGTGGACGCAGCCTTCGTTTCCGGAGTCGAACGCGCTGGCGCCGGCTTTAACGAATTCGCGATTGGCTTCCAATGCTGCGATGATGCATTGGCGTGGTGAGATTGCGCCGATGGCAAGATAGGGAGAGAGCACGCTAGTGCCGTCGATGGCTGGGAAGTCGCGCTGGGCTTTGTATGTTGCCATCGACTTCTTGGCGAAGGTCGCGAGCCGCTTCATCGCGTGTTTTTCGCCTGCGGGCCAGGTGTTGGTGGGCACGTTGCTTTCGAAGCCTTTTACTTGGGCTGGTACTTCGTCTGGAGTGCCGACGATTTCTTTTTGCTTTTTCGCGGCTGGGTATTCAGCGACGCCGCGCTTCTGCAAGTGCGCAATCGACGCTTTCTTGAATGGCGTAAACACTGTGTAAAACCGGCCTTCGCCCGTTCGGACGTCGCCCGGTTCGATCAGGGATTGGTCGGTGTATTCGCGAACCTTCGCGCCGGCGTGTTCGCATACTTCGCGCACTTTGGCGTCGCGAGCCATTTCGTTGACTTCGTACTCGCGGTTGAAGCAGAGTTCGTCGCACTCAAACTCCTTCATCGCTTTGAGAGCGACCTTTGGAACGTCTTGCGGCGCTGTCGCGGTCCTGACAACGAGTGCGATGTTGAGGGAGCGGAGTTGTTCGGACAGTTCTTGAAGTGTGCGCAGAATCAGATCGACCTTGACCGGTGCGTAGTCGTGGGCACGCCACTCGCCGGGCGAGATGATGAACAGCGCGACGACGCCTTTGGTTGCGTTTCTGGTCGCCGCGCTTAGGGCGGCGTGGTCGGTTGTTCGCAGGCAGGATCGAAACCAAACGAGTGCTCGCATGAGCGAGTTTACGAGAGCCTAGCCGCATAGTGAGCGCTGAGCATACAAAAATGCAATCGTCACACCTTCGCGCGTGACGATTGCATCTGAAAGGATGTGCATGTTTTGGATACAGCGTGCAAATCGTTCGTGGCGAGAAGGTGGAATGCTGCAGCGCGGGGGTTTTGATGTTCAAGTGATGCAGTTCATTCGTGGCTTGCGATCTCAGCGCAACTTCGCTTAGATACACGGGCCTTCACCGAACATGCTGAGGAATGCGTCGATGTCGATTGGGTCGAAGAGTGAGCCGTCGTTGTTGAAGTCGATGTCGTTGCAGGTGTTTTGCTCGGGGATGCAGGGGCCTTCGCTGAAGACGCTGAGGAAGGCGTCGATGTCTTGTGGATCGAAGAGGCTGTCGTCGTTGTTGAAGTCAATTGAGTCGCACAGGCCGTCAAAGACCAAGTCGACGGTCGCGTTTCCATACACCACATGGAAACCCGGCGCGGAGACCGAGCCGAATCTGCTGCCAAACAGACTTCCGCCTGTTGCGATTCTGTACACCGTTCCTCGCGGGGGGTAGAAGTCGTCCATGAGTCGAACCACAAGGCTCGCGTCGCCAAGATCAAGATCGTCCTGGGTGGTGATGGTGTCGAACGTGTTTGGGAGCGTGCCTTCGATGTCGACCACATACACGCCCGATGAGTTAAAGGAAAGCGTGTCAAAGTGAATGTGCCCGACCGCGTCTCCGAACTCGCTTCCGGGTTCGAGGCTGCCATTCATCGTGCAGTCGCCGACGACCGAGCCGAATCCCGCGAGGCGAGGCTGCACGCCGCCCTCGAAGCGCACAAGCGAGGGATTGAACATGGTCCCGCCTGCAATGTGGACCGTGCCGGAGACTTGGGCACCGTTGAAGTCTCGCAGTTCGACGTTATGCGGCCCGACATTCAGCGTGCCGCCGATGACGACGCCGTTGGGTGACAACGAATTGCCCATCAGCAATTGCCCTGAAGGCGTGATGGTGGAGCCTGCGAGCGTCACGACTTCGCAGCCCAAGTTGCCGTTTCCTGTGTACGACGATCCGCTCGCAAACGTCAGGCGCGTGCCGGAGATGCCCGCGCCGTCGTCCGAGAGATTCTTGAGCAGTGTCAGACCTGCTCCCGTCGGCGAGATCGAGCCGAGATTGAAGATGTTTGAATTGATGGTTCCGGAACCTGTCAGCGTGCGTGTTGCGAAGTGCGTGAAACCGTTGGGCACGTTCAGTGTTCCATCGGCGATGTTGATCGTGGCTCCGATGAGTGCGGAGTCTGCGTCCAGAATGGTGACGGTGTGTGGCCCGACATTGAGCGTGCCGAGATGGTTCATGCCTGTAGCGGAACTGGCCTTCCCCATCGTCAGAGGTCCGCCGACATTCACTACGGAGTTCCCATTCGGACAATTGAACTCTGCGTTGATCGTGCCGCTCGCGGTCATCGAACCGGAATTGATGGTCAGGCGAGTTGCGTTGATCGTGCTATTGGTCATGGTCAGCGGCGTGGCGCTGTTGGAATACTCGATGTCGTCAACCGTGCTGATTGTCCCGTTGTTCATGGACAGCGAACCACCAGCGCCGTGCACGCCGGCGAACTGGATTGATGGGCCAGTTGCATTCACGAACGTTGAGTTGAAGACTGCGCCAGAAGTAATACTCAACGCTCCGGCGCCGCCCAACGTGCCGCCCGCGTCTCGCCCAACCCGCACCATGCCCGGAGTCGACACTGTTGTTCCCGCGCCTGTCATGGAGAACGTCGTGGAGTCCGCATCTGCGCTTGCGATGCTCACCGAAGCAACGCTCATCGTCGAGCCTGACGAAAGCGATATCGCGCTGCCACTCCCGTTCTCGTTGAGTGCGCCGGTCGCCAAGATCGTTGATCCTCCGGACATGTTGAGCGTTCCCCGCAGACCAGCCGTCGATCCGACGTTGATTGCGCCCGCTTGCACGATGTCTGATCCGCTCAGAACACTGAGCGTTGCGCCAGCGCCAGAGGCCGCGATGGAGATCGGGCTTGCGGTGTTTCCCGATGCAGGACACGTCCACTGCGCGTTGTTCTGCAGCGTGAAGTTGCCACCCGAGCTGTTTCCGCCTACAGGAAGCGGCGCGCCGTTTGTGTTCGCCTTATACGTCCCACCATCAACGATCACCGTGCCCGCAGCGTGGTTGAATGTACCCGCCAACCCGGGTTTCACTTCAAGGTTGCGAGTTGTGAACGTACCACCATTGATGGTGAGCGTACCTCGGCTGGCAACAAGGCCGCCAACCAGCGTGTCTCGGGCGACATTGATCGCTCCGCCAGCATTGAGCGTCACAGTGCCCTTCCCCGCAGGATTCGGGCTTCCATCGTTGCCGATGTACAAGTCGAAGGCTGTTGAGAGCGTTGCGTCAAACCCAAGGGACGATCCGATGACGCTGACTGTCGCTGGCGTTGAAGCGTTTGTGCTGACGTACACCGTGTCTGCAATGGATACCAATGCTCCGTTGGCGATCGAAAGGCTGCTGCTCCCAGACGCGATGCCGATCTTGAGGTTCATCAACCCAATCCCGCCGCCAGTTGATAATGTCGATCGCGCGAGCGAGGGACTGGCGACGCCCGCAATCACCACAGTTCCGTTCGATGGTGAGCCGCCGATGATCACCTGCCCTTCACAGTGCAGACTTCCGCCGTTATTGATGTTCAAGAATCCAGCACCTCCGCTCCCGATGCTGCACCCATCCAAGTCATCATCCATGACGACTCGCGCAGTGGGACCAGTGATGCTCATTGTTCCCGTAAATGTCGGATGCGAGGTTGGTGCGACGGAGAAAGCGCCCGCAGTGATCGTGCCGCCTGTCAGTGAAAAAGTCGTCGAACCTGTCGCGTTATTGACCGACAGATCCAATATGGCTCTCAGAGGATTCGCGACTGTCAGTGTGAGATCGGAACCGCCTTCGACGCTGATTCTGTTGAGAGAAGAAGGCGTTGCCGCATCCCAAAGCACGGAGTACGCGCCGGCGGTATTGAAGTGGGCGAAGTCATTTCCCGCCGGGAGGTGTTGCGGACTCCAGTTGGCCAGCGTGCTCGTGTTCCCGCCTGCGGGGTTGATCCAGTTGACGTCAATTGCCAGGCAATTGCCCGCGACCACCGAGCCCGCGAGCGCAGCGAGCGAGCGAGCTGACATCAAACGACCAAAGCGACGAGTGCTGTGCAAAGTCTTCATGGCAAAATCTCCGCTACTTCGTGATCCTCAAAGAGAGTCAGTCAACTGTCATTCATCTCAAGCAAACTCAAATCCGGCACACGCCGCGTTGGCGGCGTGAACCAGGTCCCCGGCGGGGTGTGTGGGAAGCCGGGGCGGAAGAAGAATCAATCAGTGGATGCAGGGCCCTTCGCTGAACACGCTCAGGAAGGCATCGATGTCCTGCGGGTCAAAGACAGAGCAATCGTTGTTGAAGTCGATGTCATCGCAGGTTGCTTCGACAGGAATGCAGGGGCCTTCGCTGTAGACGCTCAGGAAGGCGTCGATGTCCTGCGGATCGAAGATGCTGCCGTCGTTGTTGAAGTCGATATCGTTGCATTCGAGGCTGTTGAAGAAGAGCACGGCGCGAGTCGCTTCGTATCGCACGCCCACGCCCACGCCGGGCGGGGAGACGATGTTCGTCCACGTGCCGGTGCGGCTGGTGTACTGCATGATCGTGAACTCATCGCACAGGCGAGGGTGATACCCATCAATGAGCGAGACATTCAGCGTGCCGTTCAATGCAGCTGGCCCGCACAGGATTTTGTCGTTCAGCGGCTGGAACTCGTTGTTGAAGCCGGCGATTTCGCAGAGGTAGGTTGACGTTGAACCTTGCGCGTAGGTTCCTGAAATGGCAAACGTGCCGATGCCGCTATAGGAGTCAGGGACACTGAAGTATGCGTCAGGGTCAATCGTGCCGCCAGTGAGATTGAGCGGAGACGTGCCGCAGTCGATGGTGCCATGCCCGCGAAGAACTCGGCCTGCCTGAAGCACAAGTCCATTGAGAGCTCTGATGGTGCCGCCATTCATGTCGGTTAGGGATCCGAGCGGAACGAGGTTTGAATCGTTTAGCGTCAGACTGCCATTGGTGCCCATGTGGAGAACGCCATTCAATGTCACACCGGTGGGCGAGCCGTCGCCCATGGTGATCGTGCCAAACGGATCGCCGTTTCCTGTCAGTGGACGAATGACGGAACCGGCATCGGCGGTGACCTTGCAATTCAGAGTACAGGGAATAGAAGAAAGATCGATGAGTTCTGAGCCGCTTGCAAACCGTATTGCTGTCCCATTTGCGTTGAAGCCGCCGTTCATGAAGAGGCGCTGTTGGAAGACTAGACCACTACCCGAGGGTGTCACTGCGCTCTTCCAGATCATTCTCGCGTTGATAGTGCCAAAGCCACTGAGGGTGTTGCCAGCGCTTGCGGCGTTGCTCATATCAATCGGTGGTGCGATCGAAAGCGTTCCGCCATCCATGATGATGTTGCCGTTTGCATTAACGGTGTCCGTGTCGCGCAGGAGCAACGTCCGTCCATTGCCGATCGTGACGGATGATCCGGAATCGAACACCACGGCGTTGGTCGATGTCGTGTTGCCCATCGTGAGGTCGCCAAGGATCGCCTCGACCGCGCCGCCTGACCGCACACGCACCGGCCCATCCACTATTGCGACACCCGTACCCGCTGTGCCCCACAATTCACCACCGGCGAGCACATCCACAAGCACGCCCGCATGAGCAGTGCCGTTTACTTGCAACTGGCCCCCATCGATGTTGATTGAGCCCGTCGCGTTGAGCGTTCCAGATTCAGGCACGGTGAGTACACCCGTATCACGCACCACCACGCCCACGCCTGGGTTAGTCACATTAAGGTCGCCTTGGTTGATTGTGACGGCCCCGGTGCCCAGACCAGCAGCATTGCCGACGGAGAGGTTCCCGGTGGTGACGATCGGACCGCCGTTGGCGGGGTTGTTCATCACAAGACCGCCGGTCCCGCCTACGGACGACGCCGGGACTTGAATCTCGGTCGCGAGTACTTGCCCGCCGCTATCGACAACCAAGTTACCGGTTCCGTTGAAGCCGACGCGAATCAAGTCGCTAGGTTGATTAGCCACAAGCCGCGAGCCAGCACCGGTAACCGTGACGAGACCCGTCGTGCCCGTGTCGTCGCCAATGTTGATGTCGCCGTTTCCTGCGTTGAGGACGGAGCCTGATTCGATTCTCAAAAAGCCGTCGAACGAACCTACACCCAGATCATTTCCAACGATCAGCGACACGCCGCCGCTTGAGTTAAGCGTCTGAGATGCTCCGTTCTGGTAGATCAGTGTTGTTGCATTGCCGACGGGTCCTGAGACCGACATCGGAATCGGTGCAGCACTGTTGAACCCGCCATTGATGCGAAGCGTTCCGCCATTGTGATTGAGTGTGCCGAAGTTGCCGTCCGCGATTGAGCCCACGGTGACATCTGCTCCGGCATTGATGTTCAGTACCGCGGTTCCGTTGTTGGTGCCTGTGCCCAGCATGAGCATGCCGCCGACGGTGAGTGTGCCGCCTGCGTTTACTGTGGTTGTTGCGTTGCCGCCGCCATTGCCGCCGGCGAAGACAGCCATGTCGAAGTCGCCAGCGACATTAAGCGTCGCATCGAGCAAACCAGCAAGTCCTCCTGTACCGCCTATCGTGAGCGTCGCTGTGGACACGTCGCGTTCGGCCATCGACAGCTTGCCATCGATTGCAACTCGTGCGCCGTTGCTGATCGTGACGTTTGCGTCGCCCAGGCGACCAAAGAACGAAGTACCAGTGCTGTGTACGTTGAGTGATGATCGCCCGCCGCCAACGACCGCGGGAGCGCCGGTGACGGTCATAGCACCAGTCGAGCCGGTACCGCTGCCGCATGAGAACGTGCCTGCGCAGTCAACGAGGCCAGCATTGTTGATGACCAGTCCGCCGATACCCGAGTTGCCGATGAGTGTCGATCCCCCGGTGCCTGTGACGAAAATGTCTGCTGCGCTGCCAGAGACGTTTAGTTGACCTGTTGCGTTTGCGACATCGCCGGTGCGAAGAGTGCCAACGTTCCATGCTCCGGAAGTATGCGTGACTGTCGCCGTTTGTCCGCCTACGGCACCGATACTCACCGTTCCTGAAGTCGTATGCGCGGCGGTTGTGCTGGTCGTGATGTTATCTTGCGAGAAGGTCATCGCGGTGCTGCTGGCAGTCGTCGCGTCAAACGTCACGGAATACGCCTGTGTGCCAGCGGTGACGTTGAACACCAGTTGATCGGCAGCCGTCGGCACTTGCGCCGGGCTCCAGCGTGCGGCGGTTGAAGCGGTGCCTGTGACTGCGCTTGCCCAGTTCAAGATTGCGCCGTGGGCTGAGAATGTGCCCAGCGACATCGCGAGCGTTCCTCCCGCGAGCGTCGCGATTTGCAAAGTGCGTGAAGACCGGCTGACTGATGAACCGAACATGATTCCTCTTCCTTCTGCGTGCTGGATCAACTTCCCTTCCACAGAACGCATCGCACGCAACGCCGCTCCGTGTCTTTCGTTTTCCGGTCGTGACCGGCGGCGCTCGCGTAAGCAGCCAAGAGTTCACGCGAGTGAATTGGCAGGGGCGGGCCACAAAATATGCAAAAAGAAAAAAGCCTGACAATCGGGCCTGTGGAGGTGTTTTTTACAGTCGATTATTTGGTAGCCGGGGCGATTTTCGAGAGGTCCGCGGCTCGCTTTCGGGCTTCGTCGGCTTTCGACTTATTGCCAGCAGTATCCAAACTCGCGGCGAGAGTTTCGAGCACTTCAGAGGCCCAAGTTGGGTCTTTGGTCTCCAACTCATTGATGATGTCTTCGAACAGGGCGTGAGACTCTTCGTACTTCTTCATCGCCGAGAGCGCTTCTGCTTTCAACACGCGAGTTTCTAATCTGGCGTCGAGCGTTTCGGCGACGTCGGGGAGACCGTTCAGGATTTCATTGACGCCTGCGAGGGCTTCGTCGAGCCGACCTAGGCCCATCAGACCTCGGATGCGGTAGGTGTACGTCACGTGCATCGTGATCGCGGAGACGTTGCGTTCTTTCGCTAACGCGAGCATCTTGTCGCATACATCGACCACTTCCTGCCAGTCTTTGCGATACAGACATACTTCGACCAGCGTTGTCATCGTCGTGATCTTGTAAATAAAAGGAGACTTGTCGTTGAGGATTCCAACGGCGGCAAGTGCTTTCTCCTTCGCGCAGTCGTAGTCTTTCTGATCGATGCAGCAGCGGGCGTAATCCTCGTAGATATCACGAAGAAGCCCGGCGTCTTTTCCCATCACTCGCTTCGTTGGCTCGATGATCGCGTCGGCTTCCGCTCTCGAACCTGCGTAATCACCAGCAACTCGCTTCGCCCTCGCGAGATTGCTCTTTGCGAAGAGAACATGCGGATGGTCTTTCGGATACACCGATTCACGCAGTTGCACGGCTTCCGTGAGTTGCTCAACCATCTTCGGATACTCGTTCCGAATCGAACTGATCTCGGACAAGTTCATCAGCACGTGCGACGCGAGCAAGTAGCCTTGACCACCAAGGCTGCGAGCGCGTTCAAGATTTGATTCGAGAATACGGATCGCTTCTTCGCGATCGCTGCTTGATCTTGTTCGGCGCAACACTGAAGCTAATTCTGTTGCGTACAAGATTGGATCGGTGCCGCCGTACAACTCAGCAATCGCGGCGGCTTTTCGCAGGTGTTCGATGCTTTCTGAAAACTTCGCTGAGGTTGCAAGCAGCCTGCCCAACGCATATTCCGCACGCCCGATGAGCACGTCATCGGCGGGTAGTTGTGCGAGCCGAACTTCGAGACAATGCTCGGCGAGTGGCAATCCATCCGAGATCATCGAACGACTTTGAAAGTACTCGCACTGCTGCGCCATCACGAGTGAATGTTCGACGCTGTCTTTCCCAAAGTGCTCTATTGCGAACTGGTCGGCTTTGTTGGCTTGTTCCACAGACTGGTCGTACGCCGCGATACTCAGGTACGTCTTTGCAAGCGCAAGCCTTGATCGCAGCGCGACGGCGTTTTCGGTTGCAAGTTCAGAAGTTGACGCTGAATCCAACTTCTTCGCGGCTTCGTCGAGCAACTCGCGAACCGTCAGTTCACGGTTCTTCGCGACGACTGGGTTTGCGGCGGTCAAGATCGACATCAAGAACGCTTCGGAACTTTCCGCCGTCTTGGCCGCAACCTTCGCTTCGGTGAGTCGAGTTTCTGCGAGTTTCTGGGCCTCTTTCGCGCGGAGCAAACCGATTGTTGTTCCGACGACGCCCAGCACAAGCATCAGAAACGCGGCGGCAACGCCCGCAACGAGTGTGCGGTTGCGCTTCGCGAACTTTCGCACGTGATAGAGCGTGGTGGGGGGCCTTGCCGAAATCGGCAGGTCTTCTAGGTGTCTTCGCAGATCCGCCGCGAGATCGCCCGCGCTTGCGTAGCGACGCTCGGGCTCTTTCTCCAGAGCCTTCAATACGATCGTCTGCAACTCACTCGCGATTGCGTTGTCTCGTTCGCGATCAAACGTGGCTTCTGCGCTGGCAATGACCGCCGCAGCTTGCGTGATGGGCTTGTTGCGTACGTCGTATGGCAACTGGCCTGTCAGCAATTCGTACAACACGACACCCATCGCATACACATCGCTCCGCGTATCGATCGCGCTCGCGTCGCCACGTGCTTGCTCCGGACTCATGTATGCGACGGTGCCCAGCAATTGCCCGGTATCTGTCACAAGAGATGGAGCCGATGCACTTGCGATGCCGCTCTCGCCTGTGCCTGCGGTTGCTTCGCTTTGAGGTTCTGTCAGTCTTGCAATGCCGAAGTCGAGCACGCGAGGGCGGGCACCACCGTGTGTTGCTGATGCTCCGCTGAGCTTCGTGCCGGTCCGCGTTACTTCATTTTCAACGAGTATGTTGGCGGGTTTGAGGTCGCGGTGAATGACGCCCTTTTGATGCGCGTGCTGCACGGCTTCGGCAACCATCGCCATCAATTCAGCCTTTGCGCGCAGATCGAGAGATTGTTCTTTCGCGTACTCGAGCAGTGGAGTGCCCGCGACGAATTCCATTGCAAAGAAAGGCAGAGATCGCCCGTCCGGCCCCGGTGCGGAGCCTGCTTCGAAGATTTGCGCGATGCCTGGATGCTGTAATCGTCCCAGTGCCTGCGCCTCATGTTGAAATCGCTTGCGCAGCCGCTCGGAAGGCAGCGACCATCGCATGACTTTGAGCGCGACAGTGCGAGAAGGCTGCTCCTGCTGCGCCTCGTACACCACGCCCATGCCGCCCTCGCCCAGCACACGTGTCACTCGATATCCGCCGAGCGAGAAGCCGATCAGTGGGTCGTGTTCTCGCGAAGTTCCGGCGAGCCGCGACCCCTTTGCATCACGCTCCGACATCACTCGCCCGAAGTCGTCCTGCAAGTCCGCCGGCACGTGCCCGGCGGGTTTTTCCATGAATTCGCCGACAGAATCATGTGACGCGAGCAGTTTGTCCAGTTCGCGGCGGAGATTCGGCGAGAGACCGCGACCATCGAGCACGCGACCACGCTGCTGCGGTGGCAAGTCGCACACCTCATCGAACAACGCGCGGAGTTGCGACAGATCCGCGTCGCTCATGACTCACTCTTTCCTGTCACTTCTTGATGCAGCCACGCTCGTGCGAACGCCCAATCGCGTTTCACTGTGCGTTCGCTCGACTCTGTCATTTCTGCGATCTGCTCATTCGTGAGGCCTGCGAAGAATCGCAGGTGAACGATGCGCGACAGGCGTGCGTCCATTCGATCCAGCTTGGTCAGTGCTTCGTCTAGTGCTTCCAAGTCCAGCGATTCGTCCGCGGCGTCAGTTTCATTTCGCAGCACGGGCGTCGAGTCCCACACGCTTTCCTGCAGTGTCAGTCCGCCGCCACGCTTCTTTGACTTCACTCGTCGTGCTCGATCAACCAGAATACGCCGCATCGCTAACGACGCCGCAGCGAAGAACTGCGCCCGGCTTTGCCACGCCGCACCGTCTCCAACTAATCGGACGAAGGCTTCGTGCACCAGCGCGGTGGGTTGCAACGTGTGTCCGGCAGGCTCATGAGCCATCTTCGCCCGTGCCATTGCGCGAAGATCGTCGTACACCATTTCAAGCAAACGCTCTCGTGCCCGTCCGTCGCCCATCTCAATCGCGACAAACGCGAGCGTAATGTCACCACGCGTCGCTGGTTGCGGCTGCGATGCGTCCTCATTCGGGTTGTCAAAAGACCCGCCACTCACGCCAATATCGTACAGCATGCGCCAAGCCCAGTTATGGGCCGCATGTCGCTTGACATAGGGTTTCAGAAAGCAGGTTGGCGTTGCTGAGAAATTCCCACTCGCTGGTGGCTAAGTAGGGCTCACACCCCAGCCAACTGTCGCACTGTTCCGGACTTCTCTTCGATAAGTACTTCGTCCGCTTCGTCCAAGAACAAGCCGTGGTCCACAACGCCCGGCACGTGATCTAGATCAAGTGCGAGTTGCTCAATGTTGTGTCCGGTGATGCGCATGTCGAGGACCATGCCGCCGCCGTCCGTGATGACGGGTTCGTTTTCCATGTTCTTGCGGACGACGCCTGACAATCCGAGGTTGCGAAGTCGTTCGCGGGTTGTTGCAACTCCGAAGGGAATCACGATCACCGCGAGGAGGCATCGGCTGCCGAGTTGTTCGACGACTTTGTCAACGTGGCTGAGGTACACGCAGCGTTTTGACGCGTGTGCAACGAGACGCTGGCGTGTGAGAGCGCCGTGGGCGCCCTTCATGATGCGAAGTTGATTGTCCACTTCATCCGCACCGTCGAACATGTAGTCGATTTCGGTGATCTCGTTGAATGACGACGTGCGCAGGCCCAGTTCTCGTGCGAGTTCTTCGCTCGCGAGGCTCGTCGCAACGCATGTGATATCGAGGTGTTCAAGTTGCACTCGTCGCGCGAGTGCACGGATAGCTCGGCTGCTCGTCCGACCTGTGCCCAATCCAACGATCATGCCGTTCTTGATCGGAGCGATCGCTGTTTGTGCGAGTTCGTCCTGCTCCACAGGGCGATCGCTCTTGATCGTCGCGTCTGCTGCGGCGTACGGCATGCGTGGGCCCGAGCCCCCGCCCCCGAAAAGTCTGCTTGAAATAGGGTCAGTCAAACTTGATTCCTTGTGCAAGAGCCAACTTGGTACCGTAGTGAACTGTATTCGTCTGGCGACGCATGTACGCCTTCCACGAATCCGAGCCAGATTCGCGGCCGCCGCCGGTTTCTTTCTCGCCGCCGAACGCGCCGCCGATTTCAGCGCCGCTGGTGCCGGCGTTCACGTTCGCGATGCCGCAGTCTGATCCCGCCGGCGACAGGAACCGCTCGGCGTGTCGCATCGAATTTGTGAAGACTGCGCTAGATAAGCCTTGGTCCACCGAGTTCTGCATTGCTATCGCTTCGTCGAAGTTCTTGTAGGTGAACACGTACAAAATGGGTGCAAAGGTTTCTTCACGCGAGATGGGCAAGTCGTTGGACTTGGGCGCGCGAATGATGGTGGGCTCGACGTAGTTGCCTTGCACGCCCAAAGCGTTGCCGCCGTGCAGCAATTGGCCGCCTTGTTGTTTCGCTGCGGCGATGGCGTGTTGATACGCCTCGACGGAGCGTTTGTTGATCAATGGACCAACCAAGTTGCCTTCAACCAGCGGATTACCGATCTTGAGTTGCTTGTACGCGCGAACGAGTCGGCCGCAGACGTCGTCTGCGATTGATTCGTGCACGATCAGTCGGCGTGTGGTCGTGCAACGCTGACCCGCCGTGCCTGCTGCGCCGAACACGACTGCGGGAATCGCGAGTGCGAGGTCCGCCGTCTCGTCAATGATCGCGGCGTTGTTGCCGCCGAGTTCTAACAGGACGCGACCCATGCGCTGGGCGACGACAGAGCCCACGCGCTTGCCCATGCGGCATGAGCCGGTCGCTGAGATGAGCGGGATGCGCTTGTCGGCGACGAGTCGTTCGCCAACGACATCATCGGTGCCGATAGTGAGCGTGAAAATGTCTTCGTGACCCATCTTGCTCGCGACGCGCTGTGCGATGCTGTTGGTCGCGATCGCTGTGAGCGGTGCGAACAAACTGGGCTTCCAGATGGTCGTGTCGCCACAGACGGCGGCGAGCATTGCGTTCCACGCCCACACCGCGTTGGGAAAGTTGAACGCTGAAATCACGCCGATAGGTCCGAGCGGATGCCACTGCTCCATCAATCGATGGTCGCGGCGTTCGCTGGGCATGGTGAGCCCATACAACTGACGCGACAGACCCACGGCGAAGTCGGCGATGTCGATGGTCTCTTGAACTTCGCCCCAGCCTTCCTGAAGAATCTTGCCGATTTCAAGGCTGACGAGGCGGCCCAACGCCTCTTTGTGCTTGCGGACTTCGTCGCCAATCGCGCGAACGACAAGGCCGCGCTCCGGCGCGGGCACCAGACGCCACTTCTGAAAAGCAGCCGCACTCGCGGCGACAGTTCGCTCGTAGGTTTCGACGGTGTCGAGCCCGATGGTCGCGAGTTTCTGATTGTCGATGGGCGAAAAGACGTCAGCCGTGGGCTGGCCAGCCTTGGGAGCGAGGAAGCGAGCGACAGTGGGATCAGAGTGCACACCGAGGGAGTGGAGGAGGGGTTGAAGCATGGGGGAGGATAGGGGAGGAAGTTGATATGTTGCATTTCGCGCAACACACCGCACCACAAAGCAAATCGCACGCTCGCAATGCCGAATTCAAACAGATATTTGTTAGCCCGGCCACGCTCCGATGACGCACTATGAGGTACGCGATACTCCTTTCCAACGAAAGCCCCACATGCCTTGGCTCATCTCCATCATCGCCTCCCTCATCTCCGGCATCGCAGGCCTGCTGCTGGGCGGGTTGATCTCAAACTTCTGTGTTTCTTGGTATTCCATCTCCAGCCGCGAAGGCGCTTCGGGCTTCTTCGTCATTTTCTGGGCGCTCGCCGGTGGCGTCGGCGGTGTTGTGATCGGCCTAATCGCTGCGCGTGTCATGGCAGGCCAAATCGGTGCAGGCTTTGGAAGAGAGCTTGCTGCAGCGCTCGTCGCTGTCATCCTGATCGCAGCCATCACTCTGGGCCTGTGCCGCTTCCTTGCGGATGTTCCACCGACGCTCGACGGCAGGCCGCTCATGCTCGAAGTTGAGTTCCGCCTACCCGCCTCCAGCGACACGTCGAAGCCTCCGATGACTGAAGGAGAATGGAAGTTCAAACTCGCGTCAATCGACGGCAATATGCAGTGGTCGGAGAGAGCAGGTCAACTTTTTCCAGACAGGGCACGACAGGAGAATAACCGCTGGATCCTGCCAGGCGAAGTCAGTCTCTTCACAGAACGCAGCAAGCGAGCGCTAAGCCTCAAGCATAATGAAACCGACATGGGGGGCTTCATGCTCAGCATGCCCGCACACCCAGGCCGCGACTTCGAGCAATGGAGCGAGTGGCTGCCTCGTCAGCAATCAGACGGCTCGGCGTGGCCCAGCGATAAGACTTCGTACCGCTACCGAATTCAGAAAGTTCCGGAGCCGCCGCCACCACCGACGGCAGAAGAATTTGAAGCAGCAAACATCGCTGCAAAGGAAGCCGAGTTCGCCGCGATCCCAGACGACTCGCCGCTGGAAGCGCTACTCAAATACACCGAATACGAGCAGCCGCAGACCAAGCGTGCTCTTGAAAAGATCGCTGCACGGCCCACAATCGTCGCCGAACTCCGCGACCTTGCACACCATCAAGATGCCGAAAAGGCACACGGCGCATTGCGTTGCATCGCACAACTCTCGGATCCGCCCAAAGAACTGAACTCGGTTGTTGAAGCCGCTGCGGCAAAGATTGTTGAAAGCATCACGAAGTTCAACAACACCTCTGCGGAAGCCGATCCGAGTTTCGAGGGCGCGGTTGATCCCGCGACTCGCTTCTACGGCTGGATCGACGCCGCGAGATCACTCCGCGAGAAAGCCCAAGGCGACTTTGTTCCTGAACTCAAGTCGATTCTCGAACTCTCCCGTGTGCGGCCTGAAAGTCACTGCATGCGTCAAGACATCTGCCGCGTTGCGAGTTACTACTTGAAGCAGTGGGCGGGCATCGAGCCGCTGCCCACGGACCCGAAGCCCAAATAGTCGCACGTGCTATCGCATCATGCGGAGAACTTCAATGCTGTGTACCGTCATCGTGCTGATCCTTGCATCAACATGCAATCTGCTTCCGCCTCCCGAACAAAGTTTCTTGGACGATGACTTTCAAACAATCGAGCGAACACCAGTCATGCAACTTACGCCAGAACAAAAGAACGAACTCGCAAGATTCCCCGCCGAACTTCGCGCGGTGATCGAAGCCGAACTCGCCGCAGGCAACACGATTGAAGAAGTGGGGCACAGTCATCCCGCGCCGCCTGCGGGCGCGTACTTCAAGTTCACGAAGAAGGTCACGACGCATCCGCACGCTGCTGGCAAGGGCATCACGTTTCGCGAACGCAATAGTTCCATCAGTTCGGGCGAGTTTGGCGATCCGACCGGGTTCTTCTTTATTGTCGAGCCGCCCGGCCCGCCGCCCGAGCCGATCGATATGGATGCGATTCGTCGTTCTTTGGAACCAAAGCCAAATGCGTTAACTCGTCTTGCTCAGCGGGCGCCTCGCGTGTACGAAAGAAAAGTGCGGGTGACGGCGTCTACCCGCAGCAACTCAGCACCGTACTCATCTGATGATGACGGGCAACGGATTACCATAGATGACATCTTGGCTGAGGAGCGTGAGACGGGTGTTCGTCACGAACTCTTTATATCTGAAGAGAAGTCGCCCGAACAAATGCAGGTGGCGCTCGAACGCGAATTGATGGTCATTCTTGATCGCCGGATCGAGAAACACACGCTCTTCTATCGTGCAAAGGCCAATGTCAACGGTTGTCGCTACGAGTTTGAAGTTGAGTTTCTCGGCATCGAAGGCGGCAAGTACTTCTACCGCCTCATGTCAGACGCGTCGTGGGCTCATCTCTCATCGAAAAACGAAGAGTACTTCTGCAAAGTCTCGAACAGTTGGATCACAATGTGGACTCGCGAACTGAATGCGGGCAGAATGAAGTCCGCGCCGACTGCACAAAACTCAACGCCGCAGTATCGCGAGGCGTGTGACCACGCCATGCAGTTTGAATCGAATCTTGATTCGGTCGAAGCGATCCAACAAGAAATCGTCGCGAAGATCAAAAAGGGAGGTCGTTATACGTCTTCGCATAAGGAAGGCGGCTCCAACATCCGATGGCGCGGCGGGAAGTTTGTCCGCGATGACTACGGCGACTATCCCGATCACATCGAATACAAAGATGAAGCTGACTTCCTCGCGAAACTCAAAATGTTCTTGCACTGGGATGTCGCGAGAAATTATGAAGGACAGAAAATCAGTGACTTGGATGCGTGGCGATTGATGCTGCGTCGTTTGAGAATGGATTGACGTATACACACATCACTCAAGGATGAAATGATCAACGTTCCCGGCGAGAAAGCGCTCCGTCTCGCCCTCAAACGTTGTGTTCACGTATCGGAAGTTGTTCTTCGTGAGCACCTTGATCGATGCGGTGTTCGTCGCAATCACGTTCGCGTACAAGGGTCGCGGATTTGGGAGTCGATCCAACTCTTGAAGCATCAACTTGAGTGCCAGAGTGGCGAATCCCTTGCCCCAGTAGGGCCGAGCGACGAAGTATCCGACAAAGTTCTTCTCGTCGCGATGAAAGCGATTGATCGTGCCGACGACTTCCTCGCCGCGCTCGCCTTGCACGATCATCACTCGCGGCACCACAATCGTCGGCGAGTTTCGCTGCGCTGGGTCATTCAAGTTCGCGAAGATGCCGTCCCAAGTTGACTGAAACATCTCGCGCGTGCGAGGTTTCGTTCCAGCCATCAGGTTTGTGGCTTCGTCCAACTGTTGCTGAAAGAGCGTGTCGATGTCTGCGGGAGTTGTGAGGCGGAGTTGGAGGACGCTGCTGGTGTTCGACATCGTCACCACTGTAGTGCGATCACTTCTTGATCCCATCTAACGCCTCACGCGCCTGCTTTGCGATACGCGTAAACGAAGCACCTGCGGCCTCCAGCTTTGGCGTCACCTTTTCCAGAATCGTTTTCGCTTCTTCAGGCTTCTTCATCGCCGCTAGCGAGATTCCGATGTTTGCGTTGGTTGCATCAAACTGCAGCGATTCGGGCTCGAGGTGTTCCTTCTGCCACGCGAGGGCTCGCTCGAACTCCTTGATTGCCTGCTCGTTCTTGCCTTGCAGCCGCAGCGATTGTCCCAGCGACACTCGCACGATTGCTTGACCGGGGTGTGCATCTCCGAACGCCTTGCTCCACGAATCAGCCGCGGCTTGGAGCAAACGCTCGGCGTCGGCGCCTTTGCCCATGCGTAGATACAGGTTGCCAAGGTTGTTCGTGCTTGCCATCACGAGCGGATGATCAGCACGCAGCAGTTGTTTGCGAAGTTCGAGCGACTCCGCAAGATTCTGCTCAGCTTCCGCATACTGCTCGTTAGTAACGAACGCGGTGCCCAGGTTGTTGAGCGACTCGGCGACTTTGAGCGAGGGTGACTTCTCAAGCGACTTGCGAATCGAGAGCGCCTCTTGCTGTGCCTTGATCGCATCGGCCTTGTCCTTCAACACACGATGCACCTCGCCCAAGTCATTGAGCACGTCCGCCTTCATCGCGGGCGTTGCGTTCGGCGATGCGTTCATGTCCTTGAGCAGTGCCGAAAGCAGCGACTTGGCTTCCTGATAGTCGCCAGAATAGAACGCGAGTTGTGCCTGATCGTGGCGGAACAGCAGCGCAGTCGTACTGCCCGCAGGCAGCGTCGCAAATGCGTCCTTCGCGCCGTTGAGCAACTCGGTTGCTTCGTCCACCAGACCCAAACTCATCGCAGACTTCGCCACCGCCTGCTGCATCGACGCCCGCACCAGCGGCTCGCTCGGCGGATGATCCTTGAGATCATGCATCGCCTGTGTGATCACTTGTCCGAGAGAGGCGTCAGGGCCAAGGTCGCCCGTGTCCGCGCCAGAGAGCATGGATACGAGGAAGTCGCGCGTCTGCTCCGACCTTGCATTGGTCGCACGAAGTTCATCGCGTTGCTCCGTCAATGTCTTACTCTGTTGCACCAGCGTTGCACTCTGCGCCGCGAGTTCATCTCGCTGAGTCGCGAGCGTCTTGCTTTGACGTGCCAATGCGATCGTCGCGCCGGAAAGCAGCACAATTGCTGCGGCGGTCGCTGTTACGCCCACCGCGTGTCGCCGCAGGAACTTCGTCGCGCGGTATCCAAGTGTGTCGCGACGCGCGTTGACGGGCAGACCTTGCAGGAATCGATTGATATCCGCGGAAAGGGCTTCTGCGGACGTGTACCGCCGCTGCGGCTCCTTGCGAAGCGCCATCAAGATGATGGTGTCGAGATCGCCTCGCAACTGACCTCGCAATCGCGTTGAAGTCACGCCGCGAGTCTTAGGGTGATCGATGCCTTGCGGCGTTGAAGTGCTCGCGGAGAGCGGGCTGGAAATCGGTGTTTCAGCAGTCTTCGCGGAGGGCGATGTACCCGCTGCCGTCGCTTTCGCACTCGCTGGCGTCTGGCTCTTCGTGCCGATTCTTGACACATGCAGCGTCACGGCTTCGCTCGGTGCCTTGGGCACCAGCGTGCAGACGATACGTTTCACTTCTTCTGTCGTCTTGACCCCGAAGTAGTAGGGGCGTGTGCCCGTCAGCAACTCGTACAGCACCACGCCTAGCGAGTACACATCGCTCGCCGTCGTGATTGAGCCGCCTTCAACTTGCTCCGGGCTTGCGTATTCAGGCGTCAGTCGGCGATCTGTATCTGCCGTCACTCGTGCAGTCGTGCCGGGCGTCAAGAGCTTTGCGATACCAAAGTCCAGCAACTTCGGCACACCCTGCGAGGTGACGAGAATGTTGCTGGGCTTCAAGTCGCGGTGAATGACCAGTGCTTGGTGTGCCGCCTGCACGCCCGAGCACACCTGTTTGAACAACTCCAGTCGCGCCCGCACGCTCAGCCGATTGCGATCGCAGTATTCGTCGATGGGCACGCCATCGACGTGTTCCATCACAAAGTAAGGCCGGCCGTCTTTCGTCACGCCTGCATCAAGCAAACGCGCGATGTTCGGATGATCCAACGTCGAAAGGATCGTGCGCTCTTCACTGAATCGCGCGAGCAACTCTTCGGTATCCAGCCCGCGTTTGACAACTTTGATCGCGACACGCTGCGCGAATTGTCCATCGCTGCGACCAGCGACGTACACCGTGCCCATGCCGCCCGAAGCGATCCGGCTCTCAATTGTGAATGCGCCGAGCGTCGATCCGACCAATTCATCGGGCGTTTCAAACTTGCCCGATTCTCGCGAAATGTCTTCGATGCTCTTGCCGAGCGCGGACGCGTCTAAAAACCCGCCAAGTTTCTTCGCTGCCTGCACAAACGAGCGAACCTCGCGCTCCAGTTGCACGTCCCCTTCGCACAGCCGCTTGATCGCATCCTCGCGATCCCGCGCATCCATACCCGCGATCTCAAAGTAGATCGACTCGGCTTTGCGGAGCAAGTCAGGTCGGTGCGTGGGCGGGTATTGCGAGCCAGCGGAACTCGACTGAGGTTGTTGTGGTGAGTCAGGCATTGTGACGCGTCGCGGAACAGTACGAAACGCGCAAGGCATAAGCCTCGCGGGGCGCTGCATGCTCAGGACTGGCAACCGGAACCTTTGGTCATCCTAGAACAGGTCCACCGCCCTCCATGCGTGAAAACGCGATACAAGCAGTCAGGATTTTGGCCGCACCGTTGTTGTGTGAATCCTGACACATCTCCCCTAGTCAGTATCTTTTGCGCGGCGGCCACGTCCCATACTCTCGGGCATGTTGCCTTCGTCACTCCCCAATTCTCTCCGCAGCCTCCTGACGGACCTGATTGATTACGCGGGCCTTTTTCCGCCTGCCAAACTCGACATGCAGTCCGCCGTCGAAACGTACAACCGCTGCAATATCAGCGAGCAGGAATGGATGCTGGGCCGGTTCATTTGCCCGGTGTCCCGTCTCGGCGAGTTTGAGAAAGCCGCGTCGCTGTTCATGCCGGGCACCGCCGCGACCAGCGGCTACCGCGAGATGGCCGAGGGCCAGCCCTGGCGTCTGTCCGTGCTTGTCGAAGTCGATCAACTGGCCAAAGAACTCGACGCCATTCACGCGTTCAATGAGCGACATGCGAACGAAGTCAACGGCCTCGCCGAGATCGACATGTGCGAGTTGAAAATCACCTCGCCTCAGCAGATCGACGACGTGCTCGACGAATGGCCCGAAGGCCTGTTCCCATTCTTTGAGTTTCCTGTGACGATGGATTGCCGAGGTTTCGTCGCAGCGCTCTCGGGTAGCCCGGCGGCGGCAAAAATTCGCACCGGTGGCGTTGTCGGGAACGCGTTCCCGCAACCTGCGGAAGTCAGCGCGTTTCTTAGAGCCTGCGCTGCCAGCGATGTCGCGTTCAAAGCCACCGCAGGTCTTCATCACGCCGTGCGTGGGGCGTATCGCCTTACTTACGAGAAAGACAGCGCGAGTTGCACGATGCACGGCTTCCTCAACCTCTTCATTGCTGCTGCGCTTGTGCGTGCTCGCAACATCGACGACGCCACCACTATCGAAGTTCTAACGGCAGAAGACCCAGACGACTTCAAGTTCAGCAACGAAGTACTCGGCTGGAAGGGTCACTTGATCGAAACCGCCGAAGTCGCCAAAGTGAGAGAAGCGTTTGCGCTCTCGTTCGGTAGTTGCTCATTTGATGAGCCGGTGGAAGAGGTCGCGAAAGTAACGAAGTGACTGAGTGACGAAGTGACGTAGCCGAACTCGCAGCGGGGAGTCTTGGTTGTCGCAGCGTGAGTGTTCGCAGTGCGTAGATCATGCTTCTCGCAGGATTTTCTCCATCGGTCGGCCTTTGGCGAGTTCGTCGATGAGTTTGTCGAGGTATCTGACTTTTTGGGTGAGGGGATTGTCGATTTCTTCGACGCGGTAGCCGCAGATCACGCCGGTGATGAGTTTGGCGTTGGGGTTGAGCTTTGCTTTTTTGAAGAACTGATCGAAGGTTGAGTTGTCGTCGAGGTGTTTATGCAGGGACTTTTCGGTGAAACCAGTGAGCCAGCGGATGACCTCATGCAACTCGGCTTTGGTGCGGCCTTTCTTCTCGACCTTGGTTAGGTAGTGGGGGTAGACGGAGGCGAAGGTCATTTGGGCGATGCGGGTGTTGGGGTCTTTGATGGGCATGGGGTTCCGCTTACTTTATTCTGAATCATACCGAATCCACACGGCGAGAATGTCACTGGGGCTATGCTCGTTTTATCCCTTACGATTGATTCATGAGAAATCGCCAATTCTGCACACCTCATGTCATTGGCCCAACGGGAGTCCAGCCAATAAATCGAGTGGCTTTTGATGACCGCACGATTCGAGAGAGTTGGTTTCAAGACATGCTGTTCAAGAACCCTTCGCTCATTTCAATCGATGAAATTGAGCCAATTTTCGGTCCCTTGATTCCTCTCGCTCGCGAGATGCCGACGGAAGCGGGACCTGTAGACGTTGTATATATCAACGCACAAGGATTTCTCACGCTGGTTGAAACGAAGTTGTTTCGCAATCCAGAAGCACGTCGCGAAGTAGTTGCACAGATTCTTGATTACGCAACTGCTATCTCGAAATGGACCTATGAAGACCTTTGCGATGCTGTTCGCGTAAGACGTAGTGTGGTAGCCGATGGACCGGTATCGCAGTTGGACGGCACTGATCCAGTAAAGCCCTTGGTCTGTGGTCTGGAGGAATACGACGAAGCGCGTTTCGTCGACGCGGTGAACCACAATTTGTCAAGAGGGCGTTTCTTATTGCTGATTGTTGGTGACGGCATTCAATCTGGCGTGGAGCATCTCTCCGAGACTCTTGCTGCAACTCCTCATCTCGGATTTTCATTAGCACTTCTGGAACTCGCAATATTCAAGATGAATGGTCAAGAGAATTTTACATTTGTACAGCCGCGAGTGCTTTCACGCACGAAAGAAGTCGTTCGAGCCGTGATAGAAATACGACCTCCGCTGACTACCGCAGACATCAGGGTTTCTCTGCCTGAAGAGTCGTACGGAGAGAAGGGCGGTGAGCGAAGGAGAATCACCGAGGAAGCGATGTTTGAAACGATTGGAGCATCGCTTGGCAAGCAGACGGTTGATCACTTCCGAATGTTCTTGATGGAGTGCGAAAAGATTGGTATCGAGCCTGAGGTACGGGACGCAAGTTTTTCGCTTTTCTGGTACGAACCAAATACTGCCCGACGATTCTCATTTGCTTCGATTTACGCAAATGAAGGGCGAGTGAGCATGTGGTTTGTCCGACACAATTACCACAAGTCCGGATTGGATCCGTCCATCGGTTTGAGGTACGTTAATACGGTCGCGGCACTCGTGCCCGGAGCAAAGGTCGTTGATCGCAGTGAAGAGGGGGTCAAAGGCTTGAAAGTCGTAGTTGGTTCAAGAGAAATCACGCTTGCAGATGTCTTACCACGCTCGTCCGATTGGCTGGTGGCAATTCGTCAGGCGATGGCAGAAACTGAAGCGGCAGGCGCAGCAAAAACTTCAAGCGAATAGTTGTAACAAAGGATAAATTGCTGGTTACTCCAACTCGTACGAAATCGTCCCGCCATCCTTCCCAGTAAATTCAACTTCCTTGCCCTTCAAAAGCAACCGCACATTGAGTTCGCGCGTCGGCCTTGGCATCTGCCCTTCGCTTGACTCAATGCTCACCGTGACGCGGTTGCCTTCGCGCTTTGCCTTGTAGTTTGTCAGCAGGTAGAAGCCGTGGACGTAGCGGTAGTTGTCGCCTTCGTCTTCGTAGAGGGAGCCGTGGGCTTCGTTTTTGTCGTCGAGGTTGATGATGAGGGTGAGGGGGTTGAGTGGCTTCTGGCCGGTCCATTCGATGACGGGGCCTGTGGGGATGATTGCGCCGGGGCGGACGTAGAGCTTGGGGAGGTCGTCGTTGGCGTCGTCGAAACCAGTGGAAGTGTTGCCAGCGTCGGTGGGGATTTTGAAGTTGAGGGCGTGCCAGTTGCCTTTGGGCAGTGCGGGGACGCGGCTGCGATCGGGGACCATTTGCGGGACGACGAGGAGATCGCCACCAAAGAGGTAGGCGTCGTCTTCGCTGCGCAGCGCGCGGTCGGTTGGGTCGGCGAAGAAGGTGGGACGCAGGACGGGTGAGCCGTCGACGCTCGCGGCGCGGAAGGTGCTGTAGATGTAGGGCATCAGGCGATAGCGGCGTTGGAGTGCGAGGCGTGCGGTTTCTTCGACTTCGGGGCCGAATGCCCAGGGTTCCTTGTCGATGGTGCCTTTGCCGGTGTGACCACGCGAGAAGGGCATGAGGGCGCCGAAGCCGATCCAGCGTTCAAAGAGTTGCGCGTCGCCATCGCTTGCGAAGCCGCCGATGTCGGGGCCGTAGAAGCTGAAGCCCGAGAGGTTCATGTTGAGCGTCATTGGGACGCTGGATTCGAGGTGGAACCAATTGGCGGTGTTGTCGCCGCTCCAGCCGGCGTGGTAGCGCTGGCCGCCGATGTATGTGGCTCGGCTCAGTACAAAGGGACGCTTGTCGGGGAGGGCTTTTTGAATGCCGTCGCGAGAGCCTTTTACCATCATGAGGCCATAGACGTTGTGATAGCGTGCGTGATTGCCTTTGGCTTGATCGCCTTGCGGCTTGCCGTTGGGCTTGATCATGTCCGGATCGCCCGCGTGGATGTTGTCTTCGGGCATGGTCTTGGACTTGACATTGAAGACTGCGGGCTCGTTCATGTCGTTCCAGACGCCTGTGACGCCTCGGGCCATGAACTCGCCGTACCAGATCTGCCACCAGTCGCGGGTTTTCTTTGCTGTGTAGTCGGGGAAGAAGCACCAGCCGGGCCACACTTCGCCTTCATAGGTCTTGCCGTCTTTGTCCTTGACGTAGACATCGAGGCGGCCGCCGCTGTCTCGGAGTTCGCGGAAGCGGTTTTTCTCGGCTTCGCGTTCGTCTTGGAGGGCTTTGGGTTCTTTCACGCGTTCCTCGGCGGGTGGTTCGTTTGGGCTGGGTTCTTCGCGGCTCTTGATGCCTGGGTTGATCATCCAGACGTTGTGGAAACCCTTCCGAAGCAGATCGGCATTCAACTTTTCCGGGTTGGGGAAGTAACCCTTATCGAAGGTGAAACTGCGGAACGACTCGTAGTAATCAATATCGAACCAGATGGTGTCGCAAGGGATTTTTCGTTTGCGGAAGCCGTCAGCGATTTCGCGGACGCGGGCTTCCGGGTAGTAGGAGTAGCGGCACTGGTGATAGCCCAGCGCCCACTTGGGCGGCAGAGGCATGAGGCCTGTGAGTTTGGTCAGGCTTTGGACGACTTCGATCGGGGTTGCGCCTTCGATGATGACGACGGGGAATGCTGGGCCATCGGCGGTGAAGGTGATGGCGTCCTCGCTGGTGGCGGCGCAGTCGACTTCGCAGCGGTAGGTGGTATCGGCGAGGATGCCAAAGGCGGTGCCGTCCGGGCGCACGGCGAGGACCCAGGGGTGGCTCTTATAGAGGCTGGGTGCGCTGTCGTCATAGCCGTAGGCGTCGGTGTTCCAGCAGGTGATGACGCGTCCGTTGCGGAGGAGAGGACCAGTGACTTCGCCTGTGCCGTAGAGAGACGTGCCGGGGGTGATGCGGATGGTCGCGCGTTGCTTGCCATTCGCGACTGAGAATTCAGGAGTGACGGCAGCGGCGGCGAGGGGTTGGCCCGGGCCGGGTTCTTTCGCGATCGCGTAACTGGGGAGAGCATCCTCGCGGGCTTGTGGGCTGGCGAAGAAGCGGGAGACACCTTGCGACAGTTGTTCGCCAACTGGTGGTTCGGCGGCGAGGGCGAAGTCGGTGGTGCCGAGGGTTGTGCCAGCCATGAGGGTGATCACTTTCAGGAGCGTGTTCATTGTCGTGTACCTTCAAAGGAGAGAACTGCTGATCAACGGTCGATCAGTGCCCAGCGTACGCAGGAATGTCGGGCTCATGTTTACGGGACTCGCGGCATCGAGGATCGGGCACGAAGTGATCGAATTTATGATTGGGTTTCGAGAAAGTGTTGCCAAAACGGGCGTTCTCGGGCATACTGGTGCCTTGGGCTGTCGTAGAGGGGTAGCCGCACTTGCTATTCTCGGTGCGGCTATGTGACATTGGTTTCACGGTGAGTGCTGAAAAGAGAAAGCAGGCATGAATCAGACTTCATTCAAAGGTACAGGGATGTTCTCAACGCGCGTGGCGGTTGCGATGATCGCGGGGTCGTGCTTTGCGTTGCCTGCGATGGCGCAGGAAGACCCGGCTCCGATTTTGCAGTGGTTTGAATGCCGCTGGCAGGACATGGAACGGCGCATGCCGGACTTTTTCATGTCTGGGTACGGTGCGGTGTGGCTGCCTCCTGTTTCACGCGGGTACGTGAATCCGCGCGATGCCAATCAGAACTCATTTAGCGCGGGGTATGACACGTTTGATCGCTTTGACCTTGGCGCGCCGGGTCGGCAGACGGCGTATGGCACAGAGACCTCGTTCGCGCGATTAGTGGAAGAGTTTCACCTCGCGGGCGCGAAGGTGTATGTGGATATGGTGCTGAACCACAATGCGGGTCGGCAGACGAGTCTGCAGTTCCAGCAGGATGGTGGCTATCCGGGTTTTTGGATGGGCCCGTTGTCTGGTGCGGGTGGCAAGCAGCCGACCGACAACTGGGGTGACTTTCATAATGGCATCGCGGCTGGGTACTACCAGTCGGAGAATCCTGGCGGGGCGCGGTATTGTTTGATTCCGGGTGATCTTGTAGCGTTGTGCGACATCAATCACGCGACGAACTTTCAATACATTCGTCAGCCGGTGACGGAGGGTGATCCGTCCAACTTGCCGGGCGGGCAGTATTTCAATCGGGTTGATCTGAACAATCGGCGGTTCTATCCAGACGCCGCGCTTGGGACGACGATTGTGAACAACCCGGGAACTCGGCAGACGAACGGGTCGGCGTGGGTTGGCGGATTGGGAACAGGCATTTTCGCGCCGCCTTGCGACGTGCCGGCACGCAACGAGCCTGCTTCGACTTTGACGCTGGGGCGGTTTAACACGTCGAATCCGCAGGCGGGCGATCCTGTGCTGGAGAATGGCACCGGATACTTGCTGCGCTGGACGCAGTGGATGCTTGATGTCCACAAGGTTGACGGCTTCCGCATCGACGCGATCAAGCACATGCCGAGCTGGTTCTACGACACGTTCTATGACTCGGTCGTATATCAACGTCGGCAGGCTCCGGATGGGTCGTTTGTCACACCTTATTCGTTCGGCGAATGTGTTGAGGGCAACGACTTCACGTTTGATCGGTTCGTGCGCATGCCCAACGGGCGCACGACGGGCCGGAATACTGCGGGCGACGCGTTTGGCAATCGCGATGCGCTGGACTTGAACGGTGCGGGCTTTATTCGCAATGTCGTTGGTGGTGGGGGGCTGGGAAGTTGGAACGGCATCTTTAGTGCGCACCTTGACAGCACTGACGATGGGTTCAACAACGGCACGATTGGCGTCAATCACATTTTCAGCCACGACAATGGGAGTCAAGGCAATGGCAATAGTGCACCAACTGCGCCGACGGCTCGTCAGCAAGGCTGGTTTGCGCATGCGTATCTCGCGATGCGGCCTGGTCAGAAGAAGTTTTATCATAACGCTCGCGGCGTGAATCGCACGGGTGGCTTCTGGCCTCGGCACGGTTTGTTGCCGGTGTTTGGTGCGGAACCAAATATCTTGCAGTCGAGGCCTTCGCCACAGTTGCCGATTTCTGCACCGAATCCGGTGATCAAGAACTTGATCGGATTGGCGAACATGACTGCGCGTGGTGAATTCACGCCCCGAACTGACGCGGGGAACACAAGCATTGATGACGTGTTCATGTTTGAACGCCGCACCAACGGCGGGGCGAACGGATATTCCGGTAACGTGCTGGTCGCGACCAACGACAGTTACTCAGCAGGATTCGACCAGCGCACGATCGCGACGAGCTTCCCGCAGGGGACGCGCTTGATTGAGTATTCGGGCAACGCGACGGATGCGACGGTTGATCCAAACAACGACATCTTTGATGTTGTCACGGTTGGTGCGAACGGGTTTGTCACGATTCGCGTGCCGAGGAACGTTGCGCCGGGCACAAACGTTGAGCACAATCGCGGGTTTGTGATTTATGCGCCGGCGTTGCCAGCGGGCACGCTGGATATCGTCGGCGCGACGAGTTCGCTTGGTGTGGATGATGTCACGCAGCCATCGTGGCGTCGTCGCTCCAATGCGCTGCCGGTCATCACGACGAACAACTTCACGTTGCGTTTGACGACGACGAGCGGCGATCCGGGATTTACGAACGACACCAATGAAGATGACAACGCGGTGTTCTGCATCAACAAGAGCTTTCAGGATTGGAACGGCAATGGCGTGCCGGATGTGAGTTCGACCAACGGTGTTGTGCCGGGGTATGAGGAGTTTACGACGACCCATGTGCCGCTCGCGAGCACGAGCAACCCGACAGGGTTGTACGAGCAGGTGATCAACGCGGCGAACATGCCCGAGGGGTACAACTACGTCTCAGTCGCGGCTTTCCGCAAGCGGCTGAGCTGGGAAGCACCGCTGTTCCGTGAATTCAGGCAGGCAGTGTATGTGGATCGCGTGCCGCCTCCTGCACAGTTGATTCCTGTTGCGAATCAGCCCAGCGGAACCACGCAAATTATCGCGTTTGCGAAGGCGCAAGATCGAACAGCATCTCGCGTGCACTTCATTTTGAATCCCACGCCAACGCAACTGAACGATCCGACTGCTGCGGCTGTGACGGGCAACCTTGGATCGCAGGATGATCGCTTTGATTGGAGCCGAACGCTGCTGGGTGCGGTGAACGGCGTGAATACGGTGTTGATGATTGCGTGCGAGGACACGGGCAATTGCTCGTGGTCCACTGTGACGTTCAACGTCGGGCCTGTGGGGCCAACGTGTGATTCGATTGACTTCAATAACGACACGAGCGTGTTTGACCCGATTGATATCGACGCGTTCCTGAGCGTGTACGGCGAAGGTCCGTGCATCCCGGGCACGGCGACGTGCAACGACATCGACTTCAACAACGACGGATCGCTGTTTGATCCGTGCGATATCGATTCGTTCCTGCTGCAGTTCAGCGAAGGGCCATGCACGTTGTGCGGCGTGTAACACAGATTGCATCTAACAAGAAAAACGCACGCGAAGTCGCGTGCGTTTTTGTTTGCGTGATCCAATTGCGATTACTTGGATTCGGCGTTGACTGCGAATTCCTTGACGGCGTTCTTGTGGAAGTCCAGGAGTTGCTTGAATCGCAGGCCTAGGTCGAAGGCGGTGTAGTTGCTTTCCTTGTCGAGATCGAGGCTGCCTTCGACTTTGTACATAGCGAGCAGCATGCGTTCAAGCTGCTTGGGGCTCATTTCTTTGTTTGCGTTGAAGAGATAGCCGCCCTCGTCGCTCTTGTCGATGAGATAGACGCCTTTGTTCATGAGGTTGTTGAGCAGGTCGCGATCTTCGGCGTCTGAAACGTCTGAGACTTCGCCGATGCCGGTGAAAGTCTCGGGGAGATCGATGGAACTGGCGTTGTTGAGTTTCAACTGTGCGAGGCGTTCTTTGACTTCGGAGTCGGATGCGTCGCGGATGGCGTCGGTGACATACGACGTGGACTTGTCGTACGCCTGAGTGAGCCACTTCGCGGCGAGACGACGGGTGAGCGGAATCGTGCCGTCGAATGGCTTGTCCTTTGACTCCGCGAGATCGATTGCGTGTTCTTTTTTCATGTCCTCGGCGAGTTGCTTGGAAGGCATCATGCGAACTTCCGCGGCTTTGGCTTCCAGCGATTCAATGCGAGTGTTCATCGCATTCGCAAGAGCAATCGCTGCAGCACGTCGCGTGGCGGACTGCATTAGCGCGACGCCTTCGAACGTCGGGAGATAGTGAAAGTGCTGAGCGATTGCGTTTTGCAGCGTTTCGTAGGAGACTGAGTCGGTGATGTCTACTGCTTTGGCTTCGGACTTTGTGTCGTTGTTGGCTGGAGTGGAATCATCAGACTCGTCCGCCTCATCATCGGGCATGTACTCGCTTGCGTCATCATCGTCGGTGCCTTTGTCGACATAGCGGTCGCAGAACGTGACAACGTCGGGAGCATACCACTTTGAAGCGGGGGCTTTCACGCCATCCAGCAGTTTCCGCATGACGCTTTCGGCGTACGAGGTGTGGCCCATCATGGGGTCGATGTATAACTCATATGCGGAGTCGCCAAGTTCTTCGTGCAGCGCAGAGCCCAATTCGTTGAGGTGATTCAGGGCCTTGTGCATCCAGATCGTGAAGATCGCAAGCGTGATGGGTTCGTCGGGGGCGAAGACGTTTTTCTCGCGGACGTCGAGAATGCCGTAGCGTTCGACGAGGTCGCGGACTTGCTCGTAGCCCGCTGCGTTTTCGTCGAGGTCAGTGATTTGCGACACGCTGACGATCGAGGTGGTTTCTTCGGGGAGGTTGGGTTCAGCGTGCTGCGCGAGGGTTGGAATGGACAGCATGAGGCCGCAAGCCGCGACGAGTAGGCGGGTGTTCATGGAACAGGATATCGGTTGTTGATTTCGGGGCGGTGGAGTTTGTATTGACCGCGTGTCTCGGCAAAGTTAGTCGTGACGGAGCGCGACGATCGGGTCTTGCTTCGCGGCTTTGCGGGCGGGGTAGATGCCGAAGACCAGGCCCGTCATGACGGCAACGCCGAAACTCAGGAGGATGGACCAGAGAGTGACGTGGGTGGGTAATGACGTGCCTTGTTGGACCATGCCGCCCAGTAGAGGCATGTTGGGGAGTTTCTGGACAAGCCAGCCGACGAGGAGCGAGAGGCCCACGCCAATGCCGACACCGATCAAGCCGCCAGCGGTGCTGAGCACGCCCGTTTCGACGAGGAATTGCGACAGGATGTGTTTCTTGGTTGCACCCAAGGCACGGCGGATGCCGATTTCGCGGGTGCGTTCAGTGACGCTGGCGAGCATGATGTTCATGATGCCGATGCCGCCAACCAGCAGCGCGATGCCGGCGATGGAGCCGAAGACAAGTTGGTACGTCAAGGCTTGCTTGCGGGCATTTTCGAGGAGTTCGTAGGGGACTCGCATGACGACGTCGTTGAGGCCGGTGCGGCGGACTTCGAGGACTCGCTTGATACGGTCGGCATCGGAGAGGACGGTGTCGCGCGAGGCGCTGGTGAGGATGACTTCGTTGATCTGGACTTCTTCGGCTTGGAAGGAGCCTGAGGTGCGGCGGAAGACTGCGTCGCCGAAGGTTTCTCGTGCGGTTGAAAGGGGAATGTGGATGTCGAGGTTGAGGTCGCGGGCGACGACGTTGGTGCCGCTGCCGCCGGCGATGCCGACTTCGCGGAGAACGCCGACGACGGTGAAGACCTTGGCGTCGATGCGGAGAGTGTCGCCGATGGGATCGGTGAGCGGGAAGAGTTGCGTTGCGACTTCGTGACCGATGACGCAGACCATTTCGCGGCCGTCCATGTCTGCCTGCGAGAGGTAGCGACCTCGTTCGATGGAGAGGTTGATGACTTCGGCGAGTTGCGGCGTCGTGCCCCAGGCTTGGCTGGTGATGCGTTTTTCTTCGCGGAGAATTTGGCCGCCAACTGCCTTCAGCGGGACGATGCGCTCCATGTTGGGGAAGTTTGCTTGGATGTTGTCGTAGTCTTGGCGAGTGAGGCCAAACTTACTGACCATGGAGCGCTGGTTGCCTTGCTGCTGCGTTGCGGCTTCGGGCGGCTTCTGGCTGCGCACGATGATGTTGCGGGCGCCAAGCTTTTCGATTTGCTCCATCGCGGCGCGCTTGGCGCCTTCGCCAAGGCTGCTCATGACGATGACGCTGGCGACGCCCAAGATGATGCCCAGCGCGGTCAAGACCGAGCGGAGCATGTGGAGGCGGAGGCTGGTGAGGCCAAGGCGGATTGTTTCGAGGAGGAAAGTCACGGGGGAAAGCGAAAAGTGAAAAGCGATAGAGCGAAAATGAGGACGGCGAAGGTATACGCGGGAGCCGGCGGATCGTTGCAGAAGTAATCCGGGTTCTCAACGCTAAGTTGAATGCGGATTTTAACACAGAGAGCACAGAGAACGCAGAGGAAAAACTGTTTGATTCGCAATGCCTTCTCTGTGCTCTCTGCGTTCTCTGTGGTGAATGTTCTCGGTGGGGGTGTTGATTGCCGCCTCTGATGTACGCACGGTCTAGAAGGCCGTGCTACGGCTAACGCCCTCGCACGTCCGCTCGATTTCCTTTGAGGAAGTACTCCATCAGGTCGTGGCCGTCCTCAATTTTGAGGTCGCTTTCGTGAGCCGCGGCTTCGGTGAAGGGGCGTTTGACTGCGGAGCGGATCCAGGCACCGGCGAGCAGGAACGGGACGGGGGTTGCGTCGTGTTTGCGCGTTGAGCAGAGCGTGAAGTGGTCGGGCATGATCAGGATGCGCCAGCCTTTTTTCGTTGGGTCCTTTCCGGGATCGCCAAAGCGGGATTGGAGCGCGGCTGCAACTGGTCCCACGATTTCCTTGTCGATGGCTTCGAGCGATGCGACTTTGGTTTTCCAATCACCTTGGTGGCTGGCTTCGTCGGGTGCTTCGACGTGGCAGCAGACGACGTCGTAGTGACTGAGCGCGTCGATGGTGGCTAAGCCTTGTGCGTGGTAGTCGGTGTCGTGGTAACTGGTGAGGCCCGGAACTTCAATGCGGTCCCAGCCGATGTATGCGGCGATGCCTCGAAGGAGATCGACGCTGGTGATCATGCAGCCGCGAAGGCCGAAGCGATCTTGAAAGGACGGGACAGTTGGCTTCGTGCCTTGACCCCAGAGCCAGGCCATGTTGGCCATGCGTTTACCTGCGGCGCGTCGGGCTTTGTTGACTGGGTGATTCGGGAGGAACTCGGCGGAGAGTTCCATAAGGCGGCGAAGTTTTTCAGCGCCAGGCTCACTGCCTTTTTCGCCCGTGGGGAGTTTGGGAAGCCAAGGTTCGTTGGGAATCGCGTGCGGCGGCGTAGTGACGAGTGAGTTGTAGTTCTCGCCTGATGAGTCGACGAAGATGTTGCGGTAACTGACGCCCGGATAGAGCGAGACACCTTTGACGAGTTCGGGGACTTTGGATTTCCAGTGTGCGACTAGGTCGGCGAGGAGCGTGCGTGCTTCGGCGTCGGTGATTGCGCCGGCGGAGTGATCGAGCATGCAGCCGACTTTTTTCGGATCGGTTTCGATGCCTTCAAGGCCCGTGGTCACGAAGTTGAGGCGGAAGATCCAGTCGGTGTTGGACAGCTTGATGCCCAAAGCAGCGGCTTCGAGCGGAGCGCGGCCTGTGTGGTACTTTGCGGGGTCGTAGCCAAGCAGGCTCATCGAACAGACGTCGCTGCCCGCCTCGAACCCTTCGGGAGTAGTCCATGCGCAGCCAACTCGGCCCATCGCGGCGAGCGCTTTGGTGTTGGGCTGCTCCGCAACTTCCATAGGCGTCTTGCCTGCAAGTTGATCGAGCGGGAGATCCGCCGCTCCGTCGGGGATGATGACCACGAATTTCATGGGGTGGAAGAGTAGCAGAAAGAAAAGCGATGGAACGATGAAGCCAGACAAGTGCGTTGGAGGTTCGAGGAGTTGTTGTGAAGCCGGAAAAGTTGCGTCGGTGGATTGACGAGTTTTGGCGTTCGCCCAACCAATTTTTCCCAGACTGAGGAATGCCATTCAGAGAAGACTGGCAGTCACGTTTTTCACGCCGAAGGCGTGGACTTTGGTAGCCGGGGATGAAGCGAGGCATTGCGAGCGCCACCCCCGGATTGAATGCACGAAGGCGCGGCAGTCCGAAGGACTGCACGTACGAACTATCAACTTCGAAGTCTTTACGTGCAGTCTTTCAGACTGCAAATTGCAACGACATGAGCTTCCGGGGGTGTCGTCGCAAAGCCTCCTCCACCCCCGGCTACTGGCTTGCAGGCCTTCAGCCTGAAGAAACGCGTCTTGATGTGTATGGCATTTTTCAAAGAGGGAGAGAGGCTTTTTGGATTGGTTTTTGATTGAACTTTCGGGTGACACGAGCCGAAAGAGCGGGTATACTGTTCTTGACGGCAGGTTGGCTTGGCCTGGATGGCTCTGAACCACTTTGGATTCGCTGGCTTGGTATTGGCCCGCCGTCAACCCTAAAAACTTTGCATGGTCGTTTTTCGCAGCGGGTGTCTTTCGCCTTGTTGCGAGGGTCGGGGGTCGGGTCGGGGATTCTGGCGTTTGCGAAGTTGAATGTGGGATCGCGTGTTTCGTTTCTTTGAGAGCGATTGCGAACGGTTTTTCGAGTGGTCGCTGAAGGCGGCCTGCATCAAGTGTGAGAGACGCGGCCTGTTTGCGGGCTGATCGGGCTCCCGGATCAATCATTCATTTATCCCCCCTCCCCAATCCATCCAGACATCATGCCAGATTGTGTTTCGTGTTTTGAGCGAAGTTGAGAGAGAGTGAGTTTTTGCGACTGCATTCGTCGCATGGCGTTCTGAGTTCCTGTGCAGGACGCGTGTCTAAAGGAAAGTCTTCATGGCCCGTACACCATCCAAGTCCAAGTCAGAATCCGAGAGCAAACCCAAGACACGCGCGAAGCGGGAAGTTGTGGAAGTTGCGGCACCCAAGGAAGAACGATCCACACGCGAAAGCCGGGCTGAGAAGGCGACGGCGTCTGAACGCAGCGAGTCGCGTGCGGAATCGCGCAGCGAGCCAAAGGCTGAAGGTCGCAGTGCATCGCGTGATGAAGCGAGGACTGTGGACTTTGATCGGCCTTACGCAGGTGGATCGCCCATGGCGCCGGGTGCTCCGCGGCGTGATGATCGTGGGGAGCGGGGAGATCGTGGGGATCGGCCGGAGCGTTCTGAACGCACTGAGCGTTCGGATCGTGGGCCTGATCGTGATGAGTGGGGTGAGCCGCCTCAGCGTGATGCGTCGCGCACGCGTGATGAGGGTGGGCGTGAGCAGGGTGGTAATCGGGACATGAATCGGGATGCGAGCCGCGATGTGGGGCGTGATTCGCGCGAAGGTGGTCGGCCCTATTCGGATCGTCGATTTGAACAGCGTGGAGATCGTGGGGATCGGGGTGATCGAGGTGGAGATCGAGGCGATAGAGGTGATCGTGGTGAACGCGTTGAGGGTGGCGAGGCACGCCCCGACCGGTCGTTCAATCAGGGCGGGCCGCAGGGTGGTGCGCAAGGTGGACCGGGTGGGCAGTTTCAGGGTGATCGAGGAGATCGCGGGGACCGGGGTGATCGGGGCGATCGATTCCAGCAAGGGTTCCGGCCCAACGGCGGGAATGGTGGGATGATGGATCAGTTCCGGCGCGGGAAGAAGAAGCGTCGGCGTGGCGGCGGCTATGGCAATTATCCGGGCGGCGGCTTTGGTGGCGGCGGCGGGGGACAGCGGTACTTTGATCCGAACCTGCCGAGCGATGAAGAACTTGAAAGAGAAGCGAAGGAACTCGAGGCGGCGATTGCGAGTTCGCAGACGCATCCTTCTGATTCGCTGAGCATGAACCAGTTGCAGTTGATGCCTTTGGCTGACCTGCACAAGTTGGCGAGCAAGGAAGGGTTCACGGATTATCAAGCAACGCCCAAGCAGGACTTGATTTTCAAGGTCTTGAAGGCACGTGCGGCGCGGCAGGGATTGCTCATTGGCGAAGGCACGCTGGAAATCATGCCTGATGGATTTGGCTTCCTCCGTTCGGCGGAGCAGAGCTACTTGCACGGGCCTGATGACATTTACGTGAGCGCGACACTGGTGCGCAAGCATGGATTGCGGCGCGGCATGGTGGTCAAGGGTTGGATACGTCCGCCCAAGGACAATGCTCGCAACTTCGCGTTGCTGAAGGTCGATCAGGTCAATGGGCGTGATCCGAAGGACATCAGCAAGTTGGTCAACTTCGAAGACTTGACGCCTTTGCATCCGGAAGAGCGTTACGTGCTGGAAACCGCGCCGGATGAAATCGAATGCCGCGTTGTTGATCTTGTAGCTCCGCTCGGCAAGGGTCAGCGTGCGCTCATCGTCGCTCCGCCTCGCACTGGTAAGACGGTGCTGTTGCAGAAGATGACGAAGGCGATCACGAAGAACTATCCGAAGACGAAGATCATCGTGCTACTCGTTGACGAGCGGCCCGAAGAAGTGACCGACTTCCGTCGTCACGTCGCGCAGGGCGTTGAAGTGGTTGCAAGCACGTTTGACGAGAACTCAAGCCGGCACGTGCAAGTGGCGGACATGGTGATTGAAAAAGCGAAGCGCATGGTGGAGTTTGGCGAAGATGTTGTCATTTTCCTCGACTCGATTACGCGTCTGGCTCGCGCGTACAACAGCGAAACCAGCAATTCAGGCCGCATCATGACGGGCGGTTTGGATGCGAACGCGTTGCAGCGGCCCAAGAAGTTCTTCGGTGCGGCTCGTGCAATTGAAGGAGGCGGCAGCCTCACGATCATCGGCACCGCGCTGGTTGACACGGGCAGCAAGATGGATGAAGTTATTTTCGAAGAGTTCAAAGGCACGGGCAACAGCGAGTTGCACCTTGACCGCAAACTCATGGAGAAGCGCATCTATCCATGCATCGACATCCCTGCGTCGGGCACACGCCGCGAAGAGTTGCTCATGGACACCAAGGAACTTGAGTTGGTGTACCGCCTGCGGAAGGTTTTGAGTGACATGAACGTCGTCGAGGCGATGGAACTGATGAAGGGCAAGCTCAAGAAGGTGAAGACCAATGCTGAGTTCTTGATGACGATGGCGATGGGGTAAGAAGGCACTGGGGGCTGGGCATTGGGCACTGGCACAGAGTGTTTGTGTGAATTGCGCGGACTTCGCGCGTACGCTCAGTCATGCGCATCATTAGTGGTGAATTTCGCAGGCGGGTTTTGGAGACGCCGCCGGATGATCGGGTTACGAGGCCCATTCCGGACTTTGTGAAGGAGTCGCTGTTCTCGATTTTGCGGGGGCATTGCGAAGGTGCGAATGTGTTTGATGGGTTTGCGGGGACCGGGGCGATTGGGCTTGAGGCGATCAGTCGAGGCGCGGCGAGATGTACCTTTGTGGAGCAGGATCGCAAGATCGGTCAGATTCTGCGAACGAACATTGACAACTTGGGCGTGCAGAGTCGTTGCGACCTGATGATTGGTGACGCACTAGGCGCCGGTGCGCTCGCGCGTGCGCCGCGGCCTTTGCATCTTGCGTTTTTGGATCCGCCTTATCCGTTGGTGCAAGATGCCGTCGGGTTCAAGCGAGTCATGGCACAGATGGCGGGGCTGGTGAAACTGCTGGATGAATCGGGGTACGTGATTTTGCGGACGCCTTGGCCATTGCAGCATGAAGTGTGGCCTGAAGGCACGGTGCCAGTGCCTGCGGAGAAGTCTCGAAGCAAGTTTGCAGGCAAGAAGTCCAAGCGAAAAGGGAGCACGGACGATTGGCGGAAACGTCGGCGAGAATTTGAAGGCCGATTGGATGTGCCAGATGCGAAGCGCACGGGTGCGGCGAGTCGGGGCGGCAGCGGGTCATCTCGCGTGCCGCGCGAGGAAGAGGCGGAGTGGTTTGAGCCTGACGAGATGCACTTGCTGGAAGTCGAGCCTGAAACGAGCGAAGAAGTTGCGGAGGGTGAAGTGCAGCAAGCAAAGCCGACGCTTGTGGATGTGAATATGGCGGTGGTGGGGGCGGTTGGGCCTGAGACTCATGAGTATCGGGGGATGGCGGTGCATTTGTATATGAAGAAGAAGTGACGAAGTAACAGAGTTACGAAGTGACGAAGTTCAAGAGAGACGAAGAGACACCGCTGCTGAGCAGATCGAGAATGTTGGCGCGGTTTATGGTCGCCCGACCCAACTCCTCCCAGGGGGAGGGGCTTTGTGGAAGCGAGGGGATTGAATGAGCGTTGAGCAACTCACGGATGCGCAGCGGCGGGCGGTGGAATCCACGAGCCGGGCGATTATTGTGTTGGCGGGGCCGGGAACTGGTAAGACGCGTGTGTTGGTGCATCGCGTGGCGCATCTGATAAAAGAGCGGAAGATTTCTCCTGAGCGAGTACTTGCGTGTACGTTCAGCGTGCGTGCCGCGAGGGAGTTGCGAGAGCGACTTGCGGGAAATGGTGAACACGCTGGATTACTCACGCCAGATCAGGCTCGGCGTGTGAAGGCTCAGACGTTGCACTCGTTTGGAGCGGCGCTTGTCAGACGTTTTGCGGATCGCTTGGGTTTGCCGGCGAGGCTTGTGATGATTGATCCGGCGCAGCGGCGACGGATGACGAAGGCGATCATTGCAAAACACGGACTATTTGCAGCGTCGGCTGCTGAAGGTGCGGATGCGTTGGCGGAACAAGTCGAAGGTGCGATGGATGTGATGGCTGAGCGTGGGGTGTCGCCTCAGAAGGCTTTGGACTTTGCGAAGAAGCATGCTGATGGCGAGGTCTTTCGCGAAGATAAGGATGAGCCGAAGGAAGTGTTGCTGCTCAGGGCGAAGGAGTTTGCGGATACTGCAACAGCGTATTCGCACGCGAAGAAGGAGGAGTGGCAGCGAGGATGGTTGTCCTTCGCAGACTTGATTCTGTTGCCCATCATGCTGCTTACGAAAGATCAGCAGGCAGCGGCGCTCGTGCGGAGTGAGTTTTCTGAAGTGCTCGTAGACGAGTTTCAGGATAACAACACCGGGCAGATTGAATTGCTGCGGCTGGTGTGTGGGCCGAGTGCTGGGACAACTGGCAGCAAGGGGCCAGCGATTTGCGTTGTGGGCGATGATGATCAAGCGATTTATGGATTTCGCGGCGCGGATGAGCAGGCGTTTGCGCGCTTTGAGAAGATTTGGACCAAGCCCGAGGTGATTGAGTTGGTAGAAAACTATCGCAGTTCTGCGATGGTGGTGGGAGCCGCGAACAGCATCATCACGCGGGCAGCGTCGCGTTTTCGAGCCGGGAAGCAAATCGTCGCGGCGAGTGGCGGCAAGGGAGTCGGTCAGCCGCGCGAGTTGGAGATGGTGAGTCTTGATCGTGAGGCGGTGGATGGAGAAGTGATCGCGGCGATGCTGCAGATCGAGAAGGCGCGGGTTGGCGAAGCGAAGTTTCGCTGGAGCGAGTGCGCCGTGCTTGTGCGGACGCACACAGATGCGGAGCGAGTGGGCGCTGCGTTGTCGCTGGAGGGCATTCCATGGGATCGAAGCAAAGAGAGAACGGATTTTGATGAGGCGGGGGTTGAGGATTGCCTGGCGTGGGCAGAATGGATTTTCGATCCGAACGCGACAGTGCATGCGAGACGTGTGTTGACTCGGCCGCCGATCGGTGTTGATGTTGTCCGAGCGATTGAGTGGGAGAAGAAGTATCGAGAACTCGTCAGCAAGCACGGGATCGATGCGGAAAGGCATGCGAGTCCGGGGACGTATCCGGCGTTTCTTGCTGCGAAAGTTGCGGAATCGGATCAGAAGAGTGGTGACGAGGGTCAAAGAGGGTCTTCGGATATTGCAGCTTTGCAGCGTGCGCTGTCGCTTCGTGAGAAGCTTGTTGCAAGTTGTGGAACTTTGCCAGCGGGCGAGGCGATCAGCACTATTTTGCAGCAGGTGGACATCGCACATGCAGAGTTGCTGAGTGGACTGGATCGTGCCAAACGGGTTCGGGCACTGGTGACGCTGCTGAAACTAGCGAAGGACAAGCGGGAGTTTTTTGATGAGCCGGGGGATCTTGGTGCGTTGCTTCGATACTTGAAAGAACTGCGCAACGCGGACCCGAAGTTGGAGAGCGTGCAGCGCGGGGTTTCGATTGAGACGGAAGACGACAGTGATGAGAAGGAGAGTTCGGGCGATGGAAGCAATACTGCAGGGCGAGTGCAGATATTGACTGCGCACGCTGCGAAAGGGCTCGAATTCGACACGGTGTTTGTGACGAGAGTGAATCCGCCGCACGGATTTCCGAAGTCGCGTGCGGATTCGGATCGATGGCAACCGCCACGTGGGCTCGTTGAGGAAGTCGCGGCGATTGACGAGCAGCAGGCGATGATGGATGAAGAGCGTCGGCTGTTTTATGTTGCGTGCACGCGTGCGAAGCGTCGGCTTGTGCTGCTCGCGAGGCACTCTGGAAAAAAGAGTTCGTCGGCGATGCACTTCTTTGACGAACTTGTGTTTGATCCGCCCAAGCCTGATGTGTTGTCGATTTCCCGAGTGAAGGGTGCGGATGTGCTTGCGCAGGCTTCCAAGATGGGCGTTGTGTCGAGTGGTGCGAGTGGTGGGGGAGAGGCCAGCGTCGAGGACGTCTCGCGAGAATTTGCGCACCGGCAGAGTGTTGAGGAAGTTGTTGCCGCGCAGCAGCGTTCGGCTCGACTGCTTGCGGCGGGCGCATTGGAGCGAGCGGGCGATCTTGGCAAGCAACCTTCAAAGGAAGAATGGCAGCGTGTGACTCGCGAATTGATTGCTGCGGCGCGGAGATCGGCAGCGATTTCAGCCGCGGCGAGTGGAAAGGATGTGCCCGAGTGGTTGTTGGCGGATCAAAGCAATGAATCTGAAGATGAAAGTGTGCGTGCCACGTGTGAGCGGATTCGCAAGGGAGTGGCGAGTGCTGAAGTTGGTTCGGAAAGAGGAAGTCTGTTCAAGCCCGTGAAGCCGCCGCTGCGATTGAGCTATACGAGCATCAGTGATTACCTGCGATGTCCTCGGTGTTGGTATGCGAAGCATGTGTTTGGCATGCCGAGCGAAGATCGGCGGGAGATTGTCGTTGGTACTGCGATTCACGCCGCGCTTGAACGGTTCTACAACGAATGGACGCGAGCGGATTCCGAAGGCACGTTCAAGCCGGGGATGGAGCGATTGCTGTCTCTTGGTAAGGAATGTCTGTTGTCGCACGCTGGACCAGCGACTGAGAATCTTGATGAGCAGTTGGCGCAGATGCGTGCGCAGTTGAATTCGTACTACGAGAAGATGCACGATGAGAACGTGCATGTGCTTGAGGTTGAGTACGGCGCAAAATTCACGATTCCGATCGGCGGATCGCAGCATGAGATGGACGTGAAGATCGATCGCATCGATCAAATGGCGGACGGATCGTTCCGCGTCGTCGATTACAAGACCGGCGAGGCGTGGAAGTCGCACACGGAGCCGAAACCCGACGACTTGCAACTTGGCATTTATGCGATGGCGATTGCGCAGATGCAGGGCGAGGAGTTTGCTGGTCTCAAACACGTTGCCGTGTCGGGTTCTGCCGAGTACTGGAACTTGGTGGATGCCAGCAAGGGTGTGTTGCGAATTCCGGACATCAGAATGGACAAGATCGTTCAACAGATCGAAAAGGCTGCAAACGGAATACTGACTGGACGTTTTGAAAAAGGCGAGCGGTGTTGGGAATTGTGTTCGATTCTCTAACGCACTTGACCGCAAGGAAATAGGTGACGTCAGCTCCAACGAGCGATTTCCACGATGGGGATTCAGAACATCATGGCCCCCATAACCATGATGTTCTTGGAAGATTGCGGGGTATTTTTCAAGATTTCTGGCCAAACAATCTATCGGGATGCAGAGTGTTGGGGTTCCTAAACGGAGCAAAGACGGTTATCATTTGTCGCCTGACTGCGGTGGTCGTGGGCGGGTAGTTCGTGAGAATTGGAGTGGATGACGTGGTGTCGTCTACATTGTGTAGAGGAAGAGGTTTATATATGAAAAACATGAAGAATGTGTTTGGGCTTGCGCTGGTCGCTTCGTGCGGCCTGGCGATGCCGGTGCTCGCTCAGGTTACTGAGACCGAGCCGAACGAAACCAAGGCGAATGCTGACACGGTCGGCGTGATCAACCTGCCCGCTGTCAACGGCCCGGCTCTGACGGGTACGACGACGGGTGCGAGCACGACGACGCCGGGTCTGGCTTCGGCCGACACCTTCCGCGTGCGCACTGCCGTGATGACTCCAGGCATCTATCGCAACCGCCTGATCATCACGACCGGCGGCACCGTTGGTCACGGCGGCACGATCCGCGGCCTCGCGCAGCCCACAGTCGGCACGATCACCCCCGGCAGCGACAACATCGCGCAAACCGCAAGCACGGCGACCACGCCCGCTCGCTTCAACCAGTGGTACACCTTCGGTCCAGCGTCCGAAATGTACTATCGCGTCACCGGCGGCTCAACCACGACGGCTCCATATGTTGTGAACTATGAAGTTGCTCCCGTGGCCACGATTCCGGTTGTCGGAACGATCACCGCCGGCAACGTGCAGATCCGCGACACCGGCTCGAACGACATCGACTTCTGGGTCTACGACAGCAGCTTCAACCCGATCGCGGGCTTCGGCAGCGATGAACCTGAAGCAACCGGTGTGACCCGCAGCATGGTCCCGGGCACGTACTACCTCGCGTTCGCGCGATTTAGCGGCATGAACAACCTCGCGAGCGCAGCGCCGGAGACGTTTGGTGGCACCGTGCTGGACTTCCCCGGCGCGTTCCTCAGCGGCTCGAACACTGCTGGCACCGTCATCCCGACGTTCACCAGCAGCTCGGGCACGGTGACTGCGACCACCACCACGTTTGTCGCGAACACCAACGCGTTCGACGTGCCCTTCTATCAATTCACGGTCACGGCTCCGGCCAACCCGATCGTGAACAGCGTCATTGCGACGCCCGCGAGCGGCCCCATCGGTTCCACGACCACCGTTGTGGCGACTGTGACCCCCGCTCCTGACTTGGTTGCCATCACGGGAGTGAGCCTTGACGCGAGCCAGATCAACGCTGGCACCGTCACCCTGCTTGACAACGGCATTGCTCCCGACGTGACTGCAGGCGACAACCTCTGGACGGCGAACGTCACAGTTGGCGTCGGCAGCACCATCGGCAGCAAGACGCTCACCGCGACGGCAACCGACGCGAGCGCTCGCACTGCGAGCGGTACGGGCACGTTCGGCGTGACTCCCGCGAACGACAACTGCGCGAACGGAACCCCCCTCAACAACGCTGGGCCGTTCCCGTACAACGTTGGTCCGATCGACATGACGGGCTACACGGTTGACGGCAACTGGACGGGCTGCTTCACTGTGACCCCGTCTGGTCCGGACGCGTGGTACACATTCACGGCTCCCAGCGACGGCATTCTCGCGCTGAGCACCTGCATTGCTGACACGGGCGGCGCAACCACCCGCGACACCCTGCTGGGCATTGCCACTTCCTGCGGTTCTTCGTTCGTTGTCTGCGAAGACGACGAAAGCGGTACCTGTGGCCTCGCCAGCAAGATCAGCCTGAACGTGACCGGCGGCACGACCTACTGGGTCAGCTACCGCCAGTGGGGCGCGACGACGATCACCGATGGCCTCATGCAGGTCAACTTCATCCCCGGCACGCCCCTCAGCGTGAGCAACATCAACACCACCAACAGCACGATCTTCACCAACGGCGCTCCGAGCAGCACGATCGTGACCGCTCAGGTCACACCCGCGAGCATTCCGCCCAGCACAGGCATCACGGTGAGCATCAACGCCACCGCTGCCGGCCTTGGCACCATCACCATGCTCGATGACGGCGTCGCGCCCGACGCTGCCATCGATGGCATCTACACGGCATCGATCAGCTCGACCGGGGCGACGCTCGGCGCGTACAACTTCACAGTGACCGCCACGGATCTGGAAGCCCGTACTGCCAACGGCACCTTTGCTCAGACCATCGACCAGCTCGATGAGGCTGGCGAAACGGTTGCAACTTCAGCCATCGCGCCCGATGCGACGACCTTTAACGGCCGCTTCAACAACACGACAGACGTTGACATGTACAAGATCTTCATCTGCGATCCAGCCACGTTCTCCGCGACGACGGTCGGCGGCCTGACGCCCCCGGGCACGGGCACGGGCTCAGATACCTCACTCTACCTGTTCAAGCCCGATGGTACCGGTGTTTCGTTCAACGATGACCTCGCCGCTAGCTTCAACTCCACGTTGGACAACACGCAGGTGTTGGTCCAGGGCGCTGGTGAGTACTACCTCGCCATCGCGTACTTCGCGAACGATCCGTTCGACACGTCGGCTCTCGAAATGTGGCTCGATACGCCTTTCACGGGCACTCGCGCTCCGGACGGCCCTGGCGCCGCCGGCACGCTGGGTGACTGGGTGGGCGCGGGCACCATCGCGAACTACACCCTCACGTTGACGGGCGTTAGCCTGACTCCGTGCGGCCCGGTGTGCAACGACATTGACTTCAACAACGATGGCTCGCTCTTCGATCCTCAGGACATCGACGCCTTCCTGTCGGTGTACTCCGAAGGTCCCTGCATCCCCGATACAGCGACCTGCGACGGCATCGACTTCAACAACGACACGAGCGTCTTCGATCCGTGCGATATCTCCAGCTTCCTGCAGGTCTTCTCTGAAGGCCCGTGCGAACTCTGCCCCCTCTAATCGAGAGCAGGTTTCGGAAGCAGGTTGATTCAATCTGATTCGAAAAGGCCAGTCCGAAAGGGCTGGCTTTTTTCTTTTTTCTCGAGAACTGACAGCGAGCCAGCAGAGGTGTGTTTTCAGGGAATCAATGAAAAACTCGCGGCGTGATTGTGAGTTTGCTGGCGATTTGATTGTTTTTGGGGTATCAAAATGAACTCAGTGCTTTATAATGCACAGAGCCCGCGATGGTCACGGGCGAAATGTGAGGTAGTGTGGGATTGGGCTTCTGCGAAGCCCTCTCAAGGAATGGCGATCTATGAAGAGCGTTAGAAACAGAATGGCGTTGGCCTTGGTGGCAGCGTGCGGGCTTGCGAGTGCGGCTCATGCGCAGGTGTACAGCAGCAATCCGAATCTTGCGATCCCGGACAATCCAACTGTCGTCGCGACAATCGATGTGTCTGGATTCACCGGCACAGTGACAGATCTCAACGTGGTTGTGAACATCACACACACGTTTGACGGCGATCTTGATTACATCCTGATCCCGCCGGGCGGAACCGGCGTGCAGTTCCTGCATCTTTCGACCGACAACGGCAGCACTGGTGACAACTTCACCTATACGCGATTTGACAACGAAGCAGCCGTGGTGATTCCCACGACAGGCGCGCCCTATTGCGGCGATTATCGTCCCGAAGGCGGCTCCATGGCGACAGGCTGGGCTGCGGTATCACCGTACTCGCTCGCTGAGTTGGGTACTGGCGTTGCTGATCTCACGGCTTTCAATGGAATCAATCCCAACGGCACTTGGACGCTGGTGATTGATGACGATCTCGGGGGCGACACGGGCGTCCTCCAGCACTGGGCACTTGAATTCAACGGAGCAATCGACCCCGCAACCAATAATCCGATCGTCGCAACAGCGAACGCATCTGGTGATGCCAACGGAAGCGCAGCCGTCTCGATCGTCGCGACGGGTCCGTGCCGTGCAGGCGGCGCAGCGGTGGATAGCGTGTCGGTGGACGCGTCACCGATTGGTGGCGGCACTGTGGCACTCACCGGTCCGGGCACAGGTAACACATGGACGGGTTCGATTCCGATTTCCAATTCCACGGCTCCGGGTACGTACACCTTGACAAGCAGCGCGACACTGGGTGCAGTCACTGTCAACGGTGTTGTGAATCTCACCGTGCGGCCAGCAGCTCCCGGTTGCGCAAGCGGAAGTGCAACAGCATCTTTCAGCAACATGATTTCTACTGCCGCCGTCAGCGCAGCGATCCCGCCCGCGACGCAGCCCGGTAGCGCAACGACGAACACGATTGTTCAGTCGACACAGACGGCTCCGGGCACAGCGACAGCGCTGCGTGTCACTGGCCGATACATCGAGGCTAACACGGCTGACCTTCAAACTGAAAATCGCTTGCGCGTCGCGCGTCTGGAGCGGTAATGCGTTCGCTCACCTTTCCCGGTCGGTCCTGACCAGAATCCTCGCGATCTGACCAGTTTCCTCATCGCTTTCCCTGCGCTGCGAAACGATCGCTGGCGACTGGTACTTTGAGTCGGGTCAATCGATCAACGATGCAAACGAAGACGGACGTTGGAGCACGATCTGCTTCGCATGGGCCAACCCGCCAGTCGGTACGCCCACGACGCCGTTGTCTGTGTTCGCTGGCAATCCTCTGCCAGGATTCGGATCGTCTGCAAACTTTGAAGTTCTTGTTGCTGGTGGAACTCCTCCGTACACCGTCACGGTTGACGGCAACGCTGCTGGTATCGGCACCGTGAATCTGACGGACGGCGATAACAATGGCAGCTACACCGCGAGCGTTCCGGCAACCAACTTCACCGGGCCGGGCACGTACACCTTGCCCTATCTCATCACGGACGCGGCGAACGAGACCTTCGGTGGCAGCATCGTGGTAAGCGTGCGCAGCGGCGTGACGGACCTGGGCACCGTGAGCATTGGCAACATGGGAACGCTCGTGAGCAGCGCGACGCTGAGCACTGGCGATATTCGCTGGTTCAAGTTCACGACGTGCGTTGATACCTCGGCTCCGAGCTGGTTTGACGTCGTCACAAGCGGCGTGATCAGCGGCGGGACCAACCCCAACGACACCGAAGTTGGCTTCTATCGCGCAGACGGCACAATGCTTGCCAACGACGACGATGACGGCGTTCTCGCTGGCAGCGCGTTGTCTTTCGGCGCAGGCTCAGGCCTCCAGCAGGGCGGTACGGGTACGCTTGATACGGCTCCAGTGCTGTCGAACGGCCGCGACGGCGCGGCGACGCTGACGGCGGGCGAATACTACATGGCGATTGGTCACTTCAATGTGACGTTCAACGCCACAAACTTCAACGTCACCACGACCGGTCTCGGTAGTGGCACGGTCGATGCAACGTTTGACACGGATCAAACCTGCGGCCCAGTGTGCAACGATATCGACTTCAACAACGATGGCTCGTTCTTCGATCCTCAGGACATCGACGCGTTCCTGAGCGTGTACTCCGAAGGTCCCTGCATCCCGGATGGGCAAATCTGTGATGACATTGACTTCAACAACGACACGAGCATCTTCGATCCGTGCGATATCAACAGCTTCCTGTTGGTGTACAGCGAAGGCCCGTGCGAATTGTGCCCGCTTTAATGCAACAGACGCACTTGTAACCCAAGTGCATTCATGAAGCTCGAAAGACCGGTCTTCTCGGACCGGTCTTTCTTCTTTGCGCCGGGCGAGGTCTTTAGGTACTACCCAAATGTCGATTGTTTTCGTAAATGAGTAGAGACAGAATGCTGAGCAGGCGTGTTCAGGGTACAATTTGTTTGAGTTTGCTCGCGGTACAGAGATGCATGCAGCATAACTCCAGAGGGGAAATAAAAAACGCGCGTGCGGTTCGTGAGAGGCGAAGTGGCGTACGTCGCGCAAGAGCGGTTGAAGTGTTCGCCCAAGGAGAATGAAGAATGGTGACTCGTTGTTTCTTGCTGAGTGTTCTGGCTGGTGCGGCAATCGCTCAGGCGCAGCCTGCGGCGACCGATCTGGGAACGTTGACGCCTGGCACTCCGGTGACAGTCACGCCACCCCTCGCAGCTGCCGAAGTGGTGTGGTACACGTTTACGATCACGGCTGGCACCGACGGCTTGAAGTTTGTCGATATCGATTCGCACGGCTCGGGGCTCGCGCCATCGAACGACACGGAAATCGGTCTCTTTACTGCAACCGGTGATCTGATTGCCTCCGACGACGATGATGGTGATGGCTTGATGAGCCAATTGACCTTTGGTGGTGCGTGCTCACCTCGTCCGGTCTTTGGCACGAGCGCGGCATACAACGGTCGTGACGGCACGCTCGCTGCTGGAACGTACTACCTATCGGTGAGCGGATTCAACTCCAATTTTGCCGCTGGTTGGTCGGTGACTTCAACCTCGGCCAACACCGGCAGCGCGACATTGAACATACTGTCTGGGTCGGGAACGCCCGCTGAGCCTCTGCCGGGCACGTTCGATGAGCCCTGCGGCACCGACGCAGGTGACCTGCCCGAAACGGCGGCAGTTGCCAACTCACAGACAGGCGCGTTGACCGCAATTCGCGGCGCTATCGGTACGAATGACGTGGATATGTATCTGATCGATATTTGCGACGCGACGCAGTTCTCCGCAAGCACTGTTGGCGGCACGACGATCGATACACAGTTGTTCCTTTTCAATCCCGATGGCACGGGCGTGGCAGTCAACGATGACGTTGTTGGCGGCACCGCGCTGCAGTCGACGATCACCAACGCTTTCGTAACGCAAAATGGCCAGTACTTACTCGCAGTCACCGGCTACAACCGCGATCCGGTTGATGCTGCAGGTGGACTGCTCTGGATCAACCTGCCGTTCCGTTCAGAGCGTGCTCCCGACGGACCTGCCGCATCGAGTCCGGTTGCAGCGTGGACGGGCGCTCCGGCTGGTGGCAACTACACCGTTGCCCTGACCGGTGCATGCTTTGTCAACGGGACCACTCCCGTGTGCAACGACATTGACTTTAACAATGACGGCTCGTTCTTCGATCCGCAGGACATCGAATCGTTCCTGCAGGTGTACTCGGAAGGTCCGTGCATCCCGGCGACGGCAACCTGCGATGACATCGACTTCAACAATGACACGAGCATCTTCGATCCGTGCGATATCAACTCGTTCCTCGTTGTGTACTCAGAAGGTCCCTGCACGCCTTGCGGCGTGTAAGATATCCTGAGGCACGCATGTCTTTTTTCAGCAAGCCGCTCTTTTGGGCGGCTTGCTGTATTTTGTAATTCATCGGGTTGATGTGTCGCCAATGCACTGTGTTCTGGGCGATGTACGCGCCAGACGGATTGACAATCCTGACTGACCCAAGCCCGATACGTCGCATGAAATAGTGTTCCGAGATATGTGAGAAGTTATGAGAATATCAACACGACGCGTTGTTGTTGCCGCTGGGCTTGTCCTTGGATTCGCCAGCACCGCACTCGCTGAGCCTGAGTACGACTTTTACAAAATTGACTCCTTCAATGCCAATCCGCTCGCCGGAGAGACGTTTGTGTGGGATGTCAACGATGCGGGAGTTGTTGTCGGCGAGGCGACGATGGATAACCGCATTGGCTATCCGGGGTTCAAATGGACAGTTGAAACTGGCAAGATAGAGATTCCCGTGACTGGTCTTAAGGGCATCAGCAACACTGGCTTCACAGCGGGATTGGCCAACATCCACAACTATGAAACGAACCAGACATGGTCGCCTTCCGCGCTGCCGGGCACCTACTACAGCCCTCGCTTTGGTGACATCAATGACGCCGGGCTTGCGGTGGGAACGATCAGCGGTTGTTCATGCTCTGATTCGGGCGGGGTGACATATGTGCCGTACCTGTGGGATCAGGTCAACGGCGCGCATTCGATGCCGTTCCCGATTCCGAATGCAAAGGGCCTGAGCAGGATTAACAACAATGGCGTTGCACTGGGATGGCTCAATGGATTTGTTGCGGGTGGTTGGTTCTTCACTGACCTCAACACAGGTGCGTACACGCTGCTCGCGGATGTGGTGCCGCCAACGCTTGGCGTGGGAGTCGTCGGGGCTGCGGACATCAACGACAACGGAGACGTTCTCTGCGGTCGGGCTGGCACGTTCCCGGTGTATCGCTACTCATTCATTTATTCGCCCGATGGGAACATCCATTTGCTGCCGTTCCCGGGCGCGGGGTATCAGCAGCAGGTGTCCGCTTCCGGCATCAACAACAGCCGGACCGTGGTGGGTTCGATTACTAACGAGTTTGCAACGCAGTTTGCGTTCGTGTACAACGAGGCGACCGGTCTCCGCAACCTGAACAACCCTGCAATCGTCGCGAATATTCCTGCGGGTTACACAATGCGCAGCGCGATGAAGGTCAGCAACTCGGGGTGGATCATCGGCAACGGCACGCAGGGCAACAAAAACACCGGCTGGTCACTGAAGCCGCGCGGCGTCGTCTGCAACAGCATCGACTTCAACAACGATGGCTCGTTCTTTGATCCGCAGGATATTGATGCGTTCCTCAGTGTCTACAGCGAAGGGCCGTGCGTGCCGGATACGGCAACGTGCGACGACATCGACTTCAACAACGACACGAGCGTGTTTGATCCGTGTGATATTGACTCGTTCTTGTTGATGTACTCCGAAGGGCCTTGCGCGCCGTGCGGTGGATGACGCGAATTCGAGCGCATGCCGAGATAATCGCGTAGACAGTGTGCTCAGGCTCCTTCATCAACCTTCGCAAACGCGCCCTTTGCGTTCTGCTCCTGCACGTACTTCTGAAAATCACCCATCTTGTAACTCACAAAGCAGAACACATGGTGCAGCGTGAGCCATTCGATATCGGTTTCGTCCTTTGAAACGTCTTGGCGAAGGCGATTGAGTTCAGCGAGCAGGGTTTCGGCTTTCATGGCGAATCGTATCGCGCTGAGGTCACGGTTTACGCCGTGGCTGCACGCCGATGACTTTGCCGCCGAGCAATTCCACGGCTTGTGCGATGAGTGGGTGTGCGCTGACAGATTCGACGGTGGGGGCGTTGCTGATAGCAGTTTCCTGCGGTGCAGGTTCGATCAAGTCGATCGCGACTCGCTTGCCCACCAATTGCAGCAGCTGTGTTTCAATCTCGCTTTGCTGGCTCTTCGCTGCGAGTAACGCGCTGGGAGCGGGCCGCAGAGTCAGCACGAGTTCGTGCAATGACACTGGCGTCAAGTCTCCAAGCACAACACGCATGCGCCGGTTGTCCTGCGATACTTCGAGCAACTTTGCCCATAGACGCGGCAAGTCGTTGGCGAGCGATGGATCGACTTGAGGCCGTGCGGGACCATTTGATCGCTGGTTGGCCAACGCCATGCCGGGTCGCGGATCAACAAGCGTTCGATCTGGGCCGGGTAGCGGCAGTGTAAAACTGCGCGGGATCGCCGGGGATTGTGCGGTTGCCCCTGGCAATGTTGCAGGCGCGATGGTCGCGCTGACTCCGTCGGTCGATTGAGTTGGTAGTCCTGTCAATGTTGAACTGGGCGGAGGACTTTGTGAGGCGGGCGGCCTTTGATGCAGCACTGCTCGAACCGCGTCAGGCTGGAGCACTGGCCTGCTCCCTGTTGAAGCAGCCGGCACCTGAGCGGCGTCCTCGCCCGTCAGCGTTTTTTTGCCGCTGGTCCCCCTGCGCCGGCCATCGCTGGTCTTGATGCACCACTCGCGCCCTTGCCGGAGACAATCGCAGTGACGTCAGCGAGTTTCTCGGTCATCGCGAGACGAACCAACAGAGCATCAAACAATGCACGGGGCACACTTGAACTCTTCGTCGCACGTTGCACGTTTTCGCAGAGAGCGATCATGTGCACGATGCCGGCAGCGTCGAACTGCAGTGCACGCTTGGCTTCTTCTTTGCGGCCATCTTCGGAAAGCTCGACAAGGTTCGTATCGGGACCACACGCGGCGAGGATCATGAGATCACGAAGGCGTGTGAGGAGCGATTCGATGACTTGATCAATCGAGGTGCCTTTGGAAAGCAGGTCGTTGCCCAACTCGAGAGCCGCGTCGGCTTTGCCTTCGGCGAGTGAATCGATGAGTTTTCCGAGTAGCGCACGATCGGGCAGACCCATCAATTCTTCGAGCAACTTCAGGGTGAGTTTCTTTTCGCCTTGTGCGGTGAGGCGTTCCAGCACAGTGAGAGCGTCTCGCATGCTGCCGTTGCCAAGAACAGCAACCTGGTGGATGAACTCGGGCTCTGCAGTGTACTTTTCTTCTTTGATGATCGACGTCACGTGCTTTGCGATCAGTGATGTCGCGATGTTGCGGAACTCAAACAACTGACAGCGGCTTCGGATCGTCGGCAGCACCTTGTGCGGATCAGTCGTACACAAAATAAACTTCACGTGCGACGGCGGCTCTTCCATGGTCTTCAGCAGCACGTTGAACGCCGCGGCGGAGAGCATGTGAACTTCGTCGATGATGTAAATCTTGTACTTGCCTCGCAGAGGTCGGTAGATTGAGTTGGAGATCAGGTCACGAGCAGCGTCCGCAGAGTTGTTCGACGCACCGTCGATCTCGATCACGTCGGTGTCCTGGCCGTTCATGATCGCTTTGTCAACTTCAGCACTGCCGCCGTTGAGGGCTTTGGCGAAAAGACGCGCCATGGTGGTTTTGCCGACTCCTCGCGTGCCGCAGAAGAGGTAGGCGTGCGCGACCCGATCCGTTTTGATCGCGTTCTGCAACGTGCGGGCGATGGACTCCTGGCCAATGACTTCATCAAAGGCCTGCGAGCGATAGCGACGGGCGAGGACGGTGTAGGACATGCGGGAAGTGTAGGGGAAAGAGCTGCGACACACCGTATGTTGGTGCGAGGTGCTGTAGGGACAACATGGCGTGTTACAACTGCTTTAGTTTTACGGGCGGTCGCGCCGCTTCTTCATAAACTATCCGCAATTTTCCACTCGCGCCTACTGCAAGGAGTTTTTCTTTCCGGGTGGTGTTTGTCGCGCCGGAAATAGAGAGAATGAAGTCATTGAATTTGTCGAAGCCAAGTGGACCATCTGCGATTTCTATGCATCCATATCCGCCGTAGAGGTTTGTCGCATCCAGCGGGTCGTCCGGACCGTCATGGATCAAGTAGTTGCCAGACACTTGCCACGCACCGACTTCGGCTGTTTGAGTGCTATGCAGTACATAATCGGGCAGCCATTGAGGAACAACATATTGTTGCGATTCCGCAAGTCCGACGGTTGAAGCTGCATCGCTCAATGAGTCTCGTTTGACGGCAAATCTGATTGCTCTGAACTCGCGTGAGACTGGTTGACCCTGATCATCGGTTCCACGTACTGAGACCACATAGAGCGGAACTTCGTAGACTTTTCCATCGTCGTGCTTGTAGGACTTGACGTACGACTTTCCTTGAGTTCGAGATGTTACCGTGACATTAATGCTCCGGACAGGCATTTCTTGATCCTTGCTCAAAGTCTATTTTTTCTCAATCAATCTTCCCAACCAAATATGCAACGACATCGCCACATAAATCAGCACCTGAATCCCGCCCACCATGACAGCTCGGCGTGCGGGCCAGCGGAAGAGCATCATGACGACGCCGAAGAACGCGGCGCACGCGGCGATCGCGAGGAGCGATTTTGTGAGCCACTCGTAACCCGTGTCGAGCGGCAAGTGGACGACCAATTGAAACACGCTCAGTGCCGCGAAAAAGCGTGCGAGGGCCTCTTGCCAATTGCCCATGGGTCGCTGCTCGACTTTGGCTTGGAGCCACAGTGCGGCTGTCGCAAGACATCCGTGTAGCGCGGCGGAATACACGGCGATGAGACCCGCCGCGAATCCTGCGAATGAATCGCCTCGTTTGGTTGATGTCGCTCGCCACGCGAAGATGAATGCGAGCAACAGGAAGCCACCTCCAACCGCCGCGACTTGTCGCCAGCGATTGAGCTTTGCCGGAACCAGCGGATCAGCCAGCGAAAGACCATCGAGCGTTTCTTCCTCTCGCTTCTTGCGCTCGGCTTCTTCGCGCTCGCGTTCCTCTTCACGCTGGACGCGGGCGACTGCTTCTTGGACGGAGATTGACTTGGGCAATGCAGACGCGGGCTGTGTGTGAGGTGGTTCGATCTGGTAGAGATCGGGGCCAGCGTCGGGCTTGCGGCGCAGCGAGACGGAATCGTTTGGCGATTGTGACGATGAAGACTTTGCAGGATCGTCGAGCGGGATGGGATCTTCGCCTGCCGTCATGGAGAGTGAATGCTAGTGGGGCTGCTTAGGACACGAGCAGCCCGTTACTTCTTATCGCTGGTTTGCGTCGCCGCGTCCCGATACACCCGATTCATATCCGCCATCAACTCATCTTCCGTTGTCGGCACGACAAACTCGACATTGTTGCGCTCGAGCACTGTGCCCATTGAGAGGAACACATCCGCGATCGCGCTGTTGAACGTCGTGAGCGCATCGATCTCTTCGCGTTCTGCGCTCGCGACTTGTTCCTGGCGGGTCAGTTCGATATCCAAGCGTTCGACGGTGTAGCCGCCGCCTTGTTCTTTTTCGACTTGCAGGACGCGGAGAGCGTCCGCCGCAGAGATTCGGCTGGTCTTGGTTTGTGCGATGAGCGAGTAGTTGAGCACCGTGCGGTTGAGGGCCGACTTTACTTCGTTCACAACCTGCTGCACCGTGTTGCGATACGAAATCACGCTCTGCATGCGTTCGATGCGGCGTCGGCGGAACTCGGCTTCGGCGCGGCGGTTGCCGATAGGCAACTCAAACGACAATCCGGCAACGTAATCAACGAATGCGCCGTCGAGCATCGACTGCATCGCCTGGCCTATCTGATCGTCGAGTGCGCTGAAGCGGGTTTGCAGACGCAATGAAAGATCGGGAAGGCGTGCGCTGTCGGCGACGGTTTGGCGAATCGAGGTGTCGTCGATTGAGAGGATCGCCTGATGCACTTCGGGCCGACTTTGGATCGCCGTGCGAACGCTTTCAGCGAGATTGAACTTGATGGGAGCGTCAGGAGCGAAGTCCGCCGGGATCAGCACAACTTCGGAGCCGACTGGGATGTTCGGATCGTTCATCAGCACTTTGAGTTGATCGCTGACCACGCGGAGTTGCGTCTGAGCGCGAAGCAAGTCCGCTCGGCGGCGTTCAACTCGCGCGGTTGCGTCTGCGACTTGCGCGCTGTTGGCGTCGATGTCCACGCGCGCCTTCACTTGTCCCTGCACTTCTTCGCCTCGACGAAGCAAGTTCTGCACGATCAGCAAGTCGTAATACGACTGGAACAATTGCCAGTACGTCTTCTCGGCCTCGGTCACAGTCCGCATCATGTTCTGGCGGAGTTGCTGAATGCTGTTGCGTTCGGCGTTGCGTGAGAGACGAATTTCAGACTTTGCCACATCGCTGCCAAAGTTGCGAAGCAGCGGCTGGTCCCACTGCAGGCTCAGTGCAGATTGCTGTGCCGGATTAGGGCGCGGGTTCAGGCTATTCGTACTGGTGTCCACATAGGACAGATCATGTTGAATCGCAAGTCGCCCGCCGCCAATGAGCGGTTTGCGAAGTGCCCAGTTGCCCGAGAGCGACTGGCTTTCATCATTGAAGACTGTGCTGCCCTGCGTGCTGACGCGAGGCGAGTCTGTGACGGTGTAATTCAGGTTGCTGACCAGCGTCCAGTCAAACGCGGCTTCCGCGGCTTGCAACTGTGCTTCAGACACAGCAGGTGTGAGACGAGCAAACTGAATCTGTGTATTGCACTCGATGGTGCTGCGAATCACGCGTTCGAGCGACACGACAGCGGTGCGGACCGGGCGACCCGTCAGATCAACGCCAAGCACAGGAGCCGCGCCGGAGTAGGACTGAGGACCAGCCATTTGGTCCAATTCCTGACGGATGTCGTCGCGGTATTCAAGTCGTTTTTCGCCATCGTCACGATCAGTGACGACGGGCAGAGGCTGGCCCTTGGAATCGGCGAGTTCGCGTTCGGTGGATTCCAGCAGCGACTTGCGGAGGTCGCGTTCGCTCTGGGACACCATGGGGTTGGTGGACGAGCAGCCTGACAGACCGCTCAAGCCAGCCGAGGCGAGAAGAAGCGAAAACCCGGACAAGGCGAGACCTTGGGCCGCGAAGACGAACGAAGGGCGAATAGGCAGTGGAGAACGAAATGGCATAGGGGTGGTGGCAGGATCGGGGGGCGGGGGCGGTGTGTGGGCTCGCATCCGCGTTGTGTGCCGCCCCAAGCTTGGACGCAGGGCCTTCGCGGTCCGACAGTTTATCCTCTTCGCAAGTGGGAGGACGGCGGGTCTGCCAAGCGAGAAATTTGTGGTTTTGACATACTCTGGACCGAGAAATCGACTATCCTTGCGCAACGCGCAGGAATAGCCGACGCGTTGACACGGATGTCCCAACCCCCGACCCCCGGGCCCGCCCCTAAGAAAATTCTTAGTCGAGTTGGAACGGGATGAAGAAATCAGGCAGGAGGCCTTGCATGCTTACGAATTTCCAATCACGTTTCGCCGTTCCCGCTGCCGCATTCGTTGCGATCTTCGCCGGTGCGCCGGTTGCTTCGGCACAGGTGCAGAATGTCCAGCCGTACTACGCGTTTGTGACGCAGGCCGACACGAATCTTCGCTGCGGCCCGAGTCAGAATTTTTATTCCGTGCAGACGCTGACTAACGGTGCGATCCTTGTCGTGGATGGTGAGAGCCAGGGGTGGAGCCGAGTGCTTTATCCGGTCGGCTCGGAAGCGTTCGTCGATGCAAAGGACGCGAAACTTGATGACAAGAAAGTTGTGCTCACCAAGGCGAGCCAGTTGCGTGCTGTAAATCAGACGCAGGGCTTTGGCTGGTCGTGGAAGATGCTGACCGAAACGCCTCTCGCTGAAGCAACGAGCCTGACGCACGTTGATTCGGTGAAGGAAGGCGAGATTGTTGTCGGATACAAAGTCGTAGCTCCGACTGAAGCTCGTGGTTATGTGCCCGCCAGCCGTCTGCGCCATGCAACGCAAGCGGAAGTCGATCAATATTGGGCCGCGGGCAAGGCGTTGCCACAGCTGCCCAACGTGACCATCGCCACGGCGGAAACTGCTCCGAAGACGGCAACCACTCCGGGTACTGCAACTGATGCGAAGACGAGCACGACGCAGGTTGTTGGTGCGAACAGCACCACGCCGGGTGCTAACGGCGTCGTTGTTGCTGATGCAGAAACCAACACGATCACCAACCTCAGCGATCCGACTCCTGAACAACTCGAGCGCACGTTCCAGAAGGTCTGGCGTGAGCCAATCACAAGCAGCGAAGTTGATGAGTTGATCAGCCAGTACGAAGTTGCGTTGGGTAAGGTCGATGCGAATCAGCCTCGCCGCAAAGCCGCGCTTGAGCAGCGGATCGCAGCCCTCAAGGTTCGTCGTGATTATCGCGACAGCCTTCGCAAGGCTGAGCAGGGCACGCAGTCCATCGCTCAGGTTGAACAGCAGGCCCAGCAGCAACTTGATCTGGCTGCCGCGGCTCGCGTCTACAACATCGTTGGTTCGCTCCAGCCCAGCACGGTGTACAACGGTGAGCGTTTGCCTCTGATGTATCGCGTGGTGAGCGTGGGTGGCACGTCGCCCCGCACGCTTGGCTACATCCGCAAGACCAGCGATCTTGATCTGGATCGTTATCTTGGCCAGATCGTGGGCGTGGTTGGTGAAAACCAACTGGATCGCTCGCTCATGCTCAACTTGATCAACGCCGTGCGCGTTGATCCGCTGCGTGCAACGGGGAATGCTGTGACCCCAGCGCAGCCGACAGAAACAACGCCCGCGCAGCCTGCGGCAGAACAAGTTGATTCGACAAAGTAAGTCGTCGGACTTACAAGCACGTGCCACCGACTGCGGCTTTGCGCGGTCGGTGTTTTTGTATTCGATGTTCAGATTGCGACAGTCAGCACCGACCGCTCAGAATAGCATCCCCCGGTCGGTGGCACGGGACTTATCCGCCGTACGGGTCATAGTCCTCGCCTGAGGATTTGTTGTCTTGCGATTTGAGCGTCTGGTACGCGCCATATCCAACGCACGCGCCGCCCACGATGCTGCATGCAATGATCGCGAGCACTTCGCGCGAAAAGCCGCCACGCTTCATGTTGGCAAGGACAGCGACAGCCGCCCACGGGGCGAGTGCAACGATGCCGATGATGAACCAGTTGGTGCGTTGATGATCCGCATCACCAAACTGCACGGCTTGCGTCAGCAGTATTGCCAGCACAAGCGAGCAGAAGCACATTGCGCTCGCGGGCAGTCGCATCGCGGGCCGCAGAAAGACGATGAGAGCGGCTGGCAAGAGGAACGACGCCAATATACCAGCACCTTGAGCGTGCTTCAAGTTCGCCAGCGTAACAACCAACGTTTGTGCGATCGCGCCGACGCATGCGACGATGCTGATGATGCCGCCAAGCCGACCTCGATTGGCAAGTATGCTGAGAGCGAGCGAGAGGCTGACGCTCAGCGTGGGAACAAGTGCGAGAATGAATGCTGAGCGACCGATTGGCCAGGTCGCAGCACCCGACAACCCCATGATGTTTCGGCGGAACGTGAGAAACGCGATGCCCGCAGCCGCGAGTGCGATGATCACGCTGCGACGAAACGGGCAGCGAACAAAGATGCACAGCATGCACACGAACAACGCGATGATCGTGCTGTAAAACAACGCACCGTCCGCGCTGCGACCCGGGAACGCTTGGATCTGCCCGTAGATCAGCGGGTACAAGACCAAAAACGAACCGGCTAGGCCCAGCAGCACGAGCAACTCGCGAAGTTTGCTATATGGCGAACGTGCCAGCGCGGAGCAACTGCCCATGTCGCACGACACTGATGCACGTCCTGTGCTAAGTTCAGCGGCTTGCGCAAGATCGTTTCTGCGCGACCACCACATCGCAGCGAAAATGATGAACCCGAGCACAAGTGGGGGGAAAGCACCGAGCGCGAGTTGGCGAATGAGTGCAGGATCCATGTGATGACTCCGTGAGAAGTGCGATGAAGGGAGAGATCAAGGTAGATCGGTTCGGGTGAGACTTACGGGCGAATCGAGAGTCGCAAACCGGCCGCAGATGCAGAGAAGAAAAAAACGCCGGGCATGTGTTGCCCAGCGTTCTGTGAGTTGATCGATTGTTCGATTACTTCTTGCCGCCTTCGAGGCTCACGATGAGCATGACTTCGTCGGAAAGTGCCGGGCCGATCATGTAGCTGACGCCGTAGTCGCCACGCTTGATGGTGAACTTGGCTTCAAAGCCAGCAACCGTGCCGCCACGCATGCCCTTGCCTTCGCCCGTGTGCTCGACAGGAACGGTGATTTCCTTCGTGACGCCGCGCAGAGTCAGATCGCCCGTAACGTCAAACGTGTTGTCGCCCGTCTTCTTGAACGACTTGCCCTTGAACGTGATTTCCGGGAACTCGGCCGAGGAGAAGAAGTCGTTGCCCTTGAGGTGCTTGTCGCGGCCTGCGTTGTTGGAGTTGACCTTGTCGGCCATGACCTTGATATCCAACGTGCTCTTCGACGCGTCTTCCTTGTTGAGCAGGAACGAGCCAGAGACTTCATCGAAGCGGCCGTAGAAGTTTGCGACGCCATTGTGCTTCACGCGGAAGAGGACGGAGCTATGGACGTTGTCGACGCTGAATGCAGCATCTTCCATCGTCGCGGTTGCGCCGGCAACGGCTGCGGCGATCGGGGCTGCCTGCGAAGGCATGGCAACCGTCTGGACGTTCACCGGCGTCGCGGCGGCCTTGGACGTGCTGCAGCATTCGCCGCAGAATGCACCGGACAGAACTGCAACACCCGCACCAGCAGCGACCAGAAGACCAGCGACCGTCAGAATTGTTTTCATGGACCAAACTCCTTGAATTCTAAGAAGGGCAATTTCGCCTCTTTGAGGCGTCGCCAGAGTAGGATGCTCGGATTTCACGAAGGTTGCAAAAATTTTGGCGGCTGTTCAGTACGGAGAAAGCCCGTCGAAACGCTGGAATCTTGCAATAGCGACGCTCAGGCAGCCTTGCGGTAGACGTGCTGGTCGGAGTGCTGCGATTCGGCGCCGGTGGCGACCTGCGGCGTGCGCTGGGCTGACGCGATGGTCAGGATGCCCAAGATCGCGGTTCCGATGCAGGACATCGATGTCCAAGGATGCAGGAAACTTGAGCCCGGCACGACGCCCAGCATCATGATCAGCGAAACGCCAACGGACAGCAGCCCCAAGCCAGTCCGAAGCAACTTGCGATTCGGCTGATGCGGGCTGCCAATCTGGAACGGATTGGATTCAATGGCCTTGGGGAGATCGAGGCGTTGGGCAAGCCAGAGGCTGACCGCGACGCACGCGGCCGAGCCGGTGAGGAGCGCAACAAGGAACAGGCCATCTTGAAGAAAACTGTTCATATCCTGATATCGGCGCGTTTTCGGGCTGACTTCAACGGGATTCGGCGTTGGTTCGCGTGCGACCCAATAGAACTTCGAAAGAGTGACACGCTTTCAGGTGTTCGATGCACCCAAACACACACCTGCTGCGTATCGGCGCAACCACGCGGGGAATAGTGGGGGCGGCTGTCGGGAACAGCGTTTGACCGTTCGGGAAATGGTTCATACGTTCACTTCCCGCATTCTGACACCCAATCCTCGCGGCACTGATCTGGTCAGGTCGCGCGGGGGGCGGGGAGGTGTTTCGTATAAGGTCGGCTCGGTGCAGTCGACTTCGTATGCGTGGGATCATGTCCGATTCACCATCGGATAGGATGCAGAGTTGTTGGGCTTGCGAAAGGTGGGGCATCGCAGGCGTGTTGAGTTCGTTTTTGTCAACGCAATGACCAATGCGCAAAGACCAAAGAAGGATGCTGGCCTTGCTGACCCAATCCCGCTTCGAGAATTCAAAGACCGCGACCCTGTCCAAACATCCTCAGAGCCTTGCACGCCGATTCGGTCGTGCGGGTCGAGCCATGACTGTGGCGATGGTGCTGCTCTGCAGTGCGGCAAACACATTCGCTCAAGGGTTGGACATTCCGTCAGCGGTCGTTCAGTCCGCAGGCGCGATCGACGGTGCGGGCATCGCGCACATCGAGAAGTATGTCGCGCCGAACATTGAAAAGATGCGTTCGGGCAAGGCAGATGAAGTAAAGGACGGTCGGAGCAAACTCATCGACATGGTGAGCCCGGGCCGAGCCCCGTCAGTGTCATTCCGCTTGGCGTACACCAAGGCTCTCGTCACTGAACTCGACAAGTTTCTTGACGCCAAGCCCGCGAAGCCAGAAGACAAAACAGCGGTTGAAATGGGCCAGGTCAACGCGTTGGTCATCTCAGGCGAACTCGCGGCGGGCGAAGTGCCCAAACTTCTTGCCAAGGGACGCGCGAGCAGCCTTGTCAGCGTGCGATATCAAGCGGCTGCAGCAGCCGAACGCATTCTTGCCATCGTGAATGCGAACCCCTCGCCAGCACTTGGTCAGGCGGACGTCATCAGTCTCCTGAAGGCTCAGGGCGATGTACTCAAGAATGAAACGGACTTACTGATTGTTGATAAGGCTTTGTCGACGCTTGTGCTTGGCGTGACGCAGACTGCGTACCGCAGCGAGTCGTTGAAGCAGTTGGATGAAGGCATTCTCGCGCTTGCGATGAAGTATCAGGGCAAGGTTGTGCCGGACGAGTTGATTCAGGGGTTGGCGAGGACCGCTTCCGATCTTCGCGGTGCGATGCTGGCTGTCAACGTCGCAGGTCTCGCTCAGGCCGACAAACAAGCGGCCGGAGGTATTCCGGCGACTATCGTCTGGCTCGCTCGCTCCAGCGCCGAAACGAAGTCAATTCCGTTTGCTCCGGCTGGCGCGACAGTTCGCGAACGCTGGGGCCAAGCGGTCGGTGCGTCTGAGAGTTTCGGCAGCCTGCTGACCAAGAGCAACAAAGCCGTCGATCTGAGCCAGAAGGTGCGAATCGGCAACGGTTCAGGTGACGCGTCCTTCATTCAAACTGCCAAAGACTTCATCAAGTCTCTGCAAGATCAGATGGGTGTGCCGGCAACGCGGTACAAGTAATTTTAAATTACTAAGTTTGACTCAACGCCACGAATATCGTGGCGTTTTTCGTTTGTTGAAGAACGGTCGCACTTGCGAAGCGGAATATGCGTCTTTCCGCGGTGACGATATTACATGAGTGTGACTTTTGCGCGGCATGGATAGCACGGTGGGTATTAGATCAGACCACAAATGTGACACGGCGCGGACTCGAAACGCCTCACTGCCCGCGCACTGACTTTGCACGATCAACAAGTTGTTGCTCGAAAGCCTTTCGCTTTTCAGTATCATCGCCGATGGCGGATTCCTGGCTGGGCGTCATCGTGACATGCCACTTGCGGAGGGTTTCGATGCCGCCGGGCCATGCCGTTGCTGGGATATCGATCGGCGGGTATTCGTACAACGGCGCGCGAGTTGGCATTGCTTTTCGCAGTGGCTCATAGCCATCGAGCGTCCAAAGTACGTCATACGTGCCGTAGTACGTGAAGTCGAATTCGCACGGCGTTCGACCAACCTGCACATCGTTCACAGTCACACTCGCACCGGCGGGCTCGCTCGTGATGCGAATCGTGCGACGCATGCACGCTGGCAGCAACGCGGTTGCTCCAATGACAAGCAACAGGGCGCCTCGGTTCATATTGGATGCCGAAGACCAAGTCATCGTGCCCCTCCGATTTGAATAGGCGCGTCGAATTCGTCGCCTTTGAACAGGCCGCCGAGATAGGCTCGCTTCACGGTGTCGTCGTTGATCAACTGCCGAGGCGTTCCTTCGGCTAACTTGCGTCCTTCCACGATGATGCACGCGCGATCAACGATGCGAAGCGTCTGGTGTACGTTGTGGTCGGTGATGAGAATTGCAATGCCTCGATCTGCAAGTCTGCGAATCTCGCCCTGGAGTTCTTCGACTGCAATGGGGTCCACGCCGCTGAAGGGTTCGTCGAGCAGAATGAGACGAGGCTGAGTGACCAGTGCGCGGGCGATTTCGAGCTTGCGACGCTCGCCGCCAGAGCAGGTGCGAGCCTGATGATTGGCTTTGTGCAGCAGCGAGAATTGTTCGAGCAATGAGTGGGCACGCGAAACGCGTTCACTCTTCGAGATGGGCAGTGTTTCCAGAATCGCAAGCAGATTCTCTTCGCAGGTCAGCCGGGCAAAGACGCTGGGTTCCTGCGAGAGGTAGCCCATGCCCAAACGTGCTCGCTTGTACATCGGAAGGCGAGTGACATCTTTGCCATCGAAGATCACTCGTGAGTTGCCAGTGCCGTTGTTGCTGGAAGGATCAGGATCAATCATCCCGATGGTCATGCGAAAACTGGTCGTCTTGCCCGCACCGTTGCGGCCTAGCAAGCCAACGACTTCCGCGCGTTCAACAGTGAACGACACATCGCTCACGACACTTCGGCCCGCGTACGTCTTTCTCAGATTGTGCGCTTCAAGGAGTGGCAAGCGGGGAGTTTATACAGCGTCGAGGCTCGCTTCATTCGCGAAGTTCAATTCGATATCAAGCCATTTCTCGCTTGAAACTCTCCCGGTCGATTTTTTCCATGTAGCGGGCCGCGTCGGGAATTGATGCGAAACCAAACTGCTTGTAAAGACCATGGGCATCGAGCGTGAGCAGGCAGAATCGCCGCAGCCCCTGCAGCGAAGGAAACGCCATGATCTCTTGCATCATGCGTTTGGATAACCCTCGTCCACGATGCGACTCGAGCACGAAGACATCGCACAGATAGGCAAAACTGGCGTAATCAGAAACCACCCGTGCAAAGCCTACCTGGGTAGGTAACGGGTCGCCCTGCTTTGAAGCAGTCACCCGATGCGTTGATGAGTCGTACAAGCCAAAGCACAGCGAATGCTCAATCGCGCGTTCGACTCGCGAGCGAGCGATGCCGGGTGACCAATAGCACGTTGAGAGAAAACCGTAAATCGTGTCCACATCAAGCAGCGATCGATCGGTTGAAACGAAGTACTGGTCGCTTGACGAAACTTTCATGTGGTCGGCTGGCATTCGGAAACTATACCGGTCGGTTTCAACGCGCAGAAGTAGCCCGTTTGGTCGGCGGCAGGCCGAAAGGATCGCTGCCCAAAGCCGAACGGAATCGCCGCAGGCGAACGCCTATTCTGATGCATGGACATGCTTTTCGGAGGTGGTGCCGCGTGGTTCACGGTTCCAGCCCTGTTGGGGACGGGCGTGTTTCTCATTCGATTAATCATGATGCTCGCAGGGGCTGGGCACGACTCGGACTTGGGTGGTCACGCGGGCGATGTTCACGCTGGGGATGGGCATCATGGTGAAGATCATGGCCAGCACGGCATCATGGCCGTGGTCAGCGTGCAAGGACTCGCGGCGTTCGCGATGGGGTTCGGTTGGGCGGGTCTTGGCGCGTATCAGGGATTGAAGTGGGGGATGGTGCCGTCGATGGCACTCGGCGTCGGTGGCGGCGTCGCGATGGCGCTGTTGTTCCTGGGTCTCATGACGACGACTCGCAAACTTAACACGAGCGGCAACATTGATTTTTCAAAGACTGTCGGCACCGAAGCCGAGGTGTACGCGACCATCCCGGCAAAGGGTGGTGGCCGAGGCCAAGTTCGGATCGTCGTGAGCGGCAGACAACGAATTCTGCAAGCGACGAGCAACGATTCCGAATATTCAACCGGTACGCGAGTTCGAGTGCTCGAAGCGAAAGCAGACAACAGCGTCGTGGTGGGGCCGACATGAATTCAAGATGGCATATGAAGGTCTCACCTGCAGACCCGATGCCGGTCCGTACCGACTGTTCTCCGTGTAATTCTCAGTATTGTCCGTCGTGAACTTTCTTTCGCACGTCCGTTCAGTGAGGGGTGAACATGTACACAAATCTGTCAATCTCGTCGATTCAATCGTTGATGTCGTCGTCCATCGCGCAGTTCGGATCGAACGGCACGCAACAAGGCGGCTCGAACGCGCTGTGGTTCGTCGGTTTGATCTTCGCAGCGCTTCTGCTGTTGCTGTTTTTCTCGATCCTCATCGTGAGGCAATACAAACGCTGCCCCAGCAACAGAATTCTCGTGATTTACGGTAAGGTTGGCAAAGATAAGTCCAGCAAGTGCTTGCACGGTGGTGGTGCGTTCGTGCTGCCGCTCGTGCAAGACTATGCGTATCTGTCGCTTGAACCGATCGTCATCGAAGTGCCTCTCGAAGGCGCGTTGTCGCTCAACAACATCCGCGTGAATGCGCCCGCGACGTTCACGGTTGGTGTCAGCACCGATCCTGTCATCATGCAGAACGCGGCGGAACGTTTGCTGAACTTGCCCATTCAAGTCATCCGCGAGCAGGCGCAGGACATCATCCTGGGTCAGTTGCGACTTGTCATCGCGACCATGTCGATCGAAGAAATCAACAAGGACCGCGAAAAGTTCATGAACCTCATCAACAAGAACGTTGCCGAGGAAATCAACAAGGTCGGACTTGATCTCATCAACGTCAACATCCGCGACATTACGGATGAATCAGGCTATATCCAGGCCATCGGCAAGCGAGCCGCGGCGGACGCCATCAACCGCGCAAAGGTTGAGGTCGCCGAAGCCGAACGCGAAGGCGCAACGGGTGAAGCGGCGGCGGTGAAAGACAAGGAAGTCAGCGTCGCCGGAGCGAGAGCATCCGCAGTCGAAGGCCAGAAAGCAGCGGAACAGAAACAACGTGTCGCCATCGCAGCGCTCGAAGCACAAGCCGTTCAAGGTGAAGCCCAGTCGCAGCGCGACCGCGAAATCACGCTCGCGCAGCGCACCGCTGAAACCATGGTCGCGCAGAAGCAGGCCCAGCAAGAGCAGCGCATCCGCGTTGCAGAAGCCGAAGCACAAGCCGTGCTGGGCGAAAACAGCGCGAAGCAGCGCATGGCTGAAAGCCAGGCGAACCTTGCGGAAGTGCAGGCCGTTGCTCGCCAGCGTGCAGAAGTCGCGGCGGCAAAGGCCGCGCAAGCGATCTTGATCGCGCAGCGTGAGCAGGAAATGGCTCGCCTCACCAAAGAAGAACTCGCACCCCAGCAGGTTGAAAAGCAACGCATCGAAGTCGCGGCGGAAGCCGAAGCCGAAAAGCGTCGTCGCGAAGCGAAGGGTGAAGCAGATGCCATCCTTGCGAAGTACGAAGCCGAAGCAAAGGGCGTGCAACTCGTGATGGAAGCGAAAGCCGAGGGCTATCGCAAACTGATCGAAGCCGCGGGCAAGGATCCGGCCGTCGGCCCGACACTGTTGCTTATCGAACAACTGCCCAAGTTGGTCGAAGCGCAGGTCAAAGCCGTGCAGGGCCTCAAGATCGACAAGATCACAGTGTGGGACCAAGGTTCAGGAGGCGGCAACGGCACTGGCCGCGGCGCAACTGCGGATTTTGTCTCAGGCCTCGTCGGAAGCCTGCCTCGCCTGCATGAACTCGCGGCACAGGCTGGAATCGAATTGCCGCCGGCACTTGGTAAACTCAAGAGTGATCTCAAGATCGATGCGCCCGCACAGACTTCCAAGGACGGCGACAAGCGAACACACTGATCGACATCTCTACTAGATTCGTTTCAATTCAATCGTAGAAACTAGCCCTCTGGTATACAGCAAATGCTGATACACCAGAGGGCTATTCTTTGAAGTCTTTCAATAGCAAATCAGCGTCAATACTGTCGGTACCCAACACATTCTTCGCATCATTAACCAAACTCAATGAGCCAGTCGAAAAAACGACGGCTCTCGCAACGCTCCAGCCATCCTCGAGGACCATTCATCGTGTCGATCGCAAACGCAAAAGGTGCCAGGCCTCGTACCACTGACGCCGAGATCGTTCAGTCGGACGCCAGCCTCGTCGCCAGACTGCGTGCAGGCGAAGATTCCGCGTTCGAAGAGATGACCCGTGCATACACCGCTCGTCTGTATGCGATGGCCTATCGCATGCTGGGCAACGAATCAGACGCCAGCGACGCCGTGCAAGACGCTTTCTTGGGCGCGTTCAAAACACTCTCGACATTCGACGGCCGCTCCCAACTCAGCACGTGGCTGACGCGAATCGTGATCAACAAGTGCTTGATGAAGTTGCGTTCGAAGCGCCGCCGCCCAGAATGCTCTATCGAGCCTCTCCTGCCAACGTTCAAAGAGGACGGCCATCCCACCACATGGACCAGCCGTTGGAAAGGCGAAACGCAGGAGGAAGGCAGAGGATCAATCGACCCGGCCCTCGCCCGACTCATTCGAGAAAAGGTTGAAGAATTGCCCGAACAATATCGACAGGTGTTACTTCTTCGCGACATCCAGCAACTAAGCACCGAGGAAGCCGCCCACTCGCTGGGTGATACGCCCAACGCTGTCAAGGTTCGCCTCCATCGTGCCCGCCAGGCTCTGCGTGCACTGATCGATCCGTACATGAGCGAGGTGATCGCATGACGAACGGACACTCAATGCATTCACAAGACCAGTCCATGACGTGCAAGGATGTCTCTGAGTTCCTGATGGCGTATCTCGACAACGAGTTGTCGGCCGATCAGCGAAACCACTTCGAAGAGCATCTCTGCGTCTGTTCATCTTGCGTTCGATATCTGGAGCAGTACAAGCGAACCATTCGCCTGGGCCAAGCTGCTCATGCGCCACCCGAAGCGCCTGCCGCGGGCTATGTCCCTGCTGGCCTGATCGACGCAATAAATGCTGCTCGCAAGCGTCAGAAATAACGTCCGTCTTTCGACGCAAAGCAACGACTTTCACGCGTTTCTATCTGCACAGCGACCATGCACACAAAGTACACGATACTTTGTGCGTGACGTTGTTCGCATAAAAACCTATCGCACGCGCTGAACGCTGCCCGCTTCAATCGTCAGTACGTTGAGGTCCGCCACCCGCGACACGGTTCCGCGCACTTCGACTAACTCTCCGATCTTCGACAGCGTGTCCGCGTCAAATTGCGAACCTGCAGCAGACGACTGGCTCCCGCCTTTCATTGCAAGCAAGTAATACGACGTCGTCCCGTCGGTATTGATCGCCGCGAACATCGCCGGAATGCCATTGCTCACGCACAGCGTCGCGCACGCCTTGTGCGACTTGCCATCGCCCGGCTTCATCGCACCGTGATAGCACTTTGAGTCGATGATCTCGCCTCGCAGCGTGACGCTTGCAGCATCAGCACTCGCCACGCTCAAATCAGTGACAGCAACTTCCGAGCGAGTTTCATCCCCCGAAAGCACTTTCACGCTTCCCGTTCCCGCAGCGATCTCAAACACCGTTCGCCCTTCGCGAGACAGCCTCGTCCCACTCACTTCAACTCGCTTTCCATGCAACTCCGCAGCCCGCTCGCCCGCCCCATGCTTGCCTTCTTCAACCAGCAGCATCGCCTGCGGACCCGCCGGACTTTCCACCACGAGCATCGGAGCAGGCCGCGACAAAAGCACGCCCGTCACTTTCTCAACATCACTCGACCACATCCCCGAGCCCGGATTGCGTTGCACATATGCAACAACCGACGCGACGCCTGCAAGTCCGAGCAGCACCGCCGGCACGATCACTCGCAACGCCGACGCGTGCGACTTAGGCGTAGGCAAGTAGCCGACATAGAAGTCATCCGAAGCACCCTGCGCGGGCGCGACCGAAGTTGTGTTCACGGTGTCACTCATGAGTCATGTCTCCCTGCAACTTTCTTGCCACATCCACGAGGCATCTTGGCCGGCTCAACAGCCGTGCCCGCTGGCAACGCCTGCGAATTGACTTCCACCCGATCCCCGCGCACTCGCACCTCATACGTCGCAATCTTCTCCGTAAAAGGCGGCGGACTTTGCCCATTATGAGGCAAGTACTGATACCCATGCCAAGGACAAGTAATACAACCCCCAACAATCTTGCCCTCACCCAACGGCCCACCCTGGTGCGCGCACACATTCGTGACGGCACTAAACGACTCGCCATTGCGAAACACCGCAATCCGCTCCGCATCACGCAAACAAACCACTTTCGCACGAGACTCTGGTATCTCTTCAATGCTTGCGACATCAATCCACTTCGCATCAGCCCGATCCTGTGTCGACCATTCAGCAAGACTCCCCGCGCGATCCATCCGCCATTCGCGGAACCCAACAATCGCATGTAAACCACCAACCAGCACAACGCTCGCCCCGACAAGCACCGCATACACAAGACTCGTCTCGCTCTGCAAAAAGCCGAGCGCCACATGCAGTACGAGCGAGGCATACGCCACATACACGCTCATGTGCAGCCACTTCCACACGCGAGCACCAAGATTCGCCAGCCAGAAATCGTGACTAGTCGCGGCCATGACCAGCAAAATCACAAGCGACACCAGCCCAAACCACTCAAACGGAAATCCACTCACCGATCGAAACGTCCCGCTACCCAGTACCGCCTTCAGCGGATTTACTCCCGCAAATCCGCCGTAATACCCAGTCGCCAGCACCGCATGCACGAGCGCGACAAAGCACATCGTGACCCCAAGATGCCGTCTGTTGTACAGCAACGGCGCAAACCGATGCGAAATCCGAGCCAAAGGCCCGATGCACAAGATGATGGTGAGCAACGCAAACGCGCACGTTGCAAGTGCACGAATGAGTAAGACCTCGTCCGAAATCGCTTGCCCCTGTTGTGCCGCGAGTTTGCCTACGCCAACAAACCCAACGACATACAACGCGATGCCAACGCCCAACACAGCGTCATAGACCTTCTTGTGCCGATTCCACTGCACCAATCGATAGGCGTTGCTCATCTGAGGAGATCCTTCCAGTTACTTGTTCGCACCAAACCTGAGCAACACCAACGCCACAACCACCGCCGTGAACAGCAGTGGCACCACCAGCGCATGCACCTGACGCTGCCTCCTTGTCATGCCGTCGTTTCTCCGTTCTGCTCACGAATGACGATGCGTGACTTGGTGATGAGCAAAGGCCACACCAGCGCAGCGCCCGGAATCCAAATCACCCGAATCAGAAAAGGCGTCTTCGCGGCAACGTGATCAATCGACTTCACGCCCCAAAGCACAAACCACAGAGCAAACAGCACCCCAAATGCGAGGTAAGCGGCTAGCACAATCAAGATCAAGTCTCGTCCGTTCATAATGCACCCAGCACATCGAGCGAATGACGTTCCATCCTCCATCGCTCGAGTACGCCATTAGTTGCCGCTCACCGCGAATCGTCTCACACCGCCCACCCCGCGTACGCTGAATCTGTACGTGAGACCCTCTCTATCAGGAGCCCCGCATGCATCGCCGCGAGTTTCTTGCCACGTCGCTAGCCGCCACCGGCGCGGTATCGCTCACCACAATCGCGACCGCACAAACCAAACCCGAATCAAAGCGCGATGATCCCAAACCCGGCAAGCTCAAACAATCCGTCTGCCGCTGGTGCTTCAGTGGCATGAAACTCGATGAACTCTGCGAAACCGCGAAGAACATAGGCCTCAAGTCCGTCGAACTGCTCGACGAAAAAGAGTGGGGGACCCCAACCAAGTATGGCCTCGTCTGCGCCGTCGGCAACGGCCCAACCCGTATTCACGATGGCTACAACAAACACGACAACCATGAAAAGTTCACCAAGGCCCTGGAAACCCTGATCCCCAAAGCCGCAGAAATGGGCGTCCCCAACATCATCGTCTTCAGCGGCAACCGCAACAACATGCCCGACGACATCGGGCTCAAGAACTGCGCCGAAGGCCTCCGCAAGATCACTCCGATTGCCGAAAAACACAAAGTCACACTCGTGATGGAACTGCTTAACAGCAAAGTTGATCACAAAGACTACATGTGCGACCGCACCCCTTGGGGCGCATCGCTCGTGAAAGCCGTCAACTCCGAACGCTTCAAACTCCTCTACGACATCTACCACATGCAAATCATGGAAGGCGACGTCATCCGCACCATCCGCGACTACGCACCCGCAATCGCCCACTACCACACCGCGGGAGTCCCAGGCCGCCAAGACCTCGACGAAACGCAGGAACTCTTTTATCCAGCCATCAGCCGAGCAATCCTCGAAACCGGCTTCGAAGGCTATTTCGCCCAGGAATTCATTCCCAAAGACGAACCAATCGCGGCGTTGCGAAAGGCGTTTGAGACTTGCAACGTGTAGTTCCGGCATCTCGTCGGGCATTTCGCACGACACCACATACGGCCTGTAGGTCGCATACGACCTATTTATCCACGGAGCATCCCATGACCACAAATCAACCATCAACCAACACCCCCTTCTCCCGCCGCGACTTCGTCCACACTCTCGCCACCATTATCCCCGCTCTCGCCGCCATCAGCGCCGCGACATCCCAAGCCCGCGCCGCCCAACAAACCTCCGAACCCACCGCGAAGACCGAAACCAACCCCTCACCCACCAAACGCACCCTCCGCAAAGCTGTCATGATCGGCATGGTGGGGGAAGGCGACACCCTCCTTGACAAGTTCAAACTCCTCCGCGACTGCGGCTTCGAAGGCGCCGAGTGCGACTCGCCCTCGAGCGTCCCGATGGACGAAGTTCTCGAAGCCCAGGAAAAGTCAGGCCTCATCGTCCATGGCTTGGTCGACAGCCAGCACTGGGGCAAGCCGCTGAATCATCCCGCTGAACAGATTCGCGAAGAAGCCATCAAGGCGATGGAAACCTGCATCCGCGACGCGAAAAAACTCGGCAGCACCAGCATCCTGCTCGTGCCTGGCATCGTGAACAACGACATGCCCTACGACGAGTGCTACCGCTTGTCACAGGAAGGCATCAAGCGCGTCCTTCCCGTCGCTCGCGAATGCAACGTCAAGATCGCCGTCGAAAACGTCTGGAATGGCTTCCTTCTCTCACCGCTCGAAGCAGCCCGTTACGTCGACGACTTCAACGACCCGCTCGTCACGTGGCACTTCGATATTGGCAACGTCATTAACTTCGTCCGCCCTGCCCAGTGGGCCAGAATCCTCGGCAAACGCATCGTCAAACTCCACATCAAAGACTTCTCGCTCAAGAAGCGCGACAACGAAGGCCTCTGGAAAGGCTTCAACGTCGAACTAGGCGAAGGCGACGCCGGCTGGCCCGACGTCATGAAAGCCCTCGACGACATCGGCTACTCAACTGCCCCGAGCGGCAACTGGGCAACCGCCGAAGTCCGAGGCGGCGACCGCAAACGCCTGCAACAAGTCAGCGAGCAAATGGACAAACTCTTCGCGATGTGATGAGTCGCAAACTTCCACCCAGCGCTCTCGCGCGACGCAACCCGTGCCACCGACCGCTGCTCTGAGCGGTCGGTGCGAAACGCACAATGCAATCGCGTACCGCGAGCGGCAAATGCCCAACAAAGAGCGATCACAATCACAAGCCCGCAAAGCGAGCTGCTTCTTCCCCTCACTTTAGAACATGCTGGACTATTCGCCGTAACCATCTCTCTCCACCAGCAACCAACCCCCATGACCCACCCATCCCCACGGAACGGACTCCGCCCACGCCGTCACGCGCTCTCCCGCGTCGCGGCGTCTGCCATGATCGCCGCCCTCATGTTCACCGCGCCTTCTTTCGCCCAATCAACCGCACAACCCACCCGCGCCACCACCCTCTGGAACCTCGACAAGTCCACCAAACTCGCTATCAAGGGCTACGACCCCATCGCATACTTCTCGGAAGGTGGGGGAGTTGCAACGAAAGGCAACCCATCTATCACCGCCGACTACAACGGCGCGACCTACCACTTCGCAACCGACGCACACAAACAACTCTTCCTCGCCAACCCCGCCCGCTACGAACCCGCCCACGGCGGCTGGTGCTCATGGGCGATGAAAGAAGGCGACAAAGTCGAAGTCGATCCCACCAAGTTCATCGTGAAAGATGATCGCCTCTTCCTCTTCTACGACGGCTTCTGGGGCGACACTCGCGCCAAGTGGCTCAAACAAGATCACGCCAAGCAAGTCGCAACCGCCGACGAGCAATGGAAAAAAATCAGCGGCGAGTCAGCCCGATCAGCCGCCCCGATTTCCGCGACGAGTGAGCTGGGGGGTAACGCAACCGAGCGACCACTCGAAGCGAAACTCAAAGCCCTCGCCGACAACTTCGCCAAAAACGCTTCCCCCGAATCTCTCGAAGTCTTCGAATCAGGCATCAAAGAAGTAGCCGAGTCCGCAGTCATGACGACGGCTCTCAAAGCAGGCCAAACGGCCCCAGACTTTTCGCTGCCCGATATCCAAGGCCACACCGTCCGCCTCAGCGACTTGCTGAAACAAGGCCCCGTGGTCCTCACCTGGTACCGAGGCGGCTGGTGCCCATTCTGCAACATCCAACTCCGCGAATACCAAGCCCACATCGAAGAATTCAAAGCCGCCGGCGCAACACTGGTCGCGATCTCCCCGCAAAAGCCCGACCGCTCCCTCGCGACATCAAATTCCAACAGCCTGTCCTTCCCGGTGCTTTCCGACGCCGACAACAAAACCGCCTCCCAATACGGCCTCACCTACAAACTCCCCGACCGCGTCGCCCAATCTTTCAAAGGCCGCCTCGACCTCTCCGAATACAACGGCTCCGACACCAACGAACTGCCAATCACCGCCACCTACATCATCACCAAGGACGGCACAATCGCCCAAGCCTTTCTAGACGCCGACTACCGCAAGCGAGCCGAGCCAACCGACGTGATCCAAGCGCTCAAAGCAATCCCGCCCACAAAGTAACGGTTCAACAGGTCAAACAACCGGACGCATCGCCAGTCATGCCCAACCCTGTTTTTTACACCACCGTACCGGTTTCCAAGCAGCCCATTTTACATAACATATCTTATAGGACGTTGTACTTGTCACTGGTTTCTAGAGCTGGAACTGAACTTTCCATCGACAATCCGTTCTCAGATCATCGAAATATCACTTCTTCAACGATCTACGCTCCCGCACCACACCTGCCGGAGGGTCCTCGATGCACACATATCGCTTCATTGTTTCACTGCAACAAATAGCCTTAGTCGCTGCATTGGTGTTCTCTCTGTTTGCATCACCCACCGCCCTCGCACAGCGAGGCAGTGTCGGCTATGCACTTTTCGATCCGGCCCGCGAATTCAAACCCGAATATTCCAAACGCGACGTCGACACCATCGTGCGAGTGCTGCAAGTGTCATCGGCTGAACGCGACGCTATCGACACGCTGTACGAAGGCTATGTGGATGGCCTCCGCAAGCGAGCGAATGAAATCAGCGCAATCCTGAATGAGCAAATCGAGCGGGCCGAGGTGGTCGGAGATGCAAGATTGATCCACGACATCGAAGCACAAGATTGGCAGAAAGAAGCCGAAACCAAGAAGGGGGCTTTTCTGGATGATCTTCGCGGTCTCTTAACGCCCGAGCAAGCCGGCCGCTGGACGCTCGCAGAACGCGAGATCCGCCGGCTCAAGCGAATCGGCTCGGGCCGCGTGCCAGGTGAGTCAACCGACGTCATCGGTATCTTGTTGGACGTGGACGAAAACGCGGCTTCCATCAAGGAAGTTGCCGAGTTGCTCGAGCTCTACGCCGTCGAACTCGACTCCGCGATCGTGACACGCGACAAGCTGATCGAAGACCAAGGCAACGCGTTCCGCGAGAAAATCAACACAGATCCGGCAGGGGCCCAAAGCCTCTGGAAGGACGGCCTGCGCAACCGCATGGCGATTCGCGACATCAACCGCAAGTACGCAAGACAGATCACCCCCCTGCTGCCCGCAGAAAAATCGGAGCAGTTCACGAAGCGATTCTTCGAAGCCTCATACGCATCCCTGTTCAAGCCCACCCGTTCCGAACAATGGGCCAGAGAAGCCGCCGCTCTTGCGTCACTCAGCGACGACCAGCGAGCCGCAGCGAAGGATGCCATCGCAACCTACGAAACCAAACGCTGGCGAATCCTCCAGCGAGGTGCTGAACTGGAAGACGTTCTCGCCGCCGAACGCATGCCTCGCGAACTTGAAGCCAAACTCAACAACAAACCAGAACTGGAGAGCTTCAGCGGCAATCTCGACTTACCCAAAGACCACCCACTCCGCAAGTGGCGCGAAGAACGCTTCGCCCTCGACTTCGCACTTCGCCGCGATATCAACGCGATCCTCACAGAGCAGCAGCGAAGCGAAGTCACAGTCACCGTCGGCGGCTTTGCGTCCTTCATGGACGATTCGCCCGCAGGTTTGTAGAACCCATCCAAAAACATCAAATTCAGACTAGCCCCACACTACTTCGATTCCGATCTCGCTGCTCTTCCCGTTGTTTTCTTCTTTGTGCTCTTCGTGTCTTTGTGGTGAAATCATTCTTGGTACAGCCACAAGTCAAAGCCTCATCCCAGACGTTTTACATAACTCGTCCAAACCAAAAAGCTTGGTTTCCTGTACTTTCTGAGCCATGTCGCTTCATTCACGCCGCACGCATCACATCAGCGATCATTCACACGAAGTTTGATTTCCTTCTCGACTTCCTCCCCCGCTTCGTCCTTCGTCTTGACCCGCAAAGTGATCGTCTTCCGCAACGCAAGGCCATTCTGATACATCGCCATCAGCGCACTCGTCGCATCAGTCACGTCTTCGCCATTCACCTTCACAATCACCTGCCCAACTTCCAACCCAGCCGACTTCGCCGGGCTCAATTCGTTATCGCTGAACTTCGACGCAACCCACGCCACAGTTGCGCCCGCTTTCGTGTCGCTCAGTTCCAATCCCGCGAGCAATCGCAGCGTCTCTTCGAACTGACCCGCGAGCACATCGTCAGGCATCTCGCCAAGTTTCACTGTGAGCTTGACGAGTTTCTCGTCACGAAGTACTTCCACATCAATCGTCGCCCCAGGCCGCTTCGCGCGGATAAACGACGAAAGACTGTCGGAACCCTGCACCGGATATCCATCCATCGTCATGACAATGTCATTCGCCTTGACGCCCGCAAGATCAGCCGCCGCGCCCGGCACAACCTTGATGATGCGGACACCCTTGCCACTGACAAACGCACTATCAATCTCTACTGGCTCAGGCGAAAACTGCACGCCCAAGTACCCTTGCCGCACCGTCCCCGTTTCAATAATCTGATCAACACGCGATTCAATCGTCGCCAGCGGAATCGCAAAACTGATTCCCGCCGACTGCCCACTCGTCCCACCCTCTGATTCACCCGCATTCGCAATCGCGACGTTCATTCCAACTACTCGTCCACGAATATCAGTCAGCGGCCCGCCCGAGTTCCCCGGATTGACCGCAGCATCAGTCTGAATGAAGTTCTGAATCGATACCCCTGTCACCGCGCGAGCCGTGCGTCCCAACCCACTCACAATCCCTTCGCTCATCGAAAACTTAAAACCAAACGGCGATCCAAATGCAAACACCCGATCACCCTGCTGCACGCGTTCCGTCGACGCACGCTCCGCCGGCACCAAGTGCTCGCCCGCTTCAACCTTCACGACTGCAATGTCGCTCAGCGAATCCGCGCCGATGACAGTCCCTTCCGCCAGCCGACCGTCAAAGAACTGCACCGTCACTTTGCGAGCCGGCCCAACCACGTGTGCATTGGTGATGATGTGTCCCTGCTCGTCATACGTCCAACCCGACCCCGTCGCCCCCCTCCACCGCCCCACTTCGATGTGCACCACGCTGGGCTCAACACTGTCCGCCACATTCCGAATCGCGGCATTGAATCGCTCCAGAATGTCATCATCCGCGAGCGATTGCCTCGCAAGTTCCACACGCTGATGCGTCTTGATCGCCGACAGCGACTTGATCGCCCGGGGCAACGCAAACAACACCGTGCCAGCAGTCAGCAGCACAACAAACGCAGGGCCGTACGAGATAAATCGGCGCATGCAGAATCATACGAACAAACGGCGTGCAGGTTTCGATTTCCACAACGATCTCTTCAACGCGCTGTCGTTTTTGAGGTGTTTTCCGACTGTTCAGCCAAGAACCCAGTCCGGTCCACGCCGAAACCTTTGGAAAAACTGAACATCAAAACACCCAATACGTCCTGACTATCGCCTCGCCATACGCTGGGCCGTGGCTCAACGTGTGACGCAACAACTGATCGAAAGCGACTGGCTCAACGCCGCGCCCACGCTTCCAAAAGCATCGATCGACATGCTCTACGCCGACCTTCCATTCAACACAGGTTTGCGGCAACGCACCCCTCCCAACGCAAAGAAACGAGTCGCGGCGACCGAAGCAACCTCATACGCAGATTCATGGCCCACGCCAGAGTCCTACATCGCCTGGCTCCGCGAGCGCCTCGAAGCCACTCGTCCCGCACTCAAGTCTTCCGCAACAATTCTCCTCCACTGCGACTGGCGAGTCTGCCACCGCGTCCGCCTGCTGCTCGACGACATGCTCGGCGATGATCGCTTCGTCAATCACCTCATCTGGCAATACGGCTTGGGCGGCTCCTCCCCGCGCACCTTCGCCCGCAAGCACGATGACATCCTCTTCTACTGCGTCGATCCACAAAAGTACTTCTTCGAGCCCCCGCGAGTTCCCGCCACAAGTCAAAAACTCAAAGGCCAAACCAAAAAAGCAACCGACGTTCTCGACATCCCATCTATCAACAACATGGCAGCCGAAAGAACTGGTTATCCAACCCAAAAGCCGCTCGCCCTACTCGAACTACTCGTCGCCGCGTGCTGTCCGCCCAAAGGCGTTGTACTCGACCCCTGCTGCGGCAGCGGCACCACGCTCGTCGCAGCCCAGAAACTCGGCAGGGGATGGATCGGCTTTGACGCAAACCCCGCCGCGATCAAAGTTGTCCGAAAAAGACTGAGCGAAACGCACCCCAGCAAATGATGCGCAGCGGCCAACGTTCATGTCGCGTGCGCACGCCAACCGCCCCCCACCGTTCTACCATCGGACATGCGAATCAAGTCGTTCTCTCCTCGCTTAGTCGCCGGTTTCGTCGTTGCCTCCGCCTTGTGCGCCGCGTCTCCCGTCGCGTTCGCCCAAGACGTGATTTCAGAATTCAATAAGAAAGCCTACGGCGACATTCAGCAGTCCAAACGCTCGGATCTCGTCCTGCTGCCCGTGCTCGCCAAAACACAAACGCCCCCAGCCTCTGTCAGCAGCGTCTTCGAGTCGCGCATGTTGCTCAAAGGCATGAAAGGCTGGGATCAGGCAGCCGCATGGGCCACTGCCGCCCCGCAAGTTGAAGCCTTGAAAGCACTCAAGACCGTGTCGAGCGAATGGGACTGGCGCAAGTCATACCAGTTTGGCCTCCCCTACGGCTACGAAGGCGTCTCGCCCGAACTGATCCGCGCCAACCTCTACATCAACATCAGCGACCCACCCACACTCGCCGCCGCCGAGTACAGCTATTTGCCCGCACTTGATCGCCTCGAGATGCTCGCGAATATTGAAGCGTCCCGCCTGTACGCCGACAACAAGCCCAACGAAGCCATCGACATCATGCTGTCGTTCGCACACCTGTCACGCCAAATGTGCAGCCGCAAGATGATCCGCGAGGCGACCTGGGGCCTCGACGCATTCTGCCGCAGCATGGAGCGAATCCGCGATATTGGCTATCGCTCCCTCGTCGACAAGAAACAGTTCGACATCGCAGCACTGAGCAAACAGATCGAAACGCTTCATCCTGATGGCTACTTCGCGTTCAAGCGCATGGAAATGCCCGAAGGTGACTCGATTGCAGCAACGCAAGCCCTCGCTCGCGTCACCGAAGGCACACAATTCAATACCCAGCAATTCGGTTCCTTGATGGCCAAGATGAGCACCGCAGGCAAGCCCCTGCGTCTGTTCAGCGAAGCGGCGACCTGGAAGGACGCGACCTCATCGCATCTCACGCCCAAGGAAACCGAAACCAAGATCGCCAACATCTACGCGGACTGGAAAGTCCAGTGGGGTCTTGATCCTTTCGACGGCCGGCTTGGCAACAAAACTCCCTACGAAGAACTGAACCCCGAGAAGAGCATCCTGATTACGAAGGCGATTCCCGACATCAGGCCGCTTCGCGCAGGTCGCCAAGTCGCACAAGCCGAAATCGTCGGCGCTCGCACCGCTCTCTCGATCCTCGGCGTCTTCCAATCCAACAACATGTTCCCCAACCAGATCACCGCGATCCGTCCACGGTTCGTCAAAGAACTCGACGCCGATCCCTTCGATCCCAAACTTCGCGAAACAACCGCAAAGCCACCAATGCGCTTCTTGGAAATCAAAGCACCACAAGAAGTCCTGATTGCAACCTCATCAAGCTCCGGCCCTGAAAACTTCTCAATCTCGTTGAAGCCAGGCGTCTTCCTTCTCTACTCCATCGGCTCCGACAACAAAGACAACAAAGCCACCCGCATCGAAAACACCTCGCAAATCGTTCAAGGCGCCGACTACCTCATCTTCCCGCCCGTCCTGAGCCTCTTCCGTCAACACCGAGTCGATACAGGCGAACTTGAGTAAGAGCCAGATGATGGGATGATTCGATTATGAGATGATGGGAAGACTATTTCCAAGCCGCTCATAGTTCCCGATTTCCCTCATCACATCATCCCACCATCACATCATCTCCCGACTACTCCCCATGTCATCAAACGCCCACAAACTCGTCATCATCGGCTCAGGCCCCGCCGGCTGGACCGCAGCCATCTACGCCGCACGCGCCCAACTCAACCCCGTCGTCTACGTGGGCGTCCCAAAGCAAGACCCAGGCCCAGTGCTGCCTGGCGGCCAACTCATGCTCACCACCGAAGTCGAAAACTATCCCGGCTTCGAGCACGGCATCATGGGCCCGGAAATGATGGACAAGTTCCGCAAGCAAGCCGAACGCTTCGAGACCAAAGTTGTCGAAGACGATATCGAAGGCTGCGAATTCTCTTCCGATCCAGTCCACAAGCCCCACACCCTGCACACAGGCGAAGGCAAAACCATCCACGCCCACAGCGTCATCGTCGCCACCGGCGCAACCGCAAACTGGCTTGGCCTCCCCAACGAAATGAAACTCGCTCGCGCCGGTGGCGGCGTCTCCGCCTGCGCAGTCTGCGACGGCGCACTCCCGGTTTTCCGCAATCAACCTCTCGCCGTCGTTGGTGGTGGCGACACCGCGATGGAAGAAGCAACGTACCTCACGAAGTTCGCCAGCGTCGTGTACATCATCCACCGCCGCGACTCCTTCCGCGCCAGCAAGATCATGCAGCAGCGTTTCCTGTCGCGTCCAAACGCGAAAGTGCTGTGGAACAAAGCCGTCGCCGACGTGCTCTCCGCCAAGGACGAGCGAGGCCACGAAAAAATCACAGGCGTCGTCCTCGAAGACACCGTCACCAAGCAACTCTCAACGCTCGATCTCAAAGGCCTGTTCATCGCAATCGGCCACACCCCCACCACTCGCTTCCTGAAGAACACACCCATCGAACTCGACGCCTCAGGCTACATCGCTCTCAAGCAACGCAACTCCTACACCAACATCCCAGGTGTCTTCGCCGCAGGCGATGTCGCCGACAGCCAATACCGCCAAGCCGTCACCGCCGCCGGCATGGGCTGTATGGCCGCGTTAGACGCCGAGCGATGGCTGGCTGGTGCTGGGGTGCACTGATCCGCACAAAAGCCCCTCCCTCTGGGAGGCGTTGGGGTGGGCGTCTATCAGCTCACGCCCGCATTCACAACTCTCACCTACCCTCCCCCGTGGGCTTCGAAGAAACCCTTGGCAACCTCGGCCGGTGGATCGACGATCGCAAAGAAGCGTTCCGTAATCGCACAACCGCGAGCGATCGCATGCGCTCCGCCAAAGAATCGCTCGGCGAGTCCATGCGTTCCATCAAAGAAGGCGCCGCCGAAAAACTCGAACGTGCAAAGGAAACTCATCTCGACCGCGACGACCCTCGCACCCAGCGAAATCTCCTCGTCATCGGTCTCGTGCTCGTTCTCATCTCCGGCATCGGCCTAGGCATCTGGTTCGCGCCGAGATTCTGGGGAGGCTCAGGCTTGTCCAGCGAAGAAGCCGCCGCTCTCGAAAAAATGAAAAAGACCGGTGGCGCCGACATGTTCGTCACATCACCCCCACCGCCAAAATCCAGCGAGCCCGCGAAAAGCCCAACCGGCTCACTCACCGCGCCCTCAAAGCCACCGCCACGTTGAACGTGATCCCTGAACCAGTGTCTACGCTCCCGCCATGGCTCAATACCAAGGCTTGCTGGGCGTCCTGCTCCTCATCGCAATCGCCGTCGCCCTGTCCGAAGATCGCAAGTCCATCCCGTGGCGACTGGTCGTCGCAGGCTGCCTCCTCCAAGTCGTGATCGCCGCCGCGTGCCTCCGCGTGCCGGGCGTTGTCGACGCAATCGACTGGATCGCACAAGGCTTCACAAAAGTCATCAGTTTCGCCGACGAAGGCACTGCATTTCTCTTTGGCAAAGCCGCCGACGCAAGCCAGCCCTGGGGCTTCATCTTTGCTGTCAAGGTCCTCCCCATCATCATCTTCTTCGCTGCATTTATGAGCGTGATGTATCACATCCGCGTCATGCAAGTAATCGTTGCAGGCGTCGCATGGGTCCTCCGCAAAACGCTCGGCGTCACCGGCGTCGAAGCCCTCTCCGCCTCCGCCAACATCTTCGTAGGCCAAACCGAAGCCCCACTTACCGTCAAGCCCTATCTCGAATCCATGACCCGCTCTCAAATCATGGCGATCATGGTGGGCGGCTTCGCCACCATCGCCGGCAGCGTCATGGCCGCGTACGTCGGCATGCTGGGAGGCGACAGCACCGAATCCAAAGTCCTCTTCGCCAAACACCTGCTGACCGCAAGCGTCATGAGCGCGCCCGCAGGCCTCGTCATGGCCAAGATCATGCTCCCCGAGCGTGAAACCCCACGCGATGAAACTCTCGGCTCACTCCTTGGACAAAAGAGCGAACACGTCAACGTCATCGACGCCGCCGCCGCCGGCGCGACCGACGGCCTCAAACTCGCGCTCAACGTCGCCGCCATGCTCGCCGCCTTCGTCGCGCTGATCGCCCTCCTCAACTGGCCCCTCTCCTCCATCAGCCCCAGCCTCAGTTTCCAAAGCATCCTGGGCACGCTCCTCAAACCGCTCGCCTGGAGCGTGGGCATTCCTTGGGACGAATCACAGAAGTTTGGCTCCCTTCTCGGCACCCAAATCGTCGCAACCGAGTTCAAGGCGTACCTCGATCTCTCCACGCACATCAAAGAACAAACCCTCTCCAGCCGCAGCGCCCAAATCGCCACCTACTCCCTCTGCGGCTTCGCAAACCTCGCCTCCATCGCCATCCAAATCGGCGGCCTCTCCGCCATCGCCCCCTCCCGCCGCGCCGACTTCGTCAAAATCGCCCCCAAAGCCATGATCGCTGGTGCACTCGCTTGCTGGATGACCGGCGCATGGGCCGGAATCCTCATTCCCGCCGCTCACTAGTTTCTTTTCAGCACAGAGACACAGAGATCAAGAGGAAAATAAGGAAAGACAGTGCTTGATGCCTTCTTCGGTTCCCACCAAGATTCCCTCATCTTCCTCCCGATCTCTGTGTCTCTGTGCTGAAAAAAGAAACTTCGCAAATCGGCCACGACAAACGCACAGAAAATGCTCTAAAACAACTTACCCCGCAGCATCTCTCCGCGCTCTCCGCGACCTCAGCGGTGAAATCCCTTCAGCGTCAGGTCAAATCCCCAAACCACTCAACCCCACCTGTCCAAACTGTCCACAATCCACTCCAAAATCACCGATCTTCACTCCTTCCCGAACTCGAACTTTCAACTCCAACCCGCAGTACCATCCCCCACATGTCCCAATCCCAACAAGTTTCTGCCCCTTCACCTGCCCGCCGTTCAGGCATCGCCGGCTGGATCACCGCGACGCTCCGCTGGACCCTCATCATTCTCTGCGCTCTCGCCATAGGCCCGATCGCAGCGTCACTCCTGCAACACGTCCGCGACGTTGACGGTGGTCACGCCATCAGCATGCTCGTTTCCGAAAGCGTTGGCTCCAGCATCATCGCCGTCGGCGCAGTCCTCGCCGCTGCTGCCGCGATCGCCGCGTTTGGTGCCAAAATCTTTTCCCCCACAGTTGCCTTCCCATGCGCAGGCCTCATCGCAGGCTGGGGCGCATGGCGAACCGGCACGCTTGAAGAAATGATCCGTCGTAGCCGGTCTGGCAATGAACAATTCACGTTTGCAATCGAAAACGCAATCATCGTCGCAGTCGCCGTCGCGATCGCGCTGATCATCGCTCGTCTGTCCCGCCGCACCGCATCGCCATCAAACACAAAGCCCTCATTCATTTCGTGGTTTGGCGACGTCGACCGCCATGGCAAACTCGCCAGCATGATGCTCGCCAGTTTCGCAAGCGCCGCCGTCGCCGCGGGCGTCGCAGGCTACTTGGGTGCTGCAACGATGGCCAAAGGCCAAGCCGTCTTCGCCGCAGTACTCGCCGGCATTGCTGCAGGCGTCGTCGCACAAATGGTGTCCCGCAGCCAAAGCGGCAACGTCACTCCCGCGCTTCCCATCGCCGCCGCCATCATCCCCGCGATCGCAGGCCCACTCGTCGCAAAGTTCCTGCACGCCGACAAAATCGTCGCCGCAACCTTCGCGGGCAACGTCTTCCCCCTCGCCCGCATCATGTGCCTCGACTGGGCCTGCGGCTTGCTCCTTGGCGTCCCCGTCGGCATGGGCTGGGCCGGCGCAATGCTCGACGAACACGCCCACAAGTGAACTTTCGTTTTGTATCAGAAATTTGGTCCAGTTTGATCTCACGGAACTAACTGCAAATGATAACTAAAGAGCAGGCCTTAGCAATCGCTCGCGACGAATGCTCAAAACAAGCGATACCTTGGAACGACAAAGCAACTGTTCAGTGGGGATTCTTTTACTACACAGTTTGGGGTGGTGGTCGTAAGGGTGGCAATCTATTTGTCAAAATTCGTAAGAGCAATGGCGAAGTTGTCCTTGCAGGGATCACGCCGAAGTAAAGACACCTCGTTCATGATTCCACTTACGCGCAACGTTGATTCGTGTTGTGCTTGGACATACGACGGGGTCTAATCACTGAGCCGGCACCAAAACCGGCGGATCCCACTCCATCACCTTCTTCCGCCCATACCAAAGACTCTTGAGGTACCCGCCCTTGGGCGCACGGAACACAAGCCACATCGTCTGATCATTCCGCTGCTGCTGCAGCGTCGGCGCCTGCGCAAGCCCGCGCATTCCCAGCATCGGTTCAAGCAAGAACGATCGCGTCAGCGCGTCTTCATACAAGAACCCCAGCGCCCCGCATTGCTTTCCATCAACCAGTATGTATGGAGGCACAACCCGCTCCGCCGCGTCCACGCTCTTGCCAAGCAAACTCGTGCGAGTACTCGCCGCGATTTCTACTCGCACCCACACCTCATCCTGATCAGGCTCAAACAAAAGCGTCGTGCCCGCTGAGGTGCGTGTGTCCTTCGCCCAAGACTGTTGCCCACCCTGCAACATCCCGCCGTCAATATCAACCTGCCCCTCCGAAGGCACAGGCCAAGGCAACTTGTTGCCAAACGTCAACCGATTCCCCAGCGGATCCGTCGGCGTGATCGTCACGACAAGCCGAGCCGCACCTTCTGGCTTAGGAGGCGGCGTGGGCTGAGGAGGCGTCACTACCGCACTCGCACCACCTGACCCTCCCGATTTGCCCATGCTCGCGATCGCACCACCGATGATGAGCGCAACGATGATCCCAATGAGCACCAGAATCACAATCCACTTGATCTTCTGTTTTCGATCGTCATCTTCCACGCTTTCGACATTCTTCGCGGCAACCTGCGACGACCCCTTGCCCAGACTGCTGCGCTGAAGTTTGGAAGCGTCAAATGCCATGCAATGTGTACCGTGTTGCTCCAACTCCGTTGCACAAACTCGTGCCACCGACAATGCTTTGATTGTCGGTGGAACACGGGTGGAGAATGTACCCAGTACCCGGCCTTCCGGACACTCGACCACCGACAAGCAAAGCCTTGTCGGTGGCACGAATCAAACTACCCGCCCTTAGGCCGCGAATAGACCATCCGCAGCGCATTCCCCTTCGCGTTATATTCGACCTTCGACATATAAGCCTTGATCAAAAGCAGCCCGCGCCCGCTGCCGCGCTCCAAGTTCTCTTCCAAAGTCGGGTCAGGCACGTCACTGGGCACAAATCCCGGCCCCTGATCCTCGACCGTCAGATCAACCTTCTTGTCCGACACCTTGAATCGAACAAACACCGGCGTAGTCGCAGGCAGCGTTTTGTGCCCGTGCCGGAACGCGTTCATGATCGCTTCATGCAGCGCAAGCCGCAGCGCAAACAGCGACGCCTTGGGATAACCATGCCGCTCCACCACCGCAATGACGCGATTCTGCGCATCATCAAGCGCGTTTTGTTCATTGACGATGGACAACTCGCCAGTATCAGGCTTGCCCGCATTGGGGCCGGACGAACCTGATTGTGAGTTCACACGCTGTGGCATAAGGCAAACGCAAAGGACTCATCCGAGTCACCGCACCATCAGGCACACCACACAACCTGCTTCCATGCGACAAATTCCCTGCACAAGCCTCAATGCTCGCAGGTCTTCACTTTCAAATCACTTGAACGACTTCATGGCCTCGTCCGTCGTCCCATGAATCTTGAATAACGTGTTGAGACGCGTAATCGTGAACACTTCGTAAATCTGCGGATCAATGTTGGACAACCGAAGCTGTCCTGTCTTCTGCGATACACGCTTGTTGATCCCAATGAGCGCACCAAGCGCCGCCGACGACAGATGCTCGACGCCCTGGAAGTTGATCAGCAGCTTTGGGTTGTTCTCCCCATCCACCAGCGCAGTGATCTCCTGCCCAATCAGTTGAATGTTGGCTTCGTCAAGAATGTTGCGATCGAGAAACTCCACCTGAGTGACGTTCTCTACACGCTTCACACGAATCCTCGAATCACTGGGCATAAAGACCAATCTCCTAACGAACTTCTGCACACCGCTCGTGCTCCTCACATTGTAGTACCCAACCCCCTCGCCCGCACAGTTTCAAATTCTCCACGAACCCCACGCGCCAGCGTGGGCGAACGCGCTCCCCGCACGATTCCTGCAAACCCTCTCAACCACGTGAAACAGGCGTTACGTTAGGTTTGACATGTCTTTCAGCGCCCACAAACGCGACTCCCTCGACGAGTCCATGCCCATCGCGCATCGAATGTCGCACCTGCGTTCCTGCGCCGTCCTCGTGGCAGAAAAGTACAATGTTCCTCGCAGCGAAGTAGTCAACCGCATCAAGTCTTCGGGCGGCGTGAATATCGAAGAGCCACAGAGCAACTCTGATATCCAACGTGTGATCGAAGTGCTGACACTGATGAAGACGTCTGGCTTGGAAACTATCGCTACTCACGATCGCCCACTCTGAATCAACGCCGTTGCAACGAGCCAATCTCGCATGTGGCTCGTACCGTTCAGTTATGGCTGAGCCCCCCACCTACACCCTCGAACGCCGCGCCGCCCTCGCCGCGATCATCGTGGGCGTCCTCCTGATGGCCGCCAAGTTCGGTGCCTACGCCCTCACACGCTCCGCCGTCGTCTTTTCTGACGCGATGGAATCCATCGCCAACGTACTCGCCTCGGGAGTCGCCTATTACTCCATCCGCGCGGCCCACACCCCCGCCGACGAAAATCACCCCTACGGCCACGGCAAGTTCGAATTCATCTCCGCCGCGTTCGAAGGCGGCATGATCTGCATCGCCGCCGCGATCATCTTCGGCAAAGCGATGGACCAACTCATCCTCCGCCCGCAAACCGTCGCAGAAATCGACGTCGGCGTCATTCTCCTCGCCGCAACCATCCTCGTAAACGGCGGCATGGGCCTCTGGCTCAAACGCCTCGGTACACGCACCGGCTCCATGGCCCTCGAAGCCGACGGCAAACACCTCATCACCGACGCCGTCACCAGCCTGGGCACCATCCTCGCCCTCGTCCTCGTCTGGTGGACCAACAAACAAGGCTGGAAACTCCCATGGATCGATCCCGCCCTCGCGATCATCTTCTCCGCCTACATCGCATGGCACGGCTGGGGCCTCTTCCGCAAAGCGATGGCCGGCCTCACCGATGAACAAGACCCCAAAGACCAAGTGATGCTCGAAGCACTCCTGCAAAAACACGTCAAGCAGTGCACACACTGCGGCATAGCGGTGGCACAGGCTCGGGAGGCGTCCTCGCCTGTGCCACCCTTCATCTGCAGCTTCCACAAACTTCGCCATCGCCACAGCGGCCGCATGCACTGGGTCGAATTCCACATCCAAGTCCCCAATCAAACCAGCGTCGAAGAAGGCCACGCCATCGTGTCCACTCTGCAAAGAGAAATCGAAGCCAAACTCTCCCCTTGCGACGCAACCGGACACGTCGAACCCTGCGATGAATCTCGCAGCGACAAGTAACTGAGCGAGGCATCAAGCAACTTTCGGAAAGTCCGTCTGCCAAGTGCTCTGACAACTTGAGCAAGTCCTATTGCCCTTCTCATCCGTCTCAACATTCATCAACGTCCCGCCACAGCACGGACACACATACGCATCCGCCAGTTTCCGCGCCGCCTTCGGCGCGTTTCGAGGTCTCCATCCTCGTATCGCCGGATACATCGTGTACACAATCACGAACACCGAAAATAGCGGCATCAAGATCGTCACCAACTTCATGAGGAGCTTTACCAGCCCCGTCAGCCCTGGAACACTGAAACCGCTTCTCGCAAAAAAGAACTGAACGAGCACGGCAGGCAATATCATCAATACAAAGAAGGCGACAAAAGCGATTGTCCATCCCCGCCCCATCTTCATTGCTTTTCTCGCCCTCTCAAGTTGCTCAGGCGTCAAACTACACGTGCGACGATCTTCCACGTAAAACAACTTGCCGTCCACAAGTCGGACCCGTCGCTCACGTGCATCTGCAATGACGGGAGTGTTCGACAGCCGCATCATTTCAAGCCATCGACTCACCGCCGACCTTTCGTGAGAACTAACCGAAGCCTCGCCCGACACCAACGTTTGCCCGGAACCCAAGGGCGTCGCCGCCGTCTGCATGCTGCCTCTCATCATGCCGATGCGATCCGTCCGCCAACTCGCTCCGCACTCCGGGCACGTTGTCATGTTTGGCGTGCGTAAGTCAGCAAGCGAGTACAAACATCCGGCGCAGCATCCTTCCGCGAGTGCAGTGTTCAATGATTCCTTAGGATCACGCTGCAACTCGCGCGCAATAAAATACTGAAAAACAACCGCTACAGACAAACCCACAACAGCAGGCATCAACCACGGCATCCGCGGAAAGAACGCTGACGACGCGCCGACCACAACGTATAAGAAGAGAATCGGCCCGAAAAACCGTGTGAAACGTCCCAGCGACTTTTTCGTGATCGGCTCTCGCAAGAAATTCATATTGGGCATGAGCCGCATCGCAAGTTCGCGCCGCGCGTCATCAACTTTCGTGAGCCCCGCCGCATGATTGCGCCAATCAAGCCACAGCACCACCACTGGCTTGCCCGCATCGTCCTCCACAGTGACCGGCTTTCCCAAGCGCATGAGTCAATAGTACGTACATCAAAAAGCCCCTCCCGCCCCAAGCGGGAGGGGTTTGGGGTGGGCGAACATCAACAACTTGCCATAGATCCCACTCACACCGAAGCAACCTGATTACTCTCCCCCGCTGACCTTCCTCACCCCCATCCCCGCCCTCATCGCCGGCGCAATCTGCGTCCCGATCCTCCTCGCGCTCTATCTCTTGAAACTCCGCCGCCGCCCGCTGCGAGTCGGCTCCATCCTTTTCTGGCCCAAAGCCAGCGACGACGCACAAGTCAACGTCCCCTTCCGCTGGCTGCGCCCCTCATGGCTGCTCTTCCTGCATCTGCTCGCACTCCTCTTCCTCCTCCTCGCCCTCGCCCGCCCCACCATCGAAAGCGAAGGCGGCGCAAGTGAACGCGTCGTCCTGCTCATCGACACCTCCGCATCAATGGCCTCGATCGACACGCCCTCAATCGATCCCAACATCAAAAATCCAACCCGCCTCGACCGCGCCAAAACTCGCGCCACTGAACTCATAAAACAACTCCGCAGCGAAGACCGCCGCAGTATCTCCGTTGTCAGTTTCGCCGCAACCGCCCAAACTCTCGCCGCCTTCACGCCCTCCGCATCAATCATCAACGATGCCATCGAAACCGCGGCTCAAACCGACCAGCCCGCAAATCTCCCCGCCGCCCTCACCCTCGTCGAATCCCTCACCGCAGAATCAGGCTCACAAACTCCCGAAACGCAAAGCCCTCCCACCGTCATCCTCCTCAGCGACGGCAGTTACCCCGCCGACGACGGCGACCTCTCCACTAGCCTGCGCCTGCGTTACGAGAGAATTGGTCCTGAAGATCAGGGCGTAGTCGATGAAGGCAGAACATATCAAATCACTCCCCGCACCGACAACCTCGGCATCGCCAACATCGCCGCTCGTCGCGACGACATCAACCCCGCATTGGTCCGAGTCTTCGCGCGAGTCGTGAGCAACAACACCACCGCAATCGACGTCCCCATGAGCCTCGCAATCGAAGGCGTCGTCTCATCACGCCGCGCAATCCGCATCCCCGCCGCCAACGCCGAAAACAAACCAGGCGAACAACAAGTGATCTTTGAAGTCCCCGCCTCACCCAAAGGCATCCTCACCATCACCATCGACCGCCCCGACTCGCTCGAATCCGACAACATCGCAAGCGTCGTCCTCCCCGACCAATTCCGCCCCATCATCAACGTCGTCACGCAGTCGACAACATCAACTCCAACTTCCCCTCGAGCCGCGCAAGACTTCGCATGGCTCATCACCGACGTCCTCGACGAACTAGGCTGCGAACGAGTCTCGCGCCGCACCATCGACGAATACACCGCCGATCAACTCACCTCCACAACCTCCGACCCCCACCTCACCATCTTCGTCGGTGTCTCGCCCGCAAAACCGCCGCGAGGTTCATCCGTTCACTTCGGCGGCGACAAGTCCATCCCGCCGCTTGCTTTCACAACCACTTCCGATTCCCAACTCGGCGCACCCGAAATGACCCCGCGCCCCGGCTCAATCTACTGGGACCGCACGCATCCACTCATGCGAGGCGTCCCCCTCGACAGCCTCATCGTCCGCCGCGCCCTCGCATGGACAATCAGCGACGAACTGCTCGCTGCAAATAAATCTCTCACCGCCACAGTCCTCGCCCGCAGCGACGACACACCGCTCATCACACTGATCAACGATGCAGGGGCGGGGGCGGGCTCGGGTTCGGGGGGTGAGCGCATCGCTATCGGCTTTGATCTCATCGACAGCAACTGGCCCCTCCAACCCGCCTTCGCCGTATTCCTCGCAAACGTCGTCGACCGCCTCACGCCTCGCGCCCGCTCCTTCGTCGGCCAAGCCTTCACCACAGGCGAGTCCGCCATCATCCGCGTCCAAGGCCGCCAATCCATCTCGCTCTCCGGTCCCGCCGACATTCTCGTGCGCGAAGGGGGGGGCGGCACAAGCAATCCCTCCCTGCTCGCCCCCGGCGCAACGGAATCCATCTCCGCAGGCCTGCTCGCCAAAGCAGGCGTGTACCTCGTCAAAGGCGCAGGTCAAAACAACTCGGGGAGCTCAGGTGGTGACCGCGCCATCGCCGTCAACGTCGCAAACGAACTCGAATCCATGGCCCTCGCACCACTGCAAGTGCAACTCGGCAGCAAGCAAATGACCTCATTCGAATCCGGCACCAACACCCGCGAACTCTGGCGAGAATTCCTCCTCGCCGCGGGCCTGCTGCTGTCAATCGAGTGGCTGGTGTATGGCTGGCAAGTGCGCAAGTAGCGCGACGCCGTGCCACCGACTGCTGCTTTGAGCAGTCGGTGCCGAACGGCCAAGCGCCGTGTTGAGTCTTTTTCACGCTCGTGTTTAACACAGAGAGCACAGAGAACACAGAGAGAGAATCTGTTTTCTTCTCTGTGCTCTCTGTGCTCTCTGTGTTAAATCAGAACTTCACGCAATACTTCCTCACCGCCGCCGCCTCACACCAACAACCCCCACCAACCCAAAAACCCCCAACACACTAGGCGCCGGTATCAAAACCCCATTCGCCAACGTCGTAATATTCCCATCCAACTGCGCCCCAATCTCACTCAACGTCAGATCCAGCAACACATTCGCCGGCGCATTCGGATCCAGCGTTGGCAACGCCAACGCAAACTGCGGCAGCACCTGATTCGGATTCTGCGTCTGATCAAACGCGATAGGCGTGAGCGCCGTCACCTGCGCCGTATTCCCATTCACCGTCATCGACCCCGCAAACCCAAACGGAATCGCCGCCCCGCCAGGCAAGTCAAACGTCTGCCCCAACACACTCGCGCTCAGCGTCAGATTCACCAGCGTCGCAACATTAAAGTCATACGTATTCGCACCCGTCGGAGTGATCGTGCCAATCGAAGGCCCAGCCTGCGCGAGACTCAGCGCTGTGATCTGCGCCTGTCCAATCGGAATCGAAATCGGCACACCCGGATACAAGAACGTTGGATTGCGAGTGCGGAACGTCTCCGTCGACAGCGACACCGTCACCGGCAAACTCGCCGCCCCATTCCCAAGAAAGTTCGCCGCCCAATCACGCATCGTGACCGTCCCCGCAGCAGTATCAAAAGCAAGTTTGAACGCCCCCTGCGTATCCGTGTTCAAGTTCCCGTTGAGCCCCGCTCCCAAGTTGCTGACATTGACCGCGACATTCTCCGTCGCCCCAAACGGCCCAAAGAACCCCGGCTTCGTCCGCGTCCCCGTCGGATTGTTCACCTCGTCATAGTTCCCAATCAACGTCCCACTCGCCGACAACCCACTCGAAACCGTCGCCGCGAGCCCGCTCTGCGAAGGCACGTACGTGAAGTCATACTCCGCGATGATGTCGCCCAAAGCCACCGACGCCAAACCGCAAGCCGCAACCAAACCAACAGCAAAACCACGCATGCAAACCTCCCACGCTCCAGAAATGAAATAAACCGCGACAAACCAGCCGCGTTGGTAGAAGATGCCACAAATTTGACAATCGGCAAGAAAACTACTCGAAAATACGCACAAATGACCCCCCAAAAATGATCACCCGCCTTGTGCCAATCGCCCAGTTCGGGTACATTCAGGGAATGGATCAGCAGCGGATAGACAGAATCGGGTTGGCGTGTCTCACGATCGCATGCGTGTTGGGCGGAGCTGCAATCACCATTTCATTGTCGTACTACTTTTTTCAAGCGAATGAGAAGGAAGCACCTTCATATCTCATGGGTTGCGCATGTTCAAACCTGCTGATTTGTCTCGGCGCGATTTATTCAACTGTCGCGCCGCCAAAGCAGCCCATGAGTACCAGTGACAAAAAATCGAGGCTCATGGTGATGAGCCTCATTTTGACTCTCTTGTTCGTACTGAATGTTCTTGTGTTGTCCAAGACAGCAACAAGTTTTCAGTTGGGTGGAAAGTGGAATGCCTCTACAGCAATGGGCATCTCATCTGGCATTGGCGGTTTTGCGTTTGGTCTGTTCATACTAGGAACAGTTCTGCGAATACCAACCAAAGAAATGGACAAAGCAAACACGGCCCTTGCAGTTCCCAATCTTTAATGCTAATTGAATCGCTGTGCGTTTGGCAAAGGTAAATCCAACGACAGACTGCATCGTGTCATAGACTACATCCTCACTTCACCGGCACCAACCGCACAATCTTGTCCACCCCCTCTAACACCACCACCAAACTCCCATCCGGCGCACACTCCACGTCGCGCACTCGTCCCATCCCCTGCAAAATCTCTTCTCGCTCCACAAGCGAATAAGTCCCATCCGTCCCCTTCGCGACGCGCAGCCGCTGCACCGTCTCCCCGGCTAAGCCACCCGCGAAAAAGTCGCCGCGCCAATCCGGGAACGCCTCGCCCTGAGGCCCCTCATCCACAACACACAACCCGCACGCCGCGATGGACGGCAGGAATCTCGCCGTCGGCATCATGATGTTGAGCTTCATCGCATTCTCGCCCTCAACATCAGGCCAGGGCGTCTTGAGAATGTCGCCGCTGTAGTTGATGCCAAAACTCACCACAGGCCAGCCATAGTTGCGACCCTTGAGCACCTGATTAAACTCATCACCCCCGCGCGGTGCGTGCTCAGTATCCCACAATGAGCCGTCAGTTCCAAACACCAATCCCTGTGGATTGCGGTGCCCATACGAATAAATGCTCGCGTACGCATTCGAATCGCTCACGAACGGATTGTCTGCCGGTATCGTCCCATCGTCATAAATGCGATGCACCTTGCCGTTGGGCCGAGCAACGTCCTGCGCATGCGGAGCCTGCCCGCGCTCGCCAATCGTGAAGAACACGTGCCGCTTGCCTGATCCATCTCCTTGGGTGATCTTCGGCCCAAACGCAATCCGCGATCCAAAGTGCAGCCCGCTCGCGATCGCATGCTCAGGCTTGCACTCCCACAACGTCTGCTCATCCGTCCACTTCCACTTGCCATCCGTCTTCACCAATCGCCCGCGCACCAGCGTCGTCATCGTCGCCCGATCCTTGATCGGCTTCGTAAACGTCAAATAAATCCACCCGTTCCCCTCGCTCGCATAATCCGGATGCACCGCCACATCCAGCATCCCACCCTGCCCCACCTCAACCGACTTTGGCGTCCCCTCAACCTTGTCACTCAACACCCCGTCCTCGCCCACGCGCCCCGAAGCAATCTCAAACACATTGATCGCCCCGCCGCGATTCGTAATAATCATGCGCAGTGGCTGCCCCACCTTGTTGGGCAACCAGTCCACAGCCCAAGGCGTATCCAACCCCTTGTCCACAATCGTCTGAAACTTAAACTTCGCCCGCTGCGTCGTGCAAGCACCCTGCGAATCAAGTTTCGACGAGATCGATCCAAACTGCTCGCGCAAACTCTGGTTCTGCTTCTCGCGCAAGTGATTGATCACGCCCCACGCCTGCCCATCACTTAGTTCCTTCTCAAACTTGTGATGCGCATCCTTCGTGCTCGCCCGCACCGTCTCAAAGAACGCCCGATCATACTTCTGATCAAACAACTCGCGCGTGAGCAGCGTCTTCGCCTTCCCCTCAACCCCCTCGCCATCGTCCCCGTGACACGACGCACAATGACTCCCCCACAACCGATCCACTTTGTCAGACTGCGCAAGACTCACCTGTCCCAACAGGCAAGTGCCAGTAAAAACGCCTGCAAATGAAGCCAATTGAGCCGCCGCACGAAAAGAAAATCGGAGTTGCATCACCGATTGTACGTCCCCGCTCGCGGCTGGATAATCTTTGTGCGACATTGACCATCACAATGACGCTGTCATGAAGGTGCCAAGTTACCACCGATCGCGATGTTCGTTGGCTCCACGCCCGAACACGATCAAATCCTCTCCAAGGAGGTTGAAATTGCTGTACCTCTTCGACAACCGCACATTCAAGTTCCTCGAACGCAAGGGCATCCACATCACCCCCGTGAAGTGGTTCCATCCAATCCCCGACACACAAAAGATTCCGCAAGACATCTGGCAGCGCGAAAACGCCCTCCCCGGCATCGAAATGCGCGTCAATGAAATGATCGACCGCGCCAAGCGTTGGAAGCAACGCTTCGGCGCCGAGTACGACGCCTTCCCGCGCGAAGGCAGCAAAGAAAGCCCGCAGTTCTATCTGGGCAACAAAAACTACGGCTCGATCGACGCCGAATCTCTCTACTGCTTCGTCCGCGAAAGTAAACCGAAGCGCATCGTCGAAATCGGCTCAGGCCACTCATCGCGACTCACCCTCCAAGCCCTCGACCTCAACAAAAAAGAAGACTCCACCTACTCCCCAGAGTTCACTCTCATCGACCCCTACGTCCACAGCTACCTCGCGCCGGTCCTCAAGAGCCGCAGCGACGTCAACTGGATCGAAAAAGGCGTGCAGGACGTCCCAATGGAAACCTTCACGCAGCTGGGCCAAGGCGACATCCTCTTCATCGACTCCAGCCACGTCCTCACCATCAACAGCGACGTGCAATACGAGTTCCTCCAAATCCTCCCACGACTGAACCCAGGCGTCCTCGTCCACGTCCACGACATCTTCTTCCCCCACGAATATCCAGAGCACTGGATTAAGAAGAACATGCGTTTCTACAACGAGCAGTACATCCTCCAAGCATTCCTCACCCACAACGCCAGAGCGCAAGTTCGCTGGGCCGGCTACTACATGCACGTCAAGCAACCCGCCGTCCTCCGCGAGTGCTTCAAGAGCTACCCCGAAATTCCAAACGTGTGCCCTGGCAGTTTCTGGTTCCAAACGACGTAGATCAGCCAAGCACAGCCGCATGTAAGAGGCTGGCAAGTTCTTTTACCACAGAGTGACAGAGATCAAGAGAAAGATGAGGATTTCTCTCGATGCCTCGATGCCGCATGCCCATGTGCCTTCTTCTACTTTCACAACTTTACAACTCCTCATCCCCCTCGTGATCTCTGTGTCTCTGTGCTGAACCGATTCACCCTCACTCCACGTCACCACTTCTGAAACCGCGCACACGCACCCCTACCCTCCGCGCGATGCAATCGCTTCTGCTCGCCTCCGGCCGCGTCATCAACCCCGCAACCAACTGCGACCAAGTCGCCGACATCGCCATCGAAAATGGCGTCGTCAAAGCCATCGGCCCCAATCTGCCGCGCCCCGCCGGCACACGCATCATCAACTGCGAAGGCAAACTCGTCTGCCCAGGCCTGGTCGACCCACACGTCCATCTCCGCGAGCCAGGCCAGGAACACAAAGAAACCATCGAAACTGGCACCTCCTCCGCAGTCGCTGGCGGCTTCACCACCGTCGTCTGCATGCCCAACACCAGTCCCGCGCTCGACACTCCCGAGACCCTCGCGTGGGTCCAGCAACGCGCCCAACAAACCGCCAAGTGCCGCGTCTTCCCCACCGCCGCCGTCACCAAAGGCCGCAAAGGCGAAGAACTCACTGAGATTGGCCTCCTCAAACAAGCCGGCGCAGTCGCCTTCACCGACGATGGCGACTGCATTCCCACGCCCGGCATGATGGCCCGAGTCCTCGCCGTCGTCGCCAACACCAATTGCTGCTTCATGCAACACTGCCAAGAGCCCACACTCACCAAAGGCAGTGCAATGCACGCTGGACCAATCGCAGCACGTCTCGGCCTTGGCGGCTGGCCCCGCAGCGCGGAAGAACTCATCATCGAACGCGACACTCGTCTCAACCGAGGCGTCAACTGCCGCTACCACGCGCAGCACGTGAGTAGTGGCGACAGCATCGAAATTCTCCGCCGCGCACAGCAACAAGGCCAACCCGTCACTGCTGAACTCACACCGCATCATCTGGTGCTGACTCACGAGGTCTGCGACCATTACAACACGCTGGGCAAAGTAAACCCGCCAGTCCGCGAGAAAAAAGACATCGACGCACTCATCGCAGGCGTCGTCGAAGGAGTGATCACGGTCCTAGGCACTGATCACGCTCCCCACAGCGCCGACGAAAAAGCCCTCCCCTTCGAAGAAGCCCCATTCGGCATGGTTGGTCTCGAAACCGCAGTCCCTCTCTACATCGAAGCCCTCGTCCGCAGCGGCGCAATCGACTACCCGCGCCTCATCGCGATGCTCACCATCGAACCCGCCAAACTCTGCAACCTCGATGGACAGGGTCTAGGCCAACTCCGCGTGAATGGCGTCGCCGACATCACCGTCATCGACCCCAACCACGCCTGGACCTGCGACCCAACCAAACTCAAAAGCAAAAGCAAAAACACCCCCTACCCAAATCGCAAACTTCTCGGCAAAGCAACCCTCACGATCGTCAACGGCCAAATCGCCTCCGAAATCTAAACCAATCATGGAGCCGACGGCGCAAGCCGTCGGGACAAATCGCTCCCGACCCAACTGCATCCAAAACGACACGTGCCCAACCCCGCACACCCAACCTCTCTCGACACCTGGCGCACACGCCTCCAATCCATCGCGCTCCCCCGCCTCGCCAACACCCCCCTCCACAACCCATCACAATTCACTCTAGAGCAAAAACAAAACTACATCACAACATTCCGCGACGACCTCGGCAACCGCCGCCCCACCGACGCCCCCATGCTCGCCCACATGCTTTGCGTTCCGCATGTCGTGCCACCGACTACGCGAAGCGTGGTCGGTGCGAGTGCAAGCGATGTTCCCGTTCCTTCCGCGCAGCGAGCAGACGAACTCCAACTCTGGCAAGCCCTCCACACTAATACCGATCCACTCACTCTGTTCGCGCCAGCGACAACTTCTCCAACCCCTCTCTTCCCTCACCTCCACCACCTAGCCATCGAACTCTGGACCGAATCCGAACTCTCAGGCCTCCACGCCCTCTCCCACTTCGTCGCGCAATCGCCCAACGAGCAACTCCGCGCCCGCATGCAAGCCGCCGCGCTGTGGCTGCTCGACAACATCCAACCCGACAACGCCACGCAGCGCCCCTGGGCCATCCACGTCTTCCTCCACATGGCGCACGACGCATCGCTCCCCGAATCAACTCGCACAAACGCACACATGTACGCCCAAACGCTCCTGCACAACACCATGATCCCCATGGGCCTCCAAGTCCCAGACATCTTCAGCGCATGCATCCTGCTCGACAGTGCTCGCCTGCTCACGTAACTGAACGCGTGCCACCGACAATGTTCTGATTGTCGGTGGTGACTGCGCCAGAAACTTGAAACGACATTGCATTCGCGATCCCCCCCACCGGCAAGCAAAGCCGAATGTCATTCTGACAACAAATCACCGTTGCATTTTTACGCCGAAGGCGTGGTCGTCAGTAGCCGGGGGTGAAGCGAGGCTCTGCGAGCGCCACCCCCGGACAGATCGGACCGGTCCACGGCAGTCCGAAGGACTGCTCGTGCAATTCGTCGTCACCAACAAAAGGAGCAGTCTTTCAGACTGCGATCATGGTCGTGCTTGCTTCCGGGGGTGTCGCTCACAAAGCCTCGCTCCACGCCCCGGCTACTCATTGCCAGGCCTTCGGCCTGAAGAATCAGCTGATCTGTATGACATTCTCAAAGCCTTGTCGGTGGCACAACGCTTGTCTTACTGCTTCAAGTGCTTGAGCTCATCCCGCAAAATCGCGGCGAGTTCATAGTTCTCAGTATCCAGCGCCCGCTGCAACCGCTGCTTCAATTCTTCCTTCTGCGAAATCGGCAACTTGGGCATCAGCGCCTCTCGCATGCTCCGCAGCATCCGCACCTCTTCACTCTTCTCATACTGCTTGCCCCGCCCCGTCTGCTCATACGCCTTCTTGATCTGCTCCAGCGCCTCATCCAGCGCAAGCACACCCGCCTTCAACTCATTCTCTTTGATCGCCTGACTCGCAAGCGCACGCGCCCGCACCATGATGATGTAAGGCCTGAACTGCTCCAGAACCTGCTTGTCCTGATCCTCCGCCGCGTACTTCGCGCATAGATCAAGCACCCGCAAGTTCCGCGTCGTGTCGCGCACCACTCGATCAAACTCTTCCAGCGCAAGGCATGCAACATACCGCTGATAAAACTGCGCCGCCTCTTCACGCAGCGACCGGCAATCCTCCGTCGACAACTGCAACTCCTCCGCCGAACTCGAAGGCTCACCACCCGCAAGCCCCTCGCCCTCAACCTCGCTCTCCTCACGAGCCCGCGCATTCGGACCACGCGGCCCGCCATCGCGCGGATCTTCAACGCCTTCTGCCTTGTCCTCGAAGTACTCCAGCAATGACGGATAACCAAACGGCTGTTCACCATCTGGTCGGCCATCGGCATTCATCTGCAAAATGCCCAAATCGACCCGCACCTGCACTTTTTGCTCACCTTGGTTATCGGTGATCATTCGCGCATTCACCTGTCCCGCTTGGTGAGGCCATTCTTTCAGAATTGCAGAGATATCTCGCTTCATATACGCCTGTTATTGGTTTTTTGGGACCTGTGCTTTTCAGACCTTGGCAAGCCACTTGCGATACGGAAGAATACGTGTCGGAAGTTGCCGAGTTTGACGCTTCTCTGATATGTTCGGAACAGTTCGGATATCAGATTTGTAAGAAAAAGTCGGAAGTTTCCTTGCACAACGTGCGCCATGGCGCACATTGTGACATGTAGAGATGCGCAGAGACATGCCGTGATGGCAAGCATTCTACATGACGATGAGACCTTGATGAAACCCCAGGACGGGGCAAGACGGATATCTGAGTGTTAAACCCTGTGGGCACTGCTCGGGGGGTAGGCTAGGACGGCCGGGCACTTGGAATCAGACTACGAATCGCCGAGCCACGAATGGCTGGCGAACTTTGGAGAGACGGTGCATTCCGCCATGCATCGGACAAAGGATGGGTGGAGAGGTGAACGTTTCCAATCCTCAACGTGGTGAGTTTGCGCAACAGCCCGCGCGCCCAACGAGCAGTCCTGGCTCAGGCACGACAGCGGCTCCGACGCGCACGTTCGCGAAGAACTCATCTTCAGAACTTCAGCAGTACATCCGTGAAATCGCAAGGTGCCCTCTGCTCACCGCAGAAGACGAACGCGAACTCGGCTGGAAGATCATCAACGAAAATTGCCCCGCCGCCCGTGAACGCATGATCCGCAGCAACCTGCGCCTCGTCGTCGCGATCGCGAAGAACTACAACAACCGTGGCTTGCCCCTCAGTGATCTGATCGAAGAAGGCAACATCGGTTTGATGCGTGCAGTAGAAGGTTTCGATCCCGCTCAGGGCGCTCGCTTCAGCACATACGCAAGTTGGTGGATCAAGCAGGGCATCAAGCGTGCTCTGGTCAACGCGAATCAACCCGTTCATATCCCGGCATACATGCTGGAACTCGTCGGCAAGTGGAAAGCCGCGCACCGTCGGCTTGAAGCCGAACTCGGCGCGCCGCCTTCGATGGCTGACCTCGCAAAGGTGATGGACCTGCCCGTTCGCAAGGTGCGCTTGATCAAGCGTGCGGTGAAGGCGCTGCAGTCCCCCACTCAGCAGACCGTGAATCACTTTGGCGAGTTGATGAATCTCAACGACATCATCGCCGACAGCAAGGCCGCGACGCCGGGCGACACGATCTTCCGCGATGAAGACCTGCGTCTGCTCCGCAAGTTGCTCGAAGCAATTGATGAACGCGAAGCACGCATTCTCCGCATGCGTTTCGGCATCGACGGCTGCGAACCCATGACGCTCAAGGAAATCAGCGAAGAAATGGGCATCAGCCGCGAACGCGCTCGCCAGATCTCTGACGAAGCAATGACCAAACTGCACGAACGCCTGACCCACGACAAGCCGCTGCAGTTTGTGCGAAACGCTGAATCAGTTTTCGCCGCTGACGGCAAGTAAGACTGAAAAAGTAAATGAGGTGCTCTCTCCGAAGACCCCGCGATGAGCGGGGTTTTTCATTGTCGTCGTGTGTACTTCGTGACCACTAACCGGGTCAAAAGATTGCGCACAATGATCTTGGCGGACCAGCGCTGTGCGCACTGTCATGGTGATCCGAGCAAGTCACGCCCTCGCCGCGATGAACGCGTGGAGATATTTTGGGACTGAATGTGACTGACCAAGACCATGCGCACTTGATGGTGCGCGGCGGATTTGGGGGTTGACTTTCAATTGATCACTTCCCCACCGGCACACTCGCCTTCAACTGCTCTGTAAAGTTCACCACAAGATCAATCTTGTTCAGGCGTTCGTTGTCGCGTTGCAGGACGACCATGAGTCGGCCGTCGGGGGCCCAGGTGAAGCTTCGGGTTTTGAGGTCTTTGAAGCTGTAGAGGGGTTTGGGGAGCGAGACGGAGAGTTTTGGTTCGGTCTGCACTTGCACGCTCAAGACTTGTTTGTCGGCGCCGATGTAGCGGATTTCTTTGCCGTCGGGGCTCCACCAGCAGCCGCCGTCGTGACCACTGTTGGAGATTTGGACGCGGCCTGATGTCGCGTCTTTGGGGCCCGCGGCTGCGCCAGTGAAGGGCTGGAGATTCAGTTCGTGTCGGCCTGATTCAACGGAGCAGAAGAGAACCCACTTGCCGTCGGGCGAGAAACGCAAGCCGTGCTCGGATGAGGGCGAGTTGATATAAGGAGTTGCCTTCCATGGCGAGCCATCGGCTTGACGTTCGAGCATGAGCACGTCTTCGCTGTTGGCTGACATGTCCTGCCGCTGGATCGCAAGCACTTTGCCGTCAGGAGACCACGCTGATGGAGCGATGAATATCTGGCCTCCACCACTCTCGTAGAGCTTGGTTGGTTCGCCCGATCCGTCTGCTCTGCGATCCCAGATCGTAAATCCATCAGGAGTGACGACGGAGTATGTGAGGCGTTGGCTGTCGTTGCTCCATGCGAAGAGCCACGTCGACCCCAGTGTCGGAATCCTGTTGAAGGTCTTTCTGGTCAGGTCATGAACCCAAATGTCGTTTGGAAGTTCGGAATCGGCCGACGGGTCGAGTACGACTCCGACTCGACTGCCGTCGGGCGAGATTGACAGTTCGCCGTACGGGCGCGCCTGGGCAGCGAGTGGCTGCGGCTGACCGTTCTCGTCGAGCCATGCCAGCCTGCGACCGGTGAACTCATTTGATCGCACCGTGATCGCAAGCGTCCCGTTCTGGGAGACGAAAAAAGCACTTGCGACTCCCGCACCACTCCACACCGAAACGGGCTCGCCAACTACTTGAAGAGTGTTGGGATCAAAGCGCATAGCGATCAGCGCGCTTTGATTGCGTCTTGCGACAATCGTGTTGGCTGAGACGAGCGTCGCGCCGCCCGCATTTGCGAGCAGCGGGGTTCGTGTGCCGGCGACAAGGTCCACGATCTCGACTCGCTCCTTGATCGTTTGGCCGACCAATTCCCAACGGGACGCCAAAATCGACTTGCCTGCAATGAGAGGTCGAATTTCACCCCAGTTGTCGATTCCTTGTTTCTTCTCTGCCTCTTTGATGACGACGCGTGGTTCACCTCCAGAGGACGGAACGGCGAGCAGCGAGTCTTTCCAGCCAGGCGCGAGAGCGATTTCGCGGTCAGAAGACCAACAGATCGAATACCAGCCGCCTGCCGGTAAGTCGCAGAGCACTTCTGCGTTGCCGCTTGGTCGGCCATCCTCCAAGGAGATTTTCTTCAGCAGGAGTTTGGTGCGAGCACGGTCTTTGGCTGCGACGAAGGCGAGCCATCGTCCGTCAGCGGAGAGCGCTGCGTCCATCGCGCCTTCAGAACCTTCGATGACTTTCGTTTCGTCACGATCCAGTCTGCGGATCGCGAGCACGCCATCGGGCTTGGTGCTCTCTGAGTCTTGTTCTGCGGTCGCGCCGTAGACCACGAAGCGAGCATCGGGCGAAATGCCGAGTACGCTGCCGAAGAGTGGCTTTTCAGGGATGGTGGTTGAGACGTAGTACGTCTGCTTTGGCGCGATGGGAACGGTTGGTGTGTTTGAGCGTGCGGCGAGCCAGCCTGCGGCTGCTGCGAGCAGCGCGACTGCGCCTGCGGCGGCGAAGGGGAGCCACTTCTTTGTGCCAGAGTTGGTTGGCGCGTCGATTGCGGTCCATTCATGCCCTGCGATTGCTCGCTCGATTTCCAATCTTGCATCACCAATATCGTGAAGGCGGTTGCGGCGGTCTTTGGCGAGGCAACTGACCAGCAATTCGCGAATGCGACGGGGCGTCGCGGCGGGCAGTGCTCTGAAGTCCGAATCTTTGTGCAGAGTCGCGCCAATGGAGTCGGCAACCGTCTCGCCTCGGAAAGGCTGCGCGCCGGTGAGCATTTCGTAGAGGACGCAGCCAAACGAGAAGATGTCGGAACGCTTGTCGACGGGCTTGCCTCGGGCTTGTTCTGGCGACATGTAGCCCGCGGTGCCCATGATGACGCCGGGGATCGTCGGCGAATGCACGAGGACAGGCGACGTGAGCGTGGGTGAATCAGTGTTGACGGGAGCGTGTGTCGTCGAAGGCGTGCCGTCGGCGGTGCGGGCAAGTCCAAAGTCCAGAACCTTCACCGCACCGTCGGACGTCACCATGACGTTGCCCGGCTTGAGGTCACGGTGCACAACGCCTTTTTCGTGCGCGGCTTCGAGTGCATCCGCGATCTGTTTCGCTAGCGAGAGTGCTTCGTCCACCGGAATCGCGCCGCTGACCAATCGCTCCGCGAGCGTTTCGCCTTCGACGAATTCAAGAATCAGATATTGATGGCCCGCGCTCTCTTCGAGTCCGTAAATTGCGCCGATGCAAGGATGATTGAGCGACGCGAGTACCTTCGCTTCGCGCTGGAAGCGGGCAAGGCGATCTGAATCTTGCGAGAAGTGTGATGGGAGCGCTTTGATCGCAACCTAGCGATCCAGCCGTGTGTCGCGAGCGAGGTACACCTCGCCCATGCCACCCCGGCCGAGTTCGCGTTCGATCTTGAATGGTCCAATGGTGGCTGGGTGCATGGCGATGTCAGTGTACAGTGAAACACTTACTTTCGGGTGGACATGGTGCTATTGACGTCTGCCCGCCAATCGCTCACGATGATGAGTCGCGGATCGTCACGGGGCTCGTACTCGGTCGCGATCAGGAACCGATCGCGGGCTAGGTCGTAGTCCAGTATTGTCGTCTGCTTGTCCAACGGCGTACCGCCAAACATCGCCTTGGGCGCTCCGACTTCGAGGTGGCCATCCTTGGTGGTAATGGTCGTACTCCACACGCGCCGCGACATGTCAACCCACGACAATTCGCCCGGCCCGATCCAGAGGCCTGACGAAATTGTGACTGGTGTGACAGAGACCTGAACCGGCGCTGAGGGGGTTGGATAGGAAACAACTTTGAGCACACCGCTTGCGTCTTCTTCCCCAGAGATGACGTACGCAACCAAGTCGCCCGCGGGCGAGAACCGCGGTCCCCACTCTCCCTCGGGTGTCTGCATGAACCGCGTGGCGGGCTGGTCTTTGTCGAGGCTCAGGGCCATGATGTCGGGCAGTTTGTCGATTATCGAAATCTGCACGTACAACAATGTCTTTCCGTCAGGTGAGATCGTTGTCGCCCCATACTCGAATCCGTATTCGCCTTTCACAACAGGGACGCCGGGGCCGCCGCTCAGCGGAAAACTGACCAGGGACTGAATCCCCGGACTCAAGTCGGTACCGATGATGACAGTTTGATCCCCGGATCCCCAAAGCCCGCCGTAGTTAAATGGGGACTTTGGATTACCGATTGGAACACTGATACCCCGCTCCAGATCAAAGATGGAGACAGATGACTCGCCGCGGCTCCCCAAGAGTTCGATGACTGCGCGGCGACCGTCCTTCGAGAGCGATGCGAATCCGGACCGGATCGGCGCGGGGTCCACCGGCAGCGCGGTGCGTTCGCCCTTGCGGTCCATCCAGGCAATTTTGTATCGTGTGGGAGAGTTTGCGATCTGATACACCAACGTGCCGCGCGACGACACCCCAGCGTTGATGAACATACGCCTCTTGTCATAATGCACGTCGGCGGCGATTGGTCGGGCGGAGCCGGTCAGTTCCAGACGTTGCACGTCAAACGGCTGCACAAGCAGATTTTCGTCTCGCGCGAAGACCAACATCCCTGGCTCGACGTAGGTCGCTTCTGTTGCGAGCTCGTCGGCAATGATCTGTCGTGATGTTTTGGATGATGCGTCGTACGCGTACACGCCCGGAGCAGCGCTGTTGCTCATGACGTAGAGGAATCGCTCCCCATCGGGCAGCATCTGCGGCACACGGTGCGACTCTCCGGGTGTGGCAGACTTGGTGACTTCTGAAGGCGTGCCTCCCGCATCACTCACGATCGAAAGTCCGCCACCCGCGCTGGGTGCAAAGACGATCGTCCCCTTTGTGCTCCACGTCCCGCCGCGACCAGCCGGGGCGTCGCACAGTACTCGAACGATGCCGTCGGCAAGATCGAGTCGCTTGAGTTTGCCGCTGGCGAAGAAGGCGATGGATGCGCCATCGGGAGACCAGAATGGGAACGTCGCCCCTTCGGTGCCCGCAAGCGGGCGGAACTCAAGCCTTGAAATATCACGGATGAACAAGGAAGGCGGCGTTGTCCCTTCTTTCGGCAGCAACGCAAGCACGACCTGCGTGCCACTGGGCGATACTGCGACAGCACGCAGACTCTCGTTCAACGTCATTCCCTTGGGAAGACTGAGTGCGGCACGAAGAATCCGTTGATCGCTCGCAGTCGTTGCACGCGGCGACCAAAGCAAAGCTGCAGACGCAATCACCGCCAGGGCGCTCAGCGAGACGGTGGCAAGAACACCAGCCGACCGCCACCATGGCAGCACCGGACGAGGCCCTTTGTCAGAATCGCGGGGCTCGGCGATGGCCCGTTCGATTTCAATTCGTGCATCGCCAATGTCGTGCAGGCGTTGCTTGCGATCCTTTGCAAGACAGTTCGTGAGTAGATCACGAACTCGCTGCGGTGCACTTGGAGGCAGCAGATTGAGATCCGACTCCTTGTGCAGCGTTGCTCCCAGCGCGTCGGCGACGGTCTCGCCGCGGAACGGCATGATGCCGGTAAGCATTTCGTAGAACACACATCCGAAGGAGAACACATCAGATCGCTTGTCCACCGGCTTGCCACGCGCCTGCTCGGGACTCATGTAGCCTGCGGTGCCCATGATCACACCCGGGATGGTCGGCGAGTGAAGAGGCATGGGCGATGTGAGCGTTGGTGACTGTGTGTTGACGGGAACTTGGCTTGACAAGGGCGTGCCGTCAGCCGTTCTCGCTAATCCAAAGTCCAGCACTTTGACGACGCCGTCCGGCGTCACCATGATATTGCCGGGTTTCAGGTCTCGGTGGATCACGCCCTTTTCATGAGCTGTCTCCAGCGCTTCTGCAATCTGTTTCGCGAGCGGCAGCGCTTCGGCGAGTGGAATCGCGCCTGCTTTGAGGCGATCGCTGAGCGTTTCGCCTTCGATGTACTCAAGGATGATGTATTGATGGCCACTGACTTCTTCGAGGCCGTAGATGGTGGCGATGTTTGGATGATTGAGCGACGCGAGGACCTTTGCTTCGCGCTGAAAGCGGGCTAGGCGATCCGCGTCTTGCGAAAAATGCGCAGGCAGCGCTTTGATCGCAACCAATCGATCCAATCGGGTATCCCGAGCGAGGTACACCTCGCCCATGCCGCCCCGGCCGAGTTCGCGTTCGATCTTGAATGGGCCAATCGTCGCGGGATGCATGGCGGCCGAGTATACGGCGAGATGTGCAAACGTCTTCTGTAGTCAAATTTTGATCGATTTGTGTGGAGCGAAGGGGAGTTTCCTTGTGATTCTGTCACTCGCAATTCCCCCACTTCTTCCCTACTCTCCGCCCATGTCCAAGAAAACCATTGCTCAGACCGACGTCAAGTCCCAAAAAGTTCTCGTCCGCGTTGACTTCAACGTGCCGATTGAAGATGACAAGATCACCGACGACCGCCGCATCCGTGAGGCGCTCACCACCATCAAATCCGTCATCGACCGTGGCGGCCGATGCATTCTCATGAGCCACCTGGGTCGCCCCGAAGGCACCGGCTATCAAGCTGAGTTCAGCCTCAAGATCGCGGCGGACAAGCTCAGTCAACTGCTTGGCAAGCCCGTCGGTTTCCCAAGCAATGACTGCACCGATGCGAAAGCCGCGGCTGCTGTTGCTGCGATGAAGGATGGCGACGTGATTCTCCTGGAGAACGTGCGCTTCCATAAGGAAGAGAAGAAGGGCGAGGCGGCGTACTGCGCAAAGCTCGCGGCGTACGGCGATGTGTACTGCAACGACGCATTCGGCACGAGCCATCGCGCCGAGGGCAGCATGGTGGGCGTCCCGAAAGCAATGACAGGGAAGCCGCGCGTGATGGGGTTCCTTGTTGAGAAGGAAATGAAGTTCCTTGACGCGGCGATCGCCAAGCCGGCGAAGCCGTTCTGCGTGGTGCTTGGCGGCGCGAAGGTCAGCGACAAGATGGCGTGCATCGAAAACCTGTTGCCCAAGGCCGACATGATCGTCGTCGGCGGCGCGATGGCGTACACGTTCCTCGCCGCGTTGGGCAAGCGGATTGGCACGAGCAAGGTTGAGACAGATCGCATCGCTGATGCGAAGAAGATCATCGACCTCGCCGCTCGCAGCAAGTGCGAATTGCTTCTGCCCGTCGATCACGTGTGCTCGACTGAATTCAGCGAAGACGCGGGCGACATCGAAGTCTTCGACGAAAACATTAAAGATGGATTCATGGGCCTGGACATCGGCCCCAAGACGCAAACTAAGTTCGCGATGGCCATTCGCAAAGCCAAAACCATCGTCTGGAACGGCCCCATGGGCGTCTTCGAGTTCCGCCCCTTCTCAACCGGCACGCAGCAAGTCGCCAAGGCAATCGCCGAAGCCACCAAGAACGGCGCCACCAGCATCGTCGGCGGCGGCGACTCCGCGGCAGCCGTGGAGAAGTTCAACCTCGCAAGCGCAATGAGCCACGTGAGCACAGGCGGCGGGGCGAGCCTTGAGATACTGGAGGGGAAGAAGTTTGAGAGTGTGGAGTTGCTTGACAACGCGTGAGTGTGTGATCGTGCCATCAATCTGACCGGCTTTGCGGTCAGATTGACTTTCTGTGTCAGTTGGTCTCCAGTGCAGATCGTGCAAGACGTGTTTGCAGTTTGGGGTGCAAGAATGCTGACCAAAACTACGAATCTTCGCCTTAGCGATGATACAAGTGCTAGTTTGGAGAATATCTTGCAGCTATCCGGCTGGGTAGGTGATTTGATCTTGCCCTTGCGTAAGCCAGTTTCGATGCAAGCGGAGATACTCAAAATTGGGAAGCGCTACTTGCCGACATGGGGCCCCAAGACCAATATTGTCTTTGTCGGAGAAGACGATATTGCATTGCAAGCCCGTTTCAGAACCAAGCACAACATTCCTCGTGTGCTGTGTGTGGGCCAATTTCTGTCCGTAAGACCTGGCCCGCCCGGTTCAGGCCGAGCGAAGACACTTAACGTGTGTTGGCTGGAAGATGACTTCGTGCCGCAGATGTCTGCGGCAAACATTCAGCGATTCGCTCAGTTGAATTGGGAGAAGTGTATCAAGGCAAGTGTTGCAACATCCGTTTTGCGGTGGTTGCACATTCAGTAGGTTTGTTCCCTTGCAAGTTTCAACTCCGCGAGCGTGCCATCACTGCTCGGAATGCCGGCAGATTGACGACACGGATTGGGGGCATTTGTAGCCCGTCACGACACTGCATCGGGCTAGAGCGTGGCTTGAAAATCAATGGTTTGCAGAAAAAATCGGAGTTCAGTCGGTGTGGTTGGCATCTGCGGGCTTTCCAGCCTAAACTTGGCCCCGCAGACGCATCGGCCGGGTTGGCTGGTGAGGATGCGGGGAGTTGGAACTGGTGTTGGCGGGCGATTTGGCCGCTGGCGACAGGGTCAACTGAGTTTGGGCGATTAGCGCAGTTGGCTAGCGCGCATCCTTGACATGGATGAGGTCCCCGGTTCGAGTCCGGGATCGCTCACTTGACGATTGGAGCTTGGGATTTCCTCGCGGGGCGTGCTTTCGTCATCACTTGTCAAAATCAAAGAACGGTAAAGGCAGAGATTCTCTGCCTTTGGCTTTTCGTCAACTGGCCTACACATCGCTTGTTGCAAGATTACGTGACGCGTATACGCGCGGACTCGATTCCCACGCGATTTTGTCTTATAGGTGTAGTGACCGCAGGTGACCCCGGCTCATGACCACCAAGGCAGGCAGTCGCTATCCTTTGCGATATGAACCGCCTCACTTTTTCCCTTCCGGCCATCGTCACCACATCCTTCCTCGCAGCCGCGGCAAACGCGCAGTTGGCGCATGAGAAGTATCAGCTCGACAACGGGCTCACGGTCATTCTGCATCCGGATCATTCGGTGCCGCGTGCGTGTGTGAACTTGTGGTATCGCGTGGGGGCTCGCAATGAGCCGCCGGGTCGCAGTGGTTTTGCGCACCTGTTTGAGCACTTGATGTTCATGGGCACCAAGCGCGTGCCCGGCAATGACTTTGACGTCTTGATGGAGACAGGCGGCGGCGCGAACAACGCGAGCACGAGTCTTGATCGCACCAATTACTTCTCGTCGGGTCCTTCGAGCCTGCTGCCGACGCTGCTGTGGCTTGATGCGGATCGTCTTGAAGACATGGGTCTGATGATGTCGCAGGAAAAGCTCGACAAGCAGCGCGATGTGGTGCGCAACGAGCGTCGTCAGACTATCGAAAACGCGCCGTATGGGAAAGCATACGAAGCGTCCTATCAACTGCTGTATCCGCAGACGCATCCCTACTACAACGGCGTCATCGGCACGCACCACGATCTGGAAGCCGCGCAGACGCAAGACGTCAAGGACTTTTTCGCGACGTTCTATCAGCCTAATAACTGCTCTCTGGTTGTTGCGGGCGATTTTGATCCCGCGGTGATCAAGCCCCTGGTGCAGCGGTTGTTTGGTTCATTGCCCAAGGGCAACGTTGCGCCGCAGCGCACTGTGCCGCCCGCGAAGATGGATCGTGTCGTTCGAGTGACGACACTCGACAAGGTGCAGTTGCCCGCGGTCATGATCAGTTATCACAGCCCGGCACAGTTTGCCGAGGGCGATGCGGAGATGGACTTGCTTGGTTCGCTGCTCAGCGATGGCAACAACAGCCGGCTGTATCAACGCTTGGTGGTGAAGGAAGGTCTCGCGAGCGAAGTGTCCGCGGGGCAGGACTCCGCTGCATTGGGATCGATTTTCCGCATTACGGTGTACGCACTGCCCGAGGCCGATCTCACTCGCATTGAACAAATCATTGACGAAGAGATTGGCAATCTTGTGAAGGACGGACCGACCACCGAAGAACTCGCGCGTGGGCAGGCGAAGTTTGAATTGTCGCTGCTGAGTCGATTGCAGTCCGTCGAAGCCCGCGCAGATCGCCTCAATGAATACGAGTATTACTTTGGCAATCCCGACAGCCTGCAGCGCGACCTTGGTCGCTATCGCAACGCGACTCCTGAGTCAATCAAGGCTTGGTCAGGCGCGATTCTCCGAAGCGATGCGCGGCTGATTCAGCGAGTGCTGTCAGAAGAGCCAGATCGTGCCGAGAATGGTCGCGACAAGCGCCCTGCCGACTTTGCAAAGGCGACGTTCACGCCGCCAAATCCTGAAACAACAACGCTCGCCAATGGCCTCAAGGTCATGGTGTTCCCGAAGCCTGGCCTGCCGCTCGTGAGCATGAACATGGTTTTCACGCCCGAAGTTGGCAAGGCAATCGACCCGGTCGAGAAGTCTGGCCGGAGCACGCTGCTCGCGGACATGCTCGAAGAGGGCGCGGGCAATTTGAACGGACAGCAATTCGCTGACGCGTTGCAGATGATCGGTGCACGCTTTGGCGCAGACGCGGAAAAGGAATCATTCACGGCTTCGCTCTCCGCGCTCAAACGTGGCGCAGATCGCGGCATGGAACTCTTCAGCCTTGCGTTGACACAGCCGAGGCTCGCGAACGAAGACTGGGAACGCGTCCACAAACTCCATCTTGAGAATCTTGAACAGGCGGACGAAGATCCGCGTGCGGTTGCGAGTAAGGTCGCGTCGCGCATCTTGCTGGGCGATAAGAACCCATACTCGACTCCCACCGATGGCACGGTTTCGACAACCAAGCCGTTAACGCTTGCAGATATCAACGCCGCGCGTGCGTCGGTGCTGTCGCCAGCGAATGCAACGCTGATCATTGCAGGTGACGTAACGAAGGATGAAGCCGTCGCAATGGCAAGCAAGTACTTTGGCTCATGGGCTGCACCGGCAGCCGCGATCACAACAAGTGCGGACTACGCGATTGGCTCCTCGGCTGATTCACTGCGCGTGTTCGTGGTTGATCGCCCCGCAGCAGTGCAAACCGTGCTGCACTTGCGTGCTCCGAGCGTGACTAGCGCCGACAGCAATCGCGTGTCGCTTGATCTCCTCAACACGATTCTGGGCGGTAGTTTCACCAGCCGACTCAACCAGAATCTTCGCGAGAAGAATGGCTTCACATACGGCGCACGCTCCAACTTTGGCCTCGCTCCGTCCCTAGGGATGTTCACTGCAACCACCAGCGTGAAAGCCGAGCAGACTGGCCCGGCACTTCGTGAGTTCATGGGCGAACTACGCCGCATCAGCACGGGCGACATCAGCAAGGACGAAGCAAAGAAGGCCCGCGAGACAGTTCAGTCCGACACCATCGGCAACTTCGGCACGCTTTCGGGCATCGCCGGAGTCGCGGCTGGCGTGGTCGCCGAACGCCGAGCGTGGGACAGCGTCGCGGCTGATCTCACGAGCATTGACGCTATCGACGACGCGAAGTTGAACGCACTGGGCAAGAACGCCGTGCAGATCAACAAGTCGGTGCTTGTGCTCGTGGGCGACAAGACGCTGGTGATGGAACAACTGAAGCCCCTGGTGGATGAGAAGATCATTCCGGCACCGATGGTTGTGAACGCGGAGGGTGAAAAGGAAACGGCGCAGGCGAAGTGATCCCATAGCTCTAGCGTCCCGCGAGCAATAGTCTGCCAAGATCAAAATGCCCGGTGGTACGCCGGGCCTACGTCAACGCGTCTATACTTGCCGCCCTCGCCAGCACTGTTGGCGAACACTTTCCGTACCGCCGCTCGCCGTTGGCGTTCGTGGCTGTTTTCATTGTGGTTTTCGGAGAATCTCAGTCATGCAAGCCAGCAGCCTCAGTCCCGGCATGGGCGTCAAGATGGACGGCAAACTCTTCGTGGTGACCAACGTCGAGCACCGCACGCCCGGCAACCTCCGCGCGTTTGTGCAGCTCACGATCAAGGACATCATCAAGGCCCAGACGCTCGAAAAGCGTTTGAAGCCGCAGGATGACATCGAAGTCGTCGACCTTGACCGTCGCGAGATGGAATATCTCTACTCCGACACCATGGGCGCGACGTTCATGGATGGTGAAAGCTATGAGCAGTACACGATGCCGGTGAGCGTGCTGGGGAATGCGCTCAAGTTCCTGCGTCCGAATGCGAAGACCCAGGTCATTGTGTACGACGGCAACCCAATCCTGATCGAACTGCCCTCGACCGTCGAACTCACCGTCAAGGACTGCCCGCCCGAAGTGAAGGGCGCGACTGTGACGAACCAGACGAAGGACGCGGAAATGGAAACGGGTCTCATGATCCGCGTTCCAGCGTTCATCAAGGTGGGAGAAACGCTCCGCATCAGCACGCTCGATAGCAGCTATCAGAGCCGCGCTTGAACGAAGCGACAATCTCATACATCACAAAACGCCGAGCCTGCTCGGCGTTTTTTCTATCGTTGGTGGACTGCAATGACGCGTTCTCTACCACGGAGGGCACGGAGAACACGGAGTGAAAGCACGTGAGGCTTCATTCTTTCTCCGTGCTCTCCGTGTCCTCCGTGGTGAATGCGAGTCGTCATAACGCGAGACTACCACAACGCTCGTCTTTGTGCTCTTCGCGCCTTTGTGGTGATGTTGCTCACTCCGCCTCGCGGAACAACAACGCGCACGCCGTCAACCCGTGTACGAAACTCTTTGAACCCAGCGGCCCGATTTCACCCGACGCCAGAATCCCAGCTTGTGGCACAGCGGCTTCCGCTGCAGGATCAAGAATCTGCCCCGCTCCCGTCGTCTCGCCGCCTCGCCTGAATCCAAACGCACGCTGCACGATTTCCGCGTCGCGATGGCGGCCTTCAAAGAACTTCTCACCTCGCAAGTTGCACGCAATCAGCAAAGAACCCAAGGGTGTGTCGTACAACTTCTGTGCATCAAGCAGTAGTTCAAGGTCTTCGCGAGCAGTCGCAGCGTCTCGCATATGCAGTCGAACTGTTTGTCCGACCTTCGGAAAATCAGCAACAGCGACCGCACCACTGTCTCGCTCGATACCCACCACTGCCCGCATCACAAAGTCGCCTCGGCCAAATCGCGGTTTGTTTTCGTCAACAACCAGGCCCACAAATAGCCCGCGGCCTGCGATCTCCCGCTGCTCTTCGTTGAGCAATTCAACAGTTTCTTGCACGACATCGAGTGCTCGCCGCCCGCCCAACTCCAGAATCATGTTGCGGTGCGACTTCGTCACGACCATCGTCGGTCCAAAACCTTTGCATCCCTGACTGAGCACAGTGTCAACGCGAATGTCACCCGAGATGCTCATGCCCACCAAGCCATGCCGGCGGACGCGATCGTTGAGCATGATGACGTTGGAGCCGGGCTTCGTGCCGCCCGATGCCATGCCTCCCACAACGGGCACACCATATTCGCTGGTCGCGGCGTTAAACCAAGGCAGCAGCGTGAGCATCGGGACCGAGGTCGGATCAGCGAACAAAATCACGCAGCGAGTGTCCTTGTCAATGCCCATCGTGGGCATCCACTCGCTCTTTGCAGTCTCTTCGCTATCAACAACCGTCAGTTCTTCGTCGGTGAACGCCTTGACTCGCACGCCGCTGGTGATTTGATCACCAAACTTGCCCGCGAAGATGCTGATAGCAGGCGACTTTTCGATTTCGGCGCCACCCGCGATGACACCGCTCGCTGAAACACCGATGACAATTGCACCGCCGAACTTGGCTCGCAACGTGCGTGAGACTTCCGCGCACTGTTCAATGTGCGGATGCGTCATGAACGCCATCGCAAAGTTTGGCTCGCCACCCAACGACTCAAGAACCCGATTGGCAACTTCATTCGCGCAGTCCACCGTCGATTCGTTGATCGCACAGCAACCCGCAAACTTCATCTGGTCGGAGTTGGCCTGCTCACCATCACTCATCAACGCGTCTACCTACGAAAGTTGTCCGGACCACGCGACGAGAAAATACTCTCTCGTACAGCCAAATGCTAGCGTCACACCGTAGCATTGCAGGAAGTGGTTGCAACCGAAGTTTTTGCATGCTCATCCATATTCTCATCCACCCACTGGACGACTTTGACCACTCGGGTTACCTGCTCCCCCGCATCATGCCCGTGTGGCAGAAGCAGGGAATTCGCTTCCAAGTCATAAAAAACCTTTCACAAGCTGACGGCCGGGCCGACGCGGCGATCAATCACATTGATTTGACTCGCATTCCACACGAATACAACGCCATCTTCGCTCGATACCCAGTGGTCATCAACGCCCGCCCGCGCGATATCTCCAAACGCGTCATCAGCCGACATCTTGTCACCAAGTCAGACGCCTACGAGGGGCCGGTGATCGTCAAGACAGACCGCAATTGCGGCGGGATCAAAGAAGCCGAAGTCGCACGAAACGCAGGTGTACTTCGCAAGTACGCAAGATCGCTGCACCGCCGCCTGCCCTGGTATCTCCGCAACGAACTCCCGGGAAAGAAGTACCCACTCTTTGAATCCAAGCATGACGTTCCCTGGCCCGTCTGGCACAACCCCGCGCTAGTCGTCGAGCAATATCTGAACGAGCATCACGAAGGCGTCAATTGGCTGCGCACGTGGCACTTCTTTGGCGATCGCGAGACGCTCGCTCTGCGATGGGCCAACCACCACATCGTGGCTCAGCCTCACTTGCTCGGTGCGAAGTTTGTATCGCCGGATATCCCGCCAGAAATCCGCGCACTCCGACATGAACTGGGCTTTGACTTCGGCAAGTTCGACTTCGCCGTTGTCAACGGCACACCAGTGCTCTACGACACCAACCGCACGCCCACAAATCGCTCGCTCTCCGCTGAAGAAATGCACATGCTCACCACCACGCTCGCGGCGGGCTTGCCGTCACTGCTTGCGACTGCAAAGTAAAAGCACACCCTCAGCGTGACGCATCACTTTCTCCAAGCACCATTCGCACACCCGCCGGGTCACACTGATGCACCTCGCGGAAGTAACTCAGCATCAGTTTCATCGCGCGAATGCACGTCTCATCTTGCTCAACACGATCCCCATTCGCAATTCGCAACAATGTTTGGCGAGTCGCATCGCGCGCACGCCAGACAAGTTCACCAACTGGGTTTGTCCCGTCTCTCGTGAATCCACCCCGCCTTGGCAGAAACGAATAACTCTCCGCGGCGGGCAAAACCTCGCCTGTCAAGACATCCGCCGCGATTTCAGGCGCATGGCCAGTGAGCGACAACAGATTCCACGCGAATTTCAACACGCTCGCCTTATCCCGGCCACCCTCGCACGCTTCACGCAGCGATTCCACCAGCGCGTCAAACACTTCCGGATGCGGGTCCGCATCATGCAAGCCATGCTGCACGAGATCAAGCATCACAACGCCCGCGTAGTACGCATCGAGCAAGCGCCTCGTCTGCGGAAAGGTCTCAACAAGGTCCCACGACGCGAGCGTCGCCAAGTGCTGCCCCGGCTTTTCCATCGCGCGAGTGCTGACAACAATCTCGCCCCGCGTCATCGCCTCGACGCCGCCCGAAAACGACGAATTCGCGCGTTTGGCGCCCTTCGCCACCGCCCGCACCAACCCAAGCCCGCGCGTCAGCAGCAGCATCGTCTGACTCGTCTCCGACCAGTCCCACACACGAACACAAATTGCCTGATCTTGAACGAGAGCCACGTGGCAGAGTAAGAAGGCACTGGGGGCTAGGCACTGGGCACTGGCAAAGAGCAGCAGATCAACGACACATGATGCTTGACTAGTCGATTCTGCCAGTGCCCAGTGCCCAGCCCCCAGTGCCTCTCACTGTTACCATCCCCCATGCGACACCACCGCTCACTCTCCGCGTTCGCTTTCATCGCCGCGTCATTCTTCATGACCCATTCCGCACTCGCTCAATCGCAAATCGCCGATACAACCTCCATGTATCGCCGCCCGCCTGAGCGAATCGCGAAGATCGTGGAAGCCGCGCCGACGCCTTCGGTGTCGATGAGTCCGACGCGCACCTGGATGGTGCTGCTTGATCGTGAAGCATTGCCGCCTGTGCGTGAACTCGCGGCGCCGATGCTTCGCCTTGCTGGGCGTCGCATCAATCCCGACACCAACGGCCCGCATGGCCCACGCCGCTTTGTCGGCATGACGATCCGCCGCGTGATGCCCGACGCGAACGGCTCATATCAAGAACAACGCATCGAGCTGCCCGGTGGCGACGCCGGCATCTGGAGCCCGACATGGAACGCGGCGGGTGATCGCTTTGTCTTCAACATCACGTTCCCCGATCGCATCGAACTCTGGGCCGCGTCTGTGCCGAGCACCGGCAAGCCCACAGTCGCGAAGCGCGTAATCACTCAGAAACTCAACACCGCGTCCGGCGGCGTGCGATGGCTGCCCGACGGCAAAGTCCTTGCTCGCGTCGTGCCGCAGAATCGCGGACCAAAGCCTGTTGAGCCCGTCGTGCCCACTGGCCCGGTCATTCAAGCCACCAGCGGCGTCAAAGCGCAGGTCCGCACATATCAGGACTTGCTGAAGAACGCGTACGACGAAGACCTGTTCGATTGGGTCTCACAGGCACAACTCGCGATCATCGATATTGATTCGGGCTCCGTCACCAACATCGCAGAAGCCGCAGTGTGGAATCAAGTTGACCCCTCGCCAGACGGCAAGTACCTGATTACCTCTCGCCTCGTGAGGCCATACTCGTACACCTCACCCGCAAGCCTCTTCAGCGAGGAATATGAAGTCCGCGAACTCGCGACGGGCAAGGTCGTGCATGAACTCCGCAAGGCATCGACCAAGGACCGCGAGTCGATCCCGATTGAGGGCGTGGAACTTGGCCCGCGTGACTTTGAATGGGCCACAACATCGCCCGCGACACTGATGTGGGCCGAAGCACTGGATGGCGGCAATCCAAAGAACAAAGCCGACTTCCGCGACAAGTTGATCGCCCTCGATGCTCCGTTCTCGGGCCAGCCCCGCGAACTGCTCAAGACGCAGCATCGCTTCTCGGGCACTGACTTCTTCCAGCCAATCGGTGGCAAACGCGAAATGCTCGTCAGTGAATACGACCGTGATCGCAAGTGGAGCCGCACGTGGGTGTATGACTTTGACAACACCCAATCGCAACCCCGTTTGATGACCGATCTCTCCGTTAACGACCGCTACAACGATCCCGGTTCGCCTCTCCGCGTTCTGATTGGCAATGGCCTCTCAGTCATTCGCGTGAACGATGGCCAAATGTTCATGGCAGGCGAAGGTGCAACGCCCGAGGGCGATCGGCCATTCCTCGATCTGATGTCCATCAGTGACTTCAAGGCGAAGCGTCTGTGGCGCAGTGACGCCACGGGCTTTGAAACCGTCGTCGACGTGATGAGCGACGGCAAGAGTTTCATCACCAGTTACGAAAGCCCCAACGACTATCCCAACTACTACGCCCGCACGCTTGATCTCGCTGGTGCGTCTGCCGGCGATCGCACGCCCGTTACGACCTTCAAAGACCCCGTGCCTGAAGTGCGCCAAGTCAAGAAGGAACTCATCAAGTACACACGCAGCGACGGCGTGGAACTCTCGGCGACGCTGTACCTGCCTCCAAACTACGACAAGGCTCGCGACGGCCCCCTCCCGCTCTTCATCTGGGCCTACCCGCTCGAGTACACCGACAAGTCCACCGCAGGCCAAGTCTCCGCAACTCCAAACACCTTCGTGCGCATGGGCGGCATCAGCCACCTCTGCCTCACGATGGCGGGCTACGCAGTGATGGACGCCGCGACGATGCCCGTTGTTGGCGATCCTGAAACTGTCAACGACACCTTCATCACGCAAATCGTCGCGAGCGCACAAGCCGCTATTGACAAGGCTGCGGAACTTGGTGTTGGTGATCCCAAGCGCGTCGCTGTGGGTGGTCACAGTTACGGTGCATTCATGACCGCCAACCTCCTCGCCCACTGCGATCTCTTTAAGGCAGGCGTCGCCCGCAGCGGTGCCTACAACCGAACGCTGACACCGTTTGGTTTCCAAGGCGAGCGCCGCACCTATTGGGAAGCAACCGACACCTACACCAAGATGAGCCCCTTCACTTACGCGGGCAACATCAAGGCCCCGCTGCTCATGATCCACGGCCAACTTGATAACAACCCGGGCACATTCCCGATCCAAAGCGAACGCCTCTTCGCCGCCATCAAAGGCCTTGGCGGCACGGCTCGCCTCGTGATGCTCCCCTACGAAAGCCACGGCTACTCCGCGATGGAGTCCGCCCTGCACGTCCAAGCGGAAACCGTGGCGTGGCTGGATGAGTACGTGAAGAACGCCAAACCCGCCTCCACGTCCGACAGCAGCACACCGCAATCGCAGGACAACAAGCGAAACTGAACCCTTTTATCACCCTCGCGATCGAGTCCGGCTTTCCACCTAATGCCGGCGATTCGCAATCTTTGTGGCAATTTGTCGCTCGCTTCCTCGTTGAGCCGGAGCGACATACAATGTTGATGCAGCCGCGCCCCGCGCCTGCTGCGGAGTGTGTTTTCGGAGTCCAATATGCCTTTCAATTTCAGCGGCTGGGAATTGCTCGTCATCCTCGTGATCGGTTTGCTCCTCTTCGGCAGCCGTCTGCCTAGCGTGGGCAAGAACCTCGGCAAGAGCATCGTCGAATTCAAAAAGGGCTTGAAGGGCGTCGAGGAAGAAGTCAGCAAGTCCACCGACGAGCAGTCCCGCGCGATCTCTGAAAAGTCCTACCGCGCACCGCTCGGCCCAGCCGGCGAAGAACGCCGCGTTGCACAGGCTCCCGCAAGCGAGCCTGCTCAGCAGGCGAACTGAACTCTCTTTTGATAATCAACGTGCCACCGACTGGCGAAGCCGGTCGGTGCTTTTCTTTTTTGTTCAATCGACCAGACACCAGCACCGACCACGCGTCGCGTAGTCGGTGGCACGACAGTGCGTTCACCTTCCATCAGAACCCACCCGCCCCACCGCCATACGCCGCAGGCAGATCGCTCCCAAGGCCTTCCACGCCTCCCGCACCGCGAGCCCCATACGGCTGAATGACAAAACCGAAACTGGTCTCGCCCGAGATGTTGTTGTAGTTGATCGAAAGCGCAGCGAGCAACGACGCAAAGCGCCGATTGACCCGTGCGTACACGCTCTGGAACTCGCCCTCGTTCATCGAGTAGTTTGGCGACACCACAACGCTGTACTTATCCGAAATCTCGAAACTGCCGACCAGCGCGAGGATCGAAGAATCCTGCGCGTTCAGGAATCGCGTCTCAGCCAGCGCACTAAAGCCCGGCTCATGCTGGAACAGAATGCCCGCCGTCGTCACATCAGGCTGATGCGTATCGAAATCGAAGATCATGCTGCCCGTGAGGCTCGTCGCGTCCGTCAAGCGATACGCCGCGTCTCCGACGAAGTAGTTTCCAAGTGCAGATCGCTCCGGGCGAGCATCAAAGAATCGCCCGATGGGGGTCGTCGGGTCCGTGTCGTCCGTTGAAAAAACAAAGTCCGTATTCAGTTGCAGCAGCGTCGTGTCATGCCACTGCGCGACATCGCCGCGCTTTGTGAGCAATGTTTGCGACAGCCCCAACCGCACCGCTGCGCCATCGCTTAAGGCTTCAACATCACTGTCATACACAGGCAGATCGCCACCCTCAACATTCGTGCCCGCACCCCACACCGTGATGTTGGGCTGAATGATGTGCCGCAAGCGATGAATATCAAGGAATCGTGAATCGACCGCGTCGTGGACGCGCTCAATCGTCGTGCTCGCCCGCACGCCCGCACCCGCCCACGTGCGAAGTTCATCGTTGCCGTCAGGCGTCGCGGAATACCCGCTGAACTCGTTGTCGTACAATGTCAGCCGCCCCACCACGAACGGCATCAATCGCAGATTGTCAACGTCAAAGGTCGACACGAATTCGTGACGTGTGTCCAGCCGAGTCAGGGCGTTCTCATCAAGCCCAGCCGAGCGAAGCAGATCGCCCGCAGACTGCGACGGATCAACGCCAAAGACTCGCTGCGACTGGAACGAATTCACAAACCCGCGATCCTGCATCGCGATTTCATCAAACGCCAACGCGATTCGGCTCGCCCGATACTCGCTGAAGTACGTGACCATGCCCGGCGCACCGGGCAACAGATCATCCGCAAGCCGCGTGTACTTCACTTCGGGCAACTTGTTGACCGCGTACCCCTGACTCTCCAGCAGCCACTCATTCGCCGTGAAGTCGTTGAACGTACCTTTGGCTTCGATCGTCAGTTGCGTCGCGTCCTGCGTGCGCTCCGCGCGAATGCGCGACGCAAACTCTCGCCGCGTCTCGCCTGCCTGCTCAAAGAACGCGTCGACAAACGTCTCATCCGAGATATACGCGCCTTCGGTGAGCACGGTCCACAAGTCACTCACACGGAAGCGATCTTCGGCCATCACAATGCCGCGGAATTCTCCGTCGCGCTCAAGCCTTTCGCCAGTCTTGAGTACGTCTTCGCCTTCGTCGTTGAGCAATCCATACACAAACGCGCCACCGATATGCCGGCGAGTCTCCCACGCGCCGCGCCCGCCCAACGCGACGCCTCGCTCCAAGTAGTAATCGGTTTGCAGATCAACATTCAGTCCGTCAATGCGAGACAGCCCAAGCAAGTTTGTCGCGTTCCAACGCACGCGGCCCGCAAGCCCCGAACCCGATCGACTTTCAACGCGAATATCGCGAATGAGTGGCGACGCAGGATCGCCAGAATACGTTGGCCACCAGAAAAATGGCACGTCATTCACTCGAAGCGTGACATTGTCCGCGACGAGATGGGAATACGTCTCGCGAGTTTCCTTCGGAGTGCCATCAGGCTGCACTTCGTCAGTCGTTACAACCTTGTCGCGGCGTTCAAGCGTCGCTGTCGACACCCCCACCGACAATTCAGGATTCAGGAACGCCGTGTTGGAGAATCGCACGTCCTTCGCTTTGAATTGCCGCGTCGATTCCTGACGAATTTCCTTGGCGCGAATATACAGAGGCAAGTTGCGGCTCTGTTCGACGAACCAGAACGTCGCATCGAGCATCACCGCGCGATTCGACGCGATGTCGTAATACACCTCGCGAGCACGAAGGTTCATGTCGCCATCAGAAATCGTGACATCGCCTTCAAGGTACACGCCCAACACTTGCTCCGCGCCAAAGTCCACGCTTGCAGTGCCCGTGCCCGGCGCAAGGAACACCACGCCGCGCTGCGCCTTCGCTTGCAGCAACCTGTTTGTGCCAGCGTCGTTGTACAGCAACGTGAGCCCGTCAGAAATGATGATCATGGGCTCGGCTGGCTGTCCGTTGTCAGCGTTGCCCTGCACGATGCTGATGTGCCCCGCCGCGAACGCGAGTCGGCCTGACTTTGCAAACAAAGGCGAAACGCTCTGCTGCGTTTCAGACTGTTTTTGCTCGGCTTTCACTTCTGTTGTATGCGGAGTCGCCGGCTGCTGCGATTGCGAGTTCGCGGCTTTATCTGAAGTTGCTTGTGTCTGTGTCTGCGATTGAACATCTGTTGCAGCCGCGTTTGGTTGAGTTGGCTGCGGCTTGGCAGACTGTGGCGGTGCGACGTTGTTCTGCACAGTACCAGTTGGCCCTGCCGGCTTTGTCGCAGACTTCGCATCCACAGACTTCGGCACAGTCGCGGGCGGCGCTGTCTTGATATCGCGTCTGTTGGTCGCATTCGCTGCAGGATCAACAACGCGGCGTTCTTCGCCACTTAATGATTGCTTGCTCGCGTCATACCGACGTGGCGGTTGCGATGTCCCATCGCTTCGCGATGCGTCATCAGGCCGAAATACAAACGTCGGCATCGCAGTGTCATCATCACGAGGCGACAACGACCTCTCAAGACCGGCCAACCCGTACGCCTCAAGCGATTGCCACTGCGCGTCCTTTGGACGAGCGGCAGCAACTGGGTCCACTGACTCAACAACAAGTTCATTCGTCGCGACGACCGCCTTCACGAGCAATCGATCTGTCGTGACAACCGCACCATTTTGCGGCGCATCGGTCGACGATCCAACATCCTCGAGCACAAAGTACAACGCGAGATGAGACGTGCCGTCCCCATGCACTTCTCGCTTCACCCACGCCGACGCGCGATTCGCGCGAAAGGTGGACGGGCCGACCTCGACAGTCACATCCGACTCCGCACGAACGCGCTGCACGCCGTCTGCGTCGCTCCAGGCTGAAACGCGCTCCGCGCGGATTATCGCGCGGCCTTGTATGGGCCTCATGCTCCACGCGTGCGACCATGAAGAGGGCTGACCACTCTGCTCCGCATTCTGCGCGAACACCATCGGCGTCACCGGCGCGACTAAAGTCGCAAGACCAGCGATCCCAACCACTCCCGCAAAGATCGAGGTGCGTCCGAGTCCGGCGCGCGGTCCGCTCCTGAACAAAGCGCCAATGTCGCGGCGGCATGACGCGGAGCGAGTAACACGTCGACTCATCGCGGCGATGATACTCGCCCGGCGAACGAATCAGATCGAAAACGACAACTTGCACGCCGCAATCATCAAACCACACGTCAACGTGCCGTACAAACATCGAACACACGACACTCCGCGCAGGTCTCGCCAAACCGATTCGAGTATCGGAGCGTACAGAAGAGCGAAGTTTGTGAAATGTCGGTCAACTGATGGTAATTCAGCCGAGTTTTGCAAGAAGTGTGGTAGGATGTTACTTGGTGCGGGTACGAGTGGGAAGTGAGTGCCGGTAGATGCCTATTGATTGGTCGGACAACATCTTGATTGCAGACCTCGCCGACGAGCCGTCGCTTTCGGAGGAGTTGGCCGACGTGGTCGGACGCGTCGAGGGCGCAGACGCCGCGTCCACGCCTCATGTCGTTCTGAACTTCACGAGCGTGTCATACTTGGGATCGTCAAACATTGGCCAGTTGCTCGCGTTGCGGAAGTTACTCATCAGCCGCAAGCGGAGTTTGAAACTCTGCTGCGTAAGCGATGAAGTGAAGTCGATTTTTTCTGTGACGGGGATTCTGAAACTGTTCGTCTTCACGCCGGATCCACTCACAGCACTCGCGGGCATTCAGCTTGACGAAGCCGAGTGAGGCACCACCACAACTTATCACGACGATATCGGGTAGTTTCGCGTGTGTGCGAGATGCCGCGCCAGTTCGCGTCTGAAGTCTGGATGCGCGATGGAAATCAGCGCTTCACCTCGCTCGCGCAGCGTCAGTCCGAACAAGTTCACTGCACTGACCTGCCCCCACGGTTCGTACCAGAGTCTATGTCCGTTGATTGGTGATGTGCACACGCGGTGGAGGGGCTGCGTAGCGCAGCGGAGCAGGCCTCCACCGCGGCGCGTCCTTTGTCCCCCGAGATCGTTGGCGGGGCTGGCGGCCTGTAGCCCAGGCTGCTGTGCGGTCTGATCGTGTTGTATTCGTTTCGCCACATCTCGATCAGCACCTTTGCCTCCTTCAGCGAATAGAAGATCTCTCTGTTCAACACCTCGTCACGCAGTTTGCCGTTGAAGCTCTCGATGTAGCCGTTCTCCCATGGCGAGCCCGGCTCGATGAAGAGTGTTGTGACGCCGACTTTGCTCAGCCACGCACGCACGGCCTTCGCCGTGAACTCAGGACCATTGTCGCTGCGCACATGCCTGGGAACTCCTCGCGTTGTCATCAGCCAGCACAGACGTTCGAGCAGATCATCGCTCTTAAGATTGCGTGCAACATCGATGGCCAAGCACTCCCGCGTGAACTCGTCGACAATCGTCAGCATCTTGAAAGCCCGTCCATCGTGCGTACGTCCCGTCACGAAGTCATACGCCCACACATGATCCTTGTGTTCGGGCCGCAGCCGCACACAGCTTCCATCGTTGAGCCACAATCGCCCGCGTTTGGGCTGGCGTTTGGGCACCTTCAGTCCCTCACGCCGCCAGATGCGTTCGACGCGTTTGTGATTCACACGCCAGCCTGTGTGCCTAAGCATCGCCGTGACCCTTCGATAGCCGTAGCGGCCGTAGCTGCTGGCCAACTCGACGATCTCCTTGGTCAGTGCATCCTCATCGTCGCGCACGATCACCTCGTGCCGCTGCGTGCTGCGGGGTTGATGCAGCACCTTGCACGCCCGCCGCTGCGAGACGTGCAGGTGATCGATAACGTGATCAACCACCCGCCGTCGCCGCGACGGGCTCACCAGTTTGGGCTCGCCGCCTCCTTCAGGATCGCCATGTCGATGGCCTGATTGGCAACGATGCGTTTGAGCCGCGCGTTCTCTGCTTCGAGTTCCTTCATCCGCTTGGCCTGGTCGACCTTCAAGCCGCCGTATTCACGCCGCCAGCGGTAGTAGGTTTTGTCGGTGATGTTGAGTTGCCGGCAGACCTGCTTCACAACCGTGCCCTTGGCTAACTCCACGTCGGCCTCACGCAACTTGTGAATGATCTGCTCCGCGCTGAATCGTTGCTTTGCCATCGATCATGCCCTCCATGGTCCACCCACGGTACACGGTACCTGAAGTTGGACCGGGTTGAGGGGGGCAGGTCAATACGACAACCACAGTCCGTGATAAGACTGGCGAAGTCGTTGAACAATCTTTGAACATCGTTGCGCCGTTGGAGCCGGGCAGGGCTTATTTTGAGCAGGTTCTCAAGGGCAACGACTGGGATGATCTGCCTGCAAGCCTCAAAACTCGCTACGCAGCGAGCGAGCGGATGGCGGAAGAGAATCGTGCTCGTCAGGCATTACGCGTGGCACAGGCGGCGCGGGATGCGGAAGAAAAGGTGCGCAACGAAGTTCGAAATGCGGAGATCACGGCGGAGGGGCAGAGGAAGCTCGATAAAATCGAAAAGGAGCGAGTGGAAGCCGAGCGCGTTGCAAAGATTGAGGGGGCGAAAGTTGCACGGAAGAGAGAGATAGCCGACAGTTACGCAACGGCCAAGAGTCTGCAAGGTCAGTACGACGCGGCGATCGCTCGCGGAGACAAACAGGAAGCACAACGCATCATGGCTCTGCAGGATGCACACCACGAACGATCAATCGAGCTTCTTGAGGCAACGCCGGAGGAGGCGGCCGAGCTTGAGAGAGCGGCGGAGCTTCAGAGCCGAGTCGCGAGGGAAGTCACCTCTGAGGCTTACACCGCTGCAAACGCCAGAATCGCATCAGACGCTTCTTTGCAAGATACGAAGGAAGACGTCACCGGCGTCGCGAAGTACGTATCGGTTGGCTCGCAGATGCAGCAGGAAACGAAGCGCACCACGCGCGGCGCAAATCGCGAGCGGGCTTTGGCCGAGGCCAAGATTGCCGCGATTGATGCCAGACTCGCTGACCCAAAGACAACGGCTGAAGAAAAGGAGATTCTGCAAGGGCTGAGGGAGACTGCAGAAGTGCAAAATTCTGGCGCGGTGGAAATGCTCGCCGCGAACGATCGTCTTACGACGGCGGGATATGTGGTGGACGGTGCGCTGGTGTTAACAGGAGGCAAACTGGTGCAAGGTGGAGCTCGTGTGGCTCAAGCCGCGGTCGGTGCCGCACGAACAACACTGGCGCGTCGCGCGGCGACGGGCATCGCAGGTCGCACCACGGTGAATCTTTCCGCCGATGCTGGTGGCACGGTTGCGCTAAGCTCTCGCATGTCGGCGGCGGAACTCGCGGCGGCGCGCGAGGGGCGCACGATGGTGGACCTTGCGCGGGTTGCGGGGAACCGTTCTGGTACTGCTGCATCACAATCGACGACAAACATCACGCGAGCCGAATTGGCGCGACTGCATATGCCTGGCGCGAATCTGACTGGCGCGGAGATCATGGTGAAGGCCGAGGTGTACCGCGTGCATGTGGCGACGCGAGCTGCTTTACGCAAGGCGATTGAGGCAGGCGCGGATGACGCGGTTGTCACGCCGCTTCAAGCACAGTATCGACAGCTCACACGGTTGCTGAAAGAAGCGCAGGAGGCTGGGAAGCGGGCGGCGGGTGGTGGATGAAGAGGGAGCATCAACTGATCGCAAAGCCCATCTGATTGATGGCACGGGCCAACGTGAATCTCACAATGTTGAGGCCACCTGCCGACTTCCATGGCACGGTGCGTTATGACTGCTGTGGACGGCGGAACGTTGAAAGAGCAACGGGGATGTAAAATCCGAATCCTATGAACATGAGCAAGCCAGCGGCGATTCGGAACGGGATATCGAGCAACAGTTCGCAGCCGCACACGTCTTGATAGACGCTGAGTTTGTGTGGGACACCGGATAATTTCTGAGCGGGGTGCGTAATGTCGATGGTGACGGAGTAGACGCCTGGGCTGCCGGCGGGTACGAACGCGAGTTCATCGGGAAACGGTGCACGTCTGCCAAGACTTCGCAGTCGCGTGGTTTGTGTCCACGATGCACTCGCATACTCAATGGTTGCGGAGCCGTCGATGCTTTTGAGCCAGGGTTCGATGGGTTCGCCAGGCTCGGGCTTTGATGTTGTCGGCGGGCCGTGAAGTCTGAGATGCAAGCCGTGGCAGTATTCATACTTGACTGTGACGGGATGCGTGATGGTGCCTCGCCTTGATACATCGATGTCGAGTGACGCGATGGGAATGTCGCGGGCTTCTTTGAATTTTGATCGTGCGCGAACTGAGCCGGCGAAAATTGTGATGCCAGCGGCGAGTAGCAGTATGCCGATGATCAACATTGCGATTGCCGCGGGGTGTGTTTTTCGCTTTGTCATCCTTTACTTCATCGGCACTGGCACACTAAGTTGCTCCGCACATTCCTTCGCTTCTTCATATCCCGAGTCGACGTGTCTGAACACTCCCATCATGGGGTCGTTGGTGAGGACTCGTAAGAGGCGTTTGGCGGCGGATTCGGTGCCGTCGGCGACGATGACTTGGCCGCAGTGTTGGGAGTAGCCGATGCCGACGCCGCCGCCGTGGTGGAGGCTGACCCAGGTTGCGCCGCTGGCGGTGTTGACGAGGGCGTTCAAGAGCGGCCAATCGGAGATGGCGTCGGAGCCGTCTTTCATGGCTTCGGTTTCGCGGTTGGGGCTGGCGACTGAACCACAGTCGAGGTGGTCGCGGCCGATCACGATGGGTGCGGAGACTTTGCCGGACTTCACGAGGTCGTTGAAGAGGAGGCCGGCTTTGTCGCGTTCGCCCAGGCCCAGCCAGCAGATGCGGGCGGGGAGGCCTTGGAATTTGAAGCGTGGGGCGCAGTTTTTGAAGTCGCCTGCGAGGAGGGCTTGTGGGTTTTTGTGGCAGCCGAGGATCCAATCGCGGAGGCGGGCGCGATAGCTGTTTGAGGCACTGGGGACTGGGGACTGGGGACTGGCAGAGGCGTTGGAAGACCGAGAGTCTTTGCCAGTGCCTAGTGCCTGATGCCCAGTGCCTTCCACGGGGAACAGTTTCAAGATTTCGTAGTCGGTGACGTAGATGTCCTTTGGATCGCCGCTGAGAGCGACCCAGCGGAAGGGGCCTCGGCCTAGGCAGAATTGGGGGCGGATGAAGGCGGGGACGAAGCCGGGGAAGTCGAAGGCGTTTTGGACGCCGTTGTCTTTGGCGCGTTGGCGGATGTTGTTGCCGTAGTCGAAGGTTACTGCGCCGCGTTTTTGGATTTCGAGCATGGCGCGGACGTGGCGAGCCATGCTGGCGAGGGATTGTTGTTGGTAGCTTACCGCGTCGCGCGTGCGGGCGACTTTGGCTTGCTCGTTGGTCATGCCGATGGGGACGTAGCCAATGAGCGGGTCGTGGGCGCTGGTTTGGTCGGTCAAGACGTCGACTTTGATGTTGCGGGCGAGGAGACGCTCCAGGAGTTCGATGGCGTTGCAGTGGACGCCGATGGAGATTGCGGTTTTGTTTTTGGCGCAGGTGACGGCGCGGTCTATTGCGCGATCGACTAAGGCAGTGATCGCGGAGGGCGCCGAGGGAGTGGAGGAACGCGGAGACGATGCAGAGTGTGTGCTTTTGTTCTCAGTTTCTACTCCGCGTTTCTCTGATGACTCTGCGGACTCCGCGACGACTTCGTCTAGATATTTATCCGCGTGACGGCGTTGCAGTCGGGTGAGATCGACGTCGGCGATGAGGCAGGTGCCGCGGGCCATCGTGACGGCAAGAGGTTGTGCGCCGCCCATGCCGCCGCAGCCGGCGGTGACGCACAATTTTCCCGAGAGGTCACCACCGAATTTTTCTCGGCCGCATTCAGCGAAGGTTGCGTAGGTGCCTTGGAGGATGCCTTGAGTGCCGATGTAGATCCAACTGCCAGCGGTCATCTGGCCGTACATCATGAGGCCGGCCTTTTCGAGTTCGTCGAACTTGGCTTGCGTGGCCCAGGCGGGGACGATGTTGGAGTTTGCGATGAGGACGCGCGGGGCGTCTTCGTGGGTCTTGACGATGCCGACGGGTTTGCCGGATTGGACGAGGAGCGTTTCGTCGGGCTTGAGTTCGCGCAGCGACTTCACGATCGCGTCGAAGCAGGGCCAGTTTCTCGCGGCTTTGCCTCGGCCGCCGTAGACGACGAGGTCTTCCGGGCGTTCAGCGACGGCTGGGTCGAGATTGTTGTGGAGCATGCGCAGTGCGGCTTCGATGAGCCAGTTGGCGCAGGAGAGTTGGGAGCCGCGGGGGGCGTGGAGGGTGCGAGGTGTTGATGTCGCGTGCGAAACGGCGGTTGCTGCTGTCATTGCGCATTGTAAAGCGCGGTCGGGTGGGTTGGCGGGGCGAATGGGAAGCGGCGGAATCGTGCAGGTGTTTTGAATAACGCCTTATAAGCCGCAGGTGGTGCAGGGGCCTTCTGTGAACAATGCCAAGAAGCCGTTGATGTCGCAGGGATCAAAGATGCTTGTGTCGTTGTTGAAGTCGATGTCGTCGCAGATTGCGGCAGCGGGGATGCATGGCCCCTCGGAATAGACGCTCAGGAATGCGTCGATGTCTTGCGGATCGAAGTAGCTGCCGTCGTTGTTGAAGTCGATGTCGTTGCAGAATAATCCACAGTCGACCGGGTAGGTGAAGTATGACAAGTTGGGGCTTAGATACACACCGGCGCGAGAGAAGGAGCCTCCGACAAATATGTGGTCCAATTCCGTGACTTCAATGACGTTGACCGACGCGAAGGTGCTGCCTGATTCAGGAGTGACTCCTTCTCTGATCGGTGACCAGACCGAGTTGAAGTAGCTTGCGATGCGATTGGCTGGAATGCCATCGACAGAGGTGAACGTGCCTCCTGCAAGTATCGTGCCGTATCTGTCAGCGAGCGTGTTGACTTGGCCGTTGGTGCCGGAGCCGAGCGAGTGCCATGCGAAGCCGTCCCACGAAGCGATATTCGAAGCGGGTACACCTCCGGCGGCGGTAAACAAGCCGCCAGCGATGATGTCGCCACTCTGCAATTGCAATAACGCGCGGACGCTGCTCCCTGTGATGCCGCCAGCGAACTGTGACCAAGTGGTACCATCCCAGCGGGCGATGTTCTGCATGGGAGTTGAACCGGATTGCGAGAACGTACCGGCGGCGATAAGGTCGCCGTTAGAAAGTGGAAGTAGGGCGTAGACCTTCGTGCTAAATGGAGGTGAAAAGCCATCGCCCATTGCCGCCCACGCGGAGCCTGTGTAACGGGCGATGTGGTTGAACACTGGGACAAACTGATTGAAACTTGGTGGGTTGAACGACCCGGCGGCGATGATGGTGCCGTCTTGGAGCTTTGTCACTGAGAAAATATCGCCCGGATCGACAGCGCCGGTGCCAACGTTGTAGAAGCCGAGCGCGGTTGAACTTGGAAGTGAAGACCACGTTGTGCCATTCCAGCGCAGAACCGAACTGAAGTTCTCGCCCGCAAAGAGCACGTTGTTGCCAACTTCAACATAACTGCACTTCACGATCGGGTTCCGAGCAGGATTATCGAGCGGCGATGGTGCGGAGAGCAGGCCGGGCGTTGGCAGGGTCGTCCAGCCGTTCCAGTCCCGCATCATGAATCGTTCCGCACGCCGGTCGCCAAAGCCGCTGAATGCGCCGGCGACAATGATCATGTGTGGGTTCACTTCTGCGATAGTGTGCACTTCATTGTTTGGAGTATCGCCTCGGCTCACGACGGGCAACCATGCTGTGCCGTTCCAGCGAGCCATGCGTTCGATGGGAAGGCCGTTCATGGCTGCGAAAGAGCCGAGAGCGAGGATGTCTCCATTTGGCAACGGTTCGAGAGAGGACGTGATGCTGGCGGTGTTGGTGTGCGAATCGCCGGCGAGAGTGTTCCAAGTAGATCCGTTCCACAGTTGAACTCCTCGCGTGTAGGGGTATGACAACGGAGGAAAAATCGGCGTGAAGTCCTGCGAGGTTGATATCAGCAGATTGCCGTTGGGAAAGGCTTTGAGTTCATGCGGGTAGAACCCAGAGCCAGAGAAACTGCCGACAGTTGTCCACGAAGTGCCGTTCCAATCGAAGACTGATGAACCGAAGAACACAGCACCGATGGACGCCGCGTACACATGACCGTTCGCGGAGAGTGCCAACTTTCCGATGGGTAGCAGGTCTTCGGTGCCCAAGCGTGACCACGTAATGCCGTTCCACAGAGCGTGATTGCTGACGGTAACACCGTTGATGGTCGTGAAGATTCCGCCAACGACGAGGTTGTTGTTCTGCATCGCGAGCATGTCGTAGATTGCTCCGCCCGATGAAAGCGTGGCGGGAATCGTGGACCAGTTAGTGCCGTTCCAGCGGTTGAGCGTTGGCGTGCTGAGCACGAAGACGTTGCCGTTTGGAGCCACAGCGAGTTGAGTGGTGTTCGTGGCGATGCCGGTGCCCAGCGACGACCATGATGAGCCGTCCCATCGAGCAATGTGATTTGCTGGTGTTGTGTCGGCTTGTGTGAATGCGCCGGAGACAACGAAGCCTCCTGCGGGGTGCAGTTCGATTTCAGAGGGGACGGCGTTCAGGCCTTGTCCGAATGCGAACCAGTTGGTGCCGTCCCAGCGTGCGATGCGACTTGCTGGAACTCCGGCGATCTGCTGGAAGTCGCCAATGACGACGATGTCTCCATTTGAGAGACGAACACTGTCGGTGATATTTGCACCGATAGGAGTTTGTGTTGTCGTAAAGTCCCAATTGGGATCGCAATCGGGCTGCGCTTGTGCTGCGATTGATGAAATGAGCAACGCGCACGACGCGAGCGTTCTGGAGACTTGGCGAATATGCATGTACACCTCCCTGCAACGCGAGTGCGTTGAAACGACAATATAACAGATGTGTCAATGGCCGTTTATTTGAAATTAATTGCACATTACGACCGTCCAAAGAGTCTTGCGAGTTCGCGCATGGTGAGGCGGATGCTGGTGGGGCGGCCGTGGGGGCAGTTGGAGCTGCGTTCGACGTCTTCGCGGAGTTTGACGAGTTCGGTGAGTTCGGATTCGGAGAGTTTGTCGCCTGCTTTGATGGCGGCTTTGCAGGCCATCATGTCGAGGACGTCCCTCAATGCATGTTCGGGGGCGTGTTCGGGGGCGGGGGAAGAAGAGTGCGAGGGTGCGGGAGTGCGAGGGTGCGAAGGGGATGATGAGATGATGGGATGATGGGATGATGAACTTGAAGAAGTTAGTTCGCCGGCTTCGGCTTTTTGGAGGAGTTCTTCGGTGAACTCCCCCAATTCGACGTTGCGCTCGAGTAAGAAACTTGGGAAGGAGTGGACGCCGATGGATTGGGGGCTGAGGGTGGTGGCTTCGATGCCGATGCGGGTGAGGAGTGGTTCGATTGTGGGGAGCAGTTGTACTTGTGCGGGGCTGGCTTGGATGGCGACGGGCATGAGCAGGCGTTGGCTTTCGAGGGGGCCGGCGAGGACGCGGTGCAGGAGGTATTCGAACATCACTCGCTCGTGGAGTGCGTGTTGATCGATGATGACGACGCCTTCTTCGTCTTGCGTGATGACGTAGGAGTTGTGGACTTGGAGGAGGCGGTCGGCGGGGAGGGGGATGACTGGCCGCGCGGCGTGGAAGGCGGCGAGGGCTGTTTCGGCTTGCGCCGAGCTGGAGTCGGAAAGGCCCTGGGTTTCCAGCGGATTCTTATGGTCTTGGTGCGAGCTTGGAGTGGATAGGTCCCATGGGTCCGATGGGACCAATCGGGGATGTGATGGCAATGATGATTCACGTTGCGTGAGATCACCTTGTGCGAGAGTCAGCGGGAGTTGTTCGTTGCCGGGGCGGAAACGGGAGAAGTAGTTGGCGAACTTGGCGGCGGAGACTGTGGGGTTTGGAGCGTGGAGGGGGAGGCCGATTTGTGAGGGTGATGCGCCGAGGAAGTCGCGCCCCCCATTACCGCCCCCGCCTGCTGGCGACCATGACGCGTTGTTGTACCCTGCGGGACGCAGCGCGGCGATGGTGGGCGTGAGGTCGGCTTTGGCGAGTGCTTCGCGGAGTGAGCGAAGCACGACGGAGTGGACCATCGATGCGTCGCGGAAGCGGACTTCGGCTTTTTGCGGATGGACGTTGACGTCGACGCCTTGCGGGCTCATGTCGAGCATCAGCACGAGCGTGGGAAAACGGCCTGGTTCTATGAGACCTCGATAGGCTTCGGAGATGGCGTGTTGAATGGTGCGATCTTTGATGGGACGGCCATTGACGAAGATGTGTTGGCCCTTGGCGCTGCCTCGCGCGAGGCTGGGAAGACCGGCGAGGCCCCAGAGCGCGACGCCTCGGGCATCGTCGAAGCGATCGGCGTGGACATCGACCATTTGTGTTTCGACTTCTTTGCCGAGAACGCCAAGAACGCGGGCACGTGGGCCTTGCGATGGCGGAAGGTCGAGGACGAGTTTGCCGTCGACGGAGAATGTGAAGCCGACAGAGGGATGGGCGAGGGCGAGGGCGTCGATGACGTCTGAGCAGCGTTCTTTTTCGGTTTGAGCGGTGCGGAGGAACTTGCGGCGTGCGGGGGTGTTGAAAAAGAGATTGCGGACGGTGATGGAAGTGCCGATAGGGCCTGCGGCGGGGCGCACTGGCTGAAGACTTGCGCCTTCGATGTCGAGTTGCGATGCTCCCCCCGATGTACTGTGCGCGGTGCGACTGCGGATGGTCATGCGCGAGACGGACGCGATGCTGGCGAGGGCTTCGCCTCGGAAGCCGAGCGTTGCGATGTGGTCGAGGTCGGCGGTGTCGGCGATCTTGCTCGTGGCGTGCGGGGCGACGGCGAGGGGCAGGTCGGCGGGGTCGATGCCGGAGCCATTGTCGGTGATGCGGATGAGTTCGATGCCCCCTTGTTCGAGTTCGATGGAGACGCGGGTCGCGCCGGCGTCGAGTGAATTTTCGACGAGTTCCTTGACGACGGATGCAGGACGTTCGACGACTTCACCTGCGGCGATTTGGTTGGCGACGAGTGCAGGGAGAGGGCGGATGCGGCGCGGTGCGTCGCTCGGGAGAATTTCAACTGGTTGGGAATGGGTGGATTCCACGGGGGAAGGTAGGGAAAGAAAGCGAAAAGTGCAAAGCGAAAAGCGAAAATAGGAAGGCGAGTTCGCACGCTATCTTCATTTTCGCTTTTCGTTTTTACGCTTTTCGTTTTACTTCACGCCTGCCGAACTTTGATCTGTGCGAGGTCGGCGTGCGTGACTCGGACTTTGGATGCCGTTGGGATGAAGTGGGTTTCGGAGAGGACTTCGTAGCGGTGGCCTGCGATTTCGACGAGGCCTATTGGGCGAAGGTCGGTGAGGGCGGTGCCTTCTTTGCCAACGAGTGCGAGGCGTTTGTTTTTTTCCTGTTCTTCGATTTGGCGCTGGGCCATTTGCTCTTCTTCTGTTGGCGCGTTGATGAGGCGGCGGCCCATCGGAGTGTGCGGCCAGATTTTGAGCATGAAACTGAATGCGAGCGGACCTAGCACAAGCACGGCGAGCGTGCCGCTGATGCCGGCGGTGGTGTCGTATCGCCAGAGACAGACAACGCCTGCGACGGCCACAACAGCGGCGGTGACGCCCAGCATGCCGCCACTGGGGACGAAGAGTTCAATGACGAGGATGACTGCGGAGATGGCGAGGAGCGCGATGCCCCAGACCAGAAGTGGGTCCATGTGGAATTGTAGGAAGAGACGGAGAGATGAAGAGACGAAGAGACGGAGTTGAACAGCACTTGTGGTTATGTGTGCGAGACATTGCTGTACACTCTCTTTGGTCGTTGCCCACCCAAACCCGTTCCGGAGGGAGGGGCTTTATCTCGTGCCGTATTGCTGTTGGTAGTAGTTGCGATATTCGCCTGTCTTGACTCGCTGCCACCACGTCTGATTGTTTTTGTACCAGTTGATGGTGTCTTCGAGGGCTTTGGGCCAGGCGCTGCGGGTAGGTTGCCAGCCTAGTTCGCGTTTGATTTTGCTGGCGTCGATGGCGTAGCGGCGGTCGTGGCCGGGCCGATCGGCGACGGGCTTGATCATTTCGGGGCCTTTGCCCATGGCTTTCAGGATGCTGTGGGTGAGTTCAAGGTTGCTGCGTTCGTTGTTGCCGCCAACGTTGTAGACCTCGCCTGCTTTTCCTTTTTCGAGGGCGGTGAGCACGGCTTCGCAGTGGTCGTCGACGTGCAGCCAGTCGCGGACGTTTTTGCCGTCGCCGTAGAGGGGGACTTGTTTGCCTTCGATGAGATTTGTCACGAAGAGCGGGATGACTTTTTCGGGGAACTGGAACGGGCCGAAGTTGTTGGAGCAGCGCGTGGTGACGACATCCATGTGGAAGGTGTGGTGGTAAGCGCGTGCGAGCATGTCGCCGCCGGCTTTGCTGGCGCTGTACGGGCTGTTGGTTTGGAGCGGGGTTTCTTCGGTGAAGAGCAGTGAGCGATCTTCGAGGGGGAGGCTGCCGTAGACCTCGTCGGTGGAAACGTAGACGAAGCGGCCTGACTTCAGCCACGCTCCGCCTTTGGCCTTGCGGGCGGCGTCGAGCAAGGTTTGTGTGCCGACGACGTTGCTGATGATGAAGGGTTTGCTGTCGAGGATCGAGCGATCAACGTGGCTCTCGGCGGCCATGTGGACGATGGCGTCGCAGTCGTTGATGAGACCGGCGACGAGTTTGTCGTCGCAGATGTCGCCTTTGACAAAGCGGTAGTTGGGATTTTTCTCCGCGGCGGTGAGGTTTTCGAGATTGCCCGAGTATGTCAGCGAATCAAGATTGGTGATCTTGACGTTGGGGCGATGACGCAGGACGAAGTGGACGAAGTTGGAACCGATGAAGCCGGCGCCGCCGGTGAGGAGGATGTGCATGGGAAGTCTCTACTTTAGAATAAGGGGAACAGTTGCGGCTGCCGCTGCTCGCTGCAACTCAACGTCAAGGGTTGCGAGAGGAATCTGTTTGCGAATTGCCAACTCAAGATATGCGGCGTCGTACGTTGTGAGTTTGTGCTTGCGTGCCAGGTCGATGGTTGATGACCACGCATGAGTGCTGGTGTCTTCGTCTTCGATGATGAGCAGGTCAGAGAGCCTAGCGAAAGTAGCCGCGACTCGCTCGGGCGCCACTCTACCTTTTCGCTCTGCCAACGCGAGCACATTTGCAACCTCAAGCTTCCAGAGTATTGGAACAATCGCTATTTCACTTGCAAGACGTTCCTGAATGTGATCGCAGTCGCTTCGTGCCTCATCGTCAAAGCACCACGCGAGCGTCACCGAGCAATCCACTACAAGAACGGGATTCAAGGTCTTCCCTCGTTGATGAGATCCTTTATTTTCAACCCGTCCAAACGCATGTGCTTGCGAAGTTCTCGCCATTCTCTTATCGACTTCTGAATGGCTTCTTTGTCACGAATACCGGGCGATGAAAGTACTCTGGCAATGACCCGACCATTCTCAGTCAGAACGACTTCGCGTCCTTCGCGGATACGCGCAAGGATGTCGCCAATCTTTTGATTGGGGTCGTACGCGATTGAGTTGGGGTTGGGGGCGACCATTATTTTCTCTATCAATGGTATCGGCTTTGATCGCCCGGCAGTTGCAGGGTTTTCAGGCGTCCATGCGGGCGACGACAGAAGCAAGGTTGGTTTGCCAACTGGGCATTTGTCCCAACGTGCGTTCGGTTTGAGTGATGTCGAGGACGCTGTAGGCGGGGCGTTTGGCGGGTCTTGGGAATTGGTCGCTGTTGCAGGGGTTCACGGTGCCGGGGGCGTTGGTGAGTCTGCCGATTTCTTTGGCGAAGTCGAACCAGGTGCACTCGCCGCCATCGGTGACGTGCCAGTGGCCTGTGCGGTTTTGTTGGGCGAGGGCGAGGGCGGTGGCGGCCAAGTGTTCTGCGGAGGTGGGTCGGCCTCGTTGGTCGTTGACGACGGAGATTGAGGGTTTGGTTTTCAGCAAACCTGCGATGGTCTTGACGAAGTTTTTGCCCCACGGGGCGTAGAGCCAACTGGTGCGGATGTTGAGCCATCGCGATTTTGGGTTGGCTCTGGCGAGGGATTCGAGCATTTCTTCGCCTAGGGCTTTGCTGCGGCCGTAGGCATTGAGGGGGGCGCGGGGTTCGTTGGTCGGGTAGGGCTTTGTGGCGTTGCCCGCGAAGACGTAGTCGGTGCCGAAGTGGACGAGGAGGGCGTTGGTGTCGAGCGCGGCTTTGGCGAGTTCGTGGACGGCGTCGGCGTTGATGACGGTGGCCTCGGCTTCTTTGGTTTCTGCGCCGTCGACGTCGGTCCAGGCGGCGCAGTTGATGATGTAGGTGGGTGCAGCGGAGAGTTTCTTGATGGTGTTGCGAATCGTTGCGACTTTGGTGAGTTCGAGTTCTTCGAGGGAAGGCGTGATGACGTTGAAGCGATCTGGCGTGAGTAGTTTGGTGAAGGCGGTGCCGAGCATGCCGGAACTGCCGACGAGGATCACGGTGGGGTTGGGCATGGGTGAAGGTATCAGGGGCGAGAGTGATGCGGATTGTTGGTAAAACTCGTGCCACCGACTGGCGAAGCCGGTCGGTGCGAGTATGAAACTGAGCAACTGTCATTGCAATTCGGCACCGACCGCCCAAAGCGGCAGTCGGTGGCACGCTTGAATTTCGCTAGTATGGTAATTGGTATCAGATTGATCTACTGAGAATGTGAGCAATTACTGTCAGCACTGACTCGACCCGGCCCTTCGCTCGAAGACTCGCTCAGGTCCGGCGTGGGAGTAAGAGGAATTGTGCTTGCTTGTTGGACCTACGCTCAACTATGAAAGCAATTCGTGTTGAGAACTTTGGTGATTCGCGGGTGATGCAGATGCAGGAAGTACCGGCGCCGGTGGCTGGGCCTCGGCAGGTGTTGATTCGGCTGCATGCGGCGGGGGTGAATCCGGTTGATACGTATATAAGGACGGGGAATCATGCGCATAAGCCGGTGTTGCCTTACACGCCGGGGTTTGATGGGGCGGGGGAAGTGATTGCGATTGGGCCTGATTGGCCTCGAGCTGATATCAAAGTTGGGTCGCGGGTGTGGTGCTGCCGGAGCGTGACGGGGACGTATGCGGAGCAGTGTGTGTGCGATGCGAAGAGCGTTGCGCTGCTGCCTGATCATGTCAGTTACGAAGTCGGGGCGGCGGTGGGCACGGCTTCGATGACGGCTTGGCTTGCGCTGGTGCCGAAGGCTGGCGCGACGGATTCGGACATTGTGTTGGTGCATGGCGCGAGCGGCGGCGTGGGTTTGTCGGCGGTGCAGTTTGCGAAGAGCATGGGTTGCACCGTGATCGGCACTGCGGGGACCGAGAAGGGGCTGCATGAGGTGATCATGCATGGAGCGGATTATGCGGTGAACCATCGCGAAGCGGGGTATGAGTCGAAGATCATCGGGCTCACGGATCAGAAGGGGCCTGATGTGATTTTGGAGATGCTCGCGAATGTCAATCTTGGTCGTGACATGCAGATGATCGCCCCCCGAGGGAGGATTGTGGTGATTGGCAATCGCGGCGAGATCACGGTGAACCCGCGCATGCTCATGACAAAGGACGCGAGCGTGGTTGGGATGAGCATGATGAATGCGAAGGATGTGGAGTGGGCGCTTGCGCTTCGTGCGGTGCGGGATGGGCTGGCGAACAACACGTTGAAGCCTCTGGTGCATCACAAGATGCCGCTGGCTGAGGCGCCGCGGGCGCATGACTTGGTCATGGATCCGTCGTCTGCGGGTGGCGGGGCGCTGGGGAAGATTGTGCTGTTGACGGCGTAATCATGGATTCGATTGCGGTCTTGACGCATTGGGTATACTCCACGGCTTAGTGTGGAGGGCTCTGGGATGGAAGCGTCGAGTACAAAAACATGCATTGTTTGCCATTCTGATTGCACCAACAAACCGCGAATCAAGGATTCGCAGGGGCGGTACTGCTGTAAGGACTGTGCAGAGCGGAAGAAAGCCGCGAAGCAGAGTGCGGCGAGTAGTCCGACGCCCGCAACGCTTGATGCGCCACCGGAAGAATCCGTGTTGTCGATGGACTTGCTTGCGGAGGAGGCGAACGCGCAGGCGAAGGTTGCGACGGATCAGGTGATTGATCTTGCGCCGGTATCGCCGGACTCTTTGCCTGCGGAGAAGCGCGGCAAGGCTCCGAATCTCCGGCATTCGGGGTTGGACACGAATCGATTGAAACCGACGAAGTGTCAGCAGTGTGGGTATGACATGAAGGGGTTGGAGTCTTTGCGGTGTCCGGAGTGTGGGGCGATTTGTCGGCCACCGGACAAGTTGGATTACTTGCGGGAGGAGTCGCGGAAGCTTGCGATCAAGACGTGGGTGACGCCGATCGTCGGGACGGTTGTGTGCCTGGCTATTTCGTTTGGCATGTTGGGAGCTGCGGGCGGGACTTGGCTGCACTTCATTGCGTTGTCGCTTGATTGGATTGTGATGGTGCCGGTGGGCCTTCTAGCGTTCTGGATTTCCACGCTCATTTTCCTTGAGTTTGATGCGCCGTGGGGTCTGACGGCGCTGCGGTTTGCGGCGATCCAGGCGTTTTTGACTATTCCGACGGTCGTGTTTTTCGCGATGGGGTTTCCGTTTGGATTCAATCTTGTTGGCGGGCTTTTGGGGCTGGCGCTGATGACTTTCTTGTATGCGTGGGTGCTTGAGATGGAGACGACTGACGCGCTGTGGCTTGCATTGATTCAGCAAGTGGTCAGCATTGCGACCATGTTGCTGCTGCGGATTGCGGTGGAGAGTGCGTTTGGGGGGCCGTGAAGAGTCGGTTTGCGGTGAGGCGACAAAGTGTGCATGCGTTTTTGGCGGTGCATGTGAAGTGGTGAAGAATTCGCTTTGCAAGCTATGCCACACAGCGGCGAGTGAATCCCTACGCTCTGACCATGGTTCAGAATGGCTTTGCACACCTTTGCGCACGGACGGTCGCGCGTTCTTTGATGAGCTTGATCGCTGCTGGCGGGGCGGCTTCTGTCGCTTGCGCTCAGGTGAAGATTGTTGATTCGCCGGGTGCTGCGACTACGACGCCTGTGGTCAAGGTCCAGCAAGTTGATCCTGCGAAGTTGACGCCTGATGAGTTGCTGATGAGGCAGGCTCGCGAGGCGATTGTGGCGAACAAGGCGGGGAAGGCGAAGGAGTTGCTAACGCCTTGGATCAAGCTGCACAAGTTCAGCGAACATCCGTTGATGGCCGAGGCTTTGTACTTGCGGGGCAATGCGACGTTGGCGATGGATGATGAGTACGACGCGTTGTACGACTATGAAGAGATCGCGAACAACTATGCGGGGTCGGAGTACTTCGCGAAGGCGCTTGAGCGTGAGTTTGATATTGCGAAGTTATATCTCGCGGGTCGGCTGAGACCGGGGACTTTCGGGATTCGCCTTGACAGCGGGACACCAATCGCGGAAGAGATCATCATTCGAATCGGCGAGCGTTTGCCGGGCAGTAAGTTGGCAGAGAAGGCGCTGCTGGAACTTGCGGATTACTACGCGGGGAAGCGTGACCTTCGCATGGCGGCGGAGACGTATGACGTTTTTGTGCGTTTGTTCCCGCGAAGCCCGATGCGATCACAGGCGATGCAGCGGCGGATTTATTCAAGCGTGGCGCAGTTCAAGGGGCCTGAATACAGCACGCGTTCTTTGAAAGATGCAAAGGTGTTGATCGAGGACTTTGCGGCGGAGTTTCCGGCGGAGGCACAGCGCACGGGGCTCAATGACGGGCTTACGGCGCGGCTGGATGAGAGTGCCGCGGCTGGGCTTTTGACGCAGGCGCAGTGGTATGTGAAGCGGGATGATCCGGTGGCGGCGCGATTGACGTTGACGCGGCTGATCAAGCGGCATCCAAAGACGGCGTCGGCTCATGAAGGGCTGGACTTGATTGCTTCGATTGATGACAAGTACCCGCAACTGAAGCCTGCGACGGCTGACGCAGTTGAAAAGAAAGTGACTGCTGAGAAGGCACCTGCGGTGGAGGCGACGAAGTGAGCGGTGAACACCGACAATTCTTGCTGCCGACGAGCCAATGTTCGATCGGTGCGGAGTTGCAGTCGAACGCAGTTCCTTGGCTGTCCTGCACCGACCGGCTTCGCCAGTGGGTGGCACGAGGTATGACCGTCGCGGCGATGTGCGTCTTTGGTGCGAGTGGGATAACGGGCTGCGCGAGTGATCCTCGCGACGGATATGCGTTTACCGGCGCGGCGACGGAACATAAAGGTGCCGTGGGCACGGTGTACGTTCCAATGTTCACCAACAAGACGTTTGCCGTGGGCATCGAGCAGCAGCTCACCGAAGCGATCATCAAGGAGATACAGGCGAACACCACGATGAAGGTTGTTCGCAGCAGCGCGGCGGAATCTGTGCTTGTGGGGACGATTTCGAAGGTTGATATGAGGCGTTTGTCGCTGCGTGAGGGCACGGGGCTTGTGCAGGAAGTTGCTGTGCAGATCACGATTGACTTTGATTGGAAACGGCCGGGCGATCGAACTTCGATGGTTGCTCGCAAGAACTTTTCGGGTGTTGACACGTTTGTGCCCAGTCGGCCCACTGGCGAGCGTCTTGAAGTGGGTCAATATGCGACGATTGAACGACTCGCAAAAGACGTTGTGCGTGAATTGAGGTCGGCGTGGTGAGTTTCGCTTCGCGATATGTTTGGTTGACTGCACTGTGCGGGGGGCTCGCAACGTTTTTTGCTGGTTGTTCGCAGCCTCGCGTGAGGACATCATTTGAAGTGCCTCGGGATCGGGCGGACGCGACGTTTGATGCTGCGATTGCGGTGCTGCGGGAGCAGCGGCTGACTCCGGAACGGATTGATGCGCAGCAGGGAATCATCACGACGGCACAGAAACGCACGGCGGGGTTGGCGAGCCTCTGGGATCCGGAGCAATCATCGCTCGCGGACGAAGTTGAGGACACGCTGCACTTTCAGTCGCGGTGGGTCCGGATTCAGTTTGCGAAGGCGACGACGCCGGAGAATCTCACGGACGAATCGCGCAGGTTATTTGAGGCGAACGCTCCGGTGACGTGCGAGGTGGAGGCGTTTATTACGCGTCGACAGGCGCCACTGGTGCGGCCTCAGACGCGAGTGCTGGGACTGACGAATCAGGCATTTGATCCGGCTCTTGCGCAGCGCGGGATGCAGGGGACTTACTCAGTTGCGCTCGCGACTGATGATGAGTACGCGGCGTGGCTGGCGGGGCTTATTCGCAGCAGGGCGAGTGCGAGTCGCAAGTGATCGCAGCGGCAAGCCCCGAGGCCTGTCGATGCCGTCGCTCGTGTTAGTTTCTATCAGTTCGAGCCATTGGCATTGACGTGTCCGAGCGCTTTTGCCACCAATTCGCCTCGGCTGGTTGCGCCGAGTTTGCGGTGCAGGCTCTTGACGTAGTCGTGCACGGTGTGCTGGCTGCGTTCGAGTTCGTCGCTGATTTCGCGGACGGACTTGCCTTCGACGAGGCGTTCGAGCACGTCCTGTTCGCGAGGCGTAAGCCAGGCGACATGGCCTTCGTTGTCGGTGCATGAAAGCGCGTTTGAAGCCAGGCGTGCGGCGAGGTTGACACAGGATTGGAGGAGCAATCGGGCGGATTCGACGGACTGAACGTCTGTTTGGGCCGCGACGTAGCCGACGAGCGTTCGACCTCGAACGCGTCCGGAAAGCGGTGAGAGCGACCACAGCATGTCGACGGAGCCTTCGATGCCCCACTTGCTTAAGAAGACGTCGTTGGCTGGCGTACCCATGCATAGATGGCCAGACATGGGGGTTTCGATCGAAGCTTTGGAATCACTTGCAAGTGCGTGATCAAATCCGGGAAGCAACGGAACGTGTGATAGGGTTTCCAGCGCAAAGCGAATGGAATTGATTCTGTGCTGAGATATTTCATTCGTTGTTAGTTTGCCCGGAGCTGCGCCTGTTGCTAAGACTGACTTCACATGACCGGATGGATGCAAGTCCAGAATTGCGCAACCGGCTCCCCTGTTTAGGACTACTGATCCGAAAACATGAGCTGAGCGATCGCACCAATCGATGGTGGGAACGGCTGGAAGACGCGCCAGTTCATTCGTGAGTTCGGCGCAGCGATCGAGCAGCGTGGTCAGGTCGATCGCTGCGGCTGGCGTATTTGCGAGTAGTTTCTGAATGTGTGGCATGAAAATCTCCTCTGTCGTTGGCATCGGAATGCCGCTGACAAGGGATACTTCGTCATATTCCAACACGCCACTTTGGGGGTAAAAGGTTGGTCAAATGGTTTGTTCAACACATATTTGTGTGTCTATTGATTCCTTAGCACTTTGTTTCGCACACAACAACACGTAACAACCAAGTTAACGGTGCGTGAGCCACAAATGAAGAAGTTTTAAGGCTGAAATCGCACAGATGTTGATTAGTGATTGATACCTAAACGCACGCTGCGAGAATCATCCAATTCGGTGATTCTCGCAGCGTCATTCTGTACAAATTGTTTTCAATCTTGCAACTGTTTCGACTTACCCCCAGTTGTGGTCAGCCTCTGGAGTTGGCAGTACTTTGCGAGTGCTGGGGCGACCAAGTGCTTTCGCAACGAGTTCGCCGCGGCTGTTTGCACTGAGCTTGCGATGTAGACTCTTCAAGTGATCGGTGATCGTGTGCGGGCTCCGGCCCAGTGATTCGCCGATTTCCTTGACGGACATGCCCTCAATGAGCAGTTCGAGAACTTCCTGTTCGCGAGGGCTGATCCAGCGGATTGGCTTGTCGGGGCATCCCATGGCCAACTTTGCACGGCGTGCGAGCAGGTCGGTGAGTGCTCGCAGAGCGGGAAGCAATGGCGAGGTTGCCAAGTTGGGATCTGATGAACCAACTGCTGCAAAGAGCACGTGTTCGCCGCAGTCGTCGCCGAACGGAGCGGTCGCAATTGCGATGCGGGGTGAGATCGTCAGCGACCAGGGCCCACCTTGGCTACGACGCATCATTTCGGCATCGACGGCGATGACCCACGGCTTGGTAAGGTCGGGCTGCACGCCGGCAGGTGCCCAGGCGGTGCGCTTTGCACGCAGGAGGGACTCTTCGAGGTGATCAGAGGGTGCGGAGGGAACGTGAACGCCAACAGAGACGATTGCTTCCAGCATTGCGCCGCCGTGAGAGACGCGGGCGATGCCGACGACGGAGCGTTCGAAGTCGCCCAGCGGCGCGAGCGTGGTTGCGGCTTGGCGGCACCAACTGGCGGTTGGCACTGCTGGGAGCTGCGCGACCTTCATCGCGAGTTCAACACCTTGCGAGACGAAACGATCGACAGACTCAGTCATATTCAAGGTTCCAAGTGTGCCTGCCTCCGCACCACTGGGTCCGTTTTGAATCGGAGTCGCGCGCATGGAACGACTGCCCTGTTGGGCAAAAGTACGAGAAACTTCGGCTTGCATCGACTAACTTCTGCGCCACAAAGGGCGCGCTTGGGGACGCCTACGCGGACATCCTCGTGCGAACAAGTAAGAAACACCCCGCCAACGAACGACCTTACAACATGGGGGGCAATTACCATACGTGCCATCGGAGTACGGTTCTTCACAATTGTGTTTGTGGGAAAGCACACAGCGTGTTTTGGGGAAAAAGCACCATCTGAAGGTCCGAGTATTCGTGGTGGAAAACCACTACTGACATCGAGTTTTGGTACTGATGAGTGTGCAACCGGAAGGGCGATATTTGCGAGGCATCGTTTGTAAGCGTTTGCATTACAGTGAGTTGCATAAAGCGGTCGAGTGGATGCGGAAATGTGTGCTTATGCGAAGACTGCCGCGTAAAGCCGAGTTGCAACCAGTTGAACGCCGCGACTCATTTGCCATGGGTCAGCGATGTTGATCGCGACTCGTCAAGAAGTGGTTGTGGGTGAAGTCGCTGCGAATACGATGCGTGCTTTGCACTTGTGTGCGTTCGCAAGCCCATCAAGGAACCTTCATGGCGTCGTCACGATCTGATTCGTCTAGCACTTTCAATCAACACGCCGCGCTTGCTGGTCATGGAACCGCGGGGAAGCCGGCTGAACCGCGCATTGTGATTCTGGGGACGGGGCCGACGGGGCTTGGGGCGGGGTATCGATTGAAGGAGTTGGGGTACAGCAACTTCGTGCTGTATGAACGCAACGCATACATCGGCGGGCTCTCGCACAGTTTTGTGGACCCCAAGGGGTTTACGTGGGACATTGGCGGGCACGTGATGTTCAGCCACTACACGTATTACGACAAGTGTTTTGAGAAGTTGATGGGGAATGAGTTCACGCTCAACAACCGCGAGTCGTGGGTGCGGATGTTTGATACGTGGGTGCCTTATCCGTTTCAGAACAACGTGCGGTACTTGCCCAAGCAGGCGGCGTTTGAGTGCATCGCGGGGTTGGTGAAGGCGCAGAATGGCAAGGGAAAAGTTGCGAGCCCGCACGCCGCGACTAATTTTGGTGAGTTCATCGACGCGGTATTTGGCGAGGGCATCGCGAAGTACTTCATGCGGCCTTACAACTACAAGGTGTGGGCGTATCCGCCTGAACGCATGAACAAGCACTGGATCGGCGAACGAGTCGCGGTGATTGACGTTGAGCGGGCGCTCAAGAACGTGATTCTGGGCGGCGATGACTTTGGCTGGGGGCCCAACAACCAGTTCAAGTTCCCGATGCGGGGCGGCACGGGGGAGTTTTACCGACGTTTTGGGCCGGAGTTGGGCATGATTCGCGGCAAGGATGAGGATCCGCTGAGTGATTATGAAGGACCGAACAGCCACGTCAAACTGAATAAGAAAGTTGAGACGATCGACGTTGATGCGAAGAAGATCACGTTTGCGGATGGGACGACGGATACGTATGACGTGCTGATTAGTACGATGCCGTTGGATGTGTTGTGTGGGAGGGTTTTGAGGGAAGGAGCGAGCGAGCGAACGAGCGAACGAGCGAACGAGGGGCAAGAGAGAGTGAGCCTTCACGAGATTTCGCGTGTTGCGAAGGGGTTGCTACATAGCAGCGGGTACATGGTGGGCATCGGGCTTAAGTCGCGGGCGGCGGGAGCGGGGACGCCTGATACGAAGAGTTGGATGTACTTTCCGGAGAGCAACTGTCCGTTCTATCGCGTGACGTATCTCTCAAATTACTCGCCTTTCATGACTCCTGACAAGGATAATTACTACAGCCTGCTGTGCGAGGTGTCGGAGAGTGATGTCAAGACCACGCCAGGCAACTTCGGCAAGAATGAAGATGCGGTGATTGAGGATTGCATTCGCGGGCTGGAGAACGCGGGGCTTTTGCAGCCGGGCGAGAGGGCGAACATCGTCAGCAGGTGGTGCTATTACGCGGACTACTCGTACCCGACGCCTAGCGTTGAACGCGATGAGATTCTTTCGCAGGTGATTCCGTGGCTTGAGTCACGCGGGATTTACTCGCGCGGGCGCTTTGGCATGTGGAAGTATGAAGTTGCAAATACAGACCACAGCCTCATGCAAGGCGTGGAACTGGTGAATCGACTCATCCTTGGTGAGAAGGAAACGACCATCGGCATGATCTACAAGGTCACTGAAGATGGCCGCAACGCTGCGATGCATGAGCGGCCGGCGCATGCGGGGAGTGGGGAGAAGCGATTGGCGGGTGCAGGTGTTGGTACCCCGCCTCTCCGAGGCGGGAGTGTCACTGTTGAGGCCAAGCCGCAGGTTGGGGATATTGCGGCGGGCGAGATTAGTGAGGATGAGTTGGCGATTGGGGATACGGCGAAGAAGTGACGCTGGTCGTGTTGTAGTCTTCGCGTGCCACCGACTGCTGCTTTAAGCGGTCGGTGCTGCAACGGTTGTATTGTGGCGCTGCAAGCACCGACCACGCAAAGCCGTAGTCGGTGGCACAAAGGTGCTTGTCGCTTTTGCTTACATCTCCGACAAGGGCGAGTCGCCAGCGAAAGACGTTCCTTCGGGCGGCGTTGGGAACTCGGTTTCGTGTTGGCGTTGAAGATCGTTGAGTCTTGCGAGAAGTGCGGGCGTGATTTTTTCGTTGGGTATCACTTGGAATGTGCCAGATTCAACTAGTCCGCTGAAGGTGATGTCCTCCGGCAGTTGCATGCTGCGCACCAGAGGCCAGCAGAATGTTGTGGTGTGGTACCAGCCTTTGACTTGCTCGTAGCGGATGACGCTGGGTTCCCAGCCCGGAATGTTGAGGCAGTGTTCTTGTGGAACTGGGAGGGTGAGCCATTCGTTGTCGGTTGTTTCGACGAGCCAGGTGGGCATGTCGCCACTGGGGTCGAACCAGAAGACTCGCTTGGCGGTGAATGTGAAGACGTCACGCACTGCATTTGGCAGCAGCGATTTTGACAAGCGGGGCTTTCGCATACGCCCGCCGAGGAGTGTTGCGATGACGAAAAACGGCAACTTGATTGCGACGAGGCAGCCGATCGCGATCAGCACGGATGCAAGGATTCTTATGAGCCAGATCGGAGCGCCGGCGAGGTAGTGCGCGTTGTAGAGCACTGCGATACCCACCGTGACGCACACTGCGGAGATCGGAATGACGCAGCCTGCGTGTTGCAGGGTGTCGCGCCAATTCGCGGAGAAGTACTCTGGGGTTGCATACCGCTGGCGTTCTTTATCGGTCAGCGGGAAGACTTCGTGTTTCATGCGTTGCGCCAAACGCTGCGATTCACCTATGATTCCTGCTCATGTCCCAACGCCGAGTGTATCTTGAAACTTTTGGTTGCCAGATGAACGAGCTTGATAGCGAGCTTGTGGCGGGGCAACTCCGTGCCTTGGGCTACAAGTTTGTGCCACAGGCGGATGATGCGGATGTTGTTTTATACAACACGTGCTCGGTGCGGGAGCAGGCGGAGCAGAAGGTGTGGAGTCGGCTTGGGGAACTGAAGCATCGCAAGGCGGAGCAGCCGACGCTGGTGGTTGGTGTGCTTGGGTGTATGGCGGAACGGGATGGGGTTGATCTCATCAAGCGCATGCCTGTTGTCGATGTAATGTGCGGGCCTGGGGAACTTGATAAGTTGCCCACGTTGCTGGATAACGCTGTGCGCACGCGGGAGAGCTTGTTGAGTGAATCGGGTACCCCGGCTTTCCAAGCCGGGCGTGCTACCCAAGTCTCCATTTCCTCAATGAGTGCGAATCAAGTTGCGCTGCAAGGCAATTCATCGCGGCGGAGTGCAACGCTGGCGGCGGCTGAGGACACTTTGGAGTTGTTGGATTTGTCGCGGGCGATTTCGCCGGTGGATTCGGATGCGTTTGCAGGAGACGGTTCGGCCCTGTCGGGCCGACACACTCTCGGAGAGAGTGTGCTACCCGGCCGACTCACCCACGGAGTGGCTGAGGTACCCAAAGCAGCAATTCGCCGAAGTGCGTATGTGCGCATCACGCGTGGGTGCAACAAGTTTTGTACGTATTGTGTCGTGCCGTTTACGCGCGGAGCTGAGATTCATCGGCCGCCGGAGCACATCATTGATGAGTGCAAGAAGCTTGCTGACGCAGGGGTCATTGAAATCACGCTGCTGGGGCAGACGGTCAATCACTATCGCTTCGAGCATGGCGCGGCGGTCACGATGCATGGGGTAATGCAGCCTCAGAAGGGGCGAGCGTTTACTGGCGGGCATCGGCGTGATCCGTTGGGTGGTTTGGGAGCGAATGTCACGACGTTTGCCGACTTGCTGCGGCGGATTCATGATGAAGTGCCGGCGATTCAGCGATTGCGTTTCGTGACGAGCTATCCGCGTGACTTCGGGGATGATGTGCTGGAAGTGATGCGAGATCATCCGCGGATGTGTCGGTACCTGCACGTGCCGGCGCAGTCGGGCAGCAATCGGATGCTCAAGGCAATGAATCGTGGGTACACGGTTGAGGAGTACGACGAGTTTCTGGATCGAGCGAGAGCGATGCTGGATGAGCCTGAGAAGGGTCGGCCTCTGATGTTGTCGGGGGACTTCATTGTCGGCTTTCCAGGCGAGACAGATGAGGATTATGAACTCACGAAGCGGCTGGTAGAGCGAGCGCGGTACAAGAACGCGTTCATCTTCAAGTACTCGCCTCGGCCTGGCACGATTGCGTTTGACAAGCTTGCGGATGATGTGCCCGAAGCGGTGAAACGAGCACGCAACAACGAGCTGCTTGCGCTGCAGAACAAGATCAGCCACGAGATTTCGACGCAGCAAGTTGGACGCACGTTTGATGTCATCATCGAGGGGCTTTCGCCTCGCTCGATGAAGAAGAAGGGCGTCACCCAGGGGCAGATGCGGGCGAAGGGACAAGTCGCGATCACGATCGGCGGTCGATCACTCGCTCGCGGAGCCGCAGCGACGTTGGACGCAGATCCCGGGCATGATCATTCGCATTGCGAAGATCACCATGATCATTCGGATCATCCAGATCACAACGGCGCGTGCAACAGCGGTTCGCACGTGTTCTCCCCCACTGCTGCGGACGCGGCGGAGCAAATGACCGGCGCGGAGCCAGTTCAACTGGCTTGCCGAACTGACGGGGACTTGATTGTGTTTGTTGAGGCGATGCCGACGCAGGCGCAGAAGTTGATCGGGCAGTTGGCAAAGGTGCGGATTGATTCGGCGGACCAGTTGGCGTTGCACGGAACGCTGGTGTAGCTCGTATGAGCCATACGTGGCGCCCCAAAAAAGGGAACATTGGCAATGAAATGCTTGAGAATGCTAAATGCCGAGGGGCGGACTCGAACCGCCGACCTCCGGGTTATGAATCCGACGGAAGTGCCTGAAAAGCAGCCCTGTGAGCATACCCGCCAGCACGGCCACCAGCAACCCGTAAACGAAGAGGTGCCACCGGATGCGATCGACGCATGGCTCGACAGCTGTCCTTCTCCGCTCCCTGCTCACATTTATGAAGCGATCTTGGCGCTCCTCGGCACCCTGAAACGCACCAAGGAATGACCGCAGCAACGCCGCGAGGGCAGGCGCGAACGCATCACTCCACGGGGAAGACGCGAGAATGTACCCGCCACACTGCAGAACAGGCTCTGCACTTTCCCCCATGCGGACCAACGTACAAAACCGGCGGATGTGCGGATACCAATCGAAGAGATCGACTGATAGATCGCAGTCTGCCTAGTGATGCCCGTGAAGCGGATCACCGTCGGCATCAAGAGGATTGTCGAAGCGAGGATTTCCGAGAATTAAATCCCGAGAACGTCCGCCCATCGTTGCGAAGCTCGCATCCGAATTGGAGAGACAAAGCGTTAACTCATTGAGCGGAATACATCCCCGTCGCGTTAACCACCACCGCCTTGCCATCCGCCGATGCAACCTTGCCGACCACGATCAGTTCTGAGAGCTCCTTCAACCCGTGGCGGCCCTTCAGGTCCGTCCGGAGGATCTGACCCTTAGCATCCACGACCTGCACGGTCACCGAGTTGGCAAGAATGTCCTCTCTGGTCTCGCAGCAGTAGTCCCACGGCTGGGAACACTTGTCGTCGGGGTTCTCATTGCACGCCTTCAGCCCGCGGCCCATGAGCGTGAGGATCGCGCGGCCCGGTACGAATGGCTCCTTGCTGCCACCCACGCGCCCACGAAGTACGACCTCATCTCCGGCCTTCAATGAGCCAGCCTTTCGGGCCTCTGAAATGTCCTTGGGATTCTGCGGCTGTTTCTCGACGAAGAAGCCACTGGGCAGAGGAGCCTTCGGCACATGCATGGACACCGCCGTGAGCACCAAGGCATCGGTGCCGTTGGCAGACTCGACCTTGCCTGTGACAAACACTTCCGCACCCGGCTTGAGCCCGTGCTCTCCGTTCAGGCCCGCGCGCAGTGGCTTGCCGTTCGCGCCGACGACCTGGATCGTCGCGCGACCCTCGGCCGGGATGTCGCAGGCGGTGTCGGGCAGTTTGTCGCTCGGCGGGCAGCACCCCTTGCGGGTGGACTCATCCACCAGCGTGAACATGGCGCGGTTCTCGACGAACGCGTCCTTGGACATCGCCACGTTGCCACGCACTGTGATGGTCTCGCCAACCTTCGCGGACTTCATCGCCGCAGTGATCTCCAGCGCACCGGCGGGCAGCTCCGGCTTGAGCATGGTCTTCACATCCGCCACGCTCTTGACCTGCGCATCTGCGGTCTGGGGCGTGAACATGCCCACGCCCGCCGCTGCGCTCAGCAGCATCGCCGCCAGTGTCATCGCCCGCATCGAGGCCATCAACTTGATCTTCACCGTCTGCATATCCAAACTCCTTGAGAACATTGTTGGAAGACTCTCGCCGCGCCGCACGTGCTGAGGCGGCGCACTCGTCCCTCATCACACCGCTTTGAGCGCGACGGGGATCGTCGGCTTCAGGCATCGAATCGCCGGGGGCAACGCGCCCACAACGCCAAGGGCCAGGCCCGTCAGCAGCCCCAGCCCGACTACCGTCTCGTCGATCTTCAGCCCGAACGCGCCCATCGAGAAGCGCACCGCGACGCCGTCGAGCAGGAAGACGCCCACGGCGCACGCGATCAGCCCGCCAGCGGCCGTCGCCAGCGTCGATTCCTGGATCATCGACCACACGATCGCCAGCCGCCGGTAGCCGATGGATTGCAGCGTGCCCAGTTCGCGGATGCGCGAGGCGAACGCGGCGTACATCGTGTTCAGCCCACCAAACAGCCCGCCCACGGCGATCAGCCCCGCCGTCACCCACGCGACAATCTTGATCGGCCCGAAGAAGCTCGCCAGTTTGCCGTAGTACTCGCGCTCGGTCATGGGCACGAGTTCGAGGTCCGGCCGCGTCTTGGTGAAGGCCGCGACATCGGCAAAATCGGCCCCCTCGCCGGTCGCTTCGTTGTACGGGTCGAGCGTGACCACGACGCACGAGATGGTGTCGCGCTTGGTCGCGGTCATCGCGTCGGCCAGCGGCAGCCAGACCTCGGCCTCGACGACGGTCCCCGGCGCGGCGAAGCGCCCGACGATCGTCCACGGGCGTCCGTCGATGGTGATCGCCTTGCCGACCTGCACATCGCTCTCGGCAACGCCCAGCACCGTGCCCGCCATGCGTCCGACGATCACTTCATCGGCCCCACCGCCCGCCACAGGCCAGCGTCCCTCGGTGAGCGAGACCGACTCGTGCACCAGCGCCGCCGCGGGCGTCACGCCGCGCAGCATGACCTGGCGCGGCTTGGCCGCCCCCCCATCCCCTACGCCCACGGGCAGCATCACATGCACCTCGGGCGAGACGTACGCCACGCCCGCACGCGACCGAATCCCCTGCACGCTCGCCGCGAGCACCCCCGGCGTGGCGGCGGGAATCTCCGAGCGCTCGACGCTCTCCTCGCTCCCCGCGCCCATGAGGATGACGTTGTGCTCCCCGCCGGTTGCCCGCAATGCCTGGCTCATGCCACGCACAAACCCGCCCGCGACGAGAATGAGCAGCACCACCATCGCCGCCCCCGCGACCGAGAGGAACAGCCTGGAGGGCGAACGCCCCAGATTGCGGACGGCATAGTCAAAGGGCAGAAGTCTCATGGGCGCGCTCCTCGAAGCGGCGACGACCGCTGGCCGAGCGGCACGGGTTTCTGTGACCGCGCGGGCCAACTGGCCGGTCGTCCGGATGAGTTGGACGATCGTCCGACTCGTCCGGACGGTCGTCCACACGGGCTGGGTGATCGGTCCCCTGAAGCGGACGAGCGTCCCACCCGCCCGGACGGTCGTCCGTGCAAGGCGGACGCACCGCCAACTCGTGCGGACGGTCGGCTCAGCGGTCTGGACGACCGGACGACGGGACTGGCCGGGAGCGTGGAGCGCGTCGGGAAGCGCGGCGCGCGTGTGCTGAAGCGCGTCGCGGGTCTGCGCGTTGGCGTGGGGGTTGTCGGCTGCTCTGTCGTCGGCATCGAGGGTCTCCGTCTGTTCATCGTCTCATCCTGCATTGGTGTTCTCGCTTCTGCCCCGCGCAGCGGAGCCTTACACCGCCCGGAAGCACGACGCGATCTCGCGCCGGCCGGCCCGCCACGCGGGCACCAGGCCCGCGACGATCCCCACACCCGCCGAGATGATGAGGCCCCAGGCCAGGACCGACCACGAGGCGCTCACGCCGATCGACAGTCCCTCCTGCGACAGGCTGAAGTTGCCGAAGTGGACCACCGCCAGGGCGATGCCCGTGCCGATCGCGCCCCCGAGCAGGCCGATGAGCATCCCTTCGCTCACGATCAGGCGGGCGATGAGGCCGGAGCGGAACCCCAGCGTCTGCAAGACCGCGTGCTCCTTGATGCGGTCCTGCACGCTCAGCACGATGGCGTTGGCGACAAGCGCCAGCACGGCGGCGAGGCACCCCCAGCCGAGCCACTGCGTGAACTTGACGATCTCCACGATGTCGGCCCCGGCCTGCGCGACGAAGGCCTTCTCGGGGCTGGTCATCGTCGGGTCGGCCTCGGTGCGGAACTCGTCGTCGATCGCCTTGGCCACGGCTTCCATCTTCGCCGGGTCATCGACGCGAACGGTGAACTGCGTGACGCTCCCCAGCCCGCCGCCTTTGCCCGCGGCCTGCTGCAGGAAATCAAGATGCACATAGGCCACGTTCTGGTCTTGCGCTTCGGCGGAACGCACGATTCCCGCGACCGTCACGGTGATGCCCGACGCGTCGAAGGACTGGCCGACCTGGAAGCCGCGCCGTGCGGCCAGCGTCTCACCGACGAGCGCGGAGTCCGAGCGCTTCTCCCACTCGACAACCGAGCCCGCGACAAGCTGCCACTTGTTCGCCCACCCCTGCGGCCCGGCCAGGTCCTCGCGGGGCACGCCGCGGAACGTGACCACGTCGAGCGATGCCCGGCAGTTGTTCACCACGATCTTGACCGGCACCGCGCTGACCACGCCCGGGATCTTCTCGATCCGGTCCACGTAGAACTGCGGCAGGCGGCTGGCGGCGGGGCAGAAGCGGTTGGCGCGGTAGACCACCAGCGTGGTGTCCCCCGCGGCCGCCTGTGTCGATCGGCGCACGCCTTCCTGCAGCGTCTGCACCGCGATGAAAAGGAACATGGCGATGGCGACGCCCGAGAGCGTGAGCACGCTGCGGACGCGGTGCCGCCAGAGTTGCTTGACGACGACGGGGATGAACTTGGGGGCGATCATGGTCTTCTCGCAGGTGCGTGGGTGTCAGACGGGCTGGGGGACGGTGCTTTCGCGGCGGGTGGCAAGGTCGGCGGCCTCGACCAGCCGGCCCTTCTCTAGGTGCAGCGTCCGCTTGGCGTATGCCGCACTCCTTGCGTCGTGGGTCACGATAATGAGCGTCTTGCCCAGGTCCTCGCAGAGCCGCGTCATCAGGTTCATGATGGCCTGCGCGGATTCCTGGTCGAGGTCGCCGGTGGGCTCATCGCCGACGATGATGGTCGGGTCGGTCACGATGGCCCGCGCGATGGCGACGCGTTGTTCCTGACCGCCCGAGAGTTGGCGCGGGTAGTGGTCGTGGCGGTCGGCGATGCCGACGAGTTCGAGCGCGGTGGAGACCTTCTGGTGCCGTTCGCGGGCGGACATGCTGTGGAGCAGGAGCGGTAGCTCGACGTTCTCATACGCCGTGAGCACGGGCACGAGGTTGTAGAGCTGGAAGACGTAGCCGACATGCGTGCTCCGCCAGTCGGCGAGTTTGGAGCGCGAGAGCGTGGCGATGTCGGTGCCACCGATGATGAGGTTGCCCCCGCTGGGGCGGTCGATCCCCGCGATGAGGTTGAGCAGCGTGGTCTTGCCGCTGCCCGAGGGGCCCATGAGCGCGAGGAAATCGCCCGCTGGCACGTCCAGATCGAGCTCCTGCAAGGGCGTGATGGTGTTGTCGCCTTTCTTGTAGGTCTTGGTGAGCCGGCGGCACTGGATCAGTGCCGGGCCTGGGGAGAGTGTTCGTGATTGTGTGTTGTTCGTGGTCATGGCTTGGCTCGTGCTCGCGCGGTTGGCGTGGAATGCAGGATCGGAGTCGTCGCGTTACGGGGTGGGCGAGGCTGGCTTGTCCGAGTCACTGGCGTGCTCGCCCAGGACCTTGAGGCGTGTGCCGTCCTTGATCGCGGGCGGGGCCGGAGGGTTGAGGATGACGCGGTCCGTCAGTCGAAGGCCCTCAGTGACCGCGACGAATCCCTCGTCTGTCGAGGACGCGGTGGCGATGTCGCGGCGGCGGGCGACCGGCGTCCCGGTGGACGTGTCCACGACCCAGACCTGGCCCGTTCCGTCGCCGGTTGTTGTGACGGCGGCGACGGGAACCAGCAGTGTCATGGTGCTGTCTCCGTCATCAGCGGAGCCCGCGCCCATCCCTGACGTGCCTCGCTCACGCTGCGAGACAGTCGCGGGCGCGTGGAGTTTGACGCGTGTGAGCATCTCGGGCTTGAGTACTGGCGAGGGCGCGTCGAGGGCGACCTTGAACTGCACGGTGTTCCGCTGGATGTTGGCCTCGTGCATGACGCGCGAGACCACGCCGCTGAAGGTTTGATCCGCGAGCGCCTCGGTGCTGACGGTCGCGCGGGTACCGACCCCGACCTTGGCCGCGTCGGCCAGTGGCACATCCACACGCACCTGCAGCTTCGCCGGGTCATAGACCCTCAGGACCGCACCGGCCATGCTGCTCGAGAGTGCCGCGTCGCCACCTTTGCCGCCCATGCTGATGCGCGACCCCGGCTCGACCAAGCGTGCCAGGACGACCCCTGCCACAGGCGAGCGGACTTCCATTCTTGCCATCCGCAGCGCGGCTTCGTCCCGCAGTAAGAGGGCGGAGGCGTGGGCCGACTCCGCCTGCGCGAGCGCAGCCCGGGCCTCGTTCACCATCTTCTCCGCCGTGGTGACCTTTGCCTCCAGGCCCTCCAGGCGGATCTCCATCCGCCGGAACGATCCCTCGCTCACGCCGCCCGCGGCCACCAGATCGCGCTTCCTTGTCACCTCGTCGCGTAGTTCGGCGACGGCGGTGCGATCGAACACTACCTGCGACTCGGCAGTTGCGACCGCCGCGCGAGCGCGGGCGACGTCCGAGACACGCTCCGCCACCGTGGCCTCGGCAACTCGCAGCGCCAGGCGTGCATCCTCGTCGACGAGTCGGGCGACGACCTGGCCGACCTCGATGCGTTCGCCCTCCAGGACCAGCACCTCACGAACCACGCCCTCGGCCAGCGCGGGGACGCTGACCGCGTACGGGGCGGGCTCGATCCAGCCCGGGGCCTGCACCGCGACGGGGCCGAGCGGCGCATCGGACGGGGCCGGCTCCGAACCTCTCGTTTGGTCAGGCCCATCGACGGGGGCGGGCGTTCCGAGGCCTGCCTTCGGGACCGCGGCGGCGACACGCACCGCCAGCCGCGATTGGAGCGCGTCGCGTGCCGAATACGCGAGAAGGCCGCCGGTCGCGAGCAGCACGGCGGCCGGGATGAGCATTCGCGTCGCCCAGCGAGCCCTGGGGCGGGCGATGACGGTAATGCTCCCCGCCGGCGCGGGCGTTGGCGTTAAATTAGACTGTGTGGGTTGCGAGCCTCGTCGGAGCGCCCGCAGATCGGTCTGCGTGGTAGCCATAGTTGGTTCCTGCGATGCGTGCATGGCCCGAGACGTACAAGGGCGAGCAGGCGGGTCAAACACGGTCACTCCGCGCATGAGCGGTGCGGGACCGCTTGCGGGAGGACGAATCGGACGCACGAGAGACTCAGCGTCCGTCGCAGGATGGGGCTACACGAGGAGCGCGCAGTGCCACCGATGGGCGTCGCGGTTGGCTTTCAGATACAGGGCGCTATCGGCCCAGCCCGGCGGGCGTGGCGCAGCTTTGGGCTCCGGAGCATCCGTCGCCCATGAGATTGCAATCGCAAGGGTTGCGAGGGCGTTCCACTCCAGCTTGAGCACCGGAAGCCGGGCCTCGGCGCTGCCTCCCGTGCCGCCGGAAGTGCCTTGGCACGAAGGGCAGGATTTGCAGTTGCCGGGGTTTGGCTGCTGGTCGTTACCGGGCTCGTCCTCTGAGTTATCCGGAGTTCGATTCGAGGCCGGATCAGCTGGACAGCCGCCGCAACACGTGTCCACCGCCTGAGTTGCCGCTGGGATTCGATCGCATGCGCCGCCCGCAATCGCAGCCGCCTGACAGCAACACAGCGGCGTGATGACGCCGATGAGCAGGGCAACCAGGATGCGAAGCATGGAATGGCGCATGGTGTGGTTCGGATATCGGCCATAGCCGGCAGAGATTTCATTCTACGCCTAGATCGACCCAGTGTTCGGGCGCATCGGACAACCTGACCCTTCCCTGGCCCGACCACTCGTGGCCAGTTGCCGGAGTCAAACAAGCTTTCCCGAGTCTTCTGGCAGGATCGATGCGTGACCACAACCTGCCTTCGATTTAGGCCGAACCGCAAGTTACCCTTCGTTGACCGCAGTCAGGATGCAGATCGCCTGGATTGGCGATTCAGCCGGCTGCTCCGATCGACCGATAGCCGAGTAGTGAACTTTCGGGCGCGAAGCCCGTATACTGTGTACTCGACCCACCATGCCCCAAACATTGACCAATCGCCTGATCATGCTCCTCTGCCTCGTGGCCTTTGGCCTAGGGCAGTCGCTGTTCACGTCGATGGGTGTTCGGTGTACGGACGCTTCGGGCGAGAGCCGTTTTGAACTTGCTTGTCTCAAGTCTTTAAGCGGCGCGTGTCTGACCGCCTGCATCGAAGCGTCGGAACACGAGGCGGACGAAGATCACTCGTCCGACCCGATCGTCCCAACGCCGTGCGAGGACGAGCCCCTCGGCTCCCAGGTTTCCGCAGCCAAGTTGATCCCCTCGAGCGTATCGCTGGACCCGGTCCTCACGGCTGTGGTTGTGGCTGTGCTCTGGGACGTTTGGTCCGTTGATGGTGACCAGACAGCTCGATCAGCTGCCCCGGTTCCTGACCGGGAACGGCCGCCGGATTCACTGGCGCGTCTGCGCACGATCATCCTCGTCGTCTAGGTGTGCCTAGCTCGATCTCCTTCCGCCCACGCGTGGGCAATGAGATCGAGCTGTCATTGCGCCTGGGCTTGCGCGGCGATTGCACCGTGCGCCTGCTTCGCCCTCTGAGCGGCGAGCCTCAAACTCTTCAATCCTGACCTCGTGGCCAACCACGATCCGGAGCCGCATCGGCCTCGGACGCGGCAAACCGCAAGGTTCCAAAGCCATCTCGAACCATCGTGTCATGCAAAGGCGGCTCATGAACTCCACCACTATCCCCATCGATCAAACGCCCAAGCGGCGACTCGTCACACCCTTGGCTGTCCTTGCCGCAGCCGTGATGTTCGCGGGTTGCCAGTCCACTCCGCGGGCGGACGTGGACGCCGCGCGGAGCGCGGGCGAGGCCGCTGGACTGTCGGCACCGATCGAGTTCATCGCCGTCGGACCCGACGGCGGGCCGCTCGATGAATCGAACGCGGCGGGTGACGCGTTGACTCTGGCCGACGCGTTGCGGCGGGCCGTCACCACCGATCCCGGGCTTCAGGCGGCGATGGCAAGGGTTCGGATCGCGCTCGCTGACGCGGACCAGTCTCGACTGCTCCCCAACCCCGTGCTCAACGTGGTTCTCCGCTGGGGGCCGGGCAAGCCGCAGATCGAGGCATCGCTGGCGCAGGACTTCGTGCAGGCACTTCAGATTCCCCGGCGTTCCAGCGCCGCTGACAATCGACTCCGCCAAGCGGCCGCGGACGCGGTGACGGTGGCGATCGACGTCGCCAGCGAGGTTCAGGAGCGGTACGCGACAGCCCAGGCATCGGCCGAGCTGGTCCCCCTGCTGCGCGACCGAATGGTGCTCTTGGAGCGTCTCGCGGCGGTCGCTAAGTCGAGGCTCGACGCGGGGGAGGGCACGCGCAGTGACTTGGCCACGCTTGAAGCCCAGTGCGTCGAGCTACAGGTCGAGATCGACCAAGCGGTGCTCTCTGAGCGGGAGGAACGACTGCGGCTGGCCAGACTTATCGGCGAGCCATCGTCGGCGGCGGGGTGGACTCTTGACCCTTGGACTGCGCCCGGCACCGACCTTCAGCCAGAGTCGCGCTGGGTCGATACAGCCCTCCTCAGGCGTCCAGAGATTCAGGCAATCGCGTGGAAACTCAAGGCGCTTGGCGATGACGAAGCGATTGTTCGGCTCCTGCCGTGGGAGGGTGCGAACGGCGGAGTCGACGCCACCCGCGACGATGAGTGGTTCGCTGGTCCGTCCGTCTCAACGCCGCTGCCCATCTTCGATATGGGCCAGGCCAAGCGGGCGAGGGTCACAGCGGAGCAACTGGAAGCGAGACACGAACTCACGCTGGCCAGACGGAAAGTCGTTGAGGAGGTCCGCGTCGCGTACCAGACGATGACCGCGAGCAACGCCAACCTCGCTCGGATCCGCAACCAACTGATCCCGCTCCAGCAGCAACGCCGCACGCTTGCGGAGGATGCGTTCCGCGCTGGTCAGAGCGATGTGACCGCACTGTTCTTGGCCGAGCAGGACCTTCGACTGACCCAGGCCAAGGCGATCGAGGTCGAGCGTCAGGCCTCGACGGCTTTCGTGCGTCTTCAGCGGGCTGTCGGTGGACCGGGCGTTGCGCTGCCCCTGATGGCCGCCCCCACCTCAGTCATTCCAGTTCAACCTGATCCGACGGCCGGAAGCGAGAGCACTTCGCCGCTGTCGGCCTTGCCCCCGCAGTCGAACCGCTAGACACCGCCACTCACACAACGCATACCTGCACGCAGCATCCCGACTCCGAGATTACCCATGAGCACAACAACGATGAGACACCCATTCCTGTTTCGATTCCGCACACCAGCGCTCGTCGCAGCGCTGGCGGTGCTGACCATTGCCAGCGGCTGCAAGAAGCAGGCCGAGGGCGGCGGGGAAGATGGTCACGACCACAACTCGAAAGCCCCGGCCAAGGCCGACGACCACTCCGGGCACGATCACGGGGAGGGCGAGAGTGAGCACGCCGACGAGGTGACGTTGACGGCGGAGGCGATCACGCGATATGGCGTCAAGGACGAGGCTGCGCAGCTCTGGATTCTCAAGCCCACCGTGCTGACGCCCGCGCGTGTCGCGTTCAACACCGAGGCGATGGCCCATGTCGGCTCGCCCTTGCGGGGCCGCGCGGTTGAAGTGAAGGTTCGCCTTGGCGATACGGTCAAGGCCGGGCAGGAACTGGTCATCATCGAGAGCCCTGAACTTGGCGAAGCACAAGCCGACTTTCTCCAGAAGAAGACCGCCGTGCTGACGGCCGGCCCGGCGGTCGATCTGAGCAAGATCGCCTGGGAGCGTGCGAAGGGACTGCTGGAACAGTCGCAGGGCATCTCCCTGACCGAGGTGCAGCGCCGCGAGGCCGAGTACAAAGCCGCAATCGCCAACGTCAAAGCCGCCGAGGCGGCTGCGATGGCTTCTGAGAACCGCTTGCACTTGCTGGGCATGAAGCAGGAAGAGGTCGCCACGCTCGCCGCAACGAGTGAGATCGCTCCGCGTCACGGGATCAAGGCCGCGATCGACGGTCAGGTGGTGCAGCGCGAAGTCACGCTCGGCGAACTCGTCGGTCCTGACCGCGAAGCCTTGATGATCTTGGCGGACACGCGGCTGTTGTGGGTGCTGGCCGATGTGCCCGAAGCAAAGCTCGCGGGCATCGCCGTGGGCGCGAAGGCGTGGATCACGATCGGTTCTACAACCGGCACAAGCGACGGTGCTGCGGCCCCGAAGTTTGAGGGAACGGTCTCCTTCATCGCGCCACTGGTAGACCCAACGACCCGCACCGCCCAAGTGCGGATCGACGTGCCCGCGTCGCTCGAAAATGGACCGACGCTCAAGCCCGGCATGTTCGCGCAGGCCGAGATCGTCGCTTCTCTTCCCGTCGGGGCGGACCCCGCGCCGGTGATCGCCGTGCCCGATGAGGCCATCCAGACGGTCGAGGGCAGTCCTGCGGTCTTCGTCCCCGTCGCCAACGAACCCAACACCTTTGCCAAGAGAGCCGTCACCGTCGGAAAGCCCATCGGTGGCCTGGTTCCCATCTACAGCGGCCTGGTCGAGGGCGAGCGGTTCGTCATCGCCGGCACGTTCATCTTGAAAGCAGAGCTCGGCAAGGGCTCCGCGGCACACGAGCACTAAACCCAACTGCCGCATTAGGAGCCCAGACCCATGCTTGAAGCACTTCTTCACTTTTCGATCAAGAACCGCTGGCTGGTCGTGATCCTCACGGCGGTGGTCGCGGCGGTGGGCTTCTTTCAACTCAAGAAGCTCCCCATCGACGCCGTCCCCGACATCACCAACAACCAGGTGCAGATCAACGCCGTCGCGGCGAGCCTGTCGCCCTTCGAGGTCGAGCAGCAGGTGACGTTCCCGATGGAGAACGCACTTTCGGGGATTCCCGGCCTGCAATACACCCGTTCGCTTTCGCGCAACGGGTTCTCACAGGTCACGGCAGTCTTTGACGATGGCGTGGACATCTACTTCGCGCGGCAGCAGGTCGGCGAACGCCTGCGCGAAGCGGCGGGTGCGCTGCCACCGGGCGTCGAGACAATCATGGGCCCCATCGCCACCGGCCTGGGCGAGGTGTACATGTACACCGTTGAGTACGAGCACCCCCGCGGCGAGGGCGCGAAGGTGGAGGACGGTAAGGTCGGCTGGCAGTCTGATGGTTCGTACCTCTCGCCCGAGGGTCGCCGACTCGCCAACGATGTCGAGCTCGCTTCGTATCTGCGGGAAGTACAGGACTGGATCATCCGGCCCCAGCTCAAGGGCGTGAAGGACGTGGCGGGCGTGGACGCCATCGGCGGATTCGTCAAGCAGTACCACGTTCAGCCCGACCCGATGAAACTTGTCTCCTACGGGCTCACGTTCCACAACGTGATCGAGGCGCTGGAGAAGAACAACGTCTCCACCGGCGCGGGGTATGTCGAGCACAAGGGGGAGAGTTACCTCGTCCGGGCCACGGGGCGCATCCAATCCATCGAGGAGATCGAGAGCATCGTCGTGGGCACGCGCAGCGGCGTGCCGGTCTACGTGCGTGATGTTGTGGGCGTGAACGGCGTGGGGCTTGGCCGCGAGCTCCGCACCGGCTCGGCCAGCGAGAACGGTGAGGACGTGGTCGTGGGCACGGCCATCATGCTCATCGGGGCCAACAGCCGCACCGTTGCCGCAGCGGTGGACGCGAAGATGACTGAGATTCAGCGCTCGCTGCCCGAGGGGATCAAGGCCAAGACGGTCCTGAACCGCACCAAACTCGTGGACGCGACGATCGCCACGGTGCAGAAGAATCTGATCGAGGGCGCGATCCTTGTGATCGTGGTTCTGCTGCTGCTGCTGGGGAACTGGCGGGCAGCGATCATCTGCGGGTTGGCGATCCCCTTGTCGATGCTCATGACCGCCACGGGCATGGTTCAGACGCGCGTAAGCGGCAACCTGATGTCGCTCGGCGCGATCGACTTCGGCCTGATCGTGGACGGCGCGGTCATCATCGTTGAGAACTGTCTGCGGCGCTTGGCTGAGGAGCAGCATCACAAAGGCAGGTTGCTCACCCTGCAGGAACGCCTGCACATCGTCTTTGACGCCAGCAAGGAAGTCCGCAAAGCCACGGCCTTCGGCGAGGCCATCATCATCACGGTCTACTTCCCCATCCTCGCCCTCTCGGGCGTTGAGGGCAAGATGTTCCACCCGATGGCTATCACGGTCATCCTCGCTCTCATCGCGGCGTTCATCCTCTCGCTGACCTTCATCCCCGCCATGGTCGCCCTGTGCATCACCGGCAAAGTCACGGAGAAGGACATGTTCCTGATCCGCTGGGCCAAGCAGGTCTATGAGCCAGTGGTCCGCTGGGCGGTCAGACTCCGCTACGCCGTCGTGGTCGGCGCGGTGGTCGCGTTCCTCGGTTCACTGGCTCTGTTCACGCGCCTCGGGCAGGAGTTCGTTCCAACCCTCGACGAGAAGGACATCGCGATGCACGCCATGCGCATCGCCTCCACGGGCATCACGCAGTCCCAATCAATGCAGTACGACGTTGAGAAGGCGGTGTCTGCTTTCCCCGAGGTTGCGTTCGTCTACTCCAAGACCGGCACGGCGGAACTCGCCTCCGACCCCATGCCCCCAAACGTCTCCGACACGTTCATCATCCTCAAGGACAAGAGCCAGTGGCGGAGCGAGGCGAAGCTCGACAAGCTCATCGTCGAGAAGACCGAGGAGATGGAGCGCATGGGTTCCCACGGCGGCGGTCACGATGACCACGGTGAGGGCGGTGCGGAAGGGGGCCACGCCCACGGTCCACCGCCCGAAGGCCACAAGGGCAAGGTCATCAAACTGCTCGAACTCACGCTCCAGACCGTCCCGGGCAACAACTACGAGTTCACGCAGCCAATCCAGATGCGCTTCAACGAGCTCATCTCCGGCGTGCGCGGGGATGTCGCGGTCAAGGTCTACGGCGATGACTTCGCATCGATGCAAAAGACCGCCGCCAGTGTGCTAGCGACGTTGCAGGCCGTTCCCGGCGCTGCCGATGCCAAGGTCGAGCAGACCGAGGGCCTGCCTGTCATGACCGTCGAGCCCGACCGCGCGGCCCTGGCCCGCTACGGCCTCAACGTCTCGGACGTGCAGGAGGTCGTGGCTGTCGCGATGGGCGGGCGAGAAGCGGGCCTGGTCTTCGAGGGCGACCGCCGCTTCGACCTGGTCGTCCGCTTGCCCGATGCACTGCGGGGCAAGATCGACATGCTCGAACGCCTTCCGATCCCGCTGCCACGCGGCGAGAGCGAGCCCAAAGGCCTCATCCAGACCGCCAGCATCGACGGCGGCACGGGACTGTTGCAAGGACAGGAAGAGATGGGCTTTGTCCCGCTTGGAGCGGTGGCGCGGGTCGAGATCGCCGAGGGCATCAACCAAATCAGCCGCGAGAACGGCAAGCGGCGCATCGTCGTGCAGTGCAACGTGCGCGGGCGCGACCTGGGCTCGTTCGTCAACGAAGCGCAGGCGAAGATGGCGGGTGTGTCGCTCCCAGCCGGGCAGTGGCTCGTCTGGGGCGGCCAGTATGAGAATCTCGTCGCGGCCAAGGAGCGGCTGACCATCGTGGTGCCGATCTGCTTCCTACTGATCCTGCTGCTGCTCTTTGCCACGTTCAAGAGTTTCAAGTACTCGCTGCTCGTCTTCGCAGCGGTTCCGCTGGGTCTGACGGGCGGCGTGATTGCGCTGTGGGTTCGCGGCATGCCCTTCTCGATTTCGGCTGCGGTGGGCTTCATCGCGCTGTCGGGTGTGGCCGTCCTGAACGGTCTGGTCATGATCATCTTCATCAACCAGTTGCGGGAGAAGGGCGAAAAGGTTGAGGACGCGATCATCCACGGCTCGATCACCCGTCTCCGCCCGGTCCTGATGACCGCGCTAGTTGCTTCCCTGGGCTTTGTGCCGATGGCGCTGGCACGTGGCACCGGCTCGGAGGTGCAGCGGCCTTTGGCGACCGTCGTCATCGGCGGCCTGATCTCCAGCACGCTGCTGACGCTCATCGTGCTGCCAGCCCTCTACCGCATCTTCACGGGCACAAGCAAAGATGGCAAGCCCGGGCCCCGGCCCGAAGTGTGGGAGAAGGATGAGCCGGTCCCCGCACTCGCGGGCGCGGGGACGGCGTTGACCGCCCATGGCGATTCCGGCGACGGGCACACGGCCGCTCCGACTTCGTCATCACCTCTTTCAACCCCAGTCCAGCCCAGCCCGCCATCGGCTCCAGTGACGCCGCCTCCGGCCCCCCCGAAGGCAGACACCAAGCCCGATCCCCAATCGTGATCGCAGGGACCGCGGGCGCGTTGCCCGTGTCCGTCCTGTGATCGAGTCTGTTCCGTAGTTTCAGATAGGAGTCTTTCGATGAACCAGTCCACAACGCGTTCGAAGTCCGTTCTTGTCGGCCTCACCGCCGGTATCGCGCTCACCGCCCTTGCGGGCATCCTCATGGGCCAGGGGGCTTCGCAGCCCGTCAAGAGCGAGCCGCAGTACTTCGTCACCGCTGATGGCGAGGGCGCGCACCTCTGGGTGCGCGAGGGCACTGCCCTGCGCGTCGTCGCACACGGGGAGTGCAAGGAGTGCGCCGCCAAGGGCCATGACGACCACGACCACAAGGAAGGCGATGGACACGACCATGCCAAGCCCGCGCCCAAGAAGTAAGCGGCGGCTTGTCAGGAGATCGTCTTCTGGCACTAAGCGGCCACCGGCGCAGCAGCGCACGAAGGGGGACTCTCCGCGTGCGCTGCTGCTCGGGGCCAAAGCTTTCACCACGCTCGACGCGCTGGTGGATTGGCTCGCTTGTGCATACACCCTGGGCGAGTTCCGCAGGTGCGGACACCTCCACATCGACCTCATGCTGACCGGTGTGGCGGTTTCGCTGACCATTGGTGCAATCTTCGTTTTTCGCATGTGGTGGACGGCCCACCGAGCTGCCCGGGCATCGAACGCGGTGTCCGGCACGAAGCCGCGAGTCTGACCTAGACACGGGCTGCTCCCACGTCCCGAGCATTTCTCATTCAAAGGAGTTTTTGATGAAACGCGTACTTGTCGCAGTTGCCATGGGCATTCTCTTGGCTGGTTGTGCTTCCACCCGCACTGACTTGGTGAAGTCCGGCTATCTCTCCCTCCAACCCACACTGACCGCCGCCCTGTCGCACTCGCCGGACATTTACGAGCGAGACGGCGGCCTTGTCGTCGATGGACGGCTCGACTCTTTCGAAGTCACCAAAGGTGGACACGTCGACATTCAGGTAATCGGTCCCGGCGGCGAGGTTGTCTACGACGCCGCCGTAAACTACCGCCAGCCCTCGTCAAGGACAGCGGCCGGGCCGAGAGGTTCGCAACGTGGACCGCGATCTCGAGCGGATAGTCACGCTACCTATTCGGTTCGATTCCCGGGCTTGCCTCCGGAGGGATCGGTGGTCCGAGTGAAGCACGATCCCCAGCCGCACCATCCGCAGCCAGCGAAGTGACGTATGGCGACAAGTAGTTTCGTCATTCCGGCGATGGACTGTCCGACCGAGGAATCGTTGATCCGGCATCGTCTCGGGAAGGTCGCAGGCATTGCCGAGATGCAGTTCGACCTCATGCAGCGGCGGTTGACCGTCGTTCACGACTTCACTGATGAAGCGGCCATCGTCGCTGCGCTCGATGACATCGGGATGTCACCCGCGCCCGCTCCGCAACCAGACCGGACCGATGCCGCTTGCGATGGTGGCCCGTGCGCGGTCATCGCGACGGACGGGCACTCTGTCTCACGACCCTGGTGGATCAAGTACGGGGTGTTTCTCTTGTCGGGCGGGCTCGCCGCCGCGTGCGAGATCGCGTACTTCGCGGGCGCGAAGGAAACTTCGTGGCCGATCGTGAGCATGTCCATTGTGTCGATGCTGCTGGGAGGCCGCGAGACGTTTGCCAAGGGCTGGGTCGCGCTGCGCACCTTCACGCTCAACATCAACTTCTTGATGTGCGTCGCGGTCATTGGCGGCGCGGTGATCGGCGCGTGGCCCGAAATCGCGCTGGTGGTCTTTTTGTTCGGCCTCGCCGAACTCATCGAGAAGAAGGCCCTCGACCGCGCCCGCAACGCCGTCAAGGGGTTGATGGCGATGGCCCCGGATGTAGCGAACGTGAAGCAGCCCGATGGGTCGTGGCGAGCCACCGACGCCGATGCCGTGCCCGTCGGCGCGGTCGTGCAGGTCAAGCCCGGCGAGCGACTCGCGCTCGACGGCGTGGTGGTCGCGGGCGAGTCCAGCGTCAATCAGGCTCCGGTTACGGGCGAGAGCGTGCCGGTGGACAAGAAGACCGGCGACAAGGTCTTCGCGGGGACCATTAACGAATCGGGTGTGCTTGAGTTCAGAACAACAGGCGGCAAGGACCAGACCACGCTCGCCAAGATCATCAAGACGGTGCAGGAGGCGCAGGGCAGCCGCGCTCCGACCCAGCGGTTCGTGGACAACTTCGCCCGGGTCTACACGCCCATCGTGTGCATCGTCGCAGTGCTGGTCGCGGTGGTGCCGTGGCTGGCGTTCGGCCAGCCCTTCTATCCGTGGCTCTACAAAGCGATGGTGCTGCTCGTGATCGCCTGTCCGTGCGCCCTGGTGATCTCGACGCCCGTGACGGTGGTGAGCGGCCTCACCGCAGCGGCCCGCCGGGGCATCCTCATCAAGGGCGGCGTGCATCTGGAGAATGGACGCAAACTCAAGGTCATCGCGCTCGACAAAACGGGGACGATCACCGAGGGCAAACCGCGCGTGACGGATGTTCAGCCCTTGGGAGGTGCAAGCAGGGACGACGTGCTGCGGATCGCCGCGAGCCTGGACGCGCTCTCGCAGCACCCGGTGGCGCTCGCGGTCGTCGCAGCGTGGAGCGGTGAGCAGTCGAGCGTCGAGGCGTTCAAGTCGCTGACAGGTCGCGGCGTCGAGGGACGTATTGATGGCGAGATGCACTTTGTCGGCAATCACCGCCTCGCGGAGGAACGCAAAGTCTGCACGCCGGCGGTCGAGACGGTGCTGGCGAGTTTCGAGGTGCAGGGCAAGACGGCCGTCGTGGTCGCATCGGCAAGCTCCGTGCTGGGTGTCATCGCCGTGGCGGACACGCCACGCGAGAGCAGCATCGAGGCGATCCGGTTGCTGCACGGCCTGAACGTTAAAACGCTCATGCTCTCGGGAGACAACCAGACCACCGCGTCCGCCATCGCCAAGGCCGTTGGTATCGACGAGGCCCGCGGCGGTATGCTGCCCGAGGACAAACTCGCCGAGATCGTGCGTTTGCTGAAGGAACAAGGCGACGCGGTTGGTATGGTGGGCGATGGCGTGAACGACGCGCCGGCGCTCGCCCGCTCCACAATCGGATTCGCCATGGGCGCGGCCGGCACAGACACCGCCTTGGAAACCGCCGATGTGGCCCTCATGCAGGATGACTTGCGGGGCCTGCCAGAGTTCGTGCTGCTCTCGCGCCGCACCGGTGCGATTCTGTCCCAGAACATTGCCCTTTCCATCGGCATCAAGTTGATCTTCTTCGGCCTGGCGCTCGGCGGAGTGGCCACGTTGTGGATGGCGGTGATCGCAGACGTAGGCGCGAGCCTGTTAGTGGTGGGCAACGGACTGAGACTCGCCCGCGGAGTCGCGGGCGAGACGCCCCGCCGATAATGATTGAACCGCTAGTATCGCTCGTTTGCTTACGGTGCGGCACATGAAATGGCCATCGGCGTCTAGGTATACCGCTTGTATCTCATCTCGAATGGAGTACTAGGTGCCAACTTCCGTCTTGACGTTAGAAACATTCAGGTCTGGGTGCTACGGATTTGCGATCTCAAAAGCTAAGCCGCATCTTCCTTGATGGCAGGGTCTGGTGACACTTCGTCGAGCTTGGCACGGACGCGCGTAGGTGCACACTTCTTGGGAAGCCGAGTGCACCCTCACTAAGAGCCGCGGAAACCATGTGGTCCTCAAGCACCCCCAGCAGTATTCTCAGCGATCGTGGCTGGCCGTTCGAGGAAGACCTCGCTGTGGTCGTGGCAGTATGACCACACATTCCACCCGCTACCGGAATTGCGCTGATAGCCGCCGCAATATCTAGTTTGAAAAGTCAGTGATGACCACCAATGGACGGTGTCCCGCCCGTGCTTGAAGCTGATCTCACGCATGTCATCGAGGTGCTCACGGTGCTCAAAATCAGGAGTAGTCAGAGCGTTTCGCAGGCTTCTGCCAAATGCTTGGCATAACCCTCCGCGGGAACCCTGACCCACGCTGCTGTCACCCGTCCAATCCATACGCCGAGCAGCACTATGCACGACCCGAGGGCAACGAATGGAACAAGCTCTTGCGGCTCGGAGTCAAGAGCCAAAAGCACGATCTTGGCTCCCGCCGCTGCAAGACCAAGAAGGGAGGTGGTGATTCCGATTGCCTTCATTCCCCAGAGGTTGCGGCGAAAGCCGTAGTTCATGTTCTCGCGGAACAGCATGGGGTAGGTGCCTTTGTCCCGAGTCTTCGCGACGAGCAGATCCGTCGCGGCGGCATATGCACCCTTTGCCCCCTTGGGGTCAGCCCTTTCGGCTGACATCGACTCGGGAATCCGCAGATTGGGCTCTAGCTCCAGCAGTTTCTTGTGCCACCGCGTGAGTGTCGCTTCAGCAAATGTCCGGGACGAATAGGAAAGTGCTCGGTCTGAAGGACGCCCGCCCCAAAGCCGGAAGAGTTCCTTCTCGCGTCTCTTCCCTTGATCACGGGCCAACTGCGTCAACAGTGCGGATGTTGCCAGCATCACCACCGCGCTGCCGATCATGCCAGGTATCTTCACTCCAGCCGGAATCCATACCGCTACGCCGAGTGCCAGCGGGAGGAGCACCACCACCATGGGGTACAAACGGGCCCGTCGGTCGTATGGATTCATCACGTCATTCACAGGCATAGCTCCACACCCAAGTGCTCTTGGTCAAGAGTGTCAACAAGAAGTCGCACCCGGTGATTCTCGCCTGCGATCAACATCACGGGAGGTTTTCCTTCAGCGAGCGTATGTGCAGCAATCCAGCCAAATACTCTCGCGTCGGCAGTGCTTGGTTCAGTACCAATGCCGTTCGGGTGAGAATGCCACTCGCCGAGATATCCCAAGTTCATGGCCGTTCGGTCTTCAATCTCACTGACCCGAGCCTTCAGTGCCTCACAGCCCCGAATGTAGTGTGTCGGCCACTCCTCACTGTCAGGCGGCGAGGCCAATGCCAACATTACGAAAATCGCCCGATGCTCATGGTCAATACCTCCAATGAGCACTCCGCCCGTCTCCTTCGGCAGTTTTCCTTCCCGCAGCGACACTACCTCACGGAGGACACTCGGAGCGACGTACACCTCCCAGTCGCCGAAGCGCTCTACCTTGAACGCTTCTGGTTCAATCGTGACCGGCAACACTCCGAGTGACGCAGGATCGGCTCGCCAAATGCGGATACTCGCCTCCTCCGTGACCACAGCGTGTCTTACCGCTCTCGCTCCGATGCCAGCGAACATCGCCACTGTCTCTTGAGGAATACGGCTGGAGACATCTCGACAGGACAGTCCATATCGAAGTGGGCCAGCGTCGCTTGTGAGGTGTCCGTCAAGCGAGTCCTCTACCGCCAACGCCAGGTAGTAGATCATTTCTAGGTGGTCGAGTCGCACCATCCGAGACTTGTCTTCGCTCAGTAGGACCAAGTCCTCTCCAGAGGGAGACAGAAAGAGCGATATCCGACGAGCGGGCGAGCCAGCCGCCGCCAAGTGTCGGGCGACCGCAACCGCCGCGGACAAATCCAGCAGTACGTCAGCCGCCCCCAGTGCGGTTGCGAGCTTGCCGGCCTCCTCGCCAGGGCGGAGCACGTCCGTTGAGATGCTGGTCGCCGTCTCAGTGTTCATGAACAATGAGTTCATCCTGAAGGCTAACGCTGGCGCCTTTGGGTGGCCAACCAGCGGTCCATCGAGAGCGTGCCGTGCTAAGTTGTGGGGCAGCAGATCGTCTTGGTCAATGACTGTCCAGCGTCCCCACCCGGCTCGGGCCAGGTTCATGGCGACTTGAGAACCCAACGCACCGGCGCCAACGGCGACCACCTTCAGGTCCACTTCGGCATCGAGCCCATTCAGCAAGGCGGCAGCCCTTCGGCTGAAAGCATGGCAGACGTTGAGCACGCCGACGCCAAGGTCTGCCCCGTTCTTTGCAGAGTCCATCGGAATCAAGAGGGACCGGCGCTTGCCTGAAACCGTCCACACTCCAACGGCTGCCCCAACCTCCAGCAAAGTCTTCGATGTCAGAAAGGCTACATGCTCGACCGATTCCACGGCTCCGCCTTCGAGACGGCTCTTCGACAGTTTCACGAGAATGATCACGTTGTGATCGAGGAGAGGCTCCTGTTCTTTGGGCCACTGTCTGAGTCTTTCTCGAACCTCTTTCAGCAAGTCGAAACCGTGCGAGTGAAGCAGCTCGCTCAAATCAGCCAAGCTCTTGGGGATTCGCGGTGCCACACCGTGCCGCCGCGCCGGAGCAGCAAATTGAAGCACAACACAACGGGCTCCTGGAGTCCGGTTGTCTTGGGGTTCGGTCCCGTACGCGAGGAAAACCCGGCCATTTTTTCCGTTCGGTAGCAGCACGGCGAACGAATCGGGCTGCTTCCCGTCCGCTGGCACGCTCGGAAGAACGAGCCAGTGGCCCCACGAAATGATGAACGATTCAAGCGCCTGGGCCTCTCCGTGCAGAGAGTCACATGCGGTTTCACTCAGCCACCATCGCACTCGCTCAAGGAATGCGGGTGCGTTCCAAGTAGTTCTCACCTCAGACCACGGACGGTTGTAGAGACAAAGACTTCTCGGAAGTTCCTCGAACCGCTGATTCAAATGAAGCGTGGCTGCAAAGTCTGAGCGAAGAGCCAGGACTTCCGGGTAGCTGTCATCGTCGCGGGCGAAAACCGCAGCAAGTCGTTCGCGCCGCTGGATTTCATTGGCCACGATTTGCGGGCGTTCAACTTCTACCTCGAATACGACTGTTTCACTCTCGGCGTTCGAGCGGCAGGTAATCAAAGAGGCGTACGACGCCCCGGACCCACGAAGAGTCGCAACGAGTTCGCGTGCCCGTCGAACAGTCAGGCTGCTCTCCGGAACGACTCCACCATCGGGATCCAAGAATACGTGAGCCATCGTTTACCCAGCCCGCGTGTACCCCGCACGCGGAGCTCTGACGCTCACTGCGGCTGCCGTTGCAGCTACGGTTGCTTTCTTGACCGTGGCCTTGCGATCCCCAACCGTAATCACCAGTGGACTGAGCTTGGAGCTACTCGGATGCTCCATCGTCACCTTGAACTCGCCGTCCTTGGAAGGAATCACATCCTCCCGGTAGTAGTTCGCGGCTTGGCGGTGCGGTGGGTTGGCCCCCTCCTGGGTGTCTCGTTCATCGCCCTTCTCGGGGATTGTGTCACTTGTGGAGACAACGATCGCACGCTCTTGGCCATAGTGCTCAAAGAGACGCTTCACCTTCGGCACCGGCTTCGTCTTGTCTTCGCCTTTGTCAGCGCTCAGTGAGTTGTAGCTGCAATGGTGTGGCAACTTGAACACGTCCCATTCGAGCCGCTCGTCATTGCCCTTGGACTCTGTCACCGCGACAATGTCGCTGATCACGTCGTGTGTCACGTCCGCGGAGAGCATGAGCTTCGTCAATGTCTCTCCGCTCTTAAACGTTGCCTGCATGACCAAGGAATCGCAGTTGCGGTCTTCCAGCGTGTTCTCGTCTTGGCGCACCGCGAACGGCGAATGTACGAAGAACTCAACGCCATCGTCGCCAAGGCTGAACTCGGGCGCGAGCTGTCCCGCGTCTGTGATCAATGAACTGCGAGCGTCCATGTCGACATCGTTCTTCTCGCACCAGTCCTTGAGCCTTCCGGGACAAGAGAACACTCGGATGCCCTCCGCCGCCTTGAATCGCTCTCTCGCCTCCGACTGGATTGCCTTGGCCTCAATGTCGGCATCCCGAGCCAGTTGCTCAGTGATCACCGCCGCTGGCACCCACATGACCTTCATCTTGATGCGTTTCTTGCCATCGACATCGCCCTGGTACTTCGCGATGTGCTCGAAGTAGAAAAAATCCGTCGCGCCCGCATAGTGGTCGCGGTCAAGGTGGGAGAAGGCGACCACATCGAAGTGGTCCCGCTTGCCAAGGTCGTCGCGCAGTTCTGTCGGAAGATCACACCGCAGATCGTCGTCATCGTTTGGATCGCGCATGTTGGCGTAATCGAACAGGATGCGACGTCCGCAGTCGAGGACCACTCGCGTGCTGTCTGCGTTGCCCAGGTTGAAGAATGTGATTGAGTGCATGTGACTGTTCCCTTCCCTATGCCCCGACACACAGAGCGACAGCGGCGCTGATTTGTTCGATTTCGTCCGCGGTCAGCACACCCAACTGCGTGGAAAAGCGGTTGAGCGACAGCGACTTCACTTGGAAGCAGTCGGCGGCTGAGTCCTTGTCCAAGCCGTTCCGTTGGGACGCTTTCAGATACACGAGCCAGGGAACAGAGGTCCATCGTGGATCCCAGCCCGTGATTGGGACCACGATCCGGAGCGGCAGTCTTCCAACCGCCGCCACGCTCATGACGACCGCTGGACGCGTCTTTTGGGTCTCCGACCCGACGCTTGGATCAAAGCGAACCCACCAGACCTGGCCCCGATTCGGCGTCGGGTTAGTCTTCGAAGGGGTCGTCATGGTGGTCCTCCTTGCCCATCGCGTCGAACCCAGTGAGGCTGCCACCCGTGCCGTAGTCGCCTTCAACGAGCGTGGCAGCCTGCTCCATGAGCCGCTCCCGCTCTGCCTTGGGCAGCTTCATGAGGGTTCTCGCATCCATGCTGCTGGGAACAGAAGGACGCTCTTCGATCAAATCTTGAAGCGCGTTTGGACAAATGCGCTCCGCCTGTGTTCTGGTCAAAAGTCCTTCGGCAAGTGACCGCACCGTCAACTGCCGCAGGCGGAATGGTTGCTCGCGGCCAACAAACTTCACGGGCTCCTCCTTGCGCCATCCCTTTGCGCTCAGTTCGGCAAAGAGAGTCCGGGCGTGCGACTCGTCGATGATCTCCAAGTCAGAAGCACGGAAGATCCACGCGGCCATGCTCAAGCCATGCTTGAGCTTCAGCATTGCCAACTCCCGAAAATCCAGGTGCCGCCGCTTCTCGCCAAGCTCGCGCCGTGCGGTGCTTGCCGGGACTAGGAAGGCTGCGGCGAATCGGTGAGCCAGTCGCTCCTCAGTCTTCGTGTCCACCTTGCCGACGTCCATGAAGAGGTGGCCGAGTTCGTGGGCGAGACTGAACCGTCGCCGGTCATCAGACACGCTTGAACTCACCACGACGACCGGAGTCGTGTCGTCCGCCCAACCAGAGAGGCCATCGAACAAATCGTCCTGGCCTCCCATTTCGAGCACGATGCCTCCACTGTCTTCGATGGTTGTGGTTACGCTCTCAATAGGTTGATCTCCGAGACGCCAATGCTCGCGGAGCGAACCGGCAGCCTTTTCCACGTCGCCAACATTTCGCACCTTCGTCTTTTCTGGAGCAGACGGAACGCGATTGGGTTCGAGGGCGCGGCAAAGCGTCACGAAGGCCTCGACCTGTGAGGCTGCGACGGTTTTGATTTGCTCTTCCTCAGCCTTGCCGAGCGACTTGGCCTTTCTGAAGGCAAGCCACGTGACCTTCACATGCGGGGCTTCGAGGAAAAAATCTGCGGTCACGCCAAAGACTCGCGCCAGCGCACGAAGCATCGCCGGCTTCGGCGTACTGCCTCCACGCTCGTACTTTGACAACCCTGCTTTCGTCAGCGGCTGTGAGAGCTCAACAAGCGCAGCGACGACCTCGTCCTGGGTCATCCCCGCGGCGATTCTGGCCTGTCTGATGCGTTCTCCGATCATCACGTTCCTCTTGTTGACAAAACTCCGAGCGGATCATATTCTGTCTACGTGGACAGTATACCACACAAATCGGATTTTGTCAACGCTGGCTGGAGCCGCTCCGCTGCCAAAGCCAATTTTCCCCTTTCCACCGCTCACCCCCCCCCCTCAGAGAGGCTCAGATGGCTTGGACCGATAAACAGCTTGGGTCGATTTACGACAGGACTTCTGGTTATTGCCACCTCTGCTCGAAGAAGCTGGCATTTTCCAACTACGCGCGGGCTGGCGCACGCGGGGCATGGGAAGTTGAGCACTCGGTCCCCAAGGCCTGTGGCGGGACAGACCGCATGAACAACCTATATGCGGCCTGCATCGACTGCAACCGCAGCAAGCAGTCGCGCTCGACACGCACCACCCGAGCGCGGTACGGACGACAACGCGCCCCGTTGAATCGAGAGGCGAGAGCGATAGCGAAGTCCGAGAACGCCTTGGCGGGAGCGGGCCTCGGGCTTCTCGTTGGTGCAGCCCTGGGTCCCGTCGGTGCCCTTGTATGTGGAGCGATCGGGGCCCACCTAGGCCATGGACAGAATCCCGACAGATGACCCTCTAGCTCGTAGCGTTGTGACGTCCGATTCCGTAAAGCCCGGCTCGGACTCGATAATCCCATGGTTCTAGATTTCTGGCCGAACTCTTGCCCGAGGTCAGCGACCGCAGCAACTGTCAGTAACTGCTACACTCACGAGATGAGCATCGCGGATCCAGCCCGAAGGCGACCGGCTGCGCCACCGGAGGTCATGACTATCGACGACCTTGCCACCTACCTCCAGGTGTCGAAGTCGTCGCTCTACAAGCTCGCCCAAGAGGGACGGGTTCCGGGGCAGAAGGTCGGCAAGCACTGGCGGTTCCGGAAAGACGCCATCGACCGATGGCTCGATGACGACTCGAAGGCTCAAACACGTCGCGGAGGTTGACTTGGCGCAGTTGGAACACATTGAGGCGATCGAGAAGCGGCTCTGGAACGCCGCGGACACGCTCCGCGCCAACTCGAACTACGCGAGCAACGAGTACTTCCTCCCGGTGATGGGTCTCGTCTTCCTCCGCCACGCCTATAGCCGGTACTTGGGGGTCAAGGACCGGATCGAGGCGTCGCTCCCGAAACGCGGCGGCAAGGCCCGCTCACTCAACAAGGAAGATTTCTCTCAGCAGAGTGCCATCTTTCTGCAGCCCAAGGCCCAGTTCGACCATCTCGTCTCGCTTCCCGACAGCGAGGATCGGGCCAAGGCCATCATCGACGCGATGGAGTCCATCGAGGCTGACTACACGACACTTGCAGGCGTACTGCCCAAGAGCGAATACCAGGAACTCGACAACGCCGTCCTCGGTCAGTTGCTCCGCACGCTCAACCCGGAAGAACTCAAGCGTGTGTCCGGCGACGTCTTCGGGCGAATCTACGAGTACTTCCTGACGCAGTTCGCCGACCAGAAAGCCCACGACGGTGGCGAGTTCTTCACGCCGATCTCCATCGTCTCGCTCATTGCCCACGTGCTCGACCCGGAGCGCGGCACGATCCTCGACCCCGCCTGCGGCTCGGCGGGCATGTTCGTCCAGAGTGCTCGGCTCGTCGAAGAACACGGTCAGAAGCCCACCGAGCGACTCACCTTCCGTGGTCTCGAAAAGAACGCCACCACCATCCGCCTCGCCAAGATGAACCTTGCCGTTCACGGGCTCGAAGGCGACATTCAGAAGGCCATCACCTACTACGAGGACCCACACGAACTGCTCGGCAAGGCCGACTACGTGATGGCCAATCCGCCCTTCAACGTCGATGAGATCGACGCCGACAAAATCAAGCGCGACCCGCGTCTGCCGTTTGGTCTCCCCGGCATCAACAAGAAGGGCAAGGTCTCCAACGGCAACTACATCTGGATCAGCTACTTCTACAGCTACCTGAACGAGAAGGGCCGAGCCGGCTTCGTGATGTCTTCCCAGGCCTCCGGCGCGGGGCACGCCGAGAAGGATGTCCGCCAGAAACTCGTCGAAACCGGCGATGTTGACGCGATGATCTCCATTCGCGGCAATTTCTTCTACACCCGTGCCGTTCCCTGCGAACTCTGGTTCTTCGACCGGTCCAAACCCAAGAAACGACGCGATCAAGTGCTCATGCTCGACGCCCGCGGCGTGTACCGCAAAGTCACTCGCAAAGTCTACGACTTCACGCCTGAGCAGCTCGCCAACCTCACGGCGATCGTCTGGCTCTACCGCGAGCAGCCGGAGCGATTCGTCGACCTGGTCCGCGAGTACTTCGAGTCCATTTGCCGCGAGAGTGATGGGGTTCCGGCAGCCTTCCCCCCATTCGACGAGAAGCAGTCCGAAGCGGCTGGGCTCGTGGACCGCTTCATCACCGATGCAAGGAAGGCGAAGGGAGTTGACACGGCCCGCTTGGCGAGTGTCGCCGACGCATTGAAGGAGTTTAAGGACAGCGTCAGCGGCTACGAAGCCGACCGAGACAGGCTCCTCGCCGCCCTGACTGGCTTCGCAAAGTCGTACGCGAAGAACGCCCCTGCGGATAACGCCACCCAGCACAAGGCACGCAAGGCGTTCGACCCCATCGCCGCCGAGCTTCGCGGCCTCGTCAAGCAGGCTGACTTGCTTTACAAGCTCGCGGCTCGCGTCCGAGACGCTGCGAACGCCTTCGCCGATGATCCTTCGGGCAAGGCTGATGAATCCGTGACCGAAGCAGTCGACGGGCTCTTCGACCGCCGCGCCCTCAGCCGGTCGATCAAAGACTTGGATGAGGCTCGCAAGAACCTTATCGCGCAGCTCAAGCTCGCGGGGTATTTCCACAAGCACGCCGTCTGGTTGCACGACCGTTTCCCCGATGCACGGCTGGTTGATGTGCCTGGGCTCGTGAAGGTTGTGAGCAAGGCGGACATCGAGGCCGCAGACTGGTCCCTTACGCCGAGCCGGTTCGTGGGCGTGGCCCCATTGGAGGAGGATGAAGACTTCGACTTCGAAGAGTCACTCCGGGAGATTCACGTTGAGCTGGTAGGGCTGAACGAGGAGGCCGCCGAGCTTTCCCAGACGATTAAGCGGAACTTCGAGGAGCTGGGTGTATGAAGCTGACTCCTGCAAAACTTGGGGAGTTGCTGAGCGTCAAGCACGGCTTTGCGTTCAAGAGCGAGTACTTCGATTCAGAAGGCCCGTTCGTCTTGATGACCCCCGGGCACTTTCACGACGTGGGAGGGTTTCGAGACCAAGGCGAGAAGACCAAGTACTACACGGGAGACGTGCCGAACGGCTATCTCCTTGACGAAGGTGAGCTGCTAGTAGCCATGACCGAGCAGATGGAGGGGTTGCTGGGCAGCTCCGCTCTCGTGCCGGAGGCTGGGCGCTATCTGCACAATCAGCGATTGGGCCGAATCGTCGATCTGGACGAAACCCGCCTCAACAAGCGGTACCTTTACTATTTGTTCAACACTCGCGAAGTTCGCGCCCAAATCACGTCGAGTGCCAGTGGCACAAAAGTCCGTCATACATCGCCGTCTCGAATCGGCGAAGTCACCGTAGATATTCCGGCGGTAGCCGTGCAAAGCAGGGTGGCTGAGATTCTCGCCGCCTACGACAAATTGATTGAGAACAACACGCGGCGGATCAAGCTGCTGGAGGACGCGGCCCGCCTGCTGTACGACGAGTGGTTTGTGCGACTCCGCTTCCCTGGTCGCGAACACACGCCCATCCGCGACGGCCTGCCGAAGGGTTGGGGGCGCAAGCTCTTCTCCGAAGTATGCGAGACTGTCGGCGGCGGGACGCCCTCGACAAAGGTCGCCGAATACTGGGACGGCGACATCACCTGGGTGGTGCCATCCGACATCACGCGGAATGACTGCTTGGCGCTACTGGACAGCGAACGCCACATCACCGAGAAGGGCCTCCGCGAATCTTCCGCGACGCTCGTGCCACCTGAAACGATCTTGATGACGAGCCGCGCGTCGGTTGGGTTCTTCGCGCTCGTTGATCGCGAGGTGTGCACGAATCAGGGGTTCATCAACGTCATCCCCCACGCCGACCACATGCGCATGTATGTGCTGTTCAACCTCATGAACCGTGTGGAGGAAATACGGAGCAACGCCAAAGGCACAACCTATCCCGAGATCAGCAAAGGCCGCTTCCGAGGCATGGATGTCGTTGTTCCGTCGGAGTCGCTGACGAAGGCATTCAGCGAGACGGTGTATCCGATGGTGCGGCAGGTGCGATGCTTGAAGAAGCAGGCTGTTGCTCTACGAAAGGCTCGTGACCTGCTTCTACCGCGGCTGATGTCGGGGGAGGTGGTCGTATGAGCGAAACAGTTCCGCTGCCGACACCCACTGCCCCACCGGCACTGACCGCTGATATTGCGGCAGCGGGCCCGGTCATTGCACCCATCGAGCGAATCCGCCTGTTCAGTCCGGCCCAGTGGGAGGATTTCGTCCTGGAGTGGGCCCATTCACTCCGAACCGAGTATTCCCGCGTGGACCGTTGTGGTGGAGCCGGTGACATGGGGCGAGATGTCATCGCCATTCTTGACGAAGCTGACGATTCGGTGTGGGACAACTACCAGTGCAAGCACTACGACCATCCACTCGCGCCCGGTGACATTTGGCTTGAGCTTGGCAAGCTCGTGTACTTCACGCACTTGGGAGAGTTCACGTACCCGCGGCGATACCGCTTCATCGCTCCGCAAGGAGTCGGCACGACGCTCGGGAAGCTTCTCGGCAAGCCAGCGGACCTCAAGGCACAGCTCATCGACAAGTGGGACAGCAAATGCCGCACCTCGATCACGAGCACGGAAGAAGTGCCGCTTGAAGGCGACCTTCGGGCCCACCTCGATTCGCTGGACTTCTCGGTCATCGGATACATCCCGCCCTTGACGCTTTTGGAGCAGCACCGCCAGACACCCTGGCATATCGCGAGGTTCGGCGGCGGTCTGCCCCCTCGTCCGCCGGTCCCGACGCCCCCAGCCAACCCAGCGGCTATAGAAACGGTCTACTTGCAGAAGCTGTTCGAGGCGTATGCGAATGCTCGTGGTCGAACAATCACCTCCCTCAACGACATTCGAGCTGAAGCGGACTTGGTTGGGCACTACAGCGACTCGCGATTGGAGTTCTACAGCGCCGAATCGCTTCGGAGTTTTTCGCGAGACACGCTCCCGGATGGTTCGTTCGGGGACCTTCAGGAGGAGATCCACTCGGGTGTTCGTGACGTGCTTCGTGGCGAACATCCCGACGGTTATCGTCGCCTTGTAGCGGTCGTTGGCACGGCCCGAACCCTCCAGCTCACGGCTCACCCGCTCGTACCTCGAATGCACACTCGGGACCGGGGTGGAGTCTGCCACCAGCTCGCGAATGACCGTGACGACGTGAAATGGGTGGTGCCGTGAATACCGAAGCACGCACTATCCTGTCACCGTTCAACGGACCCGTGGAGAGCGGCCTGCGGGCTGCGGTTCTTCTGTACACGCTGTTCCCGGAGCCCGCATCACTGCAACGCCTCGTGATCTTCGACTACTTGCTCATTCACTCAGACGACGTGCCGGACGGCCCCCAAGGGCTACATCCCAAGACACCCTACCGAAGCGGTGAGCTGCTCGTGCGGCGAGACACGCTGCGTCGGGGCATGCTTCTGTACATGAGCCGTGGGTTGATTGACGACCTGTACCGTGACTCTGGCTTGGCGTTCGCAGCGACCGAGCGTACTGGCTCCTTCTTGGATGCGTTGACCTCCGAGTATGTGCTCGCTTTGCGAAGCCGGAGCGAGTGGGTCGTTGGTCGATTTGCCTCGTTCGACGATCGCGATCTCGACGGATTCGTAAAGCAGCATCTCGGTGAATGGGGTGCCGAGTTTGAGATGGACTCAGTCCTCTGGGCGGAGGATGCCCCATGAGCGAGTACGGCTTCCATCTCGTCCGGCTCGTTCTCACCGGCGCCGGTCTCGCGGATGCCGAGATCCGATTCGGCCGTGGATTGAACGTGATAAGCGGTCCGTCGGATACCGGCAAGACCTTTATCCTGCAGTGTATCGACTTCATGCTTGGAGCACGCGATGCGCCACACGAGATCCCCCAGGCGGACGGTTACACCACCGTTGTGCTTGAAATTGCCGCGGTCGCCGACAATTCCAGATACTTGCTGTCGCGTGCACTCCGGGGCGGCTCGTTCTTGCTTCGCGACCCCGACGGCTCAGAGAGGGTCTTGTCTGAGACGCACTCGGCTGGCCGTTCCGACACGGTCTCGGAGTTCCTGCTTGACCTTTGTGGCCTTTCAGGGAATCGTGTTCGCAAGAACGCCCGCGGCGAGACTCGCTCGCTCAGTTTCAGGGACCTCGCACATCTCATTGTCATCGCCGAAGAAGACATCATCCGGTCACAGTCTCCAGTTCTCTCCGGCCAGTACACCACCAGGACCGTCGAGAAGTCGGTGTTTCGGCTTCTGCTTTCTGGAGTGGACGATTCATCTGTCGTTGCGGCTGATGAGCCCCGAGTGTCGCGCGCAAGAGTCGATGCGAAAGAGGAGGTTCTTCAGGAATTGGCGAGTCGAGCTCGCGCCCAACTCGCTGAGCTGGCTATCAACTCGGACGCTGTCGCGTTGCAGGACCAACTCGCTCGCCTCGAATCGGCGTACGCCGATGCCGAAAGTCGCCTGACAGAAGTTGGGGCCTCCATCAATGGCATCGAGACCCGCAGAAGGAACGCATGGACGAGACTCCGTCAGATCGACTCCCGCATGGAGCTGCTTAGGGGACTGACAGAGCGATTCGCACTGCTGCGGTCGCAATATGAATCCGACATGCAGCGCCTCGATGCGATTTCTGAAGCCGGACTTCGCCTCAACGACCTAAACGTTGAGCGTTGTCCTGTATGTGGAGCCTCTCCGGAGCACCACGACGTATCGCACCGCTCTGAACGTGCTGACCCTAACGCTGTGGCCGGAGCCTCAGCTACTGAAGCGTCTCGAATCCGGTCGCTGATGTCGGATCTCGATGGCACTCGTGGCGAGATCGCTGATGAAGCGCGCCGCCTCGCCTCTGAGAAAGCAGTACTCGACGGGCTGCTTTCGGACTTAGCCTCGACACTTGCGGCGAGTTTGCGGCCGCAAGCCGGGGAGTTGACAGTGTCAATGCGAACGATCCGAGGAGAGAGAGATCGCGTCCGCCAAGCGATCGAACTCTACAGGCAACTCGCCCAGGTTGAGGCGATGGCGAACGGGCTTGAAGACGGCGGGGAATCCGCGGCCTCAACATCAACTCCCGACGTATCCGCGAGCGACGTCGACATGTTGGCTCAGGAAGCCGAGAGGCGATTGAGAGCGTGGAATTTTCCAGCCCTTGATCGAGTCACGTTCAGCGAGACGGACTGGGACATCGTCATTTCTGGCCGACGTCGCGCTAGTCACGGCAAGGGTGTACGCGCCGTAACACATGCCGCGTTTACCACAGCCCTTCTTGCCTACTGCGAAAGCCGCCAGCTGCCGCATCCAGGCTTCGTGGTCATGGACTCGCCGCTCGTCGTCTACCGTGAGCCTGATGCGTCCGAACCGGCATTCTCTGCGGACGTCAAGGGCGCTTTCTTCCGCGACCTCGCAGCGACATTCGCCAACAGTCAAGCGCTGGTGCTTGAGAATGAGGAACCTCCCGATGATCTGACGGCTTCCGGGACAGTCACGTGCATTCGCTTTACTGGCACGAATACAGGCCGTAGCGGATTCATTCCCCCTCGTCGCACATCAGCCCAAGGCTAAGGAGCTTCTGCTTTGCCGGCATACACCGAGGACACATTGGTCCAGCAGACCACCGCCGTGTATCTGGAAAAGGTGCTCGGGTGGAATTCGGTCTACGCCTACAACAACGAGGACTTTGGTCCCCGCAGCTTGCTCGGACGGGTGTCAGACCGAGATGTGGTACTCACGCGAAGTCTGCGGACAAAGCTCGCTGAGTTCAATCCAGGGCTTCCCGATGCCGCGTATGACGACGCAGTCCGACAGATCGTTGCGACGACTGGTACGCAGACGCTTGCGTCGACAAACCGCGAGAAGTACGAACTGCTTCGAGACGGTGTTCAGGTGGCCTTCCGCAACGCCGAGGGCGAGCTAGCACGGCAGCGACTCCGTGTCTTCGACTTCGTCGAGCCGACGCGAAACGAGTTCCTGTGCGTTCGCGAGCTGTGGGTGCGGGGCGACCTGTACCGCCGTCGCGCCGACATTGTCGGATTCGTGAACGGCGTGCCGCTGCTCTTCATGGAGCTCAAGAACGTCAGCAAGGACATCCGCGCCGCCTATGAGCGAAACTTCAAGGATTACCTGGACACGGTGCCGCATCTGTTCCATCACAACGCCTTTGTTGTCCTCGCCAACGGTGTAGACGCCAAGCTGGGCTCGGTCACCGGCCGCTTTGAGCACTTTCACGAGTGGAAGCGACTGGCAGAGAACGAACCGGGTGCCATCAGCATGGAGACCCTGCTGAAGGGCGTCTGCGACAAGTCCAACTTCATGGACTTGGTCGAGAACTTCATCGTCTTCGATGCATCCGCAGGCGAACCAAGGAAGATCCTCGCAAAGAACCATCAGTTTCTTGGGGTCAACCGAGCAATAAACGCCGTAATCGACCGAAAGCAACGCAACGGCAAGCTCGGGGTGTTCTGGCACACTCAGGGTGCTGGCAAGAGCTACTCGATGGTCATGTTTACCAGGAAGGTTCACCGAAAGCTGGGCGGGAACTACACCTTCCTCGTGCTGACCGACCGGGACGACCTGGATTCGCAGATCTACAAGACGTTCGCGGGCTGTGGCGTCGTGAACAACGACCGCGACCCGTGCCGTGCATCGAGCGGCGAGCACCTCAGCGAGCTTCTTGTCGAGCACAAGGCGTACGTTTTTTCCCTCATCCAGAAGTTTGCCAAGGAGGTCAACCCAGATGCGGCGTACACGCAGCGTGACGACGTGATCGTCATCACAGACGAAGCACATCGGACGCAGTACGGCACGCTCGCTCTGAACATGCGCAATGCGCTGCCACAGGCGAGCTACATCGGGTTCACCGGAACGCCCCTCTTCAAAGGCGACGAGATTACACGAAAGGTCTTTGGAGAGTACGTCTCGACCTACGACTTCCAGAGAGCGGTCGAGGACAAGGCGACCGTGCCGCTCTACTACGACGCTCGCGGCGACAAGCTCGGCGTCTCGGTCGGCGACCTGAACGAACGCATCGCTTCAAAGCTGGAAGAGCTGGAGACGGACGACATCGACGTCGAACAGCGTCTCGAACAGGAGCTCAAGCGGGACTACCACATCATCACGGCGGACAAACGCCTTGACCAGATCGCCCGGGATTTCGTGCATCACTACTCCACCGCCTGGGAGACCGGCAAGGCCATGCTCGTCTGCATCGACAAGATCACGTGCGTACGGATGTACGGCCTGATCGCCGGATATTGGGACGAGCGCATCGCCGAACTTCAGCGTGAGCTGTCTCAGGCAGAGGATGAACAGGACGAGCAATATCGTCGCAGACAGCTTGAATGGATGCGTCAGACTAGGTACGCCGTCGTCGTGAGCGAAGAGCAGGGTGAGGTAGAGAAGTTTCGCAAGTGGGACCTCGACATCAAGCCACATCGGCGTCTCCTCAAGGAAGGCATGGATCTGCCGGAGTCCATGCGCGCCCAGCCGCAGTTCCGCAACATGCAGCGACTGGCCGTAGAGGACGCGTTCAAAGAAGCGGAGCATCCCTTCAGGATCGCGATTGTGTGCGCGATGTGGCTCACCGGGTTCGACGTGCCCAGCCTTTCGACTCTGTACCTCGACAAGCCGTTGAAGGCCCATACGTTGATGCAGGCGATTGCTCGCGCCAATCGGGTGAGTGCAGGCAAGAACAACGGGATGATCGTGGACTACTGCGGCATTCTGAAGTACCTCCGCAAGGCTCTCGCCACCTTTGCTGGAGCGGGTGATGGGGCTCGCGGAGGTGATGGCGGCGGGTCAGAGCCCGCGAAGCCCGAGGAAGAGTTGTTAGCGGCACTCGCAGAGGCCATCAGCTTCGTCCGAGCGTTTCTCACCGAACGCGGCGCGTCCTTGGATGACATCGTCCAAGGGACGGGCTTTTCCCGGAACGCGTCGATCCGATCCGCTAAGGAGGCAGCGAACCAGAACGATGAAACTCGGAAGCGATTTGAGATCATGTGCCGCGCCGTATTCGCCACGTTCAAGGCGTGCCTCACCATTACGGGAGTGAACGCCTACCGCAACGACTACGCCGCGATCAACGTGATCTACAAGAGTCTCCAGGAAGACCGGCAGAAGGCTGATATCTCCGACATCATCCGCCAGCTTCACGAGGTGGTAGACGCCGCCATCGACACCAAGCCGGACCGAGCGAATGCCGCGGCGGACGCCTATGACATCAGCAAGATCGACTTTGAGCGACTCCGGAAGGAGTTTGAACGCAGCCCCGCTCAGCGCTCGACCGTTCAGAATCTGAAAGCGGCGATCGAAACACGGCTACAACGTCTGCTCCAAAGGAATCCGCTTCGCTCGGACTTTCAGCGGCACTATGAAGACATCGTTGCCGAGTACAACCGCGAAAAGGACCGAGTCACGATCGAGAAAACGTTCGAGGCGCTGCTGCTGTTGATCGAACAAATGAGCGATGAAGAGACCCGTGCGATACGCGAGGGCCTCGATGAAGAGTCGCTTGCACTCTTTGACCTTCTCAAGAAGCCCGAGCTCTCGCCCAGCGAGACCAAGCAGATCAAAGCGGTTGCCGTGGAACTGCTGGAGGCCATCAAGGATCAGATCCGCGTCATAGACAGCTGGAAGGACAAGGAAACGACACGGGACGCTGTGCTTGGTCGAATCCGTGACTATCTCTGGAGCGACCAAACCGGGCTGCCGGAGCAGACGTATTCCGAGCAGGAAGTTGCGGAGTGTGCGGAGAGCGTGTACAGGCATGTCTTCCGCGTGTATCCGACGGTCCCGTCACCGTACTACGCGAGTACCGGCACTTGAGCCTGTGCCTGTGACTGCCTGCGCAAGTGCCCTCGCTTGCAGGATGACAGTGTCTCGAAAATGCGCCGCCAGTCCTACGTTCGTGTCAACCTTGACCAGAACCTCGTGTCGGCGGCGCATCGCGGAGCGTCAGCGAGACCGATTCCGCTTTCGGGCTGGTCGATTCGGAGGGACCGCCGTGGCCGCTTTCGCGGAACGGACGGTTGGCTTCCGAGACGGGGTTGATGCGGGGGACTCTTCAGCCGTGTCCGTGGCCGAAGTCTCGGACAGCGATGCCCAACTCTTCGGAGTCGGAATGGCTTGTGCCGCTTCCGCTTCGATTGCTGGAGCGTCGATGCCGAGAAGCTCGCAGACCTTCCGTGCGTCCGCGGCCTGCTCGGTCACGTGGTGCGTGTCCGGACCGCCCAGACGGCGTGACCAGACCTGTGTCACCTCGTGCAGTGCCGCCACAGTGGGGAGGTCCGTAGAGCGGTCGAGGAGTTCCTCGTACCGCTTCCAGGGTCCGTCATCGTGCTCGCGGTCGGCCCTTGTGGAGGTGCCGAAGGCGAGGACCAATGCCAGCGGGTTGAACCGTTTGGCCGCCGCGTCCGTGCGGGTGGCCATCGTGGCCGTGGTCTTGGCGAGGGCTTCGGCCGTCAGGGTCCGGAGGGACTCACCGACCTTCTGCACCAGGAACGCATCGCGACGTTTCTGGAGTCGGGCCTTCCGCTCGGTCAGTGAAAGCGGAACGGGCTTGCCGTCCGCATCCGTTGGCCTTGCAGTCTTGGCGTGCGTGCCGTTGCGGGACACGCTCTCACTTAGGTCCAGATGCACCAGTGAGCCGGCCCTGGGGCCGTCCACCTGCATCGCCGGTGTGGCGCCGTTGCTCGTGGGTTTCACGAGCTTGGGGGCGTACACCATCGTCACCCGTTCCCCGAAGGTCTCGCGGACCTTCGGGCTCAGCCCGCTGTAGCTGAGCTGCACGAGGCGGAGGCTCGGATGCTCCGTGCGGAGTTCCGACTCCCGCCGCGTGAGGAACGCCACCTGCTTGCCCTCGAAGCACGCCGGGTCCAGGCACCGGTCGGACTTGGACACCTTCCCGTCCGTGGGCGCATCCTCCGCATCGAAGAGTTCCGGCAGCTTGCCGGAGCGCTTTGGGCAGTTGAGGCACGAACCCGCCTTTGGGTCGAGCGTCTCATCGTCCAGCTTCCAGGGCATGGCCCGCAGGGACTGGAGGCCGCCGTCGATGAGCCGCCTCAGTTCCTCGACAGTGGGGAACCCTCTCGCGAAGACCCGGTGGAACGAGTGCTCGGCGAGTGCCGTCTGCGTCTCCTCGGGGAGGCGAGCGATGAGCTCCAGGTGGGCCACCGACAACCGCGAGCAGTTGGTGTCGGGCGTGAGCACCTCGTCGCGCCAGACCTTCGAGAGCCGCGAGAGCGACGCCCGTCGGGCGATGAACTGCACGCTCTTGCCGAGCCGTGCCGCCACCGCCTTGGGGTTGAACCCGCGGTCGAACGCCTGCTGGATGGTTGCCGCTTCTTCGAGCGGATGCAGATCCTTCCGCTGGAGGTTCTCCGCGATCGTGACCGACAGCGCCGACTCATCGTCGAGCGTGCGGACGATCGCGGGGAGTTCCTTCAGCCCGGCGAGCTTGGCGGCCCGCCAGCGCCGCTCCCCGGCACGGATCTCGAACCAGCCCTCCTTCTCGGGGTGAGGCCGGACGACGATCGGCTGGAGCAGACCTTCCTTGGTCAGCGACTTGGCCAGCGACTCCACCGACTCCTTCGTGATGGACCGGCGACGGTTGTCCGGCGTCGGCACGAGGCTGTCGATGGGAATCAGACGAATGGAACGAGACACCTTCGGACGCTTGATGAGCGTCGGCATGAGCAACTCCTTGTGTGGAGGGAATGGAACAACCGCACCGGCAACGCGCCGGTGCGGCAGAGAACACGCCGTATGCACAGAACCTCACCCTCGCCGATGCTCGGCGGAGGGCGTGAGAACCTTGTCGAACGTACGACTGACCTGCCCCCCTCAACCCGGTCCAACTTCAGGTACCGTGTACCGTGGGTGGACCATGGAGGGCATGATCGATGGCAAAGCAACGATTCAGCGCGGAGCAGATCATTCACAAGTTGCGTGAGGCCGACGTGGAGTTAGCCAAGGGCACGGTTGTGAAGCAGGTCTGCCGGCAACTCAACATCACCGACAAAACCTACTACCGCTGGCGGCGTGAATACGGCGGCTTGAAGGTCGACCAGGCCAAGCGGATGAAGGAACTCGAAGCAGAGAACGCGGCTCAAACGCATCGTTGCCAATCAGGCCATCGACATGGCGATCCTGAAGGAGGCGGCGAGCCCAAACTGGTGAGCCCGTCGCGGCGACGGCGGGTGGTTGATCACGTTATCGATCACCTGCACGTCTCGCAGCGGCGGGCGTGCAAGGTGCTGCATCAACCCCGCAGCACGCAGCGGCACGAGGTGATCGTGCGCGACGATGAGGATGCACTGACCAAGGAGATCGTCGAGTTGGCCAGCAGCTACGGCCGCTACGGCTATCGAAGGGTCACGGCGATGCTTAGGCACACAGGCTGGCGTGTGAATCACAAACGCGTCGAACGCATCTGGCGGCGTGAGGGACTGAAGGTGCCCAAACGCCAGCCCAAACGCGGGCGATTGTGGCTCAACGATGGAAGCTGTGTGCGGCTGCGGCCCGAACACAAGGATCATGTGTGGGCGTATGACTTCGTGACGGGACGTACGCACGATGGACGGGCTTTCAAGATGCTGACGATTGTCGACGAGTTCACGCGGGAGTGCTTGGCCATCGATGTTGCACGCAATCTTAAGAGCGATGATCTGCTCGAACGTCTGTGCTGGCTGATGACAACGCGAGGAGTTCCCAGGCATGTGCGCAGCGACAATGGTCCTGAGTTCACGGCGAAGGCCGTGCGTGCGTGGCTGAGCAAAGTCGGCGTCACAACACTCTTCATCGAGCCGGGCTCGCCATGGGAGAACGGCTACATCGAGAGCTTCAACGGCAAACTGCGTGACGAGGTGTTGAACAGAGAGATCTTCTATTCGCTGAAGGAGGCAAAGGTGCTGATCGAGATGTGGCGAAACGAATACAACACGATCAGACCGCACAGCAGCCTGGGCTACAGGCCGCCAGCCCCGCCAACGATCTCGGGGGACAAAGGACGCCGCGGTGGAGGCCTGCTCCGCTGCGCTACGCAGCCCCTCCACCGCGTGTGCACATCACCAATCAACGGACATAGACTCTGGTACGAACCGTGGGGGCAGGTCATCCGGGTAGAGAAGCTCCGCAAGAGTGTTCGCGACGTCGCCAAACTCCTCGACGTCGCACCGATTCACGTCTCGGACATCGAAACTGGCAAGCGAGCCCCTTCAGAAGAGCTGATGCTGAAGCTCGTCCGCGTCTACGGCATCGACGAGTCCGTGCTTCGCTCAGGATTCGAGCGCCCTGACGCCATCGTCGCGGAGGTGGCAAGCGAAAGTCCTACCGCAGCGAGCAAAGTGCCGGAGTTTCTCAGAACCGCACGTGGACTCAACGCGCAGCAATGGGATCAACTCATCGAGCAAGCCCGCCGCCTCTCGCCGCCGCAGAAGGAGGACACGCCGTGAACAACGAACCCAACCTCTTCGGGCCGGGAACGCCTGAGCCGGGCGATCAGAAGCCGATTCACCAGCCCAAGCTGCACCTCGTTCCGCTCATGCGGAAAGTAGAGAATGCAGCTTGGCGGATGGTCCTGGACTGCATGGCGAAGGAAGGGCGGGAGTCGGTTTGTCTGCCCGTCCCGGTTGAACGCTGGATCGAAGGTCCGCTCGGATTGAAGCTGGAGATCGCCGACCTGAGTGAGTTCGATCAGGGGGGCCTTCAGGTCTTGGGTGCAACTGACTTCGCGAAGCGCACGATCCGCATCAGCCAGCGAATCGTCGAGCAGGAGAATCGCTTCCGCTTCACGCTCGCACACGAACTGGGCCACTTCAAGCTGCACTCTTTCCTCTCGGGCAAGTTCCGTGACACGACCGACGGCGACTACCTCTCGGACAAGTTCGAACGCGAAGCCGACCGATTCGCTGCGGCGTTTCTCATGCCGGCCAACTCCTTTCGCCAGGAGTTGCCTCGCTATTGCGGGCAACATGGCCAGGTCGCCGCAGAATTACTCGCGGCTGTGTCTTCTGAGCATCCGTCGGCGACAACGATTCTCCTCAACGACATCATCCCGAAGCTGAGCAGGCGATTCGGCGTTGCGGCGACCACCGCGATGGGCCGATTCCGCGACCTTCAGATTGACGGGCTTCGACCGATGATTCCGTACAGGGTCGTCACCAAGCTGCTTAAACGGATCTCGGACAATCGCGGGAACAAGGGTTAACGCACGCACAGGGTGTACGCAAAGGAGCGTACAAAGGAGCTGTTCATGAGTTCTGAAAATGATCCTCAGGCCGTCTCTCACAAGCCGCTCGCACCCGACTCGCGCCCATGTGAGGACCATCCCACTCCACCCAACACAGAGCCGCAGAGACACATTCAGGCTTTGCCCTCCTGCCTGCGATGCGGCGCGCCACTCCCCGGGGCAGTGAATGTCTGCGATCGCTGCAAGGCGAGAGTTTGCATCGGATGCGGCGAGTGAGAACGACCATCGTGGAGACTGTTCCTATGGAGTCAACCTTGTTTTCCAAAGCAACCATCGACTCGTCCACAGCCTCGTCGGTGCACTTCTCGTCAAGCACGGACCTCTGGCCGACGCCTCAGGGACTCTTCAACGAGTTGAACGATGAGTTCGCGTTCACCCTCGATGTCTGCGCTACCGCCGACAACACCAAGTGTCAGAGGTTCTTCAGCCCCATCGACGACGGACTGAAGCAGACATGGACTGGTGCGTGCTGGATGAATCCGCCTTACGGACGAGCGATCGGCCGGTGGATGAGAAAGGCGTACGAAAGCGCTCAGGCCGGAGCGCTAGTCGTGACACTCGTGCCCGCACGCACCGACACCGAGTGGTGGCACGAGTGGGCGAGCAAGGGTGAAGTGCGGTTCATTCGTGGCCGAGTCCGCTTCGGATCAGCGAAAGCGTCTGCACCATTTCCCTCCGCGATCGTGATCTTCCGCCCGCCGCCGAAAGGTCAAACCAAATGGCAGCGAGCCTTCTTCCGCCACACCCAGACGAGGAGTGCGAATGATGAGTAGTCAAGATGCGATTTCGGCGAACTCCAAAGGCCCCACCCCGTTTTCAGCCGCCGAACTTGACGCGCTCGTATCTGCCGCGCCTTGCCTGTGGTGGCGTGCATTCACCGAGCTTTCCGTAGCCGCTGGGCTCCGTGTGCAGGAGGTGCTCCGCCTCCATGCAACGGACGTATGCGAACGCACCCTCTCGGTGCGGATCACATCCGTTCCGGTCGACGGATTTGGCGAGACCGAGCACGTCACGCTCCGGCGTTGGCTCCCGCATCATCATGAGAGAGTCATTGAGGTACCCAGTACCGTCATGGGCACACTTGCCCGCCTCCGCTCTGAGCGACTGAACGACTCGCACGTCTTCGTCCCCGACTGGAAGCTCGATCAACTCTGGATTCGCATCGTCAGCAACTCACCCGTCACCGCTGACCACATGTGCCCGGGTATCGCGCCTTGTTTCCGCATGATTCAGCGACGGGCCCGCCTCATGCTCGCCCGAACGCTTCAATGTCCGCTCGCGGAGGTTGAGTGGCAGCAACGGCCCCTCGCTTCGCTTCGCGTTACCGCGGCGGCTCGACTCGCCGATCGCCTCGGACCCTCCGAGTTAGCCTCCTGCCTCGGGTACGCAGGTCCTGGCTCAGTTGCCAGCATCCTCTCGCACATCCAAACCACACGAGGTGCCGCGTGAGTCAACCCACTTCCTCTCCATCTCCATCCGACCACCGCCTCGCTGTAAACCGGCGCGAGGCCGCTCAGATGCTCGGCATCAGCGAGCGACTCCTCTGGACATGGACAAACGCCGGGGTCATTCCCCATGTTCGTATCGGCACACGGGTCGTCTACCCGGTGGACCAGCTCCGCGAATGGTTGTCTGGCGCTACCAACCGCCAGGAGACGCGAAGGACCCAATCCCGCCCGCGGAACTGATCGAATAATCCCAAGACTAAACGAGGCCGCGACAACGGCGGAGGCAGACATGGCATCAGTCTTCAAGCGTCCTGGCAGGAAGAACTGGATCGCGCAGTGGTTCAACCACGACCGCACCAAGCGATTCGAGCGATCTACCGGCACGACCGATCGCAAGCTCGCCGAGCGACTGGCCCACAAGTGGGAGAGCCGTGAGATCGAGCGACGCGAAGGCCTCATCGACGTTCGCGCCGAGTCACTCGCCGTCCACCAGGCCCAGCCGCTTGAGCATCATCTGTCGGCCTTCGTGGCGTACCTCGAAGGCAAAGGAACCGCAACGCAGACGATCGATACCGCCGAAGCACGGATCAAGGCGATTCTCTCAGAAGGAGACATTCACTCGATCCATGACCTTACGCCCGCGAGTGTGCTTGCCGCGATCAAGCGGCTTCGCGTCCCTGGACGAGTGACGCCCAAGGGCATCTCCAACAAGACGGCAAGCCACTACATCACAGCCATCAAGGGTTTCAGCCGCTGGATGGTGCGCGACAAGCGGGCAGCGATGGATGACCTGTCGAGTCTTCACGGGTTCAATGAGCAGACTGACCGTCGGCTTGTGCGCAGGGATCTGCATCCCGAGGAGGTTGCACGGATTCTCGAAGTGGCGAGCGAAGGCGAATCCGTCTTCGTGGAACGGCCTTATCGAACCGACAACAAGGAGCGGAGAACCGCACTGGTCCGGATGACCGTCCCGAATCGTGCCTGGGCCTACCGAGTAGCCGCGGAAACGGGTTTCCGCGCGTCCGAAGTCAGCAGCCTCTCGCCCGAGAGTTTCGACCTCACCGCCAACCCGCCAACGGTGACTGTGTCAGCCGCATACTCAAAGCACAAGCGGATGGACGTTCAGCCCATCCGCCGCGAATTCGCCGATTCGCTCCGAGTCTTCCTTAAGGGCAAAAAGCGAGGAGAGCGACTCTTTCCCCTGCCACCAAAGAAGGCCGCTCTGCTTATTCGCGCCGATTTGGAAGTTGCCCGAGCACGATGGATCGCCGAAGCGACCGACAAAGCGGATCGGGCAAAGCGCCAAGACAGCGACTTCCTACGCCAGACCGACCGTCAAGGCCGCGTGGTGGACTTCCATGGCCTACGCCACACCTTCATTAGCCAACTGGTGCAGACCGGGGCGAGCGTCAAGGTCGCCCAAGAACTGGCCCGCCACAGCACGCCCACCCTGACCATTGGCCGCTATTCGCACACCCGCCGGGACGACCTCGCCGCCGCCCTTAAGGAACTTCCGGACACCAGTACCGTCGTGTCCCGTCCCTCGACCTCCGGGCTGTTTGCTGGCAGCCAAACCTCGCTTGAAGCCCCCGAGGACCACCAGCACCAGCACCAGCACAACGTGACCAAAACGGGACGAGAGCCTGCCAGCGGCTGCGAGGGCGTGCGACAACCATCCAAGGACAAGGCTCGCACGAAGACCCTGTATTTCAAGGACTTCTGCGAGCCTTTGCGAACCGATGCCACACTATTCGTGAATGCCGAGGGGCGGACTCGAACCGCCGACCTCCGGGTTATGAATCCAGCGCTCTAAACCAGCTGAGCTACCTCGGCTTACGGGGCATTATAGCGAGGTTTGGAGAAATGGAAAGTGTGAGACCGTGGTGGATGGCTTTGGGGAACTGGTACTCGTTGTTGCACTGCACCGACCGCGAAGCGCAGTCGGTGGCACGCGACGTTTTATGCGGCTTGGCGGTGGGTTCGGTTGCCTTCGTCGGTCTGGCGGAACCAGTCGGGGACGTTGTGGGCTTCGAGAGGGCGGGCGAAGAGGTAGCCTTGGCCCAGGTCGCAGTCGCAGGCTTGGAGCTGCGCCAGTTGTTCCATTGTCTCAATGCCCTCGGCGACGACTCGCAGGCCAAGGTTGTGGGCGAGCATTATGATCGAGCTCACGATTGCGGTGTGTTCGCGGCGCTGGGTGATGCGGTTGACGAAGGAGCGGTCGATTTTCACGCCGTCGAAGGGCATTTCGTGCAGGCTGCTGAGGGAGGACAGGCCTGTGCCGAAGTCGTCCATGTGGAGTTGGCAGCCAATGTTCTGGATGCTGCTGCAGATGCGTGCGAGGCTTTCGGCGTCGGACACGAAGGCGTTTTCTGTGAGTTCGACGGTCAGCATGTCGGGACGGATCTTTGTTGTCTCGCACGCGTTGCGGATGTCGTCGATGATGGTGCCTTCTTTGATCTGGCGGCGGCTGAAGTTCACGGCGACGGTGAAACCTTCGTCGTACAGGCCGGCGGCTCGCCAGCGTGCGATGTCTTTGCAGACGTTGAGCAGCGCTTGCTTGCCAACGGGGACGATTTGACCTGACTGCTCGGCGAGGTCCATGAAGGAACCGGGCAAAAGCAGGCCTTTCGTTAGGTGGTGCCAACGCAGGAGCGATTCGAAGCCGTAGAGCTTGCCGCTTTCCATGTTGATGAGCGGCTGGTAGACGACTCTGAATTGCTCTTCTTCGATCGCAGAGCGAAGGTCCTGCTCCATGCGGAGGCGATCGAGGGATTCCAAGTGCATCGCGGTGTCGAAGACGGCGTGGCGGCCCTTGCCGGCGTGCTTGGCGCGGTACATTGCGGTGTCAGCATCGCGCAAGAGTTCGCCTGCTTCGCGGTAGGCGGGGGTGCCGAAGAGGACGCCGACGCTGGCGCTGAGGGTCAAGCGCTGGCCAGAGAGCGTGACGGTTTCTGAGAGCGTTGTGCGGATGGCGTTGGCGAGATCGACGACGGCGTCGGAAGTTTTGATGCTGCGGAGGAGCACGACAAACTCGTCGCCTCCCAGACGGCAGACCAAGGGAGACATTTCCGGGGCGCGCGAACTGACTTCGCAGAGGCGCTTTGAAAAGTGCTTGAGCACTTCGTCGCCCACGTTATGGCCGAGGCTGTCGTTGATGATTTTGAAGTCGTCGAGGTCTATGAAGAGGATGGCGTAGGTTGCGGCGGTGTTGCCTCGTCCCAGACAGCGACCGAGTTCTTCGAGCATTACGCTGCGGCTTGGGAGGCCCGTGAGGGCATCGTGCGTCGCGGCGTACTTGAGTTTCTGGCTGGTGTCGGCGTGCTTTTCGATTTCGCTTTGGAGGCGTTCGTTGCGCTCGGCGAGTTTGTCCATGAGCGTGCGCATTTCCTTGGAGGAAATTTCCATGGCACGCTCGGCCATGCGGCGTTCGTCGTCGTTGGATTGATAAATATCAGCAACCTGCGTGACAAAGTCACGCCAAGACTCGAGGCTCGGTAGGTCTGAAGAAGTCAGACCCAGCTTACGCAGCTGCCTTGCGAGTGTTTTGTGCACCCGGACTCCTTGTGTGCTCGACGAAGACAGTGAGCGTCATCGTCTGGTTGTGGAGCTCGCACGCTGCGCCAACGTGCGGAGAGATTTCGCCGTAGGAATAGAAGCCCACGTTGGGCGTTCCCGGAGGAAGCACGCCAGCGACCTCTTCGAGTTCTTCCTCGCAGCGGTGCTTTAGAATGAGACGACGGCCTACGCAACTGATTGGAACGCACGCGGCGGTGGTGTGTGCATCGCGAGTCAACGGAATCATCGCGGCTGCGTCGGCGGCGCCGCTGATCAAGCGATCGAAGTTTGCTCGCATGAGTTGAACGGTGGAGCCTTCAGGTATGTCACCTGCGAAAGTCATGGTGCCGTTTTCGCGAGACATGCCGAGAATGGTGCGAACCACTGTCGTTTTTTCGCCTGGGCGACGGAGCAGAAGCGGGAAGAGCAGTGCTGACGCGGGAAGTTGCGCGGCTTGCTCGCCAAGATATTTTTCATACACGCCGAGTGCTGGGGCGTTGTCGAGTTCGTAGAGGACGTTGCCTGCGGATGCCGTGACTGCGCGTTCTGGACCAAAGGCATCCCAGCCGCCTTTACAGCCGTGGAGAATTTCTGCTGCTTCGCCGTACACCCCCACTGCCGCGATCATGCCGCGCTTGGGGAGGCTGTTGCAGCAGACCCAAGTGCGTTCGAAGTGGTCGCCGTCGCCAGCGAGGCCGCCGGTGGTTGGCGTGTTGGCGGGGAGAGACTTGGTGAGACCGGCGCAGAGTTGCGTGCCGTTGACAAGCGTGCCATCGGAGAGCACGAAGACGCCTTTGAGGTCATTGGCGGTGAGTTTGGCGCCGAGCGATTCGCCAAGTGCTCGTGAATCGCTGCCATCTTCAATCGGGACGCTTGCGACGCGGAGTGTTGCGGACTCAAACTTCATGATGAGTGCGTCGAGGCCGCCATCTTGGACGCTGTCGCCCACGATTTGGCCTGAGGTCGAGCAACCCAAGACCTGCGAACGCGGGAAGGCTTTCAGAAGTTGTGCAATGCCTTCAGGGTGATCGATGCAGGTGCGATCGCCAAAGACGAGCACGAGCGTTTGCTCGCTGTCTAACTGCGGCAATGGCGCAGCCCAACCCCGGGATGTGTCAAAGCGCGCGATAGCTGTGATCATTGCGAGCGCCCTCCTGTACAGAAAGTCATTGTGGACATCGGCATGAATACTTCGGCTGTTCAGGAGATTTCGGCGGATCGGTGTTGCAACACAGATACCGGGGGTGAAACGGAATAAGCCGAATTGAATGTGCGTGACGACATCTGATTTTCAGACGCTTCGCATACCACATTTCAGGAGGCTGGGTCCGATACTTTTGCCGCCCGCTGTGCGTAACTTTGAGGACAGCTACGCGGAGTTGAGTATGCCCTTATATCAAAACCAATATCGACAGCCTTCCGGTCAATCGCGATCCGGGATTCCAGTCAAGTTAGTGCTTGCGCTTGGAATGGCACTTTTTTTTCTGGTCAGCTACTACCTGCACAAGCAAGTCAATCCGGTCACCGGACGAGCGCAGCACATTGCAGTGTCGATGGAGCAGGAAGTTGCGATGGGGTTGCAGGCGGCTCCGGAGATGGCGCAACAGTTTGGTGGATTGCATCCGGATTCGAAGGCGCGGGAGTTGGTGAAGGCGGTTGGAGAGCAACTCGTGGCGAACTTGCCGCCTGAGGCTCCGGAGTATCCGTTCGATTTTCACTTGCTTGCGGACCCGAAGACGGTGAACGCATTTGCGCTGCCGGGCGGGCAGATTTTTATCACGTCGGCGTTGCTGGAGCGATTGGAAACGCGTGGGCAACTTGCGGGCGTGCTTGGGCATGAAATCGGGCACGTGCTGGGGCGGCATAGTGCTGAGCAGATGGCAAAGGCGCAACTCACGCAGGGGTTGGTGGGCGCGGCGACCGTTGGTGCGTCGGACTACGCCAACCCGCGTTCGACGCAGCAGATCGCGGGCATGGTGGGCAACATGGTGATGCTCAAGTACGGACGCGGTGACGAATTGGAATCAGACAAGTTGGGGCTGCAGTTCATGCATGCGGCGGGGTATGACCCGCGCTCGCTGATTCGCGTGATGGAGATTCTTCGCGAAGCCAGCGGCGGGTCGCGTCAGCCTGAGTTCATGAGTTCACACCCGGACCCGGGCAATCGAATCGAGCATATTCAGCAGGAAATACAGAGGCTTTTCCCGGGTGGCGTGCCGGAAGGTTTGACGAAGTAAGTTGGTTTTGGCAACGCAGTTCTGCTTCGCCTCCACGCCACATCAGCGACGGCGTCTCGCGGCGAGCAAACCGGCGCCTGCGAGACATGCGATCGTTGCGGGAGCGGGCACGATTTGCAAGGATGCACCGTCGATGACGGTTGCTTCGCCTGCAGATGGAGGCGAGCCAAACGAGCCGGAGAGGAAGAGCGACTGCGAAGTCAGGAGTGCGACGTAGGAGCCTGGCTCTAGCGTGTATTGCTCGCCCGCGAGGCTGTCGATGATGAAGCCTGAGTTCTGGATGACTTGGCCTTGGCTGTCCACTGCACGAACGCTGGGCAGAGAAAAATTGCAGAATGCTTGCGCGCCGGAGTTTTGTCCGAAGAGCAGCGGCGAGCGCATGGCGAGGACCGTGATCGGGCTTGTGACATCGAATCGCAGTTCGACGCGGGTTCGGGCTTGTTGTGAGACTTCTGCGTAATCATCGAGTTCGAAGGGATCGAGGACTTGGCAGTTGATGTAGGTGTGGTTGGTCCAAGAGAGCAGAGAGCCGTCCCATGATGTTGTTGCTGTCGCGGAACCGGCGATTTGAATCGTGCCGGAGCCGCCGGCTGAGCCGCCGAGGACTGTGTCTGTGTATTGACCTTGGCGTGAAACTGTGCCGAAGGTGGTTGGCTGGAGAATCTCTTGCGCGGACTGTGGATAATTGAGCGTGATGCGCTGGGAGATGACTTGCAGTTGTGCGAGGCCTGCTGAGGAACAGAAAAGCACTGCACCGATTGCGATCGCGTAACGCATGGAGAAATCTCCCGCCAGAGTTCGTTCAGACCAAGACAGAACACTTCGGCTGAACAATTGAACTTCTTTCCGGACCAAACTACAGAACAAAGACCAAAGAGAACATACATCAGGATGCAAGAGCGTCCAACGAATGCCCGAAAATAAGTGCATGCAACGAGCGATCACCGATCACTTCATCACAGCAACATGACCAACGCGTGCAGACATACAGAACACGATCCGAACTTGTCGGGAAAAAGTGCGCTTCCTGTGGTGCAGTTGCTCGGCGTACCGCTACACGCCATCACGGGGCGACAGACGCTTGATCACATTGCATCGCAGCTCCGTGCGGGTGTGGGCGGGTGGGTTGTCACGATCAATCTGGACATCTTGCGCCGCATGACGAGCGAGAAAGACACACGCGCGCTGTGCGAGCAGGCGACGTTGTTTGTTGCGGATGGAATGCCGCTGGTGTGGGCGAGCAAGTTGCAGGGAACGCCGCTACCCGAACGAGTCACGGGCAGTGACTTGATTTTGTCGCTGACTGAGCGAGCGGTGCGTGAGGGGTTTCGGGTGTTTTTGCTGGGTGGAGATATTTTGGAAGACGGGACGCAGGTTGCGACGCAAGCCGCGGATGCGCTGCGGGAGCGATTTGCGAACATCACTATTGTCGGTGCGGAATCGCCCAAGTATGGATTCGACAAAGATGCGGCGTATGTCGATGCACTGTTGAAGCGTGTCGTGGCCGCGAAGCCGGACATTGTGTTTGTCGCAGTTGGATTTCCAAAGCAGGAGCGCGTGATTGCGATGCTGCGGCCGTTGCTACCCAAGGCGTGGTTCCTTGGTGTAGGGATCAGTTTCAGTTTCGTCACGGGCGGCGTGCAGCGGGCACCGAAGTTTCTGCAACGTATTGGCTTGGAGTGGGTGCATCGGTTCGTGCAGGAGCCGGGGCGGCTGTTCAAGCGGTACTTTGTACATGGGATTCCGTTCGCGATTGTGCTGTTGATTCGCTCTGCGGTTGCGCGATTCACACGATCAGCAGTGAAAAACATGTAAGTGCCAAGTGCCTTTCAGCGTGTCAGCGGACCAAATCGTCGCTACGATTGCGACGCGTTGGAGACGCACGCACTGCTGGAACTTGCACGGATGGAAGAGCATCACGCAGGACAACATTCTCAAGCAAAGAGCATCGGGCCAGCGTGGCTGAGCAAGCCTGCGGCGACGCGTGCGCCGGCGAGTCCTGCGGAAGTGGATATTGGTCTGCCGCCAGAGTTGAGCGGGGAGCGCTTTGACGCTGAACAGCCTGCAGCGAAACGCGAGGCGTGGCAGGATTCACTCCTCGACGGATTGACCGAGCAGCAGCGCAAGGCTGTATTGCACACGGAAGGGCCGTTGCTGGTACTCGCGGCGGCAGGGTCTGGTAAGACGCGAGTGATTACGCGGCGGATTGCGCAGATCATCGCCCTGGGCGTACCGCCTTGGCAGATTTTGGCACTCACGTTCACGAATAAAGCCGCGGGCGAGATGCGCGAGCGGGTGATGCACTTGCTCAATCCCGGGAACGATCCAGACGCTCGCGTGACGCGGGGTTTGACGGTCACGACGTTTCACTCGCTGTGCGCGAGATTGCTCCGGCGGTATGCAGAAGCTGCAGGCATCAAGCCTGACTACACGATTTACGATAGTGGCGATCAGGCGACGCTGGTGAAGAAGGCGATTGAAGCACTGCAACTGAGCACGAGTAACTTTCAGCCGCGTGCGATGTTGAGTGCGATCAGCAACGCGAAGAACCAGTTGCTTGGGCCTGAGGAATACGCGGCGCGGGCGTTTGATTTTTCGAGCAAGAACATTTCGAAGATTTATTCGGCGTATGAGCGGTCGCTGCGGCAGGCGAATGCGGTGGACTTTGATGATCTTCTGCTGCTGACGGCGAGATTGCTGCAACGCGATGAGAAGGTGCGATCGGAGTTGCAGAATCGATGGCAGTACTTGTTGGTGGATGAGTATCAGGACACGAACAAGGCGCAGTTTGTGATTGCGAGTTTGATTGCGGGTGAGGAATCGGGCAAGGGGAATTCGCCCGCCTCGGAGAGGCGGGGTACCAAGCCCAATATCTGTGTTGTGGGTGATCCGGATCAGGCGATTTACGGATGGCGCGGGGCGGACATCAGCAATATTCTTGATTTTGAAGAACACTATCCGAGCGCGGCGACGATCACACTGGGCGAGAACTTCCGAAGCACGGCGCCGATTCTGAAAGTCGCGGACACGCTGATTCGCAACAACAAACGCCGCAAGCACAAGGACTTGTTTACGAGCAAGGCGGGCGGGAACAAGATTCACGCGGTCTTGTGCCGGGATGAGCGGCATGAGGCGATGCTGGTCGTCGAGTGGCTGAAGAAGTTGAAGAGCGAGAGCGGTTCGCAGGGGCGTGCGGCTCTGTCTTGGAAAGACATGGCGATTTTTTATCGCACGAATGCACTGTCGCGTGTGCTGGAAGAGGCTTTGCGTTCGGCGAACTTGCCATATTCGATCGCTCGCGGTACGGCGTTCTACGAACGTGAAGAAGTGAAGAACGCGTTGGCGTACTTGCGTGTCGTTGCGAACGCGGCGGACTCCGTGTCGCTTGCTCGCATCGTCAATACGCCTTCTCGCGGCATCAGTGATGCGACGATTGACAAGATTGAAGCCGCGGCTGGGCAACAAGGGGTGCCGCTGCTTGCGTTCATGACCACGATTGATCTTGCACATGGCGAAGCGATGGGGATGACGTCGCGTGCAGTGAACTCGATCGTGAAGTTTGTGAGTATGGTGGATAGTTGGACGAACTCTGGCAACTTCATGGGGCAAGAACTTCGCGAAGGATCGCTCGCGGAGCTCGTGGATCGCGTGATCAAGGAATCGGGGCTTGAGGCGATGTATCGCAAGCAGGCGCAGCAGAGCCAGAGCGAGACGGACAGCGAGAGGCTGGACAACCTTGCTGAACTCGTGTCTTCGGCGCGGCAGTTTGAATTGGAGTATGACCCAACGAGTGATGCGGCGAATGAAACGCCTCGCGTAAACGCAACGGGTGAATCTGCGACGCCCATCCCCCCGATCCCCCCACTGCTCGCGTTGCTGAGAGCGTACTTGGAGTCGGTTGCTCTTGTCGCAGATGCGGATGCCGTTGATCCGTCGCAGGGCAGTGTCACGCTGATGACGTTGCACGCGGCGAAGGGATTGGAGTTTCCGGTTGTGGCCATGGTGGGTTTGGAAGAGGGTTTGCTGCCACACACGCGAGCGGTTGTTGGCGTGAGCGACAACGAGATGGAAGAAGAACGGCGGCTGTGCTTTGTCGGCATCACACGCGCGATGCAGCACCTGATGATGTCGGCGGCGAAGTATCGAACGCTGCGAGGCAATCTTGAACGCACGATCCCAAGCCGATTCTTGAGCGAGATGCCGCAGAGTGAACTTGTGGTGAGTGATCAGAGCGATGTCGCGGCGGACCTGGGACGGGAATGGGGCGAGGATGATGATGAGTTTGGTGGCGGTTCGACGCGGCATGGAGGTCCGCCCGGCGGAACGCTGCGGCCTGTCAGTCGCGGGGGCAATCCTGCGGCGAACACGTTTGGATTTGCAGCGGGAGCGAAGGTGCGGCATCCGCAGTTTGGATTTGGTGTGATTCGCAGCGTGACGACGGGGTCGCAGCCGAGAGCGATTATTGAATTTCGGGATGTGGGGACGAAGACGTTGGTGTTGGAGTATGCGAGGCTGACGAAGGTGAGTTAGTATCGTCGTGCACCAACTGTGCTTCGACAGTCCTTGTAGGACGGCAACGTTCATTGGCTTGACCTATTCGTTCAGCGCGGCACCGACCGGCTACGCCAGTCGGTGGCACATGCATTTGCACGAAGCCATTACCACGGTGGTCTTGCATGAGTACTGTGTGCCCATGAATCAGGAAAGCAGTGCGGAGTCGATTTCGAAGACTGGTCGCGTGGCGTCGCGTGCGCTGGTGGGCGTGTTGCTCGCGGCGACAGTGTGCAGCGTGGCGTTTGGATCGGACACGCAAGTCGCGACTGAAGCGGCGAAGGCGGTTCAGGAGGCAAAGCCTCTGCTATCGGCGGAAAATGGCGTCGCGTTTTTGACACTCACTGCGATGGAGATCGTGCTGGGGATTGACAACATCGTGTTCATCGCGATTTTGTGTGGCAAGTTGCCAAAGCAGGAGCAGGAGAAGGCGAGAATCTTTGGGCTCGCACTGGCGATGTTTACTCGCGTGGGGCTGCTGTTCACGATCAAGTGGATCATGGGGCTGACGAAGAAGTCGCTGTTTGTCATGCCGATCATCGGGCATGAGGTGAACGGACGCGATCTTGTGTTGTTGCTTGGTGGGTTGTTTCTGATTTACAAGGCGACCAAGGAAATCTATCACAAGGTGGAAGGTGCTGCGGAGGAGCACAATGCGGCAACGGTACCGACGGCGGGCGTTGAAAGTGCTGCGTCAACTGCGGCTCCTGCATCTTCATCTGTCACCACGAAGCGAGCGGGTGCTGCAAAGTTCTGGCCAACCATCTGGCAGATTCTCATCATCGACATTGTCTTCTCGCTTGACTCGATCATCACGGCTGTGGGCATGGCGCAGAACATCTGGGTGATGGCCGCGGCGGTTGTTGTTGCGGTGCTGGTGATGCTGGTGATCTCCGGAAAGATCGCGGCGTTTATCGAGCGTCACCCAAGCATCAAGATGCTGGCGCTGTCGTTCCTCATGCTGATTGGCGTGATGCTCGTTGCGGACTCGATGGGACAGCACATTCCCAAGGGATACATCTATACGGCGATGGCGTTTTCGCTCAGCGTTGAGATGCTCAACTTGTGGCGGCGGAAGAAGCAGGAGCCGACGCCGAAGGCGCCGCATGCGGCTGGTTGATTTTGATAGATAGACCGGCGGCTTGCGCCGCTCGGCTCTTGCTATGATGTCGCTCTTGAGAGGCGATCGAGGATGGCGAGCCATAGGGCTTTGTGTTCGTCGTTTATTGTGGGTTTGACGATGGCGATCAGGCTTGCTTTTCCGTCATCTGCGCTGCGCAGTGCGGCGTAGAGGCCTGCGGCGTATCCCTTGGCGTCGTGCGGCAGCGGTTCGAGACGATGGGGCGGATTCACTCGCACAGGTTCGTGAGAAATGACGACCACAGGCGAAGTTGCGTCGGCGAGGAGGCCTTTCACGGCGGTTGAGTCGATCAGCACCGCTTTGGTTGTCGGTGCGTAGTGGCGTGCAAGTGTGCCGGGGCTTTGTAGTGGGCTTACGTCATGAGCGCTTTCGCGTTGAGCGATGCCCGGGATGAAGTCGGCGACGGGGCCTTTGAGGACGCTGCCGATTTGTTCTGCGCTGATGAGGCCGGGCCGCAGAATTCGAGGGGGATGCTCGGTCAAGAGCAGCACAGTTGATTCGATGCCGCCTCGGCATGATCCGCCGTCTAGAACGAAGACATCTTCGGGTGAGAAAGCAGCGGAGACGTGCGCGGCTTTGGTGGGCGAGATCGATCCTGAAGGATTCGCGCTCGGGCCGACTAGGGGCTTTCCAAATTGGCGGAGTAGTTCGAGCGTCAGGGCGTGATCAGGACATCGCAGCGCGACGTTTGGTCCGCCGCCAGTCACGATGTCGGGGATATGCGCGGCTTTGGGCAAGATCAGCGAAAGTGGTCCGGGCCACAGTGCTTTCGCAAGTTTCTGGGCTGCTTCGGGCCATTCGGTCGTCAATGACTTCGCCATCGCTTCGTCGGCGACATGCACGATCAGAGGATTCCGCGAAGGTCGTCCTTTGAGTGCGAAGACGCGGGCGACGGCGTGTGCATCGAGGGCGTTTGCGCCGAGTCCATAGACGGTTTCAGTTGGAAACGCGACCAAGCCGCCTTCATTGAGGCGCTGCCCGGCTTGGTGAATGGCTGACGGTTTGGCGAGCAAGACCAAGGCTAGGCAGATTGTTCTTTGGGATTCATCGCGTCTGAAGCGAGCAGAAGCAATTTCAGACTCGATGCGTCGTTATCACACTCGTGACTTCGCGGCATCGTTGATCTTGAGCCCCGCGCGGCGTGCGATCTCGGCGAGTTGCACGCGATCGCGGATGTTGAGTTTGTTGTAGATGCTGGTGCGATGATTGTCGATGGTGTTTTCACTTCTGTGCAGCACACGGGCGACTTCTGTGGTGTTGAGACCCTGACCCAGCAACGCAAGGACTTCCAATTCGCGCGGCGAGAGCACGTCGAGTTTGTTTAGATGGATGACGCCAGACTCGACTTCCTCAAACTTCTTGCGAGGCATGATGTCTTCGGCTTCATCATCGCTTGCGATGCGACGAGTGATTGTGAGAAACAAGACTGGCTGGGGCTTGCAGGGTTCGTCCGAATCGCTTTTCTCTACCGGCTCGGACTCGATCAGTGAAATCCATGTGAAGTGCTGGAAGTCGCGCCAGACGGATCGCATCAGCACGGGCTTGTCGTGAATCTTGACTGTCTGAAAGAGTTTGAGACGTTCTTCGATCCAGTCTTCAGGCATGTGGTCTCGCCAATTGCGTCCGACGTAATCAGTCGAGCATGCGTTGTGGCCATGAAAGATCTTCGCGGCTTGATCGTTGATGTACATGATCTGGCCATCTTCGCTGATGACACCAACTCCCGTGTTTGGTTCAGAAGTGAGGGCGAGCATCATCGTCGTACTGAGACCTGAAACGCTCTCCGCAATCTGCGTCGGATCAGTTGTGGGCGTGAGGTCGCCGACTGGATTGGGCTGCGAGGTGTTGGCACTGTCCGGCTGCATGGGGTAATTATGTCCAGCCATCCATGCGTGCATCACGAGTCGTGTGACGTGATTTGCGTTTGTGTGTACTACGCTTGCCCATGCCACACGACCCGAGAATCTCGAAACTCGCAGACATCCTCGTCAATTATTCGACCAAGGTGAAAAAGGGGGACATATGCGGGATTTCAGCAGACTTTGCGGCGCAGCCTCTGACAGAGGCGGTGATGCGAGCGGTGTTGAAGGCGGGTGGGCATCCGTTTGTGATGCTGCGACGCGCTGGATATAAAGAAGCGATGCTTGAGTGTGGCGAGAAGTTTCAGCAGGAGTTTGGGCATCCGCTGGAAGCAAGTTACATTGACACGGTCGATGTTCACTTTTCGCTGTGGGCCGAAGAAAATACACGCTCGCTCTCTCGCTTTGATAGCAAGGGGATGGCCGCGTTGATTCAGGGCTACAAGCCGTTCCTGAACATCTTCATGCAGCGTCAGGGGCTGCCCAAAGACGATCCGCGGCACCTTCGGTGGGTTGGCACCATGTATCCAACGCATGGCAGCGCGCAGGACGGCGAAATGAGTTTGTCGCAATACGAGAACTTTGTGTACAACGCGGGACTGCTGCATCTTGACAATCCTGCGAAGGCGTGGCAGGAGATTTTCACGAAGCAGGAACACATCCGCGAGTACCTGCAGAAACGCAAAGTGCTGCACTTCAAAGCACCCGCGTGCGACGGGCACGACGGCACGGACCTTCGCGTTGATTGCAGCAAGTCGCATTGGATCAACTGCGCGGGGCAACAGAACTTTCCCGATGGCGAAGTGTTCGCAGGGCCAGGGTCGGTGGATGGGCATGTGAATTACACGTTCCCGGCTGTGTACAACGGCAAGGAAGTTGATGGCGTGCGGCTGCGTTTCAAGGGCGGCCGAGTTGTTGATGCAAGTGCGACCAAGAACGAGGATTATCTGTTCAAGATGCTGGACCAAGACGAGGGCGCTCGCAATCTTGGCGAGATCGCGATCGGCACGAATTACTCGATCACTGAGTTTTCAAAGAACACGTTGTTTGACGAAAAGATCGGCGGCACGTTCCACGCGGCGGTCGGCGCGGGATATCCGGAAAGTGGTAACAGCAACCAGAGCGGGCTGCACTGGGACATGGTGTGTGATCTTCGGCCCAGAACGGCTCGCGATGGCTCGGCGGTCGCTGGCGGCACGATTTCTGCGGATGGCGAAGTGTTTCACAAGGACGGGAAGTTTGTGATTTAGTTTGGATTGCTAAGTCTGGAATTCGCAAGAGCACGCGATCAAGCGTTCACATGCCCTACACAAATCCTTCAACATGGCCTTGGTATGCGTGGCTCGCGCTGGGTTTGGGGGCTGGCGTTGGGCTTGCCGTGATTGCTGTGCGGTGGCAGGTGCGGCACAGTCTCGCGAAGCAACTTGCAGCGGAACGCCGTGCCCGGTCTGCTGAACGACTTGCGGAACTTGGCGCGATGACGGGTGGTCTTGCACACGAGATCAAGAATCCGCTCTCCACGATCGGGCTCAATGCACAATTGCTGTCAGAGGGTTTGGAAGAATTGCCCGAGGATGCTCCGACGCCGAAGGATGCGAAGCAGCGTTTGCAACGGAGGCTTGAGAGTCTTCGCCGGGAGACAGAGCGGCTGCGAGGCATTCTGAGTGACTTTCTCAATTACGCGGGCGAGTTGCGACTGGAAAATAAGCCGACGAATCTCAATCAGGTGATTGAAGAACTCACGGACTTTTTTCTGCCACAGGCGCAGCAGCAAGGTGTGCGTTTGCGAGTTGATCTGGAGCATGAGCCGGTGATGGCACACTGCGACGTCGCGCACTTGAAGCAGGCGGTGCTGAATCTGATGCTGAATGCGGTGCAGGCGATGACGCGAGTGCCCGCGCCGAACGGTGGCAATGGCGATGGATCGATGCCTCAAATGAAAGAACTGATTTTGCAGACGCGACGTGCGTCGAGCACCGAACCCAACAACAAGCCCGCAAGCGAAGCGCCGATGTCGCTGATTCGCGTCATCGATACTGGACCCGGCATGTCTGCGGAGACCAAGGCAAAACTCTTTACGCCTTACTTCACCACTCGCTCGGGCGGATCTGGCTTGGGACTTGCGACCACCAAACGCATCATCGAAGCCATGGGTGGGAAGATCGTCGTCGAGAGCGATGTCGGAAAAGGCGCGGCGTTCACGATTCACTTGCCGGAACGAGTATCCGCAGATGCAAAGTGATTACTCAGCAAAGAGTTTGATGATCAAACAACATACGATGGACAAAAGGATGAAGGGCCGGTCCGATCGAGGGCACTCCTCCAGCCCGACCGTGATTCCGGCCCTTCAGTTACCGCCCCGTGAGCGGAAATTCAGCGGGGCTTTCAAGGCACGTTCAGTTGTCACCCGAGTCGCGATTCATTCGACGCATGATGATTGCCTGCGTCTGAATCAACTTCTTTCGACAACACCAGACTACACGAAACCTTCTCACAGTCAACACGATTTTCGTTCACTTCGGCTGTTTGCACACAACTTACTCTCGTTTAGGGCATGAGGAACTTCACCCATCCCGCGGGCATGGCTTTGTTCTGGCACATTCTCGATTCCAAACTCGAAAAGCATCGACATTACGTTTCAGGATTCGGTGAACGAGGCACCAAGACTCGGTGCTGTACCGGGGAAGCCCCGGCACCAACGACATTTCCCGGCACTGACAAAGCATCGATTCGATACCGCAGGAATGACGGCGCTTCGAGACCGGTCACAACTTTCCAGAAGGGCTCGCCCTGGCCATCGTCGAACCAACTCTGGAACTGACCTCGTGGATCGTCGGCATACACGTCGAGAATCGACGAGCCTACCAGAATCACACGATGCAGCATCAACAGGTCGTCTGAGACAAATTCCGCTTCAGCCGACACGCCCGCCATCGCATCCAGAATTCTGCCGAACAGTTTGCTGTCGGCCTTCAGCAGCACGTCTGCGTCGTGCCACACATAAAAGCGAAATTTGGATTGACTTCGGCCATGAAAACTCGGCCGTTCGCGCAACAAATTGACAATACTCGATGGGCCAGAAATTCTGCGTTCAAGTGTCGGACCCGGAATCGCGCGTTCGAGTTGATAACAGAAACTCTCAAGATCGGTGATGAACTTGCCGTAAAGGACGCAAACTTCGGCGTCTCGCAAACTTCCCAGGAACTGCCCGAGCTGCACCGCGAACTGAGTTCTGCGTTGAGCGAACTCGCTCCATGCGATGAGGTGTGCCTCATCGAGCAATTGCGTCACATCGCCCTGCCATTCAGGGACGATCAGAGACATTTCGGGTTTGCGCGGAAGCGCACTCATAGTTGCCCACGGATACCCACTTGGCACCCCAGCGACAATCGCCGGGACCGGTTTGGTCTCGTACACCACAGGGGGAGGGGCGGAAGGCTCCCGTGGCAAGTCCTTTGCCTAACAATTTGCGAATATGCAACGCAAAGCCTAAGCGAGTTTCAAGCCCCGTCGCGAGAACCGCGACAGCGCCGTGAAAAAACCCACACAAGCCCGGCCTTGCTGCTCCTCTTCCAGTCCGTAAGAATGTGCGCCATTCTGCGCCAAAAACCAACGAAGTGCGCCAAAATGTCATCACAAAGCGCACAAACCATACCCAAATACGGGTTAAGAGGACGTTCCGACAGGTTCCCCAGATTCACAATACGTGAAAACACGCAAACCAGTTCGTTCGCGAGGGCGAGTAGCTCCCGAGCGGTATCATCGGTCCTTGCCTCAAGCCCCACCAGATGCCTCCTCGATCCTGATCGTCCGCCCCAGCGCGCTGGGCGATGTCGCACGGTCTGTGCCCGTGCTGGCAAGTTTGCGTGCGGCGTATCCCTCGGCTCGGATCGACTGGTTGGTGCGAGACAGTTTCGCACCCATCATCGCGGCTCATCCGGGGTTGTCGAATGTGGTGCCGTTTCCAAGGAAGGAGTTGTCGAGGTGGGTACGGACGCTGCAATGGGGGAAGGTGAAGGAGTACATCGGGACGCTTCGAACGCCCAAGTTTGACTTGGTCTTTGATTGCCAAGGCTTGGCTCGCAGTGCGTTGCTTGCTCGCGCGACCGGAGCGAAAATTCGTGTCGGGACGCGTGATGCGAGAGAGTTTGGGTGGGTGCCGATGACGCATCGCGTGAAGACCCCGAAGGTCTTTCACACCGTTGACAAAATGCTTGCACTGCTCGAAGCCGTCGGCATTCCGGCATTGAAAACTGCCGAAGCAAGTCAGTTGTACACGAGCGCGGCGGATCGTGCGTGGCTGGCGAAAGAGTCGTTTGCGAATCATCGGTATGTTGTGATCGCGCCGACGAGCGCGTGGCCTGCAAAGGAATGGCCTGCGGATCGGTTTGCGGAGGTTGCGAAGTACATCGCGTCAAAGAACGTTGCGGTTGTGATTGTCGGCGGGCCAAGCGAACGAGATCGCATCCTGCCGTTGATCGAACTTTCGCAACGAAATCCTTTGGTCCTTGATCGCGTCGGGAAAACCACGGTTGGACAACTGATGGCAGTCATCGAAGGGTCGATAGGCGTCTTGTCGAACGACTCCGCTTCACTGCACATCGGCGTCGGTTTTCAGCGGCCAGTCGTCGCGCTGTTTGGACCAACCGACATGCGGCTCGCCGCTCCGTATGGGAAGACGGCGATCGTGCTGCAGCATGTGCAAGACGGCGACGAGTTTTACTTCCGTGATGATCGCAGCGCGGGGATGATTCGGCGAATTGAAACCAATGAAGTTGTCGAAGCGGTTGACCGCGTGATGCGGCTTTAGAAACTGTCCCTAAATAAACTTCACCACAAGAACACCAAGGACACAAAGAAAAAAAGCCAACGCACATTGTTCGTTAGCCGTGGACTGTGCAGAGAGGTGTGATCAAAGCTGTCGAGATAGCCTCAAAGACCTCACGCCTTTGTGTCAGTCACTTCGACCCACGCCGTATCCAAGTGCCGCACGATCTTGCCTGTGTTCAGGTAGATCACTTGCTCCGCGATGTTCGTGCAGTGGTCGGCGATGACTTCACAAAGGTGCGCGACTTCGTGCAGTTGGACGACAAAGTCCATCGTGAGTTGCCCCTTCGCCACTTTGATCTGGCTTTCCTTGATCAACGCGCCTTTGAACGCCCAAACCGCGTGCTGGCTTTGCAGCACGATGTTCGCGAGTTTCGCGTCGTTCTTGCTCATCGCGATGTTGACGTCTCGGAGAATACCAACGATGCTGTTTGCGAGCACGCGGAATGTGTCGGGAAACGGCACGGCGAGTTTCTCGACGCTGGGAACGAGTTCGGCAATATCCACCGCGACATCCGCAATACGCTCGAGTTCATTGTTCACTTTGACGATCGTCAGCACTTCGCGAAGATCCCGTTCGCTGAGAGCCGCGGCGCTTGGGTTTTGGCAAGGTCTTGTCGCGTCAGTCAGCAGTGCGACCGCGTCTTTTTCGAGGCGAACGTCCGCTTCGTCGATCGCGTCGTCAGCGGCGATTGCCTGCTTGGATGACTCAGACTTGCGATCAAAGAGCGACGCGAAGGCAAGTTCGACCTGAGCCTGGACGCGCAGACCTTGTGTCAGCAGTTCTTGTTTGAGCGCTGCACTGCGAGCTGCGAAGCCATGGGGATCGGTGGGCATGCGGAGGATGATAGGTGCAAGGTCGAATCCAGCGAACGGACCAAAATGGCCTATTTGTCACATGATCGTCGATTGCGACCGCAAGCGTTCCGCATCGACACGGTTTACACTGGGGCCCTATGGCAATTCAATCGCTGAGCGACGAACAAGTCCGGACAATGTCCCGCGAACAGAAGGATCGCTGGTGGCTGGAGAATGTGTTTCGGGGTGATATGCCGCAGTTGACGTTGCGGTCGGCGATCACGGGGTTCATGCTTGGCGGCATTCTGTCTGCGACGAACCTGTATGTCGGTGCGAAGACGGGATGGACACTGGGCGTCGGACTCACGAGCGTGATTCTCGCGTTCGCCGCATTTCGACTGATGTCGCAGATGGGCGCTCGCGACATGACCATCTTGGAGAACAACGCGAGCCAATCGATCGCGACGGCGGCGGGGTACATGACTGGGCCGCTCATCTCCGGTATGGCGGCGTACATGTGGGTCATGAACAAACCGATGCCTTGGCATCAGATGCTGCTGTTCAATGTCGTGCTGAGCATTCTCGGCGTGCTGGTTGCGTTCCCAATGAAGCGCCGGTTCATCAATGATGAACAGCAGCCGTTTCCGGAAGGCAGAGCGTGCGGCGTGGTGCTGGACACTTTGTACACATCGTCGGCTGCGATCGGTATGTTCAAGGCGAAGGTACTGATGATGGCGGCGGGGCTCGCAGGGTTCATTCAGTTCATCTCGGGCGAGAGCTACATGAAGCTCATTCAGGAGAAGTGGCTGGGGTTGAAAAAAGCGTTGTATCTGCCGCACAACTTAGATGGCTTTTATGCGTGGCTCGCCACCAAGAACCTCGAGCCCAAGTTGGTTGGCGTGCGTTTGAAGGAGCTCGCGATCAATCCGGCGCTCGACCTTGCGATGATCGGTGCGGGCGGATTGATGGGCATTCGCTCTGCGGGCAGCATGATGATCGGAATGTTCCTGAACTTCTTCATCATCGTGCCTTGGATGATTGCGATTGGCGAAATCATGCCCAAGTCCGGCACGATCCAAGGAGGCGATGCCGTCTTTGGTCGCGCACACATCCTGAACACTTGGGCACTTTGGTGGGGAATCGTGCTGATGGTTACGGCGGCGATGGTGTCGTTGTTTGCCAAACCGGAAATTTTCGTTGAAGCGTTCCGGATGATCGCGGGATCCAAGAACAAGGACAAGGGCAAGGACTTGCTGGGGCACATTGAAGTGCCGATGTGGATCAGCCTCGTGGGCGTGCCGGTTGTCGGTGCAATCAGTGTGTGGATGGCGCATGCGTGGTTTGGTGTGTCATACTTGTTTGGTGCGTTAGCGATTCCGCTGATCGTGGTGCTCACTTTGATCGCAGCGAGCAGCACGGGCATGACGGGCATCACGCCGACGGGCTCACTCAGCAAGATTCCGCAGTTCATTTTCGGCGCGGCAGATCCAAAGCACCCGCCGACAAACCTGATGACGGGTGTGATGTGCGTGGAAGTTGCAAGCAACGCGAGCAACCTGCTGATGGACATTAAGCCTGGCTACATGCTTGGTGGCAAGCCTCGGCATCAGGCGTGGGGCCACTGTCTTGGCATTATTGCGGGAGCAATTGCCAGCACGCCTCTGTTCTACGTGCTGTTCATGCAAGGGTACAAGCCCGAAGCCGCAGCGACTGATCCTCAGCACGTGCAGAACGCGATGGTCACCGATCAGTTTTCGTTCCCCAGTGCGTTGCAGTGGAAAGGCGTGAGCGATCTTGTGACGTCGATTTTCGGCGAAGGCAAAGGAACGCTGCTCACACAGTCCATCGTGATCTCGATGATCATCGCAGGCGTGGTCGGCTTGATCATGGAAGTCATTCGCATCAAGAGCAAAGGCAAGTTCCCGCTCTCGCCGTTGGCGATTGGCTTGGGCGTGGTTGTGCCACCCGATAGCACGCTGTGCATGTTCGCCGGGGCGTTGTTCTTCTCGTGGATGCACAAGCGGTACAAGGACAAGAAGGAGTCGGGCGGGCACAAGTTGTGGGTCGATTGCCACGAGCCGATTTGCGCGGGCGTCATTGCGGGCGCGGCGTTGATTGGGATTGGTGATGTGTTGGTGAAGGTGTTCTTGTTGTAATACGCATTCGAACGCTCGCTAGCGCTTGTTCGCGACGTTCGCTCTACACTCGGACATGACCCCCTTCACATTCACAGTTCATTCCGACGGCGTGTGCGTTCTGAAGTTGGAACAGCAGGGCAAACCTGTCGTTGTGCTGGATGCTGAGTTGATTCGACGGCTGGACGCGACTCTGGATGTGCTGCCCAAGAACATCATCGGGCTGGTCTTGGCTTCGGCGAGTGAACGTGTGTTCGTCGCGGGCGCGGACTTGAACGCGATTCAGGCGATGGCTGATGATGAATTGCATCGGTATCTGACGTACGCGAGTAGCGTGTATGGGAAGTTGAGTCAATTGCCTTATCCGACAGCCGCGGCGATCAACGGTGCGGCGTTGGGTGGCGGGCTTGAACTCGCGATGCATTGTGATGCGTTGGTTGCTGCGCCCGGGGTGAAGCCTTATCCGGTTGGGTTGCCTGAAGCCGGGCTTGGGATTTGCCCAGGCTGGGGCGGCACATGCTTGTTGCCCGCGCGGATTGATGCAGCGGATGCGATTCGTCGCACGGCGGCGGGGAAGCCATTGATGTTCGATGAAGCGGTTGCTGCGGGACTGTTTGATATGGTCGCAGCGGATCAAGCATCGCTGCTTGGAACGGCTCGTATGTGGGTGTTGACCAAAGCGAGAGAGGGCAAGTTGGTCCGCGACGGCGCGCCGTCGCGGCACGCGGGCAGAACGAAGTGGGCAGCAGAAACGGTCAAGGCGCTCGACGCTGTGCGCGGGGAGATTTCTGGAACACCTGCGGGTCAGAGTGTTGCGATGTGCGTTGATGCGGGAGTCACGAAGGGCTGGAAGGCGTGCCTGGAAGTTGAACAGCGCGAACTCGTAAAGTTGCGGCACACGCCTCAGGCGAAGGCGGCGATTGAGGCGTTCTTTGCGAAGAGCAAGAAGTAAACTGAAGCAGTGCGAAAGTGCGAGGGTGCGGACGTGCGAAACTTGCTGCGATGGTCGAATTCGCGGGCTTTGCAGTGATTTCTCGTAAGCTAGACATTGGTATGGGACTTTCGTCGTTGTTTCCAAGTCTGTGACACCGAAACAGATAGACGCTACCATTTACCTTCCGGGTGCAAGCCCCTGCTTTCGCACGCTCGCACTATCGCTCTTTCGCATTGCTGATCTTCCACCAAACTCCCAGACGGAGGCATTCCATGGCTGACCTCAAGAATCTCAAAGGCATTTCCGAAGCCGATCGCAAGTTGATTGCTGAAGCCGAAGAGTGGCTTGGCGCGGAGCCCACCAAGATGGGGCCCGCGAAGAACTTGTTCTGGGGCAACATCAAAGAAGATTTTTACTTTCCCTATCCGTCGCAGGATGCTCGGGAGACGGCAGAGTGCGATCAGTTGCTCGCGCGGCTTGATGAGTATCTGACCAAAGAGCACCCGGCTATTGAGATAGACCAGAATCAGGAAATCCCACGCTGGGTCATTGACAAGCTCTTCAGCCTTGGCGTGTTGGGCATGACCATCCCTAAGGACTTTGGCGGGCTGGGCATGGGCATCACAAGTTACAACAGAGTGCTCGAACGCATCGGACACTCATGCGGCAGCACCGCAGTGTTGGTGTCAGCGCACCAGTCGATTGGCTGCAAAGCTGTCATGCTGTTCGGCAACGAGCAGCAGAAGAAGGAATGGCTGCCTCACCTCGCAAAAGACTGGGTCAGCGCGTTCTGTTTGAGCGAGCCCAACGTCGGCTGTGATGCGGGTGGGCAGGAAACCAACTTCACGATCGCCAGCGATGGAACGCACTACATCCTGAATGGCGAAAAGAAGTGGGCGACGAGCGGCGCGATCTCCGGGTTGTTCACAGTCATGGCTCGCGAAGTGCGGCCCGACGGCAAGGGGAAGATTTCAGCGCTCGTGTGCCATCCGTGGATGGAAGGCGTCGAGATCTATCAGAAGAACCGCAGCAAGATGAGCATTCGAGGCACGTGGCAGGCGCGTATTCGCTTCCACAACGTGAAAGTGCCCCGCAGCAACTTGCTCGGGCAAGAAGGGCGCGGGTTGCAGATCGCGTTGTCGTGCCTCAACTATGGTCGATGCACACTGAGCGCGGGCATGCTGGGTGGGGCGCGTGCGGCGATGGATCAATCGATCAAGTGGTCGCAGACGCGATATCAGTTTGGCAAGCCGCTGGCGGCGCAGGAATTGGTGCGTCAGCGTGTCGCGCGTCAAGCAGCGCTCACGTACGCGATGGACGCGATTCTGTACATGACAACTGGAATGCTCGACCGCAAGGACGAAGATCACCAGGTCGAGACCGCAATGTGCAAGGTTCTGTGCAGCGAACTTGGCTGGCGCAGCGTGAACGACGCCGTGCAGATCATGGGCGGCGAATCGAACATGACGGAGAATGAAGTCGAACGCATTTTCCGCGATTCACGCATCAACCTCATCGTCGAAGGCGCAAACGAAGTCATGCAGTCGTACATCTTTGGCTACGGCGGCAAGCAACTCGCTGAAGTCATGGTGGGCGTCAAAGACGCACTCATGAAGGAATCTGACGAAGGCTTCGGTTCCTATATCGGCAAGGCGATCAAAAACACGTTCCGCCCGGCGATCATGGCGAAGGCGATTCCGCTTGGGTTGGAAGTGTTCTTTGGTATCCGCCGGAAGATGCCGATCATCAAGAATGTCAACAACGACCTGCGACCCATCGCGGAACGCATTGGTCGGCTCGTGAGCGAACACACGTATCAGTTCAAGGTGATGAGCAAGCGGTACGACGTGAAGTTGCTTGAACGTCAGACAGTGCAGGCTCGTCACGCAAACGTCGCGCTGTTTCTGCACGCGATGCTGTGTACGCTGGCGAAACTCGATAGCGAACTCAAGCAGCACGCCGGCAACGGCGCAGGCGATCTTGAGTTCCAGCGCGACAAGGCCGCGGCGATGCACTTCTTTGATCTTGCTGAACTTGAGATTCACGAGAACTTCCGTGCGTTGTACGAGAACGCGGACGACACTATGCTCAAGGCGGCCGACGCGGCTCTCGCGCACAACGATTCGCTTGCGCCGGGTCAATTTGTCATTCCAGAAAAGACCCCCACTCCTCTGCGCGGCAAAGGCAGGGAGAAGAAACAAGCCGCGATCAAGCAGTTCCCGGGCGAGGCTTATTCTGGGCAGCGCAGTGAGTGGCATGAGCGGCAGGGTGCGAAGGTGTGAATCGTGCGAGCAGGCACGTAGGCACGAAGTGAGGATTTGAATTACGAATGCTTGTTGACCCCGATCGGAGACGGTCGGGGTTTTTGTTTGTGTTGTTTGGCCGCATGCTCGTACGCTTTGTCATGCATCCATTTCTTGCCATCATCGGCGGGGGCAACATGGGGAAGGCGATTGTCACGGGCGGCGTGAATGCGCGGCTGCTCGTGCCTTCGCGGGTGTGTGTTGCGGATCGCGACGAGACGCGGCGGGCGCGGATTGCAGCACTGGGGATCAAAGTGGTGGCGAATGCGTGCGAGGCACTGGCTTGGCTTTCTGCGACGGCGTCGAACGCTGATGATGGTCAGGTGTTGTTGGCGATCAAGCCGCAGTCGCTGAGCGATCTTTCGAAGGAGTGCGAATCGCAGTCTGCGATTTCGTCGGGAACAGTTGTCACGCATCCGTGCGAGGGGCGTGTGGTGATTTCGATTCTGGCGGGTGTGACGAGTGACCGGATCTATCGAGCCCTCGGGGGAAAGTGTCGCGTGATCCGTGCGATGCCCAACTTGCCGGCCGCGATCGGAAGGGGCGCGACTGCGCTGTGCATTGGTGCGGGCGCGAGTGATTCGGATGCGGAGTTTGCTGAAGTGTTGTTCAAAGGTGTTGGGCCTTTGGTGATGCGAACGCGAGAGGAATTGATGGATGCCTTCACCGCTCTAGCTGGTTCCGGCCCCGCGTACGTGTTTTATCTTGCCGAGGCGATGATTGCGGCTGGTGTGAAACTTGGATTTTCGCCCGAACAGAGCACGGCGATCACACGGGCGACGATTGCGGGATCCGGATTGATGCTGGAGCAGACATCGCAGTTGCCGGGTGAGTTGCGAGCGGCGGTCACGAGCAAGGGAGGGACGACACAGGCGGCGACGGAAGTTCTGGATGCTGCGGCGGTCAAGCAGACAATCATCGAAGCAATCGGAGCAGCGGAGTTGCGCGGGCGGGAACTTGGGAAGCAGATTTCCTAAGAGCGTTTCTTGCGGCGATTGATTCGCCGCGGAGGACGCGGAGAGCGTGGAGAAGCAGCAGATTGAACACAAACGCACCGGCATGCGACATGCCGGTGCGATCTTGATGTTCACAGTTGTGCGATCAGTTAGTTCAGGGGCACGCCCTTCGCGTCGGTCTTGATCGTCACGATATCGACAATCGACCACACGAAAGCAGCCAGGACAAGGATTGCCGACGTGCCGAATGTGCAGAACGAGAGCACGATGCCGAGCAGCGTGAGCGAGAGTTGAGTTGCACCTCGACCAGTCAGGCCAATCACGAAGTTGTGAACGCCCAGCGTGCCTAGAAAGATCGCGAGCACAATGTACACAAGTCTGCTCGCGGCGGGCGTGTTGCCAGCCAATGGGGGCGACATGGTTGAAGCCCACGTGCCGGTCGCACTTGCCCCGGCGTTCTTGACATCGTTCCACTGAGGAGAGAAGTTCATCGACGAACTCCTATTGGTTGTGCTGGCTTGGGTGCTTGCGTCCGCGTTGCCAACGCCAGCGTTGGCTGCGGCAAATGACGAGGTTGATTCTGCGGGCACGGGCGGCGGCATGACAGACGCGACGGGGTCAGCCGTGGTCGCGGTGCCGGGGACGTTGAGGTTCGTACCGCAGATCGGGCACTTCACCGTTGAGCCGGCAAACTCCGGTGCGATGTTGACTTGCTGAGAGCAGGATGGGCACTTGAGGATGAACATGCTATTTGTTGGGAGGAGCGAGGGGGCAATTGCAGGGAAAAAGAGAAGATTCTGGGATGAACAAGAAGAACTTCGCGGGTGACGACAGAATGTGACGAGGTCTTCAATTGGATGAAAAGTCCATGAATATGGGCTGTTTGTTGTGTTTCGGAGGCCGACGCCCTCGCCTTCTCTCGCCGGGAACGGAAGGGCACTTGTCATTTAGAAACTCGATGATGGAATCAGCGTAATAATGCCGCACATGGCTACTGCGAATGCAATTCAACTGCGTGTTGTCAACAAGCGATTTGGGCCGAAGGTCGCGGTGTCGAACCTGGACCTGGAGATTCCCGAGGGGTCGCTCATCGGGCTCATCGGGCCCAACGGGGCGGGGAAGACGACGACAATCCGCATGATCATGTCGATCATTTTTCCGGACAGCGGTTCCGTGGAAGTGCTCGGCAAAGCCTCCGCTGTCGAGAGCAAGGATCGCATCGGGTACCTGCCCGAAGAGCGCGGGCTCTATAAGAAGATGAAGGTCGGGCCGTTCCTCAAGTACGTTGCGCAACTCAAGGGGATGGACAGTGCGGGGCTGGAGCAGAAGATTCGCGGGTGGCTCGAGCGAGTGGAATTGGCGGACTGCTATCGCAAGCGCTGCGAAGAGTTGTCGAAGGGCATGCAGCAGAAGGTGCAGTTCATCGCGAGCGTGATTCACGAGCCCGACCTGCTGATTTTGGACGAGCCTTTTTCGGGGCTTGATCCTGTGAATTCGCGGCTGCTGCGAGTGCTCGTTGAAGAACAACACCAACGCGGCTGCACGCTGATTTTCAGCACGCACCAGATGAGTCAGGCCGAGGCATTGTGCGATCGGGTGGTGATGATCGACGACGGAAAAAAGGTGCTGGACAACACGCTGGCAGAGATTCACGCGCGATACACGCCGAGGGAACTACTATTTGAGCCGGTGCAGGAACTTGATCAAAGCACAGAACATGCAATCAGTTCGCTCGAAGGAGTTGATTCCCTTAGCCGAAACAATGGCACGACTCGCGTCCACCTAAACGACAGAGCTGATGGGCCGCGTGTACTGCAACGGATTGCCGCGACACTGCCTCTGAAACGCATCGAACTGGTACGACCCACGCTTGAAGATGTGTTCATCGAAATAGTGGCGGCGAATGCGGGCAGCAACGAGGAGAGAGAGCGACTCAGAGACACACTCGCGGCGACGAGTGGGAACGGGCGGTCGGACAATAGCGGGGATTGAAGTTGGTAGGCCTGGCGTCTCGTTGGTTCTGTTTCGCAAGACCAAAATCTTGGTGTTCGCCCAACCGAACCGCTCTCGCCCCCGCGAGAGAGAGGCTTTAGGAAGCACCGTACTGTTTCGCGTGACCACAGGAACGAACATCCCCCACTGCAAGCCCGGCGTGTGGCCTGACGCGATTGCTCCGAGTCGGTTCGCGGCTCACATTCTGCAAAGCACACCAGCGACGGCTCGCGTTGCGCTGCTTGGGTTGCCGGATGATCTTGGGGTAAAGTTGAACAACGGGCGTGTTGGTGCGGCGCAGGGGCCGACGGCGTTTCGGGCGGCGTTGGCGAAGTATGGGGTTGCGAATCCGGACCCGCAAGGAGTCTTCGATTCTTTGTTTGGTCGTGACTTTGTCATCAAGCAGCAGAAAAAGAATCTTCGCTATCGAGAATCTCCAGCCTTTCCAAGAGTCTTTGACGCGGGCGACGTCATGCCCGCTCACGGCTCGGACGAAACCGCACTTCATGAAACGCACAAGCGTGTTTCAGAAGCTTCCGAGGCGCTCGTGAAACTCGGCCTATTTCCAATTGCAATCGGCGGCGGACATGACTTGACGTATGCGTTTGTGCGGGGTGTTGCAAAAGCACTTGATGAAGCCGATGCGGCGAAATCGAACTTCGCTGGAAAGCGCACTTCGTATGGTGGCCTTTACTTTGATCCACACTTGGACGTTCGAGAGACCGTCGGCAGCGGCATGTCATTTCGTAAGCTCTTGGAAGAGAACATTGTCGGTGGCTTTGCAATTGCAGGGTTCAATCCGTTCGTCAATTCGCGTGAGCATGTGAACTGGTTTGGAAAACACGGACTCATTTTGGGTAGCGATTGGTCATCTACGCTTCAGGAAGATAAACCCGCTTGGTATAAGTACCTTCCCCGTGAAGTCCGCATCGTCTGCTCATTCGATCTAGACGTCCTAGACCAATCAGTCGCTCCAGGCGTTTCAGCCATGAATCCCTGCGGCATCAGCGTCGATACGGCCAGCAAGGCCATTGCCGCCATAACCCGCAATCCTTCACTATGTTGCCTTGATTTCATGGAATTGTCCCCGCCGCACGATGAAGGGGGTAGGACCGCGCGCGTGGCTGCACACTTGTTCCTCGTTGCATTGGCCGGATTGATGCAGGGAGCGTTGTGTTGCGACAAGCAGGACTGACCCACAGGCCTGCTGGAATGCCCGTTGACTCGCTTGGAGTAGAGCGAGGGCGAGGGAGATGAAGGATTCACCGTGACGCACGTCATGACTCAGCCGCCTCACAACTTGTCTTCGACTTCGCCGAAGAGTGCTTCGACGAATGCGAGTTCGTTCGTGCATGCGGTGCAGCCGGGCGGATCGAACTTATACGCGCCTGCAGCACCGACGCTGATTACGAACGCGAAGGCGATCACATTGCTCATGGGCAAGCGTCCGCGCCGCGGCGAGGATTTAGGCGAGTTGTCCATTCTGCATCGCGCGGACGTGCTGGTAGAGAACGGCAAGATCACGAGCGTGATGCCGGGACCTAGTGCGCTGCGCGATGTGCAGCGGGCGGGGGTTCGCACGATTGACGCGAATGGCGATGTACTGATGCCCGGCTTTATCGACTGCCACACGCATGCGTGCTGGGCGGGTTCGCGCATCGACGAATGGGAGATGAAACTTGCGGGGGCGAGCTACCTCGATATCCTGAAGCGGGGCGGCGGGATCATGTCAACGGTTGCCGCGGTGCGGAAGGCAACGCAAGCGGAACTCACAGGCCTCTTGCTTGAACGCCTCTCGAGAATGCTGGAAAACGGCACGACGACCGTCGAGGTGAAGTCCGGCTACGGACTTTCGACGCATGATGAACTGAAGATGCTGCGTGCGATTCACGACGCCGCGCCGAAGTTTCAAGGCAGCATCATCGCGACGGCGCTGCTCGGGCACGCGATTGACCCGGCGGAAGGGCGCGAGGCGTTTGTGCGCCGCACCATCGACGAAACGTTGCCAGCCATTACTCAGGAATTCCCGGGTATCGCCATCGACGCGTACTGCGAAACAGCGGCGTGGTCGCCTGGTGAATGCATGGAGTTGTTCGAGAAGGCGTACGCGGCGGACCATCCGATTCGCGTGCATGCGGACCAGTTCAATTGCCTGGGCATGACCAGTTCAGCCGCACTGCATGGCTACATGAGCGTCGATCATCTCGAAGCCAGCACGCCTGCGGAGTTGGACGTGCTGGGCCGCAGCGGCACCGCCGGCGTGATTTTGCCCGCGTGCGGATATCACCTTGATAATCGCTACGCGAGCGGACGCGCCTTGGCGAGCAAGGGCGGCATCGTCGCGATCGCGAGCAACTGCAACCCGGGCTCGGCGCCGTGCTATTCGATGCAGAATGTGATGCAACTCGCGGTGCGAAACTGTGGGCTGACGATTTCGGAAGCGATCACCGCCTCAACCGTCAACGCTGCACACGTGCTTGGGTTGCTGGATCGCGGGACTATCGCGCCCGGGCAGCGCGCGGACCTCGTGTTGCTCCGCACGACGGATGAGCGAGACTTGGCCTATGAGTTCGGCACGAACTTGGTGCGGATGGTGATGTGCGGCGGGCGGGCGGTTCGTGGGTGAGCGACTGAACGTCGAAAGAAAAATCGACCGGCTTTCGCCGGTCGAAGTGGGATTTGAGTCGCTAGCTGTTCGCCCGCCTCAGACAGGCGGACCACAAAGCTATTCCTTCACCTTGAACTCGGCATCAATCACATCGTCCTTGCCAGCCGTCGCGCCGGCCTTGGGTTCTGTGGTGCTGCCGCCGCCGCCAGACTGAGCAGCCTTCGCGGCCTGCTCGTACACGATCTTGCCGAGTTCCATGCTTTCGCGTTCGAGGTCTGCAACCGCGATTTCGAGTGCCTTCTTGTCGTCGCCCTTAAGGCGAGTTTCAAGGGTGCTCATCGCGGTCTCGATCTTGGCGCGAACGTCTTGTGTGACTCGCCCGCCGTGCTCTTCGAGGCTCTTGCGAGTGGCGATGAGCATCTGATCGCCCTTGTTCTTGAGGTCAACCATCTCTCGGCGGTTCTTGTCTTCCGCGGCGTGCATCTCGGCATCACGCTTCATGCGCTCGATCTCGTCCTTGTTCAACCCACCGCTGTTGGTGATCTTAATGTCGGCCTTCTTGCCCGTCGCCTTGTCGGTCGCGGTGACAGTCAGGATTCCGTTCGCGTCGAGAGCGAATTCCACTTCGATCTGCGGCATGCCTCGCGGTGCGGGAGCGATGCCCGACAGTTCAAACTGGCCCAGCGTGCGGTTGTCCTTGGCGAATTCGCGTTCACCTTGGAGCACGTGGATGTTCACGCTCGTCTGATTGTCAGCCGCGGTGCTGAAAGTTTCCTTGCGGCTGGTGGGAATCGTGGTGTTGCGCTCGATCAACTTCGTCATCACGTTGCCAAGAGTTTCGACACCCAGCGAGAGCGGGGTCACGTCGAGCAACAGAATGTCCTTCACGTCGCCCATGAGGACGCCGCCCTGAATTGCCGCGCCGATCGCCACAACTTCGTCCGGGTTGACGCTCTTGTTGGGCTCCTTGCCGAAGATTTCCTTGGCAATTGCCTGAGCCTTCGGCATGCGGGTGCTACCACCCACCAACACGACCTCGTCGATCTTGTTGATGTCGAGCTTTGCGTCCTTCAAGGCCTGATTGCACGGAGCCTTGAGTCGCTGGAAGAGATCGTCACACATGCTTTCAAACTTTGCACGCGTAATCGATACCTGCAAGTGCTTGGGGCCGTTCTGATCCGCAGTGATGAAGGGCAGATTCACGGTGCTCTCGTTCATCGTCGAGAGTTCGATCTTGGTCTTTTCCGCGGCTTCCTTCAAACGCTGGAGCGCCATCGGATCCTTGCGAATGTCGATGCCTTCCTTCTTGCGGAATTCTTCCGCGATGAAGTCGATGAGGCGTTGGTCCCAGTCGTCACCACCCAAGTGCGTGTCGCCGTTGGTCGAGAGCACTTCGAAGACGCCATCGCCGATGTCGAGGATCGACACGTCGAACGTGCCGCCACCCAAGTCAAAGACGGCGATCTTCTGGTTCTTCTTCTTGTCAAGGCCATACGCGAGAGCAGCGGCGGTGGGCTCGTTGATAATGCGCTCAACCTTGAGGCCTGCGACTTCGCCAGCGTCTTTAGTTGCTTGGCGCTGTGCGTCGTTGAAGTACGCGGGGACGGTGATCACCGCGCGTTCAACTTTTTGGCCCAGGTATTCTTCTGCGGTCTTCTTGAGGTCCTGCAGGATGAATGCAGAAACCTGTTGAGGCGTGAATTCGCCTTGGTTCACCTTCACCTTCACGAAGTCGTCAGAGCCGCCGGTGATGGCGTAAGGGACCTTTGCTTCTTCGTTGCCACTCTTGCCGTAGGTGGTATCGCCGCCGCTCGCGACTTCGCTGCGACGCCGGCCCATGAACCGCTTGATAGAGAAGACGGTGTTCTTCGGATTGGTTACCTGCTGGTGCTTCGCGGGCTGACCCACGAGACGCTCGCCCTTGTCGGTGAAGCCAACGACGGACGGGGTTGTGCGTGCACCAGACGAGTTGATCAGCACCTTGGGCGTACCACCCTCCATGATTGCGACGCAGGAGTTGGTGGTGCCGAGGTCAATACCGATGATTTTGGACATGATTGGGGTTCCTTCGCTTGATTGAAGCCTAGCTTCCTGACCCTTGTGAGGGGCCAAGATGAAGGCAACTGCAAGTCCTATTGCAACCCCGATGCCAAGACTTCATCGGTTGAACAAAGGTCGCTTCAAGCGAAGATTTCGGCGTTCCCGACCGCTTTTTCAGCCCGCCGCGAAGCCGATGCGACATCGGGAGGACAAGACAGGGATACCGCTGCCGATTTGGCAGGTCAGGCAGCCTTCGGACCGGTCCCGACGATCAAGAGGACAATCCCAGCAAGAATGGACGGGACGGCCATCCAAAGCCTCGGGGCGGGGTTGGCAAGGTACACGAACTCAAAGATTCCTGCGATCACGAGAAGCATGCCGCCGAGTCGGGGCCACTTCCAAACGACAAATGTGAGAGCCGTGAGGGGCACCACGAACATTGCGGCGTAAGGCAGCGACTTCAGGCCCTCCCCTACGGCGACAGCGATTGCGAACCATGACCAGAAAAGAGCCACCATCGTGACTGCAATTTGAGCGATGCGCAGGATGATGTGCTTGCCAGACAGGTGATTCGGGGATGTGGCAAGGACCATGTGAAAACCTCCAAGAGCCCGGAACGGACAAGTATAGTATACACTAACTACGGTCCGGATTCTAGGGGGTCTTCAATTTTTCTGGATGGTGAGGCGACTTTTGGCCGCGTTTACTTCCGCCACCACATGGTCCCGCCGTACTGGGCGTTGCTGCCCAGTTCCTCGGCGATGCGAAGCAGTTGGTTGTACTTCGCGTTGCGGTCGCTGCGGCAGGGGGCGCCGGTCTTGATCTGGCCGCAGTTGGTCGCGACGGCGATGTCGGCTATGGTCGCATCTTCGGTTTCGCCGCTGCGATGGCTCAGCACCGCGCTGTAGCGAGATCGCATCGCGAGGTTGACAGCGTCGAACGTTTCGCTGAGTGAACCGATCTGGTTCACCTTCACGAGAATCGAGTTCGCGCAGCCGTTGTCGATGCCTTTCTGCAAGAACTTCTTGTTGGTCACGAAGAGATCGTCACCAACCAACTGGACTTTGTCGCCAAGTTTCTCGGTGAGTTTCTTCCAGCCGTCCCAGTCGTTTTCGGCGAGCCCATCTTCGAGGCTGCGAATCGGATAGTTCTTGCACCACTTGGCCCACATGTCGATCATCTCGTCGGTCGAGACAATCTTCTTCGAGCTCTTGAACATCTTGTAGCCAGGGTTTTTCGATTTGCCCTTTGAGTCAGCCGCGGCTTCGTTCCAGCATTCGCTGGTGGCGGGGTCGAGGGCGACAAAGATCTGTTCGCCCCACTTGTAGCCGGACTTCTTCACGGCTTTCTCGATGAGCTTCAGCGCGTCTTCGTTTTCCTTGAGGTTTGGCGCGAAGCCGCCTTCGTCGCCAACGCTGGTGCTCATGTGGTCGTCGTGCAGCACTTTGCGGAGGCAGTGATAGATTTCAACACCGGCGCGGAACGCGTCCTGGAAGTTGTCGAAGCCCCAGGGTTGGATCATGAATTCCTGGAAGTCAACCGTGTTGTCGGCGTGTTTGCCGCCGTTCAGGATGTTCATCATCGGGACAGGCAGCGTCTTCGCGCCGCTGCCGCCGAGATAGCGATAGAGAGGCAAGCCACTGGCTTCTGCGGCTGCTTTTGCAACGGCCATGCTCACGGCGAGTATCGCATTCGCGCCGAGTTTAGCTTTGTTGGGCGTGCCGTCGAGTTGGAGCATGAGAGCGTCGATCTTCTCCTGCTCGCGTGCGTCCATGCCAAGGAGCTTTGGAGCGATGGTCGTGTTGACGTTCGCCACCGCCTTCATCACGCCCTTGCCCATCCACTTGTTCTTGTCGTTATCGCGGAGTTCGCAGGCTTCATGCTCGCCGGTGGACGCGCCGCTGGGCACGGCGGCCCGGCCCAAATGGCCTGACTCAAGAGCGCAGTCGACTTCAACTGTGGGGTTGCCGCGGGAATCGAGAACTTGACGGGCGCGGAGGGTGGTAATGGTGAACATGAGGGGCTCCGAAAATTAGAAAAGTGCGAAGGATTGAACGTGCTACCAGCGAACAGCCCAATCATACCGCGAGAGCGGTATCGGATCATCCACGTGCGTTATTCCAAGAATCTGGCCCGCTGCCTTGAAACTTCATCTCCCACAAAGGCAGTAATTCCTTCGGTTGGCAATGAAATCCACACTCAAAGCAACGCAAATGGTCGCGTTGGTTAGCCAGCGGGTGCATGCAGTGGGGACAAATCAGATCGCCGTGCTCAAAGATGCGATCTTTGAGCATCGTGCGATGTTGATACCACTTCCAGAGATACACAGTCCAAGGCACAAACGCGATCATGATGAGCAGCTTTGGCAAGTGCCACATCGCGATCAGCACCGCCGCAACGACAGCGCCGACAAACGTCCAGACGCAGCGTTGTCCTAGTTGCTCCAATGTGAGGATCGAAGTCCATTCCGGGACGTGATGCGAAGGTTTCCATTCGATCGTCTTGGGCGGAGTAGCAGTTCGCCATTCTGTGATGGGAACCGGTTCTCCCAACATCCACCGCACTTTGTTTGCCCAAGTACGAACGAGTTCGCCTTGTTTGAACGAGGCACCACACTCTGGACACAGATGGCCTTCGCTTGATTCGACTGTTTGGTAATCGCAGAAGGGGCAATCTCGATAGTTTGATCGCTGGGCTTTGGACTTCAGGGCTCGCACGCGGAGTGTGAGAATGAGCCATGAAACACCGATCAGCGGGACACAGACAATCGGAATCCATGAAGCAAGTGTGTATCGTCCGTTGAACGCGATCGCGGCGAACATAGCAGCACAACACAAAAGTGTAATCGACTGGTGGAGAAGTTTGTGGAGTTTCAAACTCAGCACGAAAGACTCTCCAATCCACAGCACATTACAACTTCATGCCTTTGTAAGACACAGTGCGCGAAATCTGAGTTTTCCATTCTGCGGGCGCCTCCCACTTTTCAAACTGCTTGCCACATCCCGGGCACTCAAGCCATCGCTCGCCCTGTTTCAAAGGCCGCAGACAGTTGGTGCAGAGTTGCCAGTTGTGTTGCACGAGGCGATCTGTCAGTTCGTATCCGCGAATATTGAGCGCGAGTTGTGATATTCCTGCGGGAACAACAAACACGGTCACCGCTGGCGTGAATCTCTTGGCGTATATGCAGAACCCGATTGCCGCAAGCACGCCCACGGCGAAAAGCAATCGAGTGATGTTCTTGTGTGCGATCAGAGTCATTTCATGCATCAGTCGAATGTGCTTGCCAGTACTTGTCGCGATTCGAGGTTACTTCCCCGTCCCCACCCACTTGATTCGATAAATCCTCCCCACCGGTTGATCGCTCGTAAACAAAATGCTCCCATCCGGTGCTTGCACACAATCGACCGGCCTCGCTAGCGGCTTGAAGTTGTCTTTGTCGCTCGTGTCAAGAGTACTGACGATGGTTTGAATGCCGATTGGCTTCCCGCCTGTGCCAAGTTTTCCCTCGCCTGCACCAGCACCCGCGATAGCGTTGAGTTGATCGGTCATCTTCTGATCTTTGTCGAAGAGAATGCGCACGATCTGGTAGCCGTCTCGCGAGGAGCGGTTCCAACTGCCTCGGCATGCTGCGAACATGTCGCCGTTCGCGTCGAGAGGGAGCGACTTGGTTGCATCGTTGATCTTCGGATCAACGAACGTAAAACCATTCGCGGCCCAGTGAGCGCCGAGTTTCAATTTCGGCGCGACAGTGCGTGCGGCGATCGCGATGATGTCTTCTCGCTTTTCGTACTCAGGACGAGGCCACATCGCCCCGGTGATGAACGGATGCCCGTAGAACTTGCCCTTCTCGTACATATTGAGTTCGTCGGGCGGGTTGTTGTCCGTCAGCGGAAAGCTCTCGGCGGTTTCGCCCATGGTGTTGCCCATGCTGTCGCTGCCGTGATCAATCCCCCAGACTTCTTTCGTACCGGGGCGGAGTCGCAACTTTTCAGTGTTGCGAACTCCCGAAGACCACAGTGTTTTGTCGCCGCCCGTGTGGCTGAAACGCCAAATCTTCTGACGATCCGTTGATTCTTCTTCGTTGATGTTGCCGCTATCGCCAATGCTCGTGAAGATGCCGTCTTCGTTGACAAGCAGACTTCGCCACCAGTGCGTTGCACCAGAAGGCAGGTCAGAAGTCACTTCAATAATGTTGTTGGCGATGCCGTTTCCGTCTGTATCTTCGCCCTTGAAGATCGCACCAGAAGTCGCAAACCACAGCGCGTTGTCGTAGAAGCACATCGCTTGCACGCCATCCATGCTGTCGATGTATTGCAGGCTCTTGTCGTATACACCATCGCCATCAACATCTTGCAGCGCGACAATGTCGCCAATGCGCGGCCGAGAGACATACAGCCAGCCGTCGGCACCAAACTCCATGAAGCGAGCAGCATCAAGACGAGGCACGGCGACCGTGACCTTGTATCCCTCGCGAACCACAAACTTCGCAATCTCAGGCGCGAGCGTTTGAGGATCGATCTTCGGCTCCTTCGAATCAGGCCCTGTTTCTGCTGGGGCGCGAGGATCAAGACCTGGCTCAACCTTGGCGGGAGGCTCGGCGACCGGCTGCGTGCTTGCGACCTGCGTCAGTGTTTGGAATGCAGACAAAGCGAGAATGGAGAGGAGTGGCATGCAGCAGGATATGAATTCAAACCCTATCGGGTTGTCATTTGGTGACCGGTCGCCGCTGATGCAAATCGAGCATTTTCCTGATGTTACTCGAAGAACGGTCCCGCAAGCGGAATACTCATGACTGTACGAACTTTTTACTTCCTGTCCTTCGGGTCAAGCGCGGCTCGCAGGCCCTCACCCACAAAGTTCAACGACAGCAGTGTCAATCCCAATGCGAGACACGGGAAGAGCAGCAGCCACCAATTTGATTGATACGGATTGAGTTCCACCAAGCCGTCCGCGGCCAAGTTGCCCCAACTGGGCAGCGGCGGTTTTACGCCGATACCAAGAAAACTAAGAAAACTCTCTTGCAGCATTGCTTGGGGCACTGTCAGGGTTGCGTACACGACAATCGGCCCGACCAGATTCGGCAGCAAGTGACGAATAAAAATCCGCGGCGTGGAAAATCCCATCGCACGCGAGGCTTCAATAAACGGCTGGTTCTTGAGGCTGAGTACTTGCCCGCGAATAACCCGAGCCATCGTCAGCCAACTGACACCGCCGATCGCCACCAGCAGCGTCAGCAAGTCAAAACTCGTGCGAGTCGCGTCTGACACTCGCCTCGGCGGGAATTGTTGCATCGCTTCGACTTCGAGCGCTGCTTTCTTCTGCGGATTCGCCACAAGATAATCTCTCGCGGCATCCCGTCGTGATATATTTTTGTTTTCCGTCGTGGCAGATTGCATCGCAACAACTTCTGTCGCGGCTTGGATCACGTATTCGCTTCGAACTTTGCTTCGCGACAAGTACTCCCCCATCATCGCGTCGCTCGCGACCGCAAGCAGCACGACAAGCAGCACATATGGCAATCCGTACAACACATCCACGATCCGCATCATCACGGCGTCAGTTCGACCACCTATATATCCTGCGATCGCGCCGTACATCGTTCCAATGCAGACTGACAATGATGCCGCCGCGATTCCGATCACGAGCGACATCGCTCCACCCAGCAAGACGCGGATCAGAACGCTGCGTCCCAAAGCATCCGTTCCCAAAAAGAAACTTGGAGTCTCTTGAGTTGTGCCCGCCGGCATGCTGCTTCGAAACTCACTCACGCGGCGAGCCTGCTCGTCGTTCATCGCGATCCACGAGGGTGGCAGGCGATTCATCGCCGTGACGCCTTCATTGAAACGCTGAACGCTTCGCACCTCTTGCTCAGCCGAGTTTACAGCAACATTGGCACGTCCCAGCGTGTACGGCAGCGAACTAAGACACGCCACGAGCATAACTATCAGCACGCCCAACCCGACGAGCGACGTCCAACTCCGCCAAAACGGATTGCGCCGCTTCGGAGCAGGTGCGAGCATCGCTGGAACGCTGGACGACATCCGCAGAATGTAGCCCACACTCTTCTTTGGTGACTACTGGGATGACCGTCTCGCGCATCACTTCCTGCGACGACGAACAGCACACACCGGTGCAAGCACCAGCAGCGACCCCGGTGTCGGCACGACCACGCTGATGTCATCAACTCCAAAATTGAAAATGTTGACGTTGTCAACTTCAGCAAAGCGCAGGCGAACCGTTTCGCCTTGGTGTGCCGCGAACAGAGCCGTGGCATCGAACGTGAACGATGTGTAGCCAGTGGTCAGCGGCGAACCGACCGCCGTCTGAAACAGATTCTGCAGCACATCTGCGGCCGCTGTCGAGAACGGATTGCTCGTGCTGGTCAAGACATCGACTCGAGCCTGCTGATTCAGCGCAGTCGTCGCGAAGTCCAGATGCGTTGGCGTTGAGAACGCTGTTGCTGTGTTGTTGACAAACAAGGAGAACGAAATCAACGCGTTCGTCACACCTGATGGAATAACGAAGTCCTGATACAACACGTGCGAACCAGGACCACCCCCATCAGTCATCGCGGCAAAGAGCCCTTGCGGCGGCGACTGCACGCTCAAGCCATTCACCGGGCTGATCGCGCCGCTCTGATGCAAGAACGAACCATCACTGCCCAGTTGATTGGCTGCGAACCAGCCTCCCAAACCAGTTTCAAATGTGCCGTTGTTGATGAGATTGATCCCAGCCTGCGCAGCCCCGGCAGACGTGAGAAACGACGTGATCGCGAGAAGTTGAGTGCAGTTTTTCATCGACGAGTACTCCCAAGGAAGCCGGGAGCCCGGCTGATGCGATAAATAACGTTGTCGGTATTTGAAACGACGTAGAGGTTGCCATCCGGCCCTTGTTGAATGTCGGGCGTGATGCCAAAGCCGGTGCCAATGCGCAGCGTTTCACTCTCGGTGCCCTCAAACTTCTGAGTACGGAACAGATTGTCAGCCACGCGATCCGCGAGCCGCGGGTCTGCGCTTAGGTCGACATGCAAGCGATCAGCCGTCATACGAAGGCGATACAGGCTGCCACCGTTCGCGCCAACCTGCTGATTACTTCGCGCTGAACCGATCCACAACGTTCCGTTGTACTCGGCACCGAGCGTGTTGCCATTGACGAAGGTCGTGCCCGCTGGGCCAATCTCGTAGCGCCAGCTCAGGTCCGGATCAACGTACGTCGCACCGGGCAACATGAACAAACGCGACAAAGCAACGGATGATGTGTATGCAAGGCGTGTCGGCGGGAAACGGAGTTGCTGCAGTGCCTGCGTGAACTGCGTGGTCTCGATGAACTTGAAGTCCGGGAAGCGCGATGCGGGCCCCATCATCTGAATCCATCCGCCATTCATGCCCGGAATGACGCGATTGAGTTCGCTGTACGCGTCATCCGCATTTTCCGTTTCCCAAAGGTTGCCCGTAACCGGATCAAACGCCATTCCGAAACCGTTGCGGTGTCCGTACGAGTAGATTTTCTGAATGTTCGAACCGACCTCGCCACCGATTGCTGCACCAGCCGCGAAGAACGGATTGTCGCCGGGTACGGTGCCGTCCTTATTAAGGCGAAGCATGACACCTGTCATGTGCGCGTTATCAGGAGCGGGGCCGCCAAACGTGTCGTCCTGCAGCGGAGCAGTCAGGAATGGTCCGTTCGGAAGATTCTGCGTCCAACCGCGCCGACCTTGATCTCCGATGAACACGTACAACTTGCCATCGGGGCCGAAACGAATCACGCCACCATTATGGTTGCCCGCAGGAGCGGCTTGATTGGTTCCGGGATGTCCGGGCACTTCGATGTTGTCTGTTTGCAAACAACGATGAGCAACGATTGCTCGATCAAAGGTGAAGTTTGTGCCGTTCCAAATGAATCGATCCACTCTGTTGCCCATCAAGGGCGTTTCAATGTTCACAACCGTGTCGGCACCTGTGCTGGATTCAGACCAACGAACATACGCGAAGTGATTCTTCGCGAAGTCAGGATCGAGCACCATGCACAGCAGCCCACGCTCGGAATTTGAATTGACCGCAAGGTCAAGCACTGGCGTTGTCTGTACAACTCCGTTGATGACTCGTTTGATCTGTCCGGACGCTTTTTCAAGCACAAAGAAGTCGTTGGTGGACAAGAACACGATGCCCATGGGCTGGCTCAAGCCCGTGTTCACCACCGTTGTCACCATGAGATTGGGGTCAAGCATCGCCGCAGGCGTCGTGTCCGCACGCGCAACACCGCCGCACGCCGCGACAATCGCGCTGGCAAGTACACCCAAAACACGACGAGGCTGGGATAACAATTGTCTTGTCATATCGCTCTCCTTCTGATGCTTCAACAACATCAGATCTTCAAGGCCTTTGCACAGACAACACACGGTCAGCCCCGAAAAACGCTTCGAACTCAGCGTGGTTTACTTTCATGCTCTGTTGTGCCGCCAAACAAACCAGAGTTTCTGAAAAAACTCATTAAAATCTGCTCGATCACACGTAGTGTCCAGCGATCGAGATTCTCAAAGTACAGTTCAAACCACACAACTCACGTTGAGCAAGTCCGAACCGCAACACTCGCGGCGTCTTCGCAGCAACTGTGAAAATCTCAGAACTCCGCACCGGATGTCAGCGACGTTTGCTCGCTTGCAGCGAGTTGATCGCTTTTGTCGGAATTCGTCTCTACAGCGATTCGAAAACGTATGAATGGGGTGTTCTCAGCAGCGGCTTGGGCGTTTACACACACGAGCGAGTGATATTGACTCCCCTGACCAAATGTGCACGTATAAAAAATCAACACTCAAGAAAAACACCTGCGTTTTCGCAGGTGTTTCAAGTGTCATCAATTTGCAACGATCAGATTACCGCCGGCTTTTACCCTCATCAGCCTTTGCCAATTGCGAATTCACATCCTTCGCAAGTGCTTCCTGAGCCTTGGCCAACGCGTCCGCAGTCGCAGAGATATCAAACTGCAACTTGCTGTTGTTCACGTAGATCATCGGATACCCGGCGTCGATTCGTTTGTGCTCTTGAAACAACTGCGACAGGTGAGCGATCTTCTGAGCCGACGACACTTCGCCAAGCGCGGGCTTGCTGACGCGTCCACCCCAGACAATCTTCGTTCCAAATGTTGTCGAGATCACGAGCACATGATCGGTGCCGTAGTTGCTCACATCGATACCGGCAACCTGGTTCGCCCAATTCTGACGCAGCAGGACCTGCAACAGTTCAAGACTCGCGGCAATATCATCACCCGACCAAGCCGTTGCGTAATCAATTTCGCCGTTGCTGGCCTTTGGAGCCTTCTGAGCAGGGGAATCAATCACTGGAAACTTGCTCTGGCCTGCAGGCTTGGAATAGGGCATGGGCAGCCCTTCCCAACTGATAAGTTGCTCGTTGCCATCTCGGCGGACAACCGCCGCCGGAACTCGCCATGCGCCCTGCACCACCACTCGAGCCCCAGTCCCACGCGTCACGCTGGGAGGCGGTGAATCCTGAAACCACCCGCTACTGATCATCGCCTTGCCAACGCGTTCGAGTGCGCCGACCGAGAATCGATCCGAGTCATTGCCAATCGCCGCCGTCGCGATTTGCTCAAGCGACGCCCGCTCCGCTTCCGGAATCCAAGTCACCTGCGGATTCCCCGGCACGGTGGGCCAACGAATCTCAATCGAAGTCGGAACCTTCGCCGTCAATTGACTCGCCTTGTGTTCCAAAGGCTTGAGCCCGAGCACCACACCAACGACCACGCCAAGCAGCAGCGCGAACAGGCTGAAACTCGCCAGCGCGGACAAGAACGTGCCCCAGGAAAACGGCGTAGATTGAGAAGAATCCTTCCGGCCCATATGAGGCCTTTATCGGCATCAAGTGCCAATCTACAGCAATCGTTGTTTGAGCGTTTTTCGAGCCTGATTTTGCGGCAACCGCGCGAAGTGTCACGAGCGGACTTGCAGCCACTCCCCTACTGCTTCACCCCTTCAACCTTTCCCTCAGTCGTGTACTTGGAAAGAGCCTTCTCCAAGTCAACGCCATGAATGTTCGCCAGCGTCGTCAGCCATGCGACAACATCCGCGAACTCTTCTTCAAGATTCGCCCGCTCTTCTGCCGTCGGCTTCTTGCCCGGAGCATTGTTTTGCAGCGCAGTCGCCAACTCCCCAACTTCTTCGATCAGCCACATAAACGTGCCGGGCGTGCCACGAGCCGAGTCGGTTTTGTAGTACCGATCTCGAATCAATTGCTGAAATGCCTGGAATGTCAAGGGCTGTGAACCAGTCGTTGGGCTTGCGTTGCTCATGCTCCAACGTATGCGCCATGCATTCAGCGACGGCGTCGACCCGCAATCGCTCCCAATCCGCCGGCAAGCACAACAACCGCACCCGGCGTCGGAAGCACATAAATGCCGCCAAAACTCGTCCGATTGGTCTCGCCAAACAATTCAGGATTCGCCTGAATGTTGCCAACATTCGCCAGTATGCTGATCCTGTAGTTGCCCGGCGCAAAGGTCGTCGGCGCAAACGTGTCGCTCAAAATAACTTCATTGCCCGTCGCAAGATCAACGATGTGCCCAGCGAACTGACTTGTGATGGTCGTTTCGCCAAACCCAACTCCAAACTCGAATCGAACGAAAGTGTCAGTTGTTTCAGTGAACGTGAAGTCGACATCAACCTGCACCTCGCCGCTCGTCCATTCAGGCTGTCCCGTGCCCGGCGCGATATTTACAACACCATACAACTCCAGCGAATCAGCGTTCCAGGAAGTGATCGTGGATGCCGTACCCGCCCAGTCAGTCCCGCCGGCAGTAATGGATTCGGTCCAAGGCGACAACGCCGGTGCAGAGCGAGTGACGACCCCGCCAGTCCCAGAGGCCCGAAGGCTTCCAGTTTGGCCCGTCACAACCAACGCCGCGTTGGTCTGACCAACTGCGCATGCGGCAACAATCATTCCGACAAATGAAATCTGGCAACGACGCATTGTGAATACTCCCGTGCCCCGCACGAGACCGCAGTGGGTCTGCTACAGATGTTTGAGAACTCTGCCACCTTGCCAACATCCGCCATCAAATCGCATATTCTCAAAATAGGTCTTTGTTCGGACAAACTCGAATCAAAACCAGCGACGAACTTCGCAACCAGCCTATTTTCGCACTCCGCTAGTTTTCAGACCCCCTTGCCTTTCAGACCCCGACCGCTAAACTTCACCCCTTGCCCGGATGGTACCCCCGGGCTCATTTCATCGATTAGGTTTTGGACGCTGTATGCCCACGATCAACCAACTGGTTCGCAAACCCCGCCGCCCCCTCGCCGCCATCAACAAGGTCAAGGACCTCGTGGGCTGCCCGCAGAAGCGCGGCGTGTGCCTCGTCGTCAAGACCACGACCCCAAAGAAGCCCAACTCGGCTCTCCGCAAGATTGCTCGCGTTCGCTTGAGCAACGGCAAGGAAGTCACGGCATACATCGGTGGCGAAGGCCACAACCTCCAGGAACACAGCATTGTGCTCGTCCGCGGCGGCCGCGTTCGCGACCTTCCGGGCGTGCGCTACCACATCGTCCGCGGCACCCTCGACTGCCTCGGCGTCGAAGGCCGCAAGCAAGGCCGCAGCAAGTACGGCGCGAAGCGCGGTAAGGCTGCTGCGAAGTAAGCATCAAGGCACTGGGGGCTGGCACTAGGCACTAGTGTTCAGAAAGCAAAGATTGAAAGTTTGGTTCGAGAAATTCGAGAGGCCTTTGCTAGTGCCCAGTGCCTAGTCCCAAGTGCCTCTCTCGGCAGTAATCGTGTCACTTTCCTGGGTCATAGGAGTTGTCTCCGCCCGACACGGTGAACCCCGCCTCCGAGTATTTCGCTCGGGGGGAGCCCCAAGGAGCCCGTCATGGGTGGTAAGAAGTTCACGTCCGCAGAAGCACAGCTTCGTCCCGATCCCCGCTATAACGACCTGCAGCTCAGCCGATTCATCAATTGCGTGATGAAGCAGGGCAAGAAGTCCGTCGCGCAGCGCTGCGTGTACGACTGCTTCGCGATCATCCAGGGCAAACTCGGCAAGGAAACCAGCCCGGACGCGCCCAAGGAAGCCATCGAAGTCTTCCGCATGGCCATCGACAACGTCAAGCCGTTCGTCGAAGTCCGCAGCAAGCGCATCGGCGGTGCCAACTACCAGGTGCCCATGCCCGTCAACCGCAAACGCCAGCAGTCGCTCGCATTCCGCTGGATCCTCGAATCCGTGCGTGGCGAAAAGGGCCGCCCGATGGCCGCGAAACTCGCCGACGAACTCTACAACGCCGCCCGCAAGGAAGGCAAGGCCATGATGACCCGCGACCAGACGCACCGCATGGCAGAAGCAAACCGCGCGTTTGCTCACTTTGCGAACTAAGCCACAACTCAAGAGTGAAACACGAAACCGACCGGAGTTCCGGTCGGTTTTTTTTATCTTCCTCGATGCCGTACGTCGCGATGCCTTCTACTTATTCACCCCACCCGCTCATTCGCCTTCAACAAATCCAACGTCCGCTCCTTATCCACCTTCGCCAAGTGCGAATGTGTCGGCGGGTTCAATTGCTGGCAATTCGGGCAGATGCACCCATGCTCGCTATACGCGGCGTTTCGCAAACCCTCGCCGCAGCCCAGGCAGCGGTCCTTGTCGAGGCGGTTCGTAATGCTGTTGAGCGCGACAACCAAAGTGGCGGCGGCGACGCCAATCACAGGCCACGCCGGGAGGCTCGCCCACACGATCACGCCCGCAGCAGTCGCGGCGACGCCCACGAGCATCCACACAAACCTCAATCTGGCTTTCTCGAGAATCTTCACCGAAAACTCCAGTCACAAGACGCCGTCCACACCTTCTAGACGGCTGTCGGGAAGCAAGTGTAGCCAACCCTGCACAAGCCGCGAAACGGATGTATCCGGCCGCCGTACCCATTTCTTCGGAATTTGCCCGCCCTGGCTTCACAATTCCAAGGCCGCTCCAGCCGCGACCATATTCGCAGCCCAAGAACGCCGGTTGCGAAGCCATAGCCCGAAATATGCCCATTGGCCCATCACATAGGCCGGTACAAATCGATCACCTCACGCACGCGATGCGGATCAGGCACGTTTTCCATGTAGATTTCCGGAGCCTCTTCGCCCCCCGTATAGACCGCAATCGCCCCCACTCTCCAAATCCGCTGCGAAAACGTCTGCTCAACCCGCACGTTGCGAATATCCCGATGCAGCACCTCGCTGACGCGCCGATCGAGAAACCCGTCGGTGTCCACGATCCGCTTGGACGTCACCCGAATCTTGGCGTTCAACGACCGGAGTTTCATCCAGACCGGAACACTGATCGCCGCCAGCCCGCCAACGCCGCAAGGAATCCACGCAAACATCGACCACGAATTCCCAAATCCAAACACCGCGCCCGCAAGCCCCGCAATCCCGAGCAACGCAAATCCAAAGAACTTCAGCGGCTGGCTTCGCACTGCTGACGGTCGAATCAAAAGCACTTCCGCCTCAGGCCCATTCGCCGCCGGCAATCCCGCCGCAACCGCGCGATCAACTTCACCTACTCGCCCCGCACCACTCGAAGCGTGTCCACCCTCCGAATCGCCGCCGACAACCTGCGTATCACTCACCCGCTTCGCAACCGGCGGCCGTTTCCCCGGTTCGTAATACGTAACCACACCGCCGCAATGCGGACACTCAAACTTTTCGCCATGCGTCGGCACAGGCGGCGTCGGCAGCGAAAAGTCCTTCCCACAATGTGAACACGGATACAGCAAGAAACAATCCTACGAACCCCACGCGCCAGCGTGGGTTGACCACCAACAGACACACTTCAATACGTCTATCGCACAACCTACCGCTTCCCCTTCAACCACTTCTCCAACTTCGCCGCGCTCCACGTATTGATGCACAACTCCTTCGTCAACCACCCGCGCCGTCCCGTCATCACCCCAAACCGCAGATTGTCAAAGTCGTCCGGATGATGCACATCGCAGTCAATCGCGATCAGCATGCCCGCCTCAACCGCCGCCCGCACATGAATATCCCGCAAATCCAGCCGCATCCAGTGTGCGTTGATCTCCAATGCAACATTGTGCTGCTTCGCCGCTGCAATGATCTCGTTCATCGCAGGCTCAAGCCCTTTGCGACGATTGATGAGCCGACCTGTGGGATGCCCGATGATGTGAACGAGCGGATGCTCAATCGCCTTCAGCAATCGCTTCGTCGCAGTCGCCGAATCCTGCGTCAACGCCGCGTGAGGGCTCGCGACGACGACATCCAGCAATTGCAGTATCTCATCTTTGTAATCTAGCGAACCATCAGCCAGAATGTCGACTTCACTGCCCGCAAGCACACGAATGCCCAGTTCCTTGTGCAACTTCGCATGCGCTTCATGCACAGCCTTCACATGCTCCCGCAACCGATCTGGCTTGAGTCCGCCCGCGATGCTCGAACTCTGGCTGTGATCCGTGACAGCGATCGTGTGAAAGCCCCTCGCATGCGCCGCTCTCGCAAGTTGCTCAATCGAAAGCACCCCATCGCTCGCCGTCGTGTGCGCGTGCAACTCCGCTTTGATGTCCGACAGTTCAACGACCGTCAAAGGTGACTTCAGATCCACCTCACCCCGATCTTCTCGCATTTCCGGTGCAGGACACACGAGATTCAGCGCCTTGTACACCGTTTCTTCAGTCTCGCCCGCAACTGCCTCAACCTTCTCCATCGCCGCCATCATCGCAGCGTCATCTTTGTACTTCTTCGCCCGAAACGCTTCCCAATCCTTCTCGCGATACAGCCCCCACTCATTCAGCGTGAGCCCGTGCTGCTGCGCGATGCTCCGCACATGCACATTATGATCCTTGCTGCCCGTGAAATACTGCAACGCAGCCCCGAAACTACGCAATGGCACCACACGCACATCCGCCTGAATGCTCTTCCCTCGCGGAGGCGCGGCCTCTGCATCAGTTTTCACTGCCGCATCACCATCGCTCCCCCACCTCGCCCCGTTTTCCTCAAGACTCACCCGCACACTCGTTTTCGTCGCACCACTGACAAGCACCTGCATCACGCCAGGCGTATTCCTTGCAAGTTCCATCACTTCCTCGCCATGCAAATCCTTGCCAGCCTTCATCGCAACAACAATGTCAATATCCGCAACAGTCTCCCGCCCTCGCCTCAGCGAACCAGCAGGCTGAATCATCGCAACATGCTTGCACGTTTTGAGATGGGCGACGATCCGTTCCGCAACGCTCCACGCTTGCCCCAGCCGCAATCGCTCCTGCCCCTGCGAAGCCATCTCAATCGCGCTCTTGATCTTCTCAATTGCCTTATCACCCATGCGAGGCAGCGTCTTGAGCGAACCGTCATCAATCGTCTGCTTCAACTTCGCGATGCTGTCAACGCCAAGCGTCTGCCACATCGCCTGCACAGTCTTTGGACCCAAGCCTTGCAATTCAAGAATCTGCAGCACCCCTGCCGGCACCTTCTTCTTGAGTTCCGCGTGTTCTGCAACAGTTCCTGTCGTGCAAAACTCAATAATCTTGTCCGCCGTCTTTGGACCAATGCCTTCAACCTCCAGCAACTTCTTTCGATCCTTCGCCAGCACAGCGATGTCATCCGTCAATGCCGACACCGCACGAGCCGCGCGATTATGCGCGTTGACGCGAAACCCATCCTCGCCCAGCACTTCCATCATCTGAGCGATCTCTTCAAGAATTGTCGCAACGCGATCGTTCGTGCTCATGCATCATCCTACGAAGCAAAACGCGGCTACGAATTCGTTTTCTCCCTGCAGCCGCGTCATGAACCTCTCACCACCACCTGCCACAACTCCTGCAACCGCTTTCCAGACACCGGGACACTCGTCTTGAGTTCCTGCGCGAATAACTGAACTCGATACTCCTCCACGTGCCATCCAAACTCAGCAACCTTCACCGGACTCAGCCCCAGCTCCTTCTGCCTGAGTTTCAGTTCTTCAAACCCCTTCACAAAGGGCTGCACTTCCAGCATCAACTTCTGATCCTTCGCGACCCCGCTGCTCGCGCCACCACCCGCAAAGAGTCGCGTCATGCGCAGCCGCATCGCCTGCAAGTATCGCGGATAATGCCGCAGCCACTCAAATGGCGTCGCAACCATGAAGTCCTGCGGCATCAATCGACCAAACTGATCCCGCATGTCATCAATGCTCGACGAAAACGCTGGCACCTGCTTCGCCGCAAGCCCACGCTGCACGTCCTGAGCAAACTGCATAATCGTCGTCACGAGCGGCACAACTTCCTGCACCGCAGGCCCAAGCCGATCAATGCCCTTCGTAGTTCGAAACACAAATTCTTTCTCACTCCGCACAGGCAGCATGTCACCAATAAACGCTCGATCCGCAATCAACTCCTGCACGCACTCGCGAAAACTCGCAGACTTCGCGTTCTTATTCGCGGTTCCCCCGCCCCCGCCACTCATCGTCGCAAACAGCATCGCCGCCGTTTCAAGGCCCGGAATGTATATGCAGTGCCGTCGCAAAGGCTCGACAGCCGAGAACATGAACAGCCGCCGCGTCCCCGCCCGAGTCGCGGCTTCAGCAGCATCAAACGTATCAAAGAGCCGCAGCGCAACTGAAGTCTTGCAATCCACAATCCCCGGAAACGCACCAAAGCGAACGCCTGCACGATCCAACTCAACTCGCTCGGGCAAATCTCCAAAGTCCCAGTGCTTGATGCCCTCGCGCGTAAAGCGATTAGGGCTTGTGAGCATCCCGCTTCGCAGTTTCGGTGCCAGTAGCGACTTGAGTTGATTCACGTCGCGCCCCGACTCAATCGTCTTGCCCTCAGCATCGACCACTTCAATACGCATCGACATCCACAGTGGCAGCGGCACCGCCGCAAATGCATCCTTCGGAACATCAATCGTGGTAGCCACTGACACCGCAAGCCGCAACGCATCGATGATGTTGCCGTCGCCAAACTTCAAAAGCGACATTACATCGTCTGTCAGCTGGCTCGGCGCAGGCAGAATCCTGCGATACTCCTTCCCAAGCCCACGCAGAATCGTCTCCACTTTCTCTCGCACATGCCCCGGCACGAGCCACGCAAGTCGTTCCGCACTCACCTGCCCCAACGCCTCCAAAGGCACACGAACCGTCACCCCATCCGCCTCATGCCCAGGCTCAAGCCGATACGACAGCGGCAGTTTCACACTACCAACATCGAGTTCATCCGGAAAGCGATCAAGCCCGGGCAAATCCGCACCGGGAGCGACCAAGTCCTCGAGCGCCATGTACAGCAGCCGCTGTCCAGGCCCGGTCTTTGACTGACTCTGCTCATGCCGCCACTTTTCAAAAGCGCCCGCAGTACAAATCGAATGCGGCACGCGAGCGTCGTAAAAGTTAAATCGCTGCTCGAAATCCGTCAGCAAGTTCTGCCGCCGCGCCCGCACTTCCAGCGCCTTGACATCATCCTCAAGCCGCAGATTGTGCGTAAGAAACGCCCAAGGCTTCTCAACATCACCCAGCACCAACGCATGATGAATGAAAATATCCCGCGCCTCACTCGTATTGATCGCTCCGTAATGCACACGCCGCTTTGGCACGAGTTCAAGACCAAAGATCGTCACTCGCTCATTCGCAACCACTCGCCCCGAGTGCTTATCCCATCGCGGATCGCTGTGACTTTTCTTGAGTAAGTGCGCACCGAGTTCTTCAATCCATTCAGGCTCAACTGGCGCAACACCTCGCGCGTACACACGCGTCGTCCGCACAACTTCCGAAGCCATCAACCACTTTGGCCCATTTCGAAACAGCACACTGCCGGGGAAAATGTGATAGCGATTGCTTCGCCCACCCAGGTAGTTCCCAAGTTCCCGATCATTCTCAGTTTTCTGCGCGATGTTGCACAGCAGCCCAGTCAGCAGCGCACGATGCACCTGCTGCGACTTCGCGGGCTCGCGATTCACTCGAAGATGCAGGTCATTTGCCAAGTCGCCCAACTGCGCGTGCAAGTCCTCCCACTCGCGCAGCCGAACAAACGACACAAAGTGCTCCTTGCACCACTTGCGAAGTTTGCTGCCCGACAAGTGTTTCCGACGATCCTTCCACGCGTTCCACAGCCGCAGCAGCGAAAGAAAGTCCGAGGTCGGATCATCAAACTCCTCGTGAGCCGCATCCGCCGCGTCCTGCATGTTCATGGGCCGCTCGCGCGGGTCTTGAATGCTCAGCGCACTCGCGATGATGAGCACTTCATGCAAACATCCTTCCTTGCCCGCCGCGAGAATCATTCTGCCAATGCGCGGATCAATCGGCAACTTCGCAAGGTCTCGTCCGATCTGCGTCAGTTGTCCGTTGTCATCAATCGCGCCCAATTCATGCAGCGTCTCGTATCCATCCTTAATCGCACGAGCATCCGGCGCATCAATAAACGGGAACTCCTCAACTCTCCCTAGTTTGAGCCCCGCCATCTGCAAAATAACGCTCGCAAGATTGTCACGCTGAATCTCTGGATCAGTAAACTGATCTCGCGACAGATAATCCTGCTCGTCATACAACCGGATGCACACGCCAGGCCCCAGCCGACCGCAACGGCCCTTCCGCTGATCCGCACTCGCCCGCGAAATCGGCTCAATCTCCAGCCGCTGCACCTTCGTTCGAGGCGAGTACCGCGACACACGCGCATACCCCGGATCAACCACGTACCGAATGCCAGGCACCGTCAGACTCGTCTCCGCAACGTTCGTCGCAAGCACAACCCGCCGCCCATCGTGCGGCTTGAACACCCGCATCTGCTCGTCAGCCGTCAGTCTAGCATACAACGGCAAAACTTCCGCATGCTCACCATCAGCAAGTCGATGCTTCGCCAGCGTCTCAGCAGTCTCGCGAATCTCTCGCTCGCCGCTCAAAAACACCAACACATCGCCTGAGCCATACGTCGAAAGCTCATCCACCGCATCCACAATGTGCTTCTGAAACTGCTCATCGCGCTCATCAAGATCATCCTCGCCCGGCTTGCGATAAATCACATCCACCGGATACGTCCGCCCCGACACGCTGATGATCGGCGCGTCCTTCCCCTTATTGGCAAAGTGCCTCGCAAATCGCTCCGGATCAATCGTCGCGCTCGTCACAATCACCTTGAGATCAGGCCGCCGCGGCAGTAGCGTCTTCAAGTATCCAAGCATGAAGTCAATATTCAGACTTCGTTCGTGCGCTTCGTCGATAATGATCGTGTCGTATTGCAACAACATTCGATCACTCTGCGTTTCCGCAAGCAAAATCCCGTCCGTCATCAACTTCACAAGGTTGCGAGGCGACGTCTCATCACCAAACCGCACCTTGAATCCCACAAGATCACCCACTGGCGTTTGCAACTCTTCGCAAATGCGAGCCGCAACACTTCTCGCCGCGATTCGCCGAGGCTGAGTGTGCCCGATCACGCCAAACACGCCCCGCCCCGCTTCAAGGCAGATTTTCGGAAGCTGCGTCGTCTTGCCGCTACCGGTTTCACCGCACAGCACAATCACTTGATTTTCTTGAATCGCCCTGAGAATTTCATCCTTGCGTTGTGAGACAGGCAAGTCGGCTGGATACGTGATCGCAGGCACGCTCGCCGCACGCCTCGCCACCCGCTCCTGCCCCGCTTTGATCGCCTTTTCAACTTCCGCGAGCGCAGATTCATCCACATGACCACGCGCGCGAAGACTCTGCATCCGCCGCGACAAACGCACGCGGTCTGCAATCAAAAGTCCATCCAGGGACGCCTCAAGTTGTCGCAACGCTTCCCCAACAGACACACGGGGCTCCAATTCGCTCTTGAAAGAGCGATTATACGTTGGATTCCTCAGGTAGACAGTCTCGCAAGATGCTCGATTTGCTCGCAATCACTTGCACGCGGTGCCGCGACCATGCACGCGTCACTTCTTCTCAGGTTCCGCACCACCGACAACCACTCGAAGCACTTCGAGTCGTGTGTATCCCCCTTTGCCCGGACCAAAGCACAGGAGCGACGCACCGCGTGAATCTCTCACTGCACGCGGCACATACGGAGAGCCAAGCACTCGCGCCGGCTCAAGGTTGGAGCCGACAGCACTGTCTGGCAAAAACACCAAGCCTTGCCGCGACGTGAGAAAGTAACCCGTCGCTCGTACGCCCGCCTGATCCACTTCGTCCCATCGCACGCTGGCAACTGTGCCTTTGCCCAATCCGCGCAACGTACCAGCTTTGGAGTCATACAGCGCTTCGCGGCCCGCGCTCGCGTCGATCATCGCGATCGCATCTGTCACGTTTGCTTCGCTGCTCAAAGGACGAGCCATCCACGCGCCGGGCTGCATGCTGGCGAAGATCTCATACGCCATCGCAGGATCAGCGTCAGCGGAAAGCGAACGATTCGCAACCGGACCCGACACTCGCACTCTGCCAGAATCGTGATTCACTCCGAACGCCGCGATCGTGAGCCCCTTGGTGATATCGCACGCGTACACGACGTTTCCAGAAGGAGCGGGCGTTGCGAACCACCAAGCGCCCTCACTCACCAACTGCTCAACGCCCTGATGCTGCACCATCAACGCCCCACGTAATTGCTCGCCAATCTCACGGCGAGTGAACACGAGAGAGTCAGCACTCGCTCCGCGAAGCCATGCTGCATGTGAATTGACAGCGTTCCCTTGCACGAGCCAACGCGCCTCGCCCGTTGCCCAACCGACTTCGCCAATCCACCGTGCGCCACCAGCCTGCACCGACTCAATCAGAAATCCATTTGTCGTTGCATCGCGTCCGAGCGTCGCTCCTTTCGGAATAACCGCTGTCGTTGCGACTGGCTTGAGGCCACGATCGGTCACTTCATAAATGTCCAACTTCGTGCGGTCGGCGGGCGTCTGTCCTTCGGTCGCGAGAATCGTCGCCCACGTCGGCGCACCGCCACTCTGCACAGCGACAAATCGTCCATCAGGCGACACGATCGGGAGCGTCTGCCCGTCATACGCGACGATCCCCAGCGGCACCACCGTGACCTGCACCCGCGTCGCCATCGTCCCGCTCGTCACTGGCTGTGCAATCGTGCCGCCCTCTGGCAGTTGCATGGGCGGCACCGGCGTAGTCAACGCACTTTGTGGGTCAGCGGGATTGGCAGTATTCGTTCCTGGCGGTAGCGAAGGCGCAACGCGTTTGCCATCAGACTTCATGACAACGCCGCGCTGCTTGGGATGCTCTACAACCGTCACACACCCACTGGACGCCAAAGCCACGCACGCCAGCGCAGCGACAACCGCCGACCTCGCAGTCATCCCGCCGCGTCGCGCCGTGTCAGGAAGTCGCCGAGTTGTCTCACACGCTCGCATCACGTCATTACCTGAGTACACAGTTTACTTCTTCGGATCTTGCCCAGCCGGCACCATCACCTCATCACCAGGCTGCGGTACTCGCTCCTTCGCGCGTTCCTTCGCCTGCTGGCGATACTCATCAGGCCGCGCGTCTTCACGAATGTTCTGCAAACGATCAATGAACCGCTCATTCGCAGGCACATTCTCTTCTGAGTTGTTCACAACTACCGGCGTGATGAACACAAGCAGTTCCGTGTTCGTTTTCGTCACATCACGGCTCTTGAAAATCTCGCCCAGCAGCGGGATGTCGCCCAGCAGCGGCACCTTGCGCACGATGTTCGACACTTCCTCGCGAAGAATACCGGAAATCACCACAGTCTGGCCGTCACCAACAACCAATTGCGTCGTCGTCTCACGGCGATCAACAACAAAGCCGCCAAACAAAGTTTGCCCAGGCACAATGCTCGACAACTCAAGATTCACACGAAGATCGACATCGCCCTTGATCGTGATGCGAGGCCTTGCACGCAGTTGAATACCAACCGCGCGATAGTCAAAGCTCTGAACGAGGTTGCCCTGCTGATTCGTCTGACTATCCGTGACAAACGGAATGTCCTGACCATCAAAGAACTCTGCTTCCTGATTGTCGCTGGTGAAAATCTTGGGCTCGCTCAAAATGCTCACCTGCGTCTTCTGGGACAATGCCTGGAGCAGCGCATTCACGTTCGTGTTCATCGTCAGCAGCGACGAATCAAACAGCGACGACGCAAAGTTGTTGCTCTGCCCGCTCGCGCTCGTCCCAAGACTGATCGCGTTTTCGCCATTGTTCGTTCCACTGAGCGCCTGATTGCCCCACCGCAGACCAAGCGATAACGCATCCTCGCGCGACACTTCCGCAACGATCGCAGAAATGAGCACCTGCCGACCCGGCCGATCAAGTTGATCCACCAACTTGCCCACACTGCTCTTGTATTCAGGCGGAGCAATGACAAGCACCGCATTCTGCCGCCATACCGGCACAATACGAATCAATCCGATCAAGTTGCTCGAGTTGCGACGATCCGTCGGCGTGCGTGCCCGCTGCCACCAGAAACTAAGCGTCTCGGGTGTCGTCGTATCCGTGTTGCCATTCTGATCAGTCGTCGTGCTCGCAAATGGACTCGCGCCAGTCGAGCCATTATCCGACAATCCCGACTCAGCCCGGCGAATCGACGCCAGCGTCCCTTCCTGCGCGAGCAACGCGTTCAACTGCTCCGCCAGATCTTCCGCGTTCGCATGCTTCAATTCAAGCACTTCAGGCAGTCCCACAGTCTGCGGCATGTCCAACCCCTCGATGATCTTGTCAATCACCGCAAGATTGTCAGGGCTCTTCGCAATCACCACGAGCCGCCCAGCATCTGCGATCGGCTGGAACGTGAACTGCCCCGCCAACCGTCCCGCACCCTGCCCCGCTTCCGGCGCATTGTTCTGATTGTTCTGGTTGTTCTGACCGGGCTGGTTGTTCGCAGGGCGATTCGCCGTGCCTGTGCCAGTTGATCCAGTTCCAAACAGCCCGGTGAGCAACGCTGCGACCTTCACCGGATCGCTGTGCTTCAGTTCATAAATCCTCGGCACGATCGCGGCTTCGGGCAAAGGCTGATCCCACTGCGACGCGATCAACTCGCGAATCTGACCAAGAATCACGCCATCCGCAGCAACCGTAATGCTGTTCTGCGACGTGTTGCTCGTCACCTTGATGACATTCGTCGAAGCGCCTTCATCATTATTCTGCTGATTGCGCATCCAAGGCTGGAAGCGATTGGGATCATTGCGATTCGCCGAGTTTTCGCTCTGCCCAAAGAGTTCATCAATATTGGTCTTGATCGAGTTCGCGTCCGCGTAGCGAAGCCGGAACGTCTCTGTCTGCAACGCGCCCGCCGCTGGACGATCCAGCGCATTGACCTGCGATTCAATTCGCTGCAACAGCGCAATGTTGCCCATCACCGAAATCTGATTCGACTCTTCGTCAATCGCGATCTTCGCGAATTCTGGCAGCCCAACCTTCACCACATCGCCCATCTTCTTCGCCGTGTTGTACTTGAGCCGAAACACCTTCTCAACAAATACGCCCAAGTCGCTGCGACCAAGCACAGACTCGTTCGGTCCCACGATGGGCACGTCCTGCCGCGTGATTTCCCCGATATCACGCAGCGTCACCGTCTTCTCAGTCTCCACAACCGCCACGCCGTTCTGCTGCAGCGCAAGCACGACCAAGTCCAGCGCCTCTTCGCGCGGAATCTTCTTGTCGTTGAGCACCGTCACCTTGCGGCTCAACACTGACTGCTGAGGCATGACGACCTTGCCTGTCACCTCAACGATGAACGGAATCATGTCTTCAACCGACACGTTCTTGAACGCCAGCGCAGTGGGTGGCCCCTCGACCACACGCCGACCACGCTCATCAAGCTTGGGCTCAGCCTTCGCAGGCGCCGCCTCTACTTCCTTCGCCTTCGTATTACCATTCGCCCCTTCATCCTGAGCAATCGCCCCGCTCGCGATCGCAAGCACGCTGCCCGCAACCAGCGAAAGCGCCAAAGCGCGGCGTCGCAGCGACCCGCCACCCGCAGTCACCACGCCCAACCCATCACCGCCGCAATCTCGTGTCATCGTCATGTGTAGTCCTCACAATCCCGCCCCTCGAAGAGGATTGGGTCAATCAGCCGCGTCTCGTGTTCGTTCTCTCGCCAACTCGTTCTATCACTTGCTCTTCAGCACCACCCGATCACGCTCATAGAAGTTAACATCAAAGTTCTTGCCCTTCCACTTCACTTTCGCTCCCCAAGGAGCGTCAGTCTCAATCACCTCAATGTCATCCACTTCCCCCTCACCAACCTTCACCTTCTTGCCACCTTCAAACCACACCTGATCCAGCACAATCGCCGTGATCGCAGGCCCCTCATATCGCGAAGGCGCCGCCTCCTGCTCCGCGGGCTCTTCTTCGATCACTGGTGCCGTCCCCGCTTCGCCAGGCTTGCTGGGCGTGTAAAACAACGATCGACCATCGAGCTGCTTGACCGCCGCTTCCAGCGAAGCCTCTCGCTGCGCCAGTTTCTCCGCGTTGTTGCTGTCTGCCTGCACAAACGCAGTTGGCGAAGGCAGCATCACCGCACGAAGTACCAGCCACAACTGCCACAACAGCAGCGCCGCCGCGATTCCAACAAACAGCAGCGCAACCTGCCCGATCCATCTGGATCGGCGCGGCACCGCGTTCGTCATGATCATTGCATTTTGAGCCATAAGTATCACCTACGCCGCCAACTCACTACTTCTTCTTCACAATCACCCACGTCTCCGCCACAATGCTGCACCGCAGTTTTCGATCAAAGCGCTCCTGCCCATCCGACTGCCTCGCGCTCACGCGAGAAATCGAAGTCACGAGCGGCTCCTTCTCCAAGTCCGCCAACGCGCCCGCAAGTTGCTCAGGCGTCGCAAGGAATGTCAGGTCCTTCACGATCTTCTCAACGCGATTCGTCGCACCCAATTGCGTGACCAGTGGCCCTTTGTCCACCGTCGTATTCCTGTTGCTGCTCGTCACGCCGTCAATCGCGTGCTTCTTCATCACATCATCAATCGCGCTTGAAAACGCAGTGCTGCGCTTTGCCGGATCTTCAGGCACAGACAACACGCCAAACTGCCGCTCGCCCAACCTCACCGCATCCGCCGCCGCGTCCAACTTGCCCTTGCTCTGCGCGTAAGTCTCAAGCGAAGCCTCCAGCGCACTCGCCTTGCCCGCCATCTCACTGGATCGCTCAAGCACGGGCTCAACAACGCCGAAGTACGCCGCCGCAATCACCGCCGCGCCCAACGCAAACTTCACAACAAAGGGCAACGCACGAATCTTCGACCACAGCGAGGGCGACGCCCCGCCCGCCGACCCGCCCAATGGCGTGCCATTCTGCGAAATCGATCCGCCCCTTGAACCGCTTGTAGACATGTTTGTACTCATCACGCTCACTTCTTGCCCCCAGATTCTGCGGGCTTCGCATCTGTCTTCGCCGCTTCGTCCATCCTGGTCTTGAGTTTCGTCACTTCATCTTCCAATCGCGTCTTGATCGACGGATCCGCCTTCGCGTTCGCCTGCAAGAACCGCTTGCGTTCCGCCCACGCCTTCATCGCCTCCGAACGCGTCATCTTCGCGATATCCGCATCAGCCACGGCTGCCGGCGCCTCCGAACTGCTGCTCGAACTAGGCCTCCGACTCTCGCTCCCCGAACTCGGAGTCGATCCGTTTGTCTTGCCGCCAACCGTGGGCCCAACAGAAGTCCCCGGAGTCGCGCTCGCACTTCGTGTCGTCCGCACGGCTGCCGGAGCAGCCCCCTTGGGCGGCAGCGTGTTGGTCGCCCCTTCACCATACAACCTCACCGCTAGCGGCACCGTTGTAAAGTCCTCCGCAGGCTTCGCCGCCGCATGCACGCCAGGCCCAACCACAAGCGTGTACGTGAACTCAACCATCGTGCCCTTCGGGTCCACGTTCTTCTGCGTCACGCTCGAAAATAACCTCGTCGCATTGAGATTGCTCTCAAACTTGATCACCAGATCGCGAGAATCCGCCTCTCCCACGAGCGTGATGTTCTGTTCCACAGTCGCGCGATATTCCGTGATCGTGAGTCCAACCGGCGCGGCTCCCGCGATGTCAGACATCAACTTCGTCATAGGCCAACGCGACTTTTCCAACTGCTGATACATCGCCGCGCGAAGTTCAATGTCCTTGCTCTTGCTGCGCACATCCGCCAAGCCCTTCGCGGACGTTTCCAGCACCTTCGTCCTCGCATACGACACGCCCCAAGGCACAAGCAACATCGCGACGAGCGATGCCGCAATCAACACGCCAGCTTTGCCCGGTGCACTCGCCCACTCCGCAGCACGCATCGCCAGAGGCTTGTAGACCTTCGGCGCATCTTGCAGTATTTCCGAGAAACCAAAGCTCCCCTTGTACTCATCAAGCCCGCTGCACGCCGCACCAAGCGCAACCGCATGCTTCTTCATCCAAGAAGCGTCGATCGATGCACCAGATACTCGCTTCGCAAGCAGCGATGCACACTGCGTTCCGTTGGGCCAAGACTTCTCAATCTCACCCGTCCAAGACCCCGCCTCGCCCGTCAGTTCCATCGCGCCTTCAAGAGTCGCTTCAACAATCTGCCCCCAACTCATTCCATCATCCGGCTCATCAATGACAACCCGCGCCACCGACTTTGCCTCTCCCCCTTGCCCCGCTCCAACCAGCACACTCAGCGCCTGTTCCGATGCTCTCGCATCAACAATGTCCCCCTCGTCCGCTCCGCGCAAGGTCGCGATCGCACCCAAAGGCGTGCAGAACCGCTCCTCAAACCCTTCACCAACTTCAAGTTCGTTCTGCTTCGCACCTCGAGCATCCGCACCAGCCCCAACCCACCCCGTGAGCAACGCACTCCGCGTCTGCCCACTAGTTGAACTCCCCGCCGCAATCGGCAGGAACGCCGCGCCAACTCTGTGATACTGCACATTTGGCGGCGTCTCCGCCTCAACGATCAGCCGCAGCGTCCGCTGCAAGTCCGCATCCCCCGCCGTCGGCACATGAATCACGCGTCCGACGCTCTCCCGCGTAGGCACGACTCTCACCACCAGCGTCGCCTTCTGCGCCGCAAGTTCCCGGCGCATCGCCGCAGCATCCGCACGCGTGTACGTCGCCGCGTGCAACACACGCACGCCCGCCCCGCCCCCGCTCCTCGCCACGACGACAGACCAAGCCTGCCCCTCGCCGGTCGGCGCGATCCCCGCGACAACTTCATGCCGCCGACGCTTTGAACCCAGTTGTGCTCCGACGTTGCTCATCGCACTCGCACCTCTCGCAGCGCCGCCGGCAAGGTCGACGCATCCATCACAGCCACAATCTCAACTTCGAGCCCGGTCTTTTCATCAACACCCTTGCTCGTCAGTTCATACACATTCGACCGCACGCACAGAAGTTCAACAATCGTCGCCAACGTCTGCCGAGACATCCCGTCCACCTCCAGCAACTCCGCAAGATTCTCAAATCCATTGGTCTTGCTGCTGCGTTCCGCGATGATCGAGTCCGCCAACTCAGGCTCAATCATGGGAAGGTAGTCCAGCGTCGTCGCGTCGCACGTGTTAATGTTGATTCGCCCAGGCACGTAACTCAAAATTTCAGGCGGGAACATACTGGTTTCATCCAGCAACTTGCCCAACTGCTCCGTCGAAAGATCACGCACTCGCCCCGCCTGCTGAATTTCCTGCCGAGTCGCCCCGCGCGACCTCGCCGCCTGTTGCGCAAGCCTGGGCAAAGTCTGCCGGACAAACTCCGTCAGCGTCGCCCCCTGCACCGTGTCCATGTAATCCACAATCGCCTTCGCCTGATCATTTGAAATCCCCAGCCGCGTCACCAGATCATTCTCCTTCGCCGCTGGCAACTCCAACTTTGGCTCGCCGCTGGGCCCGCGATTCTGCTCCACGCTATACACCGTGAGCAATCCCGACCAACCACGATCCAAAATGCCATCCGCATTATCCGGAGGCCAGCTCGCGTCGCCATCATCCTCATTCGGATCAAGCAACCCGTTCAAGTTCCAGTCCTCACCCCGCACCGACTCCGGATCAACCCCCGCCATCAACTCCATCTCCGCAATCGAACGCGGCATCCCATTGCGAGGCTCAAACGGATACCTCAATCCTCGGTAATACCCAAGTTCCGCCCCCATCTCGCGCGTGTCGTCATCCTCGTCCATCCAATCAAGAATCGCATCCACAGTGTCTTCACTCATGAATGGCTCGATACTCAAAAGAATGTCCGAATTCACACGCCCCAGATTGATGCGAGCCGCACAATCCGCCGGACCAGAAACTTCCTTCCCGCCCTGCAAACTCCGCACGCGCCAAGTCGCTCCATCCAACTCCCCATCCGCAACCTGCGCCATCGAATCCAGCATGTCATACGCCGCCGGATTGTCCGACTCATCACGAATCTTCTCAAGCCGCGACAACGCCATCTCCAACCCACCCCGCGCCGCCCAGTGCGCCCGCACACGCGCCAAAGACTCACGCCCAGCCGCCGCTTGCGCATAACTCGCTGTCTGAACCATCGAGACGATGATCGCGCCAAACACAATCACCAAAAACACAAACAAGGTCGCAAAACCGCGACGCTTCAAAGCCCCTCCCCCCGGGAGGGGTTTGGGGTGACCGAACGCCAATCGACGGGAGGTACTCACGACCCACCCCCAGTCCCACCACTACCACCACTCCCCCCATCGCTCGCCCCAGAATCGCTACTCGCCTCCCCGCTCGATTCCCCTTCCTCCGTCTCAGGCGGCAGCGGCACGCGATCAATCGCAATCACCCGCCGCACCGTCGCATCACGCTTCCCATCGTCACTCAAACCAACCACAATCACCCGCACAGCGTGCGGCAACCCATCCTTATCACTATCCCACGACGCATACCACTTCTCGCCGTCGTACGCCTCAATCGACAACGACTCAATCCCATCAGCCACAGGCCCCGCAACGCCGCCCCCATCGACAAATCCATCGAGAGCCGGATCAAGCCGATGCATCAGCGTTCCACCAGCAACTGATCGCTTCCCCGGCGCGACCTCAAGCCGATACTGCGACTCGTACTCATCACCCTCCGCAAACCCCGTCGTCGTAAACAACCCTCGCGCAGGCCGCAACGACTTCATCAATACAAGCAGTTCATCGCGCGCCGCCGCGCCCGCCCCCTTGTCCACAATCTCAATCTTGCACTGCAGCAAGTCCGCATCCCGCACGGCGTTCTCAACATCCAGCGCCATCCGATTCGCCGCATCCGCCGCACGAGCAAAAGCCTGCCGCTTGCTCTGCACCGCAGTGCGTGCCGACACCAGCCGACTCATCGACGTCGCCGTCGCCCCGGCGAGCAAGGAAATGATGATGATCCCGACGATCAATTCGACCGCCGTAAACCCTCGTCGAATTGTCCTCGCCAAAACAATCACTACGTCACTCCGTCACTCAGTCACTCTTCTTCAAAACCTTTCAACCGCCTGCTTAGGCCGCCGCTCCGGATCCGCCTCATCCCCGCGTCTCGCCGCAATCCGAGTCTGAACACTCTCACTCCGCTCCCGCCCGCCATTTTTCCAACTCACCGTCGCCGTCACAAGAAACGCATCTGTCCCGCCCGCCCCCTCAATCGCAATCACATACGAGTAATCCTGATACGGCACGTCACACTTTCCGGCAAGCCCAAACCGACTCGCATAGTTTTCCGCCCCTCTCGCAAGCACCAGGTTCAACTGCTCGTCCACCAACATCGCCGCCACCTCAAGCCGCTCGCCTTCTCGTTGCAGCGTCAAAGCCCGCGATACCAGCGACATCACCACAGCAAGCGAAAGCCCAAGCAACACCGTCGCCACAAGTGCATCAACCAACACCATGCCCCGCGAGCGAAGTCGCCTACGCCTCTTTGGCCATTTAGCCATTTGGACATTTGGAAATTCGTTCACCACGCCGTCTCCCCAAGCCCCGTGTCATCCAAGTCCACAACGCGGGTATCGCCACTCGCGTCCTTGCCATCACCAGACAGCACCTGCGCCTGCAAAACCGAACTACCCATGACGGCGTTCCAGAAGTACCGATCTTTCTCATCACTCACAACAACCCGCAGCGAAGGCCTCGCCGTGAACTGATCAAACTCCACCCGCAAACTCGAAGCATCAAGTTCCGCCCCATCCGCCTGCACGCTCACAAGCTTCAACCCGCGCAAGTCCGCATCAGGCAGCAACCGATCCTCACGCCATGTCGACACTGCTTCACCAAAGTTGTCCTTGCTGCGCAGCAACACCTGAGCCACAAGCCGCTGCCGCTCCGCGTCATACAACAACGCCATAGGCTGACTCAGCATCGCATCACGCCTCGCCAACGCACTGAGCAACTCCGCCACACGCTCCGCACCAGCCCGAACCTTGCGATCCTCCCCCCCCACAATCCGCGGCACCACCATACCCGCAGCAACGCCGAGCAACACCACAACCACGACCAATTCCATGATCGTGAACCCGCGCCGGACTCGATACGCTGCTCGTGTCAACTTACCAGTTCCATTTTTCAGCCAAGAGACACTAAGATCGGGAGAAACATGAGGAAGTACTTGATGCCTTGATGCCGCAACACTGCCTCATGCCTTCTTCACATACACAATTCAGTTGCTCCCTCGTCACCATCTTGATCTCTGCGTGACTGTGCCGAAAAAATCATCACAAGACTACCGCTTCCCGTTCGTCACATCCTGATCTTCCTCTTCCCCGCCGGGATTGCCATCCTTGCCATAGCTCACAATGTCAAAGTCCACATTGTGCTCACCAGGCACCACAAGCACGAAGTCCCGCCCCCACGGATCCTTCAGTGCATCGCGATTGTCGACATAAGGCCCTTTCCACTTGCCTTCTTCAGCGCTCGAAGGCTTCTCCCAAAGCACGTCAATCGTCGCGCCGCTCTCCGGCATGCCGCAATCCGCGACAAACGTCTTCATCGCCGTCGCCAGCGACTCCGCGTTCGACCTCGCAACCGCCGTCTTGCTCGAACCAACGCGATTGAGCAACCGCGGCGCAATCACCGCCGCAAGCACGCCGATGATCACAACAACCACAATCACTTCCATGATCGTGAACCCGCGCCGCGCGGCTTTCAACACCAACTGAGTCTGCACATTCATCATCAAACACCTCACTTGTTTCTAAGCCCCTCCCCCCGGGAGGGGTTGGGGTGGGCGATTTTTCCAGTCGCTTTTACTCTCTACCTGAGATTTTCAAGAAATCCCATCCAATACACCATCATCTTTTCTCACCGTCTCACCGTCTCACCGTCTCTTCCCTATCCCTTCATCACCGCGTCCTGCACGCTCAACAGCGCCATCAAAATCGCCAGCACAACAAAGCCGACGACTAGTGCCAATATCAAAACCAAAATCGGCGGCAAGATATCCGTAAACGTCTTGACACTCTGCTGCGTGCGTTCTTCAAACGCGTCCGCCGCCTGCGCGAGCAGTTCTTCAAGCCTGCCGCTCCGCTCGCCCATGTTGACAATCTGCACAAGCATGGGCGGGAAGTACCCGCTCTCTTCCATAGGCTGCGCGATCGTCCGCCCCGCCGACACCTGATCAATCACCGCGTCAATCACATTCTCCATCGCGACATTGCCCAGCGTGCCCTTCGTCACCCGCAACGCAGTCACAACAGGAATACCCGAACTCGTCAGCGTCGACAATGTGCGAGTGAATCGCGCCACCGCGACATCTCTCATCAACTTCCCGACAATCGGCACCTTCAAAATGTTCTCATCAAACCACAGCCGCCCCTTTGGGCTCTTGTAAAACACGTTCCACGCAAGAATCGCCGCGAGCCCAAGCCCCAGCACCAGCCACCAGTAATGCCCAAAGAAGTACGCAAAGTCCTGGAGCACACGCGTCGGCCAAGGCAACTTCGTCGCCTGCGCCGCAACATCCTTCAAAATCCGCGGCACAATAAACGTCGTCACGACGATCACCGCGGCAACCACAAGCAAGCCAATCATCGCCGGATACGTCAGCGCGCTCTTGAGGCTCGCCCGCAGTTTCACATCCTTATCCAGCAATGTCGCGCAGTATCCCAATACCTCACCCAACTTGCCCGACGCCTCACCCGCCCGCGCCAAGTTGATCGTGAGTTCGTTGAAAGGCGGCCCCTGCGCCGCAAACGCGTCCGACAAGGGCTTGCCATGCTCAACCTGCTCAATGAGCGTCGCCATCATCGCCTTCTGCTTCACGCTCCGCCCCGTCTTCGCAATCGTGCGAATCGCCTGCACGAGAGGCAGGCCCGCCCGCAGCGCCGTCGACAACTCCCGCATGAAGTTCGCAAGTTCAGGCAGCGACATGACGCGCCCGCCAAGGCTCGACATCGCAGACTTTGCAGCATCACCAACATCGTCCGCGCCGAATCCCGAAGACGAAGCAGCCCGCCCGTTGTGAACAACACCGTTCGAAATCGCTCCCGCCGCTCCGCTCATTCCCAACTCTTCTATCGCCGAAGGCGTTTCACCCCGCCGCAGCAATTCGCGCAGCGCGACAGCGCGATCCGGCGCATCAATCACACCGCCCCCGCCGCCACCCGTCGCCTTGTACGCAAACCTCGGCACTGACTACTTGCTCCCTTCCGTGAATCCTTCACCCGCCGCCTCTTCCGCGTCCTGCGTTGCTCGCAACACTTCTTCGATGCTCGTTTGACCCGTCGCCGCTTTGATGACACCATCGCGCCGCATCGTGATGAAACCAGGCTGCACGTGCTTTGCCATCTCAATCGCACTCGCGTGCCGCGCCATCGCGCTGCGCATCCCAGGCGTTGTCAGCACAACTTCATAGAACCCAAGCCGACCTCGCATGCCTTGATTGCCACACTTCTCGCAACCGCGCCCAACCCAGCACACGCCCTTGAACGTCTCCGTTTCGCTGCGCGACAGCCGATGCTTCAACGCTTCTGGGATCGCCACCTGCTGCTTGCACGAGTTGCACACACGCCGCCCCAGTCGCTGCGCCAGAATGCCCTCCAGCACGCTCGACAACAGGAAAGGTTCAACACCCATGTCCATCATGCGCCCCGGTGCAGTGATGGCGTTGTTCGTGTGCAGCGTGCTGAACACCAAGTGCCCCGTCAGCGCCGCTCGCACGCTGATCTCAGCCGTATCCGCGTCACGAATTTCACCCACCATGATGACGTCCGGGTCCTGCCGCAAAATGCTGCGCAGCCCGTCGGCAAACGTCACCCCGCGCTTGGGATTGACCGGAATCTGATTGATCCCCGACAATTCATACTCCACCGGGTCTTCAATCGTGATGATCTTGAGGCTCGGGTCGTACAACTTCGTCAGCGCCGCATACAGCGTCGTCGTCTTGCCGCTACCGGTCGGTCCCGTCACCAGCACCATCCCGTGCGGCAGATCAATCAACTTCTGCATGCTGTCGCGATCTTCAACCCGCATGCCCAGCGTCGCAAGATCAAGCGTCACCGCTTCCTTGTCCAAAATACGCATCACAACGCTCTCGCCATACAGCGTCGGCACCGTGCTCACGCGAATATCAATCTTGCGGCCTTCAAACCGCAGCGAAATGTGCCCATCCTGCGGCGCAAATCGCTCAGCAATGTTCATCCCCGCCATGATCTTGATGCGGCTCGTGATCGCCGCCTGCAACTGCTTGGGGGGCGACTGCTGCTCCAGCAAGTATCCGTCCACGCGATACTTCACTGCCAACTTCTTCTCAAACGGTTCGATATGCACGTCACTCGCGCGAGCCCGAATCGCTTCCAATATCAACAAGTTGACCAAGTTGATGAGCGAAGGCTGCTCCGCCATCCGGTGCAGATCATCCGCCTCAATCGCTTCAAGATTCGCTACCAGTTCATCGCCATCACTCGCGCCAGATAGCCTCGCCGCCATCTGCGCCGCAGTCGTTCCATACGCCGCTCTCAGCAATTCCGTGTAAATCTGCGTCGGACAAGCCACACGCGTGACGGGCTTGCCCATCGCAATACTGATCTCATCCGCCGCCGCAACGTCGCTCGTGTCCGCCATCGCCACCAACACACGCCGACCTTCCATCGCGTACGGAATCGCCCGCCGACGAATTGCATGCTCAGCCGACAAGAGCGCGGCAACACTCGCATCTACTTCCGGCGCTTTCTCCAGCGTTCGAATGTTGCTTGCCTTGGTCGCACCACGACCACCGCCGTCGCCGACGGTCAACTCATGCGCAGCCATATGTCCATTCGTGCTGGTCGTCGACGTGCTGGCTTGAGTCATGCAACAGTCCTCGCCCTGTTTGGTGCAACCAACAATCGTCCTGCATCGTCGGTGGTTTGTCAGCCAACTTCACGTGTTCACACGTTGGCCGACTTCGTGATAGTCTGATCGGCGGCGAAACAACGCGCCGCCGACCAACAACACTACGCACTCAACGCTCACAATGTGCGTCTATTGCCTGAGTTGGCCGCGAGAGTGCGACCAACCACATCGCCAGATCGGCTTAGTCGTCCGCACCTTCCTCCTCAACAAAGAAGCCCATATCCCACGGATCCTGATTCGTCGGCTTCTTGCTGGGCAAACGGTCCGTCTGTTCCTTGCCCAACGCTTCCTTCAAGCGCTTCGCGAACTTGTCATCCACTTCCTTGCGCTCCTCGCGCTTCTTCTTCAGTTCTTCCTGCGCCTTCTTCACGTCATCGCTGCCGCCCATCCATTGAGCCATCATCAGCGACATCGACCCACCCGCCTTTTCTTCGGCATCATCCTGCGACTTCGCCCAAGTAGCATTCACCGCAGTCGCCTCTCGCTTGTACTGCTCCGCGATCGTCTTCACGGCTTCCTTCTGAGTGTCATTCAAATCACTGAAGCCCTCAGCAGCCTTGATCATCTCGAGCGTATGGCTGTCCTTATAAATGCGGGGGTACGCACGCTTGTTAAACTCTTCCTCGAACTTCGCCTTTGATTCTTCATCAAGAGTCGCGGCCAATCGCGTCATATAGCGACGATTCACATCGCGAACTTCCTTGGAATACTCACCAGCCTTCTTGATGAACTCCATCTGAGCGTTCATGTCGCCAGCTTTCTTGAAAGCATCAGCGCGCATGTCTTCGCCCCACTTCACCAAACCCATGAGCTTGTTATCCAGCTCCATTTCATATTGCTGGAGCACTTCTTTGGACTCATCGCTGTTCGCATTGATCCCCTGCCGCTGCACAATACGAATCAAATCAAGAGCCGTGCCGCTGTAGAACCCAAACCGCAGCGAAGTATCGCGCCGACGGTGACGCTCGATCGCAGGCCACTTCTCCAGTTGCTCAGGTGTCAAAGTTGCTTTAACGTCTTCAACGAGCGACTTCTCTGCCTTCTCGACCTTCTCCGCGTAATCCTTCTGCATGTCGGGCAGGTCCTTCTGGAACACAGACCAATCGCCCGTATCGCGAGCCTTCTCCTGCAGCCCTTCCATCTTGGCCTGCATTTCATCCGTCGCCGTCTTGTGCGCTTCCTTGTACCCTTCCCACAGCGTCATCGCCGTTTCTTTTTGCTCGTCGGTCAAGCCCAGCAGCTTGGAGTATTCATCAAAGCTGCGACGGCTGATCGCCATGCCCGAACTGCTCATCTGCGCGGACATCATGCGCGCCATGCCGCCCTGCGCACGAGCTTCCCATGAAACCACTGTCGAAGCCGCAACCGTCCCGATCACAAGGCCGGCGGTCCCCAGCCCACCAACCACCGTCGCGATCGAACCAGCAACGCCGCCAAGAACCCGATTCCAACTACCGTTCGTCGTCCGCATGAGTCATCTCCGAAGAGTCCTGCAACGCGAGCAAACACCCACGACGCAGTCCATTTCCAATACAGTACCCTACCAGACTCCAACAAGAAACCGGAAAACCCGGCCATGTCAAAGCCCTAGTCACTAGTTGTACGGAACACAACTCACTCGGTTACGTCGCTTACTCAACACCCACTTCCGCCCCCCGCCACGAAAGAACCACGATCCCATCGACCCCACACAATCAGGAGAGTGGGCCAAGCCTTAATCCTCGTCATCCTGAGCCCCGCCACCGCCGCCAATCTGAATCCGCACGTTGCCCGGCCCATCCCCCTCGTCATCCTTGCGCTTTTCAGGCAGCCGATCCCTCTGATCAGGCGTCAGAATTTCCTTCAGTTTCTTCTCCGTCGCGCTGTCCAGGTCCTTCCGCGCCTTCCTCGCCTCATTCAACGCCTTGCGTGCCTTGCTGACATCATCGTTCTTGTCGCCGCCCCCAAAGCCCATCATCATCAACCCCATGTTGCCCATGCCCGACACGTCCTCAGCGTTCCGCTGCGATTCCTCCCACGTGCGGTTGAGAGCCTTGATCTGCGACTCATACTGCTCCTTCGCCGCGGCGATCTTCTGCTTCTGCTCGTCCGTCAAATCCTCCATCCCGTGCGCGGCCTCCAGCATGTCGCTGGCATACGCCGGCTTGTAGATGCGCGGGAACGCTCGGCGGTCAAACGCCGCTTCAAACTTCGCTCGCTCCGCCTCAGGCAACGACGCAGCAATCTTCTGCACATGCCGTTCATTGATATCTCGCAGCATCTTCGACTGCTCGGCGATCTTCTTGATCCGATCATCCGCGCTCCCACGAGGACCGCTTCCGTCGTCAGTCACCACAATCGCGATCGCCTGCCCATTATCCTTCTTCCGAAGTTCCGACCGCTCGCTCTCAATCTCCTTGAGTTTCTGATCCATCTCCGTCTCATACGCCTCCAGAGCCTCTTTCATGCCCGGAGCATTCATATCAAGTTTTTCAGTTCGCGCCAGCGACACCAGATCAACATCCCCGCCGCTGTAAAACCCGCCCGAAAGCCCCGTCTCACGCCGACGCTTCCGCTCAATCGCAGGCCACTTGTCCGCCTGCTCCGTGCTCAACGTCGCCTTCACGTCATCCAGAAACTGCTTCGTGAGCCCGCGCGACTTCTCCATGCGTTCCTTCATCAACGCCGGAATTTCAGTCTGAAATGGTGTCGCATCGCCCGTATCACGAACCTTCTCCTGAAGCGCTTCTTCCTTTGCGTCAAACTCCTCGCTCACCGCGTCCATCGCCGAGCGATACCCCTCATGCAACGTCTTGACCGTCGCCTTCTGCTCAGCCGTCAGCCCTAGCATGTCAGCATACTCATCCACGCTGCGCTTGCTGATGACCATCCCCGCAGGCCCGCCGCTCCGCGACATGCGCGACACAATCTGCGCATCCGCATTCGTCGCACTAAACACCGACCACGCGGCCATCGCCACACCCACCAGCAACCAAAGCGACCAACCCGATTGTTTCTGTGCGCAAGTCATGTTGAACTCCTCGTGTCGCAGTATTCTCGAACTTCCCAACCACAGCCGCAGTAGTCGTACATGTAGAGACGATGCATTGAACCCCGATCACTGCATCAACCCAAATAAGAAACGAGCCCGGGCCACAATCACCCGGGTCTCTTCCAAGATGCGCGATATTCCCGCATCCGTCACTTTTTTCAATTTTTCACCGGCGAATCACCCAATCACTTCGCCCGCTCGTCCCAGGCCTTCAGCACTTCCGCCTCGCGCTCAGGCGTCATGCCAACCCGCAATTTCTCCGCTGGCGGCAGATTCGGTGCTGGTTTCTCAGCCTTTTTCGCATCCTCCACCATCTGCTTGCCAACGCGATCCCGCCGCGCAACTTCCTTTGACCACCACACAATCGTGTCCTTGCACGTCTCAACCGCAGGTCGGAACTTCAGCCCCGCCTTCACCGCCTTCGACACATTCCTGCGATGGAACGCCGCAACTTCCCCGCTCGGCGGAATCACAATCGTCGTGTCGATCGGGCTCGTCGAGTACTTCTCATTATTCAACTTGTCGATGAAGTCCCACGACACCCACTCCAGTTTCGGCTCAACCTTCTTCACATCCTTCGCCGCGGCAACACAAGCCGACATGAACTCCCCAACCGGCATGGGCTTCTCAGGCCCCGTCGCGTTGAAGAACCCCATGTGCTTCTGCTCGATGCACTGCACCGTGAATTCCGCAAGGTCGCGCACGTCAATGAACTGAATCGGATCCTCCGGCGCACCCGGCGCAAGCATCTTGTCGCCCCACTTCGCGCCTTCAACACACCCCATCCCCGCCGCTCGCACAGGCCAATACGTAAACCGATCCGACGGATCACCAGGCCCGACAATAAATCCAGGCCGAATAGTCACGACCTTCCCAGGCATCGCCTTCTCCGCCGCCTGCTCGCACAGCGCCTTCAAAGGCCCATACATCCCCGGCGCCGTGTAGATTTCGTTTTCAGGCTGATCCGTCGTCGCCAACTCACCCGTCTCATCCTCATCGATTCGGTCATTGTGCGCGTACACGCTAATCGTCGAGATAAACACATACTGCCCCGCCGCCGGCGCGACAACCTCCGCCGAAGCCTTCACGATCCGCGGTACGTACCCACTGGTGTCCACCACCGCGTCCCACTTCGCGCCATTCTTGATCGCGTCTTCAATCTGCGACAAGCCCTTGGGCGTCGTCTCATCAGTCTCTTCCGCATGCTTGTTCGGATCGCGATTGCCGTTGAGTTTCTCTACATCTTCAATCACACCAATGCGCTTCTCAGTCTTCCCGCGATTGAACAACGTCACGCTATGCCCGCGCGCCTTGCACACATCCACAATCGCCGGCCCGAGGAACCCAGTGCCGCCAAGAATCAGCACTTTCAAGCCCTTTTGAGGCAGATTCGCGACAGGCTTCCTCATCGCCATCGCCGCAGGAATAACCCCAGCAAGCCCAGCCGCCGCGCCCACGGCCATCGCCGCAGTCAAAAAGTCGCGCCGAGTTGAAAAACTATTTGCGCCCGGATGAATCACGGGACGAACAACGGTTTCATTGCGATATGTCATGCCGAGTTGTAGTAATTTACAACAAGCACGTTACGCAAGGCTCAGAAAATTCCAGAAAAGAACTTTTCTCGCAACGCACACAACCTCCACGCGTCGCAACAACGAATGCCGAATGCCGCTTTTCACCAGTGCCCAGTGCCCAGCCCCCAGTGCCTTCCTACACCCCCCTCACCAAATTCAACAACTTGCTCGGCTCCATCTTCGAAGCCTGCGCACGAATCTCCGGCTCCTTCTGAGCATACAGCGTCTTCGCATCTTCAAACGTCTTGCTGAACTGCTGCTGCAACGCACTCATGCTGAGCTTTCGTCCGCTCGAGTAGTAACTCTTCGCCACCTGCCCAAGCGCGTACGTCGTCGCAAACGTGATCACGGGGCCAGTCGTCTTCGACACGATCTTGCCCGCCGTCTTGCCAAGGAACTTGCCGACAAGCCCGCCCAGCGCCTTGCGCGCGTAACTCTCGACAAACTGCCCGCCCATACCAAGCCCCACCGTCGCGATGAATTCCTTGATGTGCCCGCTGTCCAACTTGTATCCATACAAACTGCCGACCTTGTACACCATCCGCGCCTGCAGCGGCACAATCCCAAACGTCGCCAGCGACTGAGGCAGCAACTCCAACCCCGCATTAATCGCCGAGTACGTCATGATCGCATCATCAACCTGCTTCGTCACCACTGAGTCAACAACCGGCGCGGCACTCGGAATCGGCGGCGGAGTCGTCGCAGCCGCCGGACCTGGCTGTGCCAAGTCCACCATCTCATCCGCCTTCGCGATCATCTCGCGAGCCTTGTCTTCATTGATCTGCAAAATAATCGCGAGCCGCTGAAGGAACGTCTTCTCCGCGCTCGTCGTCGAACCGTCCGAACTGCACACGCCCACGGCCATCTCAAACGCCGCATCGCGATTCGCCGGCTCAAGAATGCGAGACGCCTCTTCTTCAATCGTGGTCCGCTTCATCGCAACGCGCTGAAACACCGCATCGCTGATCGGCCCCATCTCTTCCAGCGCACGCCGAATAGCCTCACGCTCGACATCCGTCTGCGTCCCATCAGCCCAAGCCGCAAACAAACATACCGCAGCAATCGCTTCACGTTCCATCGTCGTCATACATGCCTCCGCGGGATGATTCGGAAATCAGTCACCCAACTTTCACGAACACAGTAAGCCCCTCCCTCTGGGAGGGGTTTGGGGTGGGCGAATACCCATGAGTTCACTATTTCACTAATCTACGAATGCCGAACCACGAATGCCGAATGCCTAATTCCCATCCCTCATCGCCAACTCCACCAACCTCTTCGTCAACTTCGGAAAATCCAACCCAATCGCATTCGCCGCCATCGGAAACAGCGAGTGGCTCGTAAAGCCGGGCAACGTGTTGACCTCAAGCAGCCACGGCTGATCGTCCTTATCCACAAGAAAATCAACTCGGCTTAAGTGCCGCACGCCAATCTCTTTCGCCACCCGCACCGCATACTCCTGCATCCGCTTCGTGAGATCGCCCGGCAGGTTTGGGCCAACTACATACTGCGTGTCATCGCGGTTGTACTTCGCCTCGTAGTCATAAAACTCAACGCCCTGCGCGAGGTTCGGCTTGATCTCCACGATCGGCAACGCCTCGCCATCCAGCACGCCCACCGTCATCTCCCTCGCACCAATCGCCGCACGCTCGACCATGTACACCCGATGCGGATACTTCACACGATCAGCGTCAACAGCCTGCAAGCCCTTCTCCCACTGCTCCACTGTCCGGCAAATATGAACGCCCACACTGCTCCCCTCATGCACTGGTTTGATCACGCAAGGCAATCCGAAGGGCGGCACAGAATCACGAGCATTGAGCACGCCCGCAATCAACGTCGGCACACCAACCCGCGCCGCCGCCATCTTCGTCGCAATCTTGTCCATCGCGAGCCGCGCCGTCGCTGACTTGCAACCAACAAACGGCTTCCCGCACTTTTCCAATTCATCCTGCAAAGGCCCACCCTCACCCCAAGGCCCATGCAACACCGGAAAAATCACATCGCCCCCACCCCCCAGCGCCCGCAGCGCACTCGCATCCACACGATCAATAATCTCCCGCCGAACCTTACACCCCGCCACCTCAAGCGCGGCTGCCACCGACTTCGAACTCTCCAGCGAAACCTCCCGCTCCGCATCGGGGCCGCCGCCAAGCACCAAAACACGAACTGCTGACTTCGCTTCCATATCGCCACAGTATCGGCCACCACCCACAAACCGCAAAAACACTTTCGCACCCCCCGCACACTCGCACTTTCGCACTTCTCCCCCCTACCTTTTTTCATGCCTTCCACCGACCACTCCCACACCGTCCTCAACACCATCCAGTCCAACGAATCAGGTTCTGTCCAGCGTTGGATGGATTGGCTCCGCATTCCCAGCGTCTCGACCGACCCCAAGTTCAACAACGACACGCGCCGCGCGGGTCAGTGGATCGCCGATCAGTTCACCGACCTCGGCTTCTCGTGCAAACTCGTCGAGACGGGCAAGATCGGTCCGGACGGCAAAGGCACAGGCCACCCCGTCGTCCTCGCGACCATCGACGCCGCGTCAAATTACAAAGGCCCGCACGTTCTCTTCTATGGTCACTATGACGTTCAGCCGCCCGACCCGCTGAACCTCTGGGATAGCGCGCCGTTCGAACCAGTGCTCCGCGGCCCCAAGCCAGGGGAAGAAGGCGGCGAGCGCGTCGTCGCTCGCGGCGCTGTGGATGACAAGGGTCAGGTCATGACCTTCCTTGAAGCATGCCGCGCTTGGAAGCAAGTGAGTGGTCACCCGACCAACGGCGCGAAGTTCACGCTGCTCATCGAAGGCGAAGAAGAAAGCGGCAGCGCCAACCTCGCGCAGTTTGTGAAGGACTACAAAAAGCAACTGAGCGAATGCGATGTCTGCCTGATTTCCGACACGGGCATGCTGGGCCGCACCAAACCCGCCATCACCTACGGCGTTCGCGGCATCGCATATGTACAAATCACACTCCACGCCGCGAATCAAGATTTGCACAGTGGACTCTGGGGCGGCCGCTGCCCCAACCCAATCACTGAACTCGCGCGAGTGCTCGCACAACTCCACGACAAAAAGCGCCGCGTGACGATTCCGGGCTTTTACAACAACGTTGTGCCGCTGACCAAGAAAGAACGCGACAACTGGAAGAAACTCAAGTTCAACTCCAAAGCCGCGCTGAAGAAAATCGGCTTGGGTTCCGCCGCTGATATTGGCGAAGCAGGTTTTACCGCGATGGAACGCGAATGGGGTCGTCCCACCGCCGAAATCAACGGCATCTGGGGTGGCTACATCGGCGAAGGCGCGAAGACAGTGATCCCCGCGCACGCAAGCGCGAAAGTTTCTTTCCGCCTCGTCGCAAATCAGAACCCGCACAAAGTCACGAAGCAATTCTTCAACTGGTGCAAGAAGCACACGCCGCCCGGCTGCCGCTGGGAACTGACTGACCTCCACGGTGGTTTCGGCGTCACCGTCCCGATCAACTCGCCACACCTCGCCGCAGCAACGCACGCGTTGAAGCGTGCGAGTGGCAAGTCGCCCGACCTCATCAAGTCAGGCGGCTCGATTCCTGTCGCCGGGATGCTCAAGGACATTCTGGGCATCGACACGATCTTCATGGGCTTCGGCCTCGATGACGATCGCGTGCATTCGCCGAATGAAAAGTTTGAGTTGGATTGCTTCCGACTGGGCTGCCGAGCGCATGCGATGTTTGTGGATGAAGTGACGAAGTGAGCGGAGCACATTCAGTGTTTTTGTGACGAAGTTAGTGCGTGATTACACGCATTTTCTTCGACACAACATTGCGCACAGCGATCTGGCGGAACCGACGTTGTGCGCACGACGCTGGTTGGTGAGTGCGTGCTAGCTGGCAACGGCTTGCGAATCGTGGTGGTTTTCTTGGACGTTGAGAGAGTGACCATACTCGTGCGCACTTGTGTGGTCGGGCTGATTTTGTCGCGGAAAGTGAGTTGACTTTTTGGAGGTGGGATTTTCGAATGGCTTCATCGTGCAAACATTGCGTTAGCGACCGAACACGAGGACCCCGAGCATAAATGTCCCACCTGAGATTCCCAGCAGCCACTTAAAGCCAACGGTCGATGCGACCGGATGCTTTGCGACTGCCGCATAGATCGAGAGTACAAACACGACGAACATGCAAGCACACGCGACGAGCAATCCTCCGCCAAACAATTCGTGGAACAATTGCATGTTATACGTGCCTCTGACGCACGCGATGGGCCACATGGGTGTGAGGAATGCCGTCAGCATGAGGTACAGAAGGATTCTGCCGAGCACGAAGTGAGAGAGTTCAGTCCTTACCCGGGTGATCGCTTGAACGCAGCCACACTCCGGACACCTCATGCCGTCCGCGAGTCCCGCTAAGTCATATTCACAACTCGCACACTTCACACCCAATTATCCGCTCATCATCTCGACCCGGTTTCTGCTTTCGGCTGCATGTTTCTTTGTCCGCTACCGTTGTTGATGGACTCGCTCCACATCATTCTGCTCATTCTCGCAATCGCCGCGTTCGCGTTCGCTGCGTGGGTGTTCATGCAACTCACGAAAGCGCACTCGCGTTCCGCAGTGTTGCAGACATCGCTCGATCACGCAGAGAAAACGGCTCTTGATCTCCAATCCAAGGAACGCCAGGCTCTTGCTCGGATCGACGCACTGCTTCACGAATCCAATCAACGCGAAAACGACATCATCAAACTCAAGGCTGATCTTGAAACGCTTTCGCTGTCGCGCGATGCTGAGATTCGCCGCGTTCAAGAGCTCGCGGCGGCTGATCGAGAAGCGAGTCTGAGGCGAGAGAACGCGACGAAGGAACATGCTCAGCAAAGCCTTGCCGCGATGAAGCTACAAGCAGAACAGCAACTCGCGGCGATGAAGGAGCAGTTCAAGTCGCTCGCCGCGGACGCACTCAAAGACACGAGCCAGCAATTCACCGCGTACGCGACGCAGGCGCTGACGACACAGAATCAGAAGGCGGCGAGCGAACTGGAGCAACGCAAGACCGCGATCGACAACATTCTCAAACCCATCAGCGAAACGCTTGAAAAAACACAGTCACGCCTTGCTGAACTCGACAAGAATCGCGCCACGACGCAAGCCACGCTTGAAGAGCAAGTGAAAATGATGCGTGAGGCGAGCACGCGTCTTAGCGATGAAACGAAGCGGCTTGGAGAGGCACTCCGCAAGCCGGATGTTCGAGGTCGCTACGGCGAAATGCAACTCCGCCGCGTCGCGGAACTCGCGGGCATGGTCGAGTACTGCGACTTCGCGACGCAAGCGACGATCGAAGCCAACGACGGCTCGCGGCAACGGCCCGACATGGTTGTCAAACTGCCCAGCGGGCGGTGCGTTGTTGTCGATGCGAAAACCAACATTCAAAGTTACCTCGATGCCATCAACGCACCGAGTGCGGATGTCGCCGAGCAACACCTCACAAAGTTCTCGCAGCACGTCGCGCAGCAGTCAACCGACTTGGGCAAGAAGGAGTACTGGAAGAACTTCGAAGGCTCGCCTGACTTTGTTGTCATGTTTGTGCCGGGCGATCAATTTCTTGACGCCGCGCTTGCGCGTCAGCCCGACCTCATGGAAGCCGCGTGGTCGCGGCGGGTGATGCTTGCGAGCCCCGCGACGCTGATTGGTTTACTTCGGGCTGTCGCTGTGGGATACCGCGAAGAAACGCTGGCGAAAGCCGCGGAAGAACTTCGCTCGTTGGGCAGAGAGTTCCATGACCGATTTGCGACTGCGGTCACGCACATCGCAGGTGTGGGCAAGAATCTTGAACAGGCGACCAAGGTGTATAACGACTTTGTCGGGAGTTATGAAACGCGATTGCTGCCGACGCTGCGGAAGTTTGAAGCGAGCGACGTTCGGGGCAAGAACAACATTCCGGAGTTGAAAAGCGTTGATGCGCTGCCGCGTTCGCTCGCGACTGATCAGACCCTTCAAGCGAAGTTGACTCGACAACTTCCGGCTCGGACGGAAGAGCCGAAACTTGAACAGCCGCCGGTGTTGTTTGGTGACGGCTCTTGAATCGTGGAGGAATTCGCGGCAATGGTGAGCGGTATTGGTTGGCGAGCAACTCAAGGCACAATCGGCTGCAAGTGGAGATTTGCTTATCACAGAGGCACAGAGCCACAGGGAGCGGAAGAGAGAAGGAAGGGAGAGTGATGGACGTTTGTCCAAGACTTTTCTCATTCTTTCTCTGTGACTCTGTGTCTCTGTGGTGAGCGATTGTCACACCGTCCGGCCCACCTCGCGAGTCTCCACTACAATTCGCATCATGCGAATCTTCTGGTCCATCATCATTCTCCTTGTCGTCGGAGCCGCTGCCGCGGCGGGGTGGAATTACACACGCGCACAGCGGCAGCACAGCGCGGCTGTCGCTGCGGCGCAGGAAGCGGAAAAGCAACTGCAGAAAGCGCAAGCGGCGAAGTCGGACACTGAATTGGCAGCCGCGCCTGTGAAACCGCCGGTGCAGACGACACCAACGCCGGCACCAGAAGTGAAGCCTGAACCGAAAGTCGAGGCGAAGCCTGTTGAGCAAACTGCAAAGGCTCAGCCGCCTTCGCAGCCTCAGGCGGTGCGAGAACCGCCGATCGCTGGTACGACGATTTCGAATCAGAAGCACACGGGGCAGGCGACGCAAATCTCTGCGCCGCCAGCGCCGGCCAAGCCGCGTGAGGAACCTAAGGACACGCCTGGGGCATCGACCGAGGGCGTCCCGACGAAGATCGGCGAGTATGACGTGCGGCCTGTGAAGATCACGAAGAACGCGGATGGATCGACGACGCTTGATGATCGTTTCACGATCAAGGGTGATGGAACGAAGGGTGATCCTTATCGCGTGCCGTGGGAATTGCTTCTCTCATGCAAAGACACTTTTGAGCCCGCCGCAGGCCTCAAGAAAATTCCTGGCCGCATCGCGTTTCTGAATGAAAAGTTCGTTCGGCTCGATGGCTATGTTGCTTTTCCGCTCATGATGCAGAAGCCGACGGAGTTGCTGAGCATGCTCAACCAATGGGATGGGTGCTGCATTGGCGTGCCGCCGACGCCGTACGACGCTGTTGAGGCGAAACTCACGAAAGTTGTGACGGGTGATTCGCGCTTTGCGACGACTGGCGTCGTGATTGGCAAGTTCAAGGTTGATCCGTATGTTGTGAAGAATCCGAAGGGCGATTGGCTGGTGTCGATGTACACCATGAGCGCGGCGGACTTTACTGCGGGTGATATTGGGCCGGGGGGATCGCAGTAGTCACCGATCAAATCTCTATAGTGCCACCGACTGGAGAAGCGGGTCGGTGCTGATACAAAAGCGTATGAATCAGTACAACGAACACCGACCGCGCAAAGCCGCAGTCGGTGGCACGACTCTGTTTCAATACGCTCGGTACTAGTCGTTGGCCCGCCAACCGCCGCCTAATGCGCGGTAGAGCGCGATCACGCTGCGGGCGAACTCTGCGTCGCTCTGCACGAGTTGATCTTCGCTGTCGTATTGCTGTCGCTGCGACTCGAGGACATTGAGGAACTCAGATACGCCTGCGCGGTATCGTTCTTGGGCGATTTTCACCGCTCGAGTGTTGGCTTCAACGGCGCGGCGGAGCGAGGCGTTGCGAATTTGTTCGTTCTTCACTTGCACGAGCGCGCGTTCGACGTCTTCGAGTGCGACCAACACGGTTCGCTCGTATTGGATGAGGGCCTGGCGCTCGCGTGAGTTCGCGGCATCAACTGTGCGACGAAGTTTGCCGGCATCAAAGATGTTCCACCGAACTGATGGGCCGAAACTCCAGGTTCGGCTGCTCATGTCGAGCAACTGGTCTGTGTGCTCGCTCTCTAATCCGAATGAACCTGTGAGACTGAATCGCGGGAAGAGGTCCGCTGTCGCGACGCCGACTCTCGCTGAAGCAGCAGCGATCTGGCGTTCTGCGCGGCGAATGTCAGGCCGACGACGTAGCAAGTCGCTGGGCAAGCCGGTCGCGATCGCTGCGGTTGATGTTGGAACGGGCGCGGATTCTGAGGACGCCGCGTTGGCTTCGTCGGTGTTTGCGGTTTCCAGTTCTGCAATCAGCAGCGCGGGATTCTTGCCCAGCAAAACGGCGATGCGATAGATCGCGGCACGCTCACCAGAGAGCAGCGCGGGTCGCTGGCTTTCACGCGTGGCGAGTAAGCCTTCGGCTTGCGCCACTTCCAAGTCGTTGGCGAGTCCGGCGTCCATGCGTGACTTCGTCAATCCCAATGTCTCACGCTGCGCGGCGATGCTGCGCATGACGACCGCTTTGCGCTGCTGAAACTGCCGCAGGTCAACATACGCCTGCGCGACTTCGGCAGCGAGCGACACTCGTGCAAACCTTCGGTCTTCTTCAGCTGCTTGCAGGTCGGCTTCGCTGGCTTCGACTGCGCGGCGAATACCGCCGAAGAAGTCGAGTTCCCAACTTGCATCGAGTCCGATTGAAAAACGCGTTTGATCTTTGTTGATGGAGAATGGTTGACCGGTGTTGTCGCTGCCGCGTGAACGACTTGCCGAACCGTTTGCGTCGACCGTTGGATACCAACGGGCCTTGCTGATGCCGCGAAGCGCGTATGCCTCGTTAAGCCGCTCTTCTGCCAACTTCAAGTCCAGGTTTTCGTTCAGGGCACGCTCGATCAGGCCCGACAGCACCGGATCATTGAATGAATCCCACCAGCGGGCGACCGCTTCTTCGGCGAGCGGGTCGTTGAGTGTCACGACGTCTCCCGATGCATCATGACCGGCAAACGCGGCGGGCATATTGGTTTGTGGGGGCTTGTAATCAGGCCCGACCGTGACGCAGCCCGCCATCGCGAGCGTGAGGGTCGTCATCGAAGCCAACATCAATTGGAGTGGAGAGATAGTGCGCATGCAGCCGTGCTTGGAGCAGTGAATAGGAACAACAACGTCCGGCTTAGAAGCCGAACACAGCAAATGGTAGCGACACACTTCTCGAAAAACTCACCGTTATCCGACGAACTGAGGGAAAACCACGCTCTAGACAGGCACATTATGAGATCGTGCGTTTCCACTTCATGAAAAAACGCGACCGTGAAGGTCGCGCTTTGCAGAAGTTTTATCTTTCGAATTTAACCTTCGAGGGCCAACTGTGAACGCTTCAGCTTGCTTGATGCGGCGGTAATCGCATCTGTGCTTGGCGTTACGGGCTGCTTGGGTGCTTCGGTTGGCACATCGCCTTGTGCCGCACGGCGTTCGTCTGCCAGTTTGATCATGAGCAATCGCCAGGTCTCGACTTCGTATTCGAGCAGTTCGATCACTTTGTCCAACTTCGCGACATCCTTGTTGATACTCGCGTCGACCAGTTCCTTGTACATGAATGCGTAGAGCGCCTTCACGTTTGCCGCGAGTTCTGGAGCGACGTCGTCGCGGATCGTCGTCAGCAACTCAACGACGATGTCGCGAGCGCTGGACATGCCGGTGAACGTCAATTCGTAATTCTTCGTCGTCATGCCTTCGCGGCCTTGACGGGCAAACCGGACGGCGGCTTCCAGCAGCATGAGCCGGAGTTCTTCGGGCGACGCGGTCATCACGCGGGTCCGCAAGTATGCACTTGCCGTCTTGGCTTTCTGGTTGCCGCCAGCAAGTGAATCGGAGTTGTTGTTTGGTAGAGTCATCAAATTTGCTATCGGCCAACGGGAAAATCACTTTCGGCGTTGTAGACCTTACAAGTGCAAACAAAGAGTTTTTCTAGAGAAAGCACCTGTTGGGGTTGGGGTAAAATCCCCGGATTTCGCCCATTTCGGTGTAGGACTGCGCAAAGTTCGCCGTGAGTGTTGCGCAACGTATTACACCGACGTTGCTTGCGCGATCCGATTACCGCCGACCGATGCCGCTGATCGCTGACCCCTGCGACTGCAATTTGCCGATCGTTGATTCCATCGCCGCGAACTGGCGCTGCAGACGCAGGCGCTTGCTTTCGAGGCGGACGTCCATGTCGGCGATGCGGGTGTTCTGCGTGTTGATCTGGGTTTGCAAGCCGTTGCTCTTGGCGGTCAGCAGGCCTGATGTTGAGTTGACGTAGCGATCGGCGAGCTGCTCGATCTGGCCCATTGCGCCCAGCGAGGTAAAGGTGCTGCCGAAGTTGGGGTTGTTGACGAAGACGCCGGGCGAGATTTCCGTCTGCTGATTTTCTGTCAGCGTGCGGTTGGTGAACAAGTCCTCGACGGCCTGCGGGTCGGTCGCCATCGCGTTCGCGAACTTGGTTTCATCCAACTCGAGTTTGCTGTCCTTGCCCACCTTGATGCCCACGTCCGCCAGCCGCTGATATCGGCCGGAGAGATTTTGGGCTGGGGCCTGGATGATTCGTGCGAGCGTGGACTTCAACTCGATCACCGTGCCGTCGCCCAGGAGCGCGGCTTTGCGGTTCGTGTCTTTATCGTACTTGGTCTGCAAGTTGATGCGATCGATGGTCACGTTGAAGGCATCGATGAACTCTTTGATCGTGGAGGTCAGGGTTTCGCTGTCTTCGGACACAGTTAGTTGCAGAGGATCGCTGCTTGTGCCCTTGAGGTCGATCTTGATGCCGGGCAGGATGCTGTCGATCGTGTTCGATGAACTCGTGACTGCGATTGCGTTCGCAACGTCGCCTGCACCGAAGAAGGCCAGCGCGTTTTCGCCCTTTGCGAGGTTTGTCAGTCCGAGGTCAACGGTGCCGGAATCGACGATGAATCGTCCGTCGCGGCCTGTGAACTTGCTCGTGAGGGCGAGGCGGAAGGGGGTTGATCCTGCACCGTCGCTGATGACCGCCGCCGTGACTGGTACGCCTGCGTCGTTGATCTTGCGAACAACTTCGTCCAGTGTGTCGCCGACAGCGAATGTCACGGAACGCTCGAACGTGCCGTTGATTTTGTTGTCCGCGCCGACACCTGTGCCTGTGGCGGTTGCAACGAGGTTGAGCGACTTGCCCACCGTGCCGGTCACGTCCTCGATCTTGATTCGGCCTGTTGCGGTGCCCGTGTCGTATATCTCGATGCCATCGCCAGTCGAATTGATGCGGGCACGCGTTGTGAGTGCAGTGCCTGTGCCGCCTTCGTTCGTGCTGATCGCGGCGTTGATCTCGTTGATGACGTCACCAATGGTCTTTGAGTCGCTGCCGATGTCGATCGTCGCGACGGCACCGCTGCTGTCGCGGATGCGGAAGGTGCCGGTGCCGATGCCTTTGCCATTGTTCAACTTTTCGAGCAGGGTGCTGGTGCTGATGTACTGCTTCTGAAGATTGCCGCTGGACTTGGTGTTTGCGGCGATGCCTTGCTGCCCCGTGCTGATACCAAGGCTCGCGGCGGTGTCTGCGCCGTCCTGGCCGACGATCACCAGGTTGTTGCTGCCCGTCGTGTTGTCGGTGATGATGATGCCCGTGCCCTTGGTATCGAGTTTCGCCGACACCTTTGCACCGCCACCAGCCAGCGTGCCGCTCGAGGCTTCGATCGCTGCGAGCATGTCTGATAGAGAAGCCGTCGTATCGAGTGTCGTGCTGAACGCCGAACCGTCATGCAGCGTGAAGTTGATCGAACCGTTGCCCGTCACGCCTGCGCCGCCGTTGAGGCTTGTCGCCAGCACGGAATTCATGCCTGCGAGCACGCGACGACCGGCGATTGTGCCTGTCTGCGCTGTCGCGGACAAACCTAGGTCTTTTGCGGTTGTGCCGCCTGAGACTTCAGCGATTGTCACGCTGCGAGTGCCTGCGTTGATCTGCAATCGACCGTTCGTCGCGTCAACCGACGCGGTTACGTCGCTGAATCCGGCCGCGGAGAGAGCCTCGTTGATGCGAGTGATTGCACCCCCCACTGTCGAGACAGCGGACTTGGTTTTCGTCGGAGTTGTCTGACCTGATTGCAGTTCGTACACGTCCGCGAGGTTGATGTTGACGTTCGTGCCGTTCACGTTCATTGTGAAACTGGCGAACGTCGTGCTGTTCGTGTTGCCTTTGATGAAGACGCCGTTGCCGTCGTTGAGCGACGCGAGCGACGTATTCACATTCAGCCCGTAAACGCTGTTGCCTGTGACCACTTTTCCGCTTGGCGCGACGCCGGCCAAGCCAAGACTGGTTGCGGTCGTTGAGCCTGATGCGTCGGCGATTGTGACGGTGCCGGTTCCTGTTGTGTTGTCGCGAATCACGAACGAGCCGTTCTTCACGCTTGCCGTGACCTGCGCAGTGCCGTTGCCATTGATTGCGTTGAGAACATCCTCGACGGTGACTGCACGCGACAAATCGACCGTTGCCGATCCACCCGCCGCATCCGTGATCACAATGCGACCTCGTGAAACGCCGGCGCCGCCGTTCAAGTCTGACAACGCTACGTTAGAATCGAGGCGGGCTTTCGCTGATTCGAACGACATCGTGCTGAGGCCTAGGCCTGTGCTTGCGCGATCTGCGAAACCGCGAGAGAGGTCTTGCTGTGTTGTGACCAAGCGATCAACGCGGAATGTGTATGAGCCATTGGCAGCGCCAAGAGAGGTCGTTGCGGTCAGCACGTTCTCGTTGCTGCTTGTTGCTGTCTTCTTGTCGAAGATTTTGTCGAGGCGGAACTTCGCTGCCGCATTTTTGAGCGAATTGATGCGTGAGTTGATGTCCAGGAACGCCGCACGCTGCTGCTGCAGCGAGACGATGCGGGCAGCTGCGAGCTGCTTGGGGCGCGATTCAACTTCGATCAGTTTGTCGATGATCGAGGCTGAGTCGATGCCGCTGAAGATGCCGGTTCCTGAAGTGATGCCGCTCATGAGTGTCGTCCTTGACTGCGGTCAGGCCGCCTCGTGGCTCGCCCGACAGTGAATCGTGCTGGTGAATAACGCTGGCTCCGCGCGTCACGCGGCTTTGCGGATCTTCGCAACTGGTGTCCACCGCAGATTTTCGCGATTGTCCTTCGCCGTCCAGCGCATGGATTCGCCATGCCCGACGTACGCGCCGCTCCACGCTGGCTGCGCGAGCATGTTGTCACCAAGCCGGGCGCTGGGCACGTCCAGCCCGTCGCGCCGAAGCATCATCAGGTCTATCGCCCATTGGCTCAAGACCCGGGCGTACAACGCCTTCGCGGCTGCTTCGATCGGCGTCACACTGTCAGAACGATTCGGTGTCATCCGTGACTCCTTCATAAGAGCAAGCGGCAAAGCCAACCTGCCCTCTCACATCCAGTATCGGGGCTCGCGAAGGGGAGGCTTTACGTCCGATACAACATTTTCGGTTTTTGTTGTGATATTTATGAACAACTCGGACGGTTTCAGCCCTGAGTAGTCGCAACCTGCGGACCGATACCATGCCATTACATGACCTCAGCAAGCAGCCAAGTCGGGATGGCCCCTGTTTCAGTTGCTGACCACGCAACCCCCACTCCAGCCCCTGCCCCCGCCGCGTGGCCTGTGCCTCGCTTGGTGCAGTTGGTGGTTCAGGTGCTGGGGATCTCCCTTGGGCTCTCCAGTCTGGCCGCAGCCGCGATGACGTTTCAGGCATCGCAGGCGTACTGGATTTTTCTGGGGATGGAGATGTGCGTTGCGCTTGGGGCGGGATTTGCGATTTTGTTTGGGCGCGGGCTCTTTCGCGAAGGGCCGGGGATGGCCTTGGCTTGTTGTGCGGGGACGATTTTGGTTGGCGGGGTGCTGGGGTGGATCAGCGTGCACCGCGGGAACTTTGACGGGGGCATGACGATGAAGTCGGGGAAGACTTTGTCGCTCAACGCGCTGTTGTATGGCAGGGTGGGAGTTGCAGTTGTATTCGGAGCGATTGGGGCGTGGCTGGTGTTGTCACGCAATCGTCGTAGCGGGCATTACCTGGTGCGAGCGCTGCTTGCGGGCGTGCCTTTGCTGGCGTGCGCTGCGGGCGCGTACATGATGCGGTCGTCGCTTCGCGGCGGAGCGTCGTGGCTCATGTGGCTGGCGGCGACTGTGCTCACCGTCGTGATCATTGGGTTGTTCTGCGCCTGCGCACACTTCGTAATTCGGGCGTTTGAAGTAGGCAGAGCGCACGACGTTACGAAGTAACTCGACGTCGCCTGAATGCAGTTGTCACCAGGCCTATTCCAACAATCGCAGTGGCGTTTGGCGTCGGCACTACAAAGACCTCAAATGCTCGTCCGCCTGTCGAGAACGGAGTGGGCTCAAACGTGAACCAACTGTCGATGGAGAAAACGTTGCGCACTGATGTATATCCGCTCCCGATCGGCGCGTCCGCCCAACCCCACCTGAAGTCCTGATTCGGCTCTGTACTCCCGGCGATTGCGATCCAATATCGCTCGTTTGCGTTCATCGTGAACGCGGAGCCGAAGTTGATTTCGTAACGGTCGCTTCCTTGCAACGGACCTGGATACAGAAACACTTCCATTCGCGGATCGGAAATCGAAACGATTTCCTCGAAGTGCAGCGTGCCGGGCGATCCGGAAATGCCGTTCGACGACAATCCGTCGCTGCGCCACACGCTGATTCGGAATTGCGTTGACGCAACGGGGAACGATCCTATGTTTCGACCCCAGAAACGCAGGGAAGACACTGTCGATTCGCTACTCAGCAATACGCCTTCAGCGAAGTCACGCCGAATCGTCTCACCCGGCGAAAAGTAAGACGAGGCTCCATTCCAATTGAATCCGGGTGGCGCAGGCGCCTGCAAGAACGCAGATGTGCCAGTCACGGCAGCCAAGGAAGGCAACGCGATGAAGTAAGACAAAACTGCCCTGAACATCACATGATTGTGATCGAACGCCAACGACTTGTCAACGGAACTTGACGCAATATTGACAATCCAGCAACGGACCTCAACGCACAGCAACGTCTCCCCATGCCCGTCTGGCCGGATTCTCCGTATTGCATCTGGTACACCTTGTTATGAGCCACCAAACCTGCAGTTGATCGCGCTCCAAGTGTCACGCGAGCGCCGGATGCCAGATAGTTTTGAATTCGAGCGTGGGTTTGATCCACTCGAGGCCTTGGGCGCGTTCGTCTTGCCATGCGACTTCGCGCGACTTGAGGGTGTCGTCGGCGATGCAGACGCGCTTGAGGTTTTCTGCGACGCCTTCGCGGAGTTGTTGGGACTCGGTTGTGTTCAGGCTAGCGGCGGTAATGGCGTCGATGTCGCGGTGTGGGGCGAGGTGTGGCATCAGTTCGTCGCGCTTCGCGGTCAGGATGTTCACGATGCCGGCGGGGAGATCGCTTGTGGCGAAGACTTCGCCCAACACTGCGGCCGGAACGGGATTTTTGTTGCTGGCGACGACGATTGTGGCGTTGCCCGGAACGAGCGCGGGAGCGAGGAGGGAGATGAGGCCCAGCAGCGGGGCTTCATCGGGCGCGAGGATGGCGACGACTCCGGTGGGTTCGGGGACCGTGAAGTTGTAGTACGGGCCTGCGACGGGGTTGTTGCAGCCGACGACTTGGGCGAATTTGTCGCACCAGCCGGCGTAGTAGACGAGGCGGTCGATGGCGGCGCAGACCTCGGCGGAGGGGGAAAGAGACGAAGAGATGGAGAGACGGAGAGACGAAGTGCGGCGGATAGCGGGCGATTTTTTGTTCTTCGCCCCCGCTCGCGCGGGGGGTTCGTTGAAGGCGATCGCTTCGGCGAGTTCGTCGCGTTTGCCTTCCATCATTTCGGCCATGCGGTACAAGATTTGGCCGCGGTTGTAGGCGGTGGCGGCTTGCCACTTGGGCTGCGCGGCGCGGGCGGCTTCGACGGCGTCGCGGAGGTCTTTGCGGGAGGCGAGGCAAAGGTGGGCGTACGTCTCGCCTGATGGAGTTGTGATGGGCCAAGAGCGGCCTGATTCGGTGCGGGGGAAGGCACCGTTGATGAAGAGTTTGTAGGTTTTGGTGACTTGGATGCGGGTCATGGGGGTCCTTTGGAGTACGAATTATCACCACAAAGACACGAAGAGCACAAAGAAAACAAAGAAGGTCGACAAGAAAAACAGAAGTTGCTTGTTTAGGTGGTCATGAGTGGTCAGAGAATTCTGCGGTAGATATGGTCTTTAAGTGTGGCACAATGAAAGTTGAGAATCAAACCGATTGGTTTCTTGGCTAGACGCAGATATGTCAGCAGTTGGGCTTCATGAATAGGCAGCACGGCTTCTATTGCCTTGATTTCAAGCACCAGCAAACCACCAACGACAAAGTCCATTCGATATCCGCAGTCGAGTGTGTTGCCACGATATGTCAACGGCAAAGCAACTTCGCGTTCGAACGGAACATTCCTGGATTGCAACTCAAACGCCAAGCACGCTTGATACGCAGACTCAAGTAGTCCCGGACCCAACTGTCTATGAACTTCGATTGCCGCGCCGATTGCGTCGTACGACAATGCATCGGCACGTTTGAGAATGTCATCGCGATTTTCCACTTGCACACTCATCTCTGTCTCTGCATTTCTTTGTGCTCTTTGTGTCTTTGTGGTGACATTCCTTATTTCAAGTACGCCCCCAAGCCCTGCATGCCGCCTTCGCGGCCAAACCCGCTTTCTTTGTAGCCGCCGAAGGGCGAGGTGGGGTCGAAGCGGTTGTAGGTGTTGCACCAGACGACGCCGGCTTTGAGTTTGCCGGCGACCTCGAACATTTTGCTGCCTTTGCTGGTCCAGATGCCGGCGGCGAGGCCGTAGGGAGTGTTGTTTGCTTTGGTGATGGCTTCGTCGACGGTGCGGAAACTCATGAGTGCGAGGACGGGGCCGAAGATTTCTTCGCGGGCGACGATGTGCGAGGGTTGGACGTCATAGAAGAAACAGGGTTTGCACCAATATCCCTTTGATGGCAACTGTGACTTCGTGGGTGAACAGAGTTGTGCGCCTTCCTTCTGGCCTTCCGCAAGGTAGTAGTTGATGCGGTCGAGTTGGGATTTGCTGTTGATTGCACCGACGTCGGTGTTTTTGTCCATTGGGTCGCCGACGCGGAGGCTGGCCATGCGGAGTTCGAGTTTCTTTTTGACTTCTTCGAGAATTGATTCCTGCACGAGCAGGCGTGAACCCGCGCAGCAGACTTCGCCTTGGTTGAAGTAGATGCCTTGGATGATGCCTTCGACGGCTTGGTCGATGCTTGCGTCGTCGAAGATGATGTGCGGGGACTTGCCGCCTAGTTCGAGCGTGAGTTTCTTTTTGGTGTTGGCGAGGGCTTTGGCGATTTTCTTGCCGACGTCGGTGCTGCCAGTGAAGGCGATTTTGTCGATGCCGGGGTGGTTGACGATTGCCGCGCCTGTCTTGCCGTCGCCTGTCACGATATTGACGACGCCTTCGGGGAGACCGACTTCATGGAAGATTTCGGCGAGGCGGAGGGCGGTGAGCGATGTGGTTTCGGCGGGTTTGAGGACGATGGTGTTGCCGCAGGCGAGGGCGGGTGCGAGTTTCCATGCGCACATGAGGAGCGGGAAGTTCCAAGGGATGATTTGGCCGCAAACGCCGACGGGCTGCGGGTACCTCGGCTCTCCGAGCCGAGTGTTTGATCGGGAATCACTGGATGATCGTCCGGCTTGGAAAGCCGGGGTACCCATGCTCACGTACTCAAGTTTGTCGGCCCAGCCGGCGTGATAGAAGAAGTGCGCGGCGACGAGGGGGATGTCGACGTCGCGGGATTCTTTGATGGGCTTGCCGCTGTCCATGGTTTCGAGGACGGCGAGTTCGCGGGCGCGTTCCTGGATTCGGCGGGCGATGCGGAAGAGGAACTTGGCGCGTTCGGTTGCGGGCAGTGCCTGCCACTTTGGGAGTGCTTTGCGGGCGGCGGCGACGGCGGTGTCGACGTCTTTTTCGGAGCCTTGGGCGATGAGGGAGAGTGTGGCTTCGGTGGCGGGGTTCAGCGTTGCGAAGAACGCGGACTTGTCGCGCGGTTGAATGAACTCGCCATTGATGTAGTGGCCGTAGCGGTCGGCGATGTCAACCTTCACTGACTCGGGCGCGGGGGCGTATTGGATTGTGGGTTGCTTTGGCGCGTCGGTGTGCGAGGTGCGTGGTGAGGTCGTGTCGTGCGAAGCGGAGCCGTTGCGGGAGAGGGTGGCTTCGGCGGCGGGGTGGTCTGTGGACATGCGGGAATGTTAGGGAAGTTGGGTGGGTGTGCCGCATTCGGGGCAAGTTGGGAGTTGACCAACTGGATAAGCACACTTCATACAACATCTCGTGCGTGCAAGTCTGGTGAATCTCCTTTTCTTGAGCATGCATACTGCTACGAAGGGAATACCTGCGATTATCAACACGTTCAACGCGAATCCAGGGAACAGTGGCTTGAAGGGTAATTGAAGTTTCTCTAGTCTTCTGTTTCGAAAGCCCGGCACCGTCCATGTCCAAGACGAAGAATCTATTGCAGCGATGAAGTCCGACTCGTGCTTTTCGACGCTCGCCATCGCGCGAAACGGCCAACCTGCGCGGCGAATTAGAATTGCATACTGGCGGCGCTTCTCAGGAGTACTAGGATCGAATGTTCCGGTGCCGTAAGAAGTCCATTCGTAGTAACGCAGTTCGAATCCCCAACGCGATGTCATGCTTGCATCGTTTGGAGCTGAAGGCCAGTTGGATGGCACATCAATCGGCCATTCATTGGGCAACGCTTCTGCGCTGGAAGCAAAGAATAACTTTCCGTAATAGTTTCTGATCGGAATCGCCCAACTCACTATCACCGTCACCAAAACGCCAAAGAGCAAGCATGAAAGGGCAGTCAGCAGATGTGTGCGTAATTGCATTTACGCCTCCGCAAAGTCATACCCCGCCACATACTTCCCTGTCTTCAGCCGCACCAATTGTCGCAGGATGTCGTTGCACAGTGTGCTTGCGCCGAAGCGGAAGTAGTGTGGTGTCAGCCAGGGGTTGGAGCCGTTGGGGCCGGCGTGGAGGGGGCCCATGACTTCGTGGACCATGACTAAGTAGTGCACGGCTTGTTTGGCGGAGCGGATGCCGCCGGCGGGTTTCATGCCGACGAGTTTGCCGGTTTTGAGGTACCAGTCTTTGATCGCTTCGAGCATGACGAGCGTGACGGGCATGGTCGCGGCGGGTTGGACTTTGCCAGTGCTGGTTTTGATGAAGTCGATGTTGGGGGATTCATCAGCGGGGACCGCCAATGTACCTACCACGTCATCCATTGCTTCGATGGCGATGTCGCCGGCGAGGCGGACATTGTCGAGGGTTTCGAGTTCGCCCGTTTCGAGGATGACTTTGAGGTGGGCGTAGGAGCCGTCGGGGCGTTGACAGGCGCGTTTGACTTCGCGGATTTCTTCGGCGACTTCGTCGTACTTGCCGGCGAGGAAGGAGCCTCGGGCAATGACCATATCGATTTCGTCGGCGCCAGCGGCGACGGCGTCGCGGACGTCTTGGAGGCGGATGGCGAGGGGGTATTGGCCCGAAGGGAATCCTGTCGCGACGCTGGCGATGTTGACTTTTTGGTGGTCGCCCACGCTGGCGCGTGGGGCTCGTAGGACTTGGGCGCACGTCGGGACGAGGCTGGGGTAGACGCAGACTGCGCCGCAGGAGGGGAGGCGTGTGCCAAGCACTTGTTCGTCGCGTTCGAAGGGGCGGAGGGCTTTGTGGCAGAGGGCGCGGACTTTTTCGGGGCTGTCTTTGCCTTCGAGCGTCGTCAAGTCGAGCATCGAGAGGGCGAGGGTGAGCAGTTCACGCTTGGTTGAAGTCTTGATGGAGCGCTTGGTGAAGGAGGCGGCGCGCTCGGCGACCATGACGGTGTCGATTGTCGGACTGCGACGGGGCATGGGGGATTGTAGGGAAGAATGGAAGCGATAAAACGATGAAGCGATGAACCGATAAATAGCTGCGACGATTCATCGCTTTATCGTTTTGTCGATTCATCGTTTTGCTAGCCCACTCGCTCGGCTTTTTGCTCGCGGCTCATCAGTGTTCCGATGGCTTCGATCGGATCGACGCTGTCGAAGAGCACGCCGTGGACGGCGGCGACGATGGGGAGTTCGACGCGATACTTTTTCGCGAGTTCCATGACGCCTCGCGTGGTTTCAACGCCTTCGACGACGTGCGGCGTGCTGGCGAGGTACTCGGCGAGTTTGCGGCCTTTGCCCAGGGCTTCGCCACAACTGCGGTTGCGGCCTTCGGGGCTGAAGCATGTGGTCGCCAAGTCCCCCACTCCTGCGATGCCAAAGAATGTTTGTTGGCTTGCGCCCATTGCTGTGCCCAATCGCACGATTTCGGCGAGACCTCGCGCGAGCAGTGCGCTCTTGGCGTTGTTGCCTGCTTGCAATCCGTCGCAGATGCCGGCGGCGATGGCGATGATGTTCTTGACTGCGCCTGCGAGTTCAACTCCGAGCACATCAGGGTGTGTGTAGATGCGCAGCCAACTTGTTGCGAAGAGTTTTTGCGTCAGCGTTGCGAGGCGTGGGTCGTCGCTCGCGGCGATCATTGCGGCGGGGAGACACTTGGCCAGTTCAGTCGCGATTGTGGGTCCGGAGAGTGTGCCGATGGGGCGCGGCTTGGCGTCGGGGTTGTCTTTGCCTGATTTGCGGAGTGTGTCGGCGATGATTTGTGTCGGACGAAGGAGTGTGTTGTTCTCGATGCCCTTGGCGACAGAGATCACGGGCACGCCTTCGCGCACGTGCGGAGCGATGCGGGTCCAGACGCTTCGCATAAATTGGACGGGGATCGCAGAGACGATGAAGTCTGCGGTTGCGAGGTCGGCGTCCTTACGGATGCAGTGGACACTCTCGGACAAGTGAAACTCTGGGAGGCGAGGCGTGCGCCGACTTTGCGCGAGGTCGTCGATCTCCTTGCGGTCGTGGCCCCAGAGCGTGGTCGAGCATCGATCATGCAGGACAGCCGCGGCTACGAGTCCCATTTGTCCGGGACCGAGGATGGCGACGGAACTTGGGACGGGTAGAGCACTTGAATCAGTTGCGTGAGACATGCGGGTATTGCTCAGGGCGAGAAAGCCGTCTGGAAACTGTCTGGATGAGGACGGTACGCCGGTTTGGATACAGAATTTCATCACGGAAACGATCGACCCAAACCGACATCGAACCGGTCGGGACGAGCGTGCGTATTGGATACGCCACTCGGCCTCTGTTCATGTTGCCAGCGTACGCTGGCTGCCTTGACACCCAAGTCAAGATGCCCCGTTAAACGAATCTCGCAGGTTTCAGGTTCTACTGAACGCACTGCACTGGGTTTTTTGAGTTATGCCAAAGCACACGATTCTTCGTCACGCCGGCCACGATCATGACCATTCTCACGACTCAAAGCCGTCTGGGAAAACGGTTGCGCTGCAGCAGGCACCGACTACTGAGCATGTTCATCAATTTGACGACAACGGGCAAATGACCTGCTGCTCGCACCATGAGATTGCAATTGAGCGGTGGATCAAGTGGGCGCTCGTCGGTGGCGTGCTAGTGCTCGCAACGACTGTTATGAAACTGCTGAACATCAACGGTGCGGTCGCTGACCTGCCCGCGATGGTCGGCGCCGTGCTGCTGGGCCTGCCCCTCTTTATTGCGGCGTGGGACGAACTGAAGAAAGGCCGCGCCAGCAGCAGTACGCTCGCGGCGCTGGCCATCATCGCAGGCCTTGCCGTCCATGAATACGCCACCGTGGGCTGGCTCGCCTTCATCCTCGTGATCTTCGGGCAGTTGGTCCGCCGCAGCGCCAGTGGCGCACAGCGTGCGATTGAACAACTTGTCCGCCTCACTCCCGATGTCGCCCGCCAAGTCGTGAACGGCGAAGAAGTGAACGTGCGCGTCGGACAAATCAAAGTCGGCGACATCGTCCGCGTGCGCGCGGGAGAGAATCTGCCTGTGGACGGCAAGATCATTTCGGGTCGCACGACGTTGAACGAGGCGTCACTGACTGGTGAAGCGGCACCTGCTGAAAAGACCATCAACGAAATGGTCTACGCCGGCACGACAAACCTCACGGGCGGTATTGACATTCAAGTGACCACCGTTGGTCAGGACACGACCATCGGCAAGGTGACGCAATTGATTCGTCAGGCTGAGCAAAGCCGCACGCCTCGGCAGATGTTGATCGAGCAGGTTGCTCGCTTCTTTGTGCCTGTGGTGTTGGCGACGGCGGGCGTCACAGCGTTCCTGATGAGCCAGTCGTCAGTTGAATCGATTCGCGATGCGGCAGGACGCACGGCAGTGACGGTGCTCGTTGTTGCGTGCCCGAGCGCGTTGTTGCTGGCGAGCCCAAGCGCGATGTTGGCGGCGTTTGCGGCTGCGGCGCGACTTGGCATTTTGATCAAGCAGCCCACGTACTTGGAAGCGGCGGGTAATGTCACTGCGGTTGTGTTGGATAAGACGGGCACGATCACGACGGGTAAGTTCCAGGTGACTCGCTTGGCTCCGGCGCCGGGTGTTGAAGGTGCGGACTTGCTCGCGGCAGCTGCGATGGGTGAACAGCACAGCAACCACCCGCTGGCACAATCCATCCTCAACACCGCCAAAGCCGCGCGAATCCAACTCGACAACTCCAACAACTACGAAGAAATCCATGGCCGAGGCGTTCGCGCCCGCACCAGCCTCGGCGAAATCCTCGTCGGCCGGGCGAGCTGGCTCGCGGAAGTGAATCCGCATGTCAAGGACCTGCTGCCTGCGGTTGAGGGCAAGATTGAGGGCATGACGGGCGTGCACGTGATGCGCAACGGGCAGTACATGGGCGCGGTGGGTCTTGAGGACACGATTCGTCCCAACACTCGCAACGTCATTCAGCGGCTACGTGAACTGGGCGTGCGGTATGTGAGCATCTTTACGGGCGACCGGTTGTCCGCCGCGAAGCGTGTCGGCCAGGCTGTGAACGTTGATGCCATCGAAGCCGAATGCCTGCCCGAAGAAAAGCACCAGCAGATTCAGGGCATGGTGAAGGCGGGCTATCGCACGATGATGGTTGGCGACGGCATCAACGACGGTCCTTCTCTGGCCGCGGCTGATGTTGGCATCGCGATGGGATTGTCGGGCAGCGATATCGCTGCGAACTCAGCAGGCGTCGCGCTCATGAACGACGATCTGTCACGCGTGCCGTTCTTGATTGAACTGGCGCGGCGTGCGAAGGCGATCACCGCGCAGAACATTGTGATCTCTGTGCTGATTGCGATCATCGGGCTGGTGCTGGCGATCACGACTTCGGCGAAGGCCGGCAGCCTTGCGTTGCCTCTCGCAGCGTTGTATCACTTCGTGGGTGACGTGTTTGTTCTGGCGAACAGCTTCCGGCTCTTCCGGTTTGGGGAAGAGTTTGCGGAGGCGGAGAAGCCAGGCGAAGGCAATGTCATTCCGCGGCGTGCGGCGAGTGTTCGTGGGTTGTCGGCGCAGCCGGCGTGAGTTGACTGAGATTTATTCCTCGATCCCGCGTTGAGAGACGCGGGATTTTTGTTTTTGGCAACTGTTTTGGACGGTGGGCGAACCAATGTACATGCTGCGATTCATGTTTTGTGTGATTTCGCTGGTTGGTGTCGCGACTCATGTGGTTGCCGGGGTGTTTGATGTTGGGGGCAAGCCTGCAGAGCGGGTGACGGCGTACTTGGCGGGGCGTGAGCCGACGTCGGGTGGTGCTGAGGTGAAGGTCTACGAAGTTTGGCTGACGCATTCGCTTTCGTCGGGCGAGTTGACGAAGTTGCGGGCGTGTTCGAGTGCGAATAAGCGGGTTGTGCTGCCTGACACTGCGGACGAGGCGTATGTGTTGGTGTGTGAGCGGGATCAGGCGAAGTCGATTGTGGATGTGATGCGTGATGATGCGGGGCGGTTTTATGTGAAGGTGCGGGATGAAGACGGCGCGAAGGACAAGAAGGATGCTGGTGGAAAGAAGGGTGATGCAGCGAAGGTTGTTGAACTTGATCGCGACAAGATGGCGGCGGTGACGTATTCGTGGCCTAAGTGCCGCGTGGTCACGCCTTCGACGGCAAACGTTGCGAAGAGCGACGCGAAACTTGTGAAACTAGATTCTCTTCGGGCGGGGTGGTTTTGTGTGGATCAGGAGAATCTGGAAGAGCGATTTGTGCATGGGCGAGAGACGCAGAACCCCGGCGCGGTGCGGGTGTTGAAAGATGCCAAGGCGGTGGTGCGTTTGCCGAAGAATTATGATGCGTCGATCGCGAGCGGGCTTGTTGTGTTTATTCATGCGATGCCGGATGCGGTTGTGCCGGGATCGGTCGGGGCGATCTGCGATGAATTAGGATTTCTGTGCGTCGCGGCGGGCGAAGTTGGGAATCAGACACCTATTGCGGATCGGCTTCAACGCTCGCTGGATGCGGTCGCGACGGTGCAAGAGCAGTACTTGATCGATCAATCACGCGTGTATGCGACGGGGATTTCGGGAGGCGGGAAACTGAGTGTGCATGCGTGGCTTGGGTACCCGGAAGTGTTTCGCGGGGCGGTGCCATGCGTTGGGATGAGTGCGTATGAAAATCTCAAGCGTGCGGATGGCAAGTACTACAAGGGCGATTTCCCCAAGCCCAACGCGAGCAGGATTGCGAGTCTCAAGGATCATCGCGTCGCGGCGGTGACGGGCGACAAGGACTTCAACTACGAGCACATCAAACTCAGCGTGAAGTTGTATCAGCGCGACAAGTTTGATATCAGGCTTTTTGACGTGCCCGGGATGGAGCATGAGTTTGCGCCGGAGGCGACGTTCACGGAGGCGTTGCGGTGGGTGGATGAGCCTTGGAGGGAAGCAAAGGCGAAAGCGACGGCGCGCGTTGCGGAACTCACGCAGCGATATTCGCAGAAGAAGGACGCGAGCGTGGAGAAGGAACTTCGAGAGGCGATGAATGAAGTGCCTTTCACGATGGAGAGTTGGCTCGCGCTGAAGGCGCTTGGCGAATCGTCCAAGCCATGAATGGTGCGAGAGGCGAGCGAGTTTGCGAATCGTTTTGGTGCGGAGCGGCATCTATCCTGTAGCATGTCTTCTGAAGACACCACCATTCACGTCAACTTTGGCAAACCCATTCCGCTCTTTCCGCTGGAGGCGGTGACGCTGTTTCCGCAGCAGTTGCTGCCTCTGCATATTTTCGAGCCGAGGTATCGGCAGATGATCGAGCACGCGCTGGATGGCGCGGGGCTTATCGCGATGGCGATCTTTGAAGGGAAGCAGTGGAAGCAGGAGTATCACGGGAGGCCCGCGATCAAGCCTGTGGTGTGCGTCGGGCATATTGCGGGGCACGAGAAGAGTCCTGGACCTGATGTGCGGTACAACGTGATTTTGCAGGGGGTGTGCAGGGCGCGGATCATCAAAGAACTGCCCGCGGCGTCGGAAGACGAGCGGCTGTATCGCGCGGCGTACTTGGAGCCCATGGGCATTGAGGGGCTCAAGACTGGCGCGGACCTTGTCATTGACGAAGTCGTGGACTCAGGAATTGATACTGCGCGGGCGCAGGTGACTTCGATGTTGTCGGAAGGGCCGCTCAGTAAGTTGGCGGGCGCGGAGCGATTGCTCGAAGTGCTTCGCAATGAAGAGTTGCCTTCGGCTGCAGTACTGGATTTGGTGACGTTCAAGGTTTTGACCGAGCCAAACATGCGGTATCGCATGCTCGCGGAAGCAGAGGCGAATGCTCGCGCGAAGGTACTGGTGAAGGAGTTGCTCAACTTGGAGCGGCTTGCGAAGAAGGCGGAGCAGCAGCATCCTGAGCAGTGGCCTAAAGGTGCGAGTTGGAATTAGGAAGGGACGGGGGCACGAAGGCACGAAGTGATTTCTGCTAATCACTTGCCCATGACGTAACTGATCTTTGAGAAGCCGACGTCTTTCGCGACTTGGACGGCGGCGGCTATTGATTCGACTGAGACGTCGGCGGCGGGTTTGACGACGATGCCGGATTCTTTGGGGAGGGCTTTGAGCAGGCCTTCTAGCGTGGTGCGAGTGCTGATGGTGCGTTGGCCTATGTTGTACACGACCTTGCCGTTGCTCATGTTGATTGCGAGCACTTGCGGCTGCATCCGGGCTGCGCCTGAGCCGCCATTACCGGCGGTTGCGAGGGCGGTTGAGAGTTCAGATTCCTGGCCTGCGGAACTGCCTGCGATCATGAAGTAGAAGAGCAGGAAGAGGACGACGTCGATGAGCGCGACGAGCGGCAGCCTGACTTTTTCAGGGTCGAATCGCGAGGATCGGCGGCGCTGCATTCGCATGAGGATTCGAACGTTTTTGACTAACTATTTCACCACGGAGGACACAGAGAACACGGAGAAGGGTTGAGAAAAGGCAGTTGTGTACCGGCACTTACTGATGGCGGGACTTGTGTTACACATCAGGAGCCGTGGCGAGTTTCCAGCGTTGGATGCCGACGGTTCGAAGAGTTGCGGCGATGGAGTTGAGGCTGCCGGCTTTGCAGTTGCGGTCGGCTCGGACGATGATGTCGATGGCAGCCGCGCCTCCGGGGGCTTTGGCGGCTTCTTTGGCGACTAACTGTGCGAGCGAGCGTTCGTCGTGCTGGACGCCGTCGATCATGACGCCGCCATCGCGGTCGATTTCCAAGATGATGGCGAGCGGCGGTTTTTCGATCGCGGCGATGCCTTTTTCTTTGGGGAGGTCCATCGCGCGGCGGGTGCTTTTGGAGAATTGCGATGTCAGTGTGAAGAAGATGATGAGCAGCAGGACCACGTCGATCATCGGGGTGAGATCGAAGGTCGCTTCGCGAGAGTGTTCTGCTCGGGTGACGATCATGTGGTATTACTGAGCGACGCCTCTGGGAGAAACCAATGGCAGCGGTGCGTTGCTGGGTGCGGACACAGGTGCGATGGGTGCCACGGAGGGGCGTGCTGCGGGGCGAGCGGCGGGCGCGGCACGGCCTGAGACGTCGGCTGCAATTCGCTCAAGCACCACCCCCATTCGCTGCATCAGGCGATCGATGCGGCGGCGGAAGAGGCTGAAGGCGACGGTGCAGGGGATCGCAACGCCAAGACCTTGTGCGGTGTTGACGAGGGCCATCGACATGAAGGTTGCAAGTTCGTTGGAGCGGGCAGCGCCTTCGAGTTTGCCGATGGTAGCGAAGGCACCGATCATGCCGAACACTGTGCCCAAGAGACCAAGCATCGGGCCGACGGCGGCGATGATGCCGATGCCGTCGTTGGTGCGGTGCACTTCGTCGGCTTCTGCTTGGGCAGCCTCTTCGAGAGCGGAGCGGAACTCCATCATGCCAAGCGGCGAGCGATTGCAGCGGGTGAGGGCGGAACCGACGACGCGCGTCAGGAAGGATGCGTGTTCTGGGTTTTTGCAGAACATTTCGGCTTCGCCGAACGAGCCGCTGGCGAGCATGGCTTCGAGGCGCGACAAGGCGTCGGCTGGAACCAAACGCTCGTAGCGGATCGACAGCAGGTTGTGGATGATCATCGCCAGCGCGGCGACTGAGAGGCCGATCAACACATAGCCGAGCAACCCGCCGTGCTGGATGTAGTTCCAGAGGGACATGGTGGATTCGGCGGCGGCAGGTGCGGCCGTGGTTGGAGTGCCAGTCGAGGGCGGTGTTGTGGTGCCCTGCTGAGCGAGCAGCAAGAAGCCGCTCCAAAGGTGATTCATGCAATCCCTTTCGCTACTACCCCGAGCTTTGTTCCGAGCCATGTCTGACGTGCGTGCAACGACACTGACTCGGAGTAGTTGTATCGACCGGGGCCTGTTTGGTTGCTCAAAACTCGGTGCATATGGCAGAATTTGCTGGTTTGTGGTGTAACTTGGGGGTGGGTTTTGGAGCGTGTAATGGCTCGTCGGGCGTGGTGCAAAGGCTTGTTGTACAGGGACTTTGCGAAGGGCCGCAGCGAATTCGCCGTGTGCGATGCGGCTGCGGCATGCGGACTGCCATTGAGCCGGGGCTCAGGTGGGTCTCTTGTCGCTTCACGATATGTTCTGCCGCATGTCTATTCGTTTGCAGACGGGATTTTGTTGCGGCGATTCGGGGGAGATGAATGAAACGTCTGGCAATTCCTAACAAACGTGCAGGAGACTGTGCTTATGAATCAACAGATGTCGCAAGTCGAGCCTCGGCGGTGGAACATTGCGGGGACGGTGGGTTTTGTGCTGTCGGCCTTGGGGCTGATCGGGTGCTGCGTCCCGTTTTTCAATTTGATCTCGATCCCGGGATTGATTTTGAGTTTTGTCGGGTTGTTCAGGCCGCATCGAGTGTTGGCGGTGTTTGGCGTGATACTCGGGTTGCTGGGATCGATCCTTGCAGTCGTGATTTCGTTTGTGTGGTTGCTGCTGATGCTGCTCGGCCAGACATTTGGCGGGCTTGGGCAGTTTGCCCATGTCGCGGCGATCAGCGGCACGCTTGAGGACTATCGCCATCGGGCGGGGGCGTATCCGGCGCAGCTGTCGCAACTGCCGATTGATTCGGAGTGGCGGAACGATCGCTGGGGACATCCGTTTGTGTATGAGCCTTCGGCGGATGCATCGTCGTATCGGCTTCGCAGCGTTGGGCCGGATGGGGCGCTGAACACTTCGGACGACATCGATTACTCACACATGTTCACTGATCATCGGCGGCGATGGAGAGTTGGGCCACAGGGGATTCGGTCGGTGCCGCAGGATGAGTGTGAGAATGCGGAATGTGAAGCGGATGCGACTGCGGAGAAGAGTGAGAAGGGGCCGGTGTGAGTGAGTTTGCGGATGGTGTTGCGGGATGGTGCGTTAAAGACTCGGATCATTTCACCACAAAGACACGAAGAGCACAAAGTAGGAATGAAATTACGCGACGGGTGCTTGAATGCACTCGTTGTTTTTTATCTGTGTGTTCGAGTTGAACGCGGACACGCAGTTAGGTCTTTTCAGTCAATGCAGAACGGGATGACTTGCTGGTTGGCTTGTCATCCCGTTGATTTGATTTAGATTGGCGACTTGCGGCTTACGCCATTCGAGCGGAGCGGATTGCGTCGACGATTCGGTTCGTGCGCTGCTCGCCTTTGTAGTCATTGACGATGAGCGCCGCATGCACGACGCCTGGCACCCAGCCCAGGAGCGTCAGGATGATGTTGATGAAGCCTTGGAGGATCTTGCCGCAACTGAATACGGCGAGCGGGGGGAGGATGATGGCTAGGACGTACCTCATACTAGATTGTTTGGAGATGGGGTGGGTTGATTTCAGGACACGCAGGCGTCTTTGGGATAGTCAATCAGGCAAGGGTTGAGTAGGGGCGAATTCGTCAGTTTGGGAGCGTGTTGCGTGCGTTTAGCTTGGGAATGCCTTGATTTTGGCGAATCTTTTGAGAGGTTTGCTGACGAGGGCGAGTGCAGTTAGCGTTGCATTCCAAAAATGTGTCTGATTTCGCTCCCCCACTCGCTATTAGGATATCGCCACAGCGTTTTTGGATGCGTGTGGGGTTGTTTGGGTGACGCCTTGTGCATTAGAGGGTCTTCCAGACGAGTTGATTGAGATTACTTTGTCGATCATCGTTGCGTCATGCGGCGGAGTGTTGTTCGTGCGCACTCGCGTTGTTTGCTGCTACGTTCATTCGGGCATTCGGAGACTTCCATGAAACGTTTCGCTTTGCCGTGTCTTGCTTTGATTGTCGCGCTCGCAGGGACTGCGAATGCGCAGCCGCTGACTTCGGCGTTTACGTATCAGGGTGAAGTGACGTCGGGTGGGTCGCAGATTGAGGGATTGGTTGACCTTCGGTTCCGGTTGTTTGACGCGGCTGCGGGCGGCACACAGATTGGGACGTTGCTTGAATCGCTGAACACTTCGGTGGTGCATGGGAAGTTCACGACGGTGCTGGACTTTGGGGCATCGCCTTTCAATTCGAACGCGCGGTATGTGGAGATTCAGATGCGTTCGCCGGCGGGGTCGGGGACGTATGTGACGTTGACACCTCGACAGAAAATCACGGCGGCGCCGGTTGCGGCGTATGCGTTGAGCGGGAATCAAGGGCCGCAGGGAGCGACTGGGCCCGCGGGGCCTCAGGGCGCGACTGGTGCGACGGGATCGACTGGACCGCAGGGATCAACTGGTGCGACTGGTGCGCAGGGGCCTGTGGGTGCTACGGGGGCAACGGGGCCTGCGGGGCCGCAAGGGCCGCAGGGATTGCCTGGATTTGTGACGTTGCCTTATACGGGGTCGGCCACGAACTCGAGCAACGGTGTGTTCAATGTGACGAATACGGCTGGGCCGGCGATTCAGGGGTTTGGAAGCGCGGGGCAACCTGGCATTTCCGGATACTCGCCTGATGCGGGCGCGTACGCAGTGTTTGGAAGAAACACTGGCACGACGGGTGCGGGCAAGGGTGGTTGGTTTCAGTCGTTTTCGAACGCGGGGACAGGTGTGCATGGCAACGTCACGTCAGCAACTGGCGTGACGTATGGCGTGTATGGCGAATCCGCAAGCAATGCAGGGTTTGGCGTGTACGGATTGTCAGGCGACAATATCGGCGTGAAGGGGCTTGCGGATAGCACGACGGGCACGAACTACGGCTTGTTTGGCGAGACGCGGAGCGCGAGCGGGTTTGGTGTGTATGGCATCGCGAATTCAACGACGGGCTCAAACTACGGGGGGTGGTTTCAATCCAATAGTCCGGATGGGCGAGGCGCGACGGGGATTGTGTTCGCTTCAACTGGCGTGAATTATGGCGTGTATGGGCAGTCGTTCAGCACGGCGGGGTATGGTGTGTACGGCGTCTCCGCGGACAACATTGGCGTGCGTGGCAATGCGACGGCGACGACAGGAATTAACTATGGCGTATACGGCACGTCTGCATCATCGGGTGGGTACGGCGTCTTTGGCGCGGCGACTGCGAGTTCTGGACTGACGCGAGGCGGGTACTTCCAGAACAGCAGTTCAGGTGGACGCGCTGTGGAAGGTGTAAACCTCGGAACCACTGGGGCGAACTACGGCGGCTATTTCATTTCAAACAGTCCTGACGGCACTGGTGCGTACGCATCGAGCGGTGCGTATGGCTTGTACGCGATTGCGAGTCAGGTTGATGGACGAGGTGTGTATGCGCTTGCAAACTCGAGCACAGGAATAACTTACGCGGTTCACGCGCAGGCGTACAGCACATCGGCGCGGACGATTTACGCTGAGAGCAGTGCGACGACTGGCGTGACGTATGGCCTGTTTGTTGACAGCCACAGCACCAGCGGGCGTGGTGTGTATTCACAGAACGATGCGAACACCGGCACGACGTATGGCTTGTATGGTGTCGTTGACAGCAACGACGGTGTTGGTGTGCGCGGGTTAGTAGCGTCGACGGCGAACGGTTCGCCGCGCGGTGTGTTTGGTGAAGTGCTGGGCGATGCGGGGTATGGCGTGTATGGCCTCGGCGATTTCTATGGCACTACTGGACGCTTCAACAACGCGACGACGGGGTTTGGTGTGTACAGCTTTGGAACGATGGGTGCAAGCGGGCTCAAGACGTTCCGCATTGATCATCCTGATGATCCAGAAAATAAGTACTTGATTCACTACTCGAGCGAAGCGCCTGAGCCACTAAATACGTATAGCGGGATGGCGACGCTTGATGATGCGGGTGAGGCAACGATCACGATGCCGGCGTATTTTGCGAAGATTAATAAGGATCCTCGATATCAGTTGACTGCGGTTGGTGCGCCGATGCCAATGCTGCACGTTGCAAGTTTGATTGATATGAATTCGCAGGTCTGCACTTTCCGGATTGCGGGCGGCGCTCCCGGTGCGCAGGCGTCTTGGCGTGTTGAAGCGGTGCGTAATGACGAATACGTCAAGCACTACGGCGCGCCGGTGGAGGTTGAGAAGCCTTCATTTGAGCGCGGCACGTACCAGCATCCGGAGTTCTACGGACAGCCCATCCAAAAGCGAGTGGACTACAAGCAGATGGATAAGGGAACGTACTCGACGCAGCAAGGCGAGGGAGCAAATGCTACCCGTACGTCTTCGCAGCACTAGCGGACTCCTTGAAGAACGACATGTACACTTGCGTATGGGCTCGAATGAGCAGCATGATGAATCGTCCATTACTCGGCTTCTTGAGCGAACCAATACTGGCGACTTAGAGGCGTCGAGAGGTTTGTATGACATGGTGTACAAGACGCTTCGCGCGATGGCGGCGAAGCGTTTGTCGTTTGAGCAGGAAGGGCATTCGCTGCAGCCGACGGAACTGGTCCACGAAGTGTTTATGAAGTTCTTTGGGACGCAGACGCGGGTGGATTGGCAGAATTCGGCGCACTTTTTTCGGGCAGCCGCGCAGAGCATGAGGCGGATTTTGATTGATCATGCCAAGACTCGGCAGCGGGCGAAGCGGGGTGGGAATCGAAAGAGGGTGGACCTTGATTGGCTGGGGGAACTTGGCAGTCCGGCCGTGGATTTGGCTCATTCTGGCGATCCTGAGGCGTTCTTGGCCTTGGAGGCGGCGATTTGTCGCTTGGAGAGTGAGGACCCGCAGGCGGGCGATGTCGTGCGCTTGCGGTACTTTGCTGGGATGAGTGAGCCAGAGACTGCGAAGGCGTTGGGCGTGTCGGAGCGGACGGTTCGCAGGCGATGGGTTTTTGCGAAGGCTTGGTTGTTTTACTCTTTGAGCGGGACGACTCTGGATGGTGGAAGCGCAAGCGAATAACTTGTTGAGCGTAGATATGCGATGCATGATTGTGCAGGTCGGGCGGAATTGTTTGGGCGAATTGAATACCGAGAAGGTTGCTGTGTCGCATGGATGAGTCGTCTCGCGAACCAGATCGTGTGCCAGTTCCCGGCGGCGCGAGCAATCGGCTCTCGGATATTGTCGCGGATGCTTGTACGATTGAGGCGTCGAAGCGTGATGCGTTTGTCGTCAAGATGTGCGGTGGGGATTCGGCATTGCTGGCTCGCGCGCGAGCGTTGATCAGGGCGTATGCGTCCGCGGAGTCTGCAGGGTTTTTGTCGGGGGATGAGAATAACAAGTCAATGCAGCAGGGCGAAGAGATGCTGTCGCCTGGCACGGTTATTGGTGCGTACACGATTGTGCGGTGTATTGGAGCGGGTGGATTTGGTGTTGTGTATGAAGCGACGCAGCAGATGCCACTTGCGAGGCGTGTTGCGCTCAAGATTCTTCGTTCCCATGTCATCACGCCAAACGTTTTGAAGCGATTTGAGGAGGAACGGCGTTCGCTGGCGTTGATGGAGCATCCGGGGATTGCGCGGGTGCTCGATGCGGGAGAACTGGCGGACAAGACACCGTACTTTGTCATGGAGTATGTCGAGGGGTCGTCGCTGATTGCGTTTTGTGATCAGGCGAAACTTGGTGTGAAGGAACGTGTTGATCTGATTGTGCAGGCGTGTCGTGCGTTGCAGCATGCACACTCGAAGGGGATTGTGCATCGTGATGTGAAGCCGAGCAATGTGTTGGCGACCATGCAGGACGGCAAGCCTGTGGTTCGGATTATTGATTTTGGCGTTGCGAAGGCGCTGGAGCATACTGATTCGGCGCGAGCGGCGTTTACGCGTCATCAGCAGATCATCGGAACGCCTGAGTACATGAGTCCGGAGCAGGCGGGGGCGGCTCCTGATGTTGATACGCGCAGTGATGTGTATTCGTTGGGAGTCGTGCTGTATGAAGTGCTTGCGGGAGCGACGCCGTTTGATGGGGCGAAACTTCGGTCGGCGGCGTATGCGGAGTTGGAGCGTGTGCTTCGTGAAGTTGATCCGCCAAGACCCAGTACGCGTCTAAGCAATTTGGGGTTGGAACGCAAGGGGGCGATTTCAAGCATCGCGGCAGCGCGACAAGTTCAACCTTCGACTTTGCTGCGGCAGTTGCGTGGTGAGTTGGATTGGATTGTGCTGCGATGCCTGGAAAAAGACCGGGCTCGACGATATGAAACGGCGGCGGCGCTGGCGGATGATCTTGAACGCTTTCTGCGAGGCGATCCGATTGTCGCGAGGCCTCCTTCGCGGGTGTATCGCGTCAAGAAGTTTGCTCGAAAGCACTCGGCGCTTGTCGCGGCGGGTGTGATTACTTTCTGTGCGCTTGTCGGAGCGACGAGTTGGTCGCTTGCGGAATCTGCGGCGGCTCGGGAGGCGCGGGCTGTTGCGCAGGCGGAGCAGCAACGGACGGCGGTTGAAGCGGAAAAGGCTCGTGCGTCGGCGGAGTTTTTGGAACGCACGTTGGCGTCGGCTGATCCGAACTTTGGCGGGCAGGACATGCTGGTTGTTGATGCGTTGGAGCAATCGCTGGCTTTGCTGAACGCCGGGGAGCTTCGTTCGACGCCGGAAGTTGAGGCGGCGGCGCGGCGTGCGTTGGGGTCGTCGTTTGTGGCGCTGGGGCGGATGGATCGGGGCGTGGAGCAACTTGATAACGCGATTGCTTTGGCAAGAACGTGTTCGGACTGTTCGCTTGAATTGGCGCGGTGCCTCAAGAGCAGAGCGATTGCTTCGGCAAGTGAAGAGGCGTTTGACAACAGTGAGCGAGACTTGATGGAATCGGTGGGATTGCTGAATGACTCGCAGGATCGCGCGAAGCGGCAGGTGCTCGCTGACTGCTTGAGCCAACTGAGTGCTGTGCAGTTCAACTTGATGAAGTCTCAGGAAAGTACGGAGACGCTCAAGCGAGCGAAGGCGATCGCGAGCGAGTTGTATGGGCCTGATTCGCCCGAAGTGGTGGATATCACGTTGAGCAATCCGGCTGCTCTTCACGAGATCGCGAGCGACGTTTCGATTCTTGATAAGGCGATGGAGTCGTATGCCAAGCGATTTAGCAAAGATCATCCGATGATTGCGTCGTTGCAACTGCGTCGTGCTTGGATTTGTCAGTTCACGGGCAAACTCAGGGAATCGGTTGAATCGCGAGAAGCAGCGATTGGGATTGTGCGTCGGCTGTATGGAGAGAATCACCGGTATGTCGCGAGCGCGATGTATGACCTTGGGGACGGGTATCGAGCGTTTGGAGCGATCAACGAAGCGAACGCGTGGCTTGAACGAGCGAAGGAGATTCTTGCGAATGACAAGACAAGCCGTGCTGATGCGCTGCTGCGGCGAATTGAGCACGCGCTGGGCGATGTTGCTGTGCAGGAGCATGACTGGAAGAGTGCGGCGGCGCACTATTGCGCGGCGATGCAGTTGGCACCGAATACGCGTCAGACAGGCGCGGGATTTGTCCGGTTTGGGTCACAGGCGCGGTTGGCGGAAGTGTTGTTGGAGTTGGGCGAAGACGAAGAAGCGAAGACACTTGCCAGCGAGATTCTTGCGGAGCAGAATGTTCCGGACTCTGAATGGCCTCCGGTCAGTGCGCAGGCAGTGGTCGGTGTCGTCGAGCTTCGTGCGGGGCAATTTGCGGAAGCAGAGACACACTTGACGCAAAGCTACGAACGCATGAAGAAGATGTTCGCGTTTCGGGGTGGGGCGAATCGGATTCGCACGGCGAAGAGTTTGATTCAGTTATATGAAACTTGGGATCGGAGTGTGCCCGGTCAGAATATCGCTGAGCGTGCTGGGACATATCGCGACGATGTCGCGCAGATGCAGAAGGCGCTTGACGAACGAACTTCGAACATGGCTGCCCAAGTTGCCGAGTTGCGGGCGTCTCGGGGCGAAACGCTCATGCCGAATTCTCGCTGATTTTCAGCGGTTTGGCCGGGGTGGACGTGATGTGTCGCTTGCTTCTTCAGACTTTGAGCAATGCTGCTCGAAGTGAGTAAGGAGCAGCACGTGAAGCGTTTTTCGAAGACATTGGAACATCGTCGTTTGGTTGTTCTCGCAGGATTGGCGGTTGCCGGAGCCGCGAGCAGCACTGTGAATGCACAACAGGTCGCGGCGGCGCCTCAGCCCGAGCAGTGGCTGAGTGTCGCAGGAATGCAAGGGCCTGCGGACAATCCGGTCAAGGAACCGGTCCGGACGTTGTCTGCGAAGCATGGTGTTGTGCTGCCGGGTGTGATGCCCACTTGGGAACTTCCGGCGATTGATGTTTCGCGGTATGTCATTGAAGACCAGCACGCGGAGGGTGCGCTGCGAAACGGGATCGCGCGAGACTTTCCGAACTTTCATCCTGCGATGGGTGATTTATTGCCGACGGCGGATGGCGGGTGGCTGTGGGTGCTCGATTTGAAACTGCCCGGCGCTTATGGAGTGCGTCCGCATTTTTCGGACATGGATTTGCCTCAGGGTGCGGAGATGATTGTGTATGACCCGCAGATTCAAGATAACTTGCCGAGTTCGTATCGAGGGCGCGGGCCGCTCGGGAGTGGTGAGTTTTGGGCTTGGACGTGCTGGAGCAACACGGCGCGTGTTGAAGTTTATTTTCCGCCAAGCGTGGGCGATGCGAGATTTGATTCCCACTTCAACATCGATCAACTGATGCATATTTATCGCGATCCGATTTCGGGAAGCGTTGGGACGTTTGGAGAACGCGAACTTGGCTGCCATCAGGATGTGTCGTGTTTCCCGGCGTGGAATTCTGTGCGCAACTGCGTGGGTGCGATGCAATTTGTGCTCAATGGCGGGAATTGGGTGTGCTCGGGTTCGATGCTGAACAATCCCAGCAACGATCTCACGCCGTACTTCCTGACTGCGCATCACTGCATGGAGGACAACACGGGGGCGCTTGGGTCGCTTGAGGTGTATTGGTTCTTCCAGACTCCGTCGTGCAACGGTGTGCCGCCTGCGATCGGCTCGCTTCCACGCAGCGTGCGCAGCACGTATGTCTATACGGCGAATCCGACGGATATGAGTTTGGTAATGATTGAGGGCACAGTGCCTCGAACACTATGGTGGGCGGGCACTTCGCTGAATCCCTCGGAAGGAATTGGGTCAAACGTTGTTGGCATTCATCATCCGGGCGGTGCGTTTAAGCGATACACAGACGGCGTGATTCCGCTGATCATGTCAGATGCGACGTGCGGTGCGACGGGGCTTGTGCACGGACGAAGGGTGTTGCTCAATTCAGGACATTTTGAAGGGGGATCGTCGGGATCGCCTCTCATCATGCCCGATGGTCGTGTGTTCGGTGTTGATTCCTGCGGGCCCTCCGATGAGTGTGGCGCGACGTATGAGATTTTCGGGACGTGGGGACCTTACTCGAGTCAATACGCGTACTACTTGGGGAATGCGGGGCAAGATGACTTCAACGAGCCGAATGATTCTTGTGCGCAGCCCTTCAACTTGAATGTGTATACAGATGGCACGATCTACTCGCAGGTCGTGAAAGTAAACGACGAGGATTGGTGGCGGCTGACGGTGCCGGCGTTTGGCTCGTGCTCGTTCCGTGCGCACTTTGTTCATGCTGAGGGTGATGTTGACATTCAGTTGAGAGACGGGTGCGGCGGCATATTGGCGGCTGCAAACGGCACTACGGACGACGAAAGCATCAACTGGACCAATCCGGGTTCAACTGCTCGGGAGGTGTATCTGCGTACCTATCTCTTCAACGATACCCGGAACATTTACTACCTGGATTTTTCGCGGCGTGGTCCAACTGCTCCTTCGAACAACGCTTGCTCGCAGGCGCAAGTGATTCCAGTGGGCGGACCTTTTGTGACGTATACGGGCACGACGTTTGGCGCGAGCACTGACGGCGCGGCAAACTGCGGATCGAGCAATTCGAGCCCGGACGTGTGGTATCGCTTCACGCCGTCGTGCGATACGACTGTGTCGATTGATACTTCGGGCAGTGCGTTTGACACTGTGCTTTCGATGTACACCGGCACTTGCGGGGCACTCACGCAGGTTGCGTGCAATGACAATGTGTTTCCGGGTAATACCTGGTCGAGTCTGTTCCGAAATGTTGATGGCGGCACGACATACTTTGTTCGAGTTGCGGGACGGAATGGGGCGTTTGGGAACTTTAATCTCAACGTCGAGGCGTCCGAGCCCGACAATGACAATTGCGGGAATCCTGCTGCGATTGATGTCGGTTCGGGAACGTGGTCTAACTGTGCCGCGACGACGGATGGCTTCCCGGATGACAACTGTCTTTCGTTTGGCAGCAGCCAGACGTACAAAGACGTGTGGTATTACTGGTATGCGCCGTGCGAAGGCGAGGCGAGTGTGAATACGTTTGGTTCCTCGTTTGATACTCGCGTCACGGTCTATCAGAGTGCCGGGCTTGAGACGTGCCCTGAAGGGCCGAACCGAGCGATCGCGTGCAATGATGACTCAGATGGCACGCTGCAATCGCGTGTGAACTTTCAGACGGTGCCGGGCAGGCAATACATCATTCGAATGGGGTCGTTTGATCCAAGTGTTGGTGGAGCGGGAGTCTGGAACTTCCAATTCACGCAAGGGCCAACTCCCGCTGACAACGTGTGCGCTGCGGCGACACCGATCACGCTGGACGCGAACAACGAATACTCAAGTGCGTGGTACACGTGCTTGTATTCGACGCTGGGTACGACAGAGTCTTGCATCGGCGGCAACGGAACGCTCTTCAACGATCGCTGGTTTAGCATCACGTTCCCCTGCGATGGCGCAATCGACTTCAACACGCTTGGCAGCGGCATCGACACTCGCATCGCGCTGTATGACGCGTGCCCGGAAGCAAATGACACTGCTCTGTTCTGCAACGAAGACGTTGACGCGGGCAATCTTGAGTCGCAGATGATTGTGTCGGTTGGCGCGAATCAGCAGTACTACCTGAGAGTCGGCAACTGGGCTGAGGGCGCGTCGCTTGGTCTGAGTATGAATCTCATCTATATGCCTGATGTTGGCTGCGCCGGCCCAATCTGCGATGCGATCGACTTCAACAACGACACGAGCTTCTTCGATCCGCAGGACATCGATGCGTTCCTGAGTGTGTATAGCGAAGGGCCGTGCATTCCGCAGGAAGCGACGTGCAACGACATTGACTTCAACAACGATGGATCGGTGTTTGATCCGTGCGATATTGATTCGTTCTTGCTGCAGTTCAGCGAGGGGCCATGCACGCTGTGCGGGCAGTGATTTGTACTGGTTGAGTATTGTGCAGTTTCGAGCAAGCCGAGGCATGATGCCTCGGCTTTTTTGTGCCCTCGTCGCAGCAGTTGAACATTGCGTCGTGTTCGATGGGGGCTAGAGGCGATCCCAAAACCGATTTCACCACAAAGACACGAAGAGCACGAAGTAGAAAGGTACTGGAATAAAAGAGAGATCGGGATCGACACAATGTGCGACGAGTCGAAAGTCCGGGTTTCGGGATAGGTTCTATTCCAAGGATTCGCACGAGCGTTAGATAAAATCGACCTACTCGTTCAGGTTTTAGGGACCGTTGCGATTGAAAAGCATGGCAAATTGTCGCGTGCCGATCCTCTTGACGCGTGTGATATGCTGAGGTGACTGAATGAATGGCGTCATTATGAAAAAAACTTTGCTTCTTACCGTGGCATTCGCAGCGATTGGTGTTGATCACGCTCTCGCGCAGACCAGTCGTCCGTTTCAGGACGAGATTCTTTATCAGATCATGCCGATCGCTTGGCGTGATTCGAACAATGATTCGCAGGGTTCGCTGCAGACTCGTTTTGGTGATTTTGGAGGGCTTTCTTCAACGACGAGTCTTGATTACCTGCAGAATCTTGGCGTGACGATGATCTACTTGCAGCCGGTGTTTCCGTCTGCCGCGTATCACGGGTATCAGCATGGGGCTGCGGATACTTTGAACAGTTGGTTCGGTACGCAGCCTCAACTTCAGGCGTTTATCGATGGTGCGCATGCCCGCAATATGAAGGTCATTCTTGACTTTGTCGCGTACGGCGTGTCGACGAATTCAACGTATTACTCTTCGGCGTTCAACAACCCGGCGAGTCCGTTCGATCAGTGGCTGGCATTCACGAATGCACAGAACACGCAGTTTCAGGGGTATTCGTTCTCGACATGGAGCGGGGCAAATGTCGGGTTCATTCATTGGAATCTCGCGAACAGCTCCGCTTCCAACACGGTGATCAACTGGGCTCGGAAGTGGCTTGATCCCAACAACGATGGCAACACAAGCGACGGCGTGGATGGGTTTCGACTGGATCACATTTATGCGAATGCTCCCGAGGGTTGGGGCGCGAACATTTCGTTCTGGGAAAACTTCTGTACTTCGCTGCGGACGACTAAGCCCGGCATTTTCATCTTCGGTGAGCATGGCGACTGGGGTTCGTATGGCACCGAGGTCATGTCGACGAACGGCTTTGACGGCGCATTGACCAAGCCGTTTGAGTTTGCCGCGAGAGACGCGGTGCGTGATGAACTTGCGAGCGGGTTGTACTCTGCGATGGCGAACACGATCCTTGCGACGCCGACGAATAAGGTTGTCGTGGCACAAACCAACGATCATGATTCGGATCGAATCGCTTCGGTGTGGGGATCCAACAACGCGAAGCAGAAAGTGGGCGCGGCGGTTCTTTTGACGCAGCCTTTTCCGCCCAACATTTACTACGGCGATGAGATTGGCATGCGAGGTGTCAAGGGGAACTGGGGTTCAGATGCGAACGACATTCCGATGCGTGAGCCGTTTAAGTGGCTTGCGGTGAATGCGGCGCCTATGAGCAATTACTGGGTGCTGAACAGTTCAGCGTTCAACAATCGGACTGCGCAGAATAATGATGGCCGGAGCGTGCAGGAGCAGAATGGCGTTTCGGGGAGCATACTCGAGACGTATCGCTCGTTGATCAACGCACGCAAGCAGAGCATCGCACTGCGTCGAGGTTCGTATGTGCCGGTGACGAATTCGTCGACGCGGGTTTGGTCTTTTGTGCGTGTTCATAATGACCAGAAGGTGCTGGTTGCGATCAATCTTGGGAACGCGAGTGTGAATGCGGTACTCAATCTCTCGTCGTTTGGCGTTGCGAATGGATCGACGACGCCGGTGAATCTGATCAGCGGCCCGGCGCTGCCTGCAATCACAACGGCGAACCGATCGGCATATTCGATCACGCTTCCGGCGTATTCGTATGCGATCGCGTCGGCGGACCTGACGTACACGCCGCCTCCACCGCCGCCCGCAGATATCGATGGACGTCAGATTCCGCAGGACGCGGGCGTGCAAAGTCTCGTCGCGACGCAAACTTCGCCAACGAACATGGGAAACAACGCGGCGGAACTCAATCAGTTGTTTGTGCGTGCTGCGGAAGATGGCCTTCGAATCAGCGTGACGGGCAATGTGCCGACTGATGGAACGGCGTTGGTGCTGTTCGTGCAATCGAATCCGGGTGGGCAGCAAGTGTTGAACACCAGCGCGTTGACGCCGCCGCCAGCTGGTTTGCCACAGTTGAGCGGCACGACGATGGACGCTGGCTTTGCGCCCGATCATTTGTTCTATATCAATTTCTTCTCTGGCTCGATCTATGTTGATCAGGTGCTGCTCACGTCGAGCGGTGCAACGAAGACGTATCGGGGCGGCGGGATTGTGGGTAGTGGCGTGGGCACGCTTGGCGGCGGAACGAATCCCAACGGGTTGCTGGTCGCGATGGACAACTCGAATGTTGCTGGCGTGTCTGCTTCCAGCGTTGCTGGAGCGGCGACTGCAACGACTGGCGTTGAAGTGCGTGTGCCGTATGTTGATATTGCACTGCCAACAACAGCTGCAGGTCGCGCGGGCAGAAGTCTTCGAGTCGCGTCGACGATTGTTCGGACGGATGGTTCGATGGGCAATCAATGGCTTCCGGGGTGCCCAAGCGGTACAGGAAATCTCGGAATCGCTCCGAATATGAACTCGATTTCGGGACAGCAGTTTGCTGTGTTCAACTTCCCAGCAGTTGCTTGTGACTCGATTGACTTTAACAACGACACAAGCCTGTTTGATCCCCAGGACGTTGATGCGTTCTTGAGCGTGTATGGCGAGGGGCCATGCATCCCGACTAACGCATCGTGCAACGATGTGGACTTCAACAACGATGGATCACTCTTTGATCCTTGCGATATTGATTCGTTCTTGCGGGTGTTTAGTGAGGGTCCGTGCACGCCGTGCGGGCAATAGAACTCTTGATCAGCAACCCGTAACTCTTCGCATGAGCCGATGCCACATGCGTCGGCATGTTTTGCTTACCACGTTGTGCAGACGCGGAGGGGCAGGTGGATCGCGTTGGACACCTTTCGCATCGGGACCACACACGCCCCGTCGAAGAAAGTCGCGCGGATGTTTTCGATTTTTTTGGGGGGGGGGGGGGCATCGCGCGTTGTAGGCTTATTTTCAGCCACTTTCGCACACTTTTCCGCAACGTTAGCCAGGTTCTTGCCTGATTGCGCGAAAACGAGCAACCGCGCCGAAGTCGAGATCGCGGTGCGTGGCATGAGCAAGACATACAGCCCAACGTGGACGAACCGTCCGCAAGTAGGAGTTAACTCGAACACGCGGCTGACACACACGTTGTGAATACCCAACCACTCCCCACGCCGCGCCCCTCGAGGCACACAGCGTGCCGAGATCGTCGTTGCGCTCACGCGATCGTTTCATCGGCAGCGTCACGCGGCGAAACTACGCTGCGCATTGAGCCGAACAAAGGCGACATGCAAGCACGCTACGTCTCACGCAGGGTGAGCACGAGCGGAGCGACGGGACCACGGAGCGACACCACGAGCGAGAGAGTGGCGGCGTGAGTATGGACGCAACGAGCCTCGATCATCGGTGTTCTCATCGCCTCTATGGACGAAAGAGAATGTCTTTGAGTGCTCGAGTCGTTGACACATCGCAGCGTAAACCCGCGCGGGAGTTGGGCGGCGGTGTGTCGCTACGCTTTACGTATGCGCCACGCTGAAAGTCATCGTTCTCATCGCATCGGTTGGCTACGTGCGGCGGTGCTGGGTGCCAACGACGGGATCCTTTCAACCGCGAGCTTGATTGTTGGCGTCGCTGCGGCAGACACGGCCCGCAGCAGCATCTTGGTCGCGGGCCTTGCGGGACTGGTCGCGGGTGCGATGTCGATGGCGGCGGGCGAGTACGTGTCGGTTAGTTCGCAGGCCGACACCGAAGCCGCCGACTTGTCACGAGAGAAACACGAACTCGCGACACAGCCAGAGGCCGAGCACGCAGAGCTTACCTCGATCTACATGAAACGTGGGCTTGATAAAGCACTCGCGGCTCAGGTCGCCACACAACTCACAGTCAAGGACGCGCTGACGGCTCACGCACGCGACGAACTGGGCATCACCGAGGAACTCGCAGCACGTCCGGTGCAGGCGGCCTTCGCTTCGGCGGGGACGTTTACCGTCGGGGCCGCGCTGCCGTTGTTGCTGGTCTTGGTGTTGCCCAAGGCATGGCTGGTGTGGGGTGTCTCTGCGGCATCACTCTTGTTCCTCGCACTGTTGGGTTCGCTCGCGGCTCGCGCGGGCGGTTCGCCGGTGCTCAAGTCAGCGGCCCGCGTGACGTTCTGGGGTGCCTTGGCAATGGGCCTGACGGCAGGCGTCGGCGCTATTTTCGGTGCGAAGTTGTGAACGGGGGCGGGTTATACAGAGCCCGCTGCGGCGTGAGTGGAGTTCCTTAAACAATTGATGTTTCGCGCTCAAGGCTCCTCGCTCGTGCGGTTTTACGCGAAGTGCTTCAGGGTTACGCGGTTGGTCGCGGGAACTTCGCCACGTTCAAACTCGCTAGCGTTGGTGATGGTGGTTTGGGCAATGGCGGTGCAGGCTTCGCGGGTAAAGAAGCCTTGGTGGGCGGTGATGAGCACGTTGGGAAAAGTTGTGAGCCTCGCGAAAACGTCGTCTTGCAATGCCTGTCCCGAAAGATCGCGGAAGAACAGGTCTCCTTCTTCTTCGTAGACATCCAGCCCCACACTGCCGATGCGGCCAGCTTTGAGAGCGGCGATGAGTGCACGCGTGTCGATCAGAGCGCCGCGGCTGGTGTTGATCAGCATGGCGTGAGGCTTGACGCTCGCCAACGCTGCGGCGTTGATGAGGTGTTTGGTCGTGGGCGTGAGCGGGGCGTGCAGCGTGATGATGTCACTCTCTTTGAGCAGCTGCGCAAGAGGCACGTAGGTCACGCCCGTCGCGGCGCACGCCGGATTCGCAACAGGATCGCTCGCGAGCAGGCGACAACCAAAGCCTTGGAGAATCCGGCAGACAATCTCGCCGATCTTGCCGGTGCCGACGACGCCCACGGTTTTGCCGTGCATGTCAAATCCCATGAGACCATCGAGCGAAAAGTTCTGCTCTCGCACGCGATTGAAGGCCCGGTGGGTCTTGCGGTTCAGCGTGAGCATCAGTGCGACCGCGTGCTCGGCCACGGCGTGGGGCGAATACGCGGGGACGCGCGCAACGGCGATGCCCAAACGATCCGCTGCCGCGACATCAACATGATTGAAGCCCGCTGAACGCAGTAAAAAAACTTGGTGCCTTGCTCGGCGAGTGCTTCCAGCACCGGCGCGGAGGCGTCGTCGTTCACAAAGATGCACACGCCGGAAAAATCTCGGGCAAGCGGCACAGTTGCGAGCGAGAGGCTGGCATCAAGATGCGTGAGAGCGTGGACCGTCTGGGCGTTGGCCGCTGCGAAGAATGGGCGTTCGTAGGCTTTGCAAGAGTAAAGGGCGATGTTCATTGTGCAAGGCCTTTCGTAGAGACCAGATTGCCACGAGCCGCTTTCGCACGACGTCGGCGTCGAAGCATGATAATCAAGCGTAGCGAGCGGGTCTGTTGGTTCAGCGTGAACCGGCGGCGGAGGCTCGCTCACGAATTCCTCTGCGGAATCAATCATCGTCGTCGGCTTTCCTGCCTTCCTTGCCGCCTGATTCATTGCCGCCCTCATTCTCGTTCTCGCCCAGTTGCAAGACGGTGCCGATGAGCGGGAGCGTGGTGCTCTGCGTGGCGGGGTTGTAGTTGCGGATGAGGCCAAAGGCCCAAGCTCCGGCGATGACAAGGAACACCACCGCAATAATCGGCTTGGCCGACGCGATTGCGTCGGAGGGCTCGGCATGCTTCTTGCCGTGGATCATGCTCAGCGTGATGTTCTCGCGGTGTCGGATAGTGTGGAGGGCGACGCCCAGCACGTGCGCGACGACGAAACCGACAGTGACCCACGCGAGGACTTCGTGAATCTCTTTCACACCCTCGTTGCCCTGGCCCATCATAATGCCGGTGACGGCCATTGCAAGCACAAGCCCGAGCAGCGCGAAGATCGCCAGGGCCGAGCCGGGGTTGTGCCCGATGTAGCGCTTGCCGCCGCCGACGATCGTGCCTTTCATGTACTCGATCACCGCGGCGGGCCCGAAGATGAACGTGCCGAAGCGGGCGTAGCGCGTACCGACGATGCCCCAGATGACGCGGAGGCAGACCATCAGCGCGATGGTCAGGCCGATGATCGAATGGTATGGGAAGAGCGGGCTCGTGTCACACCCATCACGAGTAATGCGATGACTTCTGCGTCTCGGTCTTCGGTTGTCATCGTGCTTGGATCGAGTGTGGTGATCATGGAAGAACTCGCTGGTGCGGGTCGCCGTTCCGTCAGCGACCTCTGCTACTGAGTTCCTATGCCGTCGCTCGACGTGCTGCGCGACATTTACCAGCGGGTCACTTCATTGCGTTGTGGTTCGCGCTGTTCGCGCACCAACTCCTCATAACCCTTGCCTACGGAGACAAGAGACTCGGTGAGATTTTGGACCAAACATGGGGTTAGAAACGATGCCGCGCAGGTTCCACGGCCATGGCGACGACCCGATCAGAATCTCCTTCGCTCCGGCGGCGAAAGGAGGATTCGCAACATCTCAGCGTGAAACCATGATGTGTGAAATCTACGTTTGCAATCACCACGGAAACCAAAAAACCGACCACGTATGTGATCGGCCCTTGACGCGATGTGACTGCCGTGCGGTTGGCTGTAATCGGAATGCACTGAAGCTGCCGGAACTTGAGCTCCAACGACATCGTCGGATCGCCCGAACATTCAGATCACGTTTCGATTCGCGTACGAATTAACTCATACTTTTTTTCGCTTGACTACGTTCACGCCCTGCCTGCGCTTCAGCACTGCTCTTCAGAATGTTCGATTGCTTGAAAGCGTCGACAGCGATTTCCCACTCCCCCTTGTATTCGTGGAGAAGTCCTTTGATCCACCAAGCCTTTGCGTCTTTGGGGTTTTTCTCGACAGCGATGTTCACTTTGTCCAGTGCTTTACCGAAATCCTTGTTTTGAATATCCTTTACCGCGAGCCTGACTTCTTCAGTCGCAGAACCTGATATTTCAATTGTGATCGGGATGTTCGCCTTTGTCGCAGGATCATACTCTTGAATCGTGGCAACATGATTCGGGTTCTTTGTTCCGTCGTCCTTGAAAACTCCTTTCACGGTTTCGCAAGCTGGCATTGCAAACAAAACAAGCGAACAGAGCGCAACACAAGTCAATCCACGAATTCTGTTCATACGTTCGTTCCCTTCTGCTGGAAAATACACAACTGTCACTCTCGATTGCGAACACAAAATTCCACAACTTCTCTCGTTGAACATCAGTTTGGTTTCGTCTGCTTGATCGCAGCGCACCTCGAAGTGTACAACGCGATTAATTCCTCAAATCTGCGATCTATCTCAGCTAGCACGTCGGCGTCGCTTCGTCCACGACGTTCCGAAAAATTCATGTATGCATTCAATTCGATTCGCAACTGCTGTGCTACCGGCTTGGCATAATACCGAAACGGAGAATTGACTTTATCGTGCGTAGGATCGATGGCGTCCAAACGTTGAGCTGCCAATAACATTCCATCTGCAGCGCCTCTTAACTTATCAAGATCGCGGTCACCCGGCAACGCAGCTACCTGTTCGCAAAATGTCTTATGGGCACGAACGCCATTATCAATTGCATCGGTCACGCCCGGCTCTTGCATCAAGTTTGCGAATCCAAGTGTGCCCATAAAAACGCCAACCAACGTCTCGCTCGTACTTCCGTTGCTAAGACCGTGAATCGCCATGAGTGCACCCCCCATGGCGGCTGTCGCACCCGCTGCGTCCTCTTGATTTTCCTTCGCGACGATAGCGTTCACTACGCTACCGTGTTGTTGCGAGACTGCTTGAAAAGCCTGTTCATAGACTAGCTTCGCCACTGGATCTCCAACATCCGCACCATTTGCAGACCAAGATTTTGCAACTTGCGCATCCCGTCGCACAGCGATGCCGGACGAATAAGCGTAATACAATGCACCCATCGCGTCGGCGTCACCGCTCGATGCACTAAGAATGCATCGATCTCGCAATCGGCTCCAACGCAAAGTAGTTTCAAGTGGTTGAGACTGCTTGCCGTTTCCTGAGTGCATTTCGGCTGCCTTTAGCGCAACACAAAGCAAGTCGAGTCTCGATTCGGCATTCTCTAGCTGCTCGGCAAGCGTTTGAGCGACTTGTGTCCTTGCTAACTGGTCTTTCTGAGAACCCGGTACAGCAGGACCAGAGTCCTCTGCCACTCTTGTCGTTCCACTTGGAACAACAGGCCCACTTCCGCTGGGAATGGCTGGCCCATCGTCACCATTTGTCGCACTTGACAAATCACTATTACTACTTCTTGAACGATCTTCTTCACTTCCTTTACGATTGCCTACCCGCGGCATATCGTGAGTCGTCGCGTCGTGTTGCACTCGTTCCAGCCACTTATCGTTTGGTTTCTTAACCCAAATGAAGCAGCCATTACCGGTAGCCCTCCTCTGTGGCTGCATCTCATTGTCGCTGAGCACCCCCCCGCTCACGTCGTGCACCGCCATGTGCACACTTGCGTGAAGTTCATCGTTTGTTATGGCGGGTTCGTTCGATTCTGATAATTGCTTGATGATTTCTGCGGTGAACCAACCGTGTCCGGGAGCATCGCTGAGAAACCTATTACTGCTGTATCGTTCGTTGAGGATGCTAAGCGGACTCTCACGAGCAGCTTGAGTGTCTGTACCTGCCGTCAAAATTGCACGAGACTTTTTCTGAAAAAGACTGTATCGGGTTTCGTCAGCGTGCCCACCTCGCGCTATCACTCCGTCTAGTTGGTAACCAGAGCAACAAGCGTCAACGATGACAACAGCATGTAACAGATTCGAGGACTGAAGTTTCTGCACAATTTCTTGGATTGGCAGCGCGTGACCTTCGAGTGCTTTCGACGAAAGCGCGTCTGCACGTGTGGGGACGCGAAACCCTTTCTTTTCTGCACTATCACTTTCAACGGTAGAGAGCGTTGGAAGTGCGTCCTTGAGCTTGGACTTCGCTGGAATCAGATATGCGCCGCGACGACTAGTAGTAAGGATGTTTGCCTGTTGTGCGGTGCAGCCATGTCCAGAAAAGTAAAATATAGCCGCCCCGTCTTTTCCCGCGCCAGCAAGCCAGTCTAAGTCGGCATTAATTGCGTCACGAGTGGCATCACTCCCGATGCGAGCACGCGTATCAAATCCGTACACTTCTTGAGCCATTCGCTGCATAGCGAGCGCGTCCGCTTCGGCATACTCAAGATTATGGAAAATCACTACGGCCCCACCGTTCTCCAGCCTCGCGACGCAATCGTCTTCATACGAATTTACTCCAACGCACAGCATTCGAACATTTTCGGGAGTTACCGGCATTTTCGGCAAATCATCAGCCTTTGCGAGCGTGGTACAAAGCAACACCATCGCTCCGGCAACAAGCCTTGATTCACAACCGACAAATAGCAGTTTTCTTGTCATCGTTCGCCCCCATTCAAAGCACTTTCGTCAGCCGCATCTTTGATCGTCAAAGACCACCCATTAAACCTTACGTCTTGGTCGTCTGCGCCCAATCGTAAAAGGGCGGCCTTGATTCCGGTAGCCCATGCATCCTGCGGCGCGAGGTCCTTGGATAGCATGGGAGTACCCTTGGTACCATCTGGAAACGCATATTGATAGTCTGCCTGATCCCACGCTAACCACACGCCTGGCTCAAGAACCGGTTCAGATACCGACAGCACAGATCGTAGTTGTTGCTCTATAACCGCAACGCTGGCACGTCCCTTCGGATATGACACCGCTAGCACCGTGTAAACTCCCGATTTGTCAACCAAGAAATTCCAAGGTTTGCGGTATTCGTCATTTTCCGCATCGACTTGCAGTGCCGAGACCATAGGCCCCGGCTGAAGACACACCAAGAACGTGTCTCTCAAATCGACAGGTCTATCTGAAACAATGGAAATGGTTTGACCCACACGAGGAGGGACTCTCCCTGGTGCCACTGGAACGCTGAAGTTTGCAGAATTAGTATACTTCGCGGTCATTGCAGGAGTAAGAAAGCTTGAGCTCGTATCACCCGCTTCTACGTGCACAGCTGGCCATCCTATCAAAGCGTGCGACCAGCTCCTAATCGCATTGAATCCCTCGTGGGAGGCTCCAGCAATATGCAGAATTCCAAATACGCCGCCAACCACAAGTGCAGCGATAATTCCTGCACGACTATACCGAAATTTCGTCCACCAACCGTGCCTCAGTCTATTAAGGGGATCGCTGACACTTCTGAAAGAAACACCTAATTCTAACGCGCACTGCATGGCAACGTCTTCCATTGATACCAAAGACGCAGCATGGTGCTGACTTAATACCTCAAGATTTTGGCGCAACACACTGCAGCGAATACCCTTCTTCTGCGCGTCGTCGATCGCTTTCGCAACTGATTCGTCGATGCGCACTTGGTTAGCGAGGGCCACGAGTATCTGCCCACTACCGTTTTGCAGGTCTGCAAAGTCGCGAATTGCTTGCGCAGGCTCAACCCTTTTTGAATCCGGCCGTGGGTTGATGACAACTAGCACGTTCGCGCTCATACGGGACATGTAACGATCCACTCCGTGCGCGAACGCCTCGCCAGGTTTGGCGTAGTTATCGACATAGACGCCAATCGGTTCTGACGCTTTGCCCGCTGGTCCCAGACCACACAAAACATCCCTGAATGCCTCAGCAATTTCAATGTCGGGCGCGTCATACGCAACGACAACACACAACTTCTTAGTGCCCTTTTGGGGATCAGGTACTTGAGTCATATGTATTACCTCAGCGACCAGTATACCAAGGCATCGCTCACAGCGTCAATCCGTCAAAGATTGCCCAATAGACCATTTGGTCTTGTCGTTGGCCTTTCTCATAGCATCGAAAACGGCGCTTTTTTTCTGAGAGCAACGACTGCGCGGAGAGATTCGGGCACGCCGTGACGCGCAAAGACACATTGTCTGGACGTTTCATTGCATCAAGTGCATATGTGATGGCTCGAAAGCGGGGCAATGTCCTTGTACACCTGATTCACAAACGCATCGGCACAGCGCTATCCACGAGATACTCGCAATCGATGCTGAGTTTCCTGTGTGCGACGAGACCAGAGTCACCGATCGCATTGGGCAACTACCCGCTTAACAATCAAAACCGCTGACGTACTGATGCACCTCCGCTCATGCTGCGCGACATTTACCAGCGTGTCACCTGATTGCGTTGTGATCCGCGCTGTTCGCGCACCAACTCCTCATGACCCGTGCCTACGGAGACACGAGACCCGGTGAGACTTTGGACCAAATTTGGCGTTTTTGGGTGGGTTGGCGCGAGTTCCACGGTTATGGCGAAGACTCGATCAGAGACTCGGCCGCGCTTGCCACGATAGAAAACTCTACGAATCGCAGCGTGAAATCGCGATGTGAGCAATCGCCGATTCCCAGTCCCAATGAAAACCAAAGAACCGACCACTTGAGTGATCGGTTCTTGGAATAGCGGGTGTACCACGTTGTTCGCGACGATTCACGAGCACGACGTGGAACACGGCGCCATTGCATCTTGTTTCGTTGTCGCGAACAAAGTTCTCAGTTTGTCCCCTCGTGATCGCCCTGGAACAGCGTCGTCACCTGCTTCACCGTGCGGTTGCTCGCGAGGTCGAAGATATACCGCGTCGCCATCAAGCCCCACTTCGTCGCGCTGCGTGTCGCCGTTGATCGGTAAGCACGTCCGCCCGTCCGTGATCGTCCGAAACGTCTCGCTGGACAAGCGGTTCAGCGTGTCATGGGTTCAGTTCAGTGGGTGACGAGCGTGTTGAAATCATCGAGGTGCGCGCTGTCCGTGCTAGGCGGCGTCATAGTTGTAGGTGAAGGTCGCGATGTCGACCCCATCGTCAGTCTCTTCCGTAGATGTGTCGAATTTGTCGTGCACCACGTTAATAACCCGTCCATGCCCGTCGTAGGTGTACGTGTACCTCTTCCCGTCCCCGCACCGAACTTGGACTAGTCGAAACATCCAACTGAAACTGTCTGGCAGATGTAGATTGTTTGTCACAAATCAGTGGCTAGCGCACTCCTTTGTGAGATAGCGGTGAGGCACCGCCATCATTCGACTTTTTTCAAGGAGTAACACATGATCAAGACTGCATTGATGATAACCGCTCTTGGTGGAACCGTTTTTGGTGGCTGCGCTGGGCCCCAAACATCGCGAGAGCGACTTGTGAACACGTCAGAATCGTTGGCATCCGTTCCATTCGTTGCACCGCACGACCCAGCAATGCGAGCGGTGGTATTGGCCGTACCGGAGGTCATTGTCAGTGCTCCCGTCAATTGCGAGTCGGCGGCACTCGGGATCGCGGTTCGATCTCAACTTGCCTCCGCACTGTCTGCCTCTCCGAACTTCATTGTCGCCGATCGATCAATCCTTGCCGACGTTGCAGAAGAGCACCAACTTGCAGATTCGAATGTGGCAAGCGAAGCCCACAAGATTAAGTCCGGTCAACTGGCGATTGCCGAGTATCTCGTCAAAGTGGATGTTACCGAGTTGAAGGAAAGTGTCGTCGGAAATCAAGACGGAAACGGCTTTCGGCTTGGCGGCCTGCTGTCAGTGCTCGATAACGTCATTGGCGGTGCTGTGTATCGAACCACTTCCGACGCGATCAAATCGGCTGATCCTGTGATAGGCCAACGAAGCCAAACCGTCGAAGGTGTAGTGGGCATGGAAGTCAGGGTCGTCGACGTTTCCACGGGCACAGTAGTTTTTGCAAATCGAGTGCAAGCCAAGTTAACAAGTAAAAACTCCACAGTGGTTCTTGGTATTGCTGGTCTTACGCAAGACTCTTCGGACTTCTCGACTTCTGTGATCGCCCAGGCGACGCGCACCGCCGCTGAAGATGCGACCCGCAAGATTCATGCTGGTCTTCAAAGAATCATCATGCATGATTCGACGACTAGAGAAGGGGTATCGCTCGCCTCATCATCGCGCTGATCGGAATCAGACAAACGGAGCAATCGATCAAACCTGTGGCGATTGCGACCCGTGAAAGGAGTTGATTATGAATAAGCACTTTTGCCTTCTACTAGCAGTTTCCACGAGTTTTACTCTATCGATTCGGTCTTTCGGCCAAGCTGCCAGTGACTTCAGACGCAGCGCCAACAACCCCAAAAGCATGCGTGCGTCCAAGCCGCACGTAACGGAATGTGACAAGGCTAAAGAGTGCCTTAAGTCCATTTTGCCCGCCGCGGAGCTCGCTGGCCTTGACTGCAGTCGGATTACGAGCCTTGCGAAGCAACTTGGGTGCCTCGATTCCGACAACTTGTCAACAAGCACTGGCGAATCACCACACTCGAAGCCCAAGGCGATCAACGGATCTGCAGTCGATGAATTCGGAAATCCGGTGTTCGGAAAAGAAGAAAAGCCGAAAATGACATCCAATAGCATTAGCAATAACGTCGATTCAGCAGATTCTCTATCTCAAGTTGCTGCTCAAGCAGAGAAAACCGCCCAGCAACTCATCCAACTGCACGGTTCCAACAGGGAACTTGTCGAATCAGTGAAAACGCAAATCAGTAGTCCCGACGAACCCAATAGCAAGGCAGGCGATATCGTCACTTCGCCAACATCAACGGGCTCCGAGTTGTCTGACGAAAAAGTAAAAGACAACACGCCTTATGTCTACAAAGCAAGTGTTGGACCGGTCTCGTTTGGATTCGGACAGGACAAGGCGGGCTGGTATCACCCGGTCATAGGCCTAGGCCTAGGTACGGCAGGCGTATCAGCAACGGAAGACGGACTTAGTGTTTCAGCTTGGGCTTTCGGCGCTTCTGCTCAAAAAGGATACGTCGAAACAGGGCAACCGAGCGCAGGCGTTTCCGCGTTTGCCGGTCCTGGGGGAACTGTTGAAGCGAACGCTCAAGGAATTCGGTCAAAAGCTGGGGTCGGCCTCGGTGCCAGTGCAGATGTCGACATAACACTTCCGGCGCCATTTCAGTCAAAGTTTCTCGTTGAAAACACCGAGCGAATCGAGAAGCCGAGGTGGTACGAGCGATACCTCGTGCCGCGCGGACGAAGATAGAATCTAGCCGCTATCCGTGAACCGAATCGGTCAGTCTTGCAAAACGCCCCTGCGCCTCAGCAGGGGTAATTCCAATTTCGCACGCAATTTCTTCCCATGTCCTTCCCTCGCGATGAAGGGCAAATATCAACAAATCTCGCTTAGCACGTACAAATCGCTGTCTCGTTGCTGGTGCCGTCGCGTCGAAAAGATGTGCAATCTGCTCGTGAGACGCGCCGGAAGCGTACAGGGTGAGTACAGATCGGGTCTCTGGTTCAAGAAGTTCTAACCCTTCACGCATCGCCGCGAGTTCTTCCTTTCTCGCGAGAATTGAGCTGAAGTTTGTGTTCGAAGCTGCTATTTCCTGATCAGAAACGTGATCGACGGGAATCCCTCCTCCGCGTTTCGCGGCGTAGTCCTTGCGTGCCAACGCCGCCAGCTTGTGCTTTGCAACCACATGCAAGTACCTTCGCTGCGAATCCGCGTCGAGGTCCAGGAAGCCCGATTGACCGCGCAGCAGGTCTCCCGCGATGCTTTGAACAACATCTATCGATTCACGCTGATCCCGGTCGCGTCCACGCATCAACCCACGCACCATAATCAAAAGAAGCGAGTGTGCTCGCTCGACGGTCAACCGGCCATCATCACTGGCTTCATCGGCACCTTCCAGCACATCTCGGTCGCAGTTGTTTGAAGTCATCTGACACTCCTTGAGTTCAGACCTCGCCATCACTTGTTGACAAAAAATCTGTTTCTCTGTCACACTTACGAGCAGTTCGCACTGATCTTAGGTACGCGTCGAGTGTCGGCGCTGAGGCACAACGAACTCAAAGGATTAGCAATGAACACGCGACTTTCTTCATCACGTCTGCACCTTACTGGACTTGTCTCAATCGGGCTCTCCAGCGTTCTGCTGACTGGTTGCTCCGGCCCGAGCAAACCAGTCGGTCAGTTCGAAGTTTCGCTTCGCGAGCCAGCCGTTCTGTCTGAAAACAAGCCACAGGTTTCACCAAAGGAATACAAGGTGCTTTTTGTTGGTGAAGACTCCCGTGAGACAAACACTTTGTCAGACAAAGAACGAGACGAGATGCGAGGGCTAACAGCCGCTCGCAGCGGTATTGTCCACGAACTTCGCGAACGGGGATTCTTGGTGACCTCAAATCCAACTGATAAAGATATCGACGCTTGCGTGAATTATGGCTATTCCTGCAGTGGCGAGCGGGGGACCCAATTTTCTTCAACACCAGGATACACCTACGCAATCAACGGAAGTTCGTACTACATCCCTGGCACCGCGACCGCTTCGCCATACGCACATGATCAACAAACGCTCCGCATTGAAGTGTTCGATTGGAATGAACTGAAAAACGCTCAGTTCGAGTTTGGAAGGGTGCGCCCCGTGTGGAGGGGCTCGGCAACTTTCACTTTCAATGGCATGAACGGGATGCAGCAGGATGAATCAGAACAACTCGCAATGAATCTCCTCTTTGACTTTCCAGTGCCGAGAATTACGGGCAAGGCGGAGCGCCAGTTCTTCACAACAAGTGAGCGAGGTTTGTTGTTTGCTCTGCCGGTCAATCCTTCCGATTCAAAATCCAATTTGCTCGCTCGACATTAAGGTCAACGTGTGAAAAGTCACGCACGGTTGGTCGCATGATCAATATGTAATTCAGAACGGAGTACACTCCATCATGTCGACCTTTGACCCTTCCAATGAGATGCAACACCGCATTGTGAGCGATGTGCAGGCCGCGTGGAACCGGGGCGAACAACCCGATCTCCCGCAGATGCTCAAAACTGTCGAGAAGTCAGAGCATCAAGTCTGGGTCGCCGCACTGACAACTGATGCGGAATGCCGTGCCGAACTGAACCTGCACCCAACGCTCAAGCATTACCTTGACTTGTTTCCCTGGCTTGCCCCAACTTCCCAGATTGTCCAGGAGTTACTGGCGATTGAAGTGTCAAATGCGGCTCCATCGTATACACCATCTCGTAAAAACTTGCTAGATCGATATGGAGAACGGTTTGCTGGTGATATTGACCTCGTGCTCGAGCTTCTGGCCGGGCTGTCCCATTCGTCCACGGCACAAGACCAGCCTTCCGAGGGTATGAAACTCGGTAAGTATGAACTGCGACGATTTCTAGGACAGGGCAGCTTTGGACAAGTCTGGCTTGCCTGGGATCATGAACTAGCGTGCTTTGTGGCACTCAAGTTGATCTCCCCAGGCGCGGATGCGTCGCGCCGCATGGACTCGCTTTTGGTCGAGGCGAGGGCCGCATCGGGCCTCCATCATCCAAACGTCGTCGGCGTGCGCGCAGCAGGGCGATTTTCATCGCCAAACGACTGGATGTTCATCGACATGCAACTTTGTGGTGATCCCGCACCCACAATCAACGAACCCAAAGCAATCGACGTTGGAAAGTCACTTCCTGATTGGGTCCTAACGAAGACCTTGTCAGTTCGAGAGATTGCACGATTGATGTCCGACGTGTGTCGCGGCGTTGTCGCGGCTCATGCTCAAGGCGTAGTGCATTGCGACCTCAAACCTGCAAATGTGCTCGTGACCCCGTCCGGGAAAGCGATGGTCGCTGACTTTGGGTTGTCGAGCTCAACTGTACTTCCAGTTCTCAATGCGGACTCTGTTGTTTTCCTCGACGCATATCAGAGCGTTGCCTTCCGCACTGTGTCGGGCCAGTCCATTCGTGGCACGCCAGCATACATGAGCCCTGAGCAGGCTCGAGGAGAGGCTTCTAAGCCGATCACCGATGTCTACTCCCTCGGTGCCATTCTGTACTGGCTTCTTGCAGCGAGAGAACCATATCCGGCGAACCAGCGCGGACTACTTGACTTGCTGCAAGAAATTGGCAACCCGCAGGAACCCACACCTCGCTTGCCCGAATCCGCCAACGTGACCCTCGGTAATATCTGCCGTCGTGCAATGGCAAAACGCCAGAGCGATCGATACCAATCCGCGTCTGCAATGCTCGCAGACCTCGATGCATTTCTTGGACACAAGATACCGCCGGTGGTTGGTCCCGAATCGATGCTTCAACCCTTGACATTGTGGATGAGACGCAACGCCCTGCCTGTTGGCATTGGCGTCGCCAGCGTCCTTGGACTAGCAGCAACGACAACGGTTGCTGTAAGAAACGCTCGGGAAGCCATTATGCAACGCGACATCGCAAAGCAGGCGGAGCAGCGTGCGACAAAGGCATTTGAGTTTCTCGAGTCCGATGTACTTGCACCTGATGAACTCGCAGATTCACCCGCAGGTGGTGCAATTGCGTCCGTCTTGCATTTCGCCCAGCCCAACATCTCGCGTCGCTTTCCAGATGATCCAGAAATCCGCCAGCGCTTGAACGCGGCGTTGGGGCGCGCATACTTGCAAATTGGAATGCTCGAGCCCGCATCTGAGCTGCTTCACCAAGCGACACGAGACGGACCCCGCGCTTTTGACGAGCGACAATGGTTCGAACTGAATCAGCAGATCGCTGAAGTAAGCTACAGACGGAGTCGCGCAGACGAAGACCTTGATGTAGCATTCATACGACAGAAAGTGGCAGATGCAAAGGCGCGGTTTGGTATTGATGACTTGTTGACAATCGACTACATGAACCAACTCGGTGGAGTGTTGAAATCAGAAGGTCAACTTGACGAAGCGGAAGCAACATACAAAGAAGTGTTCGAACGCCGAACTCGCCTCTTGGGTTCAGACGATCTCGACACGCTTATTACCCAGCACAACCTGCAACTCGTGGCTATCAAGCGAGCCCGTTTGGAATCCAAAGAACGCATCCCAACAGCTTTGGCTTTGCTCATCCCGGAACGCGATGCGCTGACGGTTGCAACGCGTCGCGCACTAGGCCCGGAGCATCCTCAGACCCTGGCAACAGAGGCCGAAGGACTTAGCCTGAGAGCCGAACGGGCGCGACTCGCAGGCGACATCGTCGATGCAACCGTCTACGAGCCTCTGCTCCGAGAGTATCCACTTCTGATCGATCGGATGACCTCCGTGATGGGCGATGAGCACTGGAGAACTATGGAAACCGAAGCAAAGTACATGGCGCTGCTGCAACGACTCGGCAGACACGATGATGCCTACCCAAGGCTCGCCGAACTTCAATCAAGATATGAGCGAGACCGAGGAATGGTCGATCCCGACACGCTGACAATCACTATCTGGTACGCCACTTCGGCGGAACAAGTAGGACAGTTTCAGCACGGGTACGATGCTCTCCGCCGTGTATACGAATCAAATCTACACGAACGGTCTTCGAACGACCTAACTACTGATCAGGGATTTGCTTTGCTCGTGTGCAAACTTCGAGTAATGAGCAAGTCGCACGGTCTGCCTGATTTAACTTCTGAAATGATCGTGAACTGTCCGTGATGTTTTCTGTCAAGCGCTAGTGCATTTCAAGTGAAAAGGAGTTGATAATGTTCAGGACTTTATTAACGACCGGTGTCGCTGCGTTATTCACGACAATAGTTCCTGCTCAGACGGCAACCGTAATCTCTGCGACACCAGACGATGGCGTCCCGGGCTCCCCAGCCGTCGCGGTTCTTAGTTACTGGGAGGTCTCTCCCGTACGTGTTCGAGGCGGTGGCTCAACTGGTAGCGGACTTGGTCATGCGTCGGCTCAGATCGAGATTGTCCAATCGGGCCAAGTGACCACCATTCGCGGAACAGGCGAGGCAACAGAAGTGGATGGCTCCGGTGTAGACACGTTTATGTCGGGCACAGCTGTCATTCGAATCAACTTGGACGTCCAATTTTCCATTTCAAGCATCAATGAAGCTCCGCTCCGAATAACTGGGATCGGAGGACCGATTGTGGGTACCCGACTCGTTCCAGGAGACTACATCGTTCGTTTTGGCACCTGCAATGATGGTGACGGTGTGTGCAGTTCTGGTTGGATGTCACAACTTGATTCCACCATTACGCTGGCGCCCCTGCCTCCGCCGATTCCCCGATTGTTGTATCCCGAAACAGTAATGCCAGGTACAAGCAATGTTGAAGTCATCGCAATTTGCGAAGGGCCCGGAGCTTTTGCTCCCGGCACAGTCACAGCATCATTTTCTGGCGAGGGCGTTGCCGTGCACCGAGTTCGTCGCGACAGTGACACGCGATTGACCCTGGACGTGTCAGTCGATCGGTCCGCACAGTTGGGCATGCGATCGTTGACCGTCACCAACGCGAATGGGCAATCACTTACATCTGGACCCATTCTCGGAATAGGCACGTTCTGGGGGAAAAACGCGAACGACAGCTTCGGTCAAGGTGCGGCGGGCGTAGGGGACGTGAACGGCGACGGTTTTGATGATGTAGTTGTGACAGCCGCCGGCGCGACCGTCAACGGAATTATTCAAGCAGGAGTAGCATACCTGTACTTGGGTCAACCCAACGGACTCGCGTCTGTTCCGGCCTGGACATATTCAGGAGCCCAAGCGTACGAGAAATTCGGCGAGGACGTTCGAGGACTCGGAGACATCAATCACGATGGATTTGCGGACATAGCCATTGGTTCTGACGTTGAAACCGCCGCAGACGATACAGTTGGACATGGAAAGGTCACGATCATCCTTGGCTCCATCTCTGGGTTGCAACCTCAGCCTCATGTAGTTCTCACTGACACAGTTGATCCCACAGATTCTCGCTTTGGAGCACGCGAGCACACCATTGCGGCCGGGGACTTTAACGGAGACGGATGGATTGATCTCGTCATCGGAGCTGAAACTTTCTCCAATGGGGCGGGACAAGCCAGCGAAGGCGCGGTTCACCTTTATTTATCGCAGGGCGGCAATTTCGCATCCACGCCTTCAAGAACTTGGGAATCTAATCAAGGAAACTCACGACTCGGTCGGTTTTTGAGCATGGCAGATGTTAACCGCGACGGGTATGCAGACGTGATCGCCGCGATGCACGCTTTCGACGTTGTTCCCTGCGCTGAGCCGACGAACGGATGCAATCAAGGTCGACTCGTCGCTTATCTCGGACGACCAGGTTCGCCGCCCACTACGTTTGCATGGAACAACAGTTCGCCGGTTCAGACGCTGGCGACATTGGGATATGGCGTTTCCGCAGGTGACATCGACGGTGATGGTTTCCCAGAAATCGCTGCTGGTGCTCCGCTGTGGGATCAGAGCAACCTGCCAGATTGTGGCACTTTGGTTATCTACAAGGGTTCGCAGAATCTAGCTACGACGCCTTTGCAAACTATCACAGGACCGTTCGCTGGAGACCGCTTCGGCGGAAGTCTTGCGTTCGTCGGAGACATGGATTCAGATGGCTTCGGAGAACTAGCTGTGAGTGCTCAGGCAGCGGAGGCCGGACGGGGTCGGGTTGTGGTTTTTCGTGGGAGTCCGACCGGACTTTTGCCATCACCTTTGATGACATTTGTGGGTGACGTTGGCGCTGCGTGGGGTCAGACGCTGTCGGCCGCAGGAGATGTCGATGGCGACAGTAAGCCCGACTGGTTGATTGGAAGCAGCGATGCAGACACTCGTGGCCAGTCATCGGGCGCTGTATCAATTGTACTCAGTTCTGTGAACCAACTTTGCGATTCAATCGACTTCAATAACGACACAAGCCTGTTTGATCCTCAAGATATCGACGCATTCTTGAGTGTTTATTCAGAAGGTCCGTGTATCCCCGCATCCGCCACCTGCAACGACATCGACTTCAACAACGACGGCTCGCTCTTTGATCCGTGCGATATCGATGCGTTCCTGCTGGTCTTCAGTGAAGGGCCTTGTACGCTGTGCGGGCAATAAGTGACGTTTTCCAATCAGAAACTCTTCACACGAGCCGATGCCACAAGCGTCGGCTTGTTTTGATTTGCGCGTTGTGCATATGTCAAGGGAAAGGGGATCGCGCCAGTCGTAGCCTTGCAAAGCACTCGAGAGTGCACAATGAGCAAGCACAGGCGGCCATCACTGTTGAACATTTCCGTACTTGTCGACGGGCCTCATTGCAGAAAATCACGCTGTCAATGTATGTCGACCGACCGCTCCCCGCCCTGCACGCGTTGTGATTCATAACCCGTTCTGTAGCGGCTGCGTCCTGATCACGGAACGTATCGACGATGCGACAGCGATCGTCCTACACGAAGTTGTAGCGTTCGTTGTTTGCAAGTGACAAACCGGTGTTCGTGTCGTACTGCCACGCGATCCGCAGCCCAAACGCGTTGTCGCGATACTTCGCGTAGTCTTGATCGCTCGCGGACATGTGTTTTGTACCTTCATAAGTCTGCCGCCCCCCCAGCGCCTGAAGTGATCGCCGCGCCCGCTGCTCGTCGCTCTTCGCTGCGCTACGGTGAGCCGAGCGGCGGGGAACACAGGTGCAAGTACTCAGACAGATTCGATATCAAAGACGCGGGGAAGGTCACGTCGCGGAAAATGTTAAGGATGTGCAAATAAACATTCGTCATGCCTAAGCGACTGATTGGCAATGACTTGTGCTTGCTGTGACCTGACGCATCTCGCTTCCCGCAGTTAATTGGGTCAGTTCGCTGATTGCAAGGCCAACCAATTTTCGTTATGCTGAGGATGAAGAGCAAATCCCTCGTTCTCTGGCTCAGAATTCTGTGATTGAGCAGGTTTGTGGCAATCGCCGCTGTAGGAGAAATAATATGAACTCTCGCTTGCGTACGGCCTTGCGTTGTGTGTCAGCTGCTGCATTGGCGCTGCTTCTGAATTCTCAGTCTTTAGCACAGCCTGCCAATGACTTGTGCACAAACGCTACTCCTGTTGCGGTGCCCGGTGTCTTTGGCTTCACCAACGTCAATGCTAACACTGATCAAGTCTCTGCCTGCGGTGGCTTTCGCGATGTCTGGTACCGTCTGACTGCAACGCAGGCGCAGACCGTGCAGGCCGACACGTGTCCGGACTGTGTTTTCGATTCCGTTATCTCCGTGTACGACGTATGTGGCGGTACCGAATTCGCTTGCAACGACGACTCCTGTGGCCTGCAGAGCAGTGTGACCTTTGACACAATCCCGGGCACGACGTACCTCATCCGTATCGCAGGCAAAACAACTTCAAGTGTCGGCTCGTGCGCACTCAACTTGCAGGCTGTCACTTCAACTCCAACTGAGCCCACCGGCTTTATTGCGCCCATCAGCGTGCGCGAAGGCGAGGGGCCAACGCTCTGTATGCAGATCAGTGTTTCGCCTGGGACGTTCCCGACAAGCACTGGCATCTTCGTCGGGGCGGACTTTTCTTCAGTGGGGGGTAGTCCCGCGCAGCTCTTCAACGACGACGGCTTGGGTTGTGACACTGTTGCCGGCGACTCTTTTTTCAGTGCTTCGCTCACGCTCGATCCATCACTACCAGTTGGTTTTTACTCGCTTCCGTTCGTCGTCAGCGATGCGCAGGGCCGAACTTCAGAAGGATTGATCCAGTTGGGCGTGTCTGCCGTCACCAGCACTTCACCCTGCCCATATTGCGGTCCGATGGACGTGATATTTGTTATCGACGACACGGGCAGCATGGGCGGCGCGCTTGCGAACATCAAGGGAGCCGTGGGGCAGATCGTCAGCACGATTGACTGCGCTTCGACAGGTGATTTCCGACTGGGCCTCGCAACGTTCAAGGACAATGTCCGCGTCGTCACGAATCTCGGAGGCTCACTTGCCGCGTTCAACGCGGGAATCGCCGCGCTCGCAGCAGCGGGTGGCGGCAACGTTCCTGAAGCGTCCGACCGGGGTGTCAATGCCGCCGTGAATCTGCTTCCGGCGTCCTCGAACGTCTGCCAGATCGGCAACTTCAGTGGCGCGTGGAGAACCAGCGCACAGAAAATTGTCATCCTTGTAACCGACGCGTTGCCAGGCAGCTGCAACGACTCGCTCACAACATCTCTATTTCCGACGGTGATCACCTCGGCATCTGCACAGGGCATCCGCATTGCATCTGTCTTTGTCGGTGGCACCACCAGCACCAATTCACAACTCCGCGGCATCATGCAGGCCTATGCCAGCGGCACCGGCGGCTGCTACGTCGAAGTGCCTTCCAACGGTGCGGGCACCGGCACGGCCATTTCAGATTGCCTGCGCGACTGTGGCTCTGGCGTTGTAGCCGGGCGATGCCTCAATCTGGGCGCGGCGGTCTTCGGAGCCAGCGAAACCGGAAGCTCGACCAACTGCACACCGGCTCGCACACGTGATCATGACGTGCAGACGTTCAGTTCCAGCGGCACTGTCGTCAGTACTCGATATGCAAACGTCGTCGGTGCTGACACAGGCTTCATCTCAGGCGGCAACACGTTTAGCCATCAAACCGACTACAACGTCAACGTCACGATCGGCGCGAGCCCCGGCGAAGAATGGTGCCTGCGCGTCGATACGCGCAGAACAGGTGAGTTGACGTTCCGCAACAATGGGCTTAGCGGCGCGAACGCATCAATCGGCGCGGTGAGCGGCACATTTACAGGCGGCGCAAGCCTCGCTGCGGGCTCACTGAACCTGCCGCCTCATTCTCAGAATACCAGCAACGGTACCGACTCGCCTTTCAGTGACACAGCACAGGCTCTGCTCGTGGGTGTTGGCCCAGCGACACTCTCGCTGCGTTTCCAATGGAACTCGACTGTGCAATCGTCTGGTTTCAATGGCGACGACGTCGCGGTTCGACTTGGGGTATCCGGACCGCAACCCGGGTGTTTCCTCAATTCAAAGTGCAAGGCAGCGGGCTATGGAAGCTTCAATGGAGTTCCGACCCGCAATCAGGCAAACGACGGTCACTTTGTCACAATCACTTGTATCCAGTGTGTCAAGCCGAGCGAAGAGACCTGCAAGGACTTCAACGGCTTATTCAGCGATCCGACCTCATCCGCGGCCGTGGAAGGATTTGTGACGACAGGTTCAATCGCAAGGGCACTCTACAACCCAAGTTCCTTGGGTGCAGGTGGTGGCGCGGGCGGGGGCACGCCCCCAAGCCCCGATGGCTATATCCGTATTGAAGACGTCGCCCCGGGAGGTGTGCCGATTCAGCTGATCGCTCCGAGCGAGTTCCGCGGCAAGTGGGGCTGCGGTTGTTACGACTTGGACTTTGACATTCGCATTCCAAAGGACGGAGTCGGAGGCTCGCCAGTCTGTTTCCCGACGCTCACGCTTATCCGAAACGATGGCTTCCCGAACGCCGCGAACAATCCCACGTCATCAGCAACATTCACTTCAACAACTCCGATCGGCGAAGGACTAGGGTGGGTCCACGTGAAGATTCCCATGCCTCCGCCCGGCTCGTCGAGCACACTGGGCACATGGACGCTCTCGGCCGGTAGCGACTGGGATCATCTGCTTAGCAACGTGACCAGCGCGATTTTGCGAGGCGATTGCAGCGTGGGCCTTGGAGTGCTTGATTACGACAACGTCTGTATCACGCAATCTCAGGATTGCGCCAAGCCACCCGCTGACCTTGTGGGCTGGTGGACGTTCGATGAAAAATCCCTCCCGATTCACGAAATTGCAAGTCTCAAGACGTCGCTGCCGGGCCCTGTGACCACCGGCCTCAACGGCCCGCCCACATTCTCAAACGCACCCAAGCCGATCAAGGGTAAGGTGGGCGGCGCGTTTGATTTTGACGGCGTGGACGATGTCGTTCGAGTCTCAGCCTCAACGCCAGCGGGCAACGCAACGCCGTTCCAAATCGCAACGAGCAACTTCTCGATCGACGTATGGATCAGGACGTCGCAGGGCATCGGCGAACTTCCCATCGTTGACAAACGATCAACCTCGTACGGCGCTCCGCCCACAGGCTATCGCCTGTTCGTTCTCAATGGCCGCCTCGCGTTCTCGATGGGTGACCCCCAAGCACCGGGCGAAACTGTCTGCTTGTCCTCAGGCCCTTTCGTTGCGGACGGACAATGGCATCACGTCGCAGTCACAGTCAAACGCAACATCCCATCGCCCGCGATCAAGCTTTACGTGGATTGCAATCTTGTCTCGCAGTGCAGCCCCAACGGCAAGACGCTGCCACTCTCCAACAACAATGCGGATCTGCTCATCGGCGCGGGTCACGCTATCGGGGGTCCTCCCGCATTCTTCCGTGGTGCAATCGACGAACTTGAGTTCTTCCGCCGAGACCTCACTCAGCAGGAAATCTGCGATATCTACAGCGCCCGATGCGGCAAGTGCCGCGAATACTGCCTGCTGCGTCCGTACCTCACGCTGCTCGGCGGCGGCGGTGTTTCTTCACGCATTTGCAATGGAACTGCGACGCCAAAGACCTATACCTGGTCCTTCACCAATACGACAGGAGCAGGCTGCACCATCTCGGGTCTGACGTTCTCGCCCTCCAGCGGAACTGTCACTGTTCCGGCGTTTGGATGCACCACTGTTTCAGCATTCGTGGGCCTGCCACCAGGCATGACCACGACCGATCTGGCCTGCTACTCCTTCGCTTTTACGGATGCTGACGGCGCCCGCCACGAATGCAAGGCTTCACTCCGCAAGTGCGACATCACGCTGTGCCCGATCATCCTCGACGATGGCGGCGGTTTTGGCAATCCAACATTGCTCGCTTTCCCGAGCGTCGGCACAGGCACACCCATTCGCTTCGAGATGAACAACTCCGGTGCCGCCCGCGTGATTCCCTATCGCTTCGAAGCAGTTGGCGAGGATGGATCGACGTCGCAGATCATCTCGCTCAATGGCCTCCCACCGGGCGAACCAGTGTTCGGCACGCTGAGCGTCCAAGCAGGAAGCACAACACCCTTCAGTGTGGGTGCGGCGTTCACCAACTTCGACATGTTCTCTGGCTACTTCATCGTGCTCTCGCTTGACATCAACGGCACAGGCAACTACGAACCGTACCAGAGCGTCGCAGTGCAGCCTGCATGGCGAGACGCTGACTGCCTAGGCCAATTCAGCGATGACTTCGACGCCTCCACTCAAGGTTCCGTCTGCGGCCAGAACGGCTGGGAGCAATGGGCGGGCAGCGTTGATGTCTGTGGGCAAGTGACTCGCCAGTTCGCCTTTGATGGCGTGCAATCGCTGCAAATCGTTGGCAATCCGGGAGGCACTGCGGGCAAGGGCGACGACACGGTGCAACGTGTCAGCGTCAACGGCGGCATTTGGTCGTTGCGTGCAATGGTGTACGTCCCGCAATCATCAACCGGCGCAGGTTACCTAAGCATGCTCAACACGTATGACGATCCGCCCGGCTCACCCCTTTCGACATACCGCTGGTCTGTCGACATCACTTTCAACGCCGACAACAACACTGTTTCCGTCTTCAGGTCACCAGCCACACGCCCGCTCATCCGCGACCGCTGGGTCGAGGTGCGTGTCGACATCAATCTCGACACCGACAGCGTCAATATCTCCTACGACGGCGACACCTTTATCACAGGCAAGTCTTGGATCAATGGCTCATCAGACGCTGGCCAAGCAAGAATTCAGGCCATTGACCTGTACGGCGGCGAACCAACAAATTCAGGTATTACCGCGATGTACTGGGATGCAATCTCCTTGATGGGCCAATGCGCCGGCAGCGATTGCAACTCCAACGGTACCGACGACATCGTCGAGGTCCTAGACGGCGGCGCAAGTGTGGATGCGAACGCCAACGGTGTCCTCGACGCCTGCGAAAGCGCGTGCGACTCCATCGACTTCAACAACGACACCAGCTTTTTTGACCCAATCGATATTGACGCATTCCTGAGTGTGTATGGCGAAGGGCCGTGCATTCCAATCGTCGCAACCTGCAATGACATTGACTTCAACAACGACGGATCAGTCTTTGATCCGTGCGATATTGATTCGTTCCTGCTGCAGTTCAGCGAAGGTCCTTGCACGCTGTGCGGGCAATAAGCATCTTTGATAACACGCAACTCTTCGCATGAGCCGATGCTTCCCGTGTCGGCTCGTTTTCTTTGCCTACTCGTGGCTACTGGAGGGGTAGGGGGATCGCGCCGGACAACTTTTCGCCTCGGGACCACACCCGCCCCGTCGAAGAAAGTCGCGCGGATGTTTTCGATGGGGGGGGGGGTAGCGCGCGTGTTGGGCTTGTTTTCAGGCACTTTCGCACACTTTGCCGCGACGTTAGGAAAGTTCTTGCCTCAATGCGCAAACAACGCATCCATGTTGTGAGCATTCCCGCGCGAGTGCTCATCGCTGGCTGCTGCTGGGTTTGGTTCCATACGACCGCTCCCACGGACACTCGTCGTCCTGTTGCATGAAGTCATCCAGTGACTTCGCGGTCTTCGTAGTTGATGCCTTCCCTATCCGCGCCCTCGCGCGCTCAATGGCGTCACGCTCGCGTTGTTCCTCCGCTTCGATCTCCGCTGGATTGCACCACGCATAGCGCCGCACGTAGTCCCAGTCGGACTCACCCGGCTTCTGTGGGGGCCTGGGCTTTCTCGACTTCGCGAACCACTTGTTGAGCAGCACTTCGTTGCGATCCGCGTACGCAATGTCCACCTGAATGCGCGCGTAGGTCATCACGTCAGTGTCGCACAATTCCACCAGCCGCATATCCGGGTTGGCTCGCACCTTGTCCACATGCAACGCATGGCCGCACTCGTCCACGATGTGCCAGTTGGGGTCGACCTTGCCCTTTCGTTGCGACTCGATCCGTTCCACTCGCTTGCTCAACTTGCCCACGTTGCTCCTCCCGTTCGCGTTGATGCCCATCAATCATCCCAGATTTCGCGCCTCTTGCGGTGTTCTGTCCGTTCCAGCGTCTCGATCCGGCTTGCAAGATCGTCGAGTTCGATGGAGTCACGCCCGAACTTCAGCAATGCACTGGCAGCCGAGACCCGCGCACTGGCCTGCACGCTGCCATCCGTCACGATCTTGGCCAGCGCATGCACGGCGAGCGGTGTGTACCGCTGGCACGCAGCGATTGCTTGGCTGAACGCCTCACGCCGCGCCTTGCGGAAGGCTCTGGCGAACATGTCGTCTTCCAGCCAACGGTGGATTGTGCGTTCAGAGACGCCCACAACAACAGCAGCACGCGCTATCGACGGCTCTGCCAGCAACGCGACGATGGCCTGATCCTGCTTGGGTGTGAACGCGCTGGGGAGCAAGTCGTCGACTTCCAAAGCCTGTGGCTCATCAGCACGCGACATCGTCGCCTCATTCGCGAGCAGTGGGGCGGTAGCCGCCGTGAGGGCTGGATCGGGGGCGGGGGCGGGGGCGGGGGGTTGTGCCTTTGAGCGTGGCATGGGCGACACATCTTGACATTCACGGACATGCGCTGATTCAGCGCGGCTGTGCTGGCCACAAGGTCCAGTAGCTGTTCACATCCTTACCTGCATCTGGCGAATGTGCTGCGAACTTCGCTGCTTTTCCTTGCATTGCTCGGGAGGTCATGGCTTCATGTGCATCGTGGCGACGGGATTGGCCCGTTCGCCACATTCGCACACCGGCGCTGCCACAAGCAGTACGCCGCCATTGGAGTTCATCATGAAGAATCGGTCCATCCCCAACAAGTCCGCGTCGAAGTTTGGCAAGGCCAAAGACCCGAAGCCAAGCAAGCCGCCTGTTCAACGCCGAGTCAACGTGGGTAAGGACGCGAGGTCGGGCGAATCGCTCGCGGACACCGCGACCGAAAGCCGTGCTTCGCGAGTCTCCCTCACCCGCCGCGACGTTCCCCCGAGCGCCAAAGACGCACCCGAGGCTACCAGCGCCCAGACGGCTACCGATCCCGCGCCGACGGCCAACGTGGGCGAAACGGACGCGACTGTCGAGACCACTTCCAAGAAGGTTCGCAAGAGCGCGAAGGCACCCAAGCCAACGAAAGCGCCGAAGTCTGCGAAGCAGCCAAAGGAACGCAAGCCCAAGCGGGTCAGCGCCCTGGACGCCGCCGCGTTGATCCTCGCCGACACCGGCAAGGCGATGCGAGCCACGGAACTGATCGCCGAGATGGAACAGCGCGGTCTGTGGAAGTCGCCCGGTGGCAAGACACCGGAATCGACTTTGTACGCCGCCATCGCGCGCGAGATCGCGTTCAAGGGTGACGCATCGCGTTTCGCCCGCGGCGAAAAAGGCTTCTTCATCGCACGCACACCAAGTTGAACAAGCGGTTGTCATTTCGCTCACGCCTTTCCACGCCCGATTGGTCCCGGGCGTTTTCACTTGTGTTGTGGGATCGTCTGAGTTTTCGATGATGCCGCCTCCCTGCTTGCTGCAATGCGAGCCACTTCGCTCTGGCACGCCGCGACCATCATGCCCAGGCTCAGCGCCATCATCACGCAGGTCAGCACCACCCACACATAAAGCAACGCCCACCAGAACGTTCCGGCCTCCAGTGAGGCCAGGAACCGCCAGAAGGACTCAAAGCGCTTTGCAGGTTGCGGATTCTCGTTCAAAGTCAAACTCCTTGTGTCACTGGGCGGTTGTACTTGCAACGCGCTGCGCCTTCTTGCCGGTGAACTTTTCCCAACGCTGCACGATGACATCGCAATACAACGGATCGAGTTCCATCAGGAACGCGCGACGCCCGGTCATCTCCGCTGCGATCAACGTCGAACCGCTGCCACCAAACAGATCGAGCACATTCTCTCCCGACTTGGACGAGTACTCGATGGCGCGCTTGGCCAACTCGACGGGCTTCTCCGTGAGATGCACCATGCCTTGCGGGTTCACTTTCTTCACGCTCCAGGTATCCGGCACGTTGTTTGGCCCGTAGAACTGGTGGCCAGCACCTTGTTTCCAGCCATAGAAACACCATTCGTGATTTCCCATGAAGTCCTTCCGCGTGAGCACCGGATGCTCCTTGATCCAGATCACGGCCTGTGAGAAATACAGTTCGTGCCTCTTCAGCACGGGTGGGTAATTGCCACAGTTGGCATATCCGCCCCAGATATAGAACGATCCGCCAGGCACAAGCACGCGGCTCATGTTCCCGAACCACGCGTCGAGCAGGCGATCAAACTCTTCGTCGCTCACAAAGTCGTTCGCCAGCGGTCTGTCCTTGGCACGGAGTTTCCGGTGCGTTGTTTTGGACTTCTCGGGGTGGCGATTGAGGTCCGCCGCCTGCTGATCCACGGCGCTCGCGTCTTTCTTCTGCGTGGCCGTGAACGACGATAACCCCGCCGCGATCGCGTTGTTTGAGCGTGGTTCAACTTTAACGTTGTACGGCGGATCGGTATTGACCAACTGGATCGCAGCACCATCCAGCAACCGATCCACATCGCTCACACTGCTGCTATCGCCACACAAGAGCCGGTGCGACCCCATTACCCACAGATCGCCAACCTGCGTCGTTGCTGCGTCGGGTGGCTCGGGCACGTCGTCTTCGTCCACGAGCCCAACGGTCACCGGCGGCGCGAAGATGGCGGTGAGGTCGTCGTTGCTGAACCCCAGCAGGTTCAAGTCGACATCCAGTTCTTTCAGTTCGCCAAGTTCGACGGCCAGAACCTCGTCGTTCCACGTTGAGAGTTCGTGCAATTTATTGTCCGCGATCCTCAACGCCCGCACTTGTTCCGGCGAGAGTTCTTCGGCAACGTGCACGGGCACTTCCTTCAACCCGAGTTTGAGCGCGGCTTTCAATCTCGTGTGCCCGCAGATGATGATGCCATCGTTGTCGACGACGATTGCCTGCCGGAATCCATATTCACGAATGCTGTTCGCAACAGCGTCTACAGCAACGTCGTTGTGCCTGGGATTCTGCTCGTATGGCCACACCTTAGAAACCGGCCAGTTCTCGACCTTCATTCAACACCATCCCGCGCCAACGCGCGAACACGCCAAGTGCGATGCCGGCAACCACAGCGGTTGCTCGGGGGGGATGGATTGATGGGAAGTGCGACGCACACAGAACTGTGGTCGCGTTACATTATTCTACCACTGTTCGATGCAGCCGCTCGCCGGAAGTTGCCAAACGCGGACATTCTCTGCCACCAACGCGCGTGCAAGCCACACGAACGAAGGCGTGGCGATCAGCCACAAATCAAAGCGACCGGACGCTCAAAGAGCAGTCCGGCCGCGCTCGGGGGGCAACGTTGTCTTCAGAATCATACCACCAGTTTTGGCGGTTTTCAGTGGTCAGCCAGTTGTGAATGTGTCCATGTGTCCACGCCTTTTTCGGAATGTGTCCACGTCACTTTCGCCTGTAATTCAAGCCCTATTTGTGCATCTTCCAGCCACATTGGACACTATGGACACATTGGATTGGTTCGCCGCCTCTTTTCTCTTATAGGAGTTGAACGAACCAATGTGTCCAAACCGTCCGATGTGTCCATCAACTCGTTGGTTGATCCCGAAGTTGGATGTTCAGCCAGCAACGCTCTCCGCTGACCTTCTGATTGACACACCCCACCACTCTCAGTGCATCCGCCAACGCTCTGCCCTGTAATGGCCTGCGCTTGTTCTGTTCACACCACTCCTCGTACGCCGCGAGAAATGCACCGGAAGCACACACCAGCCCTGCGCCCAGTTCACAGCAATGACTAACGAATTCCTCCAAACTAGATGAGGTCCCTCGGTAACTCTGGGTGACCTGCCCCCACGGTTCGTACCAGAGTCTATGTCCGTTGATTGGTGATGTGCACACGCGGTGGAGGGCTGCGTAGCGCAGCGGAGCAGGCCTCCACCGCGGCGCGTCCTTTGTCCCCCGAGATCGTTGGCGGGGCTGGCGGCCTGTAGCCCAGGCTGCTGTGCGGTCTGATCGTGTTGTATTCGTTTCGCCACATCTCGATCAGCACCTTTGCCTCCTTCAGCGAATAGAAGATCTCTCTGTTCAACACCTCGTCACGCAGTTTGCCGTTGAAGCTCTCGATGTAGCCGTTCTCCCATGGCGAGCCCGGCTCGATGAAGAGTGTTGTGACGCCGACTTTGCTCAGCCACGCACGCACGGCCTTCGCCGTGAACTCAGGACCATTGTCGCTGCACATGCACGGGAACTCTCGCGTTGTCATCAGCCAGCACAGACGTTCGAGCAGATCATCGCTCTTAAGATTGCGTGCAACATCGATGGCCAAGCACTCCCGCGTGAACTCGTCGACAATCGTCAGCATCTTGAAAGCCCGTCCATCGTGCGTACGTCCCGTCACGAAGTCATACGCCCACACATGATCCTTGTGTTCGGGCCGCAGCCGCACACGGCTTCCATCGTTGAGCCACAATCGCCCGCGTTTGGGCTGGCGTTTGGGCACCTTCAGTCCCTCACGCCGCCAGATGCGTTCGACGCGTTTGTGATTCACACGCCAGCCTGTGTGCCTAAGCATCGCCGTGACCCTTCGATAGCCGTAGCGGCCGTAGCTGCTGGCCAACTCGACGATCTCCTTGGTCAGTGCATCCTCATCGTCGCGCACGATCACCTCGTGCCGCTGCGTGCTGCGGGGTTGATGCAGCACCTTGCACGCCCGCCGCTGCGAGACGTGCAGGTGATCGATAACGTGATCAACCACCCGCCGTCGCCGCGACGGGCTCACCAGTTTGGGCTCGCCGCCTCCTTCAGGATCGCCATGTCGATGGCCTGATTGGCAACGATGCGTTTGAGCCGCGCGTTCTCTGCTTCGAGTTCCTTCATCCGCTTGGCCTGGTCGACCTTCAAGCCGCCGTATTCACGCCGCCAGCGGTAGTAGGTTTTGTCGGTGATGTTGAGTTGCCGGCAGACCTGCTTCACAACCGTGCCCTTGGCTAACTCCACGTCGGCCTCACGCAACTTGTGAATGATCTGCTCCGCGCTGAATCGTTGCTTTGCCATCGATCATGCCCTCCATGGTCCACCCACGGTACACGGTACCTGAAGTTGGACCGGGTTGAGGGGGGCAGGTCAGATCTCGCTCCGTGATCGGGTCGCGGCCTTTGGGCGCAGGCGGAAGGTCAAGGATCTGTTCCTGAATATCCGGCGCAAGATGCAACAGATTCATGATCTGTGTCATCCGTGGCTGCGTGACATGGCACAACAGCGCCAACTCAGTCTGACTCTTCACCACACCCTTCGAGAGCAATTCGTCGAAGCGAATTGCCAACGCCATGAGCTTCGCGATACGTGGCACGCCGCCGCTTGGTTTCTTACGCCGAGGGTTGCGAACGACACCATTTACCGCCACTTCCGGCGCTTCGCCCGTTACCAGTCTCTTGGATCGGTTCTCGAACTTGAAATGGACCTTTCGAACGACCGTGCTCATGCTGCTTTCTCCAAATTGTGTCGTTTCATTGCTGCAAACGCCGTTGGGCGGAACGTCATCGCGACGCTGCCTTCCTTGTGGTTCCACTCCACGCACTCAACGAGTAGACTCAGAAAACGTGCCTGCTCGCGTGGAATGAGTTCCGACCACGCCTTGTCGAAGTTCTTCAGGATCGTTTTCGCCTGCTCTGGTGATACCAATCGGGATTCGCCTTCCGAAAGCACCGTCTCAACCTCTATCAGTCGTTGTTGGATGAACGAGAGACGGCTCTGCGCGTGTGCCAGTCGATCCAGCGCACCACGTTGGTTGTTCGTGGCGGACGACAGTTCTTTGACCTCGCGTTCCCGTCTCGCGCGTTCCATCTTCAGGTCCCCCACTTCCTTTCGCATCGCAGCACGCTCTCGCTCGTAATGTTGTTGGCATGCGAGTAGGACTTGCGTAAGGACCGCTTTATCGCTCCCGAGATGGCGAATCTCGTCGACCACGAGTCTTTCGATCTCCGCCGCCGGAAGTGTGGTTCCTGGGCAAGAACTCCGCACGCCCTTGATGGACTTGATGCACCTGTAGTAGCGGTATCGCTTAGGTTTGTCGCCGCCTGAGAACGTGTGCGCCATTGCACTGTCGCAGGCTTTGCAGCGCAGGATGCCACGCAGCAACGCGCCATGCTTATTGCGGACTTCGTGGCCGCCTGTCCTTCCGTTGTATCGCATCAACCGATGGACTTTGTCCCACAGGTCTTGATCAATGATCGGTGTGTGCTCGCCGTCGTAAGTCTGGCCTTTGTAGACGATCTTTCCGATGAGCACAGGGTTCATCATCAGCACATGCAGCGAAGCTCGATCGAACGGCCTGCCACCTGCGACTCGCCCCTTGCTGGTGATGCGGCTCTTGTTGCACCAGTTGCGGCGTTCGAGTTCTTCGACGACAGCGTACAGCGAACCGTGCTTGAGATACCACTCGAATATCTGCCGCACTCTGGCCGCCTCTTCCGCGTCGACGACGAGTTTGGGGCTTCCCCCCGAACGGTCAACGTCGTAGCCCAGGATCGGCGCACCGCCCGCCCACTTGCCCTTGCGCCGCAACGCACCGAGTTTGTCTCGGATGCGTTCACCGATGATCTCGCGTTCAAACTGGGCGAACGACAGCAGCACGTTGAGCGTTAAGCGCCCCATGGAGGATGTGGTATTGAACTGCTGCGTGACCGACACGAACGAGACGCCCCTGCGTTCGAACGTCTCCATGATGCGGGCAAAGTCCAATAGGGAGCGACTGAGACGGTCCACCTTGTACACCACCACGCAGTCGATCTTCCCAGCTTCTACGTCGCGGAGGAGTCGCTCGAGTGCTGGGCGTTCCATGCTGCCGCCAGAGAATCCGCCGTCGTCGTAGGCATTGGGCAGGCACACCCAGCCTTCGGCTTTCTGGCTGGCGATGAACGCCTGAGCACCTTCGCGCTGCGCGTCGAGCGAGTTGAACTCTTGCTCCAGGCCTTCTTCGCTGCTCTTGCGTGTGTATATGGCGCAACGGATGCGTTTTTTGCTTGCATCGTTGGCAGAATGCGCTAGGCCGCTTGGTAATTCGGTCTCTGAGATGCGTCTTCTGCTCATGGTGCCCCCTTAAGTCTGAAGAACCGGAAGCCATTGATGTGGGAGCCTGTCACTTTCTTCGCAACAGCCGTGAGCGAGGCGAATCGCTCACCTTCCCATTCGAAGCCGCCGTTGTTTTCAAGGACGATCACGCGAATGGCTCGTCCCTTGTACTCGCGGACGATCGCGGAGCCGGGCTTGGGAAGGCGGCGGTCAACTCGCCTTGCTGAGAACATGTGGTGCCGGGTGTTGGGTGTGCCGGATTGCGGAGGACAGATCAGTGTCCTGGGAGCCATCAGTCGTACGTCCGCGTCGTTGGCGATCTCGCGGGCGCGTTGCAATGCACGTTCAGAGAGGCCGCCGTAGGCGTTGGCTTGGATGCGCCACGCGATGCGGCGAATGAGGTACATTCGGTGGCGTGATCGGCACGGCTGGCCGAGCAGTTCCTCATAGCGTGTGGCTAACTCACTCGTCCGGAGCGTGTGGAGCTCCGCGAGTTGCGATTCAACTTCGGTTTTCATGCGTTGTTCTCCGTTACGTGACCCGTTTACCAACGGGTCGGTCAGACAGAGTGATGGCTGGCGGCTGCGGGACTTCCACTCTCCCGGGCGTAGAAACATGCGGATCAAGAGACTTTCCGCATGCTGCGCCGAGACTCGCTCGATGTGCTCGTGTCACCGCCATCGCGATCACCGCGATGACTTCTGCATCACGGTCTTCGGTTGTCATCGTGCTTGGATCGAGTGTGGTGATCATGGATGAACTCGCTGGTGCCAGGTCGCCATTCCATCGGCGACCTCTTCTACAGAGTTCCTATGCCATTGCTCGACATGCTGCGCGACATTTACCAGCGGGTCACTTGATTGCGTTGTGGTTCGCGCTGTTCGCGCACCAACTCCTCATAACCCGTGCCTACGGAGACAAGAGACTGGGTGAGACTTTGGACCAAAAATGGCGTTCTTGGGTAGGTCGGCGCGAGTTCCACGGTTATGGCAAAGACGCGAACAGAGACTCGTACGCGCAGACGACGAAAGAAAACTCCGCGAATCTCAGCGTGAAATCGCGATGTGTTCAAACGCCAATTCACAGTCCCCATGAAAACCAAAAAACCGACCACTTGAGTGATCGGTTCTTGGAATAGCGGGGCCAGGATTTGAACCTGGGACCTTCGGGTTATGAGCCCGACGAGCTACCGGGCTGCTCCACCCCGCAATCAGAGCAGAGTTGAGGGGAAGCATAGGGAAGAGGGGGAAGAACGTCAAGTTTGCGAGCGAATCACGGGTGAATTCGTTGTAGTTGAGATAGTTCGCTGTGAATGAATGCCTGGTTGTAGAATCCTAAACGATGCGGCGATTCCGTGACTGGCATCAACGCGTCATTTCACGCGAGAGAGTGCGCGTTTGAGCACTCGATTGCATTCCAACTCATGCAGGCGTGTCATGCGCAAGAGGTTGCGTCCTTGCTTGCCATTGGTTAAGCGTGATGACGAACAAATCTCGCAGCACTACAAAGAAAGCCGCGAGGCTCGCAACCGCTCACCATTGTTTCAATGCGATGAACCAATGATCATTCGCCGCGGCGGAGTGATCTCACACTGATTTTGCATCCAACGCATCACTTCGCTGCAGCGTCGTACAACTGCTCGCAGAACTTCCAGTTGATCACATTCATGAATGCGCTGATGTAGTCGGCTCGTTTGTTCTGATATTTCAGGTAGTACGCGTGCTCCCAGACGTCCACGCCGAGGATCGGGACGCTGCCCGGGATGAAGCGATCTTCCTGTTTTTCCATTTGGATGGGCATGAGCCGCTTGGACACGGTGTCGAAGATGAGCCAGCCCCAGCCTGAGCCGTCGACTTGCTGCGCGTTGGTTTTGAAGTGAGCGACGAACTTGTCGAACGAAGAAAAATCTCGCGTGATCGCGTCGGCGAGTTTTCCTGAAGGTTGTCCCCCACCGCCCTTGCCAGCCGGCGCCATCATGTTCCAGAAAAGCGTGTGGTTGATGTGGCCAGAAAGGTGGAACGACAACTCGCGAGCCCAGTGCTTGACTAGGCCTGCGTCGCCGCCATCACGGATGTGCCAGAGTTCAGTCAATGCCTTGTTGGCGCCAGCAACATACGCGGCGTGGTGTTTGTCGTGGTGAAACTCCATCGTTGCCTTGTCGATGTGCGGCTCGAGTTCTTCAGGCTTGTAGGGCAAGACAGGCAGGATGTACTGCCCTTTTTCTTCGTCGTAAGCCTTGAGGCTTGGCTGAATCTCTTTCTTTGCCGCTCCCGCAGTGCCGACTGGATTCGGCACGGTTTGGGCACTCACCGCAGAGACGGCAAGAGCGCCAAGGCCCAGAGCAACACTGGAAGAAAGAAGATCGCGGCGTGACTGTTCCATGTCGTAACGGTAGCCCGTTTGCACACTGAGATTGCACAAATGTGGCGTCGTTTGCCGACACCAGTAGCATGAATTGCGCTTCGATGATTCGAGTTTGCGGCGTAGTGAGCACGTTTGCTGTCAGTCTTGTTCTGGGCGGATGCAAGTCGCCCATGCCGCTGCCTCAGGGAAAGACGGGGGTGATGGCGACGTATGAACATCCGACGCTGCATTGCGTTTTGCCGGCCGCGGCTCGAGTGCCGGCGGTGATTGCGGCGGCAGAAGCAACTGTGCGGGCGCGTGGGTACAGCGTCTCGGAAAGTAACTCGACGGAGGAAAGCGGCGTTGTAGTTGCGAGACCGCCTCGCACGGTGACGGTGCCGATGACCCGAATCTCTGTCAAGCGGGTGTTTCAGGGAACCAAAGTCGAAATCACGTATGAACCTTGGGGAGATAGTGCGAGCAGCCGGGTGATGCTGGATGGGATTTTGCAGCGGCTGGATTTGTGATTTATCGTACCACCGACAATGCTGAGATTGTCGGTGGTCAAACTTTGGTGTGATTGCTGAGTTTCTTCCGGTTCTCGACGACCTCACCACCGACAATCAAAGCATTGTCGGTGGCACGGTTTATTTGCGCTCGTACTGTGCGGCGTGCGATCGACTTTGTTTCAACCTAATGCGCCGGAGATCACTCGATTTGTTCGAGTGGTGGTTGAGCGTGGGATCGATCAGCCACTCGTGGTTGATGATGAAGGGTTGACATATGCGTTGCCGGACGGGTTGGATGTGGTCGTTGGGCAACGCGTGAACGTGCCGCTGCGGAGTGAGAAAAAGAAAAATATCGCGGCGGGATATGTCGTGAAGGTTGGGGGAAGAGAGTTGCTGGCGGGGTTGAATGAGGACCGTGTACGCGAGGTTGCGAATGTTGATTCGATCACACTCAGCGCGACGATGCTCGACCTTGCACGATGGATGGCGCAGTATTACGTGTGTCCGCTGGGGATGGTGCTTGCGAGTTTGACACCGTCGGCGGTGAAGTCTGATACGGGGCGCAAAGTGGTTGAGTATGTGAGATTTGTTGGGCTTGGTGAGGGTGTGAAACTGTCCAAGCAGGCGAAATTGCTTTTCGAGGAGATCGCGGCGTCGAGTGCTGCAACAGAACCTGTGGCGATGAAGGCCTTGGCGGCACAGTTGAACTTGAAATCTTCCGCACCGCTCAAGCGATTGATCAAATCTGGGATACTGGAAGTCACAACTGGTGAGACTGTCGCCGCGCGGAGTTTTCAAGAGTTTGAGCAGCCCGAGGCAAATCACGCTGCAGGATTTACACTTACAAGCGAACAGCAGCTCGCGGCGGACAGCATCCTGGCGACGATTGATACGTTTCAGGTACACCTGCTGCATGGCGTCACGGGGTCGGGCAAGACTGAGGTGTACTTGCAGTGCATTGAGCAGGTGCTCAAAGCCGGGAAGAGCGCGATTGTGCTTGTGCCGGAGATTTCGCTCACGCCTCAGACTTCACAGCGATTTGTGAATCGATTTGGGCGGGGCGTCGTTGGCGTGATGCATTCCGGACTGACGGCGGCGCAGCGAAACAAAGAGTGGCAGCGGGTGATTTCTGGCGAGGCGAGAGTCGTTGTTGGTGCAAGGTCAGCGGTGTTCGCTCCGATGACACGACTTGGACTCATAGTCGTCGATGAAGAGCACGATGGAAGTTACAAGCAGGATCAATTGCCCCGCTATCACGCACGCGATGTGGCAATCAAAAGGGCACACGGGGAAGGTTGTCCGGTCGTGCTTGGCTCAGCAACTCCTTCGCTCGAGAGTTGGGCGAATGCGATTTCGAAAGAAGACGGCGGCTTTGCACGGTACAAACTGATTTCGATGCGACTGCGCGCGACGGGAGCGGAGTTGCCTCGCGTGCAAGTCGTAGACATGGTCGCGGAGCGAAGACTTCGCGAGCAGATGCCGCTTGCGGAAAAAGGTCGGCAACACTTACTTGGTCCCACACTCGAAAAAGCGATTGAAACTGCGCTCGCGAACGGCGATCAGGCGTTGTTGCTGCTCAATCGGCGAGGCTTTGCACATCATCTGGCGTGCCCGAGTGCTTCATGCGGATTTGTCGTTGGATGTGAACATTGCTCAACGACGCTGGTGTTGCATCGCGACGAGCGAGCGCCTGCGGGCGCGATCGTGCGATGCCATCACTGCTTGACTGAACAACGTGTGCCGCAGTTGTGTCCGATGTGTCGGCGCAAGCTCACTTCGATTGGCGGCGGGACGCAGCGGTTGGAGCAGGAACTAGAACACAAGTTTGCATCGATGGGAATACGAGCCCAAGAACATGATGGCGGCGGCGGCGGAATGATCCGGCTGGATTCAGACACGATGAAGAATGCCCGCGACTACTTTGACGCGCTGACGCGCTTTGCGCGGGGCGAGGCGAAGATCATGCTGGGCACGCAGATGATCGCGAAAGGCCTGGACTTTCCAGGCGTTCGGCTTGTGGGCATCGTGGATGCTGATACTGCGCTCAACATTCCAGACTTCCGCGCCGGGGAGCGGACGTTTCAACTGATCACGCAAGCCGCGGGAAGGGCTGGCCGCAAGGGTGGCGAAAAGAATGGAAGCAGCGTCGTCATTGTGCAGACACTGAGCCCTGACAATCCGACCATTCTCCACGCGAGCCAACACGATTACGTGAACTTCGCGAGAGAAGAGTTGGCGGAACGCATCAAGTACTCATTCCCACCTGCGCTGCGCATGGCGAGGATTGTGTGTCGAGATCAGGATGAAAAGAAGGCTCTCGCGAGAGCGAACGAATTGGCTGAAGCACTTCAGGCCCAGACTCAGGTGGTAGCCGGCACAACGGTGGTTGGTCCGATGCCCTGCGCGATCGCTCGCATCGCGAATCAATGGAGATTTGCGATTGAAGCTACGGCGAAAGACAGCGTGAGTCTACTGCGTTTGTTGGGTGCGCTGCGGGCGAGCGGTTTGCTGCGGAGCGACGCGAAAACTGCGGTCGACGTTGATCCGGTTTCGTTGATGTAGCGTGCATCATACAATGCTGCAATGCACAGCAAGGTTCCGACAACAATCAAGACGATTCGCACGATGAAGCGCAACGGAGAGCCGTTTTCGTCGCTCACGTGCTATGACGCGACTACTGCAAAGTGGCTGGAACGTGCGGGCATTCACGTCCTACTAGTCGGCGATACGGCGGCGGAAGTTATTCTGGGTTTCAAACGCACGATTGACATGCCGCTTGATGTTCTGATCGCGTTGACGGCGGGCGTGAAACGTGGTGCGCCGTCCTGCATGGTGATGGCGGACATGCCATTCATGTCGTATCACGCGGATGACGCAAGTGCGATTCGTAACGCCGGGCGATTCATGACGGAAGGTTGTGCGGACATCGTCAAGATCGAAGCAGACGCGTCGCTCGCGCCGCTAATCGCGAAAATGGCTCGGGCGGGTATTCCAGTGTGCGCGCATGTGGGCAGCAAGCCTCAACGAGCGGGTCTGGATGGCGGATACACGGCCGCTGGACGCACTTCGGAAGATGCGAAGCAAGTCGTGGATGATGCTGTTGCGTTAGAGAAGGCCGGCGCAGTGATGCTGTTGGTTGAAGCGATTCCTGACAGTGTGACGTCGCAGATCATGGAGAAGACGACGGTTCCCGTGATTGGAATCGGCGCGGGTGATCAGTGCGATGGGCAAGTGCTCGTGCTGCAGGATGTGCTGGGATTGTCTGAATCACCGCCACCGTTTGCGCATGCACTCGCTTCGATGGGCGAGGACATTCAGCGTGCTGCACAAACGTGGGCACAGATGGTGAAAGAGCGGCGAGTCTCGAAGCGTTCAACGAGTTCGCGCGGAGCATCGGTTGTTTCACCAGAAGTCAAACAGACAAAGACTCACTCGTGATGTTGGGACGTTCGACTCGCTCGATTGAATCGCTGCTTTTATGCGACGAGATTTTGGCTCGCTTTGTATGGGACGTTTACGCGTCACCACACGATGCCACTTGAACGGAACTTGACGCTACAAACAACTTTCTCCGCGTTTCTGGCGGTTCAATTCACCGAATAGGGGGTTGCACGACAAGCATTTGAATGACATGGTCGATTCTGTAGGTGGAGTTGCGACATGATGTCAGTTCCCATGACAACCAGTTCGCCCAGCCTCGCGACGAACGTGAGCGTTGCTGCGCCGCCGTCTCCGCCACTTGTTTCACCGGTTCAGCAATCTGCTGAGTCCCAGAACGAGACATGGTCCGATCAGCAGAGGGAATCGGATCAGAACGATGTTCGTCAGGCCGAAGTTGCGTCACAAGCAGCGCGCAGCGTTCGCCGCAAGAGCGAGGAGTCGCTCATGGATCGCCAGGCGCGAACGCTGCGTGCGACGTTGGAGTACTTGCGGAAAGTGATCAGCCCGCCGCCACCTGACGGGTTCAATGAGGCTGAGCGCAAGGCTCGCGAGACTGCGAAGAAGCAGGCTGAGTTGGCGAAGCCGCCTTTGGATATCGAGGCGTAGACGCATCAACAATCCAAGGTTCGCAGTATTCATCACGCGAAAGCGATGATTAGAAGTTTCATTCTCGACCGAAGAATGCGTTGCGGGCATCACTTGCAGCAGCGATTCACTTCGTCACAGCTTCAACCGCATCCAAATCGTGTCGGGCTGTGGGTCGTCGTTGTAGCGTTCGCACTCGACAAATCCAAGCGAGCGATACAGCGTTGTCGCGGCTGTAAACGTCGTTTCGGTGTCGAGTTTCATCATTCGATAGCCCGACTTGCGGGCTTCCTCTAAGAGTCGCTCCGCAAGCAAACGTCCGAGACGCAAGCCGCGAGCCGCAGGCTTCACGTACATGCGTTTCATCTCGCAGACAGGTTCGATATCGCCTGCTCGCAGCGAAGAAAGGTCAATCGGCCGCATTGCAATGCAGCCGACAGGTAATTGGTCAAGACCAGTTCGTTGCCAAGCGATCAGGATGCAGCCTTTGGGCTGTGCATACTTGCCCGGGAGATTGGCTACTTCGTTTTCAAAGTCCTGGTAGTCGAGAGGGAACGGAAGAGACGCGACGTACTCGCGAAAAAGAACTGCGGCATTGGCAAGGTCTGCTGGCGATGATGCAAGGGAAATGTGCGCTGATTGAATCATGCAAGGAAACGGCCGTTTGGTCAAGGCAAGCGAGGACAAAGATTCGATCACGATTATCCAAGAGCGTGCCACAGTGTCAGCGAGCACAGCCCGAAGTACGCCGTTACTTCGTCGCGGCGGCCAGTTGAGGCTTGGTAAAAAAGACCTCGCACGAGACACCACCCGGAAGTTGCTGCTGGTTCGCAGCCTCGACACGGACAACGCGAGTTTGCGAGCCAGAGTCGGCGACCGCCGCGATGTGATTGATCTTGCCTTCCAGCATGACAGGTTGGTCGAGATTGATCAGTATCCACGATGTGCCACCTACTTTAAGCGTGAGCGTGTCGGATGTTGGTACTGTCGCGTCAATCCGCAAGACAGAGGTTTCCACCACTCGCGCGACGGGCCTACCTGGCTCGACTGTCTCCCCCACTTCGACAATCACATCATCGACAACACCTGCGATCGGTGAAACGAGCGTGTATTGCTTCGCTCGAATCTCGGCTTCCTTCAACTGCAATTCCGCCTCTTTGCGGCGTTGGACGAACAACTCGTACGCAAGCCGCGAGCGTTCTGTCTCAAGCACGGCTTTACGCAATTGTAATTCGTTCGCCGCGCCTTGCAGCCGCATTTCCTCCCACTTCTGCTGCTCGACCTTCGCCATGTCCCATTCGGCTTTCGCGGCTCGTTCTTCAAGATCAGACGCCGCACGGAGTTTGAGCAGTTCGATCTGCGACTTCAACTCTGAATCGTCGAGACGAACAAGAGTCTGGCCCTCCTTCACAGCTTCACCTGGCTTCACCAGCACCTCGGACACGCGGGCCGGTAACGTGAATGCAAGAGCGAGGTCTTGCTTAGGCCGAGCGACGGCGGTCACGCCCTTGGGGTGTTTGGTGGTGTCTTGATTCGTTGAAACCTGTGACAATGCATCTATATATGGAAGAGAAGGGGCTGCAGCACCGGCGTTTTCGCTTAATGTGACGCACCAAGTGACTGCGAATGCGAGTGGCAGAGCAAGGTGCAAGCCGCGAATGGCAAAAGTCCGAAAAAGCATGTCCATACATTACGGTCGATCTCGCTTGTAGAGTGGTCCTAAGTTTCTTCCGACAAAATGTCTGCCCAGCCCCCACCATCCCCAGCTCCCACAGGTCCCGCCGTGGGTAGCAGCGCGGGATCCTCGGCATCCACAAGCCATGGGGCGGGCAGTGCTGGCAACAGTCCGACGTTAGCAGAATCAATCTCCCTGCTACTCGCAGAGCAATGCCAAGCGGCACCAGCCGAAGCAGGTGCATTACTTCGGGTTTCGAATGGCGAGGTCGGCTTGCTCGCCGTACACGGCGTGGACGCGAACGCCAATGGCAGCAACGCGTGGCTTGCAAAGGCGAAGCACGTCGCTGCGGGTCTCAACGCGACATCGCCATCTGTTGTCGAGCCCATCGAGAGCGCGAGTACATCGCAGTCTTCTTTGACGATGTACGAATCTCGGTCGTCCACCACGAATCCCGCCGCGTTGATGTTGATGCCACTGCGAACGCAAGGCGAAGGCGCGACGCTGGTCGTTGCGTATCTCGTAAAGGGTACTGGGCACACGCTCACGACGATTCGCACAAGGCTCGAACTGTTCCGTGGCGCGTTTGAAGCGTTGGAACTCCGCTCGCTGCTTGCGTCTCGCGCGGAACAAACACAACGACTTGCAGGCGTCATCGACGCTGCGGCGACCTTGGGTGATGCACGGGGCTTTTCAGGCGCGGCGATTGGTCTGTGCAACGACTTGTGCGCGAGATTTCGCTGCGAACGCGTCAGCCTTGGCTTTGTCCGAGGCAATCGCGTAAAACTCGCCGCCATGAGTCATACGGAACGCGTCGACAAACGATCACTGCTGGTGCAACGTCTTGAAGAAGTGATGGATGAGTGTGCAGATCAGGATGCGGAGGTCGCCGCATCAAGCGTTGCGACGAATGCGGGATCAGCGAGTGACTTCGCGAATGGTGAATCGTTGGGGCCGGTCGTCACTCGCTGCGCGAAGAAGTTTTTGGAAGAACACGGAAACAATGGCGCACGCATCGATGAGACGGATCGTCACAACGTTGCTTCCCTCCTCAGCGTGCCACTTCGCAATCGCGACAGCGTGCAAGGCGTCGTCACGCTCGAACGCGCCACGCCTTGGACTCAGGCAGATGTCATCGATCTCCGCATGACGATGGATGTCGTCTCACCCGGACTCCTGAAACTGCACGAAACGGATCGCTGGTTTGGAGCAAGGCTTGTGCACGACGCGAGAAGAGTACTTGCAACAGTGCTCGGGCCGCGACACACATGGGCAAAGGCATTGGTTATCGCCCTTTCTGCGTTTGTACTGGGGACATTGCTGATCAAAGGGACGTACAAAGTCGAAGGATCATTCACGCTCGAAGCGCCGATTCGACAAGCCGTGCCTGCCCCGTTCGACGGATTTCTGCGTCAAGCGTTGGTTCGTCCAAACGATCAAGTGACTGCGGGCGTCACGGTCATGGCACAGTTGGATGACAGTGACCTCCGCGTCGAAGCTGCGGCACTCGTTGCAGAGCGTGAAGCTCGCCTCAAAGAAGCCGCCAAGGCTCGCAGCGAGCGAAAGACGAGTGATGCACTCGTGTCAGAAGCCGAAGCACAACGTGTCGCCGCGAGGCTTGAACTTGTGCAAGCCAAATTGTCGCGAGCGTCGATCCTCGCTCCGATTTCCGGCACGGTCCTCACGGGCGAACTCGATCAACTCATCGGCTCACCTATCAAGACAGGCGATGTGCTGTTTGAAGTTGCTCCCCTTGGCGAACTGCGTGCTGACGTCGCGGTGCTTGAAGATCAGATTGCAGACGTGCGTGTTGGTCAAACAGGCGAACTGGCCACCGCCGCGTACCCCGGTGAGTACGTTGGATTTGTTGTCGAACGCATTGATCCCATTGCGAAGTTAGACAAGTCCAAAAATGTCTTCAACGTTCGCGTAAAACTGACGAACACGCCGGAATCGATCGCGTCGTCGCTGCGACCTGGGATGCAAGGGCTGGCGAAAATCGAGTCGGGCAAGCGGCCTTACGCGTCGCTCTGGACGCGCCGACTGGTGAATTGGGTACGGATGAAGTTGTGGATTTGATTTCACTCGCGAGGAGCGACTGTGGCGGTTGATCGTCCCACATTTCACGAAAGCTGGCACCGCGTCGCGGAGTTGAAACCTCGCCTCCGTCCGACGGTGCAGATCGTGCGCCAAGTGTTTCGTGGTTCGCCTTGGCATGTTGTGCAGGACGAAGCAGGGACTGATTACTTCCGCATGGATGCTTCGGCGTATGCGTTTGTCGGGTTGCTCGACGGTACGCGAACGGTCGACGATTGCTGGAACGCGTGCAATCAGCGGTTGGGAGACAACTCGCCAACGCAGGGTGAGATCATTCAGTTGCTGGGCAAGTTGTATTCCAACAATCTGCTCGCGGCGGACGTCGCAGGCGAGACGGACGTCATGCTGCGACGCCAAAGCAAACGCCGATTGCGAGAAGTCCAGAACTTTCTCACAAACTTGCTCTTCATGCGGCTGCCGATCCTGAATCCGGATCGCTTCCTAACTCGCACGTCATGGTTGTTTCGCTGGTGCTTCACGCCGCTCGGGTTGGTTGTGTGGGCTGCTGCGATCTTGGCGGGACTATGGAACTTGGTTGGGCACTTTGGCGAGTTGTCGAGTGACGCTGCGACCATGTTGTCCGCAGACAATCTGTTTCTTTTATACATCACTTTCGCGGTGCTCAAACTCATTCACGAACTGGGCCACGCCTACGCCTGCAAGATTTTCGGACAGCGAGAAGGCACTCATGGCGACGTACGAACGCTTGGCATCATGTTTCTGGTGTTTGTGCCGTTTCCGTATATTGATGTGTCCAGCGCGTGGATGCTGAGGGATCGCCGCAAGCGACTGCTGGTCGCGGCGATGGGCATGATGTGGGAGTTGTTCATCGCGGCGTTCGCTGCGATCGTCTGGGTGCGTGCGGGTGAAGGAACGCTCACCAAAGCCCTCGCACACAACGCGGTTTGGGTTGCAAGCGTCACGACTGTGCTCTTCAACATCAATCCACTGCTTCGCTACGACGGCTACTACATGTTGTGCGACGTGCTGGGCATTCCGAATCTCTGGCAGCGTGCCAGCGAGTACGTCCAGTTTCTTGTCAAGAAAGTCGCTTGGAAAACTCCCAAGCTGACAGAACCCTCATTGACACCTCGCGAGCCTTTCTGGTTGGTCACGTATGCAGTCTCATCGCACATCTACCGCGTTTTCGTGTTCGCTGGCATCATCGTCTTCGTCGCGCAACAGTTCTTCATCATCGGCATGATCTTCGCAATCGTCGGCGCAACGATGTGGGCGATTGTGCCGCTGGGCAAGTTCGTGAATTATCTCGCGACGAGCCCGGAGATCGCTCGCGTGCGAGGACGTGCGGTTGGCTCCTCGCTAGGCGTCGCTGCGTTGCTCATCGGAGGCGTGGGATTCATTCCGGCGCCTGATCATGTTCGAATCGAAGGGGTACTGGAAAGTCAGGACTTTTCAGTCATCCACGCTGGCGAAGCGGGATTCGTCACAGGGTTCGCGGCTGATCATACAAGTCCGATCACTCCAAGTATCGTACTCGTTTCTGCTCGCAACGAAGAACTCAACGCGAACATTGCGGAGTTGGAAGCGACGCTGACACGCCTTCGAGTACTGCGCGATGAAGCGATCGGCCAAGACGCAACCCGCGTTCAGCAGGTCGAGGCACAGATTAATGCTGTGGATCAAAAGCTGGCGTACGCAAGAACGCAACTCGACAACCTAAACACGCGCGATCTATCTCTCGGCACCAAGGACCGAACTCTCACGTGGATCTCACCCGATATCGCGAAGCGATCTGGCACGTTCGTTCAAAAGGGCGAGCCGCTTGGCATCTCGGCTGACTTGACGAAGCTTCGCGTGCGTGGAATCGCGACACAATTAGTCGCCGCGAGATTGCTGAATGAGGGCGCGAAGGTCGCAGAGATTCGTGCGAAGGCTCGGCCGCAAAGCGAGACAACGGGAACTGTTGTCTCGATTCAGCCCGCTGGTACCACGACAGTGCCTTCGCAATCGTTGACGTTCGAAGCCGGCGGACCCATCCAGCGTGATGTCAGTGCGAAGTCGAGCGAGAAAGTCATTTCGAAGAAGCCGCAAGCGTCTGGAGGCGGCGAAAGCAATGCAGAGCGAGCGAGAGAGCCGCACTTTGAGTGGCAAATCGACCTCGATTCGCTGCCGCAGGAAAAGTTCCAGCGCCAGTTCTTCATCGGACAACGCGTCATCGCAAGGTTTCGATTGCCCGATGCGCCGCTGCTGGTTCAAGGGTGGCGTTACGTTCGACGTGAATTGCAGGCAAGATTCCAGGTGTAATGGTGCCAGCCGCGCTTCCCATCCCCCCACTCTCGATTCACGACGTAAATCCGCGTTCGCGCGAAGCGAGACTGCGCGGGCTTGACATGGCGTGGCACCGTGCATCGGGCGTTGTGCGACGTGTCGCAACTCGCAGCGAACGTTTTCTTGCAGAAGCCAGGGACGCGTGCTCGCAATCCAAGGAATACAAGCAACTGAGCGATCAGCGATTGCGTGAGGAACTCGCCGAAATGCGCGTGCTGGCTCGACGATCGACGCTCACTCGATCGCAACGTGTACAGGCGATGGCGATGTTGCGTGAAGCCTCACTACGCACGCTTGGGCTCGAGCCGTTTCTCGTGCAGATCGCTGGCGCACTTGCAATGCATAGTGGCTGTGCGGTTGAAATGGCGACGGGCGAAGGCAAAACGCTCACTGCTGCACTTGCCGCCGCACTCGCAGGCTGGCGCGGGCGTGGTGTGCATGTCGTGACGGTCAATGACTATCTCGCGGCCAGAGATGCTGAGTGGATGAAGCCGCTGTATGCGTTCGCGGGCATCAGCGTCGATTCGATCGTGCAGGATTCGCCGCCGCAGCATCGCAGGCAGGCGTACCTGAGCGACATTACTTACACCACAAGTAAGGAGGTCGCTGCGGATTATCTCCGCGACAGGCTCGCCATGAGTCGCGCTGGTCGCTCCACGACACTCGCAGGCGCACTCGCTGAAGGGGTCGCGTTTCCACATCGCGTACCCGCTGTTGAGCGTGTTGTCATGCGAGGGCTCGCAGAAGCGATTGTTGACGAAGCCGATTCGCTCCTGATTGACGAAGCCGTGACGCCCCTCATCATCGCTGGAGATGGAAACGACGCGGGCAGAAATCAGGTTTTTCTAGAAGCGGCGGATATTGCGGGCTCGCTCGCAGAAGGACCCGATTACACCGTTGATCGCAAGTATCGCGAAGTTCGCTTCACGGACGCGGGACGCAAACGCCTCACAGAAGTTGCACGAAACGCATCTTCGATCTTTGCTGGAGTGCGACGCCGCGAGGAATTGGTTCTGCAAGCCCTCAACGCCCGCTGCCTTCACGATCTTGGAAAACACTATGTGATCCAGGAAGGCAAAGTGATGATCGTTGACGAGTTCACGGGTCGGTTGATGCCTGATCGAACGTGGCGTGATGGATTTCACCAAGCGGTGGAGGCGAAAGAACGCATCGCCGTCACGTCCGCGAAGGAAACGCTCCAAAGCATCAGTTTTCAGCGATTCTTCGGGATGTACAAGAAACTCTCCGGCATGAGCGGCACGCTCAAAGAAGTTCGCGGCGAGTTGTGGCGTGTCTATCACCTGCCAGTCACGATCATTCCGCGAAACAAACCGCTGCGCCGTGTGACGATGCCCTTGCAGATGTTCGCGACATCGGAATCTCGGTGGAAGGCAGTTGTCGAGAGCATCAAGAGCATGCACGCGATTGGCCGCCCAGTGCTCATCGGCACCCGAAGCGTCGCCGCGAGCGAGTATCTCAGCGCCTTGCTCACCGCTGAAAATCTGTCGCACCGCGTGCTCAACGCCGTGCGACACAAAGAAGAAGCCGAGGTCATCAGCCACGCAGGCACGCGCGGAGCGATCACCATCGCGACGAACATGGCTGGAAGAGGCACCGACATCAAACTCGCGGCTGGAGTCGAGGAATTGGGCGGGCTGCATGTCATCGGCACCGAGTTGCACGAAGCCGAGCGGGTCGATCGCCAACTCGCCGGACGCGCGGGTCGCCAAGGTGAAGCAGGCAGTTCACAATTTTTCTGCTCCCTCGAAGACGAACTGCTCGACCGGTTTGCGTTCAGCGAAGCAAAGTGGGCCAGACGGGCACACCCGAATCGGGATACTGCGTTACCGGGCGTGAGTTCTATCGTGGGGCGAATCGCTCAATTCCGCGCCGAAGCCCTTGCCCGCCAACGACGTGCGGACGTGCTTCGCAGCGACGAGAGTGTTTCGGAAGCCCTTGGATTCGCCGGGCGAGATTGAATTGAAAACGTTTGCTTTTAGCAGGGCTCTCCTACCTCCTTCGAGATCTCGCCCAAGTTTTCAGATTTTCCACGTCCCGATTAGCGCATTTCTCTCGCTTATCTATATTGACTGATTCCCGCACTTGTGGTTTACTAGTGCAGGAAGTCGGTTGAACATGTTTCGTGGCGGAGCTATCGCTCCGCCTTGTGGCATTTGTGCGCAAAGTTCGGATCGTTGTTCTGGGGGCGAGTGTCGGACTCGAGTTCGGGGGGAGGGGCGTGCGGGTTCTGTTGTTGCCGCGCGTGGGTTGAGAGATTGCAACTGCGAGATATATCTCGCAGGTGTTGGTCGTTAGGCAGGAGAAGAGGATGTCTACTCCACAGGATCGTCAAGGGAAGTCCGCCTCCACAAACGCACGCGGCTTGGATGCTGCACGTTTGAATCGCAGCGCTGGCACTGCGCCCACATCGGATCAATCTGCGCCCAAGTCGCGCCCGCCGATGTTCGAGCAGTTGGAGTCGATGATCTTGCTCAGCGCGGACTTCATGCCCACGCCGGACGTCGCGCCATCCGACTACGGGCAGTTCATCTATTACAGAAGTTTGCAGTCAGAGAGCCTCGCCGCCAAGTCAGGCGCGCAGGTCTCGCAGAGCACCGGCGGCATGCCCTCGGGCGTCGGCGGCGGCAGCGTCTATCGCGCGAATAAGACGAATGACACGAACTCGCTTTCGTCACTTCGCCCGATTGATTCGCAGCGCAGCGTCTCGGAGAACTTCGCAGCAACCAACGAACGCACACTCGCTGGACTTGATCGCCGCGTCGATGAGCCCCGCCAATCGTCCGGCGGCGGAACGCAAACTATTGACGGCAACACGAACAACGGCACAAATAGCCCGGTTGTAACGCCTCCCACAAATAACAATGGCGGCAACAACAACGGCGGAACATCTGGCAACGGCAGCACGACAACGCCCAACACCACCACACCGCCGCCCGGCGGACCTTGGCAGCCCAACGAATACCGCGTCCCGGGCCTTGATCTGCAAGTCGTCGCAGTGAATGCACCTGCGACGGCGAGCAAGGGTCAGACGATCTCGCTCTCGTGGACTGTTCGCAACAACGGCACCAACACCATCACAGGCGATGGCTGGCACGATGCCGTGTACTACTCGCCTGACGCCACGTTTGATCCGACCGACTTGTATGTCACGTCACGCTGGACGCGAGAATACAACCCGCTCGCGCCGGGACAGCAATACACGTACACGCGCGATGTCGAGATTCCAGCAGATGCAGTCTCAGATGGCTACTTGCTCGTGCTGTCGGATCGCTGGGACCGTGTTCCAGAAACGAACGAAACCAACAACACGATGGCATCGTCACGCATCAATCTCTCCGATGCGCCGGACGCTCCGCCCGTTGACAACACGACTGTCTCGCCGCCGGGTGAACTGCCCGAAGGCTTCACGCCCCGCACCGATCCGCCCGGCGTGAACACCGCGATTTCAGCCGCTCAACGCGTCATCGTTGAATCAGGTCTCGACACGCTCGTCTCAAAGTTCAACGATCTGATGAGCCTGGGCCAGTTGGCTGCGTCGCTGCCCTTCATCACGCAGAACGACATCGCCAAGAGCCCCGTCAATATCGGCTGGGTGCTCAATCTGCCCAACTTGATCGACACGCAGATCGTCACGCCCATCAAGACCTATCTCGCAACTGCGACGCCCAGCAGCGATGGCTTGGTGAGCGCGCTTGATGGACTCGCGCAGACTATCGGGGCCGTCACGGGCGGCTTGTACAACGGCGGCACGGAACTTCGCTTCAACCTGACGTTCCAATCTGCACGCACAGTCGCAAACTTGCCAATCAACGTTGGTACCGGCGCGGATGCGTTGGGGCTTAAGATCGATGCATCAGCGACGGCGCAACTTTCCGTGCAAGCCAACGTCGCATACTCATTCAGCTTCGGCATTGACCTCACGCCTGGCCTTGGCGATAGCGAAGCATTCTTCATCAACTCAGGCGCGTTCACAGCCGGCGCGACAATCGCGGGCACGAACCTCAACTTCAGCGCAAACGTCGGCATCCTTGATGTCAACATCGTGAACGGCTCGTTCAACCTCAACGCAGGCACGAGCATCGCTCTCACGAATCCTGACGGCGACGCCGCCGGCAAGATAACGCTCAGCGAAATTCAAGGTTCAAGCCCATCGAGTTTGTTCAACATCTCGCAAACGACCGCAACCGCAACCGGCACACTGCCTCTGTCCGCGACGCTTGGGTCGTTCACGTTCCCAGGGTTGCCTTCGCTCTCCCTCACAGCGAATCCGTTCACTGGTGTTGCGCCGACGATCACTCCGAACGGCGCATTCGCTGAAATGGCGAACTTCAAGAACATCTCGCCCGTCACGCTGCTCTCGATGGTCGATCAACTCGGCTCGATGCTCGACAACCTCGCCGGCACGAGCGTGATGAGCACGCCCATCCCATTCACGCAGGGCGAGACTGTCGGCAGCGTGCTTGACTTTGCCGAGGCCTTCTCCGCTCGCATCAGCGATGCGCTGCGCGATCCACAGGGCGTTCCGATCTTTGATTCGGCACAAGGACTGGCAACACAACTCGCGACGATTCTCGGCTTACCAGTCGGCACCATTCAAGCCCTCTACGACGCAACGGAAAATCGCTTCAGTTACCGCTTCGTCTTCAATCGCACGGCTGCTGCGGAAAACGTGCCACTGGACTTCTCGGCAAATCTCGCTCCGCTTGGCAGTGTCACGACTGAAAGTCGCCTGAGCGTCACGGCGACCGTCAACATCGACATGCGAGTTTTGTTCGATGTCGATGCGCTCACGAGTGGGCAAACGATCGTCGATGCGATTTCAATCCAGAACGCCAGCGTCACGGGTGGCATCGCGCTCTCGCTCACCAGCTTCACCGCCAGCGCTCGATTCGGTTTCCTCGATATCAACGTTGGCGGCGGCTCGGCTTCGGGCAACGCAAACATCACGCTGCAATTGAAGGATCCCGTCAGTGGCAACGTGAACATTCCCGTCACGATCGGCACGCTCCTCCAGCGCATCGCGACGAACCCGACCTCGATCGTGAACACGCCGGGCGTCACAGGCAACGCGACGCTCACGCTGGGTCCCGTTTCTGTTCTCGGAAACTTGCTCGGCACGCTCACAGGATCGCCCACGATCACAATCACGTTGCCCAACTTGACGAGTGCGCCAACGCTCTCGTTCAACGCAGACTTTAACCCGATCCTCTCATTCCGCGACATGGACGTGGGCGACGTCGCCGCGGCCTTGGGCAGTTTCGCGACCTACTTGCAGACGCTCTCGGGCTTCTCGTTCCTCAATTACAAACTCCCATTCCTCAACAAGAGCGTGAGCGAAATGCTCAGCTTCGCCTCCGACTTCAGCAGCATGAGTTCGCTGCTGAACGGCACCGGCGCGCTCGTGCTGCAGAACCTCGAAAACGAACTCGACAACGTTCTATCTACATTCGCGATTCCCGGCACGTCAACGATCACATTTACGCAAACGCCGATCCGCGCATTGCGCATCGACCTTGGTTTCCAGAAGGAATACGCAGCCAATCTGCCCTTCAACTTCAACGTCGCAACACTCGCGGGCATCGATGGTGATTCCATCCCCGCAACGATCCAAAACCTGATCAGCGGTAGTGGCACGATCGCGGCGCAGGCAACGATCAACGTCGATCTCGATCTCGGCATCGACCTCACCAATCCTCTTTCGCCCCGCCCGTTCATCTATGACACGACGGGCATGGCACTCACTGCGCAGGCAAGCGGCACCAACCTCAACTTCTCAGTCGCCGCCGGTCCGCTTGGCGTGTTCATTCGCAACGGCAACGTCACACTGGGTCCTGCGGCGTTCAGCGTGCAGGTGAACGACAACCCAGGCGGCGGCGGGCGCTGGTATCTCGATTCGATCGGCACGGGCCAAGTGACAGTCACATTGACAGGCACTGCGAGCGCGAACCTGCCGATCGACTTCCCGATTCAAGGCGTGTCTGTCGGTGCGATCACACTCAGCATGACCAATCTTGGTCTGATCAACGCCAGCACGGTTGATCTCACGCTGCCAAACTTCCAGAGCCTCATCAACGGACTCAACATCGACCTGAACATGACGAGTCTGGTCGATGGCCTGGACTTCATCTTTGGCGTGATCGACGGCGCGATCGCAGTGGGCGGGCTTGCATCGCGTCTACCCATCGTGGGCGATGAGATCGGTCAAGCAGTGCAGGTCATTCAGCAGTTCAAGAACAATGTGATCACGCCGCTACGCAACGAACTTGCGTCGGGCGATCTGCTGCGCAATGAAGTTCGCACGATTCTGTTCAACGCGTTCGGGCCTTCCGGGCTCAACATTCTGCAGGATAACGCAGGTGCAGGCGGCGCGGGCGTGACAATCGACGACGTGATCGTGACCACCGTTGACTCAGACAGCAACGGCATTATCGACGACATCAAGTTCGACGTCCGCATCGGACGCAACGCGAGCGCCTCGACCGGAACAACGCAATTTGACCTCGGCTTGGACGCGATCGGTCTTTCGCTGGGCGGTTCAGTCAACCTGGGTCTTGGCTGGAACATGAACCTTGTGATGGGCCTGAGTCTTGCAGAAGGCGGCGCGTACTTTGATGTCTCCAACAATCGCAACGACCTCACGCTTTCAGCAAGTGCGACGATCCCCGGATTCAACGCGACCGGCAACTTGTTGATCCTCGAGGCAAGCGCTCGCGACAACCCCGCGACGCCGACCAATCTCACTGCGGGCTTCTCGCTGGACATTCGCGAACCCGCAGGCAGCAACAACAACGGCAAACTCTCGTTCAACGAGTTGATCAGTTCCACGCCAGCACAGATCGTCAGCGCGACATTCAACGCGACTGCCCACATCGACCTGCTGCTGACGCTGCAGTTTGGCCCCAACGCAAACTTCCCGTCACTGGGCGCGAACCTCGTCGTTGACTGGACGCTTACGAATGCATCTGTTGGTACGCCCTCGGTGCAGTTCAAGAGCATCAACGTCAACATGGGCGAGTTCTTCAGCCGATTCGTCGGGCCCATCATTGACAAGATTCAGACGATCACCGAGCCTCTGCAGCCCATCATCGACGTGCTCAACACGCCGATTCCCGTCATCAACGATCTCGTGCAATTGATCGATCCGGGCGCAGACCCCGTCACGATGCTCACGCTCGCGGCGATCTCGGGCGTCGCGGACACACAATTCATCGGCGCGATCACCGACGTCTTTGATCTCATCACGATCATCAATGGCATCAACGTTGGTCCCAACGTGACGATCAATCTGGGCCAATTCAACCTCAACGGCTTGAGCGCGGGCAATCTGCAGACGCCGGGCTTCTTGAGTAATTACACGATTCCGGGCGGTAATGCAAGCCCGCTGAGCGGCTTGTCACAACTTGCGAGCAATCCCTCGACATCAGCATTCGCCGCGGCAAACGGAGCGGTGGATGGCGGCGGTCTGCAATTCCCCTTCCTTGAAAACCCGCTTTCGAGCCTCTTCCCGCTGCTGCTGGGTCAGGACGTCACGATCTTCCGCTACGACGCGCCGAAGCTCGCGGTGTCGTTCTCCTTCCGCCAAAGCTTCCCGATCATCGGCCCAATCGTCGCGACCTTGGGCGGCAGGCTCGAAGCGGGCATCGACGTGGACTTCGGCTATGACACATACGGCGCTCGCAAGTTCGTCGAGACGGGCAACGCACTCGAACTGCTCAACGGCTTCTACATCGAAGACAAAGTTGGTGGCACTTCGACGGGCCAAGACAAATTTGAGGCGTATCTCAGCGGCGAAATCGCCGCGGGTGGCGGCGTCGACATCTTCGTCGCCAGCGTGGGCGTCGAAGGCGGCGTGTTTGCGACAATCGGCCTTGACCTCAAGGACCCTGACAACGACGGCAAGTTCCGCTTCAAGAACGTCATCGACGCAGGCAGCCCGCTGTGCATCTTCACGCTGGGTGGCGAACTCGGCGCGTTCCTGCGCGCGTATGCCACTGTCGGCGTCTGGCCTTTCAAGGTTGAATTCAGCTTTGACATCGCTCGCGTCACGCTCGTGACGTTTAACTTCGATCCATGTGCCGATCCACCCGTACTCGCGTCGCTTGATGCGAGCGGCGTGCTCCGTCTCAACATGGGCCCGCGCGCCGGCCTGCGCGGCGGCGACTTCACAACAGACAACGACGAACGCTTCACCGTCACACGCCTCACCAACTTCAGCGTGCTCGTCGAAAGCGACTTTGGCGAGAATAGCCAATATACCAAGGAATTCGGCACTGCGCAGAACCCCGTGACGAGTATCGTTGCAGATGGCGGCAATGGCAACGACACGATCTTGATCAATCCGGGCATCACGCTGCCGACAACACTGACCGGCGGTATCGGCGACGACACCCTTCAGGGTGGCAACGGCATCGACAACATTCAAGGTAACGATGGCAACGACGTCATCAAGGGCAACGCCGGCGCCGACACACTCTCCGGCGGCAACAACAACGACGAAATCCGCGGCGGCCTTGGCGGCGACAACATCAATGGCGATGATGGCGACGACACGATCTTTGGCGGCGATGATCCAGCGAATATCGATGACGCCGACACGATCTTCGGCGGGCTCGGCAATGACACCATCCAGGGTGGCATGGCGATCGACAACATCGATGCAGGCCCGGGCCAGGACGTCGTGCGCGGCGGCGCTGGCAATGACATCCTGCGAGGCGGAAACGACCCCGACGCGATCTACGGCGATGATGGCGACGATCAGATCGAAGGCGGGAGCGGCGATGACATCCTTGAAGGTGGATCGCAAGCCAACGAAGCGGGCGTCGTCCCGGCAAATAGCGGCAATGACACAATTCTTGGCGAAGCAGGCAACGACACGATCCGCGGCCGAGACGGCAACGACAACATCACCGGCGGCCTCGACAATGACACTGTCTACGGCGACGAAGGCGATGACACGATCAACACGAATGAAGGCGCTGACAACGTCTTTGGTGGCACCGGCAATGACATCATCAACCTTGGCAGCGGCAACGACACTGCTCAGGGCGACGCAGGCATCGACACGATTCATGGCGACGACGGCAACGACACGATTCGCGGCGGCGCAGACAACGACAACCTCTTTGGCGATCTCGACAACGACACGATGTATGGCGATGATGGCAACGACGCGATGGAAGGCGGCGTTGGCCTTGACACCATGTCGGGCGGCATTGGCAACGACAACATGCAGGGCCAGGCAGATGCCGACTTCATCTATGGTCAAGAAGGCAACGACACGATCTTTGGCGGCACTGGTAGCGACACCATCTACGGCTCATTCGGCACCGACATCATCCGAGGCGATGACGGAAACGACTTGATCTACGCCGACAACGACGTGGATGATGTGCAGGGCAACCAAGGCGACGACACGATTTTCGGCGGCACCGGCAACGACACGATCGTCGGCAACACTGAAAACGACACAATCCGCGGCGGCACGGGCGACGACAACATCCGCGGCAACGATGGCAACGACTTCATTTATGGCGATGCTGGCGTCGACACAATCTACGGCGATCTCGGCAACGACACGATCGAAGGCAACGCAGGCAACGACTTCCTGCGCGGGCAGGACGGCAACGACAACATCCGAGGCAATGAAGACAACGACTTCATCGAAGGCAACGCCGGGACCGACACGATCTTTGGCGATGATGGCCAGGACGTGATCTACGGCGGTCTCGCGGACGACGTCATTCAAGGCGGCGCGAACACCGACCGCATCTATGGCGAAGACGGTAACGACAATATCCAAGGCAATACTGGCGACGACGTGATCTATGGCGGCGTCGGCAACGACACGCTCGCGGGCAACGAAAACAACGACCAGTTGTACGGTGAAGCAGGCGTTGACATAATAACAGGTGATGCTGGCAACGACACAATCGTCGCGGGTAGCGGCATTGGCGACAACCTCTCGGGCGGTGATGGCGACGACACGATCTACGGCAGCGACGAAGGCGCGGACACCGATCCAAACTTTGGCGACGCCATTCGCTTTGGCGACGTGATCTCTGGCGGCATTGGCAATGACACGATCTACGCCAACGGCGGCGCAGATAGCATCACCGGTGACGCAGGCGATGATCGCATCGAAGGCGGATTCGGCGCAGATCTCATTCAGGGCGGCGATGACAACGACTTCATCTACGCAGGCGAAAGCACGGGCGACGATCTGCGAGGCGACGCAGGCGACGACACGATCTATGGTTCATTCGCAGGTGCCGACACTATCCAGGGCGGCACGGGCAACGACGTTATCTTTGGTCAAGGCAATAACGACAACATTCAGGGCAACGCGGGCGACGACGTGATCGATGCGGGCACAGGCACAGACACCGTGACGGGCGGCGACGGCAACGACGAAATCTACGGCGGCGGCGGCGTTGGCGACAACCTCTCTGGCGACAACAACGATGACGTGATCTATGGCAGTGACGACGGAGCCGACATCATCACGGGCGGCGCAGGTCGCGATCGCATTCAAGGCCGAGGCGGCAACGACAACATTAGCGGCGGCGCAGATGATGACATTCTGCAGGGCGGCGCAGGCGACGACACGATTTCTGGTGACGCAGGCAGCGACCTCATCACGGGCGATGCCAACCACGACATCCTGTATGGTCACAGCGTGACTGGCACGGGTGACGACAACGCCGTTGATTACTTGTATGGCGACTTTGGTACGAATGGCGCAGAAGCCAACCAGGGACGTGATCAGTTGTTTGGCAACGGCGGCAACGATCAACTCTTTGGCGAAGGCGATGACGACATCATCCGCCAAGGCGCGGTCGGTTCACCCGCGAACAATCCTGACGCATACATCGAGTACGGCACGGGTGATGGTGGCACGCCCACGAACTTCGTGCCCCCCACTGCAACCGGCGCACCGACGGTGCAGCCCGGTACTCCGCTGATCACCTTCGGCGCATCGCTCGCCAACGGCACGACGACGACGGGCCGATTCATCGAACTCGCTGGCTCGGCAAGCCAGGCCGGCGTGAGCACATCACGCGGCTTGTCTCAAGATGTCGTGAGCGTTGTCGCGGCGAATGGCGATGTCTTCACGGCGTGGTCTGAATCGCAGAACGGCTCCTTCGAAATCTACGTCGCACGCTTCAGCGGCGGCGTGTGGACACAGTTGAACGGCAGCGCAGCGGGTGGCGGCATCAGCAACACGAGCGGCGCTTCGCGCACTCCAACCATCGCGCTCGATGGCAACAACCCTGTCGTCGCATGGGCCGAGACCGACGCAAGCAGCAACACCAACATCCGCGTTGCTCGCTTCGACGGAACGAACTGGGTCGCCTACGGAACTTCGCTTTCAGCAGCAGGCATCAGCGCGACCAACCTCGCTGAGTCGCCCAAGATCGTGATGAACGGCACAACGCCGATCGTCGCGTGGATCGACCGCACGAGTGGCGTCCGCAACGTCTTCGTCCGCCGATTCACGGGCGGCACGTGGCAGGAAATGAGCGCGGGCAGCGCGACGACGGACGGCTTGTCCAACTCGACGCTCGATGTCGAGTCGATTTCGCTCGCAACCAACGGCACGAACTCCGCCATTGCTTGGACGCAGCAGATCACTGGTCAGGACCGCGAAATCTATCTGCTCGAATGGAACGGCACGGCGTGGAACGCTGTGGGCGGCTCCAACACGACCGGCGGGCTCTCCAACAACTCGACCGAAAGCACGCAGCCCAGCGTCGCATACCTGGGCAGCACGCTGTACGTCGCATGGACCGACAACAGCCTCGATGCGTCGAGCATTTATGTCGCTCGCTTCACCGCAGGGTCGTGGCAAGCCGCGGGCGCATCGTCCAACGCAGGCACAGGCGTGTCGGGCGCGACGGGCCGAGTCAGCAATCCATCACTCGCATCTAACGGCACGACCATGCACCTCGCATGGATCGACAACACCGTCAATAACCGCGCGACGCCTCGCGCCGCGGTCTACTCGAGAATCTGGAACAACACCAACTTCGCCGAGCAACTGATTGGTGACGCACGCAACGAAGGCGTGTCGCTCACGGGCGGCGAAGTGCAGTCGCTGCACGTGTCGCTCAACGCGACTGGCCAACCCGTCGTCTCGTGGACTGATTCCACGAGCGGCAGACCCGAAGCCTTCGTTCGCTACAACAACTTCACGCTTGGCAACGTGTTCTACGTCAACGACGCATCGCTCGTGGGCGATATCTTCGCAACAGCGATCGGCAGCGGCTCCAACGCAGGCACTTCGCCCGCACTTCCCGCACTCAGCATCACTCAGATTCTTGCAAACAACAACCTGAATCCGGGCGATGTCATTCTCGTGGATACCGGCTCATACACCGCCTTCACTGTCGGTGGCGACGACGCAGGCGTCACGATCCGTGGCGGCTTGTACGGTGCAAGTGCCTTCAGCGGTACATCGAACATCGATACAACCGATGTGACCATGACAGGCCTCTCGTTCGCAACGCTCAATATCAACGCGGGCGGCACACGCACAACCGTTCTGTCCTCTTCGACCACGGGCGGCGTCGTATTCACTGGCGCGGGCAACGCCAAAGTGCTTCAAAGCACGCTCAATGGCGGCGTCACAATCGCAGCGGCAACAACCAACGCAAGTATTTCGCAGAACACCATCACAAGCGGCTCGCGCGGCGTTTACTTCAACGGCGCAGGCTCGACGGGCAACCTCGTCGCTGACAACTTCATCAGCAACACAACGACAGGCATCGAAATCGCAACGGCGACCGGTGCGACGATCACTGGCAACACGTTGACCACCAACGCGACTGGCATCAGCGTGCAAGCCGCGCTGACTGGCTCCATCGCCAGCAATCGCGTCACTGGCGGCACGGTGGGCCTGCGCTACAACGCGTCGGCGAACGTCGTTGGCAACACCTTCACCGGTGCAACGACCGGCGCAATCTCCAACACGCCTGACAAGGCCTCCGCACTTGGCTTCGTTGGCGCTGGCGCTGCCAACATCTTCAGCAACGCGAGCGTGGGCGTGCAGTTGACAGGCTGGATGCAGAACCAGCGCATCCTCAACAACACAACTGGCGTCATCGGCAGCGGCATCTTGGGCCCAGACTCACTCGCCCTTCCCAACCTCATCGAAGGCAACACTGTCGGCACAGACTTCTCCGGCACGATTCAATTCAACCGCATCTTCGCCAACACAACCGGCATCGACCCAACTGCGGGTCAGGTGATCGTCCACAACCTCATCTACCGCAACACGCTCCACGGCATCGACGCCAATGGCGTCATCGATGTCCGCATCGTGAGCAACACCATCGACGCACCAGTGGGCAACGCAGTCACAGTGCGCGGCACGTCCTCTCAAGTCGACGTTCGCGGCAATATCTTGTGGGCCGATACGGGCTACGCGATGTTCGTCGACAACAACAGCCAATCGGGCTTCGCGAGCGAACGCAACACGCTGTACGCGACCGGCGCAGGCAAAATCGCGTTCTGGACCAAGGACTTTACCGACATTCTGGACTTCAAGGCGGATGTCGCAAAGTTTGATCTTGCGTCGCAAGGCCGCACCGTTGTCGATCCGCTCTGGGCACAGCCCCGCTTCCTCAACCGCACGTTCGCTCGCTACGACGCGTTTGACGTCGTCGCAGGCCGACGCTTCAGCAGCCCCACTGTCGACACGGGCGACATCACTGCTGATCAAGGCGTTCAGACTGAACGCGTCAATCTGCTCGCCAACCCGAGCTTTGAAACGGGCCTGACAGGCTGGACCACGAACCTCGGCGCAAGCGTTCGCGCGACCAACCCCGCGCCACACCTTGGCACAAACTACTACTACGCGGGTAACGACGCATCAGGCTTCGCTGAACAGACGATCAACCTCGTCACCGCAGGCTTCTCAACCGCACAGCTCGATTCACAGGACTTCGTGCTCGTCTTTGGTGGTCGCGTTCGCAGCGCAGCCGAAGCCAGCAACGATCGCGGCTCCTTCATCGTCCGCTTCTTGGATGGCGTTGGTGGCGAAATCAACGTGCAAAGTCTGCCCGGTGCAAACGTCACCGATCGCTGGGAACTGCTGGGCAGCCGCCTCGCAATCCCGAGCGGAACACGCAGTGTTGTCTACCGCTTCGTCGCCGCTCGCGTCACTGGCACGACCAACGACGCGTACTTCGACTCAGGCTTCGCGTACGTGCTGAGCGAAAACTACGGCACAGACCAAGGTGCTTACGGCAACACGACACAAGACACCAACACGACACAAACAACACACCTCGCGATTGTCGCGCCTGATCTGTATGTGGACTGGGAACGCAACCGCCCGCAGACGATCATCTGGAACAGCTTTGGCAACACCGCCGACCTTGGCGTCAATATCGATCTCTATCGCGACACCGTCGACGGCCCAGAACTGGTCCTGAGCATCGCGACCAACACGCCAGACGTTGGCAGCTTCCAATGGCAGCCCGGCAACAGCGGCGTCGCCTTCGGCACCTTCAACCTGCGAATCCAAGTCTCGCTGTCTGGCAATCAGGCTGTGACTGAACGCAGCACTGAGCGCTTCACCGTGCCCGAAGATGGCACGACCTACTACGTTGACGACCTGTCAAATACCAACGACGAATACACGCCGAGCGCAGTGGGCAACAACCGCGCGACGGGCAAACTCGCAACCACACCCAAGCCCAACCCAGTCAACGTCATCCGCACCTACGACCTCCAGAACGGCAGCGTGCTCAACGTCGACACGGGCACCTATCCGCTCATCGACACATTCATCGGCACTGGCATTCCAGGTATCGGCTTTGGCACTGACCGCGCATTCTCACTGCTCGGTCCCACCAACGCGTCTCGCGTTGCCGAGTTCGTCACTGCAATCCCCAACAACGCAAACCAGTCGCTGATCGAACTCTTCGACGCAGACTTCATGACCATCCGCGACCTCACCCTCACGGGCGGCAAGAACGGTCTCAATCTACGTCAGGGCACGACTGACCTGACCGCCGAACGCATCGTCGTCCGTGACAACTTCCAGGATGGCGTGCGCGTTGAAGAAAATAGCGCGTTCACTGTGCTGCGTAACTTCACCGTGACCAATCATCCGGGCTTGTTCGATGGCGTCGTCGTCTCAGGCGGCGCGGGCGGCTTGATCGAAAACCTCACTTCCAGCGGCAGCCGCATCGGTCTCTATCTCAACAACGCAGCCGTCACCATCAACGGTGCAACTATCACCAACAACCGCAGTTTTGGTATCTACAAAGATGGCGCGGCAGCCGGCGGCACATGGACCAACGCAACAGCGTCCAACAACCTCGGCGGCGGCATTCGCACCGAAGGCGATGTCACCATCATCGGCGCAACCGTCAACGCGAATGCAGGCTGGGGCCTCACGCAGCAATTCTCGACCCTCACTATCAACAACTCAATCTTCAGCAACAATACCGTCGGCGGCCTCGACATCGACACCGCAATACTCACCGGCAACCGAATCTTCGGCAACACGATCTATGGCGTTGCTACTTTCAACAACTCGCAATCAGCAACCTTGATCGACAACGAAGTCTCAGCCAACCAGTTCGGCTTCTACACCGACAACGGCTTCTCTGGTGGTTTCTCGCTCCGAAACAACACGTTCTTCAACCACACCGTTGCAGCAATCCGCGTGATCAACGGCTCCAACTCAGTTTCACGCACCATTGTCAACAACACAATCGACGAACCCACTGCAGACGCCATCCGCGTCAGCAACACACGCAACATCACGCTCCGCAATAACGTCATCTGGACTCGCACGGGCTACGGCGTCTATATCGAGAACGACAGCCAGGTCGGTTTCACAACCAACTTCAACCTGCTGCGTGCCACCGGCACTGGCAAGACCGGCTTCTATCAGGGCGATCGCGTCACGCTGACCGACTGGCAGTTCGCAACGTTCCAAGACGCAGACAGCCTCAGCGCCGATCCGCTCTTCGTGAATCCAGCCGCGGGCAACTACCGCCTGCAATCTACCTTTGGCAGCTACGACCCTGTCTCCGGCACCTTTGTCTTCAACGCGGCAAACAGCCCAGCAATCGACCGAGGCGATCCTCTCGATGCGTTCAACCTCGAACCCGCAAGCAACGGCGGGTACATCAACCTCGGTGCTGAAGGCAATACTGCTGAAGCATCCAAGAGCCCGGCTCAGTACGTCAAAGTCACCAACCCCAACGGCACGGAACTCCTGCCGCAGAACTCAACATTTAACATCCGCTGGCGTTCCTTCGGCTTCGCAGGCAACGTCAAGATCGAAGTCTCCAGCAATGGCGTCGGTGGTCCCTTCAACACGCTGTCCGCAAACGAAGCCAACGACGGCTCGTACCTGTGGAACTTGGCGACGCAGGCAATCAGCGATCAATACGTCATCCGCATCAGCAGCGTCAGTGTGCCCGCGATCGTCGATACATCCGACACGCTCTTCAGTGTTGGCGTCCCGATCAATATCTACTACGTTGACGACGCATCAGACGTGGGCGACGAATTCACTCCAGGCGCAGTTGGCAACGACGCAAACTCTGGTCAATCCCCGCTCGCTCCAAAGGCATCGATCCGCGCAATTCTCCAGCAGTACGACTTGGAGTTTGGCGACATCATCCGTGTCGACACTGGTAACTACACGCTCACCGCAAACATCCTGATCGATGCACAAGACGCTGGCGTTCGCATCGAGGGACCAACGAGCGGAACAGGCGCACTGATCAACCGTGCCAACACCACGAGCTCCGCACAACGCGCCTTTGAACTGCTTGACGCTGACGCCGTGACCTTGTCACGGCTGCGGATTACCGGCGCGTGGGACGGGGTGTATGTGGGGTCTGGCTCTTCTGGCGTGGTGATTGAGAACGTTGAGGCGTTTGAGAACGCTGCAACGGGGCTCAACGTTGCAGACGCAGCCAGCTCGGGGGTGATCGTGCGTGACAGCATCTTCTGGGGCACGTGGGGCGATGCTGCCCGCGACCAGAACGACAACGCCGTCATCAACAGCAACGGCTCAACAATCCTCCGCAACAAGTTCTACCACGTCAATGGCCAGGGCGGCAGCGGCCTCTACCTGCCCAACAACGCCGGACACGCCATCGTTCAGAACAACGAAGCCTGGAACAACGACACGGGCATCAGCGTCCGCGCCGACAGCTTCGACGTCTCCAACAACATCGCCCGCGAGAACGGCACGGGCATGTACTTCTACGGCAACAGCGTCGTGGGCACACCGTTGCCCGCACCGCCAGCAACAACACCGCCTTCAACAGCTACCGCGAAGGCTTCTACATCGATAATCGCGTCCTCCTGCGTGACTCAATCGCCTACGACAACGTGCAGGAAGGCGCCGAGATCCGCAACGGCGCTCAGGCCGACAACCTCACCCTCTACCGCAACGGCACCATCAACACCTACAACAGCGTCTACATCCGCGGGCTCTTCCATCACCAACTCCACCATCTTCAACTCGCCCTACGGCATCTACTCCGACGGCGGCGGCGGCGCCGTCACCATCCAGGGCAACCGCATCTTCAACACCACCTACAGCTACGGCATCGGTGCCAGTGCTTTCAGCAGCACCAATATCCGCATCTTGAACAACCTCGTCTACGACACCACAGGCCCGGGCATCTATCTCGCCGATTCCAGCGGCACCCCGCTCGTCGAGATCACCAACAACACCGTCTACAACGAGAACGCCGACGCAGTGCAGTTGGTCAATACTGCTCGCAACAACACCTTCAAGAACAACATCCTGATCGGTGGCGGCTCCGGCAAGTACGCCATGAACGTCGCCGACAGTGCGCAGCTGGGCTTCGCCAGCGACTACAACCTGCTCCGCGCCATCAACGGCGCGAACCTGGGCTTCTGGCAGGCACCCTTCGCCAACCTCACCGACTGGAGTCTGGAACTGGGCTTTGACGCCAACTCCATCTCCACCGATCCTCGCTTTGTTGATATCGACGGCACCGACAACATCCGTGGCGCTGTCGATGCGTCAGGTCTCTCGTTCCAGGGCTGGAACAACATCAACTTCTCTGGAGCACCAGCAGTCACCGCTGTTGACCGCGTCATCGACTTTAACTCCGGCACCGGCATCCGCCCGGGCCTCAACGTGGACGGCACCAGCATGCGTTGGAGTGGCGAAGTGTTCCTGCCCGGCAAGGCAACTACACGTTCGCTATCCGCGCCGCCGGTCCGCAGCGTCTGTTCGTCAACGGCAACCTCCTCATCAATGACTTTGCAGCACCCAGCAACTTGGAACGCACCGGCGTCTTTACCGCCGCGGCACCGGGCTGGGTCTCGATTGTGTTCGAAGCAGTCGACGACACCAGCACCACGCAGCCGCGTCTGCGCTGGAGCCGCCCGGGCGACGGCACGCTGCTCACCAACATCACGGGCGGCTACCTCCGCACCAGCGCCACGCCGCTCAACCAAGCTTCCGACGACAACTTCCGCCTGCAGTCCGCAGTCGCGAGCTACAAGCCCACCGGCCCAACCACGGGCTCCTGGTCCGCTGACCTCAGCACCAGCCCCGCCATCGACGCAGGCAACCCAACTGACCAGGTCTTCGAAGACTCCCCCATCAACCTCGTCGGCCCACTCACCCAACAAGACGGCGACCGCGTCGACCTCGGTGCATATGGCAATTCAAACTCTGCGAGTAGGTCAGCCGCGTCTTATATCCAACTTCTGACGCCTGGCAACAACGCTAAGTATCAAGGCGGCAAGCCCATTACCGTCACATGGCGCAGCGAAGGTGTCAGCGGCTTCGTCAACATCCTGCTCTCGCAGGACGGCGGCGGGAATTACGACATCCTTGAACTGGGCGTGCTTGACGACGGCGAATACACGTTCACACTAACCCCAACCTCGCCTCTCAACAACCTGAAACTCCTGATTCAGGATGCAAGCGACGACACAATCGTTTCTGAAAGCGTTTCATCCTTCTCCGTCGGTGTTGCGACCAACACCTACTACGTCAACGACACGTCAAACGCCAACGACGTCATTACATCTGCAACAGGCAACAACAGCAACACAGGCACAACTGCAACCGACCCGATGCGTTCACTCAGCGCTTTGCTCGCGTCCTACGACCTCGAAGCAGGCGACGTGATTCTCGTCGATACCGGCACATACCAACTCATTCGCAACATCGTGATCACAGCCGAAGACGCTGGCATCAGCATTCAAGGCCCAAGTTCCGGTCCCGGTGCAGTGATTGACCGCGACAACCCAAGCGACAGCGCCAAACGCGCCTTTGAACTGCTTGACGCTGACGCCGTGACCTTGTCACGGCTGCGGATTACCGGCGCGTGGGACGGGGTGTATGTTGGTTCTGGCTCTTCTGGCGTCGTGATTGAGAACGTTGAGGCGTTTGAGAACGCTGCAACGGGGCTCAACGTTGCCGACGCAGCCAGCTCGGGGGTGATCGTGCGTGACAGCATCTTCTGGGGCACGTGGGGCGACGCTGCCCGTGACCAGAACGACAACGCCGTCATCAACAGCAACGGCTCCACCATCCTCCGCAACAAGTTCTACCACGTCAATGGTCAGGGCGGCAGCGGCCTCTACCTGCCCAACAACTCAGGCCACGCCATCGTTCAGAACAACGAAGCCTGGAACAACGACACGGGCATCAGCGTCCGCGCCGACAGCTTCGACGTCTCCAACAACATCGCCCGCGAGAACGGCACGGGCATGTACTTCTACGGCAACAGCGTCGTGGGCACACCGTTGCCCACCGCCAGCAACAACACCGCCTTCAACAGCTACCGCGAAGGCTTCTACATCGATAATCGCGTCCTCCTGCGTGACTCAATCGCCTACGACAACGTGCAGGAAGGCGCCGAGATCCGCAACGGCGCTCAGGCCGACAACCTCACCCTCTACCGCAACGGCACCATCAACACCTACAACAGCGTCTACATCCGCGCGGGCTCTTCCATCACCAACTCCACCATCTTCAACTCGCCCTACGGCATCTACTCCGACGGCGGCGGCGGCACCGTCACCATCCAGGGCAACCGCATCTTCAACACCACCTACAGCTACGGCATCGGTGCCAGTGCTTTCAGCAGCACCAATATCCGCATCTTGAACAACCTCGTCTACGACACCACAGGCCCGGGCATCTATCTCGCCGATTCCAGCGGCACCCCGCTCGTCGAGATCACCAACAACACCGTCTACAACGAGAACGCCGACGCAGTGCAGTTGGTCAATACTGCTCGCAACAACACCTTCAAGAACAACATCCTGATCGGTGGCGGCTCCGGCAAGTACGCCATGAACGTCGCCGACGGTGCACGCTGGGCTTCGCCAGCGACTACAACCTGCTCCGCGCGCATCAACGGCGCGAACTTCCGGGCTTCTGGCAGGCACCCTTCGCCAACCTCACCGACTGGAGTCTGGAACTGGGCTTTGACGCCAACTCCATCTCCACCGATCCTCGCTTTGTTGATATCGACGGCACCGACAACATCCGTGGCGCTGTCGATGCGTCAGGTCTCTCGTTCCAGGGCTGGAACAACATCAACTTCTCTGGAGCACCAGCAGTCACCGCTGTTGACCGCGTCATCGACTTTAACTCCGGCACCGGCATCCGCCCGGGCCTCAACGTGGACGGCACCAGCATGCGTTGGAGTGGCGAAGTGTTCCTGCCCAGCGCGGGCAACTACACGTTCGCTATCCGCGCCGCCGGTCCGCAGCGTCTGTTCGTCAACGGCAACCTCCTCATCAATGACTTTGCAGCACCCAGCAACTTGGAACGCACCGGCGTCTTTACCGCCGCGGCACCGGGCTGGGTCTCGATTGTGTTCGAAGCAGTCGACGACACCAGCACCACGCAGCCGCGTCTGCGCTGGAGCCGCCCGGGCGACGGCACGCTGCTCACCAACATCACGGGCGGCTACCTCCGCACCAGCGCCACGCCGCTCAACCAAGCTTCCGACGACAACTTCCGCCTGCAGTCCGCAGTCGCGAGCTACAAGCCCACCGGCCCAACCACGGGCTCCTGGTCCGCTGACCTCAGCACCAGCCCCGCCATCGACGCAGGCAACCCAACTGACCAGGTCTTCGAAGACTCCCCCATCAACCTCGTCGGCCCACTCACCCAACAAGACGGCGACCGCGTCGACCTCGGTGCCTACGGAAACTCAAACTCCGCAAGCAGGTCCGCGGCGAACATCGTGCAAATTCTCTCACCGGACGGCGGCGAAAAGGCCCGCGCCGATCGCACCTTCAGCATCCGCTGGCGTTCAGTGAGCGCAGGCCAGCGGGTCAACATCGAGTTCAGCCCCAACAACGGCGCGACATGGACGACAATCGGCACCAACGAACTCAACGATGGTGTCTTCGCATGGACTCCAACCGCCGCGAACCAGACCCTGCAAGGCCTGATCCGCATCACATCAACGACGATCCCGTCCGCGACTGACACATCAGTCGATGTCTTCACCGTCGGCACGAGCGGTACAAATTACTACGTCAATAACAACAGCACAACTGGCGATCAATACACGACGACTACGGGCAGCAACCTCAACACTGGCACAACGCCCGCCGACCCGATGTCTTCACTCAATGCTCTGCTCGCTGCGTATGACATCAACCCGGGCGACATCATCTATGTCGATGCGGGCACTTACAACCAGCCTTCAACGATTCAACTTCTGTCGCAGGACGCCGGTGCGACCATCCTTGGTCCTACTGGTGCGAACGTCGCGATCATCAACCGCGGAAACGTCTCGACCGACGTCGCGGCGATGCGTGTCAACGCCAACGACGTCACAATTCGTAATCTCCAGTTTACCGGTGGCTACATCGGTCTGTGGGGCGTGAACGCCCAACGTCTGCTCCTTGAAGACGTGACGGCGTTCAACAACGCAAACGTTGGCGTTCAGATTGATATCTCAAGCAGCAACTTGGTCGCACGCCGCATCGTTTCGTACGGCACGACGGCCTCGGTCAACACCGATCAAAACTACGACATGTTCATCGAAGGTGCAAACGCACTTGTCGAGAACAGCCAATTCTACAAAGTCGGCACTCGCTCTGGATACGGCTTCCGTGCACAGGGCAATGCGACGGGTCTGTTACTCCGCAACAACCTCGCGTACAACAACGACGCGGGCTTGTCAGTCGATGTCGCTCAGTTCACCGTCCACTCCAACGAAGTTCGCGGCAACAACGTGGGCATGGAAACTCGCGACAACGCCGACGTCGATCGCAGCGAAGTCTACAACAATTACATCCACGACAACGCGACCGGCGCAACTGTCTACGAGCGCATCATCTTCCGCAACAACAACGTCACCCTCAACACCACCGCAGGCATCAATGGCCTTCAGTACGGCAGCAGCATCATCCGCGACAACCTCATCTCCCTCAACGGCGACGGCATCATCAACCGCTATCACACCATCCTCAACAACCGCATCGTGGGCAACACCAACCGCGGCATCCTAATCGACCAAAACTCCAACTCAATCATCGAAGGCAACCAGATTCTGGGCTCAAGCGTTGGCATCCGCATACAGAACACCAACAGCGCATCGACCAATCTCATCATCAACAACCTGATCTACGACAACACTAACCAAGCAGTCGATCTCGACTATTCCGCAACCACCAACAGCACCTTCCGACTCATTAACAACACAATCTACCACCAGGTTGGTAGTGCAGTCCGCATCGTCAACGCCATCACCGGTTCGCAGATGGTCAACAACAACATCGCCATTGGCGGCGGATTCGGCGTCGAACTCTCTGGCACAATCGGCGCATGGCTCAGCAACTACAACAACGTGTGGCTGATTAACTCTGGCTCGGCTCAATACGGCCGATTCCAGGGCACGCCGCAGAACACTATCGTCAACTGGCGCACAGCAACCAGCCAAGACGCCAACTCCAAGTCCGCCGACGCACTCTTCATCGACTTCAACGGCGCGGACAATCTCTTGGGTTGGGACCGCCTCTCGCCCAGCGATCCGTTCCAGGACTTCGGCATCGACGACAACCTGCGCGTCCTTGCAAGTTCACCGGTCATCGACAGTGCCGACAGCACGCTCGCACCGGCACTTGATGCCGACGGACTCGCACGCGTTGACGATCTTGGCACAATCAACCAAGGCAACGGCGTCTTCCGCTTCTACGATATCGGTGCATACGAATTCCAAGGTTCAGGCAACGACACCACGCCGCCCGTCATCACTAACCTCGCTCCTGTGGGTAACGTGAACGACGTGATCGTGACCACCGCCGTGCCTTCCTTCACCGTCACCTTCAGCGAACGCATGGACCCCACCAGCGTCCGCAGCCTCGCGCTCTATCGCTTGATCGAAGCAGGCGTCGATGGCAACTTCGATACGGGCGACGACGTGCCTTTCACAGTCTCTGGCGTCAGCTACACCTTTGGCTCGCTCACCGCGACCATCAACCTGCCCAGCACGCTGCCCGATGGCTACTACCGCCTCCGCATCACCAGCGACGTGGGCAACGCGCCGGTCGATCTCGCCGGCAATCGCCTCGATGGCGACAACAACGGCACCCAAGGCGGCGACTTCAACCGCCGCTTCCGCGTTGATCGCACAGGCCCGACGGTCCTCTCCGTCACGCCGAACACCGCCGTGCAGGTTGGCCCGACATCCTTCGTCATCCAACTCGCCGCAGCGACTGACCTCAACGTCGCGTCAATTCTTAACACCGCCAACTACACGCTCCTCAAGAGCATCGATCGCACGTTCGGCAATGGCGACGACACCAACGTCTCCAGCCGCATCATCAACATTAACTTCAACGCCCCGCTCTTCCGCGTCACGCTCACACTGAACGCGGCTCTCGAGCAGGCAAACTACCGCCTCGTGCTTGGCGCTGGTATCGTCGACAACGTCGGCAACCCGCTGACGGGCGCACCCTACAACAGCGATCTATCCGTCGACAGCACCCGCCCAACACCAACACTCGCGTCGCCCTTCAGTTCTGGCGTCACAGGCGCAGACTTTGGCTACGTCGACATCAATTGGAACGATGGCAACGGCTCGGGCATCAACACTGCCCTGCTCGTGCCCGCTGCCATCACTGTCACAGGCGTCACAGTGTTGACGGCGACAGACCTCGGTGGCGGCACTGTGCGATATGGCTACACCGGCAGTTTGACCCAAGGCACAGTGACCGTGAATGCCGCTGCGAACGCAGTGACAGACCGCGCAGGCAATACCTCTCTTGCAACAACAGTTGGCTCCTTCATCTTTGATACAACCGCGCCGACCGGCGCCCTGCTCTCGCCGCTCAATGGCTCAACCATCACCAACAACCCCGGCTTCGTCGACATTCGCTGGCAGGACAATCCAGGATCGGGTATCAACGCGGCAACCATCGATGCAAGCGACATCACGATCACCGGCGTCACGGTGACTGGCGTCACCAACCAAGGCGGCGGCGTCTTCCGTTACTCCTACAGCGGCACCTTGCCCTTCAGCAACATCAGCGTCAACGTTGTCGCAAATCAGGTCCGCGACAACGCCAACCGTGCAGTCGCCGCGGGCGTCTTGGGCACATTCACCCGCATCGTCCCAGGCCCGCGTGTCACCAGCGCAAGCGTGGACGACGCGGCGAAGTCACTCACCATCAACTTCAGCGGCACGCCCAGCAACATCCAGACGCTCATCAACAATGGTCAGATTACAACCGCCATCCGGCTCTTCACCGCGACAGGCACTCAGATCACACTGACTGCCAACCGCTTCACATGGAACGCCGCGACGCAGCGTCTGGTCATCAACCTCCGCGCCAACCAGGCTGATCCGTTCAGCCCGTCGATCCTGACGACACCGGGCCAATACCAACTCCGCTTCACAACCGCGAGCATCACTGATTCTTCGGGCAATCAACTGGTTGATACCGACGGCACCAGCGACGGCACGCTCAACCGCAACTTCTACTGGACGAATTCCTCCGGCGACATTGGCCCGGCGTAGTAAGTCCCATACCCGATCCCCTCAAAGCCCTGCAAATAGCAGGGCTTTTTCTTTGCACTTCAAGAAACTCGCGTTGCTTGACACCGCCGGAAACCGTCTTACCCTATTTCATGGCGACCCTTTCCAATCCATCCGCCCAAGCCTCCAGTCAATCAAGTTCGCTCAGTGCGCATGCGTCGGCAAAGTCCGCCGCGCCGCACGTGTCTCCGTTCTCCAAGATCGTTGCCGACGGCATCACGTTCGACGACGTCTTGCTGCTCCCTCGGCGTTCCGTCGTGATGCCGATGGATGCTGACACGACGACAAATCTCACTCGCTCGATCCGCCTCAACATCCCGATCCTCTCCGCGCCGATGGACACCGTGACGGAAGCCGCGCTTGCCATCGCACTCGCGCAGGAAGGCGGCTTGGGCATCATTCACAAGAATCTCTCGCCCGAAGCCCACGCACGCGAAGTTGCGAAAGTAAAACGCTCCGCGAACGGCATCATCAGCGACCCAATCACGCTCGGCCCAACCGACACTGTGCAACGCGCCAAGGAGTTGATGCGGCAGCACAACGTCAGCGGATTCCCAGTCACCGAAGATGGCTCGGCAAACCTTCGAGGCAAGGGTAAGGTGCTGGGCATCATCACTCGCCGCGATTTGAAGTTTGTCGAAGACTCTGGCATCCGCGTCAGCGATGTCATGAGCAAGGACAATCTCATCACCGCTCCCGCAGGCACGACGCTCGCTCAAGCCGAAGGCATCCTCAACAAGCACAAGGTTGAGAAACTGATTCTGGTCGATCCGCAGGGCCGCCTTGCCGGTCTTATCACAATGCGAGACATCGACCGCCTCAGCCAGTTCCCCAAAGCCTGCCGAGACGCTCGCGGCCGTCTCCGCTGCGGCGCGGCGGTCGGCGTTGACCAATACGAACGCGTCGAACAACTGATCAGTGCGGAGGTCGACGTGCTCGTCGTTGACACGGCACACGGCCACAGCGAAAACGTGCTTCGCACTGTGAAGACGATCAAGCAAATGCCCATTGTCGCGAAGTCGGGCGTACAAATCATTGCCGGAAACATCGCAACGGCACAAGCCGCACAAGACTTGGTCAATGCCGGCGCTGATGCCGTGAAAGTCGGTATCGGCCCGGGCAGCATCTGCACCACTCGCGTCGTCACAGGCGTGGGCGTCCCGCAGATCACTGCAATCATGAACGCTGTCGAAGGCCTGCAAGCTATCGGCAGCGATGCTCCAGTCATCGCCGACGGTGGCATCCGCCACAGTGGCGATATACCCAAGGCCCTCGCCTCCGGCGCGAGTGTCGTAATGATGGGCTCGCTCTTTGCGGGCTTGGACGAGTCACCAGGCGAAGTCGTGATTCACCAGGGCCGACGCTACAAGAGTTATCGAGGCATGGGCAGCGAAGGTGCGATGAGCGCAGGCAGTGCGGATCGCTATCGTCAGGCGGACGCCGTTGCGAGCGATGGCAAGCAGTCCCGCAAGTTCGTCCCCGAAGGCGTCGAAGGCTTGGTTGCCTATCGAGGCAGCCTGGCCGAAATCATTTACCAGCTTGTTGGCGGTGTGCGAAGCAGCATGGGGTACGTGGGATGCAAGACCATCGAAGAACTCCGCCGCGACGCAAGATTCGTCAAAGTCACGCCAGCGACGGTCGTGGAAAACCACCCGCACGATATTCTCATCACGAAGGAATCGAGCAACTACATGGTTGATCGCAAGTAGACACGTACGCCGTCCCTCCGAGGCGGCCGTGTTTCTTGCAGTAGTGTTTCAGCACGATTTCGTCATGATCCGCTTCGTCGACGCAGGATTCTCGACCAGTTTCTGCGTAGGCCTTACCGGCCTCGCCACAAGTTCCCCGCCGCAGTTTGGACACTTCAATCTCAACTTGTCCGTCGCGCACGCTTCGCAAAACGTGCATTCAAATGAGCAGATCATCGCTCCGACTGCATCGGCAGGCAAGTCTTTATCGCAGCACTCGCAGTTTGGCCTCATCTCGAGCATGTGGAAGTGTACATTCCTCGCCGTGCCACCGACAAGGCTTTGCTTGTCGGTGGTTTGTATATGAAAACTTGCCAAGGCTCCGGGCCACACTTGACGCTCGACCACCGACAGTCAAAGCACTGTCGGTGGCACTACTGGCGAACTGCGCTTCGCAATAAACTTGTGTGGCGCGAGCCAAATCCATGCGATGATCGCCAGTGGTAACGCTGTCATGAACTCGCCCGCACTGCACACGAGCGCGAGCAACGCGACAGTCTCCTTTGACAATCCCATCAATCCGCCCGCAAACGCAGTCCCTGCTTCCGTAAATCCCAATGTTCCCGCCGGTGCCATCGCTCGCAGCAGCATGTTTGTGCAACCAACTTGCATTCCCTGCGATGGCGTGAGCGCGACACCGGCAACTCCAGCCGCGATCCAGAAACGCAAGCCATAGGTGCAAAGATCAAGCAGCCGAAGCCCGACATGTGCCGCAACGATGCCTCGTGATAATGCGATTCGCTCGGCTCCCATCGAAAGCACGCCAAACTTTGGAAATCGCTTCGCGATCGCGGGGATCAGCAGCCCCCCACCATGCACGACCACGAGAAACCCGGCGAGCGCAGCGACGATGACGCCCACAGCAATCGCATCGAATGACCCTCGCACCGCGATGATGGCGACGACGATCCCCACCGTGCCCAAAGTCAGGCCCGCAAACGCAGCGTACCACGCACCCATTTGCTTCCACGAAACGCCGTGCTTTCGAACGTGGACCAAGGTTCGCACAATCAAACTGAGTTTGAACGGCAGCACCGAGAGGCATGTTGCGATCCAGTTGGCCGCGATCGTTTCGCCCATCGGGATTCGCTTGAGCGGGCGAAGCGTGATGTTGAACATGACTCCATTGATGCACAGGCTTAGCGCCGACAATGCCATGAGCGCAGCAACTTTTTCGATTGGAGCACGGCGCAAGACTTCAATTCGCTGCGCGTTGTCACCACTTGTAGCCAATCTCAACGCCCACACGAGCAGCGCGACGCCCACAAGCGCGCCTGCAACCTGCAACAACACCTTGAGCCACAACCGAGACGGCTGCTGGTCACCAGTCTCTGATTGCCGGTCTAACTCCATCTGTCAATGTATGCAGAGGCAGATGTAGTCGAGAAGTAAAAGCCCGCGATGCGGACTGTGGTTGGTAGCCACCTGTCATTGCACTCACAGGACACTTCAGCGTCGCACACTTGCGAAGTTACACCGACTGCTCAAAGCAGCAGTCGGTGGCACGAAGGCAGTTCGTTGCAAACCAGCATCACGCCGCCATTCGCTTCTGGCTCGCTTCCGAAGCACGCAGCATGGTTCCCGCAACCGCATCAAGGACGAAGCCCCAGTCGTGTTGCAGTTCATGCGTCCAATCATCGCCGCTCAAGCGTTGGAACGCGTCAAGCATTTCCTGACGCACGGCTGAGAAGTCCTCCGGCCTCGCGCCACGCTCAATTGCGGCTTGACCAGCGTTCATCAGCGCGGGTTCCAAAACCGTGTAATGCGAGAGGTTCTTCACAACCTGCTCGAGCGTCGCAAAGAGCCGTTTGTTGAGGTCGGGTTGGTCCGGAAAAAGCGCCCTTGTATCAGGGTGCTTCTCGGACAGTTGCCGCAGCACTTGTGCCACAAGTGCCGGACCGCAAGGCCTCATCCAATCCAGGCTTTCCCGAACTCTTCGCACGCGTGGACGTTCCATGGCTCAGATATCGACCAACAACTCGCTCGCGTGATCAGCCGCACGTGGTTCACGAAGAATGTCTGGTCCCGGAATCGCCTGCGCAACCAATTCCAATCTGCCCACCCAGCCGACCAGTGCGGCTCGCACGGCTGAGACGGATCAATGGGCTGGGGAGGCTCAGGCCGATTGTGCCGTCCTTACGCACTGAAACTTCTCGCAACTCGATCAAGTCCAAGAGTTTTCGCTTGCCTCGGACCCGGCTTGCGGTACGTTGTGGGGCCTTCCAACGCAGTTCCGCACACCGTGATGAACGGGTGTAAAATCAGGTGGAGTATGTCGACCAAAGTCGCCAAGCCCAAACGCAAGCGGAGCAGCGCCGCGAAAGGTCCGAAAGTGGTCGCACGCGCAGGCGATGACTTGGACACGTCAGTATCCGTACCCTCACGCCAGCCCAACCTTCAGCCTATTCGTGGAGAAAACATGCACGACCGCTACAAGACGATTTTGCTCTTTGGTCCTCCCGGCGTCGGAAAGGGAACGCAGGGCAAAGTGCTGGCACGCATCCCGGGCTTCTTCCACAGCTCAACCGGCGACATCTTCCGCAACCTCGACGCGAGCAGCGATTTGGGCCGGCTGTTTTTCCAGTATTCCAGCAAGGGAGAGCTTGTTCCTGATGATGTCACGATGCGCATCTGGAACCAGAACGTCTACGCAAATTCGATTTTGGGCTTGTTCAAGCCGTACGCGGACTTGCTCATTCTGGATGGCTTGCCACGGAGTGTCAATCAGGCGAAAGAGTTGTATCGCTACTGCGATGTGTTGAAAGTGGTTCATCTTGTGTGCAAGGACAAAGAGCAACTCTTTGATCGCATGAGAAAGCGAGCGATGAAGGAGAATCGCGCGGATGACGCGAAGCCTGATGTCATTCGCCGGCGCTTTGAGGTGTATGAGAACGAAACGAAAAAGGTACTGGAGTTTTACCCGGCGGAGGACATCGTGGAAGTCAACGCGATGAACTCACCCGCCGAAGTGCTGCACGATATCTTGGGCGGCTTGGTGCAGATGCAGGACGCGCACTTCAACAAGGGCGAGCCTGAAGAGTAAATTCAACCCAAGATTCGCATCAGCACCCCCAAAGCCATACCATGTCCCGCCGGCCCCATCGTCTAGCCCGGCCTAGGACGTTAGGTTCTCATCCTAAAAACTGGGGTTCGAATCCCCATGGGGTCATTGCCTCGCTTTAGCGAGGCATTTTCTTTTGTACGTGTCTCAAGACAATCCGACAGTCTGCCTCATCCGTTCCACTTACGTGGTGCTGGGCCGATGTACTTGCTCAGCGGGCGGATGATGCGGTTGTTGGCGTGCTGCTCGATGATGTGGGCGCACCAACCGGTCACTCGGGACGCGACGAAAATCGGCGTGTACTGCGGCACCGGAATCCCCATCGTGAAGTACGTCATGCCGCACGGGAAGTCGACGTTGGGGTGGATGTTTTTCTTTTCGAGCATGATCTTCTGGACTTGCTCGCCCAGCTGGAACCACTTCACTGCCGAGTGCCCGCCTGGGTTCTTCGTGTCTTTCTCAGCGACGGCTCGCCCCATCTTGTGCAGAATCGGTGCGCGATGGTCGCCATTCTTGTACACGCGATGCCCAAAGCCCATCAGCTTGCGCTTGGTGTCGAAGGCTTTCTGCATCCAATCGTCCACAGCCTTTGTTCCGATTGCACCTTCGCCCACATCCTTCATGATTTCCTTGAGCATTTCCATCGCCATCTCATTCGCGCCGCCGTGCAGCGGGCCTTTGAGAGCAGCGATGCCGCCAGCGACTGCGCCATGCATGTCGCTGAGCGTGCCTGCGATGACGCGTGTCGTGAACGTGCTGGCGTTGAAGTCGTGCTCGGCGTACAGAATCAGCGACACATCCACAACCTTCGCGTATTCCTTCGCGGGCTTTTCGCCAGTCATGAGATAGAGAAGGTTCGCGGCGTGCGAGAGCGTGGGATCGCCGCCCCTCTCGCGTTCGATGATCGACTTGCCATCGATAACGTTCTGCATGTGACCGATCATCGTTGGAATCTTCGCGAGCAGTCTCTTGTACTTGCGTTTGTTCGCGGCTTTCTCGACGCTCTGACTGTCGGGATCAATGTGCCCGAGAATCGACACGCACGTACGCAGAATATCCATCGGCACAGCGCGTCCGCTCGCAAGGAAACCGCCCATGATTTCGATGAAGTTCGTCACTTGCGGCGGCAGCGGCCTTTCGCTCACCAATTCCGCTTTGAACGCCGCGAGTTCGTTCGCGTTGGGCTTGTTGCCTTCGAGCAGCAGGTACGCGACTTCCTCAAACGTCGCGTTCATCGCGAGGTCGTGGATTTCGTAGCCGCGATACCACAAGCCGCCTTGCTCGATCGAGCAGATGTCCGTTTCGCCCGCGATGATGCCTTCGAGGCCGCGGGAGAAGATGGCTTCGGCTTGCTCTTTAGAAATTGCGGGGGCAGAGGGGGCTTTGGGAGCGGCGGTCGACATGCGAGTTCCTTTACGTGAGGTCAAAACGAATGGACGGGTTATCTGTCGCAACTATAAGGGCGAAGAATGCGAATAGAAAAGTGTGTTTTCAGCAGCCCAACAGGCCGGACTCTGGAAGGCGATCCATCAGATCTCGCTCATTTGCACCGTCGGCTTGTGGTTCGCATGCGGAATGTTCGCTTTGCAAAGACTCGGTGGATGCCGACTTCCATATTGGCAGCAATTCTATGTGACGCTTGGACAAAACTCGGAAGCGGTTGCGCACATCAACGACGGCGGGGATGAGGTCGCAATCGCCTATGACAAGAAACTCGTTGTTGCCACGGCCTATGCACACTGGGAAACGAGTGAATTCTCGCTCCCTTTCAACATCTACTCCAATCGCCGACTGATGTTGAATGGCTCCGTCGAGGAACAAACGAATTCTGTGAGTGCCGACGCGGTGCTGGCATCGTTCGCGACACTTCGGCAGACAGACGCATCTGGCGTGTGTGCGAAATGGACGAAGTTCAACAAGACCGATGCCAACGTGGACCAGTCGCGATTCGAAGTGCCACTTACGGAGACACGACACGAGTTCCATTTTGCTGGTGTGCTGGGCAGCGTGGTCTTTTGGGGCTTGCCAGTAATCTCCATCGCATCCCGGCGTCGGTCTTCGCGATGGCGATTTGTCGCCGCAGGCAATGAGTTGAATCGATGTCCGTCCTGTAATTACAACATGACTGGAGTACGAGGTGTGCGGTGCCCGGAATGTGGGCGAAGGCATATCGGGCGAAAGGTGTTTTGAAAAACCACTCCTTCCCAACTTTCAAGAATCATTGAAACCAACGCTTTTCGCCCCTACACTTTCCCTGCCATGGCCGCCACCTCCGCGACTTCTACGTTCCGATCCAACTCGATTCCAGTGCAGTACGCCGACAAGTCGGGGCTTGATGCTGGGTTGCTCTCCGCCGTCGTCGCAGGCGAGGCTCGGCTGACTCCCAAGCAGGCGATGGAGATTTTTCATTCGATGTCGATGCCGGAACTGGCTCGCTGGGCAGATGCTCGATGCCGGGCTGTGCATGGTGACACGTTTCGCACGTTCATCATCGACCGCAACATCAACTACACCAACGTCTGTAACGCCAAGTGCACATTCTGTGCGTTCCGCCGCGATGGCCACGAGCACGACGCGTATACGCTGGAGCCGGAACAAATTCATCAGAAGATCAGCGAACTGGTCGCAATTGGCGGCACGCAGATTTTGATGCAGGGCGGCATGAACCCGGACCTGCCGCTTGATTGGTACTTGAACTTGCTCAGCGGCATCAAGGCGAAGTTCCCGAAGGTCCACATTCACGCGTTCAGTCCGCCTGAGCTTGTGGAGTTCGTCCACTTCTTCAATCCGCCCGGCGCGAATTACTTCGAGAAGGCTCGCTGGGTGCTGAAGAAGTTGCAGGAAGCCGGCATGAACAGTCTGCCGGGCGGCGGCGGCGAGATCTTCGCCGATCCGGTTCGTCGCAAGATCGGTCTTGGCAAGTGCGACGCAACGGCGTGGATGACGAGCATGTACGCCGCGCACTCGCTGGGCATGTTCACAAGCGCATCAATGATGTTTGGCCACATCGAGGGATACGCCGACCGCATCCATCACATGTGGCTGGTGCGCGAGTGGCAGGACCTCGCGATGGGTCGAGAGACGAAGAGACAAAGAGACGAAGAGACGAAGTTGGCGGGGATTGATAATTCGTTGCTGCAGTATGCATCAACGACGCAACTTGCCTTTGGTCATTACAAAGCGTTTATTGCGTGGCCTTTCCAGCGTGAAAACACGCCGCTGGGGCGCGTTCCTGATTGGGGTGCGGACGAAGCAGACCTTTCGCAAGAGTTCCCGGGTGACGCGATCGCGCGAGCGTGGGATTATGGCCGAGGCGTCGATTCGCAGCCCGCGGGCAACCGCACGATCGACGTCTTCGATTACAACGCGATGGACAAGTCCAAGTACCCCACTGCCCACCTCTTCGGCAAGCGCGTCCGCATGAGCATGGCGAGCGACTACCTGCGCACGCAAGCAATCTCGCGTCTCTTCCTCGACAACGTTTACAGCATCGGCAGTTCCTGGGTCACGATGGGCCCGCACATTGGCCAACTTGGGTTGATGTACGGCGCGAACGACATGGGCAGCGTGATGATGGAAGAGAACGTCGTGAGCAGTGCGGGCACGACGTACTGCCTTGACGAGGCGGTGCTGTGCCGACTCATCCGCGACGCGGGGTTTGTCCCCGCCCAGCGCGACAACGTCTACGACATTCTCAAAGTCCACGCCGGAGCGAATTCGCCTGACCTGCAAGTCAAGGACTGGAGCGAACACCGTGCGAAGAAGACACACCAGCAGGCGCCGCGCGAAGTCAAAGGCAAAGTCACAAAAGTCACGGTTGGGGTGACGTAACGAGCCCCACGCGCCAGCGTGGGTTGGACGCGTACGATGTTATTGAAGAGCGAGAATATTCGCTCACGCTTGCGCGACGGGGTTCGTTTACATCGCCTTGTTCTTGAGCAGCACATCATCCGAAAAATCCTGCACGACTTCCCACTGTGCCGCACCACCCGGCAGTCGCTTCAGGATTTCATCGAGCGGAATCTGCCCCTCATACACCTCTGTGTTCGCGTATTCAGTGTACAAGTAGCGAGTGCGCGCGAGGGTTTCCTGGCCGCCAGCGATCATCATGTCTTCGGCGCCTTGGATGTCCGCCCAGATGAAGTCGATGTCGCCAAAGCCGTGCTCTTTCTTCAGCGTGTCGAGGCGGGCAACCTTCACCTTTGCGAAGTGCTCGAACTTCACCCACGGAGCCATCTTGATGTGCTCCTTGGGCTTCTTGAGCGAACTTGAAAACGTCCAGTTCTGCAGCGTTGTGCGGGTGTCGCCCTTCTGCACCTTGCCGCTCGAAAGATACATCTGCATGTCGCCGTCGCGATCGCCGATCGCGAGTTCGAACAGCTTCGTTTTCTTGTTGAAGCCCAGCCGCTTCAGTTCCGCCGTATTCCGCGGATCGGGCTCAAAGACCCACAATTCAGCCTGCGGGAAAATCTCTAGAAAGAGTTCCGTGTGCTTCCCGACGTGCGCACCAATCTCAAAGAACGTGATTTTCTTATCACGAGGCAGCGGCCCATTCATGAAGAATTCAAAGATGTCTTGCATGCACAAAAGTAGGCCCGGCGGGTCGCCGGGCACCAAAGTCGCTTGATGTACGCTGCCAGGCGAAAGGCCGGTTTTACATCTCCGCCGCTTCAGCCTTCCATCCCGGCACCTTCTCCCGCCCCGGATGCAACTGCTTCCACAGCCGCTCCAACAGAGGCTTGATGCCTTCGCGCGTCGCACCGCTGATCGCAAACACGTCGCGATCAAGCCTTGCACCAGACGCTCTCGCGATGTCCTTGAGCGCCTTCGTGCGTGCCTTTTCGTCGGGCAAGAGGTCCATCTTGTTGAGAGCGATGATTTCCGGCTTGTCGGCCAAAGCCTCGCTGTACTGCTTCAACTCTGCGCGAATCGTTTCGTAGTTGTCCGCGGGCGTCTGACCATTGTCGGGCGTGACGTCGAGCAAGTGCACAATCACTTTCGTCCGCTCGATGTGCCGCAAGAAGTCATGCCCGATGCCCTTGCCTTCGCTCGCGCCCTCAATGAGCCCCGGAATATCCGCCATCACGATTCGCCGCGTCGCATCAAGTTCGCACACGCCCAGCTGAGGCGACAACGTTGTAAACGGATAATTCGCGATCTTGGGAGTCGCTTTCGTCAACGCGGCGAGCAGCGTGCTCTTGCCGGCGTTGGGCAATCCAACGAACCCCACCTCTGCAATCAACTTCAGTTCCAGCCGAACCTTGAAACTCTGTCCGGGTTCTCCCTGTTCAGCGCTCTTTGGCGACTGATTGTCGGGTCTCTTGAAGTGTTCGTTGCCCCACCCGCCTTTGCCGCCCTTGGCGATGATGACGGTTTCGTTTTCTTTGAGGTCGTGGATCAATTCGTTGGTTTGCGAATTGAACACCATCGTGCCGGGCGGCAACTTGAGGATCAGGTCCTCGCCCCGCTTGCCCGAGCACTGCTTGCCCCCGCCGTTATCGCCGTCCTGCGCCGCCCACACCGCCTGATTGCGGAAGTCGTACAGCGTGGACATGCCCGATTCAGCAACGAGCACGACGTCGCCGCCGTCCCCACCATTGCCGCCGTTCGGGCCGCCCTTGGGGTCAAATTTTTCGCGTCGGAACGTGACAGCCCCGTTGCCGCCGTTGCCGGCGCGGAGAGTGATGATGGCTTGGTCGACAAACACGGTGAAGGATAGGGGAGAGCGCTCGCGTTTTCGCTAGACTCGGTGTAAGAAGGCCATATTTTCGTCTCTATATCGCTACTCACCAGTGATTATGACCCTGAATTCAGCGGCTCTTCCGGTGGCCCAGTTTCAACAGGAAGTCCGGCCAACTTCCAAGCCTGAATGCCGCCCTGCACGATTGTGACGTCCTTGTACCCGAATCGCCACAGTCGCTTTTGCATCATGAGGGGCATTGAACTCGCCTGAGACTCACCGTATATGACAACTGTCAAGGCATGATCGAGTCGATCATGAAGCAGTCGCTGTCGTCGTTTGAGCGATGGAGCACGATCGTCACTGAGAGCATCGATAAGACCGTTCATGAGTCCAAGTGACATGTCAACTGACACCTCACCCTCATCATCAATGTCGACGACGCTGGACTCCTCCTCAGGTTCTTGTTCATATCCGTACGAAGCAAGCGATGCTGCTGGCACACGCATGGCACCGGGAATTCGCTCCAGTCGATAATTGTCGTTACCCTGCGCATCGATGATTGCGACGGCCTTGCCCCGATGACGAACAGCTTTAATGTGCGCGTCAATACCCTGCGGCGCACCGAAGCGAGGCGAAAACGTGTGCGTTTTCTGACATCCAGCACACAGCATCACCCAGAGCATTACCAATGCAATAACCCGTGCCATGCAAAATCATAGCAACGGGCTTAGTCACGAAGTACGTAGCAAAAACCCTCACGCCGCCAAGCGATTCAACTTGCCCGCCGCAAACACGCGAATCAGCCGCTCGCGATCGCCCTCTCTCGCATATCGATTGATCGTCATCGCAACCCGCACCGGCCCCGGCTCGCTGTCATCAAGCCACACCACATTGCCAAACACATAAATCGCCCGACCCGGCCCGCCCTGCTCATCGGCGACACTCGATGGCAATTCGATTTGTGCTGCGATAGGTGTTCCCGGCGCGATCGGGTAGTCGAGTTCAAACTGCACGCCGCCCTCGCAGATGTCGTACGTATGCCCGCTGTGAACAAACTTGTCCTGATCAAGCGTTCGCACATGAATCGCGGTGTACGCGCTGGGCAATGAGAAACGCTCGAAACGACGACGGTTGACGCTGGTGCCCATGACGACCCTTTCTGCGATTGATGCGCCGCACGGCGCGATACTCTGCCTTTATCGGCTGTCACAACCCGCGACTTTGGCGCGGCTGCAGCGAACTTCAGCGTTCTCGCAGTTTTTGTTTCAAGTATGCTGCCGTTGTAAAAACGCTGTGAATTTCAGCAGATTTTCAGCCATTTCGCACACAGCCGCTCCGGGCTGGAAACCCGCAACCGGGGGGCGGCGTATGGTCTTGCGTGGATCGTTACAAACTTCTCTGCGAGGATTGCGGCTACAGCATCGAAGGACTCGAGGATGAGTCCAAGTGTCCCGAATGCGGCACCAGCGTCGCATCATCGCTTCCCGCCGCCCGACCGGGCACGCTATGGCAACACAAAAGCAGCCTGACCAACTGGTGTCGCACGAACTGGAACGCGCTTCGCCACCCCAAGCACATGTTCCGCACGATGAAGATCGATAAGGGATCTTCAAACTCCCTCCTCGCCATCAATATCCTGATCGCCTCGTTCTTCATCGCAGATCCGTGGGTTGGTGTTTTGATCTTTGACCCGGCACGCGGCGCAAGACTGCAAGGTCCGGTGATAGAAGTCGCCATGCAGGGCGGCATGCTTCTCTTCTGGATGTGCGTCACGTCACTGTTTCTACTCGGCCTCACATGGATCGAATGCCGGGGCGTGCGTTTCTTCTCAAACCGCCGAGGTTGGCGAATGACCCCAGAAGCCGCATGGCAGATTTGCTGCCACGCCAGTATCGGCTGGATCATCATGGCCTTGCTGCCACTGCTGGGCATGGCAGCTATGGTCGCACTCGTCCGCGTCTTCCACTACTCCCCCACCGGCGTGATCGACCTCACGCGCTGGCTCGGCCCGGGCGCACCGACATGGCACGTCGAAGCCGTCGTGAGAAACACGCTCACACTCGGTGCAGGACTCGCTGGACTGATGGTCTTCGAGTCGCTTGTGTACATTGGCGCAAGACAATGCAAGTACGCGGCAACGATCCCGGCGTCACATCCCGCTAGTGCGCATTCCGATGGACAAACCCGCGGAACAGCGTCAGCCACAGAATCTTGAGATCAAACGCAAGGCTCCAGTGCCGGATGTAAAACAAGTCATGCTGGAGTCGCTTGCGAAGACCGGTGTCGCCGCGGTGGCCGTTGACCTGTGCCCAGCCTGTCATCCCGGCCTTCACGTGCTGGCGAAGCATGTAGCCTCTCCAGTCTTCGCGGAACTTTGCGATCAGTTCCGGACGTTCTGGCCGTGGGCCGACCAGACTCATGTCTCCAAGCAGCACATTGAACAACTGCGGCAACTCGTCAAGACTCGTTCTTCGCAGCAGCCGTCCCACTGGCGTCACGCGCGGATCATCCTGCTTGGTCCAACTCGCGCCGCTGCCTTGCTCTTCTTCCGCCGTCACCATCGTGCGAAACTTTAGAATGTTGAATTCTTCACCGCCGATGCTCACGCGACGCTGCCTGAAAATCACCGGCCCCGGGCTCGTGAACTTCACAACCATCGCGATCACCAACATCGGCACACCGAAAATCATCAACGCGCCGATCGCTCCCATCACATCAATCCCGCGCTTCACCGCACCCGCAACACCCGCCATCGGATTCTCGCGGATGCTCAGGATGGGCATGCCTTCCAGTTCATTCACTTGCATCGACAACGGCGAATAGCGAGGCGACACATCAGGAATGATGCGCACGTCGATCGGATACCGCTCCAACTTCTGCAGCAAACTGGGAATCATCGCCGCGCGAACATTGGGAATCGCCAGGTACACCGCGTCCACAGGCCGCCGCTCCATGATCTGATCAAGTTCGCCCACGTTTCCGACAACCAACCGATCCAGAATCACCCGTTTCTCGCCCTCTTGCTCCACACTGTCCATGGAACGTTCGCTGTCGTGATGATCAATGAAGTACGCAACGTGCAACCCCGTCCAAGCGTTGCGATCCAGCGTTCTGCACGCAATCCTCGCAAGTCGCCCCGTCCCGATGATCGCAACGTGCCGCAGATTCTTCCCGCGCCGCCGCAATTCTCGAAGCACGGCGCGGAATGCCGCTCGCTCGAGCGTGAGTAGCGCGGGCAGCAACAACGACAGCATGACCAATTGAAACTTCGCGGCGTCGAATCGCACACCCGCCAGCGTTGTCATCTTGGAGGGATCTGAACCGCCCATGATGTCAGAGCCAAGTCCCCACAGCAGCACGATGAGCGACACAATCGTGATGAGCGAAGCGTTCAGAATCGCGCGAGCCTCGGCGAGCATGCGTTTGTCGCGCCACGGGCGATACAAACCAAACACGCGCATGCTGGTCAACGCGATCGGCACCGCAAACACCACAAGCGGCTGCTGAATCCACTCTCGCACGTTTTCAGGCCACGCCACGCTGGGCATTGCTCCGTCGATAACGCTGCGCCGAATCAGCCACGCGCAAACGCACGCGCAGACAACCACCAACGCGTCCCACAGCGCGAGCAGAGTGACGAAGATTTGCTGGCGTTGCTTGAGCACCCCGTCTGGCTCCTTGCCTTGCGTTCGTTATCGCCTTCCGACGCATCTCGTTCGCGTCAAGCACCGACGTGTCCTTGCATCGGTTCTGCTGTTCACAGCCCACTGGCTTCCCGTGAGGCAAGTGTACCGCGTTCGTTTGAGGTTGGCATGAAAACTCAAATCAGCGGATCAGTTCGCGGGATGCCGCTCGCAATTCTCGAACATGCCAATCGAATATTCCTATGCGGCTCGCACATTATCACTGCGGTTTCGCGTTTGCATGATCAACTGCAAGCCAGCGTACAGCAGCGTGAAGTACATCACGAGGACGCACCAACTCGCTCCGCCGATCGCCCGCCACGCGGTGAGTGCTTCTGGAAACTGCTTACCCGGCGGCATCGTGAGCCCCAACCAAAAGATCGCGATGCCCGCCATCAAGATCGCTCGCGACTTCGAATGCTTCGTGAGCAGCAAGACCGCCGCCGCGATCACCGTCGCGAACGTCAGCAAGTACATGTGACGATTTGTCGTCTGCGGGCTAAACACGAGAACGCCCGTGATGAGCCCAGCCCACTCCAGCATCGCGACCGCAGCATTTTCTCGCACTTCCCGAGAGCCGCCGCGAGCCAAGAGCAGCGAGGAACCGTTCTTTGCCAAAATCAACCAGCCGATTGCGACGACGACAGCCGCGATCGCTACAACACCTGCCGGCGTCACGATCGAATGCCCAACTTTCTCGGCAAGGCGCGCCATCGCGCTCACGAGCGACACACTTCGCTCCCACGTGATGCTGTGAATGTCCGCAGAATCTCCAGCGACGGGCTTTGCTCCAGCCATCTCAAGCAGACCTGCGAACGCACGCAACAAGTATTGTGAATTGCGTTCCCAGCCAAACACCAACGCACCTGAAAGCAGCCCGGCAGACGCGCTCACGATCATCGCACCCGCTTCTGCCCATCGCCGACGCAGCAGCAGGTAAGGCAGGAAGATCACGGCTTGATACTTGATGTTGAACGCAAGCCCCAGGCAGATGCCAGTCACAATCGGCACGCGCCGCTGCACGCAGAGTGCAACGCTGAGCAGCAACAGCACAAGTGCGTCTGTTTGTCCGAGGCTGAGCACCGCGCGAACCTTGTCCACGTTCAAGAGCAGCCCCATCGCACATGTCATCGCGACGAGCGTTGCGAAGTACGTTGGTTTCGAGAACAGACCCGAAAATCCAAACCCACGCGGATTCTCAAACGAACTTTCGTTCACCGATTCTCCGGACGTCGACTTTTCTCCAGAACGACCAAAGCCAAACCGAATCATCGCTTCTCTTGCGAGCATCGCCACAGTCGCCGCGATCATCGCGAAGTTCACGCACGTCCACATGGCTCCAGCAGTTTGCCTCGACAGCAGCGCCATCGGCGCCGTCACAATCGCAAACAGCGGCGGATATATATAGCCTCGCGTGCCTGAGTCATACAGGTCCGTGCCGTTCCACACCGCTCGCGAGGCTTCGTAGAAGTGTACGAAGTCGCCCAGATAATTCTCATCCGTCGCGAATCGCTTTGCGGACGAGACTGCGAAGAACAGCAACACGCCGAAGAACGCAATCAGCGCAATGCGCGTCCACTGCACCCGCCCCTTCTTATCCGGCATCAGGCGTTCAGCCCACGATGTTGAAGAAAGTACATTCACAGAAGAATCAGAAAGACCGGTCAGTTTTGGATTTTCCATCTCAGCACAGAGACACAGAGATCACGAGGGGGATGTGGGGGATGAGGGGGTGATGGGATGATGGGACATTGTGCGTTTTCTCATCATCACATCATCCCATCATTTCATTTTCCTCTTGATCTCTGTGTCTCTGTGCTGAAAAATATCAGTTAAACATCAGTCCGTCGCAGAGTGACACAGACATCAACGTGCATACTCAATCGCCCGCGTCTCACGCAAGACCGTGACGCGAATCTCACCCGGGAACGTCATCTCCTCGCTCACCTTCTTCGCGATGTCGTGCGCGATCAGGAACGCTTCGTCGTCATCCACCTTCGCAGCGTCGATCATCACGCGCACTTCTCGGCCCGCCTGAATCGCGTACGCCTCAGTCACGCCCTTGAAACTCATCGCGATGTCCTGCAGTTCGTTCAAACGCTGGACATACTTCTCAAGGCTTTCACGACGTGCGCCGGGGCGAGCACTGCTCACGGCGTCCGCCGCCATGACGATGGGCGTGTAGAAACTCGTGGACGGAATATCTGCATGGTGCCCGCCGATCGCGTTCAGCACGGGCTCTTTCTCGCCAAACTGACGAGCGAAGTCCATACCGATCTTCGGGTGACCGCCCTCCATCTCGTGGTCCATGGCCTTGCCGATGTCGTGCAGGAAGCCGCACCGACGAGCAATCGCGCCATCCAGCCCTAACTGCTCGGCGATGATCTGACACAGGAACGCGACCTCGACACTATGCCGCAGCACGTTCTGGCCGTAGCTAGTTCGGTAGTAGAGTTTACCCATCGCCTCCATGACCTTCGGGTGCAACCCGCGCAGGTTTACTTCGAGCGACGCTTCCTTGCCATACTTGTTGATCTTCTCCCCGATTTCGCTCCGCACCTTCTCCACCACTTCTTCAATCCGCGTCGGGTGCATGCGCCCATCCGCGATCAATCGCTCCAGCGACTCCACCGCCACCGCTTGCCGCACCTTGTCAAAGCACGACACCACAATCACGCCGGGAGTGTCATCCACGATGATGTCCACGCCCGTCACCTTCTCAATCGCCCGAATGTTCCGCCCCTCACGCCCGATGATCCGCCCCTTCATGTCATCACTCGGAATCGCAACGCTCCGCACCGTGCTCTCGCTCGTGTGCTCCGACGCATACCGCTGAATCGCCATCAGCGTAATTTCGCGAGCCTTGGACTTCGCGTCGTGCTCCGCATCCTCCACAATCTTCCGGCTGATCTTCGCCGCATCATGCCGCACGTCTTCTTCTATGCGTTTGAGCAACATCTCCTTCGCATCGATCCGCGACAATCCCGCGACCTTGGACAGTTCGTCCTTCACACCCTCCAGCAACTTCTGCGATTCCTGCTCGCGCCGCATCGACGCGTCATCTCTCGCCCGCAGCGACTCCAGCCGCTGCGTCAATTGCTGATCCTTCTGTTGCACCGAATCTTCTTTGCGATCCAGCGCGTCCTCGCGTTTGGCAAGCCGCCGCTCCGTCTCGCGAATCTCAGCCCGAACCTTCTCCGCTTCCTCGTCCGCTTTGGTCTTCCGCTCCAGCAGCAACTTTTCAGCCTCGACCCGCGCCTTCTCCGCGTCGATCTTGGCCTGCTGCTTCGCATCTTCCAGAATCTTCGCCCCGTCAACACGGGCCTGCTCCGCGGCTTTGCTGCCCAGCACCTTCGCAATGACGAACCCGACCACAGCCGCGACTACGGCGATCCCGATCCAAATCGGCGTGCCGACCTCGCCAAGCCCGAAGGTTGGAGACAACTGACCGACAAACACTGAGCCCACCCCCAAGCCACTTGCCCCCGCCAAACTCACCCAAGCATCAATCCCCGTATTCATGACAGACTCCTCGAGTCATGTCGGCGTGCTCTGACAGCCACAACGCCGACGCCGTGCGAAAAGAATCACGACCAGGCAAGAGCCCAGCGTGCACGACAACCCGACATCGGAATCATCAACTCAGCACAGCGCAACCATCATCAGCGCCACGCGAGCAACTGCTGCGAACCACAACCCAAGGAATCACGTTCCAACTCTCGCAAAATCCACGTTTTTCCTCGATGCAAGCGATTCAAGTACGAAACTCCGCAGTCTCCCGGTGCGACTTCTACAGGGCCTCTCATGTTTTTCGTGTTCTCCCAAGGCGCGGCCCTGCGCCAATGGGGTCATGCTGAGCGACTTTTCAACGGCTTCACCCGACGGGGGAATGATAAATAAAAATCCGTCCGATGGCCGACGTTCCGATTCAGGATGTTGGACAAGTATCGACCGCTCGGTGCAAAGTTGCACACTCCCGATCTTTACCTGAACTTGATGGTATGGCCGGGTCCCGTCCTGAGTCCCACATTCCCCCGAGAAACTCCCAAACCAGTACCCCGGCCTTTCGGGCCATTCCGACTGCACCCCGCCTACGTTCCACACTCTTCCCACACCAAACACCCGCTTCCCACACCCTCAAGTACCACTAGAATCCACCCATGCAACCCAAGCCCCACGCCTTCATCCCACGCGTCTGCTCCCTCGCCTTGATCGCAGCGACGCTGTTCGCCCTGCTTCCGATGTCTGGCTGCGTTGTTGTGGATCGCATGCGAGGCCGCAGGGTTGCAATCGAAGGCGATCCCGCGTCGCTGCCCCTCCCCTTCATCGTGCAAATCGAAAACAAACTCGGCACAGTCAAAGTCTTCGCCGACCCCAAACTCAAGCAGCCAGTCGTGTACGCCTCGATCATGGGCAAGAAAGAACCCCGTCTCGCCAAGTGGGTTGCCGCATCCATCGAAAATCAATCCGAGCAGCGCATTCTCCGCGTGCTCTCGGCTGACCCAGCGCTCGACAAAATTCCCGTGATCCTCGACATCCGCGTGCCCGCGATCGCCGGCACCATGATCCGCAACAATGGCGGCAAAGTCACCCTGCGAAACGTCGCCGGCCCCATCCAGGTCTACAACGGCATCACCGACGGCAATGGTGGCGACGTCGACGTCATCACCGAAGCCGCGCTCGCAGGCCCAGTCACCATCCAAGCCCGCAACGGCAACGTGCGCATGGCGATGGGCAAAGGCAGCATCGGCAAACTCGATCTCGCTGGCAAGAAAGGCGTCAGCGTCGATGCCCCCAACATCGCCATGGTGGGCGTAACAGGCAACCGCACCACACTCAACGCCGATCTAGGCGTGTGGGGCCAGCCATTCAAACTGCAAGCCAACGAAGGTAAAGTGTTCCTGCAAGTGCGAGACTGAGTTAGGCAGCCGCACGCTTGGGTGCTTGCAGATTCGCAATGTACCGCTCAATCTGCTCAATCACAAACTCGCGATGGCTCTGGTGGAACGCGAATTCAAAGCTCACACCCGCGTACAGGCTCTGCGTGCTATCAATGTGCGTATGCACAATCTTCGCCGTGAGCCCAAGTGGTGCAGCAAGCCCCGGTCGCAGGTCCAACCGCATCCACACAAGCTTCGCCCGACCTGCGGCCTGCGCCTCAGACTTGTCGATGAGCAGTCCCAAACCACCACCACCCAAGTTCATCAGGCTTGCATGGAACTTGGGGCCGACGACGGGCAACGCAAAATCGGAATTCTCAATTGAGTTTGTCTGCGAGACCTTGCCCGACTTCTCAAGGCTATGAATCATCGCGCGATTCGCCTCTTCCGCCGCAATCACGCTCGAAGGCTCGAGCAAAGGCCACACCTCAACCTTGGGCAAATGCAGTTCAGCGATCGACACACGATTAAATTCACGACGCGTGCAGCGCTCAACATGATCGGGCATCGCCACGCGCAAGCATCCGCCCAGAATGCCCTGCGACTGCCCCTGCTTTCCACTCGCCGTCGCACGATTGAGCGTGCGAGTCTTGAACATCCAGCGATTCTGTCCAATCACCATCACACCAACGAGTTCAACGTTCTCTGGAATGGAGAACGCCTTGCCCGCCGCGCTCGGACGCTCAACAACAATTTCGTTATCCGAGACCTGCATTAGTCGTACTCGCCAGACAAGGTCCGGCGCGCGATGCGGATCTGCGTTGGTACCTTCCATGGGCGCAAGCGAAAACTCCAGGCAACCACCCTTGTCGCAGATCTGCTGAAACGACTCGCGGAAACGCTCGTTGCGTGAACGGTTGGCGCCCATGTGTACCTCGCGAAAGACACCCCAAGCCTCGATCTGTTCGCAGAGCGGGCAAGAAGTTTGCACGGGCACGGCGCATCAACGCGACGTCCCGAGGACACTTGCATATCGGCGAGCAACCGACGCCGAAGCGCATCGCGCAGCATCTGCGTTCCATTCAGTGTCCGAAAACACTCGCATAAATCTCACAGACGGCGTAACTAATCCCTGTAGACACGAGCTATCTGCTTCACCCCCGCTTCGCTCGCTTCCATCGCGAGAAAGCTTGAGCCGTAACAGCATGCATGGATTGAAGCCCATTCACAGTACCTGTCCGTGCGAAACTGTCGCCAAACTTTTGGCTATACAGCACTTCGCAAGTGGGAACAAGCGCAGCGGCTACGTCGCGCGTTGGCATATCCGGATGTTCAGCCGCAACAACTCGCACATGCTGCAACACCGGCACATGGTCCGGCTTCGGAACCCCAACTCTCGCGAGCATGTTCAGCACGTCCGAATGCACTCGCTGCAAGTCTTTGTCACCTTGCAATCCCCAGCCAGACAGGCTTCTTCCTCGTCGCTTGGGCATCAACGACCAAGCAATCACCACGATACCCGCTCCGATCAACACAACACCAAATCCAATCGCGATGGGCTTACCGATGCCATGCGAACGTCTCGGCATAACAATTCCGTGTCGTCCCTGAAAACCCTGCAGAATATCAATCAGCCAAGGCATCTGCGGATTCGCGGCTTCCATGCCCAGCACCCGGCGCTGAGAACGATCGTCATACGCAACGACCTTGCTGTTCCACAACGAATCCAAACCCGCCATCATCGCGCCGAGCGAACCCATCAACGTCATCCGCCTTTGCGTCTGGAACACAGCACTGGCAACCGGAGTGCCGTCGAACACGCGCCAGATGCCGGGAGCGACGTTGACTTCGGTCCACGCGTGAGCGTTGCTCGCGCGAACGATGTACGACTGCTGCTGTTCATCAAACTCAGTCGTCATGTACCCAGCAACAACACGAGCATCAATGCCGACGCTTCTGCACATCGCCGCCAGCGCCGACGCGAAGAACTCGCAATGTGCCGCAGGCTTGTTTTCAAGGAACCACGCAATCGGGTCGACGCCAGAAGGCGGCGTCGGCACATTCAATGAATACTGGAACTTGCTGCGCAGATGCGTTTCGAAAATTCGTGCAACCACTGAATCGAGTTCGATGCTGCGTTCTTCGGGAGCCGCCGGAATTCCTGAGTTCGCGAGCAGTTTCCTCGCTTCTTTCTGTACGACTTCTGATGGGAATCCCACCATGCCCCGCCTCGTGTCTTCTGTCAGCTCCGGCATCTGGGTCCAATGCACCTCGTACGACCAATCACCCTTCGCGTGATCTCGAATCATCGCACCCGTCAACGGATCACGCCGCACTCGCCCGTCGCCATTGAGGCGCAGCCGCGTCGCACGCAGCGGATGAAACAGCGGCTCATTCTGATAAGGCGTCGCTCGCGGATTAATGACCATGACCTGCGTCGTCGAATCACCTGTTTCATCAAACGCAAGAATTTGGCCAACGTTCAAGAACTCCGCTCGCGACGCACTCAGTGGCGGATCACCCGAAGTCCATCGTCCACTTCGATACTCATCGAGGATCGCACCTCGCAGGTACCGAGGCTCTTCCGAGGACCCCATTGCGTTGTTTCTGCCGTCCGTGAACGTCGCACTGAGAATGATCGCCTGCGACTGTGAAATCAATCCGCCAGAATTGAGATTGACCTGATTCGCAAATCCTGTCCGACGCAAAAGAGACAGTCGACCGATTTCTCCAAGTTCGCCGCTCCCGAGCCCGCGGGGCGTCACAACAAACACGAGAGTTGCAAGAGCAAACCCAAGCAACACGATCAGCGTCGACCAGCCTTGCAACGCTCGCTTGGCTTTCTTCGCAAGCATCGCCGAAGTCACGTTGCCATGCAGGGCGGGCAAGACACCGCTATCCACTTTCGCCAGATACATCTGGTAGTAGAACGCCGTCACCACCATCACGGGCACCATCAGCAGAATGACAAGCCCGACCCCAACCGAATTGCTGTTGAGCGTCGCGCCGATCACCAAAAACACCGACATCGTCAGCAGTTGCCCGTAATCCGTGGGTTCACGCTTCTCCCACAACTTCAACACGCAGATCGCGGCAAGAAACGCTGAAAACGCCGAAATCACCGAATCGCCCCGCGTGCCGCGCAGCACCGCCATCAAAATCACAAATGCCAATGCGATGTTTGTGACCCACCGAGGCAATCCTTGCCATCCAATCTGTGAAGCCGCTTGCGTCGCGCCGATCTTCGCAGCAAGCTTCATTGGCCGACGTTCAGTGAACCACCACCCCGCCGACCCTGTCACAAGCAACAAGAACATCGCGAAAGGCGATTCTTCGGCGATGCCGAACGCAAAAAAACTCAGCAACACCGCGCACAACACACCCCAGCGGAGCAACGCAAGGACGTTCATGCAGCACCCCCCGTCGATGCTTTCGCCGAGGCTTGCCCGCCAAAGGACGCGGCAATCGATTCCCGAAGAACAGAACTCACTCGCTCAGCAACGGATTGATGTCGTTGAACAACCGGCGACTGAACATCGGGCAATTTCCCACTCGCATACGTTGATGGCGATTGCGGATCAAGCAAAGTGACGTTGCCAGTTGGCACAGCCAGCAGACTCCGGCTTTGCGGATTGGTAGAGACAAGCAGCACCGCGTCGCGAGGCTGAATATGCGATGACGCGAAGTTCGCAACGTGCGTCGAGGGCTCAGCAACTGCAAGTACGCCGTCAACATTCGGAAATACATCACGCTCCGAGTCTGACAGCACGCCACGCGCAAGCGTTGCAAAGCCCAATCGATTGACTCGCGTGTGAGACAAGTCAAACATCGACGACGTCAGCATAATCGCTCGCTCAAATGACTCGCGATGCTCTTCCGTGACAGTGTCATCCACCACAACCCACACACGCCCGCCCGTGCGCTTTGATAAGTCACGCACAATCGGTCGACCCATGCGTGCAGACGCCCGCCACGCCACCGACCTCAGCGCATCGCCCGGCGAGTGTTCACGCAAGGCAAACGTCTCGTCACCCGAACGAGAGCGGATCATCGAAGCCGCTTCCTCCGTCCGCCGCGAAGCCAACGACGTCGCATCTCGCGACAATTCCGCTCGCTGAGGCAGAATCGTAACAATTGAAGTTTGAGCAAATGTCACGCTCTTGCGGGCAATACCAAATGGAAACGTGCTGGATACGCGAAGCGGCCCAAACGACGCTTTCCCGCGAGCGACCGCCTCGCATCGACACTCCACCACCATCGACTGGCGCGGCCCCAAGTAGGCGACGCCTAAGCGAGGCTGCATTACTCGCGCAGGCCACGATGCGACAAACTTTTTCCCGAATCCCGCAAGCCATCCGCGTGATTCTGGCAACTCTTCAATCACGAGAGCAAACGCACCCACCACGTAGTTCGCGTTGTACAGCGTGTATCGAATGTGAAACGACTCACCCGCACGCGGAGCATCGATGATCTCACGCCGAACGCGAATACCCATCAGCGACGATCCACTGATCAACCCGCTGATAGTGAGTCCGGAGACAGCAATCCCAAAAATCCAGAACAACAAGTTGTTCTGCCCATTCACCGCACCAATCACCAGCACGCATGTCGTCGCAACGTATGCGAGACTCGCGATAGTCAAGTGATACCGCCGATTGATCACCTTCGCCCAGCCCGAACTCGCTGAACCCAGCGCGACCCCAACCCCTTCCCCGTTCATCGTGGAACCCGCCGCAACTTTACTTGGGCTCATCGTTTCCATACAAGGTGAGCTTCGAGCGTTTCGTTTTTTCAGCACAGAGACACAGAGTTCAAGAGGAAAATGAGGAAATGAAGAGATGATCAAACAATGCAAACACGACTTGATCGCCCATCACACCATCCCATCCTCTCATCACCCCGTCATCTCATCTCCCTCCTGATCTCTGTGTCTCTGTGCTGAAATAGGCACTATGCAGAGCCCCGCCCTGCCAAGCCCGCTTCAACAACTCCTACATACATATACGTTCAAAGTTTCAGTTCGGTTGGGGACGGCAAGTCTTTGATCGAAGAAAGCCCAAAGTGCTTCAGGAATTCCGTCGTCGTCCCATACAGCAAGGGCCGCCCCAATTCCTCCGCCCGCCCTTTGATCGTGACCAGACGCTTCTCAAGCAGGGTCTTCAGAACTTCGCCACAGCCCACGCCACGGATGGCTTCGAGTTCAGCACGCGTCAAAGGTTGCTTGTACGCGATAATCGCCAGCGTCTCAATCGCCGCCCGGCTGAGTTTCGCCGACGTCTGCCTCTTGTGAAACGCCGCGAGCACACCAGCAAACGCCGGCAACGTCATGACGCGATACCCACCCGCCAACAACTCAATCCGAAATGCCCGGTTCGACGCTTCATACTGAGCATTGAGCGACGCGACCAGTTGCTCAACATGCTTCATCGCGGCTTTCGCGACTGGTCCTTCCGGTACTGCATCTGAAGCATCATCCGCTCCAGGAATTAGCCCCAGACCCTGAGCCAAACGAGGCCCGGGCACAGGGCGATCAAGCGACATCAGGATCGCCTCAAGCTGCGGCAAGAGTTCGTTCAATGCATCTTGTGACAGCGCAGGCACTTCTTCTCGCTGCCGCGCAGAATGCTTGCGCTTGCGGGGCGATTCAATCGTTGCGCCATCCGAAGTTGGTGAGTCGGTGGAAACCTGCACCCGGTCCGTGGGCGCGGCTTCAGCAGATGCGGGGCTTGTCTCGAACTCCATGAGGAAATGCTAGGCCAACCAAACCGCGCATATGAGAAGAGTTAGGGTGGATGCATGCCTCGATTGAGTCATGCCTCGCACTGCGTTTCGCTCCCAGTTCGCCCGAACCAACCCCTCCCTCATTCTCAGACCTCTCAGCTAACCCCTTGATTTCGAGCACTTAGCAACGCCCGCCGCAATCCCCTCCAAAATTGTGCTCCCTCCCGCTTCGGCGTTCGCTCTTCATGGCGAATGGAGTTGCACGGATCGGCGGCCCAGAGGAATGCGTGTGAGGAAGCATGCATAATCGGCCGCCAGTCCACGAGCAAAGGAGCCCCGAGGAGAAGGCCGGAGGAGAGAGAGCCGGGGGGCGGGGGGCGGGGCATCGCAGGCAACGAGTGTTTTCCCCTGACACCGTCCACGCCCGCACCAAGCCCCCGACAAATCGCCCTTTGTGATGCGGAGGAGGAGGCCGCAGCAAAGGGCAAAGACTCTGCGCGAGAGCGCGGAGTCTTTGTCGTGGGTACCACGGGCTTCCAGCCCGTGCGAACTGACAGCGTGGCCACCTTCTCATAATGCATTCCCCTTTGCCAGTGCCCAGTCCCCAGTGCCCAGTGCCTTCCTTTCTCCTACCTTTAGTGATGCACAAAACCCCGCTCCACCAGTTCCACCTCGACCACAAAGCACACATGGTCGACTTCGCAGGTTGGGACATGCCCCTCTACTACGGCTCGCCCTCCGAAGGTGGCGGCCTCACTAACGAACACAACCAAGTCCGTCGCTCAGGCGGCCTCTTCGACGTCTCCCACATGGGTCGCGTCAAAGTCACAGGCCGCCACAGCCGCAAGTTCCTCGAGCGCCTCTGCACCCGCAAAATCTTCGACATGCAGCCCGGCCAATGCCGCTACTCCCTCGTCTGCAACGACCAGGGCGGTGTCAAAGACGACATCATCGTCTACCGCTACGACGACGACGACTTCATGCTCGTCGTCAACGCCAGCAACCGCGAAAAACTCCTCCCGCACTTCGAAACCGTCCGCGCCAGCGGCGACTTCTCCTGCAAAATCGACGACCAAACGATGAGCACCGCCATGGTCGCCCTCCAAGGCCCCGCCGTGATCCCACTCATCGGCAAGTTCAGCCGCGAAGTCCCGCAGCTCAAGAAGTACCGCTTCGCCGTCAAGAATCTGATGATCATTAAACTCACCGTCTCGCGCACGGGATACACCGGCGAAGACGGCGTCGAAGTCGTCCTCCCCGCCGGCACCGTCAACATGGCGCTCAAACTCCTCTTGGCCGACGTCAAGATGGACGCGCACGACGCAGTCATCAAACCCGCAGGCCTCGGCTGCCGCGACACCCTCCGCACCGAAGCCGGCATGCCCCTCTACGGCCACGAACTAGGCGAAGACATCAACGCCCTCGAGTGCGGCGTCGACTTCGCAATTGCACTAGACAAAGCCGACGACACCCAAGGCGACAAATTCATCGGCTACGAAGCCCTCAAGAAAACCGCCACATCTGGCGGCCCCAAACGCAAAATGATCGGCCTAGTCATCGAAGGCAAACGCGCCGCCCGCCCCGGCATGAAACTCATGCAAGCTGGCAAAGAAATCGGCATCGTCACCAGCGGCTGCCCCAGCCCAACTCTCGGCGACAAACTCTGTGACGGACGCGGCGGCACTATCGCCATGGGCTTCGTCCCCACAGAGTTGAGCACAGTCGGCAACACAATCGAAGTCGATACCGGCAAGGGAACACTCAGCGGCAAAATCGTGCCCCTGCCGTTCTACAAAATGCCCAAGCCAGCATGACCAATGAGAAGGCACCCCCCAGGCTGTCGAGCGCAATTCATGGCGTTTCGTGATCGCGACGCGGGCGACTTAGGTTCTGCCAGGCTGCGCCTGATTTCATACGTCAAGACAGAAAAACACCCCGAGCCGATGTGCGAATTGCTCGCCACGATCTGTCTAGACATGAAAGATCCAGTGGAAGCCGGTAAGTGGTTCTTCGTCTCGAACTCGACACACGAGCAAGCCGAGCGTTGCATTTCGCTCTTCGTCGCTCGCTACAAACGCGATCCTCACAAGATCCTTCGCGCGTTGCCAAAGCAGATAGCCGCCGACGTTCGGGCAAACAAGTCGCCAGCATTTCTAACGGATCGCTTCAAAGATCTTGGACTGATACCAGATGCTGAGTCTAGAAAGCCGCCAGAGCCCAGTCGCTGGCAAAAAGTGCGAGAGTCGCTCCCGGCAATCGGCTGCTTTGTCATCCTCGCTGCGTTCGTTGTCTCTGCGCTCTTCGGATTGATCACGTTCCTCGGTATCATCTTCAAAGCCATCAAGTGGCCCTGAGTGCATATCAGAAACAATGCTCACAAAAACCTCTGCACAAAGCACCCGGCCAGAAGACGTCAACGCCCGCGACGCTCCACAACGCAAGTCTCACAAAGTCCCGTTCCTCACCCGCCACACCACCCGCATGGCCCTTCCGCAAACACCAGCAGAAACGCAGCGATGTCGCACGGATCAAACACCGATCCATCGTTGTTGAAGTCGATGTCGTCGCATTGCGACAACTCCGGAACGCAGGACCCCTCGGAGTACACGCTCAAGTACGCTTCTATGTCCATCGGATCAAACAGCGATCCGTCGTTGTTGATGTCGATATCGTTACACACCGGACCAATGCCGAAGTTGGTGACAATCCATGCGCCTCCCACTTCGCCTTCCACCCCGCCGCTGTTGCCGACAATAACACTCCCGTCGGACGAAATGCCCGTGATGTCAATAAGATTCCGTCCTTCTAGATTCACTCCTCGCCCCTCGAGATACGCCGCAAAGTCCACCAATCCCAGTTCCGATCGATATAAAAACGCTCGCTGCTGGAAACCGACCAGCATCGCTCCCCCCACAGTCGATCCATCGCCGCTCACCGCAAGCGGACCAAGATCGCGCGAGAACGCCGGAAGGCTGCCCAGCGCCCGCATCTGGTGCGTTGGCGACCAGATAAACGACCTGCGCCGAGGACTCGGAAAAACCGAACTGCACAGACCAACGATCACCGTCCCGTCGTCATTGATCGCCGTCGCTTCGCAAATGGTAAATCCCTCAAGCATGCCCAGCCTATGCGCCGTCGTGTCACCCGCGCCCGCATTCCAGCGCACGGCTTCATTAACCGTGTCCGAAAAGCACGTGCCCGCCACCCATTGCCCATCGCCGCTCATCGAAGTCGCTTGCGCAGAGCCGAACCCAGGCAGTGACGATGCAAGAAACAAAGCCGAGTCCTTGACATAGAACGCCATGGGCAGCGCAAACGGATTCGCGTACTGACCCGCAAAATCGCCGCTCAGATTGCCCATCCCTCGCACTCGCGTCGAGAGCGAAAAAGAGCCCGGCACAATGATCATCTCAATGCCGGAATCCGCGCTCCATCTGAATCCGACTTCTGATCGTCCAAAGCTCGCCGCATCGCACTTCGCATAACCCCCGACAACAGAACCGTCGCTGTTCACACAGAGCCCCACAGTCTCCGGGCAATACGGCAGCGACCCGATCGCTTGCATGCCAAAGTCCGACGTCCACACAAATGCCGCGGAAGGCCCCTCAGAGTCAGTAGGCTGACACGTTCCAACGACAACCGAACCATCATCGCTGACGGCGTTTGCCCTTGCTACGGCAAACCCGGGCAAGACTCCCAGATCAGCAAGAACTGGCTGAGCGCTCGCGCTGGCCGCCGCTGATCCCAAAGCCATGATGACCATCGCGCTCCCGGTGCGTGCAGCGAAGACAATCACCTGCCTCCGAACACCCATGATCGACCACGTGCTTGTCATTGTGAGTTCCCTCCAAACAATCACTGCAATCACATTGCATGAAAATAGTAGCAGCAACCCTCCGCCGCGCACTCCAAGGCACGAACCCCGCAAGACTCTACACTTCTCCAATGTTCCGTCGCGGCCTCATCGCGTATCTGACTTCCTTGGCGTTGTTCGGGCTGGGACTGCTCTTGTTCTTCACTGTCTCCGACGTTGTCGGCGCGTTGCTGATGGGCGCGGGTCTCTTGCTCACGAGTGTCACCACCATGTATTGGTCGCAAGTAGACTTCGGAGCGCCAAAGCCCTTCGAGTGCGAAAAGTGCAGATACACGCGCAAAGGTCTCGCCGCAACCGCCCCATGTCCCGAGTGCGGCGTAGTCCCGCGAGAACCAACCGCACAAGAACGTCAGCAACTCATCAACCAAAATAACCTGCGCTGGTATGGCTTCTGGGCTGGACTTCGAAACAAAGACTAAATATCTGCAGTGATCGATGCAATCTTGTGTAAGCACTGCAAGTTCAATCGAACCGGACTACCAGTCGGATCGCAGTGCCCGGAGTGTGGAAAGGTGGCACAACTTCCATCGTAATAGCCTGTAGCAAGCCAAAATCCCACGCCGCCTCTCCGCGCCCGGGATGACAACCATCTTGAGATGCCATCGAAGTCGGCTCTGCGACTCCGATGAGATACGCACACCAAAGAGCACTTCATGCCGAGTGCTCTCGCACCACCGCCCCATTTTTTTATCACAGTTCCGAATCTGCAAAGTGAGCCTTGCCGCGAGCTGCGTCGCTAACGCGTTCGCTGCTTTCCCCACGCCTTTCACTTTGTGCTCTTTGTGTCTTTGTGGTGAAAATCAGATTGCGACAGCAGCTACAACCCCAGCGCAAACCCGCGCCGCGCAGTGTCGACGACAACCGCCCGCACATTCAGAAAATGCCTCTGCCCTTCACGCCCCCGCACGCCGCCGCCGCATCGCAACAAGTCCACACACACCCAACACCACACCCGCACCCGGCGCCGGCACCGCAAAGAACCCGCTGCCAGTCAGTTCGATCCCATAGTCGCCAATCGGACCAGGCGTGCCCGCCCAGTCCGTATGCGGCAGGAATCCACCCGATCCATCAGGACCAGAGACTTCGTTTGGATTGGCGAAGTTGAAGATCGGGCCTAGGTTGCTTACGGGATACCGACCAGGCACTGCAATCGCCAACGCATAAATACCTGGCGAGTTGACCGCCGCGAGCGAGCCGTCGTTCGACGCATTGCCGAGGGTGCCCGCCCCCGCGATAGTTGCGACCAGCCCCAGCCCTTCGTTGCCAAGCGTCACATTGAAAAGAAACAGCCCCACCGTGCCGTTCGATGAATTGACCGTGATGCTGAACGCCGACGGATTAGTGATGCTGACGAGGTACATGTCCTCGAAGTCAGAATCGAGGAGGCCCGCGGCAAACTCGCCAGAGATGGAATTGATCGCGCCAACTCCCAACGTCTGCTGAGCGTTCCCCACAAACTTACCAGCATCACCCTGCTCCTGCCAGTCCGGACCTGCCAAAGCAACAGAGGCAACCAACGTAGACAACACAAGCGCGGCAGCGCGAACGGAACGAACCATGACTCTCTCCTTTCGACGGCATATTTCGTCCGTCGCGATGCGTCCTTCAAAGCAGAGTCGGCGCAGTACTACGCAAACCCAATTCCTCTATGAGCGCACCAAAGTAGAGTATTTCACAAGAATGCGTTTGTGTCAACGCAATAATGAGAAAAACAACCATGAAGATCACTCAGCCAGTGGGATCACCCAGATGCGTTTCAACGACAAAACATCGCGACAGTCCGGAAACCATCTATCAGCGACAAGCAAGTGGCACAACTTCCTCGCCCGTGCCACAGGCTGCGGGCGCGCGGGGGCACGGGGGGGGGCACGGCTGACTGTGCCGACCGTGCAATCGTACCGGTTCCGCGACTTCATCCCATCTCTTTTTTCTCCCCGGGCCCTCAGCATTGAAATTCTTCTTCCAAAGACCACTCCCGTGCGCAAAACACAGTCACTCCCACAAATCCTCGCAACCAACCCATCCCCCGCGCATACTAACTGATGTCGTGCGCGAGCAACTCGCCCGCGCGTCCATCTCCCGCGCTCCTTGACGCGTGAGCAACCAAAGTCTGGACTCTCAAAGGCGCTCGCATCGCCCCGAGAACTCCATCCAAGGTTGCAAACGCAGAGGCGGCTCCGCAGGAGAAAAAACGCGCGAAGCAATTTGCCAGCCACGACACGGTCGGGGGACAAGTTTCGGGATGCGAAAAGCGCGGCGAGCAATCGCCACGCAACTTCCAAAGCTCGGAGAGATCGATGGCTCCAAAGTGTGTGAACCCAATCGCACACCAGCCCACGCCCGTCAACCCAGCGCTGAGCAAAGGAGGTTTGTCGCGTTAAGCGACAAACCACGCCGCCTCTCCGCGCCCGGGATGAAAACACAACCCACGTGCCATCGAAGTCGGCTCTGCGACTTCGATGCCTCATGCGCATCACAACTCCGGCGCAAACCCACGCCGCATCGTGTTCTCCGCAATCGCCCTCGGATCCACAAAGTGCAACAAGTAATCCGCCCCACCCGCCTTGCTCCCCGCGCCAGACATGCCGAAGCCGCCGAAGGGATGCCGCCCCACCAGCGCGCCGGTGATACCGCGGTTGATGTACAAATTCCCCACGCGAAACTCATTCTTCGCCTTTTCGATATGACTCGGCTTGCGACTCATGATGCCACCCGTCAACTTGTACGGCAAGCCATTCGCGATCTCGAGCGCTTCATCAAACGATGCCGCGTGCATGATCGCGAGCACCGGCCCGAAAATCTCCTCATTCGCAAGTTCATGATCGCGCGGCACGCCAAAGAAAATGTGCGGCGCAACAAATCTCGCCGCGTTCGCCGCAACAAACGGACTACTCATCGGCAAGTCAAGTGCCGCATGTCGCAACCCAGACTTCTTCGCCCGTTCGATGAATCCGCGAATCTTGTTCCCCGCTTCTTCATCGATGACAGGACCAATATCCGTGCCCGGATGCAGCGGATCACCGATGCCCAGTGCCTTTGTCGCTTCCGTGATGCGGCGGCAGAACTGCTGCATCGCCGGGCCGTCAGGGCCTTGCTCATCCACCACAATCACACGCGAACACGCGCTGCACTTTTGCCCCTGAAAGCCAAACGCCGAGTGCCGCACGGCAAGAATCGTCTCATCCAAGTCCGCCGATGTATCCAGAATCAGCGCGTTCTTACCGCCCATTTCGCAGACGACGTGTTTGACATGCGTGAGCGATGAAGTGACGGAGTGACGGAGTGACGGAGTGGCCTGAGCGAATGGCGAAGGTGGCGCACTCGCATTCAAGATGTCCAATCCAACATCGCGCGAGCCTGTGAACGCAATCAGCGCGACTTTGGGATCGCGCACGAGCGCGGCTCCAGTTGTTTCGCCTGGAGCCGGGCAGAATTGCAACACGTCCTTCGCGAGATCGGCGGGGACTGCCGATTTGCTCATTGCCTGCATGAAAATATCGAACATGATGCTTGCGATGCCAGCCGTTTGTTCCGCAGGCTTCACGATTGTCGGGTTTCCAGTCACGATCGCGGCACTCGTCATGCCGCAGCAGATTGCAAGCGGGAAGTTCCACGGGCTGATAACGACCGCAACGCCCTTGGGTTGGTAGACCACTTCATCGAGTTCGCCGATGAACCTGCCGAGGCGATTGCGTTCAAACATCGGCACGGCAAGCCTCGCGTAATACTCGCAGAAGTCAATCGCCTCGCACACATCCGCGTCGGCTTCCTTCCACGTCTTGCCCGCTTCGCGAATCATCACGCCTGCAAGACCATCGCGTTGTTCACGCATCAGCCGCGCTGATTCCGTCAAGACCTTCGCACGCACGCGCGGATCAATCGCTCGCCACTTGGGCAACGCGGCGTGCGCTCTCGCGACCATCTGCTTCGCATCTTCAGGCGTTTTGTTGTTTAACACCTTTGGCACCGTCGCGCGAGCGATCGCCGTCGCGAACGCATCTCGTTGATGCTTCTCGGAAAAATCGCGGAATGGCTCAGTAAAGAACGGCCGATCGTCGCCCACGCCTTCAACGGCTGGCGTCAGCATGTGTCGTTCGGGAGAGCGGCCTTGTTTGACGTCGCTCACGGGCAAAAGGCCCGTGCTGCTCGCTGGTGGCGCAGGAATTCGCAGCAACGCGCCCACATCCGCATTCTCAAGGAATCCCGCTTTCAACCAACTCTCATTGCTCGTGTTTTCAAGCAGTCGCCGCACGAGATACGCCATGCCCGGAATCATCTCTCCCACTGGCACGTACTCACGCATGCGAAGTTCCATCTCCGCCGAGGCGTACTTGAGTTGGTCCGCCATGCCATGCAGCATCTGCAACTCGATCGCGCTGCGCGGCAGGTTGCGCGCCTCAAGCCCCGCGAGCGCGGCGGAAATTGATCGCACGTTGTGACTGCCCAGCGCGAGTTTCACTCCCCCGGAACTCACATCGCTCTTCGTTCGGGGGGTTGCATCCAAAAACACTTCCGTCATGCGCTCGAAGCACGCGTCGGTCTGCCACTTCTGCGGCCACACGGGGCAGGGCCAGCCGTTCATCTCGGCTTTGATGGTTTCGGCGTCCCAGTACGCACCCTTCACGAGGCGAACCGAAATCACCTTGCCTTTGCGCTTCGCCCACTCGCACATCCGCCTCGCGTCTTCAACGCCGCTCTTGAGGTACGCCTGCATCGCAAGGCCAGCTTGAAAATCAACTTTCTCCACGCAGCGCTGGAACAACTCAATCGTGAAATCCTTGAGTTCATGATGCTCCATGTCGAAGTTCACGAACACGCCGCGATCTCGTGCGGTTTCGAGAATCGGCACGAGTCGCCGCATCAGATCGTTCATCGCGCCTTCGGGATCTGTGACGCTCAGCCGCGCCGACAGGGCTGAAATCTTTACGCTCACGTTGCAGCGTGGAATCGCGCCGAGATGATCGCTTTCAAGCCGAGGCTGGCTCTTCCACGCGGCCATCGCGCTTGGCAGGTTCTGAATCAGATCAAGATACTTGTGCGCGTAGTGCTCGGCTTCCTCGTCGCTCACACACACTTCGCCAAGCAAGTCCACACTGCTCGCGATGCCGTCGTTCCACAAGTCCTTCAAACCAGGCAGCGCGCTGTTCGCGTCAGTCCCCGCGATGAACTTGCCCGCCATGCCCTTGATCTGACTCGCGATCACGCCCGTCGCCGTGCCCTTCATCAGGCTGCCGGCTTTCAACGCAGTCGCAATCGCCGGCGGCACATTCACGCCCGGCTGATTCATGTAGTCTTGCAAGTGATCAAAGATCGCGTCAGGCGTCTTGAGCATCGGGAACGCGTCAGTAAACCGAAACATCTGGACCTTGAACTGCGGGTCCTTCATGCTCCATTCCATCATCCAATCAGAATAAAACTTCGCCGAGAGCAAACTCGTCTTGTGCCCCTTCGCGCGGCGGAGCATTTCGCTGCCGAGGTCGAAGATGCGACTCTCGCGCTGCGACAACGCGCCGGGCGCGACGGGAGATGTTGGCGATGCGCTACTCGACGGCGCGGAACGCACGACAACCTGAGAAGCGGGTTCGGAGGACTTTGGCTTGCGGGAGAAGATGCCCATGCACAAGTGTAGCGATTTGCTTTACCTGCTCGCGTGATCGGGCCAACGAAAACGGCCCGGGCGTATGTAGACGCCCGGGCCGCGAGGTGAACAAGATATCCTGAAGGTTTAGGCCCGGCGACGGCGCGTTGCCATCAAGCCGCCCAAGCCAAGCAGGGCTGCCGCGCTCGGGGCAGGAACGATGCCTTCGCAGCCGTTGAACATGAGGACCAAGCCATTGAGGCCGCTGACTCCCGGGGTGTAGAAGCGCCCGTATTGGTCAGAGCGATTCAACAAGCTGGTACCCTCATTGATACCAATGGTCGCGGCGGTGGAGGCCGGACCAAACCCGCCGGAACCGAGGGACGCATCACCGGTCGTCCACTCCATGACGTCGTATGAGAATAGAGTGTTCAAGTTCGTTCCAAAGTAGCTCGGGTCATTCGCGATGGCGACTTGGAACGTGTTGCGAAGGTCATTGTGCTGATTGAAGTACCCGACGTTGTCCCACGTGACGACGAAGACGTCATCAAGAGCGCCAGCGCCATTCGCGAAGTGCTTGTAATAGACTTGGTTTGACGGACGGGACCCAACGTTAGCATCGCGTGTGTCGACATCGGCCCAGAACGGTGCGACCATGGGGGTCGAAACAGGGAAACCTGCTGGTGTAAATGTTCCGAAAGAGCTTCCGAAAGTGATGTTGCCGTTGTTGTTGATGTACAGACTCGTGTGCTCAACACCGTAGAAGCAGTAGTCAAAGTCCAGAGGAAGCGGGATGTTCGCGGAGGAGCCATCATCGTTGCGGGCCATAGCCTCAGTCCATCCACCGCCCGCGCCAGGGCCCGTTGGGTCAGCGCTGTTCAGCGGATAGACCAACCCGGCGAAGGCTGCTCCGGATAATGTGGCCGCGCAAAAAACGGAAACCAAGTGCACATTCTTCATTTCTCTCTCCTCTACGGGCGGTTACACCCGTGATTGGTCTGTTGGCATCAGACCGATTGATTTCTCGTGTGTTTCGATCTCACCAAACTGCGAAGCTTGGGTCATCTAAACTACCACGAGGGTTGCCGCATTCATGGTACACGGATTTGCGGAGTCTTGCATAAGGAAATCACTTAATTCAAACGTTTTTTTAAGATTCTTTGCCGATCTCGAAGTCTCGAATTCCGTTGAATCCTTTGGATTATGACCTATTCGGATGGAGATTAACCCATCTAGGCTATTGCTCAACTCTGACTATCACCCAAGTAGACAACTGAGCTTGCCGAAATCGCCCGCATCACGGACGTGTATTCATTGCCTTGCGGCGCAAGATGCTTTGCTTTGGGCGATTTTCATGGGCTTCGCTGCACACTGGGCAAGGGAACTCGCTGATTGTCCGTGCCTCACGAGACGCCGGGTCTACGGGTGAATCTCAAATTCGTTTTTCACGCCTTCCACCATACTCCCCACCGCCATCTCACTTACTTTGTACGCCATGCTCATGCCGTGGCCTGTGAAGCCGCCGCAGAACCAGACTTTGCTTTCGGCGCTGTTTGGGCCCCATGCTGGACCTATGAGCGGCAGGTGAGTTTTTGAAAAACCCATGACGCCGGACCAGCGAGCGATGATGTCTGTTTTGGCAAAGTCTCCCACCATCGACTTTGCGAAGCGTTCGAGATCGCGTTGCACCCACGGAGTTGTGATGTCTTCGTATCCAACCTCGCGCTCGGCGTGATAGGTGCGGCAGCCGCCGACGACGATGGTGTTGTCGGCGTGTTGGCGGATGTATTCGCTGCCGAAGTTGATGTAGTAACTCCCCCCGAGCGTGCGATTCGCTTGCGGGCGAATCGCGAGCATCTGGCCGCGGCGTGGGGTGATGTGATTGGCGAGACCCGGCAGCAGGAGCGGGGCGTAGGCGTTGGTGCAGACGAGGACGTGTTTGGAGCGGATGGTGCCGTCGCTGATGCGGGATTCGATCCAGTCGCCGTCGGCGCGGATGCTGGTGACTTCTTGATTTTCGTGGATCGCGCATGTGAGTTTGCTGCGGAGGAACTCGATCACTTCGCGCGAGTTGCACGCGGCGTCGTTGGGATTGATCAGTGCGCCCAAGGGCTTGGCGACTTGCCAGAGGGTGTCGTTGCGATTCGAGTGCGCGTCTTCCCATGCGACGGCGAAACCGTCTTCCTTCATGAGCGAGATGCTCTGGCGGAGTTGCTCGCATTCGTCTTCGCGCATTGCGGCGAGGATGCTGGGGACGTTGCGGACGCTGGGGAGACTCTCGATCCCTTCGCGGCGAAGGCCGGCGAGATTATCCTCGGTGAGTTTCCAGAGTGCGCGGGTGCGATCGCGGCCAAATTCGTTGATCGCGGCGGCGTAGTTGTCGGCGCAGCCTCGCATCAGATAGCCAGCGTTGCGTATTGATGCGCCAGAACCGACGAGCGACTTGTCGACGATGATGACTTTCAAACCCCGACGCTGCATGTGGAGCGCGGCGGAGACGCCGCAGATGCCAGCGCCGATGACGAGGCAATCGCAGAGAATCGTGCCGAGGCGGTTGTTTTGGCGCCAGTAGGAGACGGTCATGTTGGATGGTACAAGAGCCGAGCGGCGCGAGCCGCCGAGGCGGGAGAGGTCGGTTCGCTAAGACACAGAGCGAATTACGAAGTCTCACCCGGCCCTTCGCTCGAAGACTGGCTCAGGCGCGGTGTGGTTGAAGTAGAGTTGTACCAAACGTGTTGTATTGTGAGCGATTGTCGAGGTGAGCAGATCGTGCCACCGACTGGCGAAGCCGGTCGGTGCTGAACTGTGGTTGGAGCACGATTTGTAGTTCGTCACCGACCACGCTTCGCGTAGTCGGTGGCACGAGATTTTGCAAGTGTGGACGAAATGAGGGAGCGGTTATCTCTCGTGCCGGCGGCTTGCGCCGCTCGGCTCATGTAGAGACTCGTCGTTCAATATCTCTTTCAGCGCTCCGATCAAAACTTCTACGTCGTGGGTTGTCACAAATGGCCCGTACGACACTCGCGTCGCGCCGCGGGCGAAGACGTCTTCGCCTGGTTTGAGGGTGCCGACGGTTTGGTGGGCGAGTGGGGCGCAGTGGATGCCGGCGCGGGACAGGATTCCGAATTCGCTTTCGAGGATCGCAGCGAATTCAGAGGGGGCGAGGGTGTCGTGAACGAAACTGAATGTGCCGACGCGAAGCGCGGGGTCGGTGGGACCCAGCAGACGCAGCGGCGAGTTTGATTCGAACACGCCCATATCCCGCAAACCTTCGAGCGTGCGGTTGATGAGTAAGAGTTCGTGCGTGCGTTCTGTTTGCATGCCTCGACGTTGCAGCCACGCGACTGCTTCGGACAATCCGGCGATGCCGATGGTGTTGTGGCTGCCTGCTTCGAATTTTTCGGGCATTGTCGTGGGCTGGGCGTCGAGTTCGGCGATGGAGCCCGTGCCACCTTCGCGAGTGGTGGCGACGCGATCTTCGAAACCCGGCGCGATGGAGAGACCGCCGGTGCCTTGCGGGCCTAGCAGGCCTTTGTGGCCTGGGAAGGCGACGAGGTCGGCGCCGAGAGCAGATTGATCGAAGGGAAGATGGCCCAAGCCTTGCGCGACATCGACGAGCGTTGGGACGCCGAGACTCTTTGCAATCGCCACGGCTTCTGCGACGGGTTGAATCGTGCCGGTCACGTTGCTCACCCAGTTGATGGCGGCGAGTGTGGTGGTGCCGACGCGCTTGGTAGCATCGGGCGAGAGAGCTTCTCGCCATGCGTCAAGATCAATGAGGCCCGATGCTGGATCGCAGGCAACGTGAACAACTTCAGCGCCTTCTTCGGCGAGCGCGGCGAAAGGGCGCAGGACGGAGTTGTGATCCATCGCTGTCGTGACAAGCCTGATCCGAGGTTCTCGCATCGCACGCTTTGCACCCATGACTTCGGCTCGGACTACGCCTTTGATGGCGAGATTCAGTGCGTCGCTGGTGTTCAGCACGAAGACGATGTTGGACGGGTTTGGGTTTCCAATGAACTTCGCGAGTCGTTCGCGGCAGGTACGGATGATCGCCGCGCCCTCGCGGCTTTCGGCATATTGCCCCCGACCCGGCGACGCCCCCACTTGCGTGCCATAGCGCAGCATGGCTTCAAAGACCTCGGGCGGCTTTGGAAAACTGGTCGCCGCGTTGTCGAAGTAGATGCGTGGCATTGGTGAATCATAACGAAGTCCAACCGCGGAAGCGCAAACGTGGGCGGGCATCGCAGATGGACGCTGAAATTAGTGGGCATCTGCGTTGGTCCCGCGATTGTGTGTGGGTTGTGCTTGGGTCGCGCCGGCGGGACTATTTTGTTGCGTTCGATTGCGTGCACGGCTTTTTGGTCGATGCGGCTGTCTGATTTCTCGTTTTTCAAGCGTTTTTTTGGCGGTCGCCCACGCTGGCGCGTGGGGTTCGTGGGGTGAAATCGTTCATTGTGAACTCCTAATAATGTCGTGTTCGCACCCTTGGGAGATTCCCTATGCAGTTTTCGCCCGCGATGTTGTTTCTCACGATTCTCGGCGGCGTGTGTCTCGCCGCGGCGAGTGGGTTTCGCGTGTTCGTGCCTTTGCTGATCGCGGGCGCGGCCTCTCGGCTTGGATTTCTGTCGCTGAACAACGGGCTGGACTGGCTTGCGAGCGATGTTGGGCTTGCTGTGCTGGGCGTGGCTTGTGCGGTTGAAATCGCGGGCTTTTACGTGCCGTGGGTTGACCACGCTCTTGACTGGATTGCCCTGCCCGGCGCGGTTGTCGCGGGCTCATTGCTGGCGACCTCGCAAGTGACGGATCTCAATCCTACAGCAACATGGCTGATCGGCATCTTGAGCGGCGGGACCACTGCCGGACTCGTGCAAGGTGCGACGATGCTGACTCGCGGCGTGAGTTTGGTGACGACAGGCGGTGCGGGCAATCCGATTGTTGCGACGGGCGAGACGTTGCTGTCGATCATCGTGACGATCGTTGCGATCGTCGTGCCGATTCTGGCACTGCTCTTGGCGGGCGTCGGCTTGTTCCTCATCATCCGCTGGCACTTGGCCCGCAAGCGGAAGCTGGCGATGAATGCCGTGCGCGTCGCGGCGTAAGCGAGCCAAGCAAACGTGCCACCGACTGCGGCTTTGCGCGGTCGGTGCGTCTTTCTGGGAACCCGTCATTCACGACTTCGGCACCGACCGCCTTCGGCAGTCGGTGGCACGGTTATTTTCCGCCAATGTCCGTGCGATACTGCATGCCTGCGAACGAAATCTTGCTCACGGCGTCGTACGCACGTGCCTTCGCATCCGCGGCGTCGTTGCCAAGTGCAACGACGTTGAGGACTCGGCCGCCCGTTGCGATGATGTTGTTGCCTTCACGCTTTGTGCCTGCGTGAAAAACGAAGACGTCTTTCATTGCCGCGGCGTCGTCGATTCCATGGATGATCGCACCGGGTTTGACTTTTTCCGGATAGCCGGCGTTGGCGAGGACGACGCAGCAGGAGGGGCGCGAATCCCATTCGACGTTGCAATCAGCGAGCGAGCCGGTGCAGGTCGCGATGATCAGTTCCAGTAGGTCGCTCTTCAGCCGTGTGACGATGGACTGACATTCGGGATCGCCAAATCGGCAGTTGAATTCGAGGACGCGCGGGCCGCCTCGGGTGAGCATGAGGCCTGCGAAAATCACGCCTTTGTATGGAATGCCTTCCCGATTGAGTGCGTCGACAGTCGAGACCAGCACTTCGCGCTCGATGGTGTCCATCAGTTCGGGCGTGATGGTTGTTGCGGGGCAGACTGCGCCCATGCCTCCTGTGTTGGGGCCTGTGTCACCATTGCCGAGGCGCTTGTGGTCCTGGGCGGGCGGCAAGACGAGAATCGTTTCGCCATCAGTGATCGCAAGCACGCTCGCTTCGGGCCCTGCGAGTTTTTCTTCGATCACGATTTTCGCGCCGGCTTCGCCAAAGACCTTGCGGACCATGATCTGCTCGATGACATCGATGGCTTCGCTGAGCGATTCGGGCAGGAAGACGCCCTTGCCCTTCGCAAGACCGGACGCTTTGATCACGGGAAGATCAGATCGCTTCGCGGCGTAGACCTTGGCGAGTTCGCGAACGGATTCCCGCTGCTGATTGATCCAACGGCGACGATCCGCGGGATCGCGGAAGCGATCGGCCTCGAGCAGCATCGCGCCCAAGACTTCATCTTCACGTTCGCGCGATTCGACGTAGGAACGAGCTGCCTCGGAGTTGGTGAAGACGCGGGCATCGCCAGTCGGGATCGACGCGCCGCGCATCAACTGTTTCGCCCACGCTTTGTCGGCTTCAAGTTGTGCGCCGGCTTGGGTTGGCCCGAAGACGAGCGTCGTTGGCGAAGCGAGTTTGTCGACGTAGCCCTCAGCAAGGGGATCTTCTGGGCCGATCACAATGAGATGAATCTTCTCGCGTTCGATGAACTGCTGAAGGCGATAGATTTCGCGGATTGAGACGGGGACGTCCACGGCCTTGGCTATTGCGGCTAGGCCTGGGTTTTCAGGATGCGTCGTCCAGAGTGATGCGAGCCTGGGTGATTGCTTGATTTTCAGCGCGAGCGCGTGCTCGCGGCCGCCGCTGCCGATGAGGAGGACGTTGAGTTTGGCTGGAAGGCTTTGAGAATGGGGCTTGGTCATTGGGTCCGGCGAGGGTAAGCGCGCGGGAAGAAGAAGTATCCACGGGGCGAGATTTCTGTATCGATTGAACGTGACGCAAACGCTGGCGAAGTCGTCGACAGTAACTCATTGTTTTGCAAGAGAAGTGGCATAGACCGCGCCAATACTTGCGGCATGGCTGACGTTTCAATCTCAATTCGTCCTGCGACACCGGCAGACGTGCCTGCAATCTTGTCGCTCATTCGCGAACTTGCTGAGTACGAAAAATCGCTCGACAAAGTAGTGGCGACGACGCAGAATCTTCACGAAGACTTGTTTCCAACTTCAGGTCGGCCTGTGTGCGAAGCCGTGATGGGCGAGGTCAACGGCGTGATCGAGGGCTTTGCGCTGTTCTTCCATAATTACAGCACGTGGGTAGGCCGCAAAGGAATTTACCTCGAAGACCTGTACGTCCGTCCTCACGCACGTGGCGTTGGACTTGGGAAGGCGCTGTTCCAACGCGTCGTGAACATCGCTGTCGAACGCGGCTGTCACCGCATGGATTGGATGGTGCTGGATTGGAATACGCCCGCGCACGATTTTTATCGACGCATGGGTGCGTATGCGATGGACGAGTGGACAATGTGGAGGCTAGAAGAGGGGGCTCTGAAAAAGGCGATGGAGCGGTGAAGCGAACGAGCGAACGAGCGAACGAGCGAACGAGCGAACGAGCGAACGAGCGAACGAAGTTGACTGATGACGTTGATCATGCAGGAATTTCGCTTTTGTTGGATTATTTTCAACTTCGTCTCTCCGTCTCTTCTTCTCTTCGTCTCTATCCTCCATCATGCCCACCATCGTCATTACTCGCCCCGTCCCGACGACTCCGCAGCTTCCCGCCGAGGTTCGCATGGTGCCCACGATGCGGGCGTTGCCTCGTGCGGAGTTGCTTGAGTTTGTCAAGGGCGCGACGATTGCTGTGACATGGGTCTCTGAACGTGTGGATGAGCAGTTCTTAGATGCTGCCGGGCCGCAACTCAAAGCCGTGTGCAACTTTGCTGTCGGCACCGACAACATCGATCTCGCGGCGTGCAAGAAGCGTGGTGTGATCGTCACGAATACTCCTCACGCCGTGACGGAAGGCACAGCGAACATCGCTTGGGCGCTGCTGCTCGCGGTTTCGAGGCGTGTGTGCGAAGGGGATCGATATGTTCGATCGGGGAAGTTTGCTGTGGAAGGCCCGCTCGCACCAGCCGAGTTTCTCGGGTTGGAAATCACGGGGAAGAACTTGCTGATTGTCGGAGCCGGACGCATCGGCTACGCCACGGCACTTCGCGGCGTGGGCTTTGGGCTGCGCACGCATTACGTCGCACGGTCGCGTCACCACGAATTTGAAATGGCTCCGCTGAATGCTCCGCGGGTGTCACTGGAAGAAGGCCTGAAACTGGCAGACATCGTCAGCATTCATACGCCGCTCACGCCCGAGACGCGCGGCTTGTTCAACTCGAAGACAATTAGCCTCATGAAGCCAAACGCGATTCTCATCAACACCGCACGAGGTCCTATCGTGGACGAAGCTGCGCTCGCCGAAGCACTGAAGTCCAAGCGAATCTACGGTGCCGGATTGGACGTCTTTGAGCAAGAACCCAAGGTGCATCCCGATTTGATGTCGCTCGATAACGTCGTCATGACGCCTCATATCGGCAGTGGCGAGCAGAAGTACCGCGCACTCATGGCGGAAATCACTTGGGCGAATGCAAAGGCAGTCCTTGAAGGCAAGGAACCGCCGAATCGAGTCGTTTGACAGCCATTACAGCAATTGCTGCACGCTGCTGACAAGCGGTCGAATCACATCTATACTCGTTCGTTGCGTCATCCCGCGTGGGATTCGCGACACACAACACCGGTCCCAGCTGTCCACTGGGCCATCGGAGAACATGACATGCTTATTCGTACTCACACCTGCGGTCAGCTGCGCACCGAACACGTTGGTCAAACCGTCCGACTCTCTGGATGGGTCAACAGCTACCGCGACCATGGCGAATTGATTTTTATCGACTTGCGTGATCGCTACGGGCTCACGCAGCTTGTGTTTGATCCGGAAAACGGCATGGCCCGCGACATCATGGACGCGGCGGACAAGCTGCGCAATGAGGATGTGCTGGCGGTTGAGGGGACGGTGCGTGTTCGCATCGGTGGCGAGAACCCCAAGCTTGCGACGGGCAAGGTTGAGGTGGTTATCACCAAGTTGGAAGTGCTGGCGAAGACGGCGAACCCGCCATTCCTGCCTGAAGACCCGACAGCGGACGGCAAGATCACGCTGCCCAACGAAGAGTTGCGGCTGACGCATCGGTATATTGACTTGCGTCGGCCTTCGATGCAAAGAATTCTTGGGACGCGGCACAGGCTGTATCAGACCACGCGAAAGTACTTCGATGAGAATGGCTTCCTCGAAATCGAGACGCCCATCCTCTACAAGAGCACGCCTGAAGGTGCGCGTGAGTTCCTTGTGCCCAGCCGACACGTGCCGGGAACGTTTTACGCGTTGCCTCAGTCACCTCAGCTTTTCAAGCAGATTTTGATGGTGAGCGGGTGCGATCGGTATATGCAGATTTGCCGCTGCTTCCGCGATGAGGACCCGCGTGCGGATCGGCAGTCGGAATTCACGCAGATCGACTTGGAGATGTCGTTTGTTCGGCGCGATCAGATCATGGAGATGATGGAAGGATTTGTGCGCCGCTTGTGGAAGGACATTGCGGGCGTGGATGTGCCGGCGATTCAGCGCATGGACTATCGCACTGCGATGGAGGACTACGGCATCGACCGACCCGACACGCGGTATGACCTGCGCATCAAGGACATCAGCGAGTTTGCTGGGAAGATGGATTTCGGCGTGTTCAAGAGCGTGCTCGAAAAAGGCAAGGATCGGCCCAAGTACTACAGCAAGAAGGGCGTTGTGAAGGCGATGCGCGTGCCGGGCGGCGCGGAGAAGCTGACGCGCAAGATCACCGATGGCTACACCGAGTTCGTCAAGGGCTTTGGTGCGGGTGGTGTTGCGGTCGTGAAGATCATTAAGGGCGAAGATGGTTCGCCGAAACTTGATACGGGCATCGCGAAGTTTTTGGAGCCGCTGAAGGCGGAGTTCCTCGCGCTGCTCAACTGCCAGATTGGTGACACGGTTCTTTTTGTCGCGGACACGTATTCCATCGCGACGAAGGCGATTGGCGAACTGCGTCAGAAGACCGCGCGTGACATGGGCATCGTGCCCAAGCCTGGCGCAGAAGGCGGACCGTGGAACTTCCTGTGGGTTGTCGACTTCCCGATGTTTGAAAAGAACAAGGAAACGGGGAAGTGGGTCGCGATGCACCATCCGTTCACGTCGCCTCGCGATGACCAGATGCAGGCGTTTTTGAATGCTGACGTTGACGACGAAGTCACGATCGAAGGCATCGTGAGCGCGGGCTATGACATTGTGCTCAATGGCCAGGAAATCGCGGGCGGCAGCGTGCGTATTCACGATCAAGCCGTGCAGAGCAAGGTCTTCAAGTTGCTGGGCATGACGCCCGAGAGCGCGAAGGAGAAGTTCTCGTTCTTGCTCGAAGCGTTGTCATACGGCGCGCCGCCTCACGCGGGGATTGCGTTTGGCCTCGACCGCCTCGTCATGAACTTCATCGGCACGGACAACATTCGTGACGTGATCGCGTTCCCGAAGACGCAGATCGGCAGCGACCTGATGACCAAGGCACCGAGCTTTGTTCCAGCGGATCAGCTCAAGGATGTGCATGTGGCGAGTATTGCGCCGAAGGCGTAAGTCCGTTTCCTTAGTGGCTTTTTACCACGGAGGACGCGGAGGGCACGGAGAGGGATTTCTGCCCGGGATTGCTGGCGTTGTCGTATGTTTGTGATGTGAAGCTGAAGTCGGATATCGCTGGTGCTGCGTGCAACAATCAAGCCTCATTCACGACCCACGTGCTGTGGGTCGTTTTCGTTTACAAACAGCAGTCTGGGTTATCCAACGATGTCACACTCTCAACTTCACTCGCTCGTCAAACCTTGGCACATGTGGCCGACTCGCACGCTTGCGACGACCCGCGTCATGACGTTGAAGGAGCGATGGTGCGACTCACCGACGAACTCGAAGAAGGCGGGACACTATGTGTATCTTGATGCGAGTGATTGGTGCAACGTGGTTGCGGTGACGAAGGATCGGCACGTGGTGCTGATCGAGCAGTTTCGGCATGGGTTGGGGGAAGTCACGCTCGAATTTCCGGGCGGCATCGTCGAGCCGGGCGAAGATGCGGCGAAGGCGGGTGAGCGGGAACTGGTCGAGGAGACTGGGTACAGCGGCAAGAACCAGGGCATCATCGGGACTGTGTCCTCAAACCCGGCGATCTTCAACAATCACGTTCATAGCGTTCTTGTGACCGACTGCGAACTCAATCACAAACAGGAGTTGGACGGGAACGAGGAAATCGCGGTGCGGCTGATGCCGCTGCATGAGATTGATGGATTGATCCAGCGCGGGCATATTCATCATGCGCTGGTCGTGTGTGCGTGGATGCATGCGAAGTTGCGGGGTGTTTGACGAACTCCACGCGCGAGTGTGGGCTGATGCACAAAGCGCAGTCGAAACACTGTGACGTTCGCCCACGCTCGCGCGTGGGGTTCGTATTAGTCACGCTTGTCGCGTGAGATTTCGGCGTAGGCGTTGTGGTTGTGGATGCTTTCGAAGTTCTCGGAGGAGATCTCGTAGCTTTCGATCTGCTTGTGTTTTTCAAGAGACACGGCGAGATCGCGGATGATGTCTTCGACGAACTTGGGGTTGTCGTACGCGGCTTCGGTGACGAACTTTTCGTCGGGGCGCTTGAGGACGGCGAAGACGGGGCAGCTCGCAGCTTTCTCCAAGACTTCGACGAGGTCTTCGATCCAGAGGCGGCCTTTGAAGCGAACCTTCGCTTCGATGCGGCAGCGCTGATTGTGCGCGCCGTATTCGCTGATCTCCTTGCTGCACGGGCACAAACTCGCTGCGGGAGCGGCAACCTTCATCGTGAAGTCGGTTTCGCCGTTCGCCGTGCATTCAAAGGTCACTTCGTAGTCCATCAGGCCTGGCGTGCCGGTGACGGGCGCGGGCTTTTTGATGAAGTACGTGAACGTGCAAGAGAAGTGTGCCTTTTCGGCGTTGAGGCGTTCGCAGATTGCGCTTGTCACCTTCGGGATGCGTTCTGGCGTGAGGGGTTCGCTGGTTTCGGCGTTGAGCACTTCCAGGAACCGGCTCATGTGCGTGCCTTTTTGGTGGTGAGGCAGCGCGACGTACATGTTGATCTTTGCGACTGTGCTTTGCGTGCCGCCGTCCTTTGTGCGAAGGGTGAGCGGATAGACAACATCCTTCACGCCCACGCGATCGATCGCGACGCGGCGAGCATCCTGCGATGATTGCACGTCTTTCATCGCCGACTTTTCGGTTGGCTTGTGGTGCGACTCGCTGCTGAGCGAAGGGGACTTCTTCGGACTTGATTTCTTGCTTGATCGCACGGGCATGATCGGTTCCACTTCCACGGGCGCTTGCGAAGACGTCGCGATTGCGTCGGGCACAGACCGTAGGAGATTTGATGGCGGTTTGGAAGTCATGTTCATGGGATCGTCGCGAAATTCCGCTCGCAAAGCATGCAATTCAACTTGCTACTTTGATGCCGGATAACCCGTTTGGTTTCGGCGCGATACGCTCTGTCATGCGTTTTCAGTTCCTGGGCACAGGTACGTCCGCCGGAATCCCGATGATCGGCTGCTCGTGTCCGGTTTGCACGAGTTCAGACCCGCGAGACAAACGTCTTCGTACAAGCGCGGCGATTAGATTCAACGATTCTTCGGGGCAAGAAAGAATCATTCTGCTTGATGCGGGGCCTGATCTGCGTGAGCAGGCACTGAGGGCGAACTTGCAACGATGCGATGGCATTTTCTTCACGCACAATCATGTGGATCACATTTTCGGGCTCGATGAAGTGCGGCGGTTCAACGCGGTGATGCGTTCACCGATCGACATCTTCGCCGACGACCACACGATGGATTCGCTCGAACGCGTGTACAAACACATCTTCGAGCGAGACAAGAATGTCAACGACAGTTTCGTTGCGACACTGATCCCCCACCGCGTTCCAGCGCATGCGATTGAACAAGGACTCGCGGTGGAACGATTTGGGTTGCGATTCACGCCCATTCCGTTGCTGCATGGCAAGTTGCCGGTGCTGGGATGGCGGATTGATGAGGCGAGAGACGAAGAGAAGGAGAGACGAAGAGACGAAGTGAAGATTGATGACACGACTTCAACTTCGTCTCTTCGTCTCTCTGTCTCTTCGTCTCTTCTCCCGCTCGCTTATTGCACTGATATCTCCGCCGTGCCCCCGCAGTCGTGGTCGCGGCTGCGGGGATTGAAGACGTTGGTGCTCGACTGCTTGCGAGATCGCAAACATCCGACGCATCTCACGCTGGAGGAGGCGGTCAATATCGCGGGTGAGGTTGGGGCCGAGCGGACGTACTTTGTGCACATGGCACATGAACTGCCTCATGCGGAAACGCAGGAGAGGTTGCCGGAGGGGATGTTTTTGGCGTGGGATGGGCTTGAACTTACGTGTTAGAGGCGGGTTTGATCATCGCTCCGCAGTGAGTGCACGTGCCGCCCTGCGACTGGCTCGCGTCAGCCAAACATGCTGGACACTTCTTGTTTGCATCGCCAACCCAGCGTCTCGCGAGCGACGTCGCCTTCACGAGCAGCGCGACCCCGAGCAACAGTTGCACGAGTGACGCAACGGCGATCGCGATGAAGGGCCAGATTGATTCGGGGTTCTCGGTGCCTTTGGAAAACTGGTACCACTTGGCGACCTCACCAAGTGCCCGGAGTATCCCCTGCAGGCTTGCACCGACGAAGTACAAGCCCACGATGCGAATTCCCAGCGGTACCCATCTGCGATCAACCACGAGGACACCTCCTGAGCAAACATTGCGGCACGCCGCGATCTGAAAATGCAATGAAGCCACACCAGGCAGCCACGATCACGACGCAAAAGACAAAGATGCCGCCGCTGCGATACAAGTCACTCGCGTTCGCCATTCGCCAAGTTGCTTTGCCAAACCCATCGATGACACCCAGCACGCCATCGCGTCTTTGCGTGTTCGCAACAAATGCCTCGCCAAAACAGTACAGCCAATAAACGACGGTCGGCGTGAAGTGACCGGCGATGCACAACGCAACCAACCGCAAGCCCAGCGCGGCTTCATGCCGCTTCGGCATCCACTCCCAAGTCTTGACCGTTTTTTCAGTCACGCTGGACAGTATGAGGCAAGAATGCTGCATGCCCGCTGAAACGCAACAACGCCCGACGCTCTACCTCATCGATGGCTACGCCCAGTTTTTTCGCTGCTATCACGCGATTCGTACGCCCATGACGAGTCCGGTGACGAAGGAACCGACGAACATGTCGTTCGCGTTCGTGGGCATGCTGCTCAAGTTGCTCAAGGGCGAAGGCGTTGCGATGCAGGCGTGGGGCGGCAGGCCAACGTACATCGCGCTTGCGCTCGATGTCGGCGGTGATCGCGGCACGTTTCGAAGTCAGTTGTATCCCGACTACAAGGCGACTCGCAAAGAGCCGCCAGAGGACTTGGAGCCGCAGGTGGAGCGGTGTCTTGCGATGCTGAAAGATGTGGGCGTTCCGATCATCGGCGCGGAAGGCTTTGAGGCGGATGATGTCTTTGCGACGCTTGTGCATCAAATGCGGAAAACACGGCCTGATCTTTGCATTCGCATGATCAGCAAAGACAAGGACCTCAAGCAGTTGCTGGTTGGTGAAGATGATCGCGGAGGGGGCGGAGACAAACAGAGAAACGCGGAGAAGGTGCAGAGTGAGAACACAAACTCGCACACACAGAATTCTCCCCGCGTTTCTCCGCATCTCTCCGCTTCTCCGCGATCATGCGTTGAGTTGTTTGACGTGCATACAGACACGGCTTTCACACAGCAGACTCTGCTCGAAGAAACCGGCTTGCGGCCTGATCAAGTGATTGACATGCTGACGTTGATGGGCGACACCAGCGACAACGTGCCGGGCGTGGATGGAGTGGGCGACAAAACCGCCGCGATGCTCATCAAGGAGTACGGCACGCTGGACGCGCTGCTTGCGAGGGCGGACGAGATCAAGGGCAAGCGGGGCGAGAAACTTCGCGAGGCGATGAAGCATCTTGGACTGTCGAAGCAGTTGATCACGCTGCGGAACGATGTGCCGGTCGAGTTTGATCTGGAATCGGCGCGAGTGGAGAAGTTCCACGTTGAGAAGCTGATTCCGATTTGCAAGGAATTGGGTTTCAATCGATATCAGGATGAGGTGCGGAAACTGATTGGCACATCGGCCGACCCAGCGAGCACACCGGCGCCCGGCGAGAACATGCCGATTTCGCTTTTCAATACTTCGGATGCTTCGTCGACGCGCGAAGCCCCGAAAGCGAAAACGGCGAAGAAGCAAAGCGGGAGCGTGGACAATGAATTTGTCATGCCGGGCGGATTGTTTGCTCAAACTGCACCGATGCAGGTGAGGCAGGCACAGTCAGGGAAGTATCACGCGATTACGACGTTGGTGCAGCTCAAGGAACTTGTCAACGAACTACGTGCTGCTGAGATTTTTGCGATTGATACTGAGACGACGAGCTTGTCGCCTCGCGATGCGAAGTTGTGTGGGATTTCGATTTCGACGAAGGTTGGCAGCGGCGTGTACATACCGACGCGCACACCTACGCCGGAGAAGCACCTGACTACGGAAACGGTGCTGAATGAACTTCGACCTGTCCTCGAAGACGCGGGAATCGCAAAGTGCGGACACAATCTCAAGTTTGATATGCTGATTTTTCGGGCACAAGGCGTGCAACTTCGCGGCGTGACATTTGATTCGATGGTTGCGAGTTACTTGATTGACGCTTCGCGCTCGTCGCACTCGCTCGACGCTCTCGCACTCGCACTTCTCAATCGCACCAACATTTCACTGCACGAATTGCTGGGCAGCGGGAAAGAGATGCGGACGTTCGACACGCTGGGCCTTGAACAAGCCACGGAGTACGCCGCGGAGGACGCGGATGTCGCGTTGCAACTGCGAGCGGTGCTGCACCCGCAACTCAAGGCGATGGAGTTGATGCCGCTGTTTGAAAATGTCGAGATGCCGCTGGTCGAAGTGCTTGCGGAATTGGAATGGAACGGTATTGCGGTTGACGCGAAGGAACTGGACAACCAGAGGTCGCGGCTACAGAAGAAGATCGACGACTTGCTTAGCACGATCAGTGCGGAAGCGAAAAAGGCGATTGGCAGGACGTTTGATCCGGATAGTCCGAAGCAACTTGCGGCGGCGTTGTTCAACAAGCCGGATGACATTGATGCGCCGGGCGGCGCGGGCCTTGGACTAAAAGGTACAAAGCGCACCAAGACGGGTTTTAGCACGGATGCGGAAGTGCTTGAAGACCTCGCGAGCGACGATCGCATCACGACTCCCATTCCCTCTTTGATTCTTGAGTATCGCCAACTGTCAAAGTTGGTATCGACATATCTCGTCGCGCTCAAGGATGCGATTCATCCGCAGACGGGCCGGATTCACAGCAGTTTTCATCAGACAGTCGCCGCGACTGGGCGGCTTGCGAGCAGTGATCCCAACTTGCAGAACATTCCGATCCGCACGGAAGTTGGGCGAGATATTCGAAGGGCGTTTGTCGCGCCGAAGGGTCGCATTCTTGTCACGGCGGACTATTCGCAGATTGAGTTGCGATTGCTTGCGCATCTGTCTCGCGATCCGGCACTGATTGAAGCGTTCATGAACGATGCGGATATTCACACCGCAGTCGCGGCTCAGATCGCAGGCAAAGACCCGAAGGACGTGACACGCGAGGAACGCAGCGGGGCGAAGATGGTGAACTTTGGCATCGTGTACGGCATCACGGCGTTTGGACTTGCGCGACGTTTGAAGATCGATAACAAGAAGGCTGATGAGATCATCACGGGGTACAAACGCCGCTTCGCTGGCATCACGACGTTTCTGCAAGAGTGTGTTGAGCAAGCAAAGGCGCACGGATACGTCAGCACGATTCTGGGTCGGCGTCGGCCGATACCGGACATTGAATCGACGAACCCGAGCAAGCGTGCGCTCGCGGAACGACTCGCGATCAACTCGGTTGTGCAAGGTAGTGCGGCGGACTTGATCAAACTTGCGATGGTGAATGTGTATCGAGATGCGGGACGGATTTGGGCTGATGGCAAACATGCCAAATGGCAAAAGAAGAGTGACGGCGGCGCGACATTTGGAACCATGGACCTTCAGCAGTTTGGCGACCTGCCTCAGTTTCTGATGCTGCTGCAGATTCATGACGAACTTGTGTTTGAGTGCGATGAAGCTGACGCGCCCGCCGTGCGTTCGTTTGTGGTGGCGGAGATGCAGAACGCGATGAAGTTGTCGGTGCCGCTGAAAGCGGACTCGAATGTTGGCAGGACTTGGTTTGAAGGGAAGTAGCGACAAATGCGTGCTCCATCAATCTGGACTCAAAGCAGGGAATGCCATTCAAATAAGGACATTCACGCCGAGTTTTCACGCTGAAGGCGTGGAAGTCTGTAGCCGGGGATGGAGGAGGCTGCGGGGGGTGCGACGACACCCCCGGATCGATCGCGAGAACGCTCCGCAGTCCGAATGTCTGCTCGTGCACATCTTCAATTTCACAGGTACTACGAGCAGTCTTTCAGACTGCACTCGCGACGGCACACGCGTCCGGGGGTGTCGCTCGCAAAGCCTCGCTCCACGCCCCGGCTACAAACGTCGAGGCCTTCGGCCTGATGTCGCAGCGCTCACTGAATGGCATTCACTCAAAGCACGCCAGATTGATGGCACGTGTTTGGTGAGGGATCGCGACTTGGCTCTTCGTCCTACGCTTCGCCATGCTCACGCTTCCCCTCATCGCTCTTCTCGCCGGCCCTCTCGCGTTGCAAGATGCCAAGCCCGCAGACGCCCCCGCGCCCGCCCCCGCCCCCGCCGCGCCTGCGAAGCCTGCACCGGCACTTGTTGCTGGCAACAAGGCTCCCGAGTTCAAGGTCGAGACGTTTGTGAAGGGCGATGCGATCGCTGAGTTGAAGGCAGGACAGGTCTACGTCGTTGAATTCTGGGCGACCTGGTGCGGGCCGTGCGTCGCGATGATGCCTCACATGTCTGAGTTGCAATCGGAGTACAAGGACAAGGTGAAGTTCATCGGCGTGAACGTGTGGGAAGAGCGTGAGAAGTACACAGCCGAAACACTCGAACGCGTCAAGCAGTTTGTCGCGGATCAGGGCGACAAGATGGCGTACACCGTTGCGTACGACGGCGGTTCGATGTTCATGGCTGACAAGTGGATGAAAGCCGCGGCTCGCAATGGCATTCCATGTGCGTTTCTCGTTGACGGCACGGGCACGATCGCGTGGATCGGTCACCCAATCGCGCTCGACGCGGTGATTCCGATGGTGCTCGATGGATCGTGGAGCGTGACCGAAGGCCCCAGGAAGATCAACGAAGCCCGCAAGGAATTTGAAGCGGTGCTCGGCGCGTACAAGACGAGCTTTGAAGATGGTGAAAAGGCGTGGGACGCTGCGTGCAAGAAGTATCCGCACTTTGTCAAGATGAGCGAAGGCGAGCGATACTACACGCTGTTTGCAACGGGCAATGAAGACAAGGCGTATCCGATTGGCAGGGCGATGCTCGAGGAAGCGAAGGCGAAGAAGGATTCGTCAAAGATGATGGAAGTCATCATGCCTTTGCTGAGCCCTGAGGTCAACGTGAAGAATCTTGATCGCCAACTCGCGCTCGATGTCGCAGATGCGGTCTATGCAGCGGGCGATCCCACGAAACCCAATCGTCACGTTGGTATGGCTCAGATTTTCTTCATGCTGGGCGACTTTGAGAAGGCTCGCGAGCACAAGGCGAAGGCCATCGAGTTGGCTCCGGAAGAAAACAAGCGTTCCTACAGCGACTGGCTGGATGAAGTTGATCGCAAAGCCGTCGCGAAACATTCAGACGAACCCTCGATTGAAATAAAGTAAGTTGTCACCAATATCGCAGCGATTACATACAATCGTTGCCCTCATGCCCGAAGCCGCAACAAAAACCTGGACGACTCGCTCGCTGCTTGCATGGATGGCCGACGCGTTCACCAAGCAGGACTTGGATTCGCCTCGATTGTTGGCTGAGTTACTCATCGCACACGTGCTGGGTGTGGATCGCTTGAAGTTATATCTAGACCCAGATCGCCCGGCGAGTCCGCTTGAGCGTGACACGCTGCGGAATCTTGTCACGCGTGCGCTGCGTCACGAGCCTGTGCAATATCTTGTGGGTGAGGCGTGGTTCTTTGGGTTGCCGTTCAAGAGCGATAAGCGAGCGCTGATCCCGCGTCCGTGCACGCAGACCATCGTCGAGCACGTGCTCCAGCACCATCGCGCTCTTCATGGCCCTGCGCACAGTTCGGGCACGACGCGAGGTGAGGGACTTCTCATCGCGGACATCTGCACGGGCAGTGGTCCGATTGCAATTGCGCTGATGAAGAATCTGCCGGGCGCGCGGGCTGTTGCGACGGATATCAGCCAGGACGCGCTGGACCTCGCGAAGGAAAACGCCTCTCGCCATGAAGTTTCCGCACGTATCGACTTTCTGCAGGGCGATCTGCTTGCGCCACTCCGCAACTTTCCGCCAACGTCAGGGCCAAACACCCTTGACTACATCGTCGCGAATCCGCCGTACATCCCGGACAGCGAATGGCCCGACAACGAGGGCAAGGGTCAGGTCGACAAGAACGTCTTTATGCACGAACCCCACGTCGCCCTCCGCGGCGGCAGCGACGGCATGCGGTTGGTCGCACCGATCATTGAGCACGCCCCCGAACTGCTCAAAGCGAACGGTCAATTGATGATCGAAGTCGCGACGGCGAACGCCGCAGTCGTTTTGTCGCTGGCCCAGCGAAATCCGTTGCTCAAGGACGCGAAAATCCTAAAAGATCAGGACGGGCTGGATCGATTCTTGCTTGCGAATCGTGCGTAATAGCCTTGATAACACTGTTGCACGTGATTCCATGACATCGCGTAACTCCTGAAAACAGCCTCCATTGCAATTGAAAAACGACCGATAGTCACGCGGTATGACTACCTTTGCCGCGCCACCTATGAACATCAATAACGCACAACGCCTCTCGCCATCAACCGACACGGGCGTGACCGACGTGCTCGCGCCGAACATTCTTGCGAGCATCGTCGCGACGATTGGCCCTGCGAGCGAATCGCCCGAGGTCATCCGCAGGCTCATCGAGGCGGGCGTGTGCGTCTTCCGTTTCAACTTCTCGCATGGCGATCTCGTGACGCACTCCAAGCGTCTCGCGAGCGTGCGCAAAGTTGCGAAGGAGATGGGCGTTGAGGTCGCGTGCCTGGGAGATCTTCAAGGCCCCAAAATTCGCGTCGGCATCATCCCCGCGAGCATTGGCAAGATCGCCGCGAGCGGCGGCGGGCAAGTGGACGTTCGCGCGGGCGAAGACATCGTGTTCAAGGCGGGCATCGTCGAGGCGTTCTATCGCCCCAGCGAAGCCAAAGCCGAAGCGGGACACAAGGTACCGAAAGAACCAGTCAAGGAACTTGTGCTGCCCGTCACGTATCAGCCGCTCGTGAGCGAAGTGCTGCCGGGCCATCGCGTGCTCATCAATGACGGTGCAATTCGCTTGCTCGCGGTCGATCGAGATCGCGAGAAGGGCGAACTTCGCTGCCGAGTCCGCGTGGGTGGCACCATCAGCAGCAAGAAAGGCATTAACGTTCCGCAGAGTGATCTCTCTGCGTCCGCTATCACGGATCAGGACCTCAAGTGCGTTGCGTGGGCAGTTGAAAACGAACTTGACTTCCTCGCGTTGTCCTTCGTTCGCAACGCTGACGAAGTACGCGATCTCAAGTCACGAATCGAGTCATCACGCACGCCCAAGGGCGATCCCGCGTGGATTCCGATCGTGTCGAAGATCGAAATGCCGCAGGCAGTTGCGAATCTTGATGCGATCATCGATGCATCAGACGCAGTAATGGTCGCGCGAGGCGATCTGGGCGTCGAAATGGATATCGCGCAGGTGCCAATCGTGCAGAAACGCATCGTTGAGTCATGCCGTCGCCGCGGCAAGCCCTGCATCGTTGCGACTCAGATGCTGGAAACAATGATCGAGAATTCCAGCCCGACTCGCGCCGAAGCGAGCGACGTTGCCAATGCGATCTTTGACGGCGCAGACGCAGTCATGCTGAGCGCGGAAACCGCGACTGGCAAGCATCCGGTGCTGGTCGTCGAAACGATGGCTCGCATCATCTCCGCCGCAGAGCAGCAACTTCGCGAATCAAACGCCGATTACGCACCGCCGAACCAATATTCAGACGCCCACCGCATGACCGCCGCACTCGCGCACAGCGCGTGGATCGCGGCGAAAGAAACAAATGCAACAGCAGTTGTCTGCTGGAGCCAGTATGGCGGCACGGCTCGCTATCTCTCGAAGAACGCTTTTCACACGCAAATCGTCGCGTATTCCAGCGACGCGGCGACGGCTCGTCGTATGGCGTTGCTGCGCTGCGTGATTCCGGTGTGCTGTGATCCACCCGGCAAAGGCACGCTGAGCGATTGGAACGTCGCGGTCGATCAATATCTGCAAAGCCGATGCATCGCGAAACGCGGCGACTTTGTCGTCATCGTCGCGGGTCGCCCGCTTGGGCACGCGAAGGCGAGCAATACGCTGGCGTTGTACAAGGTGGGAGAACCGACCGGCGCGTATGGATCGTGACGTGCCACCGACTGCTGCTTTGAGCGGTCGGTGCCGTTTCACGAGAGACTTCATTATCGCACACGCGCATCACTCCACGCGCTATTGCTTGTGCTATGGCACTCGAGAGTGCACAGTGACACGAGTGCTTGTTGCACATTCGCGCCGACCGCGCAAAGCCGCAGTCGGTGGCACGTGAGCCAGACAATGCGCGTTCTCACTTCACCGCGACCATGTACGCGATAAAACTTGCGTCGGCGTCGCCTTTGGACTTGGGTCGGAAGACGCCGTTGCCGCCTCCCTTGCCGTCGTCGCCTTCGAGGTAGACCGTCACGCTCTTGAAGCCGGCTTCGGTGAGCAGTTCGCGCAGTTCGGGGACGCTCCAGACGCGCCAGTGATACGTGAACGCGTCCTTCATCGCCGGGCCTTTTTCGAACTCGAAGTGAATTCTGCATTCGGCGTGATTTGAAAGCGGATCGAACGACTTCTGCTCCCACACATACTTGAACCAGCGACCGCTGCCCGCGTAGCGCTTGGTGCGTTCGGTCATTTCTTTTGTGGACTCATATCCGCCATGCACGTCCATGAAAAACACGCCGTCCTTGACGAGTGACTTGCATACGACGCGGAAGTAGTTGAGCATCAACTCGCGCGTTTCGAATATCCAGTAACTGAAGTTCATCGCGAGCACGGCGTCGACGCCCATCGCGTCCACGCCGGGCGTCAGGACATTGCGAGGCAGCAGCTTGATTCGCTTCTGGCCTTCAGCGTCGAGCTTCGCGACATTGTTCTTCATGCCCCACGCGAGCGTGGGCTTGTCGAGATCGAGCGCGACTGCATGGTTCTCGCGATGACGCTTCACGAATTCGCAGGCGGAGATCGCCGTGCCGCAGAAGTCTTCTCGAACGAAGCGGAGGGGCCTTGACCGAATCTTCGCGAATTCCTTCGTGACGAAGTCGATTTCGTGATCCGGGCTTTGAACGGCGTTTATGTATAACTCGAACTTGTCAGAGTTCTTCGCCGTGAGTTGAGGCAACTTCTTGCGCGTCCTGCGTTTCTGTGGCATAGGGGCGGAAGGTAGGGAGGTGGGAGGCACTGGGGGCTGGGGACTGGGCACTGGCAAAGGTGCACCGCGATCCAAACGGTACTTTTGCCAGTGCCTAGTGCCCAGCCCCCATTGCCTTTCCCTTCACCCCCGCCAAACTTTGTCCGATACCAACTCGTACCGCTGCCTCACGCGGCGTTGTCGCGTTATACTCCGCCCCTTCTACTACCTCGGGGCAGTTTCGGATTTTGTTTGGAGACTTAGCAATGAAACTCACGATGGTCGGCACGGGGTATGTTGGTCTTGTCACGGGCGTCTGCTTCGCGAATACTGGCAATGACGTCACCTGCCTCGACGTTGATCCTCGCAAGATCGAGAAGCTCAAGAAGGGCGTCTGCCCGATCTATGAGCCAGGCCTCGAAGAGATGATGGCCCACAACGACAAGGCGGGCCGCCTGCATTACACGCTGGACAAGAAGGCCGCGTACCGCGATGCGGAGATGATTTTCATCTGCGTCGGCACCCCCACTGGCGAGCATGGCCAGACCGACCTCAAGTACGTGTTCGCCGCAGCGGACGACATCGCCGACATGCTGAAGGAACTTGGACCCTCGCAGAAGACCAAAGTCGTCGTCATGAAGAGCACCGTGCCCGTGGGCACGACGATGGCTGTGCGTGATCGCATCCGCGCTCGCGTTGGCCCCAGCATTCCGTTCAAGGTCGCCGACAATCCAGAGTTCCTGAAAGAAGGCGCGGCGATTGACGACTTCATGAAGCCTGACCGCGTTGTTGTGGGCATCGAAGACGAATCAGTGGGCGAAGCGTTCAAGCGTTTGTACGACCCGTTCGTCCGCAACGGTCATCCGATCTACCTGATGGATGTTCCCAGCGCCGAAATGGTCAAGTACTGCGCGAACAACTTCCTCGCGACCAAGATTTCGTTCATCAACGAAATGGCGAACCTCTGCGAAGCCTACGGCGCGGATATCAACCGCGTCCGCGAAGGCATGTGCAGCGACAAGCGCATCGGCAACGCATTCCTCTACCCGGGGCTGGGCTACGGCGGCTCATGCTTCCCCAAGGACACACTCGCGTGCATCATGATGGGCGACAAGTGCGGCATCGAAGCCACACTCAGCAAGAGCGTGCACGCAGTCAACCAAAAACAGCGCGATCGCTTCTTTGACAAAATCACCGCACACTTTGGCGGCAAGACCGGCATCGGTGGCGGCGTCGCAGGTCTCCAAGGCAAGAAGATCGCCTTCTGGGGCATTGCCTTCAAACCCAAGACCGACGACATCCGCGAAGCCCCAGCTCTCACGCTCATCCGCAAAGCCAACGGCTACGGCGCAACGTGCGTGGGCTATGACCCGGTCGCGAACGAGAACGCCAAAGAAGAACTCGGCCCGACAGCGAAGATCGTCGACAACATGTACGACGCCGTGAAGGACGCTGACGCTCTCGTCATCAGTACCGACTGGGACGAATTCAAGAGCCCCGACTTCGACAAGCTCAAGAGCCTGATGAAGAAGCCGGTGATCTTCGACGGCCGAAACCTGTACCGCCTGACGGATATGCAGAAGCAGGGGTTCACGTATGTGAGCGTGGGTCGGGCAACTGTGAAGCAAGGGTGAAGAAAAGCGAAAATCGACAAAGCGAAAAGCGAAAATAAGAAAAACGCGCCGAACCTCGGCGCGTTTCTTCATTTTCGCTTTTCGCTTTCTAGATTTTCGCCTTCTCCAAATGGCTGGGGCCGGACTTGAACCGGCGACACCCGCATTTTCAATGCGGTGCTCTACCAACTGAGCTACCCAGCCGACACCCACAGGATTGGCCCGTGGGGAGACAAGGATAGCGAGGGTTGGGGCACAATCAAGAGCCGCGGCTTATGGGCGTTTTTGAGGGCTGCGTTCCCGGGGGCTCGCGCCCCTCGGCTCTTGCTCCACTACGATAACTCATGCCCATCCGTACCGCCTACACCGCAAACATCGACCACCTCCAGATTCTCGACGAGAACGCAGTTCTTGACGAAAAACTCGCCAAGTGGCCTGACGGGTCGCCTGTGCTCAAGGACTCGGACGTTGTCGAACTGTTTCAGTACATGACCAAGTGCAGGGCGCTCGACGAGATCGCCTTCAAGCTCCAGCGTTCAGGCCGCATGGGGACGTATCCGCAGAACAAGGGTCAGGAAGCCGCGGCGATTGGCAGTGCGTTCGCACTCGAGCGAGGCACTGACTGGCTCGTGCCCTGCTATCGCGAAAACGCGGCACTGTGGATGCACGGCTTGCCCATGCACTACATCCTGCTGCACTGGATGGGCGACGAGCGCGGCAATCAGATTCCCAAGGGCGTGAAGCAAACGCCTCTGTGCATTCCCATCGGCACGCAGCCGCTGCACGCGGTGGGCATCTCGTGGGCGATCAAGATGCGCAAGGAGCAGGCAGTCGCATGCACGTACTTTGGCGACGGCGCGACGAGCGAAGGCGACGTACACGAAGCGATGAACTTCGCAGCGTCATTCCAGACGCCGACGATTTTCTTCTGCCAGAACAATCACTGGGCAATTTCAGTCCCGCGCGAAACGCAAACGGCGAGTGAGACGATCGCGCAGAAAGCAATCGCCTACGGCATGCCCACAATGCAGGTTGACGGCAACGATCTCTTCGCCGTGTACCGCGCCGTGAAGGAAGCCCGCAACCGTGCAGTGCAAGGTGGCGGCCCGAGCTTCATCGAAGCCGTAACCTACCGCCTCGCCGACCACACGACAGCCGACGATGCGCGTCGCTATCGCGATGAAAAAGAAGTCGAAGCCTGGCGCGGCAAGGACCCGATCATCCGCCTCCGCAAGTACCTCACCGACCGCAATCTCTGGAACGACGCCCAGCAAGCCGCGATCGATCAACAGGCGGCGACGATGGTGACGGAAGTCGTGAAGGCTGCCGAGGGCATCGAGAAGCCGACCACGAACGACATCTTCGACTACGTGTTCGAGAAGATCACGCCTGAGTTGGAATTGCAGAAGAGGACGATGCGCACGCACAGTCTTGGGCAGGGGATCGGGGCGGAGCAGTTGCAGTCACGCTAACCGGAACGTGCGTCACCGCCCCCACCATCACCACGCCCCCGCCGGCAAGATCAACGTCACGCCGCTCATTGACGTCGTGATGGTGCTCATTGTGTTTTATCTCATCGTGGGCAAACTCGCGAGCGATCAGACGCAGGTGCGGCTGCCGGTATCCGCCGCGTCTCAGGCGAACCCCGAGAAAGGCATCGTCCTCAACCTTGCGCTTGATGAATCAACCGGCCAACCTCGCCTCGTGATGGACGGCGTTGAAACCCCGGTCACGCTGTTGTCCGATGCACTGCGTTCCAAACTTCCTGAACTCTCGGGAGCGAAGCAATACACGCCGGTCAGCCTCCGTGCCGACCGCCGACTCGCGTACGCAAGCGTGCAGCCCGTGATCAACGCGTGCCGTGATGCGGGGCTGGTGTCGCTGCGGCTTGTCACCGTTACCGAAAGCGCAGGTGGCAAGTGATAAACACGTACTCGTGCCACCGACTGCCGCTTTGGGCGGTCGGTGCGAACTTCAAAGCATCTTGGTCAACTCCAAAACCACCGACCGCTCAAAGCAGCAGTCGGTGGCACATTGTTTCGGGGAGTTCGGCATGAGCCACCAACTCCCGTTCCGCAAACGCAGCGCAGCGGCTGTCTACGAACAGCACTCCGGCCCGAACATGACGCCCATGGTGGACATTGTCATGGTGATCCTGATTTTCTTCATGGCGTCCGCGGCAATCTTGGGTCCAGAATGGTTCGTCGCGACACGCTTGCCAAAGACCGGTGCGGTGCGAGCAGGCGATCCGTCGCAGCAGCCCCTCAAACTGCGATTAGTCGTGAGCAAAGATCGAACCGGCGCTTCAACACTCACGATCAACGACGCGAATCCAGTGATCTTCGAAAGCGCCGTCGCTGCGATTCAATCGCAGGTTGCTGGGCGTGAATTGTCTGATGTGCTGGTGCTGATTGACCCTACACCCGAAGCCAGTTACGAAGACGTCGTTCGGCTGCACGCGATCTGTCAGCAACTGGGACTCACGAAAGTGGGCTTGGGCAGCGCATCGCAGTTGACGCCGCCAGTCAACTTGCCTGCGGACTGATGCGGACTTGCATTGTGCATTGGTCGCCACAACTGAAGGTGCAAACATTTACTCGTGACTTACTCGTTTGCAGTGCGCGCGTTGTGCGAGACCAGTTGCACACTAATACGAACCGTCGCTGAAAATTGTGCCGCCGACTGGCGAAGCCGGTCGGTGCCGAGTTGAAATTCAGTCAGCAAGCACGCCAATCCAGCACCGACCGCGCAAAGCCGCAGTCGGTGGCACGCGTGACTTCAACCGGTGACGCGTACAAGAGATACTCATTGCACACGGCGGACCAGTGCAAGTGATCGAGCGAACGTCGGAGTGAGCCAAGCCCGAACTTCAATCGCAATTGGTAGATATTCATGCGTTGCGGGAATCGCGCCGGGGGCTTGCGCCCCTCGGCTCTTGTTTAGACGCCACACGCTGTGCACGGCCCTTCGCTGAACACCAGCAGGAATGCATCGATATCGCATGGATCAAACAGTGATCCATCGTTATTGAAGTCGATGTCATTGCACGTCGCACTTGGAGGCACGCACGGTCCTTCGCTGTACACGCTCAGGAACGCGTCGATGTCCTGCGGATCGAAGAGAGACGTGTCGTTGTTGAAGTCAATCGAGTCACAGATCGGCCCGGTGGGAATCTGCGTGACATTGCCGATATACAGCACCGCGTTGTAAGCCTCGTCGACTGATGTTTGCACGCCCTGAGGCGAAGTCGGGTCCTGATATTGCCCGTCCTGATTCACGTCATACACGACGCGAGCAGAAACTGCAAGACCACCCAAGTGCTGCGGCGCACTCGCGGGGAGTGCATTCGCCGCGATGTCATTTGCCCAAGGTGACGATGACACGTTCGTCGACCACATGCTCGCCGAAGAAATCGAATCCTCATCAGCCAGTCCGAGCCATGACACTTTGTAGTTGCGCTGCGAGTTCTGGCCCGCAAACACATCGCCCTGCGCGAGCACAAGTTCTAGCCTGTAACACGGCGTGCTTGCATCCAGCACACCACGCACAAGCGCAACCGTTCGCTCTTCAAGCACCATCGACCCTGCGAGCTTCTTCAGCGCAACACTCGCTATGAAGTACACATTGCCCGCACTGTCAAAAGCTGGCGCTGAAAGCGACGGACCAACATACCCGCTGGGCCCGTTCGAGAGCGGCACGAGCCGCCCGATCGTCGCGTCGAGTTGATTGATACTCCCATCACCCTCGCCCGCGTCATTCGTATTCGGCGCGCCATCGACACCAAAGTCACCCAGAATATCCTTGCCATCATCGTTCGCACCATCCACCCAAGCCGCGGCTGTCCAACTGGGCGCGTTCGCGTTGTTCGGATCAAATCGCCCAACCACAATCGCGTTGAACGGATTGTTTGTGTTGCCACCAGGCTGCGAACCGTTGTACACCGTCGCAGCAACCAAACCCATGCCTGCAAGGTCCTTGCCAATCGCAGCCGGCCCTGTTCCACCACGGAACGCCGCCTGACTATCAAATTGCCTGAAATCCCCGCCTGAAATAGGCCAGTTGAAACCATCGCAGGTGTCGCTGACGCTCGCGGGCAGAGTCAAAGTGCGTGCGTTCACGATCGTGTTGGTTGTGGACAATCCAAATACGCTGATTGAATCGGTCTTGCCGCCGCCACCGGTGCTGCGTGACAGAATCGCACCGGAGCCGCGAGTGTTGGGCCAGAGCGTTGCGCCGCTGAATGTGGGCGCGCCGCGATGATCCGTTGTGCCGGGGCGATGTGTATTCACTGTGGAAAGTGTGCTTGTGACGGGTCGCACCAACAGATCGCCAACGAAGTTGGATCCGATGAGTGTGCTGACGCCATTGCCTGCATCTGCTGGCACAAGCGCGGGTGGTGAGACTGTGACCGTATTCCGAACGACGAGCCAGTTACTCGCGTTGCTTCCACCAGCGTTGCTGATGGTGTTGACAGTCGTTTCAAGACGCGTGGGTGCGGTGATGTAAAAATAATTGTCGTTGAGCAATGGCGACGCGCTCGCAGTCTGAAATCCGTCAGCGCGGATCAGGACGCTGCCGGTTGCTTCGACGCCGCCAAGACCGAACTGGCTTGTATCGCTCGCAGCAGAGGGACCGTTCAACGCACACACAGTTCGCGTGACGTGGATGCGCGAGGGGTTTGCAGGATCGTAACTGACACTTGCACTGCTGACGCTGTTGGTGAACACCAGCAACGCGCCCGAGACCTGCTCATCAAAGTCGAGTACACCAACGCCGAACTGCGCAACGTTTCCTGACAACGCAACCGGCGTATTGCCAGCTGTGTTGTTCTGCGTCGGATTGAGACCGGCACCGGCAATTGTCCACCTTGCATAGTTCGTCGAGGTCAACGAGGTGCTCCGAATCGTCGTGCTGATCGTGCTTGGACCGTTCACCGCGTTGAACCGACCATCACTGACCTTCACAGACTTCAGCACTGGCCCAATGCCAAACGGCGTGCCCCACGACGTTTCAAAGTTTGTCAAGTCGACAACGAAGTTGGCTCGCTGAAAGGGTTGTCCGGTTGCGAATGCAGAAAGCGCGTCGCCCGGCAAACCATTCCCGCCGTTTGCGTTCGTTGAAACAGAATCCTGAGCCACAGCACAGCCAGCGCTCGCGAGCATCGCCGTGATCGCCCAGCGGGAGATCGTGGTAAGCGAACATTCAGGACTCTTTCGGGCAATCGACATCGACACGCTCCTCACTGATAAACGGCACGATCCTCGGGTCAACCCCGGAGTACTACATTGTATCGGACGCTGGCAAAAAACACCAGAGAAACGTGCGAGTAAACAGAGTTAAAAACTCATCCGGACCGCAAGATTTTCGCGATTGTCGCCCGCCATCACAGAGTTATCGCAAATACATCTCGGACCTGCGCCGGATCAAGCCACTTCCATCGCCGCCCGCAAACGTCCAGCAAGCCGTGCATTTGCACGAACAAGCGCGATGTTCGCCCGCAGCGTGGCTCCGCCCGAAATCAGATGCAACGCACCCAGAATCGCTGGCGTCACATCGCGTCCCTTCGCTCCATGCTCTTCGGCGTGCTTTCGTGCCTGCATGAGCCAACGCTCAAACGCGTGTGCATCGATCTCGTGCTCTTCAGGAATCGGATGTGCGATCAACACACCTCGGCCAGTGCGTTTGATTTCGCTGTTCACGAATCGAGCGAGTTCTTGCACGTCATCGATTCGAGCGTCAACCTTCGCATCACTATGTCGAAGATAGAACGCTGGGAAGCGATCAGTGCCGACACCGATCACCGGGACGCCAAGCGTCTCCAACGCCTCACGAGTCGCAGGAATATCCAGCAGACTCTTGACACCACTCGCAACGACTGCGACCGGGAATCGCGTTAGCGCGAAAAGGTCCGTCGAAATATCCAGATGCGTCGCCCAGCCTTGATGCACGCCGCCAAGGCCGCCTGTCGCGAAGACTTTGACGCCAGCGACTGCCGCGATTTCCATCGTTGTACTCACGGTGGTCGCGGCGTGGCTCTTGCGAGCGATGAGCACGCCCAGATTGCTTGTGTTCGCCTTTGGCACGCTTTCGGCATCGCGCATCAACGCGAGTTCGGCGTGCGTCATACCCACCGTTGGAACGCCCGCGACGACGCCAATCAACGCAGGCTCTGCACCGCTGCTTCGTACGTCCGCCTCAAGTTCCGCAGCCAAGCCCATGCAACTTTCGTGTGGCACGCCATGCAAAAGCAAGGTCGTCTCCAGCGCAACCGCTTTGGGACCACAGCGAATTGCAAAGCCATCTGCGTTCATATGTGAGTTTAGGATGCGACTCAAGATCGCTTGCTTTCAAGCGACAAGAATGAGCCAGGAGTGCCACAAGTTTCAAGCTGGTGCAAAGGGCTTCGCGTCCTTCTCGCGGGGTTTCTGCGGCCCAAGTCCAAACACCAGCGAAATCGTCGCAATGAGCCCCGTGAATGCAGACGCAGGCATGGTCCAGCCCGCCGCCGCGATGCCATTGTTGAAGAAGTTGTGTGTGGGACCAATCTGCCCCGCCTGCGGCATCAACTGCAACGCGGCTTGGAATTGCCACGTGTTTTCATGGAGTTCGCCCGGCTTTGGTTCCTGTACGCCTCGCGTTGTCGGATAGTTGAGCCGCTCATACTTCTTGATCGTGCCATCAGGCATCAACTCGCGGAAGTCAAACTGCCAATCTTTCTTCCACACGTTGCCCCAGGTCGCCGGATCGCTGCCGGGGAACGGGATTCGCGTGATGATGACGAGACGATCGGGAATGGTGCCTGCATCCAGTTTTTTCAGGAATGACTCGGGCGACTCGCCATCCGTGTTGGCCATGCGGAACACTTTGAGCCAATCTTCGTGACGCTTCAAGCCCGGCAGTTTGTCTCGACCCGGTGCAGTCGTGTTGGGAATTTCAATCCGAATCCGCTCAGATTCGTCGCCATACTTCAGAATCAGCGCTCCTGCATTGCCCAGCGTTCGGTTCTTCTCCGCATGGGCTGCGTCGACTTCTTCCATCTGGAAAGATACTTCACGCCCGGCGTACTTGAACTCCGTCGCCTCGATCTGGCGAAACGCGTAGATATCCCGCGGGTTGTTGCGATGGAACGTAGCGATCCGCTGGCTCATGAGATAAATGCATGCCAGCATCGCCGCGAGCGACGCGGCTGCGATCAGGAGCCATGTTGGGCGAGTCAGGTTCATCGGGACAAGAAACCCGTGCCACCGATTGTGCTTTGACAGTCGGTGGCGTATTACCAACGATCCCGGAAGTCTCACCGACTTTCCGACGACTCGCAGACTTTGCACCGACAGTCAAAGCGCTGTCGGTGGCACAGTATCAGTGTGCGCCAGCGGGCTTGGCTTCGCCGTGCGATTCACCAGCATGTGCATCGTGGCCATGCTCCGAGCCGCCCGCAGTCGCTTCGAGCGCGCCGGTCATGCCTTTGAGGGCGCGGCTGTGGCTCGCTGTGCTTGCGGTCGCTTCATGCTCGCCATGATGACCATGACCGTGCAGCAATGTTGCGCCAAGTTCGTTGTAGCGCTTCTCGCCTGCAGCGAGTTTCGCGGCGTCGTCGGCTTTTTCGCCAACGATCTCAGTGCCAAGTTTCTTAATGAACTCTTCCTTGCGAACCTGCGTGAGAGGCTTATCCGTGCCCCAAGTGCCGCCCTGGATCGCATACGTGCCTTTGTAGTCATACACGCGATCGCGCGTGAAGAGGTCCAGCGATGTGAACAGCAGGAACAACCCCACTGCGAAGAAGCAGAAGAGCATGATGATGGTGTTCATCGGGTTGTCGTAGCGTAACTGCATGAAGTATGCCATGACCAGCACAGCTTTAACAGTGGCGATGAGCATTGCACCCGCGACGTTGAGCCACGCGGGCAGCGAGATCGCAAAGTAGCTCATGATCCACGACTCAAGCTGCGCCGTCGCAACCGTGAGGACCGTGAAGGCGAGCAACGCGCCGAGGATGAGCCGCAGCGTGATGGGCGGCACGATCACGTGCGTGTGAGGCGTCCCGCCGTGCGGGTCAGTCTCGTCAAAGTTTTGAGCGGAATGAGCGTGAGTAGTCATAGAGAACTCGGAAAAGGCATTAGGAATTAGGCATTGGGCATTGGTGAAAAGGCATTGAATTCACTAGCTTCTTCTTTGCTAATGCCTGATGCCCAATCCCCAATGCATCCCTCTTAGTGGATCAAGTACAACAGTGGGAACAGGAAAATCCAGACCAAGTCGACCAAGTGCCAGTACAGGCCCGTGATTTCGACATAGGTGTAGTGACCAGAGCCATAGTGACCCTTGAATGAACGGACGTAGGCACGGGCGATCATCGCCATGCCGATCACGACGTGGGTTGCGTGAATTGCAGTGCCGGAGTAGTACACGCCCCACCACAGCGGCATGTTGGGATCGCTTGCGAACGGATAGGCGAAGAACTTGCCGGGAGCCTTGCCGCCGTAGCCCTCGACGAACTGAATCAGGCCGCCGTAGAGCGCCTTGCTCTCGACGATGTTCGCCTTGTAGTGCGACAACGCCGGGTCAAACATGAAGAAGTAACCCGTCCACTTGGGCATGTACTCAAAGCCCAGTTTGATGACGAGGAACGCCAGCCCGCAGAAGAAAGTGATCGCGAGCAGACGCTGACCATGTTTGATGCGATCGGTCTGGAAGCAGTAGATAGACATCGCCATCGTGTAACTGGAGACCAGCAGCACGACAGTGTTCGCGCCGCCAATCTTCCAGTCGAGATAGCTGCTGCCCTCGGCCCATGCCGCTGGGTGCATCGCACGGAAAATTGCGTACGCGACGAAGATGCCTGCGAACAGCAGCACTTCGGTCGTGAGGAAGAGCCAGAAGCCCAATTTACAGGCATCAAACTCTTCGTCCTTGCTCCGCCAGTGATGTCCGTGCCGGTAGCGTGCCCACAGGGGCAGCAGGTCGGAGACACCTGGCTTGTTGGATGGCATTGTCGTCATAGGAAACTCGATTGAGGTCAATTCAAAGTCGATTCAACTCAGCCAATTGCTTCAGTGCGCTCCAGCCTTCGCCGCCCGAAGGTTCTCCTCCGGTATCGGATAATCCTTCGGATCCCAGCCAGGCGGCACGGTCGTATCAAAGTCATACGGCCCGTGCTTGCACAGAGGCTCGTGATCGAAGTTGTGCTCGCTGGGTGGGCTGGAGGTTTCCCAGTCCATCGTGAGGCCGCCCCACGGGTTCTGAGGAGCCTTCTTGCCGCTCGCGAGGCTCGCCGCGAACACGAACAGATGCATCAGGAAGCCCACAAGCAGGATGAGCGAGCCGCCCGTTGAGATGTGGTGATAGATCTTGAATTCATCGATGTAGCTCGCGTATCGGCGGGGCATGCCCTGCGTGCCCAGGAAGAACTGCGTGAAGAACGTGAGGTTGAAGCCAATGAAGACGATGATCGCGGCGGTCGTTGCCCACTTCTGGTTGTACATCCGGCCGAACATCTTGGGCCACCAGTGGTGCAGGCCCGCCATGATTGCCATGATCGTGCCGCCCATCATCACGTAGTGGAAGTGTGCCACGACGAAGTAGCTGTCGTGCAAGTGCAGGTCGGTGGAGAGCGTGCCCAAGGGCAAGCCCGTCAAGCCACCGATCGAGAACAGGAACAGGAAGATCAACGCGTACACCATGGGCGTCGTCAACGCGATCGAGCCCTTGTACAGCGTGCTGATCCAGTTGAAGACCTTCACGGCGGTTGGAATTGCGACCAAGAACGTCAGGCCGCTGAACACAACGCCCGCAACTTCGCTCATGCTGGTAAACATGTGGTGGCCCCACACGATGAACGACACGGCCGCGATGCCCAGCGACGAGAACGCGATCGCGCGATAGCCGAAGATTTTCTTGTGGCTGTGGACTGCAAGCACGTCGCTGATGATGCCCATGCCGGGCAGAATCATCACGTACACCACCGGGTGGCTATAGAACCAGAAGAAGTGCTGGAAGAGCACCGGGTCGCCGCCCAGTGCCGGATCGAAGATACCCACGCGGAAGATGCGTTCAAAGCTGAGCAACAGGAGCGTGATGCCGATGACGGGAGTCGCGAGCACCTGAATGATCGCGCTGCTGTACACGGCCCACACAAAGAGCGGCATATCAAACCAGCCCATGCCCGGTGCACGAAGCTTGTGCACCGTCACGACGAAGTTGAGGCCGGTCAGAATCGAACTGAAACCCAGAATGAACGCCCCCATCACCATGAACACAACACGCCCGAATTCGTTGCCTGTCGATGTTGAATAGGGTGTGTAGAACGTCCATCCGGTATCGACACCCCCCAAGATGATCGACGATACCGCGAATATCGAACCAATGACGTAGATGTACCAACTCAGCAAGTTCAGCCGCGGGAACGCGACGTCCTTTGCTCCCAGCATGATGGGCAGGAAGAAGTTGCCAAGGCTCGCCGGGATGCTCGGCACGATCACCATGAACACCATGATGGCGCCGTGCAGCGTAAAGAGGCGGTTATACACCTCGTTGCCCGCCGCGACTGTCTTGGCACCCTCATCGCCATACGTGAACAACTGTCCAGTGACCACGCCTTGAGCGTTGATGCGCACCGGGTCCAGCAGTTCGACGCGCACGGCGATCGCCGCGAGCCCGCCCAGGAAGAACATGAACAGAATGGCGAACAGATACATCACGCCGATCTTCTTGTGGTCCACGGTTGTGGCCCAGTCGATCACCGTCGTGAAGAAGCCGCCCTTGGGATCAAGGTAACTGCCGTGGCCGTGCCCGCCTCCACCATGGCCTGCGTGTCCGGAATGTGCTGCCGCGCTACCCATGCATTACTCCATCTCTGAGAACTCGATGTGATCGAGACTTCAGTGTTTTTCTCTTCAACCAACCAACCCCCCGAGCCCCGCCCCCCAACATCCAACTCAACAACTACTCAGTGCCCGCCACCAGCCGCAGGCTTAGCCTCTGCTGGCTTCGCATCCGCGGCTTTCGCATCCGCAGGTTTCGCGTCAGCAGGAGCCGCCTCTGTCTGCGGGGCTTTGTCCGACAGTTTCTTCATGTATTCGATGATGTAGCCAACCTGCTGATTGCTGACAAGGTTCTCAGGGAACGCCGTCATGCCACCACCGGGATAATCAGCGCGAATGTGCTTGTTGGGCAACCGAATCGATTCGAGAATGTGGTTGTCGTCAGCCACAATCTTCGAGCCATCGGTGTAGCTGTGCTCGTAGCCATACAGGTTCTTCCAAGTTGGACCTGTGCTGCCAGCTCCATCAATCGTGTGACACGATGAGCAGCGTGCTTTATAGATTCGCTGTCCCTTCTCCCAATTCGAAAGTGACAATGGATTGGTTTGGTCAGCCAGCCATATCTTGTAATCAGCCGGATCAACCACTCGAATGATCCCCGCCATCTCCGAGTGTCCCGTACCACAATACTCAGCACAGAAAATCCAGTAGTCGACGTACGGCTTGCCTCCAAGTCCCTCGACATACTGAGAATCCCACTTTGCTTCGGCCTTCGTCTTTGGATGATACTTGATCAGGTCAGGAGAGACTGTGTCCAGTCCCTTCGCCTCAAAGTACATGCCAGTGAAGCGGTTGGGCACCAAGTCCTGCTTGATGCGGAAACTCGGAATCCAGAACGCGTGCATCACGTCGTTGCTGTTCATCCTCAAACGGATCGGCGTCTTGGCAGGGATATAAAAGACCGGAATCGTTTCAGCGGCCTTTTCTGCCACAAGTCCGGCGGACGAACCACGATTCACAACTGTCCCGCCCGGGTACTCCATATCCCACGACCACTTGTAACCCGTCAACTTCAATTCCATCGCGTTAGGCGGCGCGACCATTTTCTCGACGTAGCCCCGCATGCCTTGCCAGAAAATCCATACAAGGAACAAGGTCGGAATGATCGTCCAGAAGATTTCCAACTGAGAATTGTGGCTCACGCTCCGCTCAGCGATGCGCCCGGGGCGACGCCGGTACTTCAGCACGAAGTAGAACATCAGCCCCATCAGACCCACGAACCACACCACGCAGAACCACCACAGCCACAGCATCATGGAGTCGGTGTGGTGCGCGAGTGCTGAACCCGTCCGCTCGCCCATCCAAGTTTTGAACCAGAAGCCCTTGGTGAGCCAACTGTCGTTGGAGTCCGAAGCCACGCCAGCAACGCTCGCGGCGTACAGGCTTGTGATGTTCATAGTCAGGTTCGTCATACGTCAGTCTTTCGTCTTCCTGAAACCCTGCTCCCGCGAGGGATCAGGCTGGCCGACAGTTCAAACTACTTTTTCACCGTCTCAACTTCGTCTTCGCTTTAGCCCGTCGCAACCATTCCAACTTGCTCAACATTCCGCTGTGCTTTTCTGCGTTTTCGCACGCGTTCAACCAGCAGCAGTCCGCCGACCAAACTTCCGAGGAACGCGACGCTCAGCCCCGCCCCCACTTGCATCACCCGCATCGCAGACAGCGTGTACGCGCCGCGAGTTGAGTCATACATGTAGCAGAAGTTCATCAGCCGCTCGCCGATCGTGCGAACCAGTTTTCCTTCGCTGGCTTCCATGATGGCGAGTTTGAGGTCCTTTGGTTCCTGCTCGAATCCATACAGGTATCTTGAAATCTTGCCGTCAGGCGTTGCGATGAACACAACCACCGGGTGGCTGAACTGGCCCGAATCTGGCAAGAACTTGTATCGGAACCCAAGCGCATCCGCAAGAGATCGGCTCGCCAACTCAGGCGACACGTGAAAGTGGAATCCATCCTTGCCCGCCTGCTCATCGCGGAACTGCGACGCGTAAATCTCTTTCGCGTCCTTCGCGGCTTGCAGCTGCTCCTTGGGATCGAACGAAAACACCAGCAGGCTGTAATCCTTGCCAGGCTTGAAGTCGACGCCATTGAGCGATCCAACCAACTTGTCAATCAGCGTTCGGCACACCACCGGGCACGCGTAATATGCCATCACCATCACCGCGGGCTTCCCAGCGCCCTTGCCCTGAGCCGCGCTTTCAGTCGTTGCGAAGTAATCGCCCAGCGACACCAACTTGCCATTGTCGTCGGTAAACTGCAACTCAAGAGGCAGCACCAATCCAACCTTCTCTTCAACATCCAGCCCGCGCGCCTCGAACGGTACGTTCCCCTCTTCAAACTTCTTGGGTGCCGCGACAATCGGATCCACGCCGCTGTCGCGCTCGATCACCTTGGTGTCCTGCGCGAATACACCACCCACGCAGCACAACGCCACGCTCGCACACCCGACAAAGTTGGACAACTTCCTGTTCATCGCTCTTTCAACCGACCGTTGCTCACTTGATCGCCGCGTGCTTGGGAGGAAGCGACGCTTCCAGCGACAGACCCTTTTCATACTTCGTCAACACCTTGCTCATCGCATCGTTCAGCGGAATCGCGATCGAGCCGTTGGGCAGGACGTGAGCAGGCTTCGAAAACTCGGCCTGCCCCTTCGCCTCAACCGCCGCCCGCGAATTGCTATTCGTTGCCGGATCAGTGAGCAGATTCACAACCTTGATTTCATTCTCGCGCTCGATGGAGTCTGTCACGACCTGCGTGAGCTTCGCAAGCCCCCACACCGTGACCACGACAATCGCGATGATCACAACGAGCCACTTAATGAGCGCAAACGCGTTCACCTGCGCGAGGTGCTCTTCCTGCGGCGCACCTTCTTCAGCTCCGTGATGATGCCACTCGTCGGCTTCTGCATGACCATGTCCTGCATGAGCCGCGGCTCCCGACCCCGAATGCAACTTGATTGTCTTGTTCACATCCGTCATGGTTTCTACCTCAGAAACTCATCTGACTGTCGAGCCATGTTCAGGCTTGCAAGTCAGCGAATTTTAAACAACCTTCAAGCCCCGATCTCACGTTCCAAACCGATCACATCAACCTTTTCGCGTCACAAACGTTTTCGCGAGCACGATTTGCACGCTGGACAACGCCTGAATAACGCTTACACCTAGAAACTACACCCCAGAATCAAACATAGTTCTTGTGCTCCAGCGATTCGTGCATGTATGGATCGTGCACCGCAACCAGCGTCGAGCCCGCGACACGCTGCACGAGGTATCCCGCGAAGATGAACACGCCGCCCAGGATCGCGACGATGTCGATGATCGCCGACACGTTGCCCGGTGCTTCAACATTCGAATACACCATCGGACGCACGATCCAGAACATGTCCAGCACGTGTACCACAAGGCAGAACAGGCTCATGAGCATCATGATGCCCAGGTTCTTCTTGATGTGACGCGAGAGAATGATGAGGAAGGGCACAACAAAGTGACCCACCATCAAGATGATGCCCAGCGTCATCCAGCCGTGGCTCTTGCGATGCAGGAAGAACGCGGTTTCTTCCGGAATCGCCGCGTACCAGATCAGGAAGTACTGGCTGAACGCGATGTACGCCCAGAAGACCGTGAAGCTGAATTGCAACTTGCCCAGATCGTGGAAGTGTTCAGTTGTGACAACACCCTTGAGCTTGCCCTTGCTCAAGAGCAAGTTCAAGATCAAACTCACGCACGCGATGCTCGCAAACGCACCACCCGCAAAGTAGTACACGCCCCACATCGTGCTGAAGAACTTGAAGTCCAGCGACATGAGGAAGTCAAACGCGACAAACGCCGTGGACAAAGCCGTGAGAGGCAACGCCCACGCACACGTGAACCGCGCCTTCGCGCTAGGCTCAACACTGCCCGTGCGATCCTGCTCGTAGCTCAGCGAGAGCAACTTGCGAGTGATAATCGTCCAGAACAATCCATACACCACAAAGCGCCCGACGAAGAACGCCGGGAACGCAGTCGAATCGTGTCCAACCGGCCAGAAGAAATACGTGGACTTCTCAAGCAACACCGGATCGTGCGCGAACGAATTGTTCAACCACTTGAACAGCAGCCCATCCTTCATGATTTCAAGAATCACGACAGGCAGCAGCATGAGCCAAGCAAACGGCAGGAAACTCATGATGTTCTCAAACTGCCGACGAACTGTCGCAGTCCAACCCGCGTTCAGCAGGTGAAAGATCATCACGAAAATCGTCGCACCCAGGCACACCGCAAGCACGGCCATCGCGCCGACGAGATATGCACCGACAGCGTGTGCCAAGCTCGCGCCAAACGCGCCCGCAAAGCCCAGCCCGATGCCTGCAGCAGCAAGAATCGCGCCGAACGCAAGCAGCCCCGTGCCCATGCCGCGACCCGCACCCGCGCCAAACTGCACATTGTCGCCCTTGAGGACGCTGGGCAGCGAAGAAGACATGTCATGTGGAACCGTGGTCACTTGGAACCTCCAGTCGTTGTAGCGCTCGGGGTTGTCGCGGAGGGTGTCGCGGGAGTGGCAGCAGCCGCCGCAGCCTTCGCGGCGTCAACAGCCTTGCGCATCTCTTCTCGCTTGTCCGCCGGGACATCATCCAACGAGCCGCGGCGAGCCGCCTGCAACACACGCACGTACGCGACAATGCGCCACGTGTCGTCGTAGCTCAAAGCATGTGCGTATGGCGGCATCTTGTTCTGTGCACCGTCGGGCGACCACACGCCGTTGCGAATGGTGTTGAAGATGTACCCATCGCGAGCCTTCTCGCTCTTGCTCGAATCGTTGTACACATCATCATGGAAGTTGGGCAGCGGATAAGACCACTGACTGCCGACAACACCGAGCCCGTCGCCTGTGTAGTTGTGGCACGTTGCACAATAAATGTTGTACCGCTCCTGCCCGCGAGCCAGATCGTCTTTCGTGATCTTCGCGGGACCAGTCACGACAAAGGTGCCGTCCGCACCCTTGCCTGTATAGAAGACCGAATCCGCTTTCACAAAGTCCGCACGCTGAGCGTCAAACTTGCCCACCCAAGCAGCGTTTTCCTCGTTCGTCGTGAACGAGTACCGCCCGAATGCAACCGTGCCCGCGACCGGCTGCCTCATGGTCCTGCCGTCAGCGAACATCTCGCTGTGCGACTGCGGATTCCACTTGGGCGCATCGTCCATGTCCGGGAAGAACTGGTGCGGCGGCTCATCAGTGCGCTCACCTCGGCAGCCAGCAAGCCCAGCCACCGAAATCGCAGCGCCAACCAGCGCCAGCGTCATCAAGCAAGTTGTCTGTTTCATGGTGTTCATCAATTCACCAGTAAGGTTCAGTCTTCTATCTTCACTTCGTGCCTACGTGCCCCCGTGCCTCTACTTATTCCTCAACCAACTCAATGCTCGTCGCGCCAGCGTTCTTCAGCAGCGACTTGGTTCCTTCCGGATCAAACTTTCCATCTTCTGCTTCGATTGCGATGAAGAACTTGTCATCGCTCGACGCAAGGAAGCGTTCCTTCTTCATGAGTGGATGGTGGTGGCGAGGCAAGCCATTCAACGCGAACATGCCGAGGATGGCCGTGAACGCCGAGAACAGAATGCCCAATTCGAACGTAATCGGCACAAACACCTGCCAGCCACCGCTCAAGAGGCTGCCGAAAGGCTTGCCCTGCACGACGAACTTGTACCCGTGGTTGGAGACCCACCACTGCAGCCAGTAGGCAAAGCCCACGCCGCTGAAGCCGCCGATTGCAACCAGCACCGGCAGAATCGTGCGCTTGATGCCCATCGCTTCTTCCATGCCGTGAACCGGGAACGGGCTGAACGTGTCCCACTTGCTGTAACCCGCATCGCGGACTTTTTCAGCCGCGTGATACAGGTCCGCAGGAGTGGCGAATTCCGCCATGATCCCGTAGATCCGTTCGTTGTTTTCGGTGACGTACACCTTGGCTGCCATAGACACCTCAAAGCTGACAACTGAAAGCTGAAATGATTCAGTTTCAGAATTTCACTCACAATCCAACACCAACTCAACACCTCAACATGTCAGCTGTCAGCTTTCCGCTGTCAGCTATCACTCTCAATGATGCCCGTGACCACCGCCGTGCCCACCATGCCCATGCGAGTGCGGACTCGCCTGAGGCAGCACTGCCTTGATTTCACCAATCGGGAAGCTCGGCAGGAACCGCATGAACAACAGGTACAGCGTCAGGAACACGCCAAACGATCCAGCGAAGATGCCAATATCCACCAGCGTCGGATGGAACATGTGGTATTCACCAGGCAAGTACGCACGGTGCAAGCTCGTGACGATGATCACGAATCGCTCGAACCACATGCCGATCGTGACCAGCAGCGCGACGATCCACACCGCGATCACATTCGTCCGCATCTTCTTGCTCCAGAAGACCTGCGGGCTGATGACGTTGCATGAAATCATCGTCCAATAGGCCCACCAGTACGGGCCAAACGCACGGTTCTTGAAGGCAAACAACTCAAACTTGTTGCCGCCGTACCACGCGATGAAGAATTCCATCGAGTACGCAAAGCCCACCATCATGCCCGTCGTGAGCAGAATCTTCGACATGTTGTCGATGTGCCGCAGCGTGATCAGATCCTTCATGTTCGGATACAGCTCACGGAACGGAATCAGAAGCAACAACACCATCGCGAAGCCGCCGAAGATGGCGCCCGCAACGAAGTAGGGCGGGAAAATCGTCGTGTGCCAGCCGGGCAAGATCGACGTCGCAAAGTCAAACGACACGATCGAGTGCACGCTCAACACCAACGGCGTTGAAATACCAGCCAGAATCAAGTACGCCGCCTCATACCGATGCCAGTGCCGGCTGCTCATGCGCCAGCCCATCGCGAGGAAGCCATAGATGTACGCACGAATCTTGTCCGTGCGAACCGGCACGAATGGCAGCAATACCGCACCATCCTTGTTCGCTCGCAGGCGACGATCCGCGCGATCGCGCAGCGTCGCGAAGTCCGGAATCATGCCCATGTACCAGAACAGGAAGCTCACCGTGCCGTACGTGCTCACTGCAAACACGTCCCACAGCAGCGGGCTCTTGAAGTTTGGCCAGATCGCATTTGCGTTGGGAATCGGAGGCAAGAACCACGCCATCCACTGACGACCAATGTGAATGCCCGGGAAGGTCGCGGCACAAATAACCGCGAAGATCGTCATCGCTTCAGCAGCACGGTTCACCGCCGTGCGCCACTTCTGCTTCAGCAAGCACAAGATCGCGCTGATGAGCGTTCCGGCGTGACCGATACCGATCCAGAACACGAAGTTGGTAATATCCCACGCCCAGTCCACCTGGTTCGTCAGACCCCAAGTACCGATACCCGTAATAACAAGGTACAGAATGAGCACGCCGCCAAGCTGCGCGAGGCCAAACGTCGTGAGGAACGCCGGCAGCCACCACTTGGGAGGCTTGTTCTCCGTGTACCCACAGACGATGTCCGTGATTTCGCCAAAGCTGCGGTTGTTCAGCACCAATGGCGGCCGCACGCCCGGCGTATCAATGAGCGTGCCATCGCCAGTTTCCGGATCAAACACCGGAGGAGGCGTTGCGCCTTTCACGATCCCAGCCAATCGCTGAGCAGTTATCTGGTCAGGGTGAATTGACGTCATGCCCGGACACCTCCAACGTTGCTAGTAGAAAGCACGCGCAGGCTCATCGCATACCCAGAGTCCTCGCGCCGCTTGCGTGTATCAAAGAACGAATGTTCCTCGCCGTGACCATGGTCATCGTGGCCATGATCTTCATGCCCGCCATGATGGAACGGCTCTTCCATATGTGCAAACCGCTCCGGATCGTTCTTCTTCAGAATCTCCGGATTGGGATTCATCACGCGGAGCATGTGGCTCGTGCGCGGACGCGTGTTCAAGTATCCAAGCAACGCATAGCTGCGAGCGTTGTGACGCGTCGCGTGCACCTTGCTCGCCTTGTCGAGTTCATCACCAAACGTGATCGCGTTCGACGGGCACGCCTGCTGGCACGCCGTCTGGAAGAACCCATCCGGCACCACGTACTTGCCTTCGCTGTCGCGAATATCCGCCAACTTGCACTCGATCTTCGCGAAGTTGATGCGCTGAATGCAGTACGAGCACTTCTCCATGACACCGCGGCTGCGCACCGTGACGTCCGGGTTCTTCTGCATCCTGCTGATCTCGTCCAACTTCTGCCGCAGACGAGGCGGAATCAAGTTCGGGTTGATGGAGTTGTGCTTCTGGCTGCCCGTGATGCCTTCCTGGCCCGGGATGTTCTCGCCAATCGGATCAATGACTTCCTTGAAGTAGTATCCGCCATTGAACTTGGTGACGCCGTAGTCAAACCAGTTGTATCGACGAACCTTGTACGGGCAGTTGTTCGCACAATACCGCGTACCGATGCAGCGGTTGTACGTCATGTAGTTGAGCCCCTCAGGCCCGTGCACTGTCGCCGACACCGGGCACACCACTTCGCACGGCGCGTTTTCGCAGTGCACGCACGCCACCGGCTGCTGATGCATCGCTGACGGGTTGTTGAAGTCATTGCCCGTGAAGTAACGGTCAACGCGAATCCAGGCAAGTTCACGACCCTTCGCCGTTTCCTTCTTGCCCACCACAGGAATGTTGTTTTCCGATTGGCACGCAATCGTGCAAGCGCCACAGCCCGTGCAGGTCTGCTGATCAATCGTCATCGCCCACTGCGGACGCGAGGCGTACTCGGGTCCGCGATTCTGCTGATACTTGGGCCCATTCGGATCGCCCGGCTCAACCTGCGACTTGTCAGCGTCTTCACGCGACTTGTTGTACGGATTCTTATAAATCGAAATGTTTGGCGGCACGTGCGACAACTCGCCCAAGCGCTCGGCAAAGTTCAGGTCCTTCGCCTTCGTGCCGTAGAACGAGTCCACGACTTCCTGCACTGCGTCGCCATACTTCTTCCACGCCGGCAGATCAACGGCGCGAATGATGCTGTCCTTGCCGTCCAGCGTCCAGTGGTTCTGCGTCGAGCAGATCATGTGCGTGTCGCCCGTGTCCTTCAGCGAAAGACCCGACGCACTCATCACGCCACCACTGTTCAAGAGTGGATAGACATTCACGCCAACTTCATCACCCACAACACCCGCGTTGGTTCGGCCGTAGCCCACCATCAACACAGCCGTGTTGTCAGGCGTTCCCGGGCAGATCCACACCGGGCATTTGATCGTGCGCCCGCCCAAAGTGAGTTCCGCGACCTTCGCCGTCGGATACTTGGGCTTGGTGTACATCCCGTTCATCTTGTTCGTGTCGTCCATGCTGCCATCGGGCGGCATGTCAAAACCCGCAGGAGAAAGACCAAGTTCTTCCGCCGTCTTGGGCGACAGAATCACCGGATTGTCCCACACAACACGCGTCGCAGCGTGCGGCAGTTCCTGCAACCAGCCAACGTTCGCAAAGCGACCATCAGCAACGTTGCCCACCGTGAAGACAACATCCAGAGCGGAGCTCGACGGCGCACCAGCAAGCTTCACGCCCGCGATCGCGTCCGCGACAGCCTTGCCGTTGAACTTCGTCGCTTCCATCTTCGACGCAGTGTTTTCAACAACACCGTTGTGCAACGCACGACGCCACTTGGTTTCAAATTCGCCCGCACCCAGCCACGCCGAAGCATTCGTCTTCCATGTCTCGCGAACGATTTCGTATCCGTCAACCTTCGCGCCAAAGTCCTTCGCCGCAAGCAGCGCAAGGAACTCGATTTCGCTCATCGACGTTTCGTACAGCGGCGCGATCATGGGCTGCACTGGCGACAGCGTTCCATCCACGCTGCGCACATCGCCCCAGCTCTCAAGATAGTGAGCACCAGAAACCGCCCACGTGCTCGCCGCGGCGGTTTCGCTCTGACCAACTGTGAGCGTGATCGTCGCGCCGACTTTCTTCCATCCCTCAACAAACTTGAGGTCACCCGGAGCGTCATACGCCGGGTTCACATTCACGCACACCGCTGTGCTGATCTTCCCTTCGTTCATCAACTTCGCAAGTTCCGCAAGCGAAACCTGCTGCCCGCCCGCAACGACTTCGTCATCAGCGGCGACATACGAGACACTCTTGCCGACGTTGTCCAACCCAGCGTTGAGCGCCGCAACGATCGCATGCACAATCGCCGGCTGGCTCGGCCCAGCCATGATCAGGCTCTTGCCACGATTTGCCGAATCCAGCAAGTCCTTCGCACACTCATCAAGGAACACCGGATCGATATCCGCGCCCATCGCGTTGCCCGCACCCGCCGCGAGTGCATCAACCGCAGACTTCACATCCGCGAGGTCAGCACCAGCAAGATTCTTCATCACGCGCTGCGCGAGCAGCACAGCAAACGCCGTGACGCGCGACGGAGCCAGCCGCAGACGGTGATCCGCCTGCCCGCCCGTGTTCGTCATCGAACTCTCGACAACATACAACCGGCTCATCGTGTCCGCAGCCTTCGACAGCATGCGAGTCGATGCAAACTGACGGGCGTTGATGAGCGACGTTGATTCACCCTCAGTGAAATCACGATCCAGCGAGACGATCACATTCGTGTTCGACTTGCTCATCGAGAACATGGTCCGCATGGACTTCCCGAACGCGAGTTTCGTGCCCTCAGACTCACCCGAAGCCTGCGCCGCGTTGTACACGCACCACTTCGCCTTCGGATACTTCTTGAGCAACTTGTCGCGCATCGCCGCACGCGTCGGGCTGCTGCTCTTTTCAGCGATGATTGCGAGCCCCTCGCCGCCATTTTCATACTTCTTGAAGTGATCGCTGCTCCACGCGCGGAAGTCATCAAAAGACGCGGCGGTCTTGCCCCGCGCGGGATTCTCAAACACGCAGTCGCGCACGCGATCCGGGTCGTACAGACTCATGATCGACGCAATCGCCCACAGCGAAGCCTTGCCCTGATTGACTGGGTGCAGCGGGTTGCCCTCAATCTTCGTCGGACGCCCTTCATGCGTCTCAACCATCAAACCTTCCGCACCACCATCCCAGCGAGGCATCGCAGTGACGTAGTACAGAGGCTTGCCCGGAATAATTTCTTCCGGCACAACCTTCGAGTAGGTGTAAATCTTGTGATCCGGACGACGGCAGCCCGGCACAGTCGCAGCAACGCCCGCCAACGCCATACTCGCGCCCATCAACTTCAAAAACTCACGGCGTGAATCATGCTTCTTCGCGGGCTCAACAAGCGAAGCCTGCTCTGCCTGCAGGTCCACAGCCTCGCGCGTGACAAGTTCCGCCATCGCAGCCGGGAACTCGCGCTCCAAGTGCTCGCGGAACTCCGGCGCATCCACCAACTCGTCCATGCTGCGCCACGCAGCCTGACCGTTGATGCGCTGCAACTTCCGAGGCGTCGCAGCCAAATGGCGCTTGCTCGGCTTCTGCTTTTCACCCGAGACTGTCGTTGGGCATTGATCGTGTGACATGGGAGTAGGCATTGGGGACTGGGCACTGGGCATTGGCAAAGACGCACAATATTCAAATCAACTTCGCATTCGCTTCACATCAAGGCAACTGGATTGAACTCAGGCTTCTTCACGAATGCCTAATGCCCAATCCCCAATGCCTCTAATAGTGACACGCTCCGCAGTTCTCCGGCGGCTGCTTCTGAAGCACATCCACCTGCTGCTTGGACTCAAGGCTCAACGCCTTGCCGCTCTTGCGGTCCGCGAGTTCTTTCTGCACCCAGTCAAGGCTTGTCACCTTGTCCTTGGGCACGATGTTGTTTTCCGGAGCGCGATGGCAATCAAGACACCAGCTCATGCTCAGCGGCTGGTCATGCGTCACAACCGGCATCGAATCGATGCGACCGTGACAGCTAAAGCAGCTCACGCCCGCGTTGATGTGCACATGGTGCGGGAAGTTGTGCACGTAATCAGGCAGCTTGTGCACGCGCCGCCACGGGATGCTTTCATCCTTCGTGTACGCCGCGCGAATGAACTCTGTCTTCTGCTTGTGCGACGCGCTGAATTGATCCGTGCCCTCGACGAGCAGGTTCAGCTTGCCATCACTGTGGCAGCCGTAGCACGTCGCGACATTCGGAATGTTCGCTTCGTAACTCTTCTCAACTTTCGTGTGGCAATACCGGCAATCAAGCCCGAGTTTGCCCGCGTGCAGTTGGTGATTGAACCCGCCGCCAGGCTGCGTCGGCATGTACCCCACGCGCCAGAACTTTGGCGTCGCGTAATACCAAAAGCCGCCAACTGCCGCGACAGCCCCAGTCAGCCCGGCGATCGCCGCAACTGTTGGGAACACGTTAAATGACTTTGGAAACAGCACTGACACGCGCACGTCTCCTCACAAATCCTGGCCGGCAATCAGGCACCCCAAACCCGATCGCAAACGCAGAACGCAACTAACAGACCATCAACACCTCATTGGATACCAGCCATTTTGTGAACACTGGCACCAATAACACGTACCGACATCCTGCCGGAACATTGGGGCATAGGTTAGCACCAATTCCCGAAGTTTGCTGTCAAACGGGAAAAATTCCGACCTGCGCCTATTCTGTGCCGTAAGCCTTCTTGTCTGACGGTAACCGTCCGACACTACAGAAGTGCCAAAAATCCCCTGAACAAGGAGGATGAATGACCACCCAGACGACATCGTCATCTTCAGAACAATACCCGACCTCAATCCTAACACAAGCCCTTCCAGCCGGGTTTGTGAGCACGTTAGTCCTTTGGGCAACGTGGTTTGCTACTCACCTTCCGTGGGTTGGCCTCCCTGAGGATCAATCCATACCACTCATCCTCACGCTGTGGGGTCTGTCGTTGGTCTGGGTCGGCTGGCGCGCAACCGACAAGTTTTCCAGAGTCGTCGTCATCGGCGCATGCGCAGGCATGATCGCCGCCCTCGTCGGCTTGTTGCTGCTGGGCAGCAAACTGACGCAAACGACTGACGCAACAGCAATGAACAGCGTCGTCGCAAAGCCCAGTGCACCGGTCATTGCAATTGGCTTCGTCGCTTTCGGAGCCGTGCTTGGAGCGATCTGCTCATCGCTCGGCGCCAATCTCCCCCGCGCTGGCTCATGTCGTCCAATGGGCCTGCACACCTTCGCACTCACCACAATCTTCGCAGGCGCACCGCTTCTCTTCGTGGGCGGACTCGTCACGAGCACCAACTCAGGCATGGCCGTGCCTGATTGGCCCAACACCTACGGCACCAACATGTTCTTGTATCCACTGGGCCCGCGCGTCGCACCAGACATTTTCTTTGAACACAGCCACCGACTATTCGGCACGCTGTTTGGCGTTACCGGATTGGTCTTGCTCGTGTGGGTCTTGCTCGCAGCAAAATCGAACACCGGCGCAAAGCACGTGCGCTGGCTGACGATCGCAGCGTTCCTCGGCATCGTCGCGCAAGGCGCACTGGGAGGCGTGCGAGTCCTGATGGGCAGCAAAGACCACGCCGAAGACAACCGCTGGCTCAGTATGTTCCACGGCGTGCTCGCACAACTGGTTTTTGCCTTAGTAGTCGCAGTCGCCGTGAAGTTACTCCCCCGCTATCGAACTTCTCTCCAAGAAACCATCGTCGCGACAGCAGAAAGCAAAAAACTCCGCCTGCTCGCAACCGCCGCACTGCACTCAAGCATTCTTCAATTGCTCCTAGGCGCGATGTACCGGCACTTGCGATCGTCACACGTGCTCTGGACACACATCGCCTTCGCATTCATCGTCGCCGCATTCGGCTTAATGGTCGGCTTAGTCGCGAACAGCATGCACGCCAAAGAAGACGACATGCGCACCGCCCCAATGTCTGCTCTTTCACCCGTCGCACGCAGACTGGGTTCGTGGATCGTCGTCTGCGTCGCGCTACAGTTCACGCTGGGGTGGGCCGCCTTCCTTTTCGCAGGGAGAGGAATCCAAGCGGAAACCAACATCCAAGCCCTCCTCCGCACCGCCCACCAGGCCAACGGTGCCGCCATGTTCGCGCTCTTGACGGCGATGTTCCTCGTCGCCCGTCGGCTTGCTCCCAAGCACTAAGCGTCCGCGAACACAATCAAGGCGAACCACCCACGTGCAAAATCCCTGAGATTTGCGGTACTTTCAGCATCCGCTCGCTGCTTGTGCGAGATTGCATCGCCGCCATGCAACTCCCCCCACTTCACCTGCGAACAGTTCAACCGCGACTGTCGTTTGTCGCTCATTTTGTCCAATCTACACTGGAGCCGTATCCTTGAGCAGTTCAGCAACCGAACCCAAACCACATTCAGGGCACAAATCAATGAGTCTTGACAGCGACAGTTCTCCCTCTTCCGCAGCAGTGACCGGCCATGTTGCAATGAGCCGCAAGAAGAAGTCTGACCCACACGCAACACGCTGGGGCAAGTTCCTCCAAGCCGCAATCAAAATGAATTCGAGCGACTTGATCATGAAGAGCGATCAAGTGCCCAAGCTTCGTCTGCGTGGCGCGCTCAAGCCTCTCGACTGCGAACCAGTCAGCGCCGAAGAGTTCTGGGGCATCGCCGAAGCGATCCTCGACAAAGAGCAGCAGGAAGACCTGCACAAGTTTGGCTCCGTCGACTTCGCATACGACTACGACGACCACAACCGCTTCCGCGTGAACCTCTTCCAGGCCCGCGGCAAGCTCTCTGTCGCCGCACGTCTCATCACGAGCAACATCCGCAAGTTCGAGCAACTCTATCTGCCGCCCATCATGAGCGACATCGCTCTCCAGCCCAACGGCATCGTGCTGTTGTGCGGCGTCACAGGTTCAGGTAAGTCAACAACCATCGCCGCCATGCTCGACTACGTGAACGAGCGCAAGCCCGTCCACATCGTGACGATCGAAGACCCGATCGAATATATCTTCAACGATAAGAAAGCCACGATCAACCAGCGCGAGATCGGCATCGACTGCCTCGACTTCAAGATCGCCCTCCGCGCCCTCGTGCGTGAAAACCCCGACATCGTGCTCGTCGGCGAAATGCGCGACAACGAAACCTTCGAAGCCGCGCTCCACGCCGCAGAAACAGGTCACTTGGTGTACGGAACGATCCACGCATCCAGCACCACGCAGTGCTTCAGCCGCATCTACGGCTTGTTCGAACAGGAAGAAGTCGAGCAAGTCCGCAAGATTCTCGCGTACCAGATGCGCGGCTTCGTTTACCAGAAACTGCTCCCGACGCTGCACCCGGAAATCGCCCGCATCCCCGCACTCGAAATCCTCATCAACAACGGCGTCGTCCGCAAGTTCATTCTCGAAGGCCGCGAAGGCGAACTCCGCGAATACCTCAAGAGCGTCGAAGCCCGCCAAATCGGCATGGTCGACTTCAACCAAAGCCTCGTGCAACTCGTGGAACAGGAATACATCCACCTCCGAGTCGCCGAAGAATCCAGCCCGAACGTGGATGAGTTCCGCATGATGCTGAAGAAACTGGGATAAGAAGGCACTAGGGACTGGGCACTAGGCATCAGCAAAATCAACTATGAAAAAGCGCCGACTCCCACAGTCGGCGTTTTTCTTCTTTTGCCAGTGCCCAGTGCCCAGCCCCCAGTGCCTTCCCTACTTCTTCATATCAGTCGCACGCTTGAGTATCGCCAACTCCTCCGTCGACAAACTCGCTGGCCCCTGCTCGCGATACTTCACCAAAATCTTGTCCACCTGCGCATCCAACTCCGGATCAACTTCACGCAGCGTCTTGGGTCGCGAGTCCTGCGCGATCCGCAGTTTCTTCTTGCCCCCAAAGAGCCTTCGCACACGATCCCACAGATCCGTGAACTCCGCAAAGAAGTCCTTCAATAAGTGCGACCGCCGGATAAAGAAGAATCCCGCGATCGCCCCGCCAATATGCGCCGCCTCACCGCCCGCGTTGTTCCACCGGAACAACACCGTCAGCGCCGCGATGATGATGCTTCCGTACGCCAACGCACGAATCGAAACTGGAATGAGTCCAAACAACGCCAACTGCATCCGCGGCTCGAGATACGCCGCCGACATCATCACACCAAACACACCCGCCGACGCACCAACCAGCGGAGCCGTCATGCTGCCAGGCAGCAAGCCAGGAATCGAAAATCCAAGCTGCGCAGCTGCCGTTCCAAGTCCATTCAACATCAAATACATGAGCCCGCCCGACAACCCGCAGATGAGATAAAACGCCAGATACCGCGACGATGACCCCATCCGCTCTTCAGTCACCCGCCCGAAAATCCACAAGGCCATCATGTTGAACACAATGTGCATGATGCCTGCATGCAAAAACTGAAAAGTAATGAGCCGCCATACTTCGCCCGCTAGCAATCGGGCAGTTGAAAAGTGCCCCCAAGCCGACAGGTGGTCTTCAACGACGTATTGATCTGCGTAAACCCAAAGATTGGTCGCCGGATCTATTCGAAGCCTAAAAAGAAAGTTCCCTAGCTTCGATGTTTCTTTACTATCTGCAAAGTCGCTGACCACCGGTTGCAGCGTGCCCGACTCGCTATCAAGCGCAGCCCGTCGATACCCTTTTTCGTTCCGAAGATTTTTGTCTTGTATGTTGTTTTCCGCGCGTTGCGCCGCAGTAAGCAGTGAGCGAGAGCTCATGTATCGAGGCGTTCCAATGGCCGCAAAGTTGGCCATGAACCACCCCATGACAAACACCGCCACATTAATCACAATGAGCCACACCGTCACCGGCGTATGTCCAAACGCCGACTGCCGATGCTGCTTGAAAACGTAATCGCGATCGTGTATTCCCATGAGTCAGTCTTTGACGTTGCTGCAACCTGCGTTGATACTGCTTACTTCGCAAAACTTCGTCGCCCGTCGTTACGAGCACGCCCAACCGTGCGTTCGGCTATATCGGCCATTCGCAGGCAATTCTCGGAAAACTCCCAACCCAAAAACACCACGCAAATCAAGCATCTTTGGGATTCGCAGCACTGCACTTTCAAGAGTCACAAAACCCCGGCACGCCTCGCCCACAGCAACGCGAGAATGGTCTTCGCATCCGTGATCTCACCCGCCCCCACCATCTCGATCGCCCGATCAACCGTCACAAAGTACGGCTGAATCGTCTCATCAGGCTCCAGATGCTGCCCGACATGCGTCAAATCCGTCGCAAGAAAAAAGTGCATCACTTCATCCGTCAACCCCGGCGCAGTGAGCCACGACGTGAGATACTTCAAACTCCCCGCCCGATACCCCGTCTCCTCCCCAAGTTCACGCGCCGCACAAACCTCTGGAGTCTCCTGCCGCCCATTCGCATCCGGCTTCGCCCGCGTGCCCGCCGGCAGTTCCACAATTGTTCGCTCGAGCGTGATCCGAAAATTCCGAATCAACACCACTTGCCGATCAGCACCACTGCCAAGTATCGGCAGCACAATCACCGACCCCGGATGACGAATGATGGCCCGCGACGCAACCGAGCCGTCACTATTCCGCGACGTCACTGTCTCAACGTTGTACTTTGCAGTTTCAAGAAGCAATCGTCGCTGAATCATGTGTTCTCCGCGAGTCGGAGGTTTTGCAAAGTAAACCCCACGCAACTTCCCCCGCGAGATCGCCCCTCGCAGTTGCACGGGCTTCCAGCCCGTGTGTCACATGGCCTTCAAGGCCATGCGAATAAGCGAAGGACGTTACGACAAGCGCGTACTCTCGCAAGCGACAGTATGAACGTTCATGTCAGCACAACGCCGAACGCTCAGATTTCACTCCACCCCAGTTGGTGGCTCGCGTTCGTGCCGCGCCGCGGCGTCGTGATCGCCATCATCATCCTCATCGCAGGCTACTTCGCAGTCCGAGCGATCTCGCCCTCACCTCGATCCGAATACCTACTGCTGTTCGCCGCCTTCTTGCTGGTCGCCGAATTCATCCGGGGCGTGCTGATGGTCACGCTCTTCCGCTACACGCTCACGACCACACACATCAGCGCAACCATCGGCATCCTCCAACGCCAACGCGAAGAAATCGCCCTCACCCGCGTGCAACGCATCGGCGTCCACCAAACACTCATCCAACGCATCTGTGGCGTCGGCAACCTCGACGTCGCCGCAGCCGATGGCCTACCCGTCATCTGGCACTGGATCCCGAACCCAGAATCGATCGCTACTCAAGTTCGCGACGCAGTCGCACGCAGTGAAAATACCGCTCCAAGCCACGAACCGACACAAAACAATTTCGCAACCCCACATTTGAAATACACCCCCTCCCCCACCACTCTTCCCACCATGCCCTTTATGACCATCGGCCTCGTCGGCGGCATCGGCGCTGGCAAATCCGCCGTCGCAAAAATCCTCAGCGACCTTGGCTACGTCGTCCTCGACGCAGACAAAGACGCCAAAGCCGCGCTCGACCTCCCCAACGTGCGCGATCAACTTGTGTCATGGTGGAGCAGCAAAATCCTTGACGCCGCCGGAAAAATCGACCGCAAGAAACTCGCCGCGATCGTCTTTCAAGACCCAAACCAGCGCAAACGCCTCGAAGCCCTCGTCCACCCAATCGTCACAAGCACCCGCGCCGCCGCCATCGCAACCGCCAAGCGCGAAGGCAAACCAGGCGTGATCGTCGACGCCCCACTTCTCTTCGAAGCCGGCAGCGACAAAGACTGCGACGCCGTCATTTTCGTCGACGCCCCACGCAACGCGCGCCTCGCACGAGTCCTCGAACGCGGCTGGACCGAAGACGAATTCACCCGCCGCGAAGCCGCACAGATGTCGCTTGAAGAGAAACGTCAAAAATCAGACGCTGTCGTTGTAAATGACGCAGACTTGCCCACACTTCGTGATCGAACAACGCGAGCGATACACGACCTTCGTCAAAAGATCACTTGACAAAATACTCAGCCAACCTCACTAGAACAAAAGACTGCCCCAAAATTGCACCAAGTGATCCGACAGCCATTCCGCAGCTGGGCGAACGATGCGAGCTCCCATCATGAACACACCGATCATCATGACGACCACCAATATTTGCGCTTTCTCGTGACTGTAAAAGCGTCGCACAGCGGGGAAGAAACTCATAATGATGCTTGAGCCGTCAAGAGGCGGGACGGGAAGCAAGTTGAAAAAGAACAAGATCAAGTTCAGCCACGTTCCCATATCAAGGAAGTGAAGCAAGTTCTGCCGCAACGCTTCGTTGTTGATGTTGTGCCCGAAGCGAACATGAATGACTAGAAACAGTGAAAAAATGATCGCGAGTATGAGGTTGCTCGCGGGACCCGCGAACGAAACCAGCGCATCGTCGTAGCGTCTTCTGAAGTTGTACGGATTGACGGGCATCAATCCCCATGTGTACCCCACGAGCGCGAACATGATCCATGCCATGGGGGGAATGTGCACGAATGGATTGATCGTCATGTGCCCCGTATGCAAAGGCACATCATCGCCGCACTTGATCGCAACCCAGCCGTGCGCGAGTTCATGAATCACAATCGATCCAATGACAAGAACGATCCATGAGACAAGCGCGGGCGCTCCTAGGGTTTCAAGCGTTTCTGTCACCCACCAGGTTTGCTGCATACATGCCTCCCGACTTCGTTGAGGTAGTGCTTTGAAAATTCCCTCGCGAGAATAGCCTCAGCCCCTCACAATGTGTACGTACCGCTCGCGCATCGTCGCTTGGAGTGTTCGATTGGCACTTGCTTGACTATTCACTCGCATCACCACTCTCGCGATGTGTTGACAACGTCGCAGATTGCAGAAATAACCAAAGCAGACCAAAATCCGATGGAACCGTTCCGATGTGAGAGAACAGACTACCGGACTCTTGCAAATGTATGTGAAACAAGAAAAAAACCCCGCTGACGCCGGGGGGATTAGCGTCAACGGGGTGAAAGGAGGTGCTTGGTTCGACAGATTATCGCTCATTGCGAAGTTTCTGTCAAGCGAATTATTGTGAAATTGCACACCAGACTAACGGGATATTTTCAGAAAATACACTATCCGTAGTAGGTAGTTTCCCTGAGTATCCCTTAGGACTCTCGTGTCCCTTGCAATATCAAGCTCGACGACGGCGAGCGGCCAACAGCCCACCCAGACCCACGAGCGCGATTGATCCCGGAGCAGGAACAATCAACTCGATGCCGCGGAAGGCCTTGTTCGTGCCAGCGCTCGCGAGGGGACCAGAGAAGCCGCCTGCTTCGGTGTAGGAGAAGAACGCGGAGTTTGCGCTGCTGCCGTTGTCGCCCGTGATGTACAGCGTGGTCACGCCTGCAACAGTCACGCCCGTCATCTGACGAATGCGAGTGCCCGTGGGCGCGGCGGTTGTGCTGACGCGGTTCCAGTTGGTGCCGTCAAAGGCCCATTTCTGGAGGCCGCCCAGGCCTGCGACTGCGCTGTCGTCGGCGACGTAGGCGGTGTTGGCGTCGGCGAAGTAGTAGTCATAGAAGGAGCCGGTGCCGCCGGTGGTTGCGAGGAAGCTGGGGAGGATGGCGAGCGAGGCGGGCGTGGTCTGGAGGCCTGAACCGAGTTGGAGGATGCCTTGCGTGCCGGTGCCTGAGGCGCTGGAGACGTAGACGTTGCCGAGGGCGAGGTTGAGGACGCGGAGGTTGGTGGGGTTGCCAGTGCTGACCTGGTTCACGCCGCTGACTGCGCCGAAGGGGACGTATTGTACGCCGCTGTTGCCGCCGGCGACCCAGAAGTTGTTGCCGTCGACGGTGACGGCGCTGCGGGTCTGCTGCGCGCTGAATGCGGCGTTCATCGCGGTGGTGGTGTCGATGTTGCCCGACATGTCCATGCGGGCGATGATGCGGTTCACAGCGGCGGAGGTCGTTCCGCTGACGGTCGCGGTGCCGGGGGCGGCGTCAAAGCCTGTGAAGGTCAGATACTGACCATCAGCAGAAAGCGAGAGCGCGCCCATCGCCGTGCTGTTGCCCTGCATCGTCAGCGCGCGATTCGCACCCGACGCGCTGGTCGGAACGGCGATTGTCTGCACAAACGTGCCGCTCACCGTGTACTCATCAATAAACGTCGCAGCAGCCGCGCCGCTGAGCGAAGCAGCGCCGTCGCCCAAACGGACGATGGCAAGGTTGCCTGGTGTCAAAGGACCAGCAATCGCGGCGGACGCGATGCCAGCGACGGCAATCAAACTCAAAACAGAAAATCGCATGTCTCAACTCCTCGTGACACCACCTGCTGCGGAAAAGCAAGCCGCGTCAGTACACAATGCGTCATAAACCCCATCGCTCCAACGATGTGGCCCAAGACGACCCGGGTTGCAAGGAAAGACCGGCGACAAAACCGGTTGTCTCTCTTCTCCTCGCTGACAAATCTTAGCCATGCTCGCTGGCACAAGCCCCTTCAAAACCCGCGAGTTTCCCATGAAGCCGACTACTTTTTTCGCGTTTATGGGGCCAATTCACAGGATATTGGCACGCGTACCCCAATACAGCCCAACACCTCATTAGGTCGCCGCATTCACGTCCGGGTCCGAGTTGGGATACTTTGGACAAGCATGGCCAAACGCCTCCTCCTTGGTCCGATCATGATCCTCCTTCTGGTCGGCTGCCTCTGGCTCGACCAGTGGCTTGACGGCCAACACGTCCCAGCCTCCCTCGTACCAATCTTCAGCGCGAAGGTCTTTGGCGAAGCCCGCGACACGTTCCCACCAGGCGTCATCGTTCTGCCGCTCCTCATCGCACTCGTGTGGGTCGCCGCTCGCGAACTCAGTTCACTTCTGCAATCAGAGAAGATCGCTGGCAGCAAGCGAATGCTCACAACTGCGGCGATCGCAGGCCTTCTGGTCTCGTGCCTCGTCCCGACCGACATGCCCGCAACCACCGTCGTCGGCGTGATGGGCACGGTGAGCGCGCTCATGCTCGTCATTGCGATGACGTTTTACTCTCGCCACAAAACCGTCGAAGGAGTCATCGCAGCAACTGGCGGCGTGTTGCTCAGTTACGTCTATCTCGGCATCATGGCTGGCTTCCTCCTCGCAATCCGCCGTGAACATTCTGTACTCGTCTTAGGCTGGATCGTGCTGACTACAAAATCCTGCGACATCGGCGCGTACTTCACAGGCAAGGCCATCGGCAAACACAAACTGATCCCGTGGCTCAGCCCCGGCAAAACCTGGGAAGGCCTCGCGGGTGGCGTCGTGTTTTCCGCCGCAGTCGGCGTCGCCGGCCTGTACCTCCTCGGCTCACGCCCACACGAAGGCCAACCAACCTCCGTCCCAAGTTGGTGGATCGGCGCACTCTTTGGCGCAGTCCTGGGCCTTACAGGCCAAGCCGGCGACCTGCTCGAAAGCATCCTCAAACGCGACGCAGGAGCCAAAGACTCCGGCAAAGGCATCCCAGGCTTCGGCGGCGTCCTCGACGTCCTCGACTCCGCCCTCCTCGCCGCCCCAGTTGCGTTCTGGTGGCTGCACATGATGAAGGCGAAGGGATATTTCTGAAGGCGCAGCCGCTGGTTTGTTCCATTCCCCTGCAAGATCGTGGACCTCTCGTATTTGACAGGTGGCAGAACTTCGCCCCCGTGCCACATGCTTCGCCTTCGTTTTGGACGGCGATGCTTGTGGTGACTTGCTCACGTGGGATGGACAGGTAGCCATGTCCGAGCGAACTGGTTTCGGCCACGAGCATGACGCAAGTTACTGGAAGATCGGCACGGACATGAATACATGTCCGTGCCACGACAGGATTGCAAGTCCTCGCGACCCGCCGCACAACTCGTGTCGGTTTGGCACTATTGGGTGAACATGTACATGGAATATCGCTTGCAATGGGCAAGGAAATTCGTAAAATAATGACTTCCTTGAAAGGAGCGAACCGTGAATCCTGTCTTCAAACCGCTTTTCTCAGTTGCGATTGTGCCCGCGTGGGTTTTGCTCAATTCAGCCCCTCACGCGGTCGCGCAGCCACTGCCATCGGCGGAGTACTTAGTTGGAACAGGCACTTCGTTTGGAGATCACGATTCTCATTCTGGACACTTACCTTCGAATCTGCATTCCGATTGGAACTCAGATTATCGAGAGTTCATCAACGGGCAGTGGGTCTCGACGATGTCTTACAGCATCCAGGCACAAGCCGAGGCGTTCGGTGGCCTGCAACCTCAAGCCATCGCGAGCGCGGAGGCACATGGAATCGCTTCCCCGACACAACTGACTTTTTCCGGCGGTGCAACTGCGTCTGTCAGTTATTCCGTTCGCATCGTCCCGACGGCGCCGCCCCCGAACGGACCCGTTGTTATTCCGATCAAGATTCACGTCATCGGACACGTGAATGGCAACGGAACCGTCACAGTGCGCGTTCTCAATGGTTTCTTTTTTCACATGATCTCGATCCCGAATGGAACACAGGACTTCGACCTGATAGAAACCTATTACGTGTCTTCCGATGATCCCGCCCCGATCATTCCTGTTGAGTTGTACGCCAACGCAACCGCACACGAGTTTCGAGGACCGGGCTGGCCGCATTCCTCACAGGCCCTAGCCGATCCGATATTTGAAATGGATCAGACCGAGTTCGACGCGATGATGGGAGCAGAGTCATTCACACTCGCGAACTACTTTGCGTTTGAATATTGCCCAAACCTCATCGACTTCATTCCCGAGTGCGACTCCATCGACTTCAATAACGACACGTCGTTCTTTGATCCTCAGGACATCGATGCCTTCCTGAGCGTCTACGGCGAAGGCCCCTGCATTCCGGAAGAAGCCGCATGTAACGACATCGACTTCAATAACGACCAGTCTGTCTTTGATCCGTGCGATATCGATGCTTTTCTGACGCAATTTGGTGAAGGACCGTGCACATTCTGCGGCGTGTAGCAGTTTCAGCTCGCTGGACAATTTGGAAGTCGGGCAGCAAATCTGTGCAAGATTCTAGATCGCTACGCAAAGTCTCAGCGACTCAAACTGCACTCCGGAGCTTCCCAGTGAACACTCGCACTCTAATCGCAATTTCCGCCCTTTTCGCCGGTTCCACCCTCGCCCAAACCATCACCCCCATCCCCAACCACCCCACCCTCAACACCCCCTTCACCCCCGTCGCCATGAGCGGCGACGGCTCCGTCGTCGTGGGCTACTACAACGAAACCCCAAACAACAACGGCTATCGGGCCTATCGCTGGACCCCCTCGGGCGGCGTGCAAAGTCTCGGCCAGTGGCCGGGCTCGACAGATACGTATCCCACCGGCATCAGCCGAGATGGTCAGTACATCATCGGCTACAACTCGATGGCGGGCGGCTCGCCGTTGGGTGTCTATTGGAACCCGGCGTTGCAACAGATCAGCCTCGGTCACGCGCCGGGCGGCACAAGCAGCCTGCCCACAGCGATCAACGCAAACGCGTCCGTGATTGTTGGATATGGCGCGACACCCGCGGGGACGAAGTCACTCATCTGGAATCAGAGCGGCCTGAACTTCTTCAGTGATGGCCTCGACATGCCCAACGGAATCAACGGCGCAGGCGACATCATCGTCGGCGCTCGTGGCAACGGGCCATTCAGTTCGCAGGCGTTCCGTTGGACCTCGCCTGGCCCCACGCAGACATACGTGCCAGCATGGAACGGCGGCGCCAACACCGTCAGCGACTCGGGCAAAGCAATGACGCTCTACATCGGCGGACTTTTTCCCTCGGGCAGCGGCGTTCGCTGGCGCAGCGTGTACGGCACGCCCGTCCTGCAAAGCCTCGGCACTATCCCAGTCTCGGGATACACCAACACAACGCCATACTCGATGACCGCAGACGGCGGCGGCATCGTCGGCATCGCGTCCCACTTCTTCAATGGTCAACGCTCCTTCATCTGGAGTCAGTTCTACGGCTGCGAAGAACTCTTCCCGCTGCTGCCCAGCAAAGGCGTGAACATGACCGGGTGGACGGCGCTCATGCAGACCCAAGCCATCAGCGCAGACGGCACGGCGATCGCTGGTGTTGGATACTACAACAATCAAGTCACGGGTTACGTCGCGCGAAACATCGCGTGCCTCGTGTATCCACGAATTGAAATCCAGCCGCAGAATACTCGCGTCTGCCCCTATAGCACTGCAACTTTCTCGATCGAAGCAATCGGCTCCGGCTCCAAGACCTATCAGTGGTTCCGCGAAACCTCCCCATTCTCCTGGAACTTTGTACCCATCTCAGACGGCGTGACCTTCTGGGGTTCGCAGTACTACGGCACCAACACGCCAACGCTGCAGATTGACTACGTCCAGCCGCAGGACGAAGCACGGTACTACTGCGGCTTGTACGCTCCCTGCGGCAGCGAAGGGTCGCTCGCAGTGTCATTGACGCTGGGCAGTGCTCCGGTGATCACCACGCAGCCCGCGCAGGCAACATGCGTGCAGGGGATCGCGACGTTCAGCATTAACACACTTTCCAATCCCGCCGACGGGCCACTGGTGTATCAATGGTGGCGCAACTGCGGCGGCCCATTCCCGACGTGGGACTTCTTGACCGATGGCGTGAGCAATACAGGATCGACCATCAGCGGTGCGAACGGGCCCACGCTCACGATCACAAATGTATTGCCAGGCGACGACTGCACGTACTTCTGCACAGTCGGAAACTCCTGCGGCTTAGTCGGCAGCCAATACGCCGGCCTGACAGTCCAGTCGCACGCGATTCAGTTCCAGCCCAATTCTCAAACCTACTGCCCAGGCGAAAGCCCATCGCTCTTCACAGCCGCTGGTCCCGGCATCAACGGCCCATTCGCGTATCAGTGGTATCGCTACGCCAACCCCGTCGCACCCACCGGCCCGAGTTTCGCACTCAGCGATGGCCCCACAGGCAACGGCTCGACAATCTCCGGCGCGCAAACCATGACCCTCACCTACAACGCCGTCGACACCAACGACGCCGGTTGGTTCTACTGCGTCGCCAGCACGCCCTGCGGCTCCGTCGCGACCAACGACGCCTCACTCACCCAAAACCTCATCTGCGCATTCTTCTGCGACAGCATTGACTTCAACAACGACGGCAGCTTCTTCGACCCCATCGACATCGATTCATTCCTCTCCGTCTTCAGCGAAGGCCCCTGCATCCCCGAAGGCGCAGCATGCAACGACATCGACTTCAACAACGACCACAGCCTTTTCGACCCGATCGATATTGATGCGTTCTTGTCGGTGTTCAGCGAAGGCCCGTGCTTCTAACGAACCCCACCGCGCAAGCGTGGGCGAACGTCATTGTGCGTACTTCGCGGCCTTGGCCGTCGCCCACACTATCGCTGGAGCTACGAGTGATGAAGTACACACTCTCAGGGCACCCACAGAATGGCCTGTACAATGCTTTGAATTTCGTTGCTGACATCTTCGTAGGTGCAGGAATTCGTCTCGTGACCAATCCGATCTGCCTGCCAAGTCATGAATAACGGAATGTACCAAATCAAAGAAACCAGCCGACGAGAGATAGTTTCCGACTTTCCGACCTCCCGTTGGACGCGTTCCAACGACTGCTTACAACGCTGATAGGCAATATGATCAAAATGCCCATTGCGAAGTTTTCCGAAAAAGCCATCATCCAAGTCCCATTCTGCTTCAATCAAGGAGATCAATTCTTGGTTTTTCATGACATTCTCGTTGGCTAGGGCGAGATGCTGGTGTTTCGGCTTCGGTTGGCACGCCGTATTGAATCACAACGTCCCTCGCCAGCAGGTTGCACAACGTATGCGTGTCACCGCCGTCCCGTGCCACATGCTTAGCCGTCGCTCTGGACGGCGATGCTTGTGGCAAGCGCCAAAACGCATGATTCACGTCAGTAACGCCCACCCACGCTCTCTCATGCGCCTCGTTACTATCCCCACATGCCCCGCCCCATCACCCTCTTCACCGGCCAATGGGCCGACCTCCCGCTCGACACTCTTGCGAAAAAAGCCAAGTCCTGGGGCTACGACGGCCTCGAACTTGCCTGCTGGGGCGATCACTTTGATGTCGCCGCTGCGAACAGCGACGACGCGTATTGCGATGGTCGCCACAAGCTCCTCGCAAAGCACGGCCTCAAGACGTGGGCGATCAGCAATCACCTCGTGGGCCAGTGCGTCTGCGACGATATCGACGCGCGCCACAAGTCGATCGTTCCTGAGCGAATCTGGTCGGGCGACCCAGAGGAAGTTCGAGAGCGAGCCGCGGCGGAGTTGATCGCAACAGCAAAAGCCGCGAAGAAACTCGGCGTGAAAGTCGTCAATGGCTTCACAGGCTCCAACATCTGGAGCAAGTTGTACTTCTTCCCGCCGACGTCTGCGAAAGACGTCAAGAAGGGCTACGACGCGTTCGCAAAACGATTCGGCCCGATCCTCGACGCATTCAAACGTCAAGGCGTGAAGTTCGCGCTCGAAGTGCATCCAACCGAAATCGCATACGACATCCACACTGCCCACGCCGCGCTCAGTGCGTTGGGGAATCACAAGTCATTCGGCTTCAACTTTGATCCCTCGCACCTGCACTGGCAATTCGTCGATCCCGTCGCATTCATCCGCGCCTTCCCCGATCGTATTTTCCACTGCCACGTCAAAGACTGCGCCCGCACCCTCGACGGCACGACCAGTATCCTCGCAAGCCACCTGCCCTTTGGCGACCACCGCCGAGGCTGGGACTTCAGAAGCCCAGGCCGAGGCCAGATCGACTTCCAAGCGATCACGCGAGAACTCAATCGAATCAACTACGAAGGCCCGCTGAGCGTCGAATGGGAAGACCCCGGCATGGACCGCGAACACGGAGCGAAAGAAGCCGCGGCGTTCACAAGAAACCTGGACTTCCCCACAACATCACAAGCCTTCGACGCCGCGTTCGAGAAAAAGAAAAAGTAAACGAACCCCACGCGCGAGCGTGGGTAAACGCCAATCCGTATCAATAGTCCAAGTGTCAAACAGACTCAACAAGCCGCGCTGATATTCGCCCACGCTAGCGCGTGGGGTTCGTAAAAAAATGTCCTCCAAGCGTTCATTTCTTGCACCTTTCACGCCCCTCTATCGCGTCGCGATCGCCATCCGCAATCGCAGATTCGATTCAGGCCGCCGCGCCGTCACGTTTGATCGCCCCGTCATCAGCGTCGGCAATCTCTCTACAGGCGGCACCGGCAAAACTCCTTTCACGATGCACCTCATCCGCATGCTGCGCGATGCGGGACACAACCCGTGCGTTGCAATGCGAGGCTACGGCGCACCCAAGGGCAAAGGCCAAGATTCCGACGAAGCTCGCGAGTATCTCAGCGCGTTTCCAAACCTGCCGCTCGTCGCACAACCAGATCGCACGACAGGATTGATCGAACTCTTCGCACGCGACGAGAACAACACAATCTCCCCCATCATCCTCGACGACGGCTTCCAACACCGCCAAATCGCCCGCCAACTCGATATCGTCCTGATGGACGCAACGCGAAGCGCATTCGAAGATTCGCTGCTCCCCGCAGGCAACCTCCGCGAACCAGTCGCCAATCTCGCGAGAGCACACGTTCTCGTGATCACTCACGCGAAGCAAGCGAGCAACATCCGCCAACAAGCACTCGCAATCAACCCCAATCTCATCATCTGCGAATGCGACCACGCATGGAATGGTTTCGTCGACGCCCACAACACCCCGCTCGAGATCACCGCTCTCCGCAACTCGCGCGTGTTCGCACTCTGCGCAATCGGAAATCCCCACGCATTCTTCGAGCAAGCAAGCAGCGTCGCCAACATCGTCGGCAAAGCCGCACTCAGAGACCACGATCCTTACTCCGACGCAACAATCGCTTCCCTCGCAAAGCAGATCGAAGCAGTCAACGCAGACACCCTGCTCGTCACAAATAAAGACTGGTCAAAGTTGCAGCGATTGCAACCCGCGTCATGGCCCTCCTGCATCAAACAAGTCGTGCGCCCAGTACTGACAATCGAATTCCGCAGCGGCGAAGCAGAATTAAGGAACATCATCCTGAAAACCGCTTCCAGCACGGTCGAATGAAGCCGTTCTCACGGTGCAGCGTCGCAGTGTGTCAAACATCCGCGCTAGCATCATGGATGCTCCACCTGCACTCAATCGGGCTCGCAACGTCCTGCGTTCTGCTCGCCGCGTCAACTTGCATCGCACAAGAAACCAAACAAGCCCCCGCAGCGCAGCCACCCGCAGAAAAAGTCGCCGCGCCCAAAGTCGAATCAGCCAAAGTCGAATCCCCCAAGGTCGACGAAGCACGCGTCATGGCGTTCCTTCGCTCCCTGCCCACCAAACGCTCAGGCACTGGCGACGCGGCTCACCTCCAAGGCCTTCGCGACACCGAAGCGCTGATCGAACGCTCTCTGAAGGAAGCTGGCTACGAACCTCGCATGTGGCCATTCGTTTGGAAGAAAGGCCAGCATCCTCTTGACCCGCCGCCAGACGAATCAACGATGTCTGACGAAGAGAAAAAAGCCAACACGTGGCACAACATCATCGCCGAAGTGCCCGGCACCACAAAGCCCAACGAAATCATCATCATCGGCGCACACTTTGACGCAGTCACAAACTCTCCCGGCGCCGACGACAATGGATCCGGCACCGCTGCGGTCATGGAATACGCCCGGCTGTTCAAAGACGCACAGTTTGATCGCACCGTGCGTTTTGTGTTTTTCAACTTGGAAGAACCGGGCCTCATCGGCAGCCGCAAGTATGCCGCCGCAGCGAAGCGAGCGATGAACACGACCGACAAAAAGGTCGTTGCGATGGTGAGCATCGAGATGATGGGCTATTACTGCGACGAGCCGGGCTGTCAGAAAAGTCCCCTGCCATCGATTCCAGGCGTCTTCGAAGCACCAAACGTCGGCGACTTCCTGGGTATCGCCACCACAAAGTCGCACAACTGGCTTGGCGAACGCATCGAACGCGCGTGGCTCAAAGCCGAGCCTCAATTCAAACTGATCCGCCCCGACTTCATCCCCGATCTTCCCGCCACCCCGCCCGACCTGCTGCGAAGCGATCACGCCCCGTTCCTGCTCGTGGGCATTCCCGCCGTGATCATCGCCGACACCGCTAACTTCAGAAGCCCCCACTACCACCAACCAACAGACACCGTCGAAACAATCGACGAAAAGCGATACCTCGCCGCAGTGCGAGGCTTGGCGGCTGCCGTTCCGGAATTGGCGAAGGCGGACAAGCCCAAGAAAGTAAAACCATCGAAGCCAGCGGAGAAAGTTGAACAGAAGTAAGTCAACTCGCTGGCGGCAGACCCAATGAAATGTGCAACGAGTTCTTACAAAACGCGGTGCTTCAAACATAGGTTCTAGAACCTATCCCGAAACCTCGAACTCAGACTCGCCGCACACTCATTCGATCAGAATCTCGCTGGTGTTCTTGTTGCTTTCTGCTTCGTGCTCTTCGTGACTTTGTGGTGAAATCGGATTTGGGATAGCCTCTAATGATCCCTCCGACCACAAGAGTATCGGAACAACCCCAAATCAACATTTTTTCAATCCCCGCAAACGCATGAACCCGATTTAGACTAGTTGCGTAGTCCTCTGACCGTTATCACCATCGTGCCACCGACTGCTGCTTTGAGCGGTCGGTGCCGATCACAATCACGTCACCGCTCCTTACCAGCAGATCAAAACTGACTATGGCAATCACGCAATAGTGAACACTCATGCATTCTGCACCGACCGTCCAGGGCGGCAGTCGGTGGCACGATACTGGGCACTTCTGGGAACCCCGCATGCACTGGCTCAGACACCTCGATCAACTCCTTCGCGGCAAGCACACAACCGAAGAGCAAGCAATGCGAGGCATCTCGCTCCCGCTCGCTATCAACCTACCGCTCGTGTTCGTGCTGGGCGGCGTGTACGGCGCATGCATGGGCTGCTACGCCCTCATTCGCCTGTGGGGAAATCCCAAAGCCCAAGACGGCTTCATGCAGACGATCGCAAGCATCGTCAAAATCCCCGCGCTTTTCATCCTGACACTGATCGTGACGTTCCCATCGCTCTACGTCTTCAACGCACTCGTCGGCGCGCGACTCACGTTCAAAGCCACAATCGAACTGCTCGTCGCAGCGATCGTCGTGAGCCTCGCCGTCGCCGCATCGCTGGGTCCCATCCTCGTCTTCTTCACGCTCAGCACCGACAGTTATCCATTCATGGTTGTGCTGAACGTGATTCTGCTCGCCATCGCAGGCATCATCGGTCTTGGATTCCTGCTCGGTTCACTCCGCAAAATCGCCAACGCCGCAGCGATGACTGGCCAAGCGGAAAGCACGTCTGGCGATGCGATCTTCAAAGTCTGGGTGCTCATCTATGGACTCGTAGGCCTGCAAATGGGCTGGATTCTCCGACCTTTCATCGGTCACCCCTCTGCAGCATTCGAATGGTTCCGCCCACGCACCGGCTCGTTCTTCACAGGCTTCTTCGAAAGCCTGAGCCGCCTCGTAGGCATGTAGCAGATCGCAACACAAGCGAAGCACAAAGACACAATCAAACTGCTATCTCGATATTCTCTCCGTGCCCTCCGTGTCCTCCGTGGTGAATCAACTCGCAACCGCCCGTCAACGTCCCGCCCGGATTCATGTCTGACGCAACGGCTCCATCCTCTGTTGCTCGCCTCGAACGCACGATTCGTTCGGTCGGCTTCTCGCCCGAAGTGCCCGCCGCACGCACGTTGCTGCTCATCATCGCTCTCGCCGGCGCGCTCTACGGCGCATGCATGGGCACATTCGCGTTCGAGTTTGGTCAGCGCACTCTAATGGTCCTCTATGCGGCGATCAAAGTCCCGCTCCTCATCTCGCTCACCACGCTTCTGTGCCTTCCAGGCTTCTTCGTCTTCAACACCCTCGCCGGGCTGCGCGACGACTTCAATACATCTCTCCGCAGCATCCTCGCCTCACAAGGCGCATTCACACTCACACTCGCAAGCCTGGGCCCCATCACCATGTTCGTCTACACGAGCGGCGTCAACCACCGCTGGGCCCTGCTCTTCAACGCCGTGTGCTTCAGCATCGCCACGCTGTTCGCACAGTTGGTGCTGATACGTCGCTACAAGTCGCTCATCGCGACGAATGCCCGTCACCGTGCAATGCTCGTCATCTGGGTGACGCTCTACGCATTCGTCGGAATACAAATGGGCTGGATGATGCGCCCGTTCGTCGGAAACCCCGCCAAGGAAGTGACATTCTTCCGCGACGAACCATTCAGCAACGCATACGTCGCCGTGTTCAACTTGGTCACAAAGCGGTGAAAAAAGAACAGTCATCGCATCACCAACGAGTTACCGAGACAAGGGACTAAATGAGGTTTCGACAGAGCAAACTTCCCAGCCAAACATCGTCGTTCGTTGGAGTATCTTCACCCCCGCATTCCCCTCTTGATCTCTTGCGTCTCTGTGCTGAAATGAGTCTAACCAACCAAGCCGCAACCACACTCCAACACCCGCCGTACCGTCTCACATGCTTGTGTTGTCAGTCATTCAAGGCCAGGACAAAGGTCGCAAGTTTGAGTTGCCCGACCACGAGCCGCAGTTGATCGGCCGCAGCAGCGAAGCGATCCCGCTGGATGACAACGCAATCTCTCGCCGCCACGCCGAACTCACACCCGACGATGGTCTTTGGTACATTCGCGATCTCGACAGCCAGAACGGCACATACGTCAACGGCACACGCATTCATGACCGCACTCGCCTTCGCGCGGGCGATCAAATCCGCGTCGGTCAATCACTGCTCGTGTTTGGCCAAACTGAAAGCCGCGCGAAAGATTCCGTTCGCTTCGTCGGACGCGATCGCGTCTCTGCAAGCATCGAACGAACGCTGCCAAGTAAAGGTTTGACGCCGCAAGGCCTGATCGTCCCGCCATCAACACCTCGTGGCCCCGTACCCGTTTCGCAACTACCCAAAGAACTGCAACGTGATCTCGAAAAAGGCAAAGCCAAAGCCGCGCTACCGCCTGCAGTCGCTCCGGGCCTGAGCAACGAAGACTCCGTGATCTTGTCCGAGCCCGAGCCTCGCGCGGCAGCCGTCGATCACCTTCGCGTCATCTATCGCCTCACCAGCATGCTGACGCAGCGCGTGCTCGATCGCCCGCAACTGCTCGAAGGCGTGATGGACCTGGTCTTCAGCGAGTTCGCTCCGCAGCGCGGCTGCATCGTGCTGTCCGAAGGCATGGCAATCCACACGCCCGAAACTCCCGAAGCCGCAAAAGCCGCCGAAGGCCGCTACGAACCCGTGGTCGTTCGCTATCGCGAAGCACCGCTTGACCCCGAAGAAGCGAAGATCCACGTCAGCCGAACAATTCTCTCGCACGCAATTCTGCGAGGCGAAGGCGTGCTCTCGAGCAACGCAATGACCGACCCGCGCTTCGCCAAAGGCGACAGCGTTCAACGCATGCACATTCGCAGCGCCATCTGCTCCCCCATTCGCTTCCGCGACGTGACCTACGGCGCGATCTACATCGATAGTTCGATGGCCAACTACACCTTCACGCCAGAACAACTTGCGCTCATGAACGCGATCGGCCAACACGCCGGCCTCGCACTCGCCAACGCTGATCTCTATCAAGAAAAGCTCCAATCCGAACGCCTCGCAGCAATCGGCGAAACGGTTGCAACGCTCAGCCACTCCATCAAGAACATCCTCCAAGGCCTTCGAGGCGGCGCGGATGTCGTCGAAATGGGTCTCAGCAAGAACGATCTCAAAGTCGCCAAAGGCGGCTGGCCCATCCTGAAACGAAATCTCGACCGCATCATCAGCCTCACCGTCAACATGCTCGCGTTCTCGCGCCAACGCCGCGTCGAAATCGAACTCACACCCCTCGCCCCGCTCATCGAAGATTGCTCACAACTCTTGGAACCTCTCACCACCAGCCGCCAAGTCGCGCTGATCCTGGACTTTGAGCCCGAACTCCCACCCATCCCAGTCGACCCCCCGCTAGTCCACCAAGCATTGATGAATCTACTCACGAACGCCGTCGAAGCCGCGCCTGCAAACAGCGGCGCAGTCACCGTGCGAGTGCAATTCCGATCCGGCAAAGCCGACGCAGAAACAACAAAACAACCCAAGCGCCCGGCACGCGTCGGCGATATTCGCCCCACTCAACCTCCGCCTCAGCGTGCAACTCCAAAGAATCTCAACGCCCCCGCCGAGCCTCGCGTGCTTTCGCAGCCCCACATCGAAATCGCCATCATCGATAATGGTCCAGGCATCCCGCGCAGCAAACAGCCGTGGGTCTTCCAACCTTTCCACACCACCAAAGGCGTGCGCGGCACAGGGCTTGGTCTCGCCGTCGCGAAGCGAGTCGCTGAGCAGCACGAAGGCACGATCGTCCTCGAATCCGAAGAAGGCAAAGGCGCGACATTCAAACTCATTCTGCCTGCTGACGGCCCAAGCAATCTCGACCCTGCAGCAACAGCACACTCGCGTCGGGAAGAGTGATCTCGAAAATCATCCACCGACCCCCGCCGCCACTTCTTCCCGCGCTTTCCCATTCTCTTCGCTCGGCGGCACCAACGTCATCGGCAAAATCAAACTGAACATCGACCCGCGCCCCACATCACTCACCAACTGAATGTCGCCATTCAAAATCCCCGCAAGGTCCTTGCAAATCGCCAACCCAAGCCCCGTCCCCGTTGACTCGCGCGTGTGCCCGCCCTCGGCTTGATAAAACTTCTCAAAGATCAACTCCTGCTCTTCCTTCGGAATCCCAGGCCCGTTGTCAATCACGCTGATGCGCACTCGTTCTTCGCCGCCCGTCACTGGCAATCGCTCCGCCCGCAGCACAATCGTCGGCTCCTTGCCCGTGCGCTCCAAAGGCTGACTGAACTTCACCGCGTTGCTCAAGAAGTTGAAAATGATCTGCTGCAGCTTGCGATGATCCGTGCGAATGATCGGCACATCTTCTGACACTTCCAGTTTGGGCGAAATCCCCTTCTTGCTCGCCAAAGGCTGGATCAACCCAAGCAATCCCTCGCACGAGTCTTTGACATTCACCAATTCAATCCGCAAATCAACCTTACCCGCCTCGATCCTCGCCATTTCAAGCAGCGAATTAATCAACGCAAGCAACCCGCGCCCCGCATTCGAAATATTCTCCAAGTACCGCACACGCTTCAGCAGCGTCGCGTCCGCATCGCCCCGATCCACTTCGCTCCGCGCGATTTCCAGCAGCAACTCAGCAAATCCATTAATCGAATTCAGCGGCGTGCGCAACTCATGGCTCACATTCGCCAAAAACTCATTCTTCATCTTCGCGGCTTGATGCAACGCCGAGTTAGCCTCTTCCAATTCATGCAGCTTCACGTCCATCGCCGCGTTGATCGCTCGCAAACGATCCTGCGACGCCTGCAAGTCCGCAACCATCGAGTTGAACGTCTGCGACAACTCCTGAAACTCATCACCCGTCGCGATATCCGACCGGAACGCAAGGTTTCCTTCCCTCGCGCGCTCCGCCGCCGTGCGCAGTTGCTCCACAGGCTGCAAGACGAGTTTGCGTGTGATAATCCAGAACACAATCATCGCCGCGACAAGCACCGCAAGACCCGCGAGCAGCAGGTACGCGGTATTCGTCACAAGTTGCGATGTCGCGGAAATGGGCCGTCGCCTCAGTTCAATCAACCCTGCCAACGTCTTTCCGCGCACCGCCGTATTCGCATCACTGCGCGCCGCTGATCGCCACACCGCCTTCACATATCGATACTCGCGTGAAGTCCCCGCCCACGTCGCGTCCTGCCGATCCAGAAAATCCGGATGCGACTCAAAGAACGCAACACTCTCGCGCACAAAGTCGTCACTGTCTTTGCGAGCCTCGTCTAGCGTCAAGCGCCGAGCATCAATCCCCGCGCGATCATCCGCCGTCAACGTCGGCACAGGCACCGACCAGGGCCCAGGCCGCCTCGGCCCGATCAGCGACGCTTCATCCGCCGTTTCAAGTTTCTCCCAGATCGAAACCAGTTGCCGCGAAACCTCAAGTTGCCCCTCGTCAATCAGCCGCGTCATGCGAATCCACGGCGCAACCAACGCCGCGATCACCACCAGCACGATGGCAACGCCGAACAACAGCAAACACTTCCTGGCAAGCGACAAGCCTCTAAGCACAATCAATCATAGAGCGAGCAACACAAGAGCCGAAGTGCGCAAGCACCCGGCCAAACACTCACTGCGCGATTCAACTTCACCACGGAGAACCCGGAGAAAAGCAAGCGCAGGGGCTGAAATGCAGTTTGTATGTTCGCGTCAATACATGCACCATGCAGCCCGACCGCAAGGATGCGTCTTACAACTTCTCTCCGCGTCCTCCGCGTTGAATCCACTTTCCAAAACGTAACTCCATCGCCAACGAAAAAGCCCCGACGCATTGCGCCGGGGCTTCAGGTTCATGCTTTCATGAAAGTCAATCTTTCTTGAACTTGATCTTGTCCGTACCCATCGCGCCGTGATCGCCGTCCATGCCGCCCTTCTCGGGCTTGGGTGTCTTGGCGCGCTTCGCCGGTGCTTCGCCGCCACCTGCCGGGCCTGTGCCCGTCGGGCCGCTTGCTGGGCCAAGGTCGCCGCCAGCGCCGCCGCTGGTGTCGCCCCACTGGGCGCGCTTGAGCGACAGGCCGATCTTGCGATCCGCCTTGTCCACGCGGAGGATCTTGACGTCGATCTCATCGCCAGCCTTGACCACGTCCTGCGGGTTCTCGACCTTGTGATCAGCGAGTTCGCTGATGTGCAGCAGGCCTTCGAGTTCCTGCTCGAGTTCGACGAACACGCCGAAGTTCGTGATCTTGGTGACCGTGCCGCGAACGACCATGCCGGGCTTGTAGTGCTCGGGGATGGCGCCGATCCACGGATCTTCCGTCAACTGCTTCACGCCCAGGCTGATGCGCTGCTTCTCGCGATCAACCTCGAGCACCACGCACTTGACCTTGTCACCCTTCTTGACGACTTCGTTGGGGTGCGTGACCTTCTTCGTCCACGACATGTCGCTGACGTGCAGCAGACCATCGATGCCCGGCTCAACTTCAACGAACGCGCCGTAGTTCGCGAGGTTGCGAACGCTGCCTTCGATGACCGTGCCGGTCGGGTACTTCTCGCCCACGAGTTCCCAAGGATTGACCTCGGTCTGCTTCATGCCGAGGCTGATTTCCTGCTTGTCCTTGTTGATTTCGAGGACGACGACATCCACTTCCTGGTTCTGCGTGACCATCTCGGATGGATGATTGACACGCCGCGTCCAGGACATTTCGGATATGTGCACCAGACCTTCGACGCCATCTTCCAACTTGACGAACGCGCCGTAGGACATGATGCTCGTGACCGCGCCGCGGATGCGGGAGCCGACCGGGAACTTCTTCTCGATTTCTTCCCACGGGCTCTGCTCGCGCTGCTTCATACCGAGCGCGATCTTTTCCTTGTCGCGATCGATGTTGAGCACCTTGACCTCAACCTTCTGCCCGATCTTGAGCAGTTCGCTGGGGTGGTTGATGCGTGACCATGACATATCGGTGATGTGCAGCAAGCCGTCGATGCCGCCAAGATCAACGAACGCGCCGAAGTCGGCGATGTTCTTGACCTCGCCGTGCACAACGTCGCCTTCCTTGAGCGTGTCGAGCAGACGCTTCTTGGCGCTGTCGCGCTCGGTCTCGATCAACTTGCGGCGGCTCACAACAATGTTGCGGCGCTCAAGGTCGATCTTGATGACTTCAGCGCGAATGCGCTTGCCCATGTAGTCCTTGACTTCGCCGGGCCGGCGCACATCCACTTGGCTCGCGGGCAGGAACACCGGCACGCCGATATCCATCAGCAAGCCGCCCTTGATGCCCTTGGTGATCACGCCCTCGACAACATCGCCTTCCTTCGTGGAGTCAACGATGCGCTGCCAAGCCATCATGCGATCCGCGCGGCGCTTCGAAAGTTGAATGAGGCCTTCGTCGTTTTCGAGGCCTTCGAGGAGGACATCGATTTCGTCGCCCATCGCGGGCAGGACGCCTTCGAACTCTTCCTTGGGAATCAGCCCTTCGCTCTTGAGACCGACTTCGACCACGACGTCGTCGCCGGCGAAACCGATCACCTTGCCCTTGATGAGCTTGCCAGGTGTCAGATCAACCTTGCGATCCGTCAGGAGCCCGTCCATGTACTTGTTGCCAGGCGCCTTCGCAGTCGCGAGCCCGGACATCATCTTGTCCAGCTCATTCTCAAAACCCTTGTCCAATCCAAGCGAAGCAATCAGCGATTCATCGATCATAACAAGAAACTTTCCGGGACGAACTTTTCACCGCAAAGACGCAAAGGACACAAAGAAAACAAAATCTGGTTTTGTCTTTGTGCACGTCGTGTCTTTGTGGTGATATTCCTCCGCCCCAAACGCTCGGCACCACGGTGGGATGACCCGCGGCGTCCTCACGCCGTCAGTCTCGAAAAGAGCTTGAAGCCCTTGTGCTCCATCCCCACTGGAGCACCGCGAGACCCGCCCTGAAAACCCAAGGCCGGTACAAAGAACAGACTGACCGCCCGGCGTCAACGACACCAGCCACGGCCCAGCCATCCCGCTGGGAAACTAGTTTAGGCAGCACCCGAGCAGAGCAATTTTCTGGGAAGTGCGCGCACAAACTCGGGCGAAAAACGGGACTGAAGATTGCGCACAGCGATTTGAAAAGTCCAGCGGTGTGCGCGCGGGTGTGGTTGATCGGGGGCGGGGCGGGGGCGATGGGAGGAATGGGGTTTGTTTTTTTTGGGACTTGTGGGGTGCGACCATGAGTGCGCGCACTTGTGTGGGCGGGGGTTGGGAGGGGGTTGACTTTTTGGAGGAGGGATTTTGGGGGTGGGGGTTGGAGAGGATTTATCGCGGAGGTCGCGGAGAGCGCGGAGGGTTTGGAGAGAGGGAGAGGAGTTGTTGAGTAAGTCGTGGGTGCGCTGGGAGAAGGGAATGGGGCCGAAGGGTCGGATGCGGCGGATGGGTTTGATGGGGTAGGTCGGTGAAGTAGATGAAGGCAACGAGGCATCAGAGCGGCATCGAGGCATCGAGAAGGTGGTTGATGTGTGTGGCGTGAAGCACAGGCAGCGGCAAAGCCGGCAGCATGTGGCAAGAGCTTGATAGCTCTGCCACATGCCGACCTGTCACCATCCTAAACGCCGACGTTCAATGCTTCGAGTATTTTAATTGCTTCGTCAACTTTTCCGACTACTTTGCACGGATATTTCAACTGAAGTGATCCAATATTTCCGGATATTGCTGCCGCAAGCTTACGTTCGGTAAAAAAATAATCGCAATAAGGAAGAGCGATCGAAGCGTGATTCGCATCATACACGTCACCGGCATGGAATGACTGTTTTCCAAACAATTTGATGGCAAAAAGCGCACACGGAATAAAGAGACTCGGCACTCGCTCCGCAGCTGGAACATCTGAAAGCAATTCGACAATATAGTTATAATACATTTTCCGACGTGATGACTCTGAGCCTCCCCAAAGCGAACGAAACGGGTCTGTTTGCATTACATGATCTACCGCCAGCCAGCCTATCTCGCTGCGTGATCGCAGGCACGACTTAATGTGACTAACGAGAATATCTTCATACTTCACACTTGCAGGCATTTTCTTGGATTTCTCTGTGGCATCGGCACAAAGCTCATTGTCGTACATTTGTTCAGCCTGGGTTGCAAGATGACTGATGCTGACAACAGAGCTCTCGAGCGACTCCCGGGCTGACTCGAATTGAAAATGCGAGATTTGCACCTCATGTTTTTCAGGGTTTTCGTCGTGCAGTTCCTTGCCCGGGAGCCGCAATCCACTCATCCACGCCATCTTGGTAAAGACCAAATCACGGGCCTGCTGACCGTCCGTGCGAATTCGCAACCGTTCGCAAACATACGACAAAGTTTCTATCAGGCGTATAGCGTTGGGGTTATGAAAAGAAACTCCACAACTAAGATCGTCGATGAGTCTGGCGGTATGTCGTTGCATGCGAATATCTGGCTGCTTCATTATTTCACATGCAATATGTATATTCGCCGGGCAGACGATTACTTTGCGCCTCTTCAAAGCAAGCAATAGTTCCAATACCCGATCATATTTATCTACTGGTGTGTTTTCGTAAACACTTTTTCTGAAATTAATCCAGTACATCATGTCCAAGTAAACGATCTTTCTTGATTTGATGCTCTTGGACAATGACAAGCTGCTACTTCTTACCACAAACGAAGCCGGTAAAAGTAATGCTGGCTTGTCAATATTGCTACGTTTCTTTTTGGGCTTCTTCATCGCACGAAGCTTTTACAAATTCCCTCTCCGCTCCTGTTCCAACTCCAGCGCCTCAAACAGTGCCTTGAAGTTGCCTTTGCCGAATGACTGGCTGCCTCGGCGGCAGATGATTTCGAAGAAGAGGGTTGGGCGGTCTTGGAGCGGTTTGGTGAAGAGTTGGAGTAAGTAGCCTTCGTCGTCGGCGTCGACGAGGATGCCGAGGTCGCGCACCTTCTTGTGGTCTTCTTTCACGGCTTGGTGGCCGTGGCTGGTGAGCATGGTGTTGACGCGGTCCCAGACTTTTTCGTAGTAGGCGTCGGGGAGAGTGAGGAAGTCGACGCCGCGGGCTCGCAACGCCGCGATCGAATGCAACTCGTCATCCGTGCGGAGGGCGAGGTGTTGGACGCCTGGGGTGTTGCAGTGCCAGTCGAGGTATTCCTGTACTTGGCTCTTGCGTTTGCCTGGGGCGGGTTCGTTGATGGGGATTTTGATGAGGCCTTGGCCGCTGCTCATGACTTTGGACATGAGGGCGGAGTATTCGGTGGCGATGTCCTTGTCGTCGAAGTGCTTGAACATCTTGAATTCCATGACGTCTTCATAGAACTTCACCCAGTAGTTCATTTTGCCGAGTTCGACGTTGCCGACGAGGTGGTCGGTGTACTTGAGGCCGCAGGGGTTTTTGCGGTTGTAGTCGTTGATGGCGAGGACGGAAGAGACGCCTGACTGCGGGCCGCAGCCTGTGGCTGGTGCGCACATATTCGAGCCGTCGATTTTGCGGAAGCGGGGTTTGAAGGTGGCGCCTTGTTTGACTTTGGTGAGGTCGTATGCGCCGGTACGGGAGACGAAGGTGTGATTGACGCGGCCGAAGGTTTTGATGCCAGCCATGGTGACGGAGCCGTGTTCGTCTTTGAAGACGCGGGGTTCGTAGGCGGATTGTGCGCCGTTGCGGATAGCTTTTTCCCAGGCTTTTTCGGCGTCGAAGACGGTGAAGGCAACGTCTTTGACGCCGTCGCCGTACATCGCGACTTCCATGTTGGCGGGGTGCTCGGGAGCGAGGCCGCTGGTCAAGATGAAGCGGATGTTGCCTTGCGTGAGGAGGTAGTGTGCGGCGTCGCGGCAGCCTGTGGTGAGGTCGGAGACTTGTTCGATTTGGAAGCCGAAGCAGTGTGCGTAGAAGAACGCGGCTTGCTTGGCGTTACCTACGTAGAACTGGACGTGGTCGACGTCGATGAGGTGGAGCGGGTCGTTGGAGAAGGAGGGGGCGGAGGTGGGTTGGGTTGAGAGGGTGGTCATGGGGAACTCCGGGGGATTTGGGCGGAACGGGGGATGGTAAGGGGGATTTGAACAATCAGCGCGCCTCGATGCACCGATTGCCGAACCGCGAAACCACTCGTATTTCAGGGCTTGCGAGTACGGGAGCGGGGCTGTTTCTTGCGTTGCGACTGCTTCTTATTCTTCTCTGCTTTTTCCTGGGTATCGAAGTACTCGTCCGCGGTGGGGTCTGCGAACTCAAAGACAATGGACTTGCTGTCAAGGTTGAATATGTACGTGGCGGCTGCATCAAAGTCCGCTTGCGGGGGCACGTTGATCACGAGAAAGGCTGGGTTGGCGCCTTCGTACGTGCAGCCCATGTCGAGAAGCGGCTTGAGAATCTTGCTGGAAATCGGCTTGCCGGCTTCGTGCGACATGCGCAATGTGCGATTGCCTGATTTCTTGACGACGCGGATGAACTCAAGCACGCCATCATCAAACTTGTCGCGGGCTTCGACGACGTCTTGAAACGAAACGCCGTAGGCGAAGAAGGGTGAATTCTCGAGCCTGTACTTATGCAGACCCACAGGTGTTGCCCACAACGACTCAGGAAGGTCTGCGTCGTCAGTTTCGTTGCGAAGAACGACCTTGACCATTGAGCCATTGCCGGTGTCTACTTTCGCAGCCATGATCTTTGCATTTGGTGGCTTTTTAGAGCGAGATGATGCCATGCGAATTCTCCTTTCAACTACTTTATCGAGTAAGGAATGCAATCGCAGAAGCCCGGCCCGACGCCTTTCGCTCTGGGCGAGAGCGGCTGGTTGTGGCCGTACATTTGTGGATGCGAGTTTTGGTGACTGGTGCGAATGGGTTTATTGGGGGGCGGGTGGTGGGTGCGCTTGGGGGGGGCGGGCATGAGGTTGTGGAGGGGACTCGTGGCGCGGGGTTGGATTTGCGGGATTTATTGGGGGTTTTTGGGTTTTTTGAGCGGGCGGGGAAGGTTGATGTTGTCATTCATGCGGCGGCGATGCGGGATCCGGCGACTTGTGAGAAGCAGCGTGAGGAAGCGGTGGTTGTCAATTTTTTGGCGACGAGAGAGATTGCGAAGTGGTGTGAGAAGAACGGAGTGCGGTTGATTTTTTTGTCGACGGATCAGGTGTTTGATGGTGTCCCCCCGAGCAAGATGGGGATGTATGTGGAGAGTGATGCTCGGCGGCCTGTGAATCACTATGGGGTGACGAAGGCGTTGGCGGAGGATGTAGTTTTTGAGACTGGCGGGATGGTGGCGCGGGTGGGGCTCACGATGGGGGTGAGTCGGGAGGGGAACAGGTCGCCCAATGAGTTTGTGGTGAATGGGCTGCGGGCGGGGCAGGCGGTGACGCTATTTGAGAATGAGTTTCGGTCGCCAATTTTGGTGGAGGATGTGGCGGCGGCGTTGGTGGGGTTGCTGGGGAGCGAAGAGCGGTGCGTGCATGTGGCGGGGCCGGGGCGGGTCAGCCGGGTTGAGATGGGGTTGGCGTTGGCGAGGGCCTTTGGGCTGCGGAGCGAACTTTGTGTGGCTTCGCGGCATAGTGCGGAGGCGACGGGGGTGTATCGGCCCTTGGACTGCTCCATGGACACCACGCTGTTGGCACAAGTGTTGCGTAGACAAGGGATTAGGTTGCCTCTTGGAATGAATGAGGCTGCTCTTGTGCTGGCGAACGCTTGTTCACGGTGAAACGGTTGCTGGGTATTGGTGTGGCTGGGGGAATGGGCCGATGTAGAAGTAGTATTTGAGAGATTTACGGCCCCCCACTGTGCTTTCCCCGACGGGTCGAGCAGGCGGCGGCGCATAAGTTGTTGTACAATTGGAACTTGGGGGGACGCCGGGGGTTGGGCTTGTGTATGACGAGGATGGTGGAACAAAGTTCTGGGGTTGGAAACGGCGCGGCAGTTTCGCGCGCGGTGTTTTCGTCTTCATTTGGAATGCGGAGTTTGCGGAGCGTGCTGCTGCTGGCGGGTGGTGTGCGGCGCGGGCGTATGGGGCAGGCGTTGGGGCGGCCTTTGGTCGATTTGCCTGTTCCCAAGCATGGGTCGATGCTGGGGGCTTGGAGTGAGCAGGTTTCGGGGTTGGCGAAAGTCATCGGCGGACCGATTCAGGTTCGCGCGATGGTGAGTCAGCAGTTGCAATTGCCTCGCGCAGTGAAACCCTGCGCGGGTGTTGAGTTGATTGCGGAATATGACAAGGGTGAGTTCCGCGGCACGGGTGGGTTGCTGCGCGATGTGACGGATGAATATGAGGATGATGACTTCATTCTCGCGGTGACTGCGAACCAGGTGTTGCTTACGAACTTGAGTGAGTTGTTTGAAGTGCTGCGAAGTACGCAGGCGAAAGCGGGCGCCGATGTCGTGCTGCTGTCGGAGCCTGATGGTTCTGCGAGCGGGTTTATTCTCATTCGCTGCGCGTGCTTGCGGGGGATTCGCGGCAATGGATACTTGGATTTCAAAGAGCAGAGTCTGCCGCAGATTGCGAAGGAATTTGTGGTGAAGGTTGCGAAGTCGCCTCGGCGCGCTGCGCTGCCCGTGCGGACGTTGGAGCAGTACATCAGGACGCTGCGTGTTTTGCATACTGGCGATTTGGAGTTGGAAGTTGAGCCGCGGATTGATCCTTATGAAGAGGAGTGGACGGCGGCGTTTGCGATGGTTGATGAGACGGCGAGCGTTGCGAAGGGCGCGATCGTGCATGACTCGGTGGTGATGCGGAACGCGAAGGTTGGAGCGGGGGCTGTGTTGGTGCGTTCGCTGGTGTGCGAGGGCGCGGTTGTGGAGGCGGGGCGTGTGGTGTATGACTCGGTGATTGCTTCAGAGTCGAACGAGTCCTTTAACCAGACGCGTGCGCCGGAACTGCTGCGTGCGGATGAGAGCAAGGAGGCGCGGTGAGGACCATCGGTTACAGCAAGTGGGAAGCTTGGCACGGGATAGCGGCCAGTGCGCTTGGTGCGATTGCGATTTTCGTTTCGCTACCCACATGGAAAGACATTTTGTATATTGCTGAGCACGACGAGGATCAGAGCCACATTTTTCTTGTGCCGATCGTTGCGTTGTGGATGCTGTGGGCGCGTCGCAAGAGACTGCGAATTTGCCCGCCTGGCGGGACGTTTATTGGGCCGCTGATTGCTGCGACAGGCGCGGTGTTTTCGTATGTTGGATACGACAACGGCGTGCAGTCTGTGTGGCATCTTGGGGCGGTGCTGCTATTCCTGGGAGGGATATTGACGGCGCTCGGAAAGAACGTGCTGTTTCAGTTCTTGCCGGCGTTCGCGGTGCTGTTGTTCCTTGTGCCGATTCCGGGTGCGCTGCGCTCGATGATTTCGCTGCCTTTGCAGACTGCAACTGCGACGGCGACTGAAGCGATCCTGGACTTGTTTGGCGCGCAACTGACGCGGTCGGGCAATGTGCTGACGATTAACGGGATGGATGTTGCGGTCGCGGAAGCGTGCAACGGCATGCGCATGGTGTTTGCGTTGCTGCTCGTGGCGTATGCGTTCGCGTTCAGCATCCCGCTGCGGAACACGACGCGAATTTTCGTGCTGCTGCTGAGCCCAGTGTGCGCGTTGTTCTGCAACGTGATTCGACTGATTCCGACGACGCTGATCTATGGGCACATGGATCGCACGACGGGCGACAACTTCCATGACTGGTCGGGGTGGGTGATGCTGCCGATCGCCTTCTTCTTGCTCATGGGTGTGATTCGGGCGCTGAAGTGGGCGTTGTTGCCTGTGATGAGATTTAACTTGGCGTATCAGTGATTTGCGTTGCGGGGGTGGTGGGTAGTTCGGATTTAACACAGAGAGCACGGAGAACACAGAGAGAAGAGAAGAGATGTGTTTTGAAAGTCATAGTTTTTCTTTGTGCTCTCTGCGATCTCTGTGTTGAGTGAATTGAATCGGGCGTTGATTGACAACGGCGTTTTTTGCGAAAGGTGGATGAGTGCGTGGTATATCGCTGACATTGACCGTGTGCGTGCTCAGCGCATTCTGGTTTGCGACGAAGGATCTGCCTACGGCGGATTCGGCGGGGCCTTTCCATGCCAAAGTTGGCAAGGAGATTCTTGATTTGCCCACGACGCTGGGGAACTGGACGCTTTCAGAAAAGGTCGAGCCTCCTCCAGCGGCGCAGCAGTTGTTGCGGCCCAATGCGCTCACGGCGCGGATCATGCGAAACAGCGCGACGGGGAAGCAGGCGACGTTGATTGTCGTGCAATGCCGGGACGCGCGTGATATGGCTGGGCACTATCCGCCCAATTGCTATCCGGCCCATGGCTGGCAGTGGCGAAACGAACCTTTGCCTGCGGAGAGCATTAGTATCACTTCCGGTGTCACCACTGGGGAGAGCGATATCGCTGCGCACGCGAGTGACGGCGGGACGAATGCCCGAGAACCTCTGCGAATTCCGTATCAGGTGTACGACTTCAAGCGGGTTGGAGGGGTTATTCGGGAAAAGCGGATTCGCATCTTCTCGTTCTTCGCTATACCTGGGCGGGGTCTGGTACCTGACATCAAGTCGGTGAAACAGGCCGCCGAAGATTATCGGGTACGTCCTTACGGGGCGGCACAGATACAGGTGATAGTGGATGGGTACGAACAGGATTCAGACTCGAAGGTGATCTTCGAGGATGTGATGAAGGAATGTGGATCGCTGCTGCATGTTTTGTCTGACGATCCATTGAGTACGCAGGTTTTGCAATCAAAGAGCACGCCATGACGACGCTGAACGCACACAACGCCGACCTCAACGCACTGCCGCCAGGGATGGGTGGTGGCATGGTGCCTTCGTATGGCGGGCCGGACCTTGGCGGCGCACCTCACCAGCAGGTGAACGTATTCAAGGTGCTGCACAATCTGTTTCGTGGGCGGTATCTTTTGACAATCGCGCTGGCGGGGACGGGCGCGATCATTGGTTTGCTGTTGGGGTGGCTGTCGCGTCAACCTGAGTACGCGAGCAAGACGACGATTCGCATTCAACCGCTGCAACAGAGCGTCACACGCACGGGCATGGAAGTGACGCCCATGTTCGAGTCGTTTGTGAATACGCAGATGAACTTGATTCTGCAGGATCGCGTGATTCGCGCGGCGATGTCGCAGCCTGACTGGATCAAACTTGGCAAACCCAACACGCCCGAGATGGAAAAGGCGTATCGCGATTCGATCTCAGTGCGTTTGCCCAGCAGGACGTCGCTGGAAATCATCGAAGTCACTTGCACGGACGTGAATCCGGAAGCGGCGCACGTTGGTGTGACGCAGTTGTGCAAGAGCTATCTGGAAATCTTCGGCGACGGGTCGGTGGACCAGTTGGCGAAGATCAAGGATCAGATTCGCCAAGACAAGCGTCGGCAGATTGAGCAGAAGATCGACGACATTCAGAAGCGGCTCACGCAGCTTGCGCAGGATGTGGGTACGGATGATCCAACGGACATCGCGCGGTTCTTGACTGCGAAGCGATTGGATATTCAGTCGCAGATCGCGGCGATTGACCAGCAGCTCACGTCTCGCGGGTGGGCTCCGCCCAGCGAAGCGAAGGAAAAGGCGCCTGATGAAGATCTGACGAAAACGGCGGCTCCTGTGAAGGATCCCAAGGACATGACGTTGGAGGAGATCGCCGCGGTTGATCAGGCGATGAGCGCGTTGATTGCGAACATGAAGGATGCGCGGTCGCGGAAGATGATGGCGATGGCGAGCGGCTTGGGCGAGAAGCACATGACCGTGAAGAAGATTCAGAATGAGATTGATGCGGTGATGAATCAGATGGATCGTCGCCGTGAAGAATGGCTGGGCAACAAGCCGGCGAGCATTGACACGATGCCTGCGGGGCAGGCGGCGTTTGGTGCGATCACGACTGAGTCGTTGTTGTCGCAGCGTGAGAGCCTGAAGCGTCAGTTCCGCGATACGTTCTCTGAGAGCAGCGATCTTGCGGTCAAGATTCAGGAAATGCGCGTGCTCAAGCAGAGTGAGTTTAACGAGCAGGCGAACTTGGATGAGCTTCGCAAGACGATTGAAAAGGATCAGTTGGATACGGACCTGCGTCGTCAGGCGGGCACGATTACGTTGCTGCAGCCTGAGCGGCCCCCCACTTCTCCGAGCAATGACAGCCGAATCAAGTTTGCGGCGATCTTCGGGTTCTTTGGTGCGTTCTTGCCGATCGCGGTCATGGGGTTGTATGGGTTGTTTGATCGCCGGTATCGGTACTCGGATGAAGCGATTGAGGAAGGGCCGACGAACACGACGCTGCTGGGCATTCTGCCTCGGCTTCCAACCGACTTGAGCGACGTTGAGCAGGCATCGGCGGCGGCGCACTGCGTGCACCAGATTCGTGCGCTCGTGCAAATCGGTGGCAAGCATCGTCGCGTGTATGCGGTCACGAGCTCAAATCCGGGCGACGGCAAGACGAGCATGACGCTTGCGCTTGGGTTGTCGTTTGCGGGCAGCGGCAGCAAGACGTTGATTGTGGACCTGGACTTGATTGGTCAGGGCTTGTCGCGCAGCATGCGCATGCGTGAGCAGTCTTCGCTATTTACGGAATTGGTGGATGGCGACATCAAGGCTCGCATCAAGCCCACGACTTCGCACAATCTGTGGTTGCTCCCGACGGGTGTTGAGGACGATCATCGCACGGCGAATCGGCTGGCGGAGCCTCAGATCACGCGACTGATCGAGACGGTGCGTGATGACTATGACATTGTGCTGATTGATACGGGCCCGGTCTTGGGCTCGATTGAGGCTCACCTGACTTGTGCGCAGGCGGATGGCGTGATTCTGGTGGTTGGCGCTGGGCGTGCCCGCGGGCAGGTCAAGGCGGCGGTCGATCAGCTCCGCCGAGTCAATGCGAAGTTGCTGGGCTTGGTGTTCAACCTCGCTCAGTCCAAGGACTTCCGCACGAGCGCGGCGAGCCAGAGTTTCCGCAGCATCAGGCCTGATGGGCCTGCTCCGGAGCCGGTCAATCCGGCGGACTATCCGGAGATGGAGCCTTTGCCTCGCGTGGTGGCTTTGGACACGAAGCCCACGACGCGTCGATAGAGAGGAACGGGTTGGAGGTTCCTTTCAGCACAGAGACACAGAGTTCAGGAGGGGGAAGAGAAGATGATGGGATGATGGGATGATGAGTAGTTGAGAAAAGTACGACGATCCTGACTTCATCACATCGCCATCTCATTCGCCTCTTGATCTCAGAGTCTCTGTGCTGAAAAAAGAAGTTGTGGTGTGACTGATGGATCGCGGATCGATTGGAAGTGTCGAGCCGCCGTTTGAATTTCAACGAGATTGGCAGACACGGAAGTCATGACGACGCTTGCGGCACATGGTGCGGACTTGAGTGGTGAGGCGAAGCCTGCACCGGTGATCCATACGCATCATCCGGCCAACGCCCCCACTGTCTGGGGTTTGGATTGGGCGGATCTGCATGCTCGGTATTGGGCGGCGCGGGGTGTGCAGTTGGTTCGGCCCGGCGAGCGCACGCCATTGGTCGCGCATGCTGAACTCTACATGCTGCTGGATCATGATTCGCTTGCGCTGTTTCGGCTGGCGTCGATTCTGGATGATGCGAGTTGGATCAATCCGGACTTGATTGTCGTGCGTGTGATGGACAAGGCCAAGCAGCCTTACGCCGAGCGGATCGTGTCGGATGAGCAGGGGACGTTCAAGGGCTATCAACGGATTTATAACGCTTCGCAGATTCGGCTGGGGCGCGTTGTGCTGACGACGGATCGCGCGTTAGCTGCGGTGTGGCAGGAAGCGCCGGAAGCCGCGACTGGGTGGCAGCAATTGCGGAAACTCACGCGTCGACAGGATCGCTTTCCGGTGAAGTTGCCTGGCAAGTTGTTTGACATGAGCAATCCGGATGACGTGGCGCGATTCGGGCATGATCTGGTGCAGGAGTGGCAGCGGCCTGACGCGACGATTTCGCGGATTCGACAGGTTGGCGAGGGCATTTGGGCGGACAAGGACGCGAATGTCACGGTCGGGCCTGGTGTGCGCGGGCCTTTGTGGATTGGCGCGGGAAGAGAACTGACGAGTTCGAGTTCTGCGGTGGGTCCGGCGGTGCTGTGGGACAAAGCTGAGAAGCGGCCCAAGGAAGATGACATTGAATGGCTGGACGTGGAGACGCTTTCGGCACCCGCGCCCAAGTCGCTGCTCAACAAGTCGGGCACGACGGCGAAGAAGCGGCCATTCAAGCGTGCGTTTGATATCGCGTTCGCGAGTGCGGCGATTTTGGCGACGGCACCGGTGTATCCGCTTGTGACGCTGGCGATTTTGATCGAGGATGGGCGACCCATTTTCTTCCGGCACCGGCGCGAGACGCGCGGCGGGCGAGAATTCGGGTGTCTTAAGTTCCGCAGCATGCGCAAGGACAGCGAAGAGATCAAAGCGAAGTTGATGGCGCAGAATCAGGCGGACGGGCCGCAGTTTTTTATCAAGAACGATCCGCGGCTGACGAAGGTCGGCGCGTTCATTCGTGAATTTCAGATTGATGAACTGCCTCAGTTGTTCAATATCTTGAAGGGCGACATGAGCGTCGTCGGACCTCGCCCCAGCCCGTTCAAAGAGAATCAATATTGCCCGCCCTGGCGCGAGGCTCGGCTGTCGGTGCGCCCCGGGCTCACGGGGCTGTGGCAGATTTCGCGCACTCGTGAAGAAGGAAACGACTTTCAGGAGTGGATCAAGTACGACATTCGATATGTGGAGAAGCAGTCTTTCTGGATGGACATCTGGATCATCTGGAGGACGGTGATGATGCTGGTGCGAAGGGCGACGAAGTCGTAGGACAAGGCATTGGGGATTGGGCATTGGGCATTAGAAAAGATGCCAGCCTTGTTTGCCAATGCCTAATGCCCAATCCCCAATGCCTCTTGGATTTTTACTATGAAACTCAAACCAAAGACATCTCGGCGGTTGATGATTCTGGGTGGTGTGACGCTGGGTGTCGTCGGCGGGATCACGACGCTGTTTCTGGTGCGCAACGCCGGGAAGGCGAGCAAGGTGGCGAGCAATCGTGCGCTTGGATTGCAGATGGTGGCGCAGGGGAACTACTACCCGGCGCTGGGCTATCTCGCGAACGCGATTGAGAGCAACAAGGACATGAACGATCGCGAGGCACTGATCGCGTATGGATACGCGCGTGAAGCGATCGAGGAGCCGGATAGCGGGCATATTCGCGAAGCGATCACTATTTTTCAGCGTGTGTGGTCGCTTGATCACTCGGATCGCAAGATCGGGCTGCACCTGATTGATTTGTGCAACTCGATGGGGATGTATCCGGAAGCAAAGGACATTGCGTCTCGGCTGCGCACCGGGGATATTGCGAAGGTGCCTCTTGAGGACTTTGAACTGCTTCGGCAGGAAGGCAACGCACGCATCGGCGCGAACCCGACTGATCCGGAGATCACGCCCATCTTGCGGCGGTTGCTGGAACTCAAGCCCGATGACTTCCCGACGCAGGTTGTGCTGGTCGAGCACTTGCGAGATCGAGGCAAGGGTAATGAGGCGAATGAATTTGTTGCGTCGCTGGGAACGGGCGACACGCCCGAGCGTAAGGCGCAGATTGAACTCGTGACGGCGCTCGCGAAGCGCGATATGCCGGGGTATAACGCGAGCGACAAGATTTTTGATGCGTTGTGCGAGATTGCGGGCATTGATCCGATGACGGCGGGGCCAACTCGTGATGCGAAGTTGTCGGCGCTTGAGACACTGCGTGCGGCTGCGCTGTTTGACAGCGTTGGTGCGTTCCAGCACACGCTGGCGGTGCTGAGTGCTGGCGTCAAGAACACGAAGGATCCGGTGGTGCTGCGCGTGCTCGCGCGGCGCAGTTGGATGTCGGGCCGGCCTGGCGACACGCTGGCGCTGATTCCGGAAGTTGATCTGGGACCATCGGGCACGCCCAGCGAAGTACTGGTGTATCGCGCGTTGTCGTTTGCTGACATGGGTAAGCACGCTGAGAAGCAGACAATTGTCGATGCGCTCGCGAAGCGTGAGGGCGACTATCGCGCGAAGGCGTGGGCGATGGCGTTCAAGGTGGTTGCGACTGAGAAGGAAACGCCGCCGAGCGATGTTGTGCCTGTGCTGCATGAAGCGCTCAAGGTTGCGAAGAACGATCCGGTGCTGCTGACGTATCAGGGCGAGAACTTGCAGCGATTGGGACGATTTGCGGAAGCGCGGCAGGCTTGGGAGACGGCGTGCGCGTCGTCGATGAGTGTGGGTTGGCTGCGGCCTTGGCTGAATCGCGCGAACCTCGCGCTCGCGCAAGGCAAGCCGATCACCGCGCTCGAAGCGGCGGAAGCGGCGACGCGTATTGCGCCGCGCAGCATGGCGACGTTTGCGACGTACTTCCGTGCGCAGGTCACTTTGCTTGAAAATGGATACGCGAATGCTGAGAAGCCTGATGCGCTACTCAAGTTGGCGGACAGGATTGATGCGGAGCTTGCGCTGAATCCCAATCAAGCGGAGATCAAGCCGTTCCGTGAGTTAATGGTGACGGGACGTGTGTTGCTTGCGGGACTCACGGGTGGACAGAGCGGTGCGAAGGAGATGTGGGAAAAGACGCAGAAGGACCTTGGGCCATTCTCGAATGACACATATGCACAGTTGGCTCAGACGAGCCTGAAGCGGAACCTGGGGCTTGGGTCGGCGGTGCTGGCGGCTTGGGAAAAAACGGAAGGTTTGACGCCTCGCATTGGATTGGCTCGCGCGTTTGAGATGCGGGCGGCGAATAACGATGCGGGTGCGCAGGCGATGCTGCGTGAGCAGGCGGGGATGAAGCGAGCTGACAGCGAACGCATGATGGCGCTGGGGTGGCGGCAGGCGTTGGCGCAGTATTTAGGCGCGATTGATGATCCCAAGGCGAAAGATGCTTGGACTGAGAGTGCGGACTTTGCTCCGGACAACTTGGATGCGCAGTACGCGGCGGTGCAGGCACCGAGCGTTGCGACAGACCTTGCGCTCGTCAATCGACTGTTGGAGCGAATCGCCGCAGCGAGTAAGTTCACGCCTGATTCGCTGCCTCCTCAATTGCGTTTGGCGAAGGCGCGGGCGCTGCTTGCGGAACCGTTGACGCCGGCGAATCGCACGGAGTCGGTCGCGCTGCTGCGGCAGTTGATTGGACAGGAACGCGATTTGGTTGATGCACAGATTTTGCTGGTGCGGGCGCTGATGATGGATCGGCCTGATGTGGGCGTGAAGCCTTTGCGCAGCGAGGCGATCGCGGCGATCAATGGGTTGCTGCCGTACGTGCCAGACCAAGACAACTGGACGCTGGAGCAGGCGAAGTTGTATAAGGGTGAGGGCGATCTGACGAATGCGGTTGCGATGTTTACTCGCATTGCGGAGTCGGATACGTCGCCTGTCGCGCTGAAGATTCTGGCGGTGGAAGAGATGGCGTCGGTGCGCGAGTATGACGCGGCTTCGCGCGTGTTGGAGAAGTTGCGATCGACGGTGCCTGCGGAGTCGCGGCCTCCGGTGGACCTGAAGTTGGCGGAGATGTATCGCGCGATGAAGAAGGATCGCAGTGCGCGTGATATGTATCGCTCGATTGATGTGGCTTCGCTGTCGCGTGCGGAGTATGTGATTGCGCTCGCTGAAGGGCTGCATGGGTATGGCGATGTGGACGCAGCGAAGACGGCGATTGCTCGCTTGGATGCGTTGGATGTCACGCCTGATGGAAAGTTGATTGGCAAGGCGCGGTTCTTTGCTCGCACGAATCGGCCCAGCGAGGCTGAGGCGGCGCTGCGCGAGGCTGTGACGAAGTTCCCGGATTCGTCGGAGGCTTGGACGAGCCTTGCGTCGTTGCTGGTTGAACAAGGGAAGATGGATGACGCTCGCGCGGTTGTCGCGCAGGCGAAGGGCAAGTTGCCCAAGGACACACGCATCGCGAGTTTGGATCGCCAACTGGCGGTGCTTGCGGATAGCGGGCTCACGGGGAACACGTCGCTGGATGACATGGTCAAGATTCTGGAGCAGAATCCTGCGACGGCGGCGCGTGCTGAAGGCGTGAAGGCGATTTCGGCGGCGCAGAAGGCTGGGCAACTCAAGAGCACGGAACGCGTGAATGAACTCAAGGCACGCTTCAAGGCTGATCCGTCGTTGCTTGCGGTCTTGGCTCGCACATTGACCAACGAGAAGCCGCCTCAGATGAATCTCGCGGCGGGCGTGCTCAACGAAGCGATGCAGAATCACCCGGCGTCGGCGGAGATCGCGATTCTGGGAACGAACATGTTCCGGCAGATGGGCGACCTCAACACTGCGCTGCGGTATGCGACTGCGTGGCAGGAATTGGATTCGCAGCCTTTGGCGGACATGATCGTCGCGGAAATCAAACTCTCGATGAATCAGCCTGAGGGCGTCGCGCAGATGTTGGAGCCGCTGGTGCTCAACGCGAAGTTGGCGCCGGAGAACCCGTCGAACGTGCGGATGATGACGCTGTATGGTCAGGCACTGATTCTGAATGGCAAGACGGATCAGGCTTCGCAGGAATTGGGCGGGTTGCTGCAGGCTTCGAGTGGATTGCGGACGCAGTTCTGGCTTGGCTCGGCTGGGTCACTCATCACGCCCGACAGCAAGGTGCGGGCGTGGATTGATCGCGTGAAGCCCATGATCGATGGGACGCGCGAGGAAGAAGAACTGGCTCTGGCTGGTGCGTATGCAAACGCGGCGGCTCGATTCCCGTCATTGGCGACGGAGTACAACTCGGAGGCTGAGAAAACGCTGCGGAAACTCACGACGAGGGCTGACGCGAGCGCGCGGGCCTGGGAAGCGCTGGGTTCGTTGATGCAAAGCCGCAATTCACCTGATACCGTGATGGCGTACAACCAGGCGTTGACGAAGGACTCCAAGTCGGTCTTCGCGCTGCGCGGGCTAGCGAGCGTCGAGAAAGACAGCGCGAAGGCCATGGACTACGCCAAGCGGGCGTATGAGATCACTGGTCCTAACGACGCAATCTCGCAGTTGCTGTATGGGCAGACGCTGGTTGTGAATGGGCGGTCATTGAGCGGGGCTCCGCAGCAACAGGCGTATGCGCAGGCGGAGAACTTGCTTGCGAACCATGTCGCGGTGGTGCCCAACGACGTCCAAGGCAGGCTGTTCTTGATCGAGGCTTTGGAGGGACAGGGCAAGTTGGAGAAGACGTTTGATCAGTACGAGGCGTTGGTCAACAACACCTCGTTGACGGGGATCAATCGCGCTGGCGTGCTGAACAACTACGCGTATGCGATCGTGAGAGCGGGCAAGGGGAACCTTGAACTTGAACGAGCGAAGGCGATGGTTGAACAGGCAACCCAGATTCAACCCGAGTCAGCCTTCTACGACACGCTGGGTTCGGTCGAGAGGGCTCGCCGCAAGCGCGACCTGGCGATCGCGGCGTACCGGAAAGCTATACAGATAGACTCGACGGCGTACGGGTCGATTCTGTCACTGGCGGAAGTGCTTCGAGATGGCACCCCCACCCCTGCTGAGGTGGAAGAAGCGAAAACCCTGATCAAACGCTTGCGTGAAGCTGGGCAGGCTGTGCCAGCCGAAGTGAGGGAGCGATTGGCGAGCGTGCGAGATCAATAGCATCGCGTGTCGCGCATCGCCTTAACATCACTTTAGCATTTTGTTTGCCCCATAACATCGCTTTGCATGCACTTTTTGACCCATCTAGGGCATCAAAATGGTCGATTTGCGTCTTATAATCGTTAGACGCCCTATAAAGACGGCGACAGCGAGTCGCTGCAGCCACACCCGCTACAGTTGCGCAACCCCTTGTCAAATTCAAGTTTGCGACACTTGACTCAGGTTGACAATGTCCACCCGTGGGGTATGATGTTTGAGTCGAGATGCGGTGAGGAAGCCGTAGGCTCGCGCGATCAAACCCCATAGGGAGGATTAACTGTGAAGAAGGTGATTGGTATCTTGGCTCTCGCGCTCGCCGCTGGCGCAGCGCAGGCCGCTTCGGTGTCAGTGAACGGTGCAATCGTCACCAACGCTGGCGCAAACAATGTCGCAAACATCGGCTCAGCCGGTTCGGTGAACTTCTCTGGTTCAGGCCAGAACAGCACCGTGAACGGTATCGTCGCATGGAGCAACCCGAGCGGTAACACGTTCGAACTCCGCTTGACCGGCTTCACCTTCACGGGTACCGGCAGCACGAACCAGACGATCACGATCTCGATCGTCCAGGACTATGCCCTCGATGCAGGCGCGATCGCTGGCACAGCGTCGCACCAGTTCAACGGCACGGTTGACTTCAGCAGCGCTGGCCAACTGGCTCAGGGCAGCGTCGTCAGCACGCACACCGCTGGTGGCGCGCCGACCGTGATCAACAACGCGTTCAACTCCGGCGGCGGTCTCTCTGGCGGCGCAGGCAGCTCGCCCATCAACCGCGGCACCGCTTCGGTCCCGGTTGCAGTCGCGGCTGGCATCTGGCGCATCGCGACCACGTACACCTTCACGGTGAACGCGGCTGGCGGCGTCGTGACGATCAACCTGCCCGACAGCGGCGTGGACAACACGCTCGTCGCGCTGGTTCCGTTGCCCCCGGCGGCCTTCGCCGGCATGGGTGGTCTCGCTCTCGTCGGCGTGGGCTCGGCCCTCCGTCGTCGCAAGCTGAACCGCGCCTAATAGCAACTGGTTCATACAAAACGAAAAGCACCTTCGCGAAAGCGGAGGTGTTTTGTTTTTGAATTTTTCGTGTGTGTTCCACACTTGTACTGCATAACAACGTGTTGTGCAGCGCGTCAATCATGTTGAAGGTACCAAACTTTACACCTGAACACGCGGCTCACATTCGCGCGTTCCAAATGAGGCGCGCGAGCAAACTGAAGAGGAAGGACTGACTGTGAAAAAGGTAATGAGTATCGTCGCTCTCGTGCTCGCTGCAGGCGCGGCACACGCCGCAACTGTTCAAGTCAATGGTGGCAGCATGCAAGGCCCTGGCGTTGGGCCCGCTGGCGTCAACACGAGCAATCAATTCAGTTTCAATGGTGCATCCCAGAACAACAACTGGTCGGGCGTCGTTCGTTGGAGCAACACTGCTGACCAGGATCAGCAGTGCCTTTCGCTCACCCTGACGGCATTTACGTTCACCGGCACTGGCCAAGCAAATGAGACGATCACGATCTCGCTGGTTCAGGATTACACGCTTGATCCGGGCGCGATGGGTGGCACTGCTTCAAACCAGATCAATGGCGATGTGACCTTCAGCAGCGCTGGGCAGCTCGCGACCGGCACGGTTGTCAGCACGCACAACGCGGGCGGCGCTCCGACTGTGATCAACAATGGTTTCAACCCCGGCAATGCTCTCTCGAGCGGTGCGGGTGTCAGCAGCGTCCAGCGCGGAGCCGCTTCTGCCCCTGTGCAGATTGTCGGTAACATCTGGCGCATTGCGACCACGTACACCTTTACGGTGAACGCGGCCGGTGGCACAGTGTCAATTCACTTGCCTGACAGTGGCGTCGATAACACGTGCCTGGCGCTGGTTCCGTTGCCCCGGCGGCCTTCGCCGGTATGGGTGGTCTCGCTCTCGTCGGCGTGGGCTCGGCCCTCCGCCGCCGCAAGCTGAATCGCGCCTAAGAGCAATCGGTTCTTCCAAACGAAAGCACCCTCGACTTTGTTAGGGTGTTGTTTTTCCGACAGCCTTCGTCATGACCCTGACACGAAGCACTCAAATTTCATCATGTCTTCATATTCGCGTTGCATGAAGATTCACGTCAAACTCAGCACGTGAATACGTTCTGAAATTGCGCTTCAATTCTGATAACAAGCGACGAGTCTTGCCAGAGTATTCGTTTGCTCAAATTGTTTGCGCAAAGGAACTTATGGACAGTGTTGACAACGTTGGGGTCGTGGATACGCTGAGATAGGATTGATGTGCTATGAAGATTACTCAGTACAACTTCGCTACGATCGCCCTCGCTGTGTGTGCGCCGGCAGTCAGTTCATTCGGCGTCACAGTCGCGATTTCCGGTACTCACAACTTGTCCACGATGGGCAATACGAGTGCGCTTGGCCTAAACCAAAGCGGGTACGAAGCTTTTGGTGTTGGTTCTGGCAATGACTTTGTCTCCGGCATGGTGCGAGTCAGCAACTCCATCGTCAACGGGCAACAGTCGTTCGAGCTGTCGTTGATGAACTTCAGCTTCAGCGCAGCCGGAAACACCAACAAGACGATTTCCATCAATGTTGCCCAGGATTTCACGGTGGGCGGCAATATCGGTGCGGTGAGCACGGGCCGCCAGATGAATGGCTTTGTGTCGTTCGCGCAGGCTGGTCAGCTTGCAACAGGCTATTCGGATGCATCACACGAGTCGGCTCAGTTGCCACGCGTTGCATTCAACCCCGGTTCGGCCCTTTCAACTGCCAGCGGGAATCCTGCAATTTCCCGTTCAGTCGGCAACACCACGAACGTGGCTGTCGCTGGAACGTATCGCATGGTCACCACGTACGTCTTCACGTTGAATGCGGCGAACGGTGTGGTCAGCATCAACTTCCCCGATGCGATCACTGATTCCGCGACGCTTGTGCTTGTGCCGCTTGAGCACGTTGCGATGGGTGCTGGCGGAGCGCTTGGACTTGCGTTCTGGCAGTCGCGCCGGATGCGGAAGCGCGGCCTGATGTCGGTGTAAGTCCTGTATTAACAAGTACGTCTGAAAACCCGGTGTGAAGCCGGGTTCTTTTGTTTTTGGACCTTGCGATAACCCATAAATCACTGTCAAAACTGTACTTATGCTTGCTTTGGGGGGGTTTATGCGGTATGTTCTGGCTGCGCAACTTATGCGCATGGAATGCGTGGAGCGTTGGAGCTCGATTGTGAAGACCAGGCTGGTCATTTTCATTGCGACGTGTCTGTGCGCGGGCAGTAGCTACGCGGAGCAGATTGACCTGCAGGTGCAGCTCTGCCGCCCTGCTTGGGAATGGGCACCCTATTTCCAAGATGCGATTCATGACGCTCAGGTGGCGAAGGGGGTTGATTCCAACCTCATCGACACTTCGAACCAAATTGTGTCATTTGGACGCGGGTTCCGAGCGGGGACGACGGGCGCGATCAAGGTGATGGACACCACGGTGATCGACGAGCGTGTGACATTCCGCGGATTGCTTGGACAAACGATCCGGAATGCGAAGCCGCCTTCGGACACGATCCTGCTGCAAGGTCCGGGCATTGAGCGCACGTTCAAGGCGTTCAATGGAGCGACGGGTCGGCGGATTGAGTTGTTCCGCGAGGTGCGGGCTATTGGGCTTGCGCAACGGCTTGTCTCTGACAAGCCCGAGATTCGCATCAAGAAAGAGACGCTCGCGAAGGTGCCATTCTCAGGTATCTTTGGGTTGCAGGGCAAGCAGCAACTTGCTGGAAACGATCCGCCTGATGATCCAGACGATCCGGATGATGGTGGACCCGAAGAGCCACCCGTGCTTGTGCCATTGCCCACTCCGGTGTGGCTGGGCGGGCTGGGGTTGGTGATGGCGGGAATCTTCTCGCGGCGTTTCCGATAACGCACGATTTTCCGTCAAGAATACGTTGGAAACTTTGACCATAGCCGCAAACGTTCTACCTTTGAGCACACATCTGTTCAGGTGGTAAACCTGAGCGACGGAGGCAGAGGAGGTCGTTTATGCGACTTGGATTTATGACCGCCGCGTGCGGCGCGCTGTTGTGCGCCACGCAGGCGGAGGCTGTGCAGATTTCACTGACCGGTTCGTTGTCCATTCCCATTCAGGGGACGACGACGGCTTTGGGTGTGAACACAAATCAGTCGGTGAACTTCGCCGACACGACGGGGCGATTCTCGGGCACGGTGCGTGTGTATAACAACTACAACGCGACAACGGGCGTGCAGTCGTTGGGTCTGGAACTGACTTCATTCCGGTACTACAACAACCTGCCTGGTGCGGCGGAGACTGTGACTTTCACGGTTGAGCAGTTGTTCACGGTTGCGAACGGCGCGGCGGGTGGGACACAGTCGTATCAGGGCGGTGTGTTCACGTCGAACCTGACGGCGGCGGGGCAACTTGCTCGCGTGACGTCGGATAGCTATCAGGAAGGGATCGCTTTGCCTCGGTTGAGCTACAACCAGGCGGCGGCGTATTCGAGCAGCGGCGGCGCGACGCCCATCAATCTCGGAACGACGACGGCACAGAATCTCGCGGTGTCCGGAAACTATCGCATTCAACAGGTGTGGACGTTTGTGACTGATACAAACGCGGCCTGCAACTGGATGGCGATTGACTACTGCCAGCCTGCGGGCGGTTATGCGAACTTGTATCTTGTGCCGCTGCCTGCGGCTTCTTGGGCGGGATTGAGCGGTTTGGCGGGGGTCGCGATTATCGGCGGCGTGCGGCGGAAGCGATTGCGCGGGTAAGCCCGTTACGCGCGTTGCGTTGAACTGAATGAGGAAGGCATAGAGGCGCCACTTGCTGGCGTTTCTGTGTTTTTGGTGCACACTCCTGTACGCCCCCACGAGACGAGAGCTTCACCGCTCAAGGCGAGAGGGCGACACAAGACATCAAGCCGGGTCACCGGCTCATACAGGAGAGAGAGAAATGAAGATTGCATCGATGATTGCTGTTGGCGGTATGGTTGCACTCGCGGCGTCTGCGAATGCAGCTCAAGTCAATGTAACGGGCTATGCGAATCTCGCGACGACTGGCAGCAGCAGCGTGCTTGCTCCGGGGAACAACGGAAACTTCAACAATGCTTCGACTCCGTTCACGGTCAACGCCCCGAACTTCGTGATGTCGGGCAACGTGTATGCTCGCAGCACGGTTCGCACGAATGGCGACGGGAACAGAGAGCAGGCGATGAACCTTTCGTGGCGCGATCTGCGGATTGAAACGTGCACTGCGGGCGAAATTGCGTTCACGGTGACGCTCTCCCAAACGTTCAGCATTCTGCCTGAGTTTCAGAGCCAGGCGGCATCGTTCAACAGCTTTGTGAGCAGCACTGACGTAACGTTTGGTTCGGGTGGACAGATGGCGAACTGGACGCGCACTCGCACGGACTCGGGCAAGGTCAGCGATGTGACGATCTCGAAGACTCGCAATAGCACGACCGCTGGCATTCGCACGTTTGACCATGACGCGGGCTTCGGCATCGCTCAGACCAACGTCGGCAACCTGTACACCATGACGATGACGCTGAACTTCCTCCTGCGTCCTTGTGGCAACCTGATGACGTTTGTTGATTGCAACGGGCCAACCGATACCACGCTGGTTGTCGTTCCTCTGCCCACCTCGGTATATGCGGGGCTGTCCGGGCTGGGTCTCGTCGGCGGGCTCGCGATCAAGCGTCGTCGCAGCATGAAGGCATAAGTCTCACCGCACTCCACACCTTCCCCCCCCACTCTGATCTCGACAAATACTCATTGAATTCGCTTTACGAATCTCTCTCTCTCCAGCAAACACCCAAGCTTCGTGTCAGGACGGCACGAAACTGGGTGTTTGCGAATTTGCGAGTGTTCCATCGCGAAGACATTTGCGTTCCGAGTGCTCGTTTTGGGCTTGGCGTAAGAGTCTGTTTTCCGTTAGAATCCACGCAAGGAGTTCATCATGCGTGCGATACACGTGCTTGGGTCGTTTTGTGCCGTCGCTCTTCTTGCTCGCTGCGGGGTTGCTCAAACTCAAGAACCCATCGGTGCCACCATGCACTTTGAGTTTGCAACTGAGTGCGGGGCTTGGCAACCTCACTTCATCGGCGCGTTGCCGGGCCAGCGGGTGGAATGGCGAATCGTCATGACGTTCACGGGTACGCAGGCCGCCGCTGCACTTGGTCGCATTCGGTATCAACCGATCGTTGTGAACGCGGACATTACAGGGTCAGGCGTTACGGTTGATCGACTCGGCGCATGGAAAAATAACGGCATCAGTGGTCAAGGCAACACGACGCTGGCACAGGGACTGCTCTCTGTCGCGGATGGAAACAACTCTTGTGCACTCGCCAACGGATACGGCAGAGTTCGCTACGGCTTCACTTCAATGAGTACTGCCGCAGGAAGTACCGGGCCACTCACTGCACATGTTCATACCTACGGCGATGGGCTCAATACGCCTTACAGCGTCAATAACTTCAAGCACTTACCTGGCAATGCATTTTGGCGAATTTCCGGCGCAAACTCGCCGCAGTGGTATCCGCCACCAGGCACGATCTGCGATCCAATTCCGTGTCCCACGATCTACAGCGTGGTGTCGGACAACAACAACGTGACAAGCACGTGGTTCGTCAGCGGCACACAACAGATTGTCATTTTCAGACAAGCGATCACGCTCAGTTCGGATACAGGCTCGCGAGGTCTTGCACTTCTTTGCGAACCAACCACATTGCAACTTGCAGGAGGTACGAATCCAACATACTTCATGACGTGGGCCGCGGCGGGCGAAGGCGGATCGACCGCGACTATCCGAAATGGTGTTCAGTTCATGACAGGTTTCATCTCAATCGTCTTTGGATACCCGCCCGAGGGTTGTAGCGATATCGACTTCAACAACGACACGAGTGTGTTCGATCCGCAGGACATCGATGCGTTCCTCAGCGTGTACAGCGAAGGGCCGTGTGTTCCTGATGTTGCAACGTGTGATTCGATTGACTTCAACTTCGATGGGTCGCTGTTTGACCCGTGCGATATTGATAGTTTTCTCACCATGTTCGCCGAAGGGCCTTGCACGCCGTGCGGTGCATAAGCCTTACACCTCTCGATGTGTCTGAGTATCACGATGGCTCGTTCGTTCTCAACACAAGCCAATGACAGATTAAATTCGCTTGGTGTTGATCGCAGCACGTTCGAAAATCAAAACGATCTGTTACGCGTTCTTGATCAGTGTGCCCATGTGCCAAGGTTGACTGCGAGCAGAAACCCGCCGACCACTACGTCATAGATTGCGCAGAACGGCGGCCACCATCGGCCCACTGTGGCTCGGCGCGTTGCGTGGTGAATCCAATCCCAGACAGCGTGGAGCAGGAATCCAACCCCTGTGACCCATGATGGACCACGCAGGCCTGCGACGGCGAGCATGATACATAAAGCCGCGCCGATGGCTGTCACTGCAATGTCAGTGCGATTCTGGCCTCGGAGTGCACCGCCCAGATATACACCTCCTAGTGCTCCCAGCACGACGGCGAACAGGTCGTGGCTGATCTCGCGCGGAATGATCGCGTGGACAAGGATGGACATGGTCGAGAGACCCAACGCGACCCAGACTTCTGATGGCAGGAATGGTTTCTCTTTGGGCAATTCATGATCCAGTTATTACGTTATCGCACTTTGGTTCACAGCGAATGAGAGTACGCGAATCGCTGATGCTGACAATATGTGCATGCAGGCGGGCAGCAAGAGACGCCTGTGGCTTTGAGCATGACGGCATCGGCAACTATTTCCTTGGTGTGGCGACTTGCTGGGAATCGGCGAGGGATACATGAATGCAGAGCGGTGAAAGCCGCGGCAACTTCCGCCTTGATGATTGGCGAGCACCTCAAAAACAACCACCGCCCGAAGCCTTCGCTCCGGGCGGGGTGTCTCTACTTTCCCTCTCGACTCCCGCGCCGTCAACTTCAGCGCGAAGCGGGGTCACTTAGTCGAAGCTGCTGGTCACGGACGGCGGCTCGAGGTTGCGGAGCACGAGCGTGGTCGCCATGCGGAAGTTGCTTTGCGTGCGGTGACGCTCGGCGAAGAAGAACCGCAGGTCGTAGACCTGGCCATCCTGCAGCCAGTTGAGGCGGTCGAGTTCGATGGTCTGGCTGGTCGCGCCGTGCACGCCACCCAGATCGATCACCATCTTGCCGTCCACGAAGACCCACACGTCGTCGTCACCGGTGAAGGTGAACGTGTGACCAGCGCCCTGCTGGTACGTGAACTGTGTCGCGAGTTCATACGTGAAGTGGAAGTTCTTGCTGCCACCCGCGCTGTTGCCCAGCAACTCGCCGTTGATCGGGAAGAACCCGCCGCGGTTGGAGTAGGTCGGATCGGTGCGGTCGTCGAAGACGTACATGTTGCTGCCCGCTTCACGACGCAGCGTGATGGGCAACTGACGGCTCAGGTTGATGCCGGGCACATCGCGGAACCACTGAGCGAAGCCTTCAGCACTGGTGACGCTGCCGCCGGTGCTGCTGGCAATCGACGGAGCCACGTCGCCAGAACGGGCAGTGATGTACGAGCGGGGCTCGATGATGTTTCGGCCTCGCGAGTCGCGGGCAAAGCCGTTGACCTTCTTGCCAGCGCTGCGATAGACGGGCTTCTTGTCCGCGTCGAGCTGGTCGGCGGCCTGCTGGACATAGCAGCCAAAGCCAGCGGTGGGCTGACGTTCAAAGTCCTGGTGACCGCCGCTCACGTTGCGCTCGGCAAAGTCGCGAACAACACCGACGAGTTCGATCGATGCGGGAAGATTCGCATACGGATCGGCTTCCTCGCCCTGAGCTCCGGCGTTATTGCCGCTCTGACTGACACCATCGCTGGCAATCGCAATCGCGCACGCAAGACCCGCGACAGACAAGAGACCATACTTCATCCAGTTCGACTTCATTGAGTTTTCCTCCTGCGGGGCTTCGTGTCAAGCCTCGCGATCGTGCCCTTCGAGCGGCAGGGCACCAAGCCTGACGCGTTGCGGTGCGGAACACCCGCACACCAGAGGTAAATCTGCAAAATATGGGGGCGTTGTCAAGGCGAAAGTGAAGAAGTGCTGGCGAGCGCGACGAGCGTGACGGATATGTCGGGGAGATGGAAGAAAGCGGGCAGGACATGTGCGACGACGGGGGTGATAATTGGCGGGACAGTCGAATCATCTGGATATGCGATTACCCTAGAGGCTTCCACAGCAATAGATGCCAGAGGTCTCTCGCCTTGGTGCATTGTGCCATCAGCAGACTTCGGATCGGCGGGGACCGCCGATCTACGCAGCGCAAAAGAACGCCCGGGCGGCCAACGCGGCCAACCCGGGCGTGGAACTAACTTCGATTGTCAACGTTCCTTAGTCGAACTGAGAAGTGGTCGGGGGCTGAGAGACCGCCTTGAACTGGAGCGTGGTTTCCATGCGGAAGTTGCTCGCGGTGGTGTGGCGCTCGGCGTGGAAGATCTTGAAGCGGTACATGCCACCATCTTCGAGCCAGCCTAGCGTGTCGAGATACACCGTCTGTTCGCGGCGCGGGTGCAAGCCACCCAGGTCGATCACGAGACGACCATCGATGAACGCCCAGACATCGTCGTCGCCCGAGAAGGTAAAGTACTGGCTACTACCCTTGGTGTACACAAAGTCGGCTTCGAGTTGCGTGGTGAAGCTGAAGTTCTTGTTCCATTCGGGCGTGTTGCCGAAGCCTTCATCATCGACCGGGAAGAACCCGCCCTTGGTGACCCACGGCTCGTCGGTAGCGGAGTCAAAGATGTAGCGATCGGTGTTGGGCACGCGATTGAGCACCATGTCAATCACTTTGCTCACGTTGACGCCCGGCGTGTCGTTGTACCAGGTCGAGAACGACGAGGCGCTGGTGATTTGCTTATTCTGCGTGTTGGCGAAGGAGCCTTGCGTTAAGCCACTGCGAATCATCCCAATCGAATTAGCATCGGCGTTGGCACCAGCCGTGAGTTGCTCCCAGTTCGGATTCACGGGTCGGCCGTCTGCATCGGTCCATTCGGTGCCGATCAACTTGCCCACGCCGTCGTTGCGGAGCACGGGCTTGCCGTCTTCACCCAAGCGATCTGCAACCAGTTCGACGGTCGCTTTGGGGCCGGCAAAGCTCTCGAAGTCGGCGTGGCCGCCGCTCAAGTTCGCGCCCTTGAAGTCACGGATGATGACTGGGAGAGTCACTTGTGTGGGCAAGTAGGCGTAGGGGTCTTCGGAAACCGCCTGGCTGACTTGCGCTTTGGACATGGAGAGTTTCGTTGCCAACCCGGCGACCAGAACGATGCCGCCCAGTGCTAGCAGGCCTTGCTTGATGTGCTTCTTCTTGATCATCATCCACGCTCCTCACGAAACTTCCAAGCCATCCCCTCGCATGCTCCCCGGCGAGCCTCTGCGACGCGGCCTGATGCCTTGAACACTCCCGACCCCCCGCCCCAGGCCACGCGGCATGGACGAGTGCTCGTCTTCAGGAAAGTCGAATACAAACGGGTGTTGTGCAAGCCAGTTGGTCACCCAAATGTGGAGAACCCGTCCATTGGCGAGGTCTGTGCGGGATGTGCTGGTGCCCAGAGTGCTAAACACCTTTGCATGCGTGTTTTCCAGCGTGCGAATGCGCCAGACCGATATATGATCGGACTCGCCGGACCTTGCGTCCGGATACAGTTTGATGGGCGGTCACTGGACGACCTCCCAACGTAATGCATTCAACGCGGCGAGGAAGTCGCCGCGCTCCACGGAAGGATCGGAAGCATGGATAGCTTCGTCATTGAGGGTGGTCAACGTTTGTATGGTCGCGTTCGCATCAACGGCAGCAAGAACGCTGCTCTGCCGATGCTGGCGGTTGCGTTGATGACGGATGAGCCCGTGATCCTGCGGGACGTGCCCGAACTGGCGGACATCGACAACATGCTGAAGTTGATGGCGACGCTGGGCGTTGAGCGGTTTGATCCGGAGACGAAAGAACCCATCGACATGAACGCGCCCAAGGGCGTGGTGGCGATGCGGGTGGTTGATCCGAGCCAGAGCCATGCGAAGTATGACATTGTGAAGACGATGCGTGCGAGCATTTGCACGCTGGGACCGATGCTCGCAAAGCGCGGGATTGCGCGGATCAGCCTGCCGGGCGGGTGTGCGATTGGTGATCGGCCGATCGATCTCCACTTGCGTGGGTTGCAGGCACTGGGTGCGCAGATTTCGATGAACGAGGGCGACATCATCGCTCGCGTGCCTCAGCAGGGTTTGACGGGGACGACGATTTTCCTGGGTGGGTCGTTTGGCAGCACGGTGCTGGGCACGGCGAACGTGCTGTGCGCGGCGGTGCTGGCTCGCGGGACAACGATCATCGAGTGCGCGGCGTGTGAGCCGGAGATCGTTGATCTTGCGAACTTGCTGAACTCGATGGGTGCTCGCATTACTGGGCAGGGCAGCCCGCGACTGACGATTCAAGGTGTTGATGAACTTTCGGGCACGGATTACGCCGTGATTCCGGATCGCATCGAAGCTGGCACGCTGATGATGGCGGCGGCGATGACCAATGGCGATCTCATTCTCGACAACTGCCCCACTGACGCGCTGCTCGCGGCAACATATGTCATGCAGGCGGCGGGGATTCATCTGCAGGCGACGAATGTGCATGGCAACGGGCCTGCGGCGACGGCTCACGCACCGATGACTGTGGCTCCGGTTTCGACGACTTCGAATGCGGCGCAGGCGGCCCTGAAAGCCGCAGCGCATCGGCACCGCGCGAGTTTGTTGTCGGTCATTACGGGGACCAGTGATCCGGCGCTGTCTGCGACGGACTCACCGATGCGGCGGACGGTGCGCATCACGTGTGATCGAGTTTTGAAGCCGGTCGAAGTGACGACGCAGCCTCATCCGGGCTTCCCGACGGACTTGCAGGCTCAGTTGGTCGCGATGCTGTGCCTTGCGGATGGCAACAGCGTTGTGACGGAACGCATTTTCCCGGATCGCTTCCTGCACGTCGCGGAACTGCTGCGCATGGGCGCGAAGATTCAGCGCGTGGGCAGCACGGTTGTCATCACGGGCGTGAAGTCGCTCAAGGGTGCGCCGGTGATGGCGAGTGACCTGCGTGCCAGCGCGGGGTTGGTGCTTGCGGGGCTCGCGGCGGAAGGCACGACGATTGTCAATCGCGTGTATCACCTCGACCGCGGCTACGAGCGGCTTGAGGAGCGGCTGTGCATGTTGGGGGCGCGGGTGGCGCGGGTGGATGAGAAGGAACTTGCGTTGGCGGAGTGACGACCGAACATATTCGCGTGTTGCGGTGACGCATAACCTTCGGTACACCACCGGAGGGTTGCAATTGAACAAACTATTCATTCTCTTATCACTCGCTGCCACTTTTCTACTTGGCAGAACTGCATTGGCTCAAAGTGCTGAAGCCAAAGCGCCAGTCGAGAAGAGTATTGACCTAGCGGCCTGTTCCAAGGCTGTCGTAAAGATTCGTGCCGAAATCACGGACACAGTCTGCGCTGTGGGCACCGGTTTTTTTGTCGATGCTAAGGGAACGCTAGTTACCAATTTTCATGTGTTGCAAGATGCCAGAAAAGCGGTCATAACTTTGCCCACTGAACAAGAGGTCGAGGCGGTTCCTGTCGCTTGGTCATCAGAATTAGATTTGGCGATACTGCAGGCACAGTTTGGTAAAGATGCTCCGCCCACTGACTTTCTTGTCATTGAGCATCTGACTCCGTCGCTTGGTGAAGACGTGTGGTCACTCGGATTTCCTGCAGGAATGAGCATCACCGCAACCAAGGGAATTGTGAGCGCAAACAGGAAGTACTCCGAATTACCCGAATCGCTTCGTTCCAACTCCGACTATTCGCCTTCGAGCACGTGGGTCCAAACCGATTGTCCCATTAATCCCGGCAACTCTGGCGGACCGCTCCTAAACAAGAACGGCAAGGTAATTGGAGTAAATACATGGGTCTGGACCAATAAACACGAGTCGTATTTTGCGTTGTCCGCCTCGCACGTTTCGTTTTTGCTTACGGCCCCCCGCTCCCCCAATCCCTCATTCGAGAACTTCTCCACTGGCAAACCGCCGAAAAAGCAAAACACTTTTTCACTGCCTCAAATCGAAGTTTCCAAACGCAACACTTTGCAAAGCGCCGTCAGAACGTCGAACCAATTACGACGCGAACTTATTTGTGCTGGCTGCAAGGGCGATGGAAACGTGACGGTTCGTTTTCAGTCTGGAACAACAGGCGGCACAGTTCCATCCAAGGTTTACTCAACAGATACCAAGGTTTGTGCGGTTTGCAACGGTACTGGCTTGGCCAAAGACGAACGAGCAGGGAGGCTTGTCTCGGAATTTGTTAAAACGATCGCCACTTCAAGCAAAGACGAAAAATCTGACGAGCATTCGGCGGCAATCAAATCAAATGTACAAGAACTGTTTTCTGTTTTGAACACCTCTGCCTTCGGAAAACTCAACTTAACTGCCACGAAGCAATTGCAAAATACTGAGACAAAGGTCGCTACACCGATTGCATTTGTTGGTCGCGTACTAGCAGTGGTCTCTTTGCCGGACAATTCTGGCAAACCGACAAAGTGCGTACATATTTCAGGACCGGATGGATCAGTCTTACTCACCAGCCTCGCAATCCAAGATGCAGTTGAAGGTGAACAGGTTTTTGCCGGAGGCATTTATGCGGGTCGGCTGTTGTTGGCCGATTCTCAATCAAAAGATAAAAGCGATTCCGCACCATCCAAATTCATTTCGATTCCGGTTTTGCAGGATGGAGTTTGTCTGACGATAACCCGCAAGTGATTTCCGCGAGGCACAAGCGTACCGCTTGCGACTCGCAAATTCATAGTTGCGGGCTAATCGCTAGTCACATCACGCAAGCATGTGGCTTTTATCCAAGGTGTTTATTGGCACTAATCCAGTTCGCTCACGCTGGCGCGTGAGGCTCGTTGGGGCTTGTCTTGTCCTACGATTCTCGGCTTGACAAATACCTCAAAACCTCGCTTCGTTCGGCCTGTGGGCGGTGATCCGCTTCGCACTATTGATCCGCCTGCGCCTGGGAAGGGCATTAGTTTGACGGGGATGGTGCTCAACAACAAGATCATTGAGGAGACGGGTGAGAAGGAGCAACTCACGCTCAAGAAGAAACCGGCTTGGTTGCGGGCGAAGGTGCCGGGCGGGCCTGAGTACACGCGGCTAAAGAGTGTGCTGAAGGAGCATCGGGTTTTTACGGTGTGCGAAGAGGCGAACTGTCCGAACCTGGGCGAGTGCTGGTCGCGCGGGGTCGCGACGATCATGATTTTGGGTGACACATGCACGCGGGCGTGTGGGTTTTGCAACGTGAAGACGGGGCGGCCCCCCACTCTTGATAAGGATGAGCCGCGACGCGTGGCGGAGTCGATGCGGCTGATGTGGGAGCATGCGAAGCTCAAGCACATTGTCATTACGAGCGTCAATCGCGATGAGTTGCCCGATGGCGGCGCGGCGATCTGGGCGGAGACGATCATCAGGACGCGCGAAGCGTGCCCGGGGATGAGCATCGAGGTGCTGATTCCTGACTTTGAGGGCAACTGGGGTGCGCTGCAGATGGTGATTGACGCGAAGCCTCACATCATCAATCACAATCTCGAAACCGTGCGACGCATGTACCCAGCGGTGCGGCCTTCGGCGAAGTTTGATCGCTCTCTGGAACTGCTGCGGCGCTGCAAGGAGCAGGGTGTCGTTGCGAAGACGGGGATCATGGTGGGGATTGGAGAGAAGGATGAAGAGGTTTTGGCGTTGATGGAGGATGTTCAGAAGGCGACGAAGGCATTGGGCATTGGGCATCAGGCACTCGAGAAAGGCACTGGGGGCTGGGCATCGGGCACTGGCAAAGATGCTGGTGATTCGAGTGGCTTTGCTAGTGCCCAGAGCCAAGTGCCTAGTGCCTATGACTCCTGCGACATCCTCACCATCGGCCAATATCTCCAGCCGACGCGGCAGCACTTGCCGATTGATCGGTGGGTGACTCCCGAGCAGTTTGCGATGTTCAAGGAAGAGGGGCTGCGGCGCGGGTTTAAGGTTGTGGAGAGCGGGCCGCTGGTGAGGAGTAGTTATCATGCAGATCATCAGGCGGATAGTTTGACGGGGGTTGTGGATGAGCGGGATGTAGCGAATCGGGTGGCGATGGAGAAGTTGTTGAAGCGATAGCGGCACGCCTTGACCGCGCGCTTTGGATTGAGCGAATCGGTAGTAAGACTCCAGTGTTGTCGCTACCAATGCCGTGTCATTCAGTTGGGCTGGGAAGTCTTCTCACCCTGAGTTTTCGCGGGTGGCGGAAGCGCTGCGGTGATTTTCGCGGCAGCATCTCTCCATACTTTTGCTCGGCCTGGCTCGCTTTTGGTGTCAGAGAATTTTGAAGGGGGATCGTACCAATCTGCCCACGCGCTGCACTCGTTCACAAAGCTTGCGAGGCGTCCTTCCCAACCTTCTGGAACCGGAATCGCACCGTTGACAACCAAGGCAGGCCACTTGTCGAGCAAGTCATAGGTTTCTTCGGAGGGTTCGTACTCATCAAAATCTGACACAAAGTCCAGAATGTCGAGAATTCTGTCTGCAAGGGCAGTTGCCGTCGCACCAGATTCCTTGAGAGCTACCAATTCTTCATCGAAGTACACAATTGCGTGATCCGCACATTCTTCACAGTTATCGCTGTATTCGTATGCCAAGACATTTGCTTCGGCGAGTTTGTGAAGAAGATCGATTGTCGCTGGAGCGAATCTCCCGAACTTCTGCTGAGCAAGTTCAAGTGCGACTTCGAGTTGTTCTACTGCAATTATCGCATCTTCGTTGGCCTCCTCGCCATTGATCCAGCCATCGGTTGAGACGATCGCTGCGAGTGATGTGCGAATTGCAATCTCAGAGTCTGGGATGTACTTCAACGCGCCCGCATCCAACTCCTGCACCAACTTGTCCCAACTACCTTCAACGCCGGGTTCGAGTTCATGTTCTCCTTCAGTGTCCACAGCCGTGGATGCGTATTCGAGATACGCCTTGCCAAATAATTCCATGACATGCGAAAGGCGTTCCTGCTTTGCGCGTTCTGCAAGAATCTCAGCGGAGCGCTGTTCGGCTTTTTCGCGTTCCGCCTGCGCGACTTTGGTGGCTTCAACAGCTTGTACTCGGAGCGACTCTGCACGGCTTGCAAAGATCCACATGCCAATGATGCCCAGCGTGAGTGCGGCCAGCACTGCGGCGGTCGCGACCATCGGGCCCTTGTTCCTCGCAGCGAGTTTTCGCAGGAGGTACCACTTGCTTTCGGGTGCAGCGTCGATGGGCTTGTCGTCCAGGTAATTACGGATGTCCTCCGCGAGCGCCATCGGGGTTGCATATCGGCGTGCTCGATCTTTTCGAATGGCTTTGAGCGGAATCCACTCGAGCTCACGACGAAGCGTGTTCGTCCAGACATTGCGTTCCACCTGGCGTTTGTGAGCTAACTGAGTTGCAGTAACGTTATCCAATGTGGTGAGCCGTGTGCTGGGTTTAGGCGGTTCCTGCTCGCGGATAATGCGGCGAACTTCATCGAACGCTGCACCTCGGAGCGACTCTCGTTCGAATGGCAATGTTCCCGAAAGCAACTCATACAGCAGCACGCCAAGCGAGTACACGTCGGTTCGTGTATCGATGTCGGTCGCGCCCATTTCGGCTTGCTCGGGACTCATGTACTCGGGCGTACCGATCAACTTTCCTTGTTCGGTGAAGAGAGTTTGCTGCGTCAGCGTGTGCGTGAGAGCCTTCGCGACGCCGAAGTCGATTACCTTCGGAGTGGGCCGACCTTCGATGATCGACACGAGCACGTTGCTTGGTTTGATGTCGCGATGAATTATGCCTTTGTGGTGAGCGTGCTGTATTGCCTCGCAGACGGGGATCATGAGTGAGAGGCGTTCGCGAAGACTGAGACAGTTGCGATCGCAGTAGTTTGTGATCGCTTCGCCCTTCACGTACTCCATGACAAAGTATGGCCTAGAGCCTTCTTCTTTGCTGGTGACGCCGCCGTCAAGTACTCGCGCGACGTTTGGGTGATCCATCACCGCCAAGGCTTGTCGCTCCTGATCGAACCTTGCAAGAACGTCGCGTGAATCCATGCCGGGCTTGATGAGTTTGAGAGCGACACGTTGCACAAACGGCTCGCGCCTCTCGGCCAGATAAACGACACCGAAACCTCCTTCGCCAACTTGATCAAGGAGTGTGTAAGGCCCGACCTTGCCACGAGGCGAGGCGTTGTCATCCGAAGAGTCCGAGCTTGTTGCCGTCGTTTGCATCGCGAGTGGTTCCTGACGCTGACTGAGAGTCTATCTCAGGAATCGGGCGGTGATGGAGATGTTTCCGTAGTGCTGTTGCGCTCTCAAAGTGGATAAAATACTGAAAGCCATCTGCAATAGTCTCGCGAATCAGTGGTTGGGCTGTCGCTCCGCCGCTGCGACTCCGTTTCCACATTCCGGACACAGATTGCCTTGCAAGCCAACTAACGGATAGTTGCAGGCTGAACAAGATGGTGGCTGTTTGTCGTATCGCATCATCAACAGCAGCGAGAGCGGGATGCTCCAGATGAGCGACAAAACGCCGAACTGCAATCCGTATTCTTCGTAAAACTCTCCGTCGCGAGTGCCGACGAACGCCGCGATCAAGTCGAGTGATGTCAGAAGCGATTCCACCAACTCGTACAGTCTTCCTTTGAAAATTGGAATCAGAACGAACCAGTATGGCAACACCAGCATCATCCAAAGTAGCAACTTTCTTTTCTTGGGCTGCAACTTTGGCCTCAAGATCACATACCACAATGCAAGGTAGAATGACGGATACACGATCTGAATGAGAAACGTTTCGAATCCAAAGTACTTGAACAAATCGGCTACCTGGAAGTTACGCAATGTAACGATTGCTTCGATGAATGTGTAATCCGTGTTGCGTGTGGTTGTCGTACCGAGCATCCATCCCAAAAACCACAGCACAAAGAACACGACCATCGGGATGGACCACAACAGCCTCGCTCGAGATGATTTCCACGGCAGCGTCTGCACGAGCAATGGTAAGAACTGTGAGCTTTGCAAGTCTGGAACATTTTTATGCGTGGCGGGCGCGGCATTTTGGCGGAAACATTCGCGCGGAGATTTCATGCATCCGTTTCTTACGGCTGTGCCAACTCAAATCTTCAAGCGAAAGTTGTCCGAAAGGTGAGGAGCTTCAATCTAGCGCCGAGATAAGCAGGCGGATGAAATTGTGATTTTTGTCTGCATTCTCACTTCGAATGACACAGATGAAAAAAACACCCCCGCTCGTCGCGGGGGTGTGATGAAACACTGTTGTTTGGCCGCCTCGGAGAGGCGGCGTACCTCGATCACTGGCCGCAGGGGAGGCACGGGCCTTCGCTGAAGACGGTCAGGAAGCTATCGATGTCGCAGGGGTCGAAGATGCTGCCGTCGTTGTTGAAGTCGATGGAGTCGCAGGTTGCGGTGCCTGGGATGCAGGGGCCTTCGCTGTAGACTGAGAGGAAGGCGTCAATGTCCTGCGGGTCGAAGACGCTGCCGTCGTTGTTGAAGTCGATGTCGTTGCACGAGGTGCCGATGCTGCAGTTAGGCAGGTCGACGCACTTGACGATCGAGCAGCAGTCCATGCCATCGTGGTGGGTGCTGATGCGGAAGCACTGCGTGCCGGAGCCGCCCGCGACTGTGGTCGACAAGGTGATCGTTCCGCCCTGGGGCACATCCGGGAAGAAGAAGTCTGCGGGTGTGACAGTCGTTGGTCCGCCGATCGGCAGCGGGAAGATGTGCAGTTCGTTGATGATGCCTCCGAAGAGGTTCTGGAGGGTGAAGGTGAGGTTGACGGTGCCGGAAGCAGGATCACACTGAGTTGCGCAGTCGAGAATCTGGGCACAATCACACTCTGGCAGCGTCACGCAGTGCTCGATTCGGCAGCACTGCTCGATGTTGGGGTTGGCGAAGGTGATGAAGAAGCACTTGGGTTGGCCCGGTGTTCCGCCGCTGAGTGTGACGGTGATGGGTGGGCTGGTTTGGCCATTGGGAACCGGTGTTGGCAGAGCGATAGAGCCTGGCGTTACGCCGCTGCCATTGCCGAAGAACAGGAACTGGATGGGCTGACCGGAGTTGTTTGTGAATGTGAAGGTGTAGTTGTACGTGCCGTTGGGTGTCGGGGGCTGACCTGTCAACTTGCAAAGAATGCGCACGTCGTTGATCGTGGCACAGCCCTTCGCGCAGGGGATTTCGATGTCGCCCAGCGTTGATTTGACTTGCGACAGATCGCCGCCGATCACGGCGTCGTAGTCGACCATGATCGAGGTGAGGTTGGTGGAGCCGAAGGCGTTGGTGCGGATCAGACCGGTGAGGCCATACACGCCTGTGTTGGGCAGGAAGGGCACGAGTGCATCGCCCGTGAGCCAGAGTCTGCCGCCCTTGCCGTCGGGACCTGCGGGCGTTGCGTCGTAGTCGCAGCCGCCGGAGGCGTTGGTACCGATGACGCCGCCGGATGGATCGCTGTTACCGACTTGATAGCCCAGCGAGCCGCGGTAGTTCACTGGAATCCAGGCTGAACCGTTCCACTGCCATTCCATCGCGCGCGATGCGTGAGCGAGCGTCAAGCCGTCCTGTGTCATGGAACGCTCAGCGGTCAGCATCTTGCAGTCGCTGGAGAAGCTGATGTCGGACACGGGGTTTGAGTATTGTGAGAGCGGCGAAGCGAAGATGCTCGAAGCGGGCGCTTCGGGAGGACTGGTGACGCCCGGGTGGACGGGAAGTTGCAGTTCAAACTGACGCGAGCCAGCGATGAAGTCGCCCGAGGCATTAATACCAATGGACCAGATCGTGTTGGGCGTCGTGCTTGCGCCGTTGCCACACCAGTCGTTCATCGACTGGCCCCACACGCTGTAGTAGAGTCGATTCTTGAAACGCTGCACGGCCCACACGCGCTCGCCGGGACGCACCATTGAGGTATAGGGGGCGCCGGGTTCGAGTGCGGCTGCTGCGGCTGCGTTGTCGTAACGATCTGCGGCGTGGTCGTAGGCGCTCAGGATCGTGCCTGCGGGTGAGATGCGGTAGATGCGGCCGTCACCGAGGTGGGAGACGAACATCTGGTTGTAGGTGCAGTCGAAGTTGAGGTTGCCCAGGCCTGGGTCGTCGCGATTGGTGGAACCGCCCGGCAGGTTCATGGTGGTGACGTTGCCGGTGCCGATTGCAAGTTTGAAGATCGATGTGGAGGATGAACCGGGGTGCGTCCCGATCATCGCGACGGGGTTCGCGGGCGTGTCCATGGGCGTGATGCCGCAGGTTCCGGCGTAGACGAGTTCGCTGTACATGCCGAAGAAAGATGTGTAGATGTTGCCCTGATTGTCGAGGGTCAAGCCAAACACGCTTCCGATGCGATCCTTGAACCAATTGCGATTCGAGTAACGGAATGCGGTTGCTGGCGTTGCGGTTGTGAGGGTTGTCGGGACAGGATCCCACCCGGCGGACATCACAGGCGATGGCAGCGGTGCCGGGTGCCCGAGATTGAAAATCGTGACGACGGGCTGCTGCACGGCGCCTTCGTAGCTCGCCGTCATCACGGCGACTTGACCACCATAGTTGTTGCGCCACACGGCGTCGTCAAAGCTGGGCTTGCTGCCGCAACAGTCGGGGCAGGTTGTGGGCGCGGGCTCGGGGCAGTCGGCGGATTCAGCCAGTTTGCTGATGCGGAACGAGCGCACGTCCTGGCTCGGGTAGAGCGGTCCTTCGGCGGCGACGCGAATCATGTATTGCTGACCGCACTCGACAGGAATGTCAACGAACATAGGGAGGCCATTGAAGGGCGAGACTGTTGCGATCGGCGCTGTAGTTGAAGCCGGACAGCCGCAGCCTGCGTAGATCGCAGCAGAAAGGTTGGAGCCTGCGCCGAAGTTGATGCGTGCGCCGCCGACTGTTCCTGTGCCGCTCCAAGTGGGAGTCCAGCAGAACCAGACATCCTTTGTGGTACCGGGGAGAGGATTAGGTGATTGCGTCGCGGTGAGAAGATCATCAAGACTCCACGCGCCTGCGCCCGAAACTGGCGCGGGGGTGGCGCAGTCGTCGTTGGGGGGCGTCGCGAAAGCGACTGATGTGGCGATGCCCATCGCCGCAACGAACAACTTCGTGAACAATCCGCGATTGTGATTCATCAAACGACGCGTGCGCATACGAACTCCTTCTGAACGGGTACAGACTTCCTCAAAGGAGAGTCGACACCGTACTGAGACATTCCTTGAGCTGCAAGAACCTTGCAGGTAATAAGCAATTCGGCAACCCGAACATTGACCTATAGCATCATAACGGAAAGTTCCCGATTGCGCTCAAAAATATCGCTGGTTTTCACTAGTTTGGGTGAATGGGAAGGTGGCCTGGGGTGGGCTGATCTGATTCAGGCCAAAACCGGCACTTTCTTGGACGTGGACGCAGTGCGAACGACTCGCTGCAGGCTCGATTTTGCCCCTACGCTCTCGCCCTTTCCGCTCAAAAACTCGTTTCTTTGGAGTCCAAATGTCCTTTGCCCTTTCCTCACCTCAATCCACCGACGGCTTTGCGAAGTATCAGGCGTTTTATGAGCGGCCGCCTTCGATTGTGGTGGAGTGGCATGACAGTCAGACGGATGCGGTGGGTTGGTTGTGCATTGACTCGTTGCGGGGCGGGGCGGCGGGTGGTGGGACGCGCATGCGGGCGGGTGGGACGCGCGAGGAAGCGATCTTTCTCGCGAAGACGATGGGCGTGAAGTTTCGGGCGTGTGGGCCTGAGATTGGTGGCGGGAAGAGCGTCATTCGATTCAATGCGGCGGCTCCCACTGAAGTGAAGCATGGCGTGTTGGAGCGTTGGTATAAGCACATCGGGCCTTATCTCAAGGCGTGCTATGGAACGGGCGGTGATGTTGGCGTTGATGAAGTTTCGGAAGCGACTGCTATCACTGAGCGAGTGCTGGGGCTCAAGCATGTGCAGGAAGGGATTGCTCGCGGGCACACATGGAGTGACAGCGAAGGACCCGGACCAAAGATCGACCGATTGAAACACGGCGTTGAAGCGCTGGTGCATCTCAAGGACTTGCCGGGGCCTCGTTCGGGCGGCGCGTGGATGATCGCGGACGTTGTGACTGGGCTTGGCGTTGCCAAGAGCGTTGAGGCGTATTACAAACTTCGCAACTTGAAGTTGGATGGGCAGCGAGTGATCATCGAGGGGTTTGGTGCGGTCGGTGCGTTCGCGGGATATTACCTGCAGCACAAGGGCGCGGTGACGGTGTCGACGAGCACTCGCAACGCAGACGGCACGATTCGCGTTGTGCAGAACAGCAAGGGAATTGACTGCAACAGACTGATTCTCGCACGCGACAACACGAACTTGCCGGCGAAGTTTGATGGGGCGCAGGTGTTGGACACGGCGAGCGGCGATGAATTGCTCAACGTGCCGGCGGAGATTTACATTCCAGCCGCGGCGAGTCACACGACGACGCAGACGAGGCTCGCGGTGATGCGCAAGGCGGGCGTGAAGGTCGTGAGTTGCGGCGCGAACAATCCGTTTGCGTATGACAAGGACAAGGAACGAGTCGCGGACTGGGTCGCGGACCAACTCGCGCTCATGCGCGAGGCAGACAAGTCGTTTGCGATCATCCCGGACTTCATCGCCAACTGCGGCATGGCACGCACGTTCCACTACTTGATGAAGGCGGGCGGGAAGACGGACGCGGAGAGCATTTTGGCGGACGCGGGGTCGCTGATTGAGAGCCGGGTGGCAGAGTTGGTCAGAGACCATCAACCGGCGACGGGGCTTTTGAATAAGGGGTTTGGGATGTTTGTGCCGTGAAACTCGCAACATAGCGGCGCACGACAAGACAGATACTCTTGTGTATGAACGCTCGGTGGCTGTACATTCTCGCGTGTGCCGTTGCGGTGCTTGCGGTTTTTAGGCTTGTTGCAAACTTTGTCGCGGTGATGCCTCGGTGGGATTACGTGAGTGCGACCGCTCGCATCAGCAGTGATGGCGGCGGCGTGGAGACGGCGCGGTATACATATCGAGGGGTTGATTACGTCGAAGTCGCGACGCAAAGCACGGCGTATGGCGACATTGGTCAGCACATTCGGCAATACAACGCGACGTACAACGACACGGTGTGGTTTCATCCGATGACGCCGAATCGACCGACTTTTGGGAGCGGGTTGTCGTGGAGCCGAGTGTTGAGTTGGCTGGCGATTCCGGGGTTCGCGATTTACGTGTACTTCTTGGGTAAGTGGTCTTACGCAGACGGGGCGAACGATCGCGTTCGCATTTCTGAACTATTCTTGTGGGGAAGTGTTTCTATTCCCGGGAAGCCTCACTTGCTGCGAGTTGGCATCGCGATTCAAGCAGTTGCTTCTTACCTGATCTTTACAAAACTGCAAGATGCTTCCATCAAGGCTTTGTTTCTGTTCATTATGTACGCGTCTGTGCATTCCCTGCTGCAAGTGCTTCGTCTGATCGACAAAAACAACAACGCTCCGCCTGAGAGCGGAGCGTCGGTTCAGTCTGTTGCGACTTGAATGCTGGTTTACTTCTTCGCCGGAGCCGCGGCTTCTTTGCCGGTCTTGGGGGTGAAGTAGTTGCCCGAATACTTCTTCTGGAACTTCTCGACGCGGCCTGCGGCGTCGACGAAGGTTTGCTTGCCGGTGAAGAACGGGTGCGAGCCCGACCACACTTCGACGTGCATTTCGGGGACGGTCGCGCCGACGGTCATGACGACCTGGCCGTTGTGGTAAATCTTGCAGTTCGGGTAAAACTTGGGGTGTGATTCGGTCTTCATGGCGTGTTCCTACTTCCGAGACGGGAAAAACCGTGTCGGGTCGAGATATTAGGCGGGGGGTGAACGGGTGTCGAATTCGGGGCGTAGAGAAGCGGGAGTGCATGGGTGCGAAAGTGCGAGAGTGCGAATGTGCGAGAGTGTGGGCGGGCACAGTTTTGGATTTTAACGACCACTCGAGATCGCCCACCCCAACCCCTCCCGGGGGGAGGGGCTTTTTGGAGGGGACTGAACTTGGGATCGATGGTTAGCGTACACTAGTTTACAAGGAGGCTGATATGAGTACTTCGAATGCCTTTCCGTTTTCGCCGCCTGTGGTGCAGGTGGCTGGGGGTGGGCCCGGCGTGGTGAGGGAGTTGCCGCCGGAGGCTCGGTTTGGGCGGGGGTGGGTGGCGACGGGGTTGACGTTGGTGGGTGTGGGCGTGGGGTGGCTTTTGGCTGCCTTGGGCTACTTGCCTGAAATCAATTGGGTTTGGGTGTTGATGTTCATGGCGTTGGGAATCCTGCCGCTGGGGATTTCAGGACTGAATCGGGCGTCATTTGTCATCAGCGGGTTTTTCTTTTGTGCGAGCATTGGATCGATACTGCGGCAGACGGGGAAGATGTCGCTGAACGTGGAGATTCCGTGTTTGGTGATCGCGGCGGGTGTTTTGACGCTGTTTTCGATGTTGATTGGGCTGAAGAGTCCGGAGTGGATGAGGAGGATGTGAGGGCTGGAACAAGAATCGGGAACATGTGGTGGATCGCCCACCCCAACCCCTCCCGGGGGGAGGGGCTATTAGACGGGGTTGACTTTTGGGGGGTTTTGGGCTTTAGTTGGGGCCTGGCGTTTTGCCGGGCCTCGTTTCTTTCGGGCGAGGATAAAGACCCGGATCGTTCCCGTCGGCGTGCTAGTCAGCACTTCCCGGCTAGATCGCCCCTGACATCGCACACTTGTGCGAGCCAGTCTGAGGGCACCTTGCAAGTTCGAGCACAGGCGAGGACGCCTGTGCCACCAGACTTGGAAGTGACGGAGAATTTTGATGGCTCGTTATACAGGTCCAAAGCTCAAGTTGTCTCGTCGCGTCGGCGTGCCGATCGTTGATACGCCTCGCCACACGTCCAAGCGCGCGTTGGTGTTCCCGGGCATGCACGGCTTTCGTGGCCGTCGTCTGCGCGACTACGGCGTTCGTTTGAATGAAAAGCAGAAGCTCAAGTATCACTACGGCGTGCTCGAGAAGCAGTTCCGCCGGTACATGGATATGGCGGGCCGCATGCCGGGCAACACGGGCGACATGCTCCTCCAGCAGATGGAAATGCGTCTGGACAACGTTGTCCGTCGCTCCGGTCTTGCTCGCACGATCTGGCAGGCTCGCCAGATGGTCGCGCACGGGAACGTGTTTGTGAATGGTCGCAAGACCGACCGCGCGAGCTTCAACTGCCGCATCGGTGACACGATCAAGTTCAAGCCCAAGGCGCAGAAGATCGCGAAGGACGCGATGGACAGCCTCGCGGGCTACGAAGTCCCAGGCTGGATCGACCTCAACCCCAGCGAGTTCACGATCAAGGTCGTGGCGAAGCCGACGACGGATCAGATTCCGTTTGATGTGAATACGAACTTGATTATCGAATTCTACCGCTAATCGGAAGTGACGGAGTCGTCAGTGACGAAGTAACGAAGTGAAACCCGCGTGATGAACGCGGGTTTTTTTTGTTGTTGGTTCTTGACGAGCCCCACGCGCGAGCGTGGGTTGGACGCGATGGGTGTGATTGAAATCTGTTGGCGTTCGCCCACGCTTGCGCGGTGGGGTTCGTTAACGCGATACCGCTTTCTTCACCTCGTCGACCATGCGTTCGACCTGGAACGGTTTGAACAGCACGCTTTGGAGGCCTTCTTGGCTTGCTCGGACGATGCTGTGGTGCGGGTCGTAGCCGAAGCCGGTCATGAGGACGACGGGGATGGCGGATTGCACTTTTCGGATCGCGGCAAAGAGTTCGTAGCCGTTGAAGCCTGGCATACGGATGTCGCTGATCATCAGGTCGTAGCCGCCGCTGGCGGGAGTTGAGCCGGGTTGCAGTTTTTGGATTTGGTCCATCGCGGCGGTGCCGCTGTCGCAAACGGTGACGATGCAGCCGCGTCGTTCGAGCACGCAAGAGATGATGGTGCGGATGCGGCGTTCGTCGTCGGCGATCAGGATGCGTTTGCCGCTCAAGACTGGGTCGACGGCGCTGGCGTTCATCGCTTGCTCGACGCCCAGCAAGCCTGCGGGGCCTGAGACGCATTGCTGGAGGCGCAAGCGGATCGAGGCGAGGTCCTTGCGGATGCGATCGAGGTGTTGATGCGCCTCGGCGTCGGACATGCTTTCGTGGTCGAGCAGTTCGACTTCGTGGGCGATGTCTTCGAGAGGTTCCTTCAGTTCGAGTTCGACGCGGCCTTGGACGTTTTGATTCACGGCGACGCGCTCGACCACGAGCAGGTCGAGCATGTGAAGAGCAACGGCTATGTAGCGAGCGAAGATTTCGCCCAACTGGCGGTCTTCTTCGGTGAACGCGCGGGCACGCTGGCTCTCGACGTTCATGATGCCGATGACTTTGTCGTGCATTCGCAGCGGGACGGTCAGGCTGCTTTTGGCGTCGATGATGCCGGGGAGATAGAGCGGATCGTTCTGCGTGTCGTCGCAGATGTAGCTGCGGCCGCTCGCGGCGACGTAGCCAGAGATGCCGTGGCCTTCGAGAGCGGGCTTGATGACGAAGCTGTCAAACTCCGGGGGCAAGCCATAGCCGATGACGAGTTCGAGTTTGCCGCTGCGCTCGTCCAGGAGACGCACTGCGAAGTGATCAAAGTGCAGCAGGTCTTTGGCGAAGCGAGTGATCTTCTCTTCGAGCAGTTTGAGACGCTCGACGCTGTTGTGCTTTTGCACGACGTCACGCTCGAAGCGGACGAGTTCGCTGCCCGCCTGGTCGATCGCGTTGATTCTCTGCTGAAGCCTCTTCGCGGCGGTTACGTCGCGAACAAGAATGACAAGCCAGCGTTCCCAGCGCTTGACTTCTTCCCCCATACCTCCCATCCCCGAACTGCCTGCCCCACCAACCCCCCCGACACCCCCCACACCCCCGACCGCTTCAATCGTCTCACGAGCAACGGGCGTCAACATCAACTCAAGAAACTTGCCACCCTCTTGCAACGTCTGTTCAGATTTCGGCGGGAGCCAGCCGGCGGGCACTTTGATCGAAGCGGGAGGAAGCGGGTGATCTTTTTCAAACTGGCGACACGACACTGCGATTCGTTCATGCACCGTCGAGCCCAGTTTGGCGAGCATGTCGTTCGCCCACACGATCTGGCCTTCACGAGTGGCAAAGCCGACGCCTTCGCCGATCGTCGAAAGCAGGCTCAGTGCCAGCGTCGCGAGGGCGGCGTCATGTTCGATGACGCGCATCTCGGCGGGCGAGACCTGATCGAGACGTGTAGTGGAGAGCACTTCGTCCGTGCTGACACCCTGCGGCTCGCCACTTCGTGTGGCTCGCAGCGGATTACTCCCGGAATTGGGCTTCGTCTCTTCCAAGGATTGGTCTGCCTGTGGCATCTTTGTCTTCACGTTTGGTCACTCTACTCACGTCACCAACTGGCTCAATCAGCCGGGCTTGGGTTGGTGGCCCCACTTTCGGTGTTTCCCTGTTTTCTTAGATTCTGGTGAAGGCTGAATGATGCACACCTTACTATCGACTGAACGGGGCGGAAACACTGGGCGGAATTGCAGGCCGCCCGAGTGCCAGCCGGGATGGCGGGCGAGAAACAGGCGGAGAAGGTAATCTTTGGCGGGGTCACGGACCCTTATCCGATTTACGTGAAGAAAACCACAGCGGATGCTGTTTGGTTTTTGTTTTAGGACGAGAATTTGAGGAAACAAGAAACGCAGCGGCGTTATTGAGCCCGGCATCGGGCTCGGCCCGTAAGCGTGCAGCGTCCTTGAAACTCATTTGGTGGATTGAACCAGCCTTGAGCACCAGTAGTCACCAACCCGTAGGCAGCAGTTCAGACGGCCAGACCATGGTCGTTGCGAAGGGGCTGCACAAGTGGTATGGGAATGTGCATGCGGTGCGGGGAGTTGAGTTTGCTTTGGGTGCGGGTGAAGTTGTGGGATTGCTGGGGCACAACGGCGCGGGGAAGTCGACGACGATCCGAATGCTGACGGGGTATGTCACGCCGGATGTTGGCAGTGTTGAGATTCAGGGGCATGATGTCATCGAAGATCGCGTGGCGGCGACTCGCCGGCTTGGGTATTTGCCTGAGGCGACGCCTTTGTACCCGGAGATGCCCGCGGCGGATTACATTGCCTATCGCGCGAAGGTCTGCGCCCCCCACCTCTCTTCGAGCGAACGCAAGGCACGCGTGAAGGAAGTAATGGATCGGTGCTGGCTTACTGAGATGAAGAATCGGCGCGTGAGTGCGCTCAGCAAGGGATACAAACAACGCGTCGGTCTCGCCGCGGCGCTGGTGCATGATCCGTCGGTGCTGATTTTGGACGAGCCAACGAGCGGGCTTGATCCGACGCAGGTGCGCGAGACGCGAGAACTGATTCGTGGGTTGTCGCACAAACGCACAGTGCTCATCAGTTCGCACATATTGCCAGAAGTTGAACAACTTTGTACACGCGTCATTATCTTTGCGGCGGGACAGGTGCGTGCGGATGGAAGTTTGAAGGAACTGCTTCGCAACGCGGGTGGCGGGTACGTTGTGGAAACTCGTGCGATGCCCGCCGAGCAGAAAACCAGGTTGTTTGAGAAGTGGCGGGCGATTCCGGGACTGGAGCAGATTCGCTCAGGGACGATTGATGATCGAGATGCGGCGGACTCGGCGCGATCACATTCGAGCGAGTGGCAGACTTGGAAAATTGACTTCACGCCCCCCGAACCTACTGCACTGTCGCCGGGTCGTGGCGTGTTTGATCCTCGCGAGGCGATTGCGAAGGCGATGATTGATACGGGGGTTGTGTTTAGAGAATTGCGAACACAAGCCGCGACCTTGGAGCAGGTGTTTTTGCAGGCGCAGGAAGGTGCACCGACGAAGCCAATCGTCATGTCGGCGGGGGGTGCAACATGATGTGTCGTTGCAAACCAGCGTGCCACCGACTGGCGAAGCCGGTCGGTGCGGAACGTGCAAGATGGTCCACGTTTTCAAGAACTTGTACTGACTGGCGGCATGCACCGACCACGCTGGCGCGTAGTCGGTGGCACGGCGACACCTGCACAATCGGGGGTGCCGAGTGAATTCCCTGCGGGCGTGCATCACCGTTGCTCATCGCGAACTCGCGTCGTATCTGCGAACGGGCGCGGGGTGGATCATCATTGTGTTGTTTTTGCTGCTGACCGGGACGGTGTTCGCGCTGTCGGCGATTGCGCCGGGTCGGCCTGCGAGTATGCGGGTGTTCTTTGAAGCCTCGGGATGGCTGCTGATGCCGCTCGCGCCGGCGGTGTCGATGCGATTGCTTGCGGAAGAGGCTCGCACGGGATCGATGGAAGTGTTGATGACAAGTCCGCTCAATACGGCGTGGCTTGTGCTTGGGAAGTTGCTGGGGGCGTGTGCTTTTTTAGTATTGATGGTGCTGCCGACGCTCGTGCTGCCTGTTGCGCTGTGGATGATGAGCGATCCGCATCCTGATCTTGGCCCGATCATCGCTGGGTATTTGTGTTTGTTGCTGCTGGGGTTGTTCTACTTGTCCATCGGGCTCGTTGCATCGGCGATGACGAGCAACGCGACGCTGGCGTTTATCGCGGGGCTGTTCATTTTGCTTGGGTTCTTACTGGTCGGCACGTTGGGTCGGCAACTGCCTCAGCCTTGGCAGGATGTGTGCTTCGCGTTGTCGCTGCCGCCTCGGCTCAATGACTTTGCGAAGGGTGTGATTGATTCGCGGCACATTGTGTACTTTGTCAGTGCGAGTGGGCTGTGCTGGGTGCTTGCGGTGATGATGGTGCAGTGGAAGAGGTGGAAGTGAAACAGAGACGAAGAGACGGAGAGATGAAGAGACGGAGTTAATGATGATGGGTTGGTGAGATGCATGAAGAGTGTGGCTGGAAACATGAACGATGGCGTGGCTCGCACGAAGGCTCGGCGGAATCGGGCGGTGGTGTTGTCTGTCGTCACGGGCGGGGCGATTGCGACTTCGGCGATCATGGTCAACTTGCTGGCGGAGCGATTTCCAGTGCGTGTTGATGTCACGGCGACTGGGCAGCAGAAACTTTCGCCTCGCTCGCTGCAACTCCTGCGGAGTTTGAACGGGCCGACTCAATTGGTGGTTGCAACGAATCTCACCGGGGCGGATGCGAGGGCAAAGCGGAACTTGACGGACACGCTGGATGAACTGCAGGCGGCGCAGCCTTTGTTTTCGCGTACGATGATTGATACGGGGACGCCTGATGGCGTCAAGCAGTTTCAGTCGCTGGTGGCTTCGCTCATGTCGCGAGACAAGGGCGTGATTGATGCGAATTTGGCGACGATCAACGATGCCAAACGCGTTGCGCTTGGCGCGGCTGGCTCGCTCAAAGATCGAATCTCGAAGGGGCTTGAGGAGGCGGCGACTGCGACGCCCAATCGCTCGCAGGCGGATATTGCGTTGCGTGGATACTTGCAACAGATCGCGTCGCTGTGCAGAGTTCGTTCGGATGAACTGAATGAATCGATTGCTCGCGTGCAGGAATTGGTGGATGTGAAGGACGGAATGGTTCCAGCGACGGATCAGGCGGGGGCGATGCTGGTCGCGAAGTTGCGGGGCGTGGCGGATGACATCGGTGCGATTCGTGGCGAGTTGCGAAGCAAAACACAGAGTGACGCGACGCCCCCCGAGGTGCGCAGTGCGATCGCGCCGATCACGACGCAGTTAGAGACGATGCGAGAGGACTTGGAGCGGCAATTCAGCCCTCTTGCGTCGATGCCCAAGCCTGACATTCTGCGAGTGTCGCGAGCGTTGAGTGCGGGTGAAGGCGCTTTGTTGATTGGCGAGTCGTCTGAAGGCTCGACCTTAGGCACACAACTTGTCGCCCTCGATCTTGGGCAGTTGCTGCCAGCGGGTGCTTGGATTGATCATGCGGAAGTTGCGAAGCGTGACTTGCGCGGACGCACGGAAGAACTGTTGTCGACTGGCATTGCTTCGCTGCTTTCGCCTCAGCGGCCCGTGGTCATTTTGATGACGCCCGACAAGCGGCAGTACCTCGGCGCAGATCCGTACTTTGTGACGCTCGATCAGCATCTCGCGACGAAAGGCATCGACTTCATCGAGTGGCAGTTGCAGAAAGCGACTGCACCGGACTTCCAAGCAGTTGATCCGCAGCGTTTGCGACCTCGCGTGTACATCACGCTCGCGCCGGAGCCTATTGAGGGCAGCGGGAATGAATCGGGCGTTGAGTTTGCTCGCAGACAAGCCGCGGCGGTTGCGAAGTTGCTCGACGATGGCGAATCGGTGCTCATCAATCTCAATCCGTCGCTCGCGCCGGTCACGGGCGGCAAGGACCCGACGAATGAGCTGCTCAAGCCGCTGGGGATTGATGCGAACACGGGGACGCCTTTGTTCCAAGCTGTGAATACGCCCAACGGCACGGCGGTTGACTCGTCGCGTGTCGTGCTTGCGCCGAATTCAGACAGCAACGATCAACACATCATCGCGCAGGCGACGGGGTCGCTGCCGACGTATGTCACTTGGGCGATTCCGATGACGCTGACGCCTCCTGCGAAGCCTCTATTAGTGTCGAAGCCAGAGGATTCGTGGGCGGAGACGCAATGGGGCACGCTTCGTAAGTACACGCGTGAGCAACTTGCGTTTGCGGCGGATCGTCCCAAGTTTGATGAAGGCCGAGATAAGAAGTCGCCGGCAGGCACTGATTGGGTTATCGCGGGCGCATCGGAGCGAACTGTTGGCGGCAGACTTCAGCGGGTGATCGCTGTGGGCAGCAACTCGTGGTTTGCGGATGCGATCACGCAGCAGACGGTGACGGTTGAAGGCAGACCCGTGGTGCAATATCCAGGCAATATGGAATTCTTTGACGCGAGCGTCGCGTGGCTCGCGAGGCAGGATGAGCAAATTGCTCAGAGCCCGGGCGCGAGAAGCGTTGCGATGGTGAAGCCGATGGAGGCAGGCACGCTTCGATTGGTTCGCACGGCATTGATTTCCGGGCCGGCGGGACTTGTTGCACTACTCGGTGTGGTGTTGTGGTTTTTCAAGAAGTGAATCGCGATGCCACCGACAAGGCTTTGCTTGTCGGTGGAAACACGCTCAATATACGGTGCAACTTTGGACTTCCTTTGACTGCTCCCCACCGACAGTCAAAGCACTGTCGGTGGCACACGGGGGGCACGTCAGGACAAGTTTGCCGCGCTAAACTGTCTCCCTATGACCAAAGTTCTCCGCCGGTACCGAAACTGGTTTCTTGCTTTGTTCGGTACGTTCCTGATGATCTCGTTTTTGCTGACTGGACCGTCGTCGCTGTTCCACCCGGACCCGCGCAAGACGGTCGAGGGCACGCTGAACGGAGAGAAGGTGCGCGCTGAGGACTTCACGAAGTCTGCGATTGAACTTGAGGCGGTCAGTTCGCTGGCACCGATGCTCGTCAAGGGCAACCTCAACATCAAGGACAGCCACCACTGGCTGATGCTCACGCGCGAAGCCCAGCAGATGGGATTGGTTGGCAATCAGCAGGATGGACAGGAAGCGGTAAAGGACATTGCAGCCGCGATGTTGCCCAGCGTGCTGCGTGAGGAAGTTGCGAGAGAGATCCAGCAGACCCAGCCGCAGATTTGGGAACTGGCGCAGCGCAGCCCTGGCATCTTGAACTACTTCATCAACGATCGCCTGCAGCGGCTGACTCGCACAGACGTTGATACGAAACTTGCGGACTTGACCAAGTATCTGGAATCCGTCAAGGCTCGCGGCGGGCACGGCATGACGCCAGCGGACTTTGATCTTGCGCTCGCGAAACTTCGCGGCGTGCTGCGCATGCAGAACGCGTATCTCAGCGCGGGTCGTTTGTCTGATCGTCGTTACATTCAGACCTCGCGACTGAGCGATGACACAGTCCTTGTGGACGCGCTGGTGATTCCGGGCGTGACGCAAGCGGACCCGGCGTACAAGCCGTCCGAAGAGCAGATTCAGGCGCAGTTTGAAAAGTACAAAACAGTCAATCGCGCGAAGAGCGAAGATGGCTTTGGTTATGAACAGCCGCCTCGCGTGAAGTTGGAGTGGATTGAATTCAATCGCGCAACGCTCGCTGCGGCTCTCACCTTGGACCTCAAGGATGTCAGCAAGCACTGGCAGCAGAATCGCGTGAAGTTCCCGGGCGATATCGAAGCCGAACGGGCTCGCGTTGAGGAAGACTTGCGCAACTCACGTGTTGATGACATTCTGACAGAAGTTGAGCGTGCGTGGAAGGCGAAGGTCAAGGCGGAGACACGCAGCCTCAAGACTGTTCAGAATGCAAAGGTTTTGCCCGCGGATTGGGCAACGACTCGGCCCAGCTTGCAGTCGCTGGCGGCTTCGGTTGCGGAATCGGTGCAGACGACGCTCAAGATGCCGGTCGCGGCACCCAGCGTGCAACTGCGTAGCGCGTTGTGGCTCAAGCTAGGCGAGGCACAGACGCTACCCGGCATTGGGCAATCAGACCTGTCGGCGGGCGGCAAGGTTTTCTCATTCCCACAAGTGCTCGCGCAGGCGTACGAAATCAGCGATGATGCGTCGCTGGGCGTGCAGACGCACGTGCCGTTTGAATCCGGGCTGGTTGGTCCGGACGGCAGCCGATTCTACTTCATCGTGACGGATGCCCGCAAAACCGGCGCACCTGACAGCATCGAAGAAGTGCGTGATCAGATCGTGACTGACTTGCGTTCGCTCAACGGGTATGAACGGGCACTCGCGAAGATGTCTGAGTATGTTGGCAAAGCCGCGGCAGAAGGCTTGCCTGCGCTTGAGACACAAGTGAACGCGGGCATTACAGACCCTGGCATCTCGCGCGTCGCGATTCGTCGCAACGCACGCTTCACACAGGGCTCGACGGGCGGCCAGGTCAATCTGGCGCACGAAGAACCAGTGCGTGATGAAGCGTTCAAGCTTGCGTCACAGCTTGGCTTGCTGACAGAAGCGAACGACTCCAACGTCGCGCTTCGCACTGGCGCGGCAAACTGTCCGAAAGATCAGGCGATTGTCATTCTGCAGGTGTTGGGCAACCAGCCTCTGACGCAGGAAGCCTTGCGCAGCAGTTCCTCGCGTGAAGCAACGCAGCTCACCGTCCAGGAACTCGCGAAGGCGGGTGATGCTGCCAATATGAACGCGGCGGATGCCTTCAGCCCGGACGCGGTTGCGAAACGCATGAACTGGAAGCCTGCGTTCGAGCAGAAGAAGACTGAAGAGAAGAAGGACGATGCGAAGTCTGAGACGACGACGAACACGGGCAAGTAAGTTGTTGCTTGTTTCACGTTCTGCTGTTGTCTCGCGACGCGTTCTGAATCTCGACACACAATGAATACCGGCACTCGCAAAACTCGCCAACGTGAAGCGATTCGCGACGCGATTGCGGAAGCGAAGGTGCCGGTGTCGCCTCGTGAAATCCTCGACCGTGCGTCATCAAACGTGGACGGGATTGGCCTTGCCACGGTGTATCGCACGCTGAAGTTGCTGGTGGACGCGGGCGAGATTCTGACTGTCGACATTCCAGGCGACACGCCTCGCTACGAACTCGCGGGCAAGGGACACCATCACCACTTCGTGTGCAAAGCGTGCCAGAAGGTGTTTGAACTGGAAGGTTGCTGCGGCCATTTTTCGGAACTGACGCCCAAGGGGTTCAGTCTGGAAGGGCATGATCTGACTTTGTTTGGTCGGTGCGATGCGTGCGCGAAGCCGGGCAAAAAGGACAGGAAACTCGACCTCTGCGCGAGTGGCCACTGCAATCACCCCCACCACCTCCACCATTCGCACAATTCACATGCTGACGCACATCCCCACGACGGGCACGGTGACAAGCTTCATGCGGAATCTCGTGCCAAAAGACCAACGGCGCGCGCAAAGAAGAAGTGATCACGAACTTTCCACGAACGTACGGGCAATTTGCACGTACATTGTGTCTTGGTTATCACTGTTTTGTTTTAGGACGGGGGGAATTCGGTATGGATCGATCAGGACTATCTGTGACGGCTGGAGAATATCGCGAACTTGGCAAGCGGCGGACAGAACAGAGGCGGCGCGTCGGCATTTTTCCGATACTCCGTGCAGCGCTGGAAGCACCCTTCCGGACAAGGAGTCAGTTCATGTCCCAAGCTCGCCGACTTATTTGCGCCGCCGCGGCGTTTTCTTTTGGTCTCGCGTCGACGGAGGCGTTCGCGCAGCAGGCGAATGAACAGGATCAGCAGCAGACGGATAACTTGGGTCGGCCTTGGCGCATTCGTCCGCAGTCGCGGGGTGCATCGCGCCAGCAGCCCGGCGCGATTCGCGTCGTGAGCCCCAATAGCGGCAATCGAAACACCACAACATCAGTGGGCAATCCTGGCCCCACGGTTATTCCCAATCGACCCAGCAATCCGACGACGTCGAACCCTCGCACAAATCCCAATCGCACTCTGCCCGGCGCGGCGACGCTCGCGCCACCTCCGCAGGAACCCCGCGTGGGCCTTGGCCGCTTCCGCAATCGCTCCAACCTTGCAACCCCGCAAGGTGTGTCCGTGCGCGTCGAAGAAGGTCGACGCATTTTCATGACGTGGGCGGATAGATCGAGCAATGAAACGTCGTTTGTGGTGCAACGCCGTCACGCGATCGAGCAAGGCGGGCGCTTGGTATGGGGGCCGATCGAAGAAGTTGCACTGAACGCGAACATTGAGAGTTTCGCTGATGCACCGACGCAGCCGGGCGATTACGCGTATCGCGTTGCAGCTGCTTCAACGAACGGTCGCTCTTGGTTCACAGAGTGGTCGACATTCAACCTGAACGCTGCGGCGTTTGTCGTTGAACCGGAACCGCCAACTAACCCAAACAACAACAATCAAACCAACAGCAACAACAATAACAACAACACGAATTCGCCGAACAATCCACCCGCTCCACCGCTGCCGCCAGCGATGCCAGTTGGTATTGAAGTGAGCGACATTGGCTCTCGTCAGGCGAAACTGACGTGGAACGCCGTCAATGGCGCTCAGTATTACCAGGTTGAACGCAGCCCGGCGATGTCTGGCGGCACGGTGATCGTGCCCGTTGAGCAACTTGAATTCACGGACAACTCTGGCGTCGGCACGTTTGAATATCGCGTGAGAGCCGTGGGTCAGGGTGGTGCGTCTCGTTATAGCTCATGGCAATCGGTGACTGTTGCGGACATTGTGCCCAGCGCTCCCAGTGACCTTGCCGTCACGAGCCTCAACGACTTTGAAAGCGTGCGTCTCACGTGGACGGATGCTTCGGACAACGAGACGGGATTCCGCGTTGAACGCAGCACGCGCGATGGCAATTCGTGGACGACCCCCACTGTCATCACGATCTTGCCCAATCGCTCGCAACAGATTGATATCCCTGGCCCGGGCGAACATCGTTATCGCATCTCGGCGGCTGGTACCGCCGGCATCAGCGAAGCAACCGGCTGGGTGAGCGTCACAGTGTTGGCAGAAGAAATCACGCCGGGCAATAATGGCGTGCCGTTCATTCCAGAAATGCCCGCTGGTATCAGCGTCTCTGACGCAAGTGCGCAGAACGCTCGCATCGGCTGGAACCAAGTAAGCGGTGCGGAGTTCTACGACATCGAACGCATGCCGGCCTTTGGCGATGGACGCGTTCGCGTTGCAGGCACGCAGTCGCAGTATGTTGATGAATGCGGTGCAGGTTCGTTCCAGTATCGCGTTCGCGCGGTTGGTTCGGGCGGCTCGTCTGAATACACCTCGTGGATGAGCGTGTCGGTCGCTGAAGGCATTCCTGCTTCACCCAGCGATCTGTCAGCAACGCACATGGGCGACAACCATCGCGTGAATCTCGCGTGGTCGGACAACAGCTCAAACGAAGCGTCGTTCCGCATCGAGCGTCAGACCGAAGGTCAGGGTGGTTGGAACCCGGTGCGTGCAATCGTCGCGGCTCGCAACACAGTCGCGCAGGTTGATGAACCCGGGTACGGCACGCATCGTTACCGCATCGCTGCGACCAACAGCGCTGGCACTTCGACGTTCACACCGTGGACAACGGTCAATGTGCCGGTGCCGCCGGTTGATCCCACCACGATTCCGCCCGCCGCGCCTGGCAACTTGGGCGTGAGCGATCAGGTTCGTCGCGCAAGCATTATGTGGAGTGATGCGAGCAACAACGAGCAGGGCTTTGAGATCGAACGCGATCCGTCGTTCTCTGGCCGCGTGCTGCTGGGCAGTAACGTCACGGGCTATCTCGACAACTGCGGCGCTGGCGATTACGGCTTCCGCGTGCGAGCGTACAACGCGGCGGGCTACTCCGACTGGACGCCTTGGACGCAGGTGACGATCGCGGAAACGGTGCCCGATGCGCCCAGCGATGTCAATGCCTCGGATGAAGGCAACCAGAGCACCGTTCGCATCACGTGGGGCGACAACTCGTTTAACGAACAGGAATTCCGCGTTGAGCGCTGCACTTGGACAAGTAACGCATGGGCAAGCCCGACGATCATCACTGTCGCGGCGAACGAAACCGAAGCGACAGACAACCCGGGCCTTGGCCGGTACCGGTATCGCGTCGTGGCGACGAACACCGGCGGCGACAGCGCGTGGAGCGAGCCGGCAGTTGTCAGCGTCACTGACGGCTGGACCACACCGCAGCCCAGCAGCGATACTCGCACGGTGTACGTGAGCAGTTCTCAGGGCCTTGACACCAACACGGGCCTTTCGCCCAATCAACCTGTTCGCTCGTTGCTACGTGGCTACCAGTTGCTGCGCGACAACATGCCCGACCACATGCGCCTCAAGCGAGGCGACGTCTGGACCAACGAAGTGCTCGGCCCGTACGGCGTGCACGGCGCGTGGGACAAGAATGGTCGCTCGGCTGAAGAACCCATGTGCATCTGGTATTACGGCGACAACGTCGAGCGCCCACGCTTGGATTCGGGCCAGACCGGTGTTGTGCTGAACATCATGGGCGATGGTTTGCTGGGCAACATTCAGTTCATTGGCCTGAAGTTCGTCGCCCACACCCGCAAGATCGACAACCCAGACTACATCCCCAACGATGGCGGCAACCAGCCGCCAGTCGCGGTGAAGATCTATGGTCGCGGCTCAAACTTCCTGTTTGAAGACTGCATGTTCGACAGCTACCAGGGCCACATGGCGATGAGCGTGCCCGCAGAGCACTTGCCTGAGGGCTGGTCGCTCAACAATGTGACGCTGCGTCGCAGTGTGTTCGTGGATTCATACGCGAACGGACCGACGTCGCACAGTTCGGGCATCTTCACAAGCAGCGTCGACGGGCTCACGATTGATGAATGCGTGTTTGACCACAACGGCTGGAGCGAAACCGTTCCGGACCGGCCGTCGAACATGTACAACCACAACATGTACCTCGTGTACTCGTGCAACAACGTCGTGGTGAAGAACACGATCACGGCTCGGGCCGCAGCAACTGGCATTCAGATGCGCGGTCAAGCGATGCACGCGTTCAACAACCTCGCGCTCAAGAACCCGCTGGGCATCACGTCTGGTCACGCGATGGCGGAATGGCCCGCGCAGGGCTGGACGGGTTCGATGCGCTACAACGTCGTGCTGGATTCGTTCGACTTTGGCGTGTTTGGTCAATCCAGCTACGCCCCGCGCGGCTTCGGCATCGTGTTTGGCCGATCCATCGGCGGCGTCATCGACCACAACATCGTCGCGCATAACACATCTTCACGCGGCAACGAGCCGGCGTTCTGGTGTGAAGTGCCAGGTACCAGTGGCACGATCTCCAACAACGTCGTGTACAACTGGACGGGCCAGATGGATCGTCCGTTCCGCGGCAACATGATGCGTCTTGAAGTGCCTCTGCCAACGGCATTCCAAGTCACGGACAACACGTTCCAACAGCCAACGTCAGGCTATCTGATTCAGCTTCCGACCAACTCCGCGACGCCCGGCGGTCAGTGGGCGCGTAACCGATACCACAGCGTGTCGAACCCGGAAAACCAGTGGTTCATCCGAGGCACGGTTGAAGGCTTTAACTTCGCAAGCTGGGTGCAACGCACCAATGAAGCTGGCGCGTCAACATCGCCCGCGCAGTTCCCGCACCCGGAGCGCAACATTCAGGGCTACATGGCTTCGCTTGGTCAAACGCCAACGCTTGAGAAGTTCCTTGAGGAAGCTCGCAAGCAGACCCGCTTGAACTGGCGCCCCGAATACACGGCGGCTGCAGTGAATCGCTGGATTCGCGAAGGATTTGGCATGGAGGAACCTGACCCGGCACTTGGCAACCCGCCTCGCCACACGAGCGGCGAATAAGCGGGAAAAGGTTCGCGAAGAGGACTACAACACACGCTCAACAAATGAAAATCAGCCTGGGCATGCTCGCGTATAACGAAGCACAGCGGATCGGAGAAACGATCCGCTGTGTGTTTTCGCAGACGCTGCTGAGATCGGTGCCCGAGAGTGTGTCGGCGATTGAATTTGTCGTCGTTCCAAATGGCTGTAAGGACAACACAGCGGATGTCGCGCGGGCTGCGATTGAAAAGGAACTCGCAGCGCTCAACAACCCGAAGGTCACGGCTCGCGTTGAAGAGTTGTCGCAGGCCGGCAAGAGCAACGCATGGAACGAGTTTGTACATCGCATTTCGGCCCAGGACGCCGACTTGCTGCTCATGCTCGACAGTGACATCGCGTTTAATCACGATCACTGCTTCAAAATGCTGCTGGACAAGTTGATGGCAACGCCCGACGCGTGGTGCGTCGTGGGACGGCCTCTCAAAGACATCGCATTCAAGAAAGACAAGTCACTTTTGGAACGGGCAAGTCTGCTGGCATCGTCGGGCACTGCGGGCGGACCCGCGACGATTGCGGGCAGCATGTACTTGATTCGCGGCGAGATCGTCCGGCGGATATGGATGCCCATCGGTCTCTTGACCGAAGACGGCTTTCTTCGCGCGATGCTTGTGACGGAGTTTTTTACGAACAAGGAACAGAACTTTGGCCGCATCGTTCGCGAAGAGAAAGCCAGTCAGATCTTTGAAGCGGTCACGAGTTTCAAGGGCGTGTTCAAGCACGCGAAGCGATTGCTCGTCGGGGCTCGCATCAACGCGTGCATCTACGACAAGTTGTGGAACTTGCCGCAGGGCGACGATGCGGGCGATTGGTCGCTGCGACAGGCGAAAGCGAACCCCAATTGGCTCAAGGAACTGGTGAAAGAACGGATCGCGGGCAAGGGCTGGTGGGTGATGCAGCCTGGGCTTGCGAGTGATCGAATTCGGCGTGCGATGCACAAGCCCGGAATCAAGAAGTTGATTCACGTGCCGATCGCGATTGTGCTATGGCCTTACGACTTTGCGGTATTGCTTTCAGCGAACAACGCCGTCAGACGCGGCGAGTTTCGTTGGTAGAAATCGGTTTCGCGTTGCATGGATTGCAGAAGAATGAGTGCGATGAATACCAAGACCGGCGAAGTTGCAGCGGCTGAACAGCCGCAGGTGATCTCGCAAGGTGGTGAAAGCACTTCAACGACGACACCTGAAACTTTAAGCACGCCCCCAACCCCCACTGACAAGAAAACGCCTAGCACAGCGACGAAGGCAGTCAGCGGAGCAGCGTGGAACTTTGTCGGTCAGGGATATCAACAGGTCTTGCGTTTGTTTTCCAACGTCTTGCTGTCGAAGTTCGTCACGCCCGACGTGTTCGGCACAATGGGATTGGTGACGCAGCTCAATCAGGCGCTGTACATGTTCAGCGACGTGGGCATCGGCACCAGCATCATCAATCACAAGAAGGGCGGCGATCTAGTCTTTCTGCGCACAGCGTGGAGCGTGCAGATTGTCCGCAGCATCATCATCACGACGATCGGCATGGCCCTTGCCTATCCGTTCGCGTGGTTTTTCAGCGACGAAACGCATCCGACCAACATGCTCTTCTGGGTCACGCTCGCGACGACGATGGCGATGCTGATCAACGGATTTCAGTCGGTCGCATTGTTCCTGGGCGCACGAGAATTGCGTGTCGCTCGCGTCTTGTTGCTGGACTTGTTTGGTCAAACATTGGGCACAGGCGTCAGCATTCTGCTCGCGTGGAATTTGCACAACGTGTGGGCGTTGGTCATCGGCAACCTCATTGCAACGACGGTTCGCGTCGTGATGAGTTTCTTCATCTTGCAGAAACTGCAGCTGCGATGGTGCTGGGACGAAGAAGCCCGCCGCGATATGTTCAGTTTCGGGCGTTGGATTTTGATTTCCACAGTCCTGACGTTCGCCGCGAACTCAATGGATCGGTTTATTCTTGGAAAGTTGCTCGGGCTCTCGCTCTTTGGCCTGTACAACACCGCGATCATGTTTGCGATGGTGCCGATTGAACTCATGCTCCGCATCACGACCAGCGTCGTCATGCCGGCGTACGCAAAGAAGAAAAATCCAGACGGCTCGCTACCCGAAGAGGTCTTCGATCGCGTTGGCATGCTCATGCTGCTCGTTTCCGGATGCCTGATCGCTGGCGTTGTCGCAACGGCACCGGGTTTTGTGCGAGCCGTGTACAAACCGGCGTATCACGGCGCTGCGGCAATTGTGCCCTGGCTTGGTCTCGCCGCGTGGACGCGAGTGCTGCACAACAACTCCATCGGCGCGCTGCTTGCGATGGGGAAGGCAAAGAGTTCTGCGCTCGGGAACGGCCTCAAACTTGCGGCGCTCGTGGTGCTGGTGCCGCTTGGGTATCACCTGTTCGCGAAGCCCAGCGAGCCGATGCTCCTCACAGCAGGTGTGCACGGAGCGGTGTTTCTGGATCGCTCATACAACGCGATGAGCGGCGTCGTCGGCGCATGCATCGGGCTCACGATCGCCGAACTGTTCAAGTATGCCGCCAGCGTGTGGGACGCGAGGCGTGCTGGTCTACGACCATTCAAAGTCGACATCCCAGGCACGCTCGAATTCGGATTCGCGTTCGGCATCGTGCTGCTCATCCAATGGTTCCTGCGAAGCAAAGGAGTCGCACCAGCACTCGAAGCACTCATCGCAGGCACAGCTGTCATCGCGGTGTACTTGCCCCTGATGTATCGCGGCGGACGGCTAGTGGCGAAACATGTGAAGTTGCCCGCGCCAGCTCGCAAGTTGCTGCGTGTGTGACGTTGGTTGTTCAGAATGAACACAGAGAGCACAGAGAACACAGAGAACACAGAGAAAAGAGTGGAGTAGTGAAACAGATCAAAACAAGCATTTGTTTCTTCTCTGTGCTCTCTGCGCTCTCTGTGTTGAATCGAACGTCACGCGAAGCACAAAATCGAATCTTGCGCACTTCAAAATGGCTGCGGGCCTCGTGGTTTCCCACAAGGCCCGCATCTGCTGCTGCAACTTGTAAGCCGAGTTCTGTTCTGGTGAGAGTTTCTCTTGCGAGACTTTTCGCCAGCCGCAGCCATTTCTCTAGGCGGGCGATTGCTCGCTCGCTCAAGCAGCCTACCCGCGTCGCTCGAACGGACAGTTCGTGTCTCTCAGCTTTCGCCGGAAGACGGACGCTGCGTGGCCTTGCACGAAGTGGGGTTTGGCGTGCCTCTGCTGTCGCCAGCAGAGCGGTGGGCTCTTACCCCGCCGTTTCACCCTTACTGCGGAAGTCGGCGGAGACCGCCGACCTACCCCAGCGGTTTGATTTCTGTGCCACTGTCCCTCGAAGAGAGCAGACGTTCTTGCGAACCGCCGATCGCTTCGGGTGGGCGTTACCCACCACTTCGTCCTGTCGTGCTCGGACTTTCCTCACCCCCCGCCCCCCGAGCGGGCAAAGCCAGTTCGGGAGTGGGAAGTGCGGCTGCGTTTGTTGCAGTGATGAATAGTATGCGATGCGACTTGAAGCGATTCACTTGCATTGCAATGGCAGGCTTGCGGTTGCGCCGCCGCCTTTGCCGTCGCGGAGATACACGTAGATGCGATACACGCCGGGCTGTTGCGGCAGAGTAATGGTCGCGCCGGTCACGCTTGGGTTGTGGACTGCGGAGGCGAGTTGCTCGGGTGTCGCCATGTGATCGCCGCCAGTTTCGTATTGATTGGTTTCGCGGAGGAGCACCCACTCGGCTTTCAGTTCGTCCTTTTCTGGATCCGATGCGGCGAGTTCAACCGTTAGCGTTTCGCCTGGTTTGCCTCGGTCGGCACCTTTGAACGCGAACTTTGAAATCGCAGGCACGCGATTGGCGGGCGGCGTCCCTGTCCACAGTTCACTGAGAGCGTCGACGGCGGCGAGGCGAGTGCCGTCTGGAAGCAACATGCCGAACCATGTCGCCGTCGCTTCGAACTTGTTGCCCCATGTGAAGGCATATGAACCCAGGCACTTGCCATCGGAAGCGATGACAGACTTTTCGTATGTCGCGCGATATGAGTCTGCCTTTTGAGTGCTTGTGGGTTCGTTGGGCGCGCCGAAGTCGTTGCGGCCGATTTCCCATGTGCCGTTGGGGCCGAACTCAGTCAGCACGTACGGCTTCGTGAAACCGAACTTTTTGTATCGTTCAGCGACGGACGGGCCGCCGCCATAACTGTTGATGCCGATGACGTCGATATCCGGGCAGAGGCGATGGATGTTGCGGACCTTGTTGCCATCCGCACCCATCTCCGCAACGACGCACATTGTCGGATGATGCGGATCGACGCTTTTCGCGAACGACGCGATGTTGTTGATCGCAGACCAGATCGCGGCGTTGTTGCCGTCGCCTTCCATTTCATTGCCGATGCCCCACATGAGCAGCGCGGGATGATCCTTGTACTTCAAAATCGCGGCTTTGGCTTTTTCGTACTGCTCGCTGACTTGATCGGGGTTGTTGTAGTCAAAGCCGTGGCGCGGATGTTCAAGCCAGATACCAACTGTGAGCGTGAGACCAAGTTTCTGAGCCTCGTCGAGTCGCTCCTGAATGTCATCCGCGCCCCACGTACGCCCCGAGTTCGCGCCGACACTCGCGAGCGCGGCTTGCGATGCGCCACCGCCAGCGCCCTTGATGAAGTAGGGCTTGCCGTCCCGAAGGAGCGTGTATTGATCGCTCGTTTTCTGGATTGTGACCGCGATGGGTTGTGCGAAGGCGGAGGAGAGCGAGAGCAGGGTGAGAGCTGCGGGGAGGAGAGACTTCATGGAGGACGATATCACTTGAATGGATGGCTCGGCATGACCAGTCGCGAACTGTTTCCCGAACCGATTTCACGGATGACGCAGATGGCTCAATGACTTTGTCTTCCAGTGTAAATTACGAATTACCAGCGTTTACAGATCAAAACGCGTCGTGTCCTATAAGCAAAATGCAACGGCGTTGATACGTTTTAGACATTGGCCCGAGTGAAAAATCGTATACGATGGGTACGAACGCGCGAGTGCATTTGGCTGGCGCGTTGAGCAAAGAAGGAGAGAAGTTCATGCACCGCACCGCTTTCATCGCCACACTACTGCTCGCTGGAGCCGCGAACGCCAACTTGATCGTCAATGGCGGCTTCGAGGACATGCCCAACTGGAACAACGGGATCGGCGGTGACGGCGCATACACGCTCTTCGTCGGCAACTCGATTCCGGGCTGGACAATTGCGTCGGGTCGCGGCGCGACGATTCACAACACCAACGTATACCCCACGATCAGCGGGACGTATTCGCTCAACACGGATGGCGAAGGATTCAACGGGCACAACGTTGACATCTATCAGGACTTCGCATCCGCAAATGGCCAGGCCTACGCCTTGACGTTCGATTGGAAGAACTGGTTCAGCGATGGCGTCGTGCGTCTTGATGTCTCAATCGTTGATCAAGTGAGCAACAATGTGCTCGCTCAAGGCAATTACGGCCTTGATCCGGGCAATCATAACGAAACGCTCAGCTTTGCCGGTTCAGGAAACACGCTGCGTCTGCGCGTCACGTGCAATCCGGAATCAGGCTACAACGACAACACGTTCATCGTCGACAACTTCGCAGTGGAAGCGATACCCGCGCCGGGTGCAGTCGCGGCATTGTCGATTGGATCGGTGTTTGCGATGCGTCGGCGGCGGCACGCATAATCGATGTCGTTCTGTTTCGATGATTCATCAATCGTCGAATTGATGCTATTGAACTATCTCATGCACTCGCCAAACTGCACCGGTTTAGCGAGTTTTTTTGTTTTGCGTCATACCCGATCCGCAGAATTGTCCGAAAGATTGGGCGCACGCCTTTTTTCCTACTGACGAAAATACACATAAGTCACCACTGGCGCGGACTTTGATGGATCACTTGTTGAGACGGTAGGAATGCACCTTTTTGCGGCTCAGGTCGCGGTCGGATTGGGTCGATAACCTTAGAGAATTCGCGGACTAACTTGTGACAGAAGAGCAGACCCGCTCGCTTACGCTCGGGGTACATGAACTGAGGAGTTTGTATGAAAGGCATTATTCTTGCTGGCGGTCTTGGGTCTCGGTTGCGGCCGCTCACGTTGGTCACGAACAAACACTTGCTGCCGGTGTATGACCGGCCCATGATTCATTATCCGATTCAGTGCCTCATCAACGCGGGCATTGACGAGGTGATGGTCGTGACGGGCGGCGAGCACGCGGGCGACTTTTTGAAACTGCTCAAGAACGGCAAGCACCTCGGGCTGCGCTCGCTTCGATATGCGTATCAGGAAGGCGAGGGCGGCATTGCTGATGCGCTCAAACTCGCGGAAGACTTCGCGGATGGCGATAAGGTGTGCGTGATTCTCGGCGACAACATCATCGAAGGGAACATTCGCAAAGCCTCGGCTGACTTCTTCACGCAGAAGAGCGGCGCGAAGATCATCTTGAAGGAAGTGCCAGACCCGGAACGATTCGGCGTTGTGGAATTTGCGGACGCCGCGCATACGAAGATCAAGACGATCATCGAGAAGCCCAAGAAGCCGCCGAGCAATATGGCGGTCACGGGGATTTACTTCTACGACGCGGACTGCTTCAAGGTGTGCAAAGAACTAAAGCCGTCGGGACGCGGCGAACTTGAAATCACCGACGTGAACAACTACTACCTCGGACGAGGCGACCTCACGTGCGAGACGCTCGAAGGCTGGTGGACTGACGCTGGCACGTTTGAAAGCCTGCATCGCGCGAGCAAGTACGTCGCGGAGAGCGGCGCGAATCACATGGACTTAGGTTCAGCGCGGCCTGGGTTGTTTGGCAAGGGAACGCACTGAAGCTCTGATTTCTGCTATTGCGTCGTGCCACCGACTGTGCTTAGACAGTCGGTGGTGAACGTCTATTTCTCTGAGAATTCTAGGCAATTTTTGAACTCGACCACCGACAATCAGAGCATTGTCGGTGGCACGTTTCACACTGCCGTGCGTTGAGCGTTGGCCTGCAACAACCCTGTTGCGAACGCGGCGAGTTCAACCATTGAGTTGCACACGACCGAACGCTCGCGGACAGCGTTGCTCAACGTGTCAACACATCGGCCGCCCACGACGAGGCGGGACTTTGTCGCGCCGATTGTGTCGAGGAGCGACTGCCAACCTTGATTGTCCTTCGCGTTGAAGTTCACGCCGACGCTGAGGCTGCACAAGTTTGCGTTGTATCGCTTAAGCGCGAGGACGATGATCTCAAAGGGAGTCATCGGGCCCAGGTTGCGGACTTGAATGCCACGCTCGCGCAGCGACAGGGACGCCAGAATCGGACCAAGCATGTACGGATCAGCGGGACCCGCCGCGGTGATCGCGACGGGCCCGCTTTCCGGAAGGGGAGGCAGCCAAGCAGCAAGTTCAGCAAGAATCTGCACGCAGGTTTCGACGGCGCGGTGCTCAATCAAGATCGCGCTTTCGTCTGAACGCCACATATCGCCAATGCGCTGCAGCACGGGACGGATCAGGCCATCGCCAATCGTCGCGATGTCTGCGCCCGCGATGTAGCGGCCAGTAATGATGGCCCGCGCTTGATTGGGTTGATCCTCAACAAATGCGTTGAAGAGCGCATCAGCCGCATTGGGATCGACAGTACCTAACGCAGGAGTCGCGGGCAGATCAAGCAGTTGAGGCTTTTCAGGGAGCGAGCGATTGCGACGAATAAACCCAATCGCAGCGGACATGGGGATACGCCGGTGACCGCCCGCCGTGCGGTGAGCGGCGATCAGGCCATCATCAACCCAGCGCTTGACGGAGGACTCACTGACGCCCAAGGAATCAGCGAGTTGACGGGTGGTCAGGGATGTTTTGTCGCTTCTCATATGAACGTTGCGGACGTTTCTAGAGGGTGAACGCATCGCCGGAGGAATCGCCGTTTTCATGAGATTATACCTTACGATTTAGCAGAAAGTTTGTTTCCGAACTATTGATTATTTTTCTACATCTTTAATCCAAATGGCGGTTGTGAACGAATAATCGGGCATGAACAACCGCCCCTCGCCAACTCTTCGGACCATGGTCGCTTTTGGATTCAGCATGACCTTCACCGCGTGGCTGGCGGCTTGTTCCACATCAAAACCTGTTGGAAAGGTGTCGGCTGCCAGCCCGGAAACACGCTCAGCAAGCACCAGCGAGGTACAAATGAACAAAGTGCCAGAAGTCGGATCTGCCATTCGCGTCGGCGGTGACATGACGGCGAAGGTGACTGGCAAGGACGGCGCGTATCGCAGTGGGCCTTGCAGCATCGATACGCCGCTGCCTGCGGGGTATCCGCTGCCAACACCGCCCCAGGCGATTGAAATCAAGTCGTACCCGAGCGTGCGTTTGGCGGAGGTGGATGGATCAGGTAGTCCCGATCGCGGCATGAACGCGACGTTCTGGCCTCTTTTCAATCACATCAAGAAGCACGACATCGCGATGACATCGCCCGTTGAGATGTATTACGAAGGGATGGAAAATGCGGGCTCAAAGCCAGAATCATGGTCGATGGCATTCTTATATCGCACGCCAGAACTGAACGACACGGGCACCGAAGGCAACGTCAAGGTGCGCGATGCAGAGCCTGTGGTTGTGGTCGCGGTTGGATTGAAGGGCGACTATTCGATGGAACTGGTCGAAAAAGGACAGAAGCAACTCACGGAATGGCTCGCGGCGAACCCGCAGTGGCGAAAGGTCGGCGATTGGCGGTCGTTGTATTACAACGGCCCTTCGCTCATGTTCTGGAACAAGTGGGCTGAAGTGCAGGTGCCGGTGAAGTTGATCGGAGGCAAGTAAGAAACTCGCTTTCGCCACCGTGCCACCGACTGTGCTTTGACAGTCGGTGGGGAGTGCGCAAAGACTCTTCGTTTTTCAAACGATTGCTTAATCCGACCACCGACAATGAGAGCATCGTCGGTGGAACGCTTTATCAATAGACGTCGATTACGCCTCAAAGCCTGAGACTGCCGACAATAGAGCGTGAGCTTTGCGGCTGTCGACAATTCTCCTGCCCCGACGAGTGTGCCGTCTGCTGCGAAAGCGTCCGGGCTTGGGCTTCGGCCATTGGTTGGGCGGACACTGCGTGAGCTTCGGCTGCACCTCGATCGCTGGGGACAGCAGGGCGACTTGCCTCGGGCTGTGTTCTTCGCGAATCAAAATTGGGATGATTCGGCGTCGTCCAACTTCCGCTGCGCACAAATCGCGGCGGGATTACGGTCGCTGGGCTGGCGGACAACCTGTGTGCCCCCCCACTTGTCGTTTGATCAACGCATGCGGCTGCTGAAGTTGGAGCGGCCCAACATCATCTACATACAGAACGCTCGCAACGAACGCAATCAGCCAAAGTTGTACTCGCAGATCGCGCCGTGTGTGTTTGATTTTGATGACGCAGACTACGAAGTGCCGCACGTGCGGGAGCGGTATGAGAATGCGGTGCGGGATGCTGCAGCGGTCACGGTCGGAAGTCACTTTCTTGCAGACTGGGCGAAGCCGTTGAATGCGAACGTGCACGTGGTGTGGACAAGCCACCCAGCGCCACCCGCGCACGCGACGATCCCGCAATCGCAACGAAAACCCGTGATAGGCTGGGCACAAAACGGCTGGGCGAACTATCAGCGTGAAAAGTCCATCGTTCGTGAAGTCTTGATCCGAGCGCATGAACTCACGCCGTGCGACTTTCACTTGTTCGCTGTCAAAGATGTCAAAGTCGCCGAAGAGTTCGTCGCTCCGCTGCGCGGTGCTGGCATCAATTGTGAGTTCGTCTCGTACTTGTCCAACAACGACTTCATCGCGCGATTGGAACAAGTTGCCGTTGGCCTGCACGCGCTCGATCCTTCCGATGTGTACTCGCGAGCGAAGAGTTTCGGCAAACTGCTCAGTTACAGCGCGGCTCGCGTCGCGATCGTCGCGTCCAACAACCTCGAAACCCCGCGCGGTTTCACGCATGGCGAAAACGCACTGCTGTGCAACAACAGCGAAGAGATGGCACTCGCCGCGGCAAGTCTCCTGAAGGACGCGCCGCGACGTGAACAACTTGGCGAAGCCGCGGCTCGCAACTTGAGTGCACGATTTTCGCCTGCAACGGTGTGCAAGAAGATCGATTCGATTTTTCGTGATGTCATCGCAAGCCGCAAGGCATGACGCAAGCAGACTCGCTTGCCAAGGCCGCGATTCCCCAACATAACCCTTGCACATTGTCAAAACCCTGTTTTTTCGCTGAATTTGGCCGGGCAACAACGCATGAACCTAGGGGTTTTACATTGATCGGAATAGGTTTGGTGTCTACGCTTGGTTTGACCGAAGTCCGGCATGGGGCCGGGCTTCGAAGAGGGCGTCTTATGACGAACGTGGTTTCTAGCCATGGTCGATAACCGAGCGATCCCGAGCAGCACGGCTTTAAGTCGTGCGACCGGTGCCGCTTGGGCATCCGCGTCTGGCGGGCTTTCCCGTCGGGTCTGCGTCGAGCGAACTGCTTCATAAAGCGGTCGCGCGATTCGTCCCGGCGAAAGTTTCCCGGGTGCGAGTTGCGAGCGATCAATGCCTAAAGCCACGAGCGTTGCTTGTGGCGGTTGTTGTTTTTGGAAAGAGACGGAGAGTTGAAGAGACGTAGAGACGAAGTGTGGGACAGATCGGGGTGGAGTTGTTCTTCAGTCGTCCTCGCGTCTTCGCGAACCGTTTTCAGTGTTTGACATTCAGGCAACTTGTGTTGGGACAAAAAGGAGTTTTGATATGGCCGTGAACGCAGCAGAAATGATGAAGCTTCTCGATGGCATCGCCCGCGAGCGAAACATTGATCGCTCGGTATTGGTGCGCGACCTGGAGATGGCGATGGTCTCCGCCGCGAGAAAGTACTTCAACACGCTCGACACAGAAGAATTCACGTGCACGCTCGATCCGATCGCGGGCACGTTCAGCATGACTCGGCATGGCGAACCCATGGACATGCCGCCAGAGGCATTCGGCCGCATCGCGGCTCAGACGTTCAAGCAAGTGATGATCCAGAAGTTCCGCGACGATGAACGCAACAGCATCTTCGAAGAGTTCAGCAAGCGCATGGGCGAAGTCGTCACGGGCACCGCGCAGCGTTACGAAGGCGGCAGCCTGGTCGTCATGATCGATCGCGCCGAAGGCTTTATGCCCCGCAGCGAGCAGATCCCAGGTGAGCAGTTTGCACCGGGCGATCGCGTTCGCTGCTTGATCCTGGATGTTCGCGATGCGGGCAGTCAAGTCAAGATCGTGCTGAGCCGAGGTCACCCGGACTTCATCAAGAAGTTGTTCGAAGTCGAAGTGCCCGAAGTCGCGGAAAAGGTCATCGAAATCAAGGCCCTTGCCCGCGAAGCAGGCTTCCGAACCAAGATGGCGGTCGTCAGCATCGACAGCAAGGTCGATGCCGTCGGCGCATGCGTCGGCGTTCGCGGCTCACGAATAAAGAACATCGTTGATGAGTTGAACGGCGAAAAGATCGACATCGTGCGCTGGAACGAATCAAGCCAGATTCTGATCTCCAACGCCCTCAAGCCCGCCGAAGTCGCGGAGGTCTCTCTTTGCTTTGAACTGGGCCGCGCAACAGTCGTCGTTCGCGAAGATCAATTGAGCCTCGCGATCGGCAAGCGTGGTCAGAACGTTCGCCTCGCCGCTCGCCTCACGGGCTGGGACGTGGACATCCTGACGCAGGGCGAATTCACGAAGGGCGTTGAGACCATGTACCAGACGGTGCAGAGCGTCGAAGGCCTGACGGAACAGATGACCGACAAACTCGCCGCGCTGGGCATGGTCAGCGTGTTTGACATCGAAGAAGTCGGTGCCGAAGTGCTCATGTCCGAGTTGGGCATCGATGATGCGACTGCGAACAAGGTCATTGAGACCTGCTCTGTCAAGGCGAAGGAAGTCGCCCTGCAGCAGCAGAAGGACAAGGAAGAAAAGGAACGCCTCATGAAGGAGAACGGCGACATGGCCGCGAAACTGCTGGGCGATGGCGAATCAGCGCCAACGTCCGCGGCAGGCGAAGCGGCTGCCGACGCGATCCTGGGTGGTGGCGGTCAGTAATGAGAAATTCCCCCGCGACTCCGGTAAAACGGAATCGCGGGTTTCGTGTTTGTGCGTGGCGTGTTTCGATCTTTGTCTGTCCCCGGAGTGTTGATTGGCTACGAAAAAATTGCACCAACTGGCGAGTGAACTGGGCCTGGATTCCAAGGTGATCATGCAGAAGTGCATCGCCGAGGGCCTGGAAGCCGCCGTGGCGAAGAAGCACTTGTCGCCGATCGGCCCTGGCCTTGAGCAGACCATTCGTGAATGGTTCAGCGGGGCATCGGGCGCGGGCACTGCCGTCGAAACTGGCGAGAAGGTCGACATCGAAAAGGTGAAGAAGAAGCCCGCCGCGAAGAAGGCGGTCAAGAAAGCTGACGGAAGCGACGACGAAGGCGGCGGAGTTGCGACTGCTGTCGAAACAGCGCCAGTTGCGCCCGCGAAGGCAAAACCAGTCACTGTCAAGGCGAAAGAACCCGCAACGACAGACGACATCACGACCAAGCCGCACACCGAAACACCCATCGAAGTTCCCGCGCCGAAAGTTGAGAAGAAGGTTGAAGCGCCAGTCGCGAAGCCCGAAGCAAAGGTTGACGCGAAACCCGCAACCACAACTCAAGCACCCGCCGCAAAGGCACCTGTCGCGCCGCTCCCACCCGTCGATCCCGACGCGCCCGCTCCGAAGGCAACCAAGATCGCACCGACGATCGAGCCCACGGTCATCAAACCCGCCGCGACGCACACAACGCCCCACGGTACTGCACACGGCACTACTCACGGTCCCGGCCACGGCCCGTCACATGGCACTACAACAACCCCTGGCCATGGCGGCTCTCACGGCCCGGGCACACACGGCTCTGGCCCCACGACAACGCCTCATCGCCCGACGCCGCCTCGCTCCGTCACTCCGGCACCGATGAACGTGCCGATGCGTCCCACGACAGTGGGCCCGGCTGGACCCAAGTTGGAAATCAAGACGCCTGTCCGGCTGTCTGGTCCCAAGATTGTGCGCGTTGAAGCGCCCGAGCAGGTTGAAGCACCTCGCCCACGCGGACCGCGTGCACCGGGCTCAGGCCCGAGTGGTCCTCGCACAGGTGGCGGCGCAGGCCGGGACGATGATCGTTCGCGTAGCCCACGGCGCGCGGATACTGCGGGTAGCGCGGGAGCGAAGCGTTCCAGCGGTGCCGGCGTGCCGGAACGTCGGCGTGGTCGCAGCGACGCGGATTGGATCGGCTCAACGCAAGGCATTTACAGCGAGCAGGACCTCATCGAACGCGAAGCACGCCTCGCACGCGCGGGCGGGTTCCTCAAGAAGCGCAAGCAGGATCTTGACCGAGCCGGGCATGTTGCTGATGCTGACGAATTGATGGATGGCAAGGTGAGAATCGCCGCGCCGTTCACGATCAAGGAGTTGTCCGCGGCGACCGGCGTCAAAGCCGCAGACATCGTGAAGAAGTTGTTCCTCGAAGGCATCATGATGAAGATCAACGATCCGATCGCCAGCACGAAGGCGGCGGAAGTCATGATGGAGTTTGACATCGAACTCGAGATCACCGAGGCGAAGACAGCAGAAGAGACCGTCAGCCAGGCCGCAGCAGATCGCAAGACTGTCGACGTGCGGACTCGCGGGCCGGTGGTCACGATTCTGGGTCACGTCGACCACGGCAAAACCAGTTTGCTCGACAAGATTCGCAACGCGAACGTCGCGTCGGGCGAAGCGGGCGGCATCACGCAGAAGACCAGCGCGTTTGTCGCGGAAGTTGTCGTCGAAGGCGAGAAGAAGCAGGTTGTGTTCCTCGATACGCCGGGTCACGAAGCGTTCACGGGCATGCGTGCTCGCGGTGCGAAGTTGACGGACGTTGTGGTGCTTGTCGTCTCCGCTCCCGAAGGCGTCATGCCTCAGACTGTGGAGAGCATCAACCACGCGAAGGCGGCGAAGGTGCCGATCGTCGTCGCTCTCAACAAGATCGATCGTCCCGACGCAACCGAGCAGCAGATTCAGAAGACGCTGGGTCAACTCGCCGCGGCGGGCCTCAACGTTGTCGAATGGGGCGGCGACGTCGAATGCGTGCGCGTCAGCGCGACAACGGGCGAAGGCATTCCGAAGCTGCTTGAAATTCTGGATCTGCAGTCCAGCGTGCTTGAACTCAAAGCCGACTTTGACGGTTCGGCACAGGGCACGGTCATCGAAGCCAAGATGGAAGAAGGCCGCGGCGCAGTCGCGAATATTCTCGTCCAGCAGGGCAAACTCAAGGTGGGTGACTTTGTCGTCATGGGCCGAGCGTTCGGCCGCATCCGCGACATCACGGACGACAAGGGCAAGCGGATCAAGGAAGCCATGCCGCCCATGCCTGTACAAATTTCAGGCATGAACGAAGTCTGCGACGCGGGCGACAAGTTCTTCGTCACCGCAACGCTCAAGCAGGCCGAAGAAGCCGCAGAGCAGCGCAGGCAGCGCGAGCGTCATACCGCTCTCGCCCAGCCCAAACTCACGCTCGACAGCCTCTTCAGCCAGATTCAGCAGACGCAGAGCACGGGCACAGAGACGGAAGTCAAGGAAATCAAGATCGTGCTCAAGACCGACCAGCAGGGCACGGTCGACGTGCTCAAGAGCGAGTGCGAGAAGATCAAGACCAGCGAAGTCAAGGTCCGCGTCATCGACGCAGCAGTGGGCGGCATCACCGAGAGCAACGTGCTCCTCGCCGACGCATCCCGCGCGATCATCATCGGCTTCAACGTCATCCCCAGCGGCAAGGCACGCCAGCTCGCCGAACAGAAGGGCGTCGAAATCCGCACCTATCAAGTCATCTACGACATCGTGGAAGACCTCAAGAAGGCCGCGGAAGGCATGCTCGCCCCCGAGCTTCGCGAAGAAGTTCTGGGCCACGCCGAAGTTCGCGCCGTGTTCAAGGTCAGCAAGGTGGGCAACATCGCAGGCTGCTACGTCACCGACGGCACAGTCCAGCGCGATGCGCTTATCCGCGTGACCCGCAACGGCATAGTCGTCGAACACGACCGCAAGCTCGCACAACTCAAACGCATGAAGGACGACGCAAAGGAAGTCCGCAGCGGCATGGAGTGCGGCATGAAGATCGACGGCTACGACGACATCAAGGAAGGCGATGTGCTGGAGTGCTATAAGAAGATTGAGGTGAAGAGGACGTTGTGAAAAGAGGCATTAGGGATCAGGCATTAGGCATTAGCATGCCAACGAGTCCGATACCAAGCCATTTTTCAGAACGAATCTGTCTTTTCCTGATGCCCGATGCCTAGTCCCTAATGCCTATTCGATGATTCTTGGAATTCTTCAATTCGACCTCCACATCCACGACGCTCAGTCCCTCAAGGATAAACGCAGCGTTGTGCTTTCTGTCAAAGATCGCCTGCATCGCGACCACATGGTCGCGGTAGCGGAGGTCGCACATCAGGACACGCTCAACCTCGCTCGCCTTGGACTTGCGATGGTGGGCAGCGACGGGAAGTACGTCGGGCAAACGCTCGATCGAATCGTCGCGAAGTTGCGGCAGTTGACGGACGCCGAACTTGGCGACGTGTCGCGACAGGTGATCGAGTCATCGCAGGTTGAAGGCGCAGAATCTTCAGAAGAAGGCGACGACGACCAGGACATCGAGTCCCTCGCCGCAGAACTTGTCGCTCGCGCTGAATCGATGATCGCCGAACACAAAAGCATTATTGACGATGCCAAGAACAAAACTCCGTCGATGAATCAACCACCGCAAACTTCCCCGCAGATTGATGGAACTGCTGCGTCGCCGGAAGAATCAAATTCAACCCAGCCACCTCGCCGACACAGTCCCCACAATCGATAGCCAGAGTTCGAATCAAGTTCGATTTCACTTCCCGTCTTGTCCGTCCAACATGTTCGCTTTTCGCTTTCTCGTTTTTCGCTTCCCCACATGACCCAACGCTCCGACCAACTCGCTTCCGCCATCGACCGCGCCGTGCGCGATGTCATCATCCGTGGTTTTCACGATCCCAGAATTTCTGGTCTGATCACGGTGACGGGCGTGAAAGTGACGCAGGACGGCCGCGAAGCGTTCGTCGGAATCTCCGTCTATCCCGCTGAAAAGTCTCAACTCACCATCCACGGCTTGCAAAACGCAGCCGCGTTCATCCGCCGCGAAGTGGGCGACATGATCCGCATCCGCACGATGCCGCAGCTCACGTTCCAACTCGATGAAAGTCTCAAGAAGCAGGCCGAAGTGATCGCGGCTCTTGAGAAGGTGAAGGCTGAACAAAAGCCTTCGCAGGGTCAAGCCAACATTCAGCGCGATGAAGTTCCGGGCACCGACGAGGAGGCTCAGTCGTGAGCGCAATCGACCCCAAACGCTGGGCGACGTTGCTCCGCAAGCTAAGTCTGCCCGCGGTTGAGCCCGCCGAATTTCTCGCTCCGCCGCCCGCCCCGCCAGGCAGCGATCCGCTGACGCATCACGCCGTATTTGGCCTCCTGCTCTGGGAATCATCAACGCAGCAAGCCGCCGCCGCACTCAAACGCATTCTGAGCGTCGTCGTCGATTACAACGAGTTGCGAGTTAGCCGAGTCGACGATATTGCGTCATGGCTTGGCGACAAGTTTCCCCTCGCATCCAACCGCGCACTTCGCATCCGCGCGATGCTCTCGGATATCTACGCCCGTCAGCAAACCGTGCAACTCTCCCCGATGCTGCTAGGCAGCAAAAAAGACACCACCCACGCCCTGCAAGCCCTCGACGGCATCACTCCCTTCGCCGTCGCCCGCGTAATGGCCTTAGGGCTGGGCCGCAAAGCAATCCCGCTCGACCTCCGCACACTCGCACTGCTGCACAAGTCCAAAGTCATCGGCGCGGCTGACACCATCGAAACCGCATCAACCCAGATCGCAGCCCTGACCCCCGAAGAATCGCTCATCGACACGCTCGCACGCCTGCAGCACTGGTCCGACACCGATGGCACACCGGGCGAACATGCCGACATCAGCCCAGCTCCCCATGGCGACCACTCGCCACAAGAACGCACGAAATCGACTCCCGCAAAGCAACAGGCTCACGATACTGATCCAGACGCGGCCCCCGCACAACCGAGAAAACCCGCGTCTCGCCCGCGAACGACACGCCGACTGCGCCCGTAACCTCTATTGATGCCCCGCACGAACGCTCGACGTTGCTCCTCCAGCACACCCCACTCGCAGCCAACCGCTGCCCCACTTCAACAACCGACACGCAACGTGATCGCAATATTGATCATGAGCGCAGGTCTGTGTGCATGCTCTTCGCCGCAGCAGCCGACTGCAACGACACAACCTACGCAGACCATCACTGCTTCACACACGCAGCATGCTCCACAGTCCATCGAAACCGCACCATCGCCCGCCGAGTTCATCAAGAAACTCGAAGAGATCGCAGCGTGGCAGCGAAACACCTCCAACCAGCAGTCAGACGCGTGGAAGCAACTAAAAACTCTGGTTCAAGACACTTCGCGAGACACGTCGAACGTCGCACGAGCCGCGTGGTCGATCAGCGACAAACCAATCGAATTCGCCCACGCAGACCGACACGCCCTCTCGCTCGATGAAGCCCTCGCCGCAATCAAGTCCGCAGGCACGCCCCTCGGCGAAACACCAAGCAAGCCAAGCACCGATCGCCCGGAAAGCGTCCGAGCATACACGTCTGCAAAATCACGCGTACTCGCAGGCGATACCAATGGCGCTATCACGGAACTCGAAAACGCACTGCAAAAAGATCCCGAATCGCTGACGTTGCAAAGCGAACTGGGCATGCTTCAAATTCGTGCAGGCCGACGCACCGCAGGTCTCGCCACGCTCCGCCGCGCGATTGATCAGGGGCTTCGCGATCCCAAAGTGCTTCGCACCCTCGCGCGTGAAGAAGGCCGCTCAGGCAACACCGATCAAGCCCTCGTGCTGCTCGCCGCCGCGATCGAATCGCCTGCACTCGAATCCAAATCGCTCGAAGCTGCACTCATCCGCACTGAACTGGGCGAAAGACTCTTCGACGCCGAGTACTTCACTGCTGCACGCACCGTGCTCGCCGAACTCGCAACCGTCAATACCGAGTCCTTCGGCGCAGCCGATCTTCGATCGCTTGACGCGTCTGACTTGCTACGCAGGCGCCCGGCACTGCTCATGCTCGCAGGCGACTTGTGCGTGCTGCAACAGCAATGGACCGCCGCGACAGATTGCTACATCGCCAGCATGACCATAAGTGCCCAGTCCTCGCCTCAAAGTCGACTTCGTCTCGCTGGCGTTTCACTGCGCACAGGTCAAACCGCGCAAGCAGCGTTGCAATTGCTCAACTCTCTCGCAGACAACAAAGTCCCGCAGCCTTGGCACGACGAAGTCACGCGAGCCTTGCGAGCCGATTCACAAGTCAGTGAGCAACTCCGCCTCGCGTTGCTCTCAAGCATCGCGTCTCAGCCCCCCACCACGCGAATGACCCGCGTCACGCTCGCCTCGTCAACGATGAATAGCAACGACGCAGCGTCATCGCTCGAACGTGCGATGACCGAGTTCGCTCCCACCGACTTCGCACTCGATCGCCTTCTCGATGCTCTTGATGGCGACACATCTCAGCCTATGAACGTCGAGCGTGTCTGCGATTCGCTTTCAAAGATCTGCGATGCACATCCAGACGATGCACACCACGCCGCAGACGCCCTCGTCCGCAACGGCCGATCAATCCAATCCTGCCACGCAAAGTTTGCCTCGCACGCGGATAAGAGCATTTCAAACGCGCTCATCGCCGCATCGCTGTCGCTGTTTTACAACGACCCTCAAGGCGCACTCGACACCCTAAACAAGACAACCGACGCTTCCCGACCAGAAGTCCAGATCTCTCGCGTACAAGGACTAATGCAGTTGGGCCAGTCCGACGAAGCACGACGAATCGCCGATTCGCTGGACGTTGCCAACACAACTCCACTGCACAAAACCCTCGCGTATCTCGCGACAAATCAGCCAGAAAAGGCTCAGAAATCCCTCGCCGGACAGTTGGAATCATCTTCCGTCCCCAACACGAACATCGCGACGCTCATCGCGGCCTCCGAAGCCGCAGCTCGTACCGGTGACATCAAGACCGCATCAAACTACCTCAGTCGCGCAAGCGAAATTGACCCTGCATCTGACCACATCGCCGCCCGGCGCTTCACACTCGTCACGTCAGACGAAAAACACTCCGACGAACAAGCCGCGGCGATCATCATTCGTGACCTTCGAGACATCAACCCCAGTTCCCGCTGGCTGCGTCAATTGCTCGCACAAGACTTGTCACAACGCGGACTCGCAAAAGCCGCTCAAAGCGAACTCGACTCGCTCGTCGATGACCGAGGCGAACCTTCCGCAAGTCTGGGCATGCAGGTTGATCTGTGGATCAAAGACAAGTCATCGCTCAACACCGCAGTGCAACGCGTGACTAACCAACTGCGAGCAAGACCTGATTCGCCCTCACTCACAATTGCCCTGTCTCGCTTGCTCGCAGCATCGAACAGGCCTCAAGACGCACACGACCTCCTCGCAACGCAATACGAAAAGTTCCCGCTCGACGAATTCGCAAGGCCCCGCGAAGACCTGCTCCGTAATCAACTTGGCAATCCAGACGAAGCCGACCGTCTGCTCGTCGCTCGTTTGCAAAAGCGTCCGATGGACTTCGCGACCGGCATCGAGATGACTCAGTCGCTCTTTTCTGGCGGCAGTTACCAACGCGGAACCGAATCACTCCGCACACTGCTGGCGGCGAATCAATCACTGACGCCTGATCAACTCAAGTCGATGTCGGGCCTGCTCAACTTCCTGAGCCCCGCTGCTCTTACAAAGGCAAACCCCGACGCACACGGAGCAGCACTCGACGCAGTCGATCTTCTCAACGCACGAGGTGCAATCACCACTGTTGAGCACGCCAGCGATCGCGCCGAACTCATCAGCATCGTTCGTCCAACACAGGCAGGCGAAATTCTCGATGCAATCGACCAAGTCATCGCGATCGACAAACGCTACCGCCCGGTCATCATCAACAAAATCGCACAGCGTCTGTTCGCTCTCGAAAACGCAACGCCAGGTCTTCGCCTGCTCGAAGAACTCAACATGCGCACCGAGCCGCCGAACGAAATGCTCGGCAGAGAATGGATTCTGCAGACGATCACCCGCGGCGGCCTCGAAGATGTGAAGCGCCTCGTGAAAAACTGGAAAGACGGCGAACATCTCGCACAATCCCTCGCACAACTGCAACTCTCCCCAGACTTCGCCGGCGAACCGATCGACGAATCCCGCGCCGAATTCGCGTACTTCATGGGCAACCTGCTGAGCAACATGGGCCGGGACGCCTTGTCCGCAGAGGTCTATCGCTTCGTGTTTGAACTCGATCCCAAACACGCATGGGCCAGCAACAACCTCGGTTACATGATCCTCGAGCGAGGCGGATCGATCGAAGAAGCCGCACGACTGCTCGAACAAGCCCACGAAGGCGAGCCCGACGCATCAAGCATCATCGATTCGCTGGGCTGGTTGCGCTACAAGCAAGGTCACATCGAAGATTGGACCGACGCGAACGGCGTGAAGCAAGAAGGTGCCATCACGCTCATCGAGCGCGCCCTCCAAAACCCCGACGGCGAGTCCAACTGGGAAATGCAGGACCATCTCGCCGACGCGCTGTGGCGTCGAAATCAAGGCGACGATCGAGATCGCGCCAAACGCTGCTGGCGTGCCGCGAGCGCGCTCATTCGCGATACGCTGTCATTCACGCAATTCGGCAACGTCAATCCAAAGGATCAACCGCCGCTGGTCGTCGAAATGATGCAAAGACAGAAAGAGATCGACGCCAAAGTCGCCGCAACGTTTGCGGGCGACGAGCCGTCGATCTCGGAAATGTCCATCCCCAAAGAGTTCAAGCCTCGCCCTGAACCAGTGAGGGAACGCATCTTGCCCAATCAGCCGGCTCGACAAATGCTCATGCCGTGATGTCATCACGGAATAACGCAGAAATGCCGCGAGACTAATGTCACTTCATCGACACCGCAGTCACCAAGCCGTCCTTGCAAGTGACGTTCAAACTCTGACGGGTCGTTTTTTCAGTGCTCGACGCGAAGATCAGAAACACCGCGCCCTCTTTCTCTTCACGCTTCGTCGCGGTCCACGTGTGCATCACGCCGCCATCGCTCATGGGCGTCGTGCTCGTTGCGGGTCCGAACATCTCCAGCACCTCGCGCTCCGACGTGACACCCGCCTTGATCGAATCAAACTCCGCCTTCGACACCTCGCGCCCCGTCACATCCACGCGATGCTGCGACGCAACCAGACACCCCGTGAGCGTCATGCCCGCGACCAACACGCTCGCCGCGACAGCAGCAACGCGCACTACCTTGCGAACACCCCAACGACTAGTAATTCCGCTTCTCATGTATCACTCCACTTCACGACGCCGGCACCAAGCCAAGCGCATCCGCCAGAGTTAGTACGCACAAACAAAATCTGCGTTTCATCCGACCTGTACGCAAACGCAATTACTTGTAAACATGAGTGTTAGAGCAATCATCGTCCGCCTTATGCACCATAGTGTGTCGAAAACCAACCTGATATCGCATCGACCCGCCTCATTGTTGCAAGTTCGAATCAGACTGCGTTACTGCTGCATTTGAAAGATTGCGCACCATCAATCTCGCAACGAGAATCATCAACGCGCAGATACCAAGCATCCACATGAATACGACCCTTGCAGTCGGATCGGAAATGTGCTTAACCATGAGCCACATCAATTCTGCGATGCAAAGGCCAAACGCAATCCAACGAGCCTTTGACAGTGGACCTGAGCGACCCAATTCCCATACAACATGCGCGAACGCAAGCATGACACAAAGCACCAACACATTTGCATTCGGTGGGCGTCGGCCGCTCCCAGACTTGATGTCGAGTACGAGAACCAGAAATATCAAGATCATCCCTAGGAATCCCACAATCGAGAGAAAACCGTGAAGGACTCTCATCGGCCACGTCAACCTCGATGTGTCTGGGAAAAAACGTATCTCCATGCAACTCTCAGATTGCTAGACGCCCACAGGCATCTTACTCCCCGACTTGCTCTCATTCAGCAACCTTCTCAACACCGTGTGCAACACCCCACCATTCTTGTAGTACTCCGCCTCCACCGGCGTATCAATCCGGCACAGCGCAGTGAACTCCGTCTTCTTCCCGCTCGGATGCGTCGCGACAATCTTCACATCGCATCTGGGCGTGACCAACCCTTCCGCGCTCGCCGTCAAGTTGATGTCAAACGTCTCCTCACCCGTGAGTCCAAGGCTCGCAGCGTTCTGCCCATCCTTGAAGTTCAGCGGCAGCACACCCATGCCCACCAGATTGCTGCGGTGAATGCGTTCAAAGCTCTCGCTGATGACCGCCTTCACGCCCAGCAGCAGCGTGCCCTTCGCCGCCCAGTCTCGGCTCGAACCCATGCCGTAGTCCTTGCCGCCAAGCACGATGAGCGCAGTGTTTTCTTTCTTGTAATTCTGGCTTGCGTCAAAAATCGTCGAGAGTTTGTTGCCACCTGCTCGCGAGAAGTCGGTCGTCCACCAGCCCTCTTTCACCTTACCACCCTCAACCGCAAGTTTGTTCTTGACACGCACGTTCGCAAACGTGCCGCGAGTCATCACGCGATCATTACCGCGCCGGCTGCCATAACTGTTGAATTCATGCTTCGGCACGCCCAGCGTCTTGAGGTATTCACCAGCCGGGCTCGCCGCCGCGATGTCACCCGCAGGCGAGATGTGGTCCGTCGTGATGCTGTCGCCCACGCTCACCAGGCATCGCGCACCCTTGATCGCACCAACTCTGCTCGCGTCGGACTTGGGTTTCATGCCTTGGAAGTACGGCGGGTGCTGAATGTACGTGGACTTGTCGTTCCACTTGTATTGATCGCTCTTGCTCACCGGCACCTTGTTCCAAGTCTCATTCGCAGTGAACACCTGCCCATACTGCGTCTTGAATTGCCCCGGCTCAATGCACGTCGCCTTCACCGCCTGAATCTCAGCATTCGTCGGCCAAATGTCCTTCAGGAACACCGGCTTCCCATCCTTGCTCGTGCCCAGCGCCTCAGTCGCAAGATCAATCGCCACGCTGCCCGCGATCGCATACGCCACGCACAAAGGTGGCGACGCAAGATAATTCGCCTTCACGTTCTGGTGAACACGTCCTTCAAAATTGCGATTGCCGCTGAGCACGCTCGCCGCAACCAGATCACCTTCCTTGATCGCCGCCTCAACTTCTTCTGGCAAGGGACCGCTGTTCCCGATGCACGTCGTGCAACCATACCCAACCGTGTAGAACCCGCACGACTCAAGGTCTTCCATCAACCCACCCTTGGTCAGATAGTCCGTCACAACTCGGCTGCCCGGCGCGAGACTTGTCTTGACCCAAGGCTTGCGAGTCAATCCCAACGCGCGAGCCTTGCGAGCAACCAGCCCCGCCGCGATCAACACGTCCGGATTGCTGGTGTTCGTGCAACTCGTGATCGCCGCGATCACCACCGCACCGTGCGTGATCTTCGTTGGCTGACTTTCCGGCACCGGTGTCTGTTCCGAACGCTTCACCGTCCCGCTCGCATTAAAAATCTTCTCAAGCGGCAAGCCAAAGCTCGTGTTGCCGACCGGCGCACCGAGGCTCTTGAGGAACTCCGCCTTCACATTTTTCAGTTCAACCCGATCCTGCGGCCGCTTGGGTCCCGCCATGCTGGGCTGCACTGTCGACAAATCAAGTTCCAGCACATCCGTGCATTCAGGCTCAGGCGTCCCAGGCGTCCAGAACATCCCCTGCGCCTTCGCATACGCCTCAACCAGCGCCACCGTCGCTTCATCGCGACCCGTGAAACGCATGTAATCAAGCGTCACCGCGTCGATCGGGAAGAACCCGATCGTCGCACCATACTCCGGAGCCATGTTGCTGATCGTCGCGCGATCCGGCACGCTCAGCGCCGCAAGACCATCACCAAAGAACTCAACAAACTTATCAACCACACCCTTCTTGCGAAGCATCTGCGTCACGGTCAACACAAGGTCAGTCGCCGTCGCACCCTCAGGCATCTTGCCCTTGAGCCGGAACCCGATGACGTCTGGCGTGAGCATGTAAATAGGCTGCCCCAGCATCACCGCTTCCGCCTCGATACCGCCCACGCCCCAACCCACAACACCCAGCCCGTTCACCATTGTGGTGTGACTGTCCGTACCAACGCACGAATCCGGATACGCAACCGCATCCTTACCCCCGTTGCGATCTGGGCTCGTCCACACTGCCTTCGCGAGATACTCAAGATTCACCTGGTGCACGATCCCCGTCGCAGGCGGCACGCACCGGAAGTTGCTCAAACTCTGCTGCCCCCACTTCAAAAACTCATACCGCTCCATGTTGCGCGCAAACTCATGGTTCGCGTTGATCGTCAGTGCATTCTTGCTGCCAAACGCGTCCACCTGCACGCTGTGGTCAATCACAAGATCGCACGGCACGAGCGGATTGATCACATTCGGATCGCCACCCATCTCACGCATCGCATCGCGCATCGCAGCAAGGTCCACAACGCACGGCACGCCCGTGAAGTCTTGCAACACCACGCGTGCCGGCATGAACGGAATCTCGTCCTTCACCGGGCTCTTCGCGTTGTAGTTCGCGAGCCCAACCACGTCGTCATCCGTCACGACAAACCCATCGACATTTCGCAGCATCGCTTCGAGCAGCACCTTAATCGAGCATGGCAGTTTGTCCACATGCCCAACCTTCTGCTTCTTGAGTGCATCAAGCGAGAAGTACGTATACGAACCATGCTTGGTGGTGAGCGTCTGACGAGAATTGAACGGGTTACGCGGAGCTGCCATGGAGTGCTTTCCTTGACTGTCGGAACACGCCCAAAGCCAACCGACTCAGGGCATTTTCACGACAAGGATATCGACATATCGGCATGAATCGAATCGATGCAGATTACGTCTTCCATAAATGCAGTTTATGGCCAAAAGAATTGCCTAATTCGTCCGTCTTTTGCCCGCCGCAGGCTTCACACTCGCCAGCAGCGACCGCTCAAACTCCGCCGCAGCAGGATTGGGAACCCGATCTCTCCGCCGCACAATCGCCAGCGTCCGCGACAAGTCCGCATCCTTACACACAATTCCCTGATCACTCCGCAACGCAAACCTCGACACAAATCCAATCCCGATCCCCGCCTCCACCATGCTCTTGATGCTCTCAATAGACCGCAACTCCATCACATAGTTCAGCGTCACTCCCACCTTCGCCGCGGCTTGATCAATCACCGCCCGCACCGCGCTCCCACCCTCAAATCCAACAACGGGCATGCCCGCGATGTCCTTCCACCGAAACGACCCAGCACCCTTGAGCACTTTCGCGTCCGCCGGAAAAATCAATCGCAGTTCATCCTTCACCAACGGAATCGTGAGCAACTCTTCCCGCTCTGCCAACGTTAGAGGCAACGTCACAATCCCCAAATCAAGCTCGCCGCGCACCACCGCTTCAGCAACCTGCGTGCTGCCCGCCTCGCGAATCGAAAAGTGCAGCGAGGGATGTCGCTTCCGCACCTCAAGCACAACAGGAGGCAGGATGTACGTCACCACCGTCGCCCCGCTCCCTACACGAATCGTGCCGCGTTCCAATCCCATCAACTGGCGAACACTCCGCGACGCCTGATCCGCCTCGCGCAGCGCGTTCTCCACATGCGTCAGAAACAACTGCCCCGCCTCTGTCAACGCCACGCCCTTCCCCGTGCGATGCAGCAAAGGCGTCCCCAGTTCCTCTTCCAACTTCCGCACCATCGCAGACAACGCCGGCTGCGTCACCCCCAACGCATGAGCCGCACGGGTAATGTGCCCGTGCTGCGCAATCTCACGAAAATACCGCATGCTGGACAGTTCCACGCACGCGAGCGTATTCACCTCGCCACAATCCAAATTCGCACCAAACCTCGCCGCCCCGCACTTCTCGCCTTACCCTCCACAAATTCCGCAAGGCCAACCCCATTCCCCATCGGAGCCTTCACATGAGCGTCGCACACCCCACGTCTCAGTCCAACATCGACAGTCTCCTCCAGGAATCGCGAGTGTTCCAACCACCCGCGGCGTCCGACCTGGGCCTGTCCAACTGGCACGTCAGTTCGCTCCACGAATACAAGCAGCTCCACAAAAAGAGCCTCCAGTTCCCAGAAGCATTCTGGAGCAGCGAAGCGCGAAGACTCTCGTGGTTCAAAACCTGGACCAAAGTCCTCGACTGGCACGCGCCCGATGCCAAGTGGTTCGTCGATGGCAAACTCAACGCATGCTACAACTGCGTCGACCGCCATGTGCAAGCCGGCCACGGCGACGACACCGCACTCATCTGGGAAGGCGAACCCATCGGTCCGCGCACGAGCCACCCGGCCCCAGGCAGTGCATATTCCAAAGAGCCGCAAGTCCGCACGTTCACCTATCGCGCACTCCAGCAAGAAGTCAGCCGCTTCGCCAACGTTCTTAAGCACCTAGGCGTCAAGAAAGGCGACATCGTCACCATCTACATGCCGATGGTCCCCGAACTCGCCATCGCCATGCTCGCCTGCGCACGCATCGGCGCGCCGCACAGCGTGATCTTCGGAGGCTTCGCCCCCAGCGCAATCGCCGAACGCGCCATCGACGCACACAGCAAGATCATCATCACCGCAGATGGCGGCTATCGCCGAGGCGATATCGTCCCGCTCCAGAAAAACGTCGAAGAAGCCGTGCGCAGCCTCGCCAACCACGGCCACATCATCAACAGCGTCGTCGTGCTGCGCCACACCGATCACGTCGCACAAAAAGATCGATTCCAAACCGGCGCAATTCACCCTGAAGCGTCTTCCGTCGCCACCAAGTTCTACTGGTGGCACGACCTGCTGCCAAAAGTCACCGACGCATGCCCCTGCGAACCCATGGACAGCGAAGACATGCTCTTCCTCCTCTACACCAGCGGCAGCACAGGCAAGCCCAAAGGCATCATGCACACAACGGGCGGCTACCTCACTTTCGTGAACACCACCTGCCGCCTCACCTTCAACACCATCCCAAGCACAGGCCAAATCTTCTGGTGCAGCGCCGACATCGGATGGGTCACAGGCCACTCCTACGTCCTCTACGGACCGATGATGAACCGCGTCCCCACACTCCTCTACGAAGGCGCGCCAAACTTCCCAACCATGGAAGGCGGCAAAGGCGATCGCTTCTGGGACATCATCGAACGCCACAAAGTCACACACTTCTACACCGCTCCCACCGCCATCCGCACATTCATGAAGTGGGGCGACGACCTCACCGCTCGCCACGATCTCTCCAGCCTCAAAGTGCTGGGCAGCGTGGGCGAGCCCATCAACCCCGAAGCATGGATGTGGTATCACGACAATATCGGAAGCCAGCGATCCCAAAAGCGCGAGGGCGTTCCATGCCCGATCGTTGACACCTACTGGCAAACCGAAACCGGCGGCCACATCTGCACACCGTTGCCAGGCGCAATCCCCACCAAGCCCGGCTCCTGCACGCTCCCCATGTTCGGCATCGACGCCGCAATCGTCAACGAACAAGGCGAAGAACTCCCCGCCAACAAAGGCGGCCTCTTCGTCATCCGCAAACCCTGGCCCGGCATGCTCCGAGGCGTCTACGGCAACCGCGAACGCTTCGTGACCAACTACTGGAACCGCGTCAAAGACCCCATCACAGGCCAGCCTTACTACTTCTCCGCCGATGGTGCCCGCCGCGACGAAGATGGCTACTTCTGGATCCAAGGCCGCATCGACGACGTCATCAAAGTCAGCGGCCACCTGCTGGGCACGATGGAAGTCGAAAGCGCCCTCGTCAGTCACCCCGCCGTCGCCGAAGCCGCCGTCGTGGGCTACCCGCACGACATCAAAGGTAACGCGATCTGCGCCTTCGTCACGCTCCGCCCCAACTGGCTCATCAAAAACAATCGCACGCCCGACGACACCCTGAAGAAAGAACTCGCTCAACACGTCGCCAAAGAAGTCGGCGCACTCGCCAGACCAGACGTCGTCCGCTTCGCAGAAGGCCTCCCCAAAACCCGCAGCGGCAAAATCATGCGCCGCCTCCTCCGAGACGTCGCCGCTGGCGTCGAAAAGATCACGCAGGATACGACAACGTTGGAAGACTTCAGTGTGTTCAGCAAGCTGCGGAGTGATGAGGAGTAGGCCTACTTCTTGGGCAACGTCATCATCTGCGTACTCGTCATCGATGGCGGCACACTCATCATCCCTGACTGCGGCAAGATCATCGTCCCCGTCGCTGGCGTCACTGAATCGCTCCCATGCACCTGCACCGGATCAGGCTTACGTTCCGCCGCGCGATCCGTCGCCGTCTTGCGTTCGCCGCCCGGATACGCAACGCGTCCGTGATACATGCTTGTCAGCGTGCGAGAAACGCTCTCCACAATTGCGTTGAGTTCCTTCAGCGTGATTTCACAATCATCAAACTGCCCGTCTTGCAATCTCCGATTCGCGATGCTCCGCACCAGCGTGTCGATCTTCGCGGGCGTGGGCTCACCCATCGCTCTGCAAGCACTCTCGCTCGCATCCGAAATCATCACGATCGCGACTTCCTTCGTGCGAGGCTTGGGCCCCGGATAGCGATACTCAAACTCATCCGGCAGTGTCGCCTCTTCCTCGCCATCGCCACCCTCTCGGCTCGCCGCTTCAAGCGCCAACTTCTTCGCGCGATGGAAAAAGTACTCAACCAGCGTCGTCCCGTGATGCGCCTCAATGAAGTGCTGCAATCGCACCGGCACCTTGAACTCCTTGGCAAGTTCCATGCCGTCCTTCACGTGCCCGACGACAATCAGAAGACTCATCGCGGGTGACAAGCGATCGTGCTTGTTGATGCCAGGCGATTGATTCTCAACAAAGTACTCAGGCTTGTTCATCTTGCCAACGTCGTGGTACAGCGAACCCACGTACGTCAGCAAACTATCCGCCCCAATCGCCTCCGCCGCCTGCTCCGCAATGCTCGCGACATTCAGCGAGTGCGTATACGTCCCCGGCGCACGTAACTGCAATTCTCTCAGTAAAGGCTGCTTCGGATCTCGCAAGTCCGTCAACGTCATGCCCGTAATGACATGGAACGCCCGCTCAATCAGCGGCAGCGCAAACAGCGTAAGCCCGCCCACCACAAGCATGCCCAGGCCGCACATCATCGCGTCCCACAGCAACTCTGCCATGACAATCGGCATCTGCTGATCAAGCCAGTCAGGCAGTTTTGTGTCAGCAAACGTCGCTTCCAAAGGCCGCGACAGCAATCCAAACACAATCACCGCCGCGGCAATCCCCAGCCCGCTCAGCACACTCGTCCGCACCAAACTCCGACGATTCTGCACTTCCTTCAGCGTGCTCACAACACAGCCAACGCCCGTCGTAATCACCGCCATCGTCGCGACATCCTGCCGCAAGCACAAGCACACCAAAAACCCATGCAGCAACCCAAACGCCAGCGCACTGCGCCGGTCATACCCAATGCAAATCAACACCGTAATCAACACTGGCGGCAGCACCGTCAAAGGCGTCGCCAGATTCGGCGCAATCACATTCCCCACGCAAGCGACAGCCAAGCACGCAAACAGCAGCATCGCCAACCCAAGCACCCGCGTTGCACGCCGCTTCACCCGCGGCGCAAACAACACCGCATACCCCACCATCGCCAAAACAATCCCGCCGCACGCCGTTGCAATACTCGCCCGCTCCAACCACGCCTGCAAGAACGACCGATCGCGCTTGTACGCCTCGACTTCATTCTTGTAAACTTCTTTCTGCCCCTGCGACAGCACATCCCCGCGCCGGAACACAATCTCACCACGCGGAATCTTGGTAATGACCGCCTGAACATTCCCTTCCGCATCCTGCTGCGCCACCGCCGTCGCATTCTGGTCATACAAGTACGTCGGCCCGCCCACGTTCAACAGTCTCGTGACAACCACATCCCGCATGGGCTGCGCAAACCCCGCGTCTCTCGCAACCGACAACATCACGCGCCGAAAAATCTCCGGCTCTTCAATATTCACCATGTCCGAGCGAGGCACTTCGAGATTCGTCACCGTCGTGGTGGGCTGAGGCCCCACTTCAGTCACATTTGCCCGCACCAGCCGCACCGTGCTGCTCAGGTTCTCCTGCAGCGTCCTTCGATATGTCTGCGCATCGAGCAAAGGCCGCATCGCAAGCAACTTCGCCAGCTCGTCCGTCTTCTCTTCCCACTGCTCGCGCAACGTCCCGTCGCGAGTCTTGTCCTGCACCACCGCAATTAACGCATCCGTCAGCCCGAACGCATCGCGCACCTTGGGATCAAGTTCATCCGCCGACTTCACACCATCCAGCGTCGCAGGCAGAGTCCGAATCGACGTGATCACCCCATCCAGTGCAGCCTCGTTCGCCACAAACACACGAGGCGTATTCCTCCGCGCAGATTCTTTCCGCTGCTTTGTCTGCGTCTCATCCGTCGTCACCAACTCATCCACGCGCACCAGCCGCGTCTCGTTCATGACGCGACCCTCAGCCACCAATGGCTGCCCGCGCGTCCACAATGCCAACACCGTACATGCTACTGCAAACGCAACCGCAACCACCGCGCCAAACGTCGTGTTGGGCTGCATCATCGCATCCGCCAACTTCGACATCCCTGGCAACCCGATCGCCTGCTGCTCAAAGGCGCGCCGCCTCTCATGGAGACTCTTGTTCAGTCCCTCAGTGCGGCTCGCCGGTTTGGAATCGTGTCTACTCACGTGAATTGGGTACAGTCAGAGCCTTACGCAGACGCCGGGCTGACCCCATCATTCTCCATCGGCCCCCCACCCTCATCGTTGCCCTGCTTCTCGGACGCCGCCGCACGTTTTCGCCTTTGGTTCGGCCTCCCAAACGCATCTCGGTCATCTTTCACATCGTCATACGCGCGGATGATGCGCTTCACAAGGTCGTGACGCACCACGTCCTCGGGCTCAAACCCGACAAACGCCACCCCCTCCGTCTTCGCCAATCTCGAAACAGCATCGAGCAACCCGCTCTCGGTGCCATCAGGCAAGTCCGTCTGCGTCGGATCGCCCGTCACAATTACCTTGCTCCCCTGACCCATGCGGGTGAGGAACATCTTCATCTGTCCCTTAGTGCAGTTCTGCGCTTCGTCGAGAATGATCACGCTGTTGTTGAGCGTTCGCCCTCGCATAAACGCCAGCGGCACGACTTCCACAATGTCATTCTCCATAAACCGTCGCGCCGTGCTGAAGTCCATCATGTCATTCAGAGCATCCAGCAAAGGCCGCAAGTACGGATTCACCTTGTCGCGAAAGTCACCAGGCAGAAATCCCAACTTCTCCCCCGCTTCCACAGCAGGTCTCGTCAGCACAACGCGCTTCGCCCGCCCTGCACGCAATAGATGCACCGCCGCTGCAACCGCAAGATACGTCTTGCCCGTGCCCGCAGGCCCAAGCCCAAACGTCAAATCAAACTCGCGAATGCACCGCAAGTACGTCATCTGATTGTCAGTGCGAGGCCGAACCGCCTTGCCCGCAACGTACACATTCAGCCGCTCTTCCCAAGGCTCATCATCGTCATACGGCTCAAGAATCGGCTCATCCTCAAAGTCTCTCACGCGATCTCGCGACGCCCCCCGCCCCGGTCGCTCCGATCGATCGTCTGCTTTCCAACCTCGTCTCACTTTGCTCACCTCAGCGCTGCTCTGCGCAATCATGTCCAGCACTTGCTCTTTGCTCATGGGTTCGTCGCGTTCCGCCGCGTCCGTCAATGTCTCAATGACACGACGCGCCGCCGCAACCTCATGCGCCGACCCCGCCACCACAACCCTACCGTCTCTCGACAACACACGGACGCCCAGCGCCTCTCGCAAAAGCTTGAGGTTCCGATCGCCCGCACCCACCACCGCAACGCGGTCAGCCCCGGAGGGCACTTTGATCGTGACTTCCACTTCGAAAATTCTCCAACCCCCAAAGCACCCCGAACCCTTCACCCGGCAAGGCAATCTACCCCTGCCAAATACTCCGCCACATCAAGTCGGCGCATCCCCAGTGACACAAATCCCAGTCACCGGCTGCTCAGAAACAAGGTGCAAATTACATAGCGTTGATTATACGGAGACCCAAACTCCCAAGCCCCCAAACCAAGCAAACCCAGTTAGGAAATTGATCGGAACCCTCAAAACACCCCTAAAAATCACGCTTGCCGCAGCAACATTCATCGCAATCCCGTGCCTCTGCTCCGCCTGCGCATCCCCGTGGTCCACCAACAAACTCAATCTCAACACCTCCCCCGATCCCATCCCCGAAACAACCATCGAAATCACCGCCGACTGGAACGACATCGACGCTGCGATGCTCATCGCCGCCTCCAAGTCGCAACTTGGCCTCTCTGACCGCACCAACGACCCCGACGGGGCAATGTTTCAGTTCCTAACCATCCACGACGAAACCATGCTGCTCTGGGCAACGCCGCTGGAAAAACCAACCGAAAAACCCATCCGCATCAAGTTCGAAGCCCGCCTCGAACCCTCACGCGACACCGCCCGCGAAAGTAAGTTCCTACAAACCCTCACCAAACGCCTCACGCAACTGCGAGGCGTAGACACGGCGCCGGTGGATTAGCGATCACTCCACGCAGGAAGCGTTGCATTCGATAAAATTCGTTTTCAGCACAGAGACACAGAGTTCAGGAGCGGAATGAGGTGGTGATGAGATGATGGGATAGCAGATCCACTGGCCTCACCATCTCATCATCTCATTATTTTCACTTCCTCATCCCCCTCTTGATCTCTGTGTCTCTGTGCTGAAAACGACTACCCCAGCCTCCCCTAAAAAACAAACGAAGGACTTCTCAGCCCTTCGTCACCAATGCCCAATCCCTAATCCCCAATGCCTTCTTCCTACTTCTGATCCTTCGCCCACTTGTTGTATTCATCAGCCGACATCTCCGTGACCTTCGCCTTCGCGACGATCGCGTCGAGTGTCTTGTGGTCGCGGATCTGCTGCACGACTGCGTTGACCTGATTGCTCTGGCGGAGCTGCTGAACAAGCTGCTCAGGACGCATGTTGCGCTGCATCGCCATCTGCACGATGCGCTGGTTGACTTCGTTCTCGCGAACCTGCACGTTGAGCTGCTCGGACGCGCGGAACAGGATGAAGAACATCTTGAGATCCCGAACCGCGCTTGCGCCGCTCTGGGCACGCAGTTCGGCCATGTGCTCTTCGATCTTGTGCGCTTCAACGCCGCGGTACAGCAGCTCCATGCGCTGACGCTGCAGCGTGCGTTCCGCCTGCACCGCAGTGATGCGGGTAGGCAGATCGAGCTTGGTCTTGTCGATCAGGTGCTTGGCGACCTGGTTGTGCATCGCCGTCTGCGCCTGAATCTGAACCTGCACGCCCAGCCGCTGGCGAATCGCGTCGCGCAGCTGCTTTTCATCCTGCATGCCGAAGTTCTTGACGATGTCGTCAACGTTCGCCGGGATAATGCGATCGATACGTTCAACCGTGAACGTCATCGTGAGATCATTGTTGCGAATTCCTTCGACTTCGTGCTGCTCAGGACCCTTGGCCTTGATCGTGAACGTATCGCCAGCCTTGGGCTTGCCCAATTGCTTGTCGAAGTCATCGACCATGATGCCCAGGATCATGCCCTTGCCGTTCTTGTCGCTGGCGGGCTTCTGAACAACCGCACCCTTGAGGTTGTAGAACTCGGTGCCATCCTTGCCCTTCATGATCGCATGGCCGGTGAGATAGTCACCCGGCTCAGCGTTATCACGCGACTCAAGGTTGCCCTCGTTGATACAGATCTTCTTGATCTCGTCGTCGATGATCGCGTCCGTCACTTCGAGCGTGGGCTTGCGAATCTCGATGCCCTCGAGGCTGGGCAGTTCAAACTCAGGAAGCACTTCGACTTCGAGTTCAAACGACAGCGGCTTGCCATCAACGACATCAACCTTGTCCAGGTTGCCGCCGCTGGGGTCAGCAACGACCTTCAGCTTGTGGTCTTCCACAGCCTTGCGATACGCATCGCCAGCCAATTCGCTCTTGGCCTGATCGCGCATCGACTTGCCAAACTTCTTCTCGACCAGCCACTTCGGCACCTTGCCCTTGCGGAAGCCGGGCAGCGCGGCTTGGTCAGACAGCACCGCCATCGACGTCTTGAGCTTGTCCTCAACGACGCTCGCGGGGATCTCAATCGAGATCTTCTTCAGGCTCGGACCTGCGTCCGCGATTTGAACTTTGTTGGAATGGGATTTTTGCTCAGCCACGGCGGTGCTCATTTCTAAAGTCCCTGGTGCTTCAACCAGAACAGGTCGATCGAAAAACACAATAACAAACGCCAAGGCGAGCGCTCGCCGGCGGACGAGTTTTGTGATGCAAGCGGCACCGGGAGAGGCGGCGCCCGCAACGGGCCAAGTTTAGCCTTTGGTAGTGATTTGGCAAACGTCTCGCAAAGACGAGTTTGGTGAACCAATCATTTCCCACACGCAATTTCTGCCTTTCAACGGTTTTCGGCCCACCCGAT
>JAXMAK010000004.1:0-648054 GCA_046350435.1 Phycisphaerales bacterium
AACGCATGGACTGTGCGCCGAGCCAGCGACATCTTGCCCGTCGCGATCATGTGATCCTGCTCAGGCTGCACGCTCTGCCACGCACCGGCCATGCTCCACGCATGCTCGACAACCTGTCCACTGGGATTCAGTTCGAGTTGGAATCCGATGCCCCGCAGTGCCTTCAGAGGACAGCCGGTGCGCGGACGAGCACGCTGAGCAATCAGCAGCGCGAACGCGCCAAGCAGAGCCGCGACTGGGAGGCTCCAGAGTCGAAAATCCTGGGAATGGAACAGCCAATGATCGAACACTTGCGATAGATATTGGCCATATTCACTCAACGCGTGAAGCGCACGAGGTAAAAACCCCGTAATTGGGTCACGCATATGGCCTGTGCAGGCGTTGCTAGAGAAAATTTCGTTATCGCTCCACGCAGTTCCGAGAATCACGCCTTCACGACGCGGCCTGACACATGCACGCCGTGCATAGCGTTGCGTGTGTCGACGATGAGTTTTGCGTGCTGCCCCACCATCGACCAATCAATCGAGCGATGGTTGGTCACGATCAACACTGCGTCCGTACTCGCCAGTGCTTGCGGCGACAAAGCAACCGACGTTAGATCGATCGCGTGCTTGCGCATCGCGGGGAACTTGGAGACGTGTGGATCGTGGTACGACACGCTCGCTCCACGCTCCATGAGCATCTCAATAATCGGTGCGGCGGGCGTTTCGCGGATGTCGTCAACGTTTGGCTTGTATGCGATCCCCAGCACCAGCACCTTGCTGCCCTTGATCGCTTTGCCGTGCTCGTTCAGCGCGGCTTGCGTGCGATCGACGACGTACGCCGGCATGTGGTGATTGATCTCGCCAGCCAGCTCAATGAAGCGAGTGACATGGCCATACTCACGCGCCTTCCACGTCAGGTAGTACGGATCAATCGGAATGCAGTGTCCGCCTAAGCCTGGCCCGGGTTCAAACCGCTGAAAGCCGAACGGCTTCGTGCTCGCGGCATCGATTACCTGCCAGATGTCGATGCCCATGTCTGCAAGTACTGGCTTTAGTTCGTTCACCAATGCGATGTTCACGCTGCGGTAAATGTTCTCAAGCAACTTCGCTGCTTCGGCGACTTCAGCCGAAGCAACCGCGATGACTTTCTGAACGGCTGCAGAATACAGCGAGACTCCGACGGCAGTTGAATCCTGATCAACGCCGCCAACCAATCGCGGGATCGTGCTGGTTTCAACGCCGTGCCGACCCGGGTCTTCGCGTTCGGGGCTGAAACAAAGAAAAAAGTCAGAACCGAGTTTCAAGCCTGCGTCGGTCAAGATCTTCAAGCACAGTTCGCGTGTTGTGCCGGGATAGGTTGTGCTTTCAAGCGAAATTACAACTGGTCCACGATCCTTCTTCGCCGCGATGACTTTCGCGAGCATCTTCGTGCTGTTTTCGACGAACGACAAGTCGGGTTCTTGATGCTGCCCGAGCGGCGTGGGCACGCACACGCACACGGCATCGCACCCGCCGAGCATCGATTCGTCATTCGTCGGCGTAAATCGCTTCGATGTCGCGAGTACGCGAACAAGATCGTCGCCGAGGTGCTTCAAGTAGCTCTCGCCTCGCTTCAACTTTTCAATTTTCGAACCATCCACGTCGTACCCAATCACGGAGAATCCAGCCGCGTGCATCGCCCTTACCAGCGGCAACCCCACATACCCAAGCCCCACCACTCCAACCGTCGCCTGACGCGACGAGAAGTTCTGAATAAGCGACTGGGCTTGAGCGCTGCGTGCGTGTGATGCTGAAGCGTGAGTGGCCATTGTGAGAGGGTAGCGTAATTGATTCTGTCGGCACGATCACGGTAACCATGCCTTGTTGATTGAACTCGCGACGATTTTTCGCAAGAGCCAATATCGGGCCATGAGCTTGCACATCGCTATCATTTCTCGCTGTCCCGGTAGCTCAGTTGGATAGAGCAGCCGCCTTCTAAGCGGCAGGTCGCGCGTTCGAATCGCGCCCGGGACGTTCTTGCATTCTCACTGCCACTGACTCGAAGCCTTGCTCAGAAGCAGGTCATGCAGTTGTATCAAAGCACCACCGACCAACATTCAGTGCACTTCAGTGAAACCGGAGACCCCGGCTTACGCGTATCTACTTGCGTCGTTCTGACACCCATTCGTCAGTGTTCTTTTGGAACCTCGTATGGACGCTCTCTTGGTCATTTTTCTTTTTGCAGCAACGATTGGCCTGCCGATTTTTCTTGGACGCCTCGCCAGCGACAAGGTCCGCATCCATGCGGGCAAGACGTCATGTGCGCGATGCAATTACGATCTTTCCGGACACGAATTGCAGACCGGCTCTCACACCGGCGCGTGTCCCGAATGTGGCTTGCCGATTTCTGACGCGACAGTGTTCAAGTCTGGGCAAAAGTATCACAAACCAGCGAGCCCATGGCTCGCCGTGCCTGCAGTTACTCTGCTACTGGTTCCTCCTGCGGTTTTCGTGTGGTCAATCTTGTCGCTTGGCTTTGGGATTGATCGCGTGCTTGTACTCTTGTGGCTGCTGCTGCTTTATCCGATCGTGATGTATTACATCGTGAAAGCGTCGCGATCGGAGTTTGCGCGAAAAGCATCTTCGGCGAACGCGATTCCACAGCCTCATTGTGAATCAGATACAAAAACGGACCCAGTCCGCGGCACTATGCACATCGCAAACTATCTTGAAAATCACCCGCCTTCCCCGCCTCCGACTGCATAAGATGCTCCAACTGCCCCGCGCTGCAACACTGCAAACTCGGGGTCGCCAGCTTTCTGGCATTTCGATTTTGGAGTGATTTTTCCCTTGCCACACGGCCATTCTTCGCGCGATCAGCGCCCGCATTCTCATTCATCGTCCCCCTCGTCCAGTCACAATAAAAAGCCGCCGCACGCGAGCCGCTCAGGCTCGCCTTCGGGTACGCCTTCGCCCCGCGATGGGAAGAAGCCCCATCCGAGCGCAAGCCACCCTCACGCCAAAAAGCCACACCACTCCGGCACATCACACCCGCGCGATACTCGCCCGCACGCTGAAGATGCCCGCGCACACTCTAAGCCGCGCCACCCGCGCGAAGATCACGCTGCGTCAGACGACCGAGGCGCTCCGCGCGATCAACACCCGCGTTCAAAGCCCAACGACCGCAAGCCACACTCGCACGCGCCGTCGCATTCCGCGCCTCACTCGCCGAAGCACACCAAACCTCACAACCAATCCAACTTCACTCAGCGAGACGCCGAGGGCCGCACCCGTTTCACGCTCCAAGACCTCGCGCCACACGCACCCCAACGCAAAGACGATCACGCACCACGCAGCGATCACCACGCTGAGAAGCCCCACAAGGCGCACCCACACGACTCGCATGCAACCAAGCCCCACGTGAGCAAGTCGCACGCACACACCGCCGCGCCAACCGAGCACCCGGCGACCACCAAACCAGCTCACGCAATCCACGCACACGCCGGAGCCGATCGCCCCGCAATCGAAAATACGTTCAAGTCCCTCAACCTCGCCGAGCCGCTCCTCAAAGCACTCCACGAAGAAGGCTACGACAACCCAACACCAATTCAGGCTCAGGCCATCCCGCTTATTCTTTCAGGTAAGGACGTCCTTGGCTGCGCACAAACCGGCACGGGCAAGACCGCCGCATTCGCCCTCCCCATCTTGCACCGCCTGATGCAAGAGCCCGCTGACAAAACCCGCAAGGGGCCCGTCCTGCCGCGCGTTCTCGTACTGTCTCCCACCCGCGAACTCGCGACACAGATCGCCGAAAGTTTCGCGAACTACGGCCGCCACTCCGGTCTCTCCCACTCGATTATCTTTGGCGGCGTCAGCCAATTCCATCAAGTTCGAGCGCTGCACAAAGGCGTTGACATCATCGTCGCAACGCCCGGCCGCCTCATGGACCTGATGGAACAGCGTCACGCCAACTTGTCGAACATCAAGATCTTCGTCCTCGACGAAGCCGACCGCATGCTCGACATGGGCTTCATCAAGCCCATCCAACGCATCGCCGCCGCGATTCCCAAGGGCACACCTCCCCGCCAGACCCTGCTCTTCTCCGCAACCATGCCGCGCGAAATCCAACACCTCGCCGACGCATTGCTGCACAACCCCGCAAAGGTCTCGGTCACGCCCGTCTCCTCCGCCGCGCCGCTCATCGAGCAACAACTGTTCCACGTCCACAAGTTGCAGAAGCAAGCGTTGCTCACGCACCTGCTCGAAGAACTCGACTCGCAGCGAGCCGTTGTCTTCACCAAGACCAAACACGGTGCCGACAAGGTGCAGCGAAAACTGGCCCAAGCAGGCATCTCCGCCGAAGCGATCCACGGCAACAAAGCCCAGAACTACCGCACCCGCGCCCTCGCCTCGTTCCGCAGCGGTCGCTCTCGCGTACTCGTCGCAACCGACGTGGCAGCACGAGGCCTCGATGTCGATGACGTCACCCACGTCTTCAACTACGACCTCCCGATGGAACCAGAGGCGTACGTGCATCGCATCGGCCGCACAGGCCGCATGGGTAAGCAAGGTCTCGCGATTTCATTCTGCGACGCAGAAGAACGCGACCTGCTCCGTCAGATCGAACGACTGACAGGCAAGAAAATTCCCAACCAAGCTCTTCCGCCCTTGCCCTCTGTCTCCGAACTCGCCTCCAGCGCGGAAGCCAAGAAAGCCGAGTGGGAGTCCAAGCAGTTCGCACCAAGGGGCGGCGGAGGCGGCCATTCCCGCGATGCGCACGCACCGCGCAAGCCTCATCGAGGCCAAGGTGCTTCGAGTAGCGGCGATCGCGGCGGAGCAAGCCGCAACGCCGACTTCCCCGTCATGCGCAGTTCAGGCGACGATCACGGCTCCTCACGCAACGCGACCAGACCCGCCCGAGGTTGGTCCAAGCCACGCGGCAGGCGTTGACGACAGGTGGCACAGGCGTCCTCGCCTGTGCGACTAGTGACTGACTACTCCAAATACCCCATCAACTCCACCGGCATCTTTTTGATCCCTCGCCGCATCGCCTTCCGCGCCGCATACCGCAGACTGCGATGCACGCGCGTCTTCACTTTGTCAGTCACTTCGATATTCCACTCCTGCATCTGCTGCAGCGAGTACATCCACGCGTGATACTCCTCAAGACAGCGAGGCTTGTAGACGCCGAATCCGATGGCATGATGCCCGATCTCATGCAGGAAAATGGACGCCGACAACGGAGTCTTAGGCCGCGGTGCCTCGATCAATCGCTGAATCGTCCCGTCCCGATACTCCACATACCACGCAATCCCCGACATGCTCTTCCGCCATTTGCGAACGCGCACGTTGTATCGCAGGCACATATCACGAACCATTTGGTCGTACAAGTCTTGCTTGGCTGATCGTTTTTTCTTCGCTTTCGCAACGAGCCCCACGCGCAAGCGTGGGCGAACACCAACGCCCTTCGTTTTCTCCGCACGTTCAACAACCGCAACACCCTTCGCGTCAACTTCGACGATCTTTTTCGCAAACGGGCGAGTACCCGCGTCCGTCTCCGCAACCGCGGGCGCGGAGCGTTCGTTGGGGCGAATCCAATCGAAGATCATCTGCACCAACCTCATGCGCCCCCCTCGTGTACGACGTTGGTCACGATCGCTCCACGCTGTATCACGTTGCCGCGAACGAAGTCACTCCAACTCATCGGCCGTTTGCCTGCGGGCTGCACTTCGATAAGTTGCACCGCCGTGCGCTCAGCACACAGCAGTTGTCCCTGCTCAACATCAACAATCGATCCGGGTTCACCGGTCGCCGGCGCAGTCAAGACATCCCCCGCTCGCAGCAACTTCACTTGAGTTTCGCCAATCTTGACAGTCACACCAGGCCAAGGCGACAAGCCGTTGATTCGACAACGGCACTCGGTCGCACTCTTTGAAAAATCGAGCTGAGCATCCGCCCGCGAGAGTTTCCCGGCGAGCGTCACCCGCGACTCGTCCTGCTCATCTGGCATGAGCGCCCCCTGCTGCTCCTCTCGCAGCACGCGGAACACCGCGCTGGGCCCATCCTGCGCGAGCAAGTCGTGCAAGTCACCTGTCGTGTGCGTTGATTCAATGCGTCGGCGCGTTGTGCCGAGGACAAGCCCCGCATCCATCTTGTCCGCAAGCGTGATCACGCTGTTACCAGTTTCTGAATCGCCGGCGAGAATCGCCCTGTTGATCGGAGCCGCGCCGCGCCAGCGCGGCAGGAGCGACGCATGCAAGTTGATCGCAAACTTGCCGTCCAAAATCGCCTTGCCAATCTTCTGGCCGTACGCAATCACAAGGTAGTGCTTGGCACCCCACGCTTGGATTTTCGCAACAACTTCAGGAGCATTGATCTTTTCAGGCTTGATGACTTCAACGGCAGGAACGTTCGCCGCACACCATTCTGCAACGGGCGTCGGCGTTAACTTCCCGCCTCGGCCTGCTGGGCGATCTGGCTGCGTCACAACGCCAACCAGCGTGTGCTCACTCGCGATGCGAGCCAACGTTGGTATGCCAAACGCTCCTGATCCAAAATACACAATCGGCAAGGGCATGGTGGAGAGTATCGTCAGGATTTGCTTGGAAGCGACAACGAAATGGGTTTCAACGCGAAGGTCGCGAAGAGACGCGAAGTAGAAAAAAGTCAGCGGCGAAAAGTCGGAGAGTGAATGCGAATCTTCTTGACAAAGTCAATCGCGCCGAAGTCTTGAAAACACCAAACGAGAAAATGCGCGTTTGTTTTGTCTTCGCGTCGCTTCGCGTTCCCTCCCCCTAATCCCCAATGCCCGATGCCCAATGCCTTTTCCTACCCCTCCAACTCCTTCACCGCCCGCCGATTCTTCATTCTGCTGGTCGGCGTCATCTTGTCGATGATCAACACCCCATCAAGATGATCCGTCTCATGCTGAATGCATCGCGCGAGCAAGCCGCCCGCCTTTATCGTGAACTGTTTCCCATGCTGATCCAGCGCCGTCACCGTCACAACAGGTGGCCGCAAAACTTCGCCCAACACATCAGGCAGTGACAAGCATCCCTCCTCATACGGCTCGACTGGCCCCTCAAACTTCAACACCGGATTGATGAACACCATGGGGCCCCGAGACGCCGTGGGCGGATCATCATCCGCCGACCTACGATCCTTCCCCTTCTCAACTTCAGGTACATCCAACACAAACATCCGCCACGACAACCCAATCTGCGGCGCGGCGAGCCCAATGCCCTTTTGTTCCTCCATCACATCCACCATCCGCACCGCAACCGCCCGCACTTCGTCGGTGACTTCCAGAATGGGCTTGGCCTTCTTGCGGAGGACTTGCGATGGATATATCTGCAACTCCAGTTGCTCAGGATCCACCCGCGAGCGGTCAGGTTCACTTGGAGGAGGCAGTTTGGCCATTGAGCAATCGTACCGCATAGTCTTCGCTCGTGTCCGCGCAGAACACAAAGCCACGCTACTTCACCAAAGCCCGCATCATCTGGTTCGTCGCGTCCGTGGCTGTCTGGCTCTTTGCCATCCTCATTCCAATCGAATGGGTCCATAAATCCGGCAACCAAATCGAACTCTCCCACGGCCAAGTCTGCGTCACCCACTGGATCAACAAAGACTACGTCCCTGAACTCGGCCTACATCGCACCGACCGCCCGAGCCGGTCCGTGCTTTGGCTCCACGACTACGCCCACACCCAGTACCTGCAATTGCTTGCGATCCCGCTCTGGCCGCTCGCCTTGATGCCCGCGATCCCTATGGGTATCACTTGGTTCAGGAGCAAACGGGCTGCATCCCGCCTCAAATCGGGCTTCTGTCCCCGCTGCGGCTACAACCGCTCAGGCCTGCCCGCCGAGGCCCCATGCCCTGAGTGCAACCATTCCCGGCCCGCATAGCGAATGCTCGCTGTGATATGAAACTCGCCGCGCCGCCGTCCTGTGGGCTGAATATCCTTCACCCCTACCTAACCCCGACCTTTCAGACGCAGCCGAGACACCAAAGTCTGCGAATGGAAGCAAGGGACATTCTCGTCCTCCGTTCCTTGACCTCCGAGCCCCGAGTCCACCCCCCCCACCATTTCACACCGCGCGACAGGACGTTCGCCCGATTCAGGAGATTCCCTTCACGATGTTTTGGGGAAAGAAAAACGACAACAACAACAGCGCGCCCCCTAGCAGCGGGCCCACCGGCGACGGCTTCTCACCAGAGAAAGCCAAGAAGTTCTTCGACCACGCACAGACTGTGCAGCAGACCGGCAACGCCGAGTATGCGATGCAGCTCTGGCTGGGCGGCTTGCGCTTTGACCCAAAGAACATGGACGGCATCACGTCCTTCTTTGGCTGCGCCGCACAGTTCCTGAGCGACGACGTCAAAGGCAAAGGCCCTGGCAAAGACCTCGTCAGCAGCGTGGGCGGCAAAGGCGACATTGACAAGTACCTCCGCTCGATGCTCGAATGGGCCATGAAGCCCACCGAATCAAACCTCGCCGTGCGCGCGATGGAATCCGCAAGTTCACTCCGACTCAAAGAACCCACGATCTGGATTGGCGATCGCGCGCTGGGCCGCGTGCTGCAAGACAAGAAAGTTCGCAAAGAACTCCTTCTCAAAATCGCGGAAGCATTCAAGACCGTCGAAGACCCCGACCGCGCCATTCAAGCCGCCGAAGCCGCCGTCAAACTCGATCCAAGCGATGGCGAACTCGCCGCGTACGTGCGCAACCTTGCCGCACAAGCCACCATGAACCGCGGCGGCTACGAAAAGACCGGTCAAGAAGGCGGCTTCCGCGCCAACATCCGCGACACATCGAAGCAACAAAACCTCGAAGAAGCCGATCGCATCGTGAAGACTGAAGACACGATCGAACGTCTGCTGAAGGTCGCTGAGGACGAATACCTCAAGCGTCCCAACGACCTCCCCACAATCGAGAATCTCGGCAAGCGCCTTTTGGATCGCGGCAAGCCCACAGACGAAAGCCGCGCGTACGAGCTCTATATGGAGACGTACTCCAAGACCAACCAATTCCGCTTCCGCGAGCTCGCTGGCGACATCAAGATCCGCCAAAGCTACCGCAAGATCCGCGAGCTCCAGAAAATGCTCGAAGGATCGCCCGGCAGCGAAATGCTGACCAACATGCTCGCCGCCGCGAATGAAGATCACACGAAACTCGAAGCCGAAGAATTCCGGCTGCGCGTCGACGCATATCCCACCGACCTTGGTCGCAAGTTTGAACTCGGCAAACGCTATTACCAACTGGGCCGCAACGACGAAGCCATCACGCTGTTCCAAGAAAGCCAGATCGACGCGAAGTATCGCGTGCAAAGCCTCAACTATCAGGGCCAGGCATTCTTCCGAATCAATTACTACGACGAAGCAGAAGCGACCTTCCGCGCTGCGCTCGAAGTGACGGACATGACGCCCGAAACCAACCTCGAACTGCGCTATAACCTCATGAACGCGCTGCTCGAAGTTGGCAAGAGCACACGTAGCCCCGACAAACTGCGTGAAGCCGACAAACTCGCGTCTTCGATCTCGATGAAGCAGTTCAACTACAAAGACATTCGCACCAAGCGCGACGAGATCAAGTCCAAGATCGCAGAGTTCGGCGGCTAAACCTCTGCCATCGACTACGGCTTCGCGTGGTCGGTGCAAACGTCACAACTGAACTTCCTTTTTAACACAGAGACGCAGAGATCAAGAGGAAGAAGAGAGGTCATGGCGAAGAAGATGAATTGACGCGATCCAGTCCCACTCTCATCGCCCTTCTCAATCTCTTCCCCCTCATGATCTCTGTGTCTCTGTGCTGAATGCGATCTTTCACAAACCCTCGCCATGCCAACGCAACCCCGCATCATCGGCATGATCCCGGCCCGCTTGGGCTCGACGCGCTTTCCAGAAAAAGTGCTCGCCAGCGCCACCGGCAAGCCGCTCATTCAGCACGTCTACGAAAACGCCAAGCGAGCCTCTCGCCTCCAAGAACTCGTGATCGCAACTGATCATGATCGCGTTGCCGAAGCATGCAAGAAGTTCGGCGCCCCCGTGCTAATGACCGATGCCGCCCACCCAAACGGCACGAGCCGCCTCGCGCAAGCCGCGAAGGCCATGAGCCTAGCCGATCACGACATCATCGTGAACGTGCAAGGCGATGAGCCCGACATGGAACCCGCCGTGATCAACGCATGCGTTGATGCCCTGACGCAGTCAACCGCAGAAGTGGCGACGGTGGGCTCTCCGTGGAACCCCGCCGACGATCCTGCGAACCCCGCGATCGTCAAAGTCGTCACCAGCACAAAGAATCTCGCCCTGTACTTCAGCCGCTCCCGCATCCCTTACCCGCGCGACGCTTCACTGCAACACACAACCACAGGCCTCCTTCGCCATGTGGGCCTGTACGCCTATCGCAACCACTTTCTGCAGCAATACACGACGCTCGCGCCGACCCCACTCGAAAAAGCCGAATCACTCGAACAACTCCGCGTTCTCGAGCACGGCTACCGAATCACCGTTGCGATTATCGAAAGCAAAGGCACGGGCATTGACACGCCAGAGCAATACGAAGCGTTTGTGAAGCGTTGCCGAAGTTGAATCGACTCACTTCGCCGGCACACCCTTCACAATTCCGCGCTTCACATCTTTCACCACAACCGCACCCGCACCAACCACACAGCCCGGAGCAACCTTGACGCCCGGCAGAATTCTGCTGCCCAAGCCAATCAGACATCCGTCGCGAGGCTCAGGTTCCTTCGAGAGTCCGATCTCGACATCGCCACCCATCACAACGCCCGGCGCGATGTGGGTGTTGACGCCCACGATGCAGTCGTGCTCGACAATCGCTCCCGTGTTCACAATCGCATGCCGCCCCACAATTGCGCAGGCGTTCACAACTGCTCGCGGACCGACGAATGCCCCGACGCCAATCACCGCGCTCTCCGCTATGCACGCTGTCGGATGCACCACAGTCGCGTAGCGATCACCAATTTCCAACTTACCGAGCAACTTCGCACGGGTCTTGATATCCCCAACGCACATGATGTACTTGACGTCTTTCCGAGCGGCGTTCCCGCCTCGCCCCGCGAGCAACTTGATCAGCGTGTCAATAGTGCCGAGGTGAGTCAGCCCAAACTGCTCGCTCGCCCGCGCGTCCTCGGCATCATCGAAAAATCCAACCACACCGCGCCCAATCGCCATCGCTGCATCTGCCACCACCAGTGCGTGCCCTCCGCCACCAATCAAAACGATTGGCTCACCCTCATCCCGAAAGTCCCGCATCCCCACATCATCACGTTCAGCGTCACGGCGTTTGCTCATGACGCATGATACGGAGTACGCGACGGGGATGCGAAAATGGGATGATGGGATGATGCGATGTGTTGATTGGCGTGCTTTGGGGTTCTCTCGCTGCATCGTTGCTGTACCGCCCATCTTCCCCCCATCCCATCATCTTGTCTCGATCCCCTCCTCCGTTCCGTTTATTCCGTCTGCACCACCCGCCCAACCCAACCGTTCAATAACTCGCTCCTTCCCCCCACCCTTCAAGCAACCCGCTCACCCGCCCAGTCGATGTTCCCTCTAGCAATTGCGTCCTCCACGGATGGGCGAACGCAATCGCACTTTGCGAACTGAAGACCGAGGCACGTTATGGATAAGGCAAGTCTGATCGGCGTCATCGTCGGCGTCCTGTGCATGGGCATCGCCGCCTTCGAAGTGTCGCACGGCAAATTCAGCATGTTCTTCTCGGGCGAAGGCGTGCTCATGGTGTTCGGCGGCTCCATTAGCGTGGTGTTCATGAGCTTGCCCATGGACAAAATGAAGCAGGTCCCAGGCTACATCAAAAAGTTCATGTTCCACAAGGGCATGTCGCCCATCGAAACCATCCAGCTCGTCAACAAGCTCTCAGAAAAAGCCCGCCGCGACGGCATCTTGGCCCTCGAATCAGAAGTTGAAAACATCCCGGATAAGTTCTTCGCGGCAGGTCTCAAAATGGCTATCGACGGTGTCGAGCCCGCAAACATCGAAGGCACGCTTCGTCTTGAAGTCGCCGCCATGCAGGAACGCCACAAGGCAGGCAAGAAGTTCTTCGACCTGATCAAGATCTACGGCCCGGGTTGGGGTCTCGTCGGTACGCTCGTGGGACAGGTGGGTATGTTCGGCAAACTCGCGAACGCAGACATCGGCGAACTTGGCGCCGCACTCGCGCTGGCCGTCGTGGCAACGCTCTACGGCGCCGTCATCGCGAACGCAGTCTGCGGTCCCATCGGTGACAAACTCGGCATCCGCAGCAGCGAAGAAATTCTCAGCCGCGAAATGATGCTGCAGGCCATCCTCAGCATCCAGAGCGGCGACAACCCGCGCGTCACGCAGGACAAGGTCCTCGCGTTCATCCCCGCAGTCCAGCGCACGTCTCTCCAGGCCGCCGCGTAATCCTTTATTCACTCTCACACACCATGTCAGACCACGATGAAAAACATGGCGAGGGCGAGCATGGCGAAAGTCATGGAGGTGGCGGCCATGGTGGCGGCGGTCATGGTCCAGGCGGACACGAAGAACACCACGAAGGTGCGCCCGAGTGGCTCATTTCGTTCGCCGACAACGTCGCACTCATCATGGGCTTCTTCGTGATTCTGCTCGCGATGAACATGGGCCCGAAAGCCGAGCCCAAGCAAGGCGGCGCACCCGACGAAACCAACGCGGGCGACGCGGGCTCCAACACGCAAGCACTCGACATGATCATCGCGATCCGCGAAGGTTTCAATCAGCCCGTGAGCATGAAGTCCACTGATCCAAAGGAAGCCGCACTTCGCAAACGCATCATGGAGCGTCAAGGCAACGCCACCACCAACGGCCCTCGCGGCAACAACGACAAACAACAGGCCCCACGCCCCAGCGACTTTGATCGCGTCACCGCCGCGATCTCCTTCGATGATCGCGCCAGCAAAATCTCCGAAGAAGCACGCAAAACTATTGCTGAAGTCGCTGCCAAGCAAAAAGACCAACGCTGGGTGCTCGAAATTCGTGGCCATGCGAGTCCCTTCGAAGCGATGCACAACCCGACCAAGGCGCTCGACCTCTCGTACGAACGAGCGAAAGCAGTCGCGGCGGCGCTCGTGGAATCCGGCATGAAGTGGGAAGCGATCCGCGTCGTCGGCATGGGTGATAGCGACCGCGTTGTCGGCCGCACCTTTGATCGCCAGCAGGATCGCAATAATCAGCGCGTCGAGGTAGTCATTACCAACTACCCAATCGCAAGCGACCCGTATTCCGCACCGAAAGACTAAATCTGGGTTTCTGCCGCTGTCTCCCGCACATCAACAGGCTCATCAATGCTGCGCAGCGCGAGTTCGCGTAGCAGCCCAGTGAGCGACTTCGTCACGTAAAACCCGCCACTGCTGTTTGTCAGCGCCACGATCCCACATTGTGCCGCCGGCACGACCGCCGCGATTCCACGCGTACCCACTTCGACCCCGCCGTGCCCAAGGGATCGCGCGTCAACACCCTTATATGTATGCCAACCAAGAGTCCACGCGCGTGAACCCGCACACGACTCGCAAAGTCCACGTCGTAACTCTTCCGGCAACAACGACGACCCATCAAAAGTCACTTTCGCAATCTCAAGTAACTCACGCGCCCCGCAAACAACCCCCGAAGCCGCCCCGCCCGGCGCCCACTTCGCAGGCAGTTCATTTCCAGCATCATCATGCACCGCCACAATACCCTGCGGCACAACTTCACCGATTTCGTACTCGGCATGCGTCATGCCCAGCGGCTCAAAGACTCGCTCCCTCCCCAACTCTCGCATCGGTTTTCCACTGCGAAGTTCCAACACAAGCTGCAGCAACCAGAAGTTGATGCCTGAGTAACACTGCACCGTCCCGGGCTCTCCAATCCGTCGCACCTTCCAAGGTTCTCCCAATCGTTCATCGAGCACATCTCTCAACGTCCAGTGCCGCTCTTCCTCAGGCGCGCGGGGCGAATGCATCGTGTCAAACCCTGACATATGACACAACAGATCACGCAAAGTGATTCTTGCCCCGCTCTTCGCTAAATCGGGCAACACTTCCGTGAACTCCTCGGCAATATTCTCATCAAGACTGACGACACCATCTCGCACCAACGTCAACGCCACTACAGCCGAGACCGGCTTCGACAATGAACAGATACGGAAACGATGCTGCGGCGTAAGCGTCTCCCCGCGCCGAGCCTCACCAATCACAATCTCACGCGTCGCCCTCCCACGCACACAGAACGCCACCTGCAACCCCGGCACGTGATGCTTCACCATCAACTTCTTCGCATTCCGCCGTATCGCCTCTTCGATGCGCCACTCCATCCAAGCCGCACGTCGACTCGCGCACACGTTCACAAAATCGCGTAGCCGAGTCCCCATCACACAACAAGCCTTTGCTTTGTCACTTCGTCACTTAGTCACTTCGTCACTTCGTCACTTCTTCAACTCTCATCCCCACCGGCACCGCCGCCGTCCCACTCCGCTCAATCATGCTCGCCACTGGATACGCGCAGTAGTCCGTGCTGAACGATCCCGCAGCGCGATGATTGCCCGACAACCCCAGCCCCCCAAACGGCAACTTGCTGCTCGCCCCCGCCGTCCCCGTGTTGATATTGAGACACCCCGCCCGACACTCATTCAAAAAACGCTTCATCACCGCATCATCTTTGGTAAACAGCGACGCCGCCAAGCCAAAGTCCGTCTCGTTCGCGAGCGTAATCGCTCGATCAAAACTCTCCACCTCACAAATCCGCACCAGCGGACCAAACACCTCGACATCCGTCCCAGGTTGGCACGAATACGACTTGCCCTTGGTGAAACTCTCAACCCTCACAACCCCCGGCGTGATGTAATTCCCATCGCCCTCCATCGCCGTCGCCTGCACCAACACCTCTCCACCCTCCGCCGCCATCTCACTCTGGGCACGCAGCACGGCATCTCTCGCCGCACGCGAAATAATCGGCCCCATGAACGCCGGATGCAGCGCAAACGGATCGCCGACGATCAGGTTGCTCGCCATCTTGCAGAACGCCGGAACAAACTTCGTCGCGATATCACGATGCACAATGATGCGACGCGTGCAGGTGCAGCGCTGTCCAGTCCCAACAAAAGCACTCCGCACGCACTCTATCAACGCCTGCTTCAAATCACAATCCGGCATCACTATCGCCGCGTTGTTGCCACCCATCTCGAGTGCAAGCAAACGCCCAGGGCGATCCAGACTCGCCTCCATAATTGATCGCCCGACTGGCCAACTCCCCGTGAAGAGCACGCCATCAACATCACTCTCGCTCGCAACGAGCGCCTTCGCAACGCTCACGCCACCCTGAACCAAATTGACAACACCCGCGGGTGCCCCACACGCCCGCATCGCCTCATCAAACATCTCTACCAACATCTGCCCGACACCCGGCGCCTTATCGCTGGGCTTGAACACCACCGTGTTCCCCATCGCCAGCGCAGGCACGATGTGCCCGTTCGGCAAGTGGGCCGGAAAATTGAACGGCCCGATCACCGCCATCACACCATGTGAGCGAAAATCACATCGCCCAACTCGCGTCGCCGACAAATTGACTTCAAACGGCGTAACTCGCGCCAGCCCGCCCTCCTTCGCTGTATCCAAAGTGATGTCAACTTTGTTGGACAGCAGCCCAGCCTCGGCCTTCGCATCCCAAAGCACCTTGCCAACTTCCATCGCCAGCAATTTCGCCAGCGTATCTTCCCTGCTCTTGGCGATCTCCTGAAACTTGCGCAATACCTTGACGCGTCCATCCAAACCCAACGCACGCCAAGCAGGCAACGCCGCCCGCGCCGCGGCGACCGCAGCAGGCACGTCAGCAGCGTTTTCCGTGCCTTGCCAAACCACGCTGCCGTTCGCCGGATTCACACTGCGCAGCAGCGAACTGCCGGGCCCTTCAGGCGACTTCCAAACACCACCGATCAAATTCGCAGGAGCATGTGTCAGCATTGAAATCTCAACATCGTCAACCCAGCATCAACCTCTTTCTCAGAGTACGACTCTTGCTTCACGCCGCAAATACACGTGAAATCCCTCCTTGCGACGGTCATTTGCAAAACCGACCCAAACACCCTATCATCGCGGCTCTAGACCCCGTAATTCCAAGGACTTTCACGCAATGACGCGCGACGATATTTTCAAGAAGATTCAGGCCATCCTCGTGGACGCTCTCGCCGTTGACGACGACGACGTCGAAATGAACTCCGTCCTCACCAAGGACCTCGGCGCAGAATCCATCGACTTCCTCGACATTGTGTTCAAACTCGAGCAGGCCTTCGGCATCAAAATTCAGCAAGGCGAACTCTTCCCAGAAGGCGTCGCCCAAGACCCAAAGTTCGTCCGCGACGGCAAAGTCACCCCTGAAGGCATCGCCGCTCTCAAAGCCCGCCTCCCCCACGTCAACTTCACGAAGTTCGAAGCCGACCCGCAAGTCGGCAAGGTCGGCGAACTGTTCACGGTCGAGACCCTCGTTCGCTTCATCGAAGGCAAACTGAAGAAGTAATCGCTTTTTACTTCGTCTCTCAGTCTCTTCATCTCTGCGTCTCTCCCCTATCCTCCACCATGCGTTGGATGTGGATCGATCGCGTCGTTGAACTTGTCCCCGCGCAGCGCCTCGTCGCCATCAAGCACGTGTCGCTCGCGGAAGAACATCTCCACGATCACTTCGCTGCAACAGCAACTCGCCCCGCAATACCCCTGATGCCCGCCAGCCTCATCATTGAAGGCATGGCCCAAACCGCCGGCATTCTCGTGGGCCACGCACAGCAGTTCCGCGAGAAAGTTATTCTTGCGAAGGTCAACAAAGCTGAAATCATACGCGACGCCACCTCAGGCTGCACGCTCCGCTACATCGCCTCCATCGAACGCATGGACCCGACCGGCGCGAGCACAAAGGGCGAAGTCTGGCTCCACCAACCCACCAAAACCGGCACCGACGCAGGTCATCTCATCGGCACCATCGACCTCATGTTCAGCCACCTCGACAACAACATGCAAGGCATGAAGTTCCCCGAACACAACTTTGTCTTTGGTGAAGACTTCAAGACATTGCTGCGCACAAGCGGCGTGCAATGAACACACGTCACGCGAGCGATCCTTTTGAGCGAAGAAACATAGAGATCAGGAGAAAAATGAACTTCTCGCTTGATGCCTCGATGCCGCATGCCCCGATGCCTTCTTCAAATCAATCACTCCCCGCGCTATTCCCTCTCCTCTTCCTCTTGATCTCCGTGTCTCTGTGCTGAAGTCGAACTTCAACCAACGCCCGCATCACTACATTTGGCCATTGAAAGATTTGGAAACTTGGAAATTTTGAATTGCCCGACTCTCCCACCAACCCCCAGCCCACCTTCGTCTCCCGCGGCGGCCTCAAACTCCTCCACGCCCTCACCCACTTCCAACTCAACATCCAAGGAATAACCGCCGCCGACTTCGGCTGCAGCACAGGTGGATTCACCGACTGCATCCTCCAAAACGGCGCATCAAAGGTCTATGCCCTCGACACCGCATACGGCATCCTCGCATGGAAACTTCGCAACGACAAACGCGTCATCGTCATGGAGCGTTCAAACTGCCTCCACGCCGCACCGCCTAGCGATGTCGTCTCGGCTGGCGGCGTCGACCTCATCGTCATCGACGCCAGTTGGACCCCGCAGCGCCTCGTCATCCCCGCCGCACTCACGTGGCTGAAAAACACACCCGACGCCCGCATCATCTCCCTGATCAAACCGCACTACGAATACAAAGACCAAGGCAACAAACTCCCGCATGGCGGCATCCTCGACGAAAAGACCGCCGAGCAAGTCGCACAGCAAGTCGCCGAAAAAATGACAGACTTAGGCATGCAAACAATCGGATTCGCAAAGTCCCCAATCCTCGGCGGCAGCACCAGCAACACCGCAAAGCAAACCGGCAAAGGCAACGCCGAATGGCTCTGGCTGGGCAAACGAATCTAACGAACCCCAACGCGCCAGCGTGGGCGAACGTCAACAACGTCGCCCGCAAAAAACAGCCTGACCTCAAAAAAACAAAATCGGCCGCCCAATCTAGCGACCAACTTCACGAATCATGTTTTCTTTGTGCTCTTCGCGCCTTCGTGGTGAATTCCGTTCTCAAAAAACGCAATGCCTCACTCCGGCTCCGCCCCCTCAACCTTCCTCGTCGCCATCCGCGCTACATCCTCATCAAACCCCTTGCGAATGAGCCCCTGATACACCTTCCGCCAGCGCGTCGCCTTCGCAACTTTCCCAACGATCTTATCCGACAATTCTTCAGCCGCCGCCTTCGCGCGTGCCGCTTCGCTCTTGCCTTTGGTTGCACGCTTAATCGTCGCCGTCGCAGTCTCTTCGTCGATGCCGACCTCAGCCAGCTTCTTCCGCACAAACGTGACCGACGTATGCCGCGTCACTTCAACGCCCACAACCTGCTCGGCAACCAAAGCGTCATTGATGACGCCCGACTTCTTCAATTCCTCAACCGCAGTCTTCACAACAACGCTCGTGAACCCTTTTTCCACAAGCTTCGCCTCAAGCTGCACCGCCGACTTGCCCTTGATCGCGAGCAACTTCGTTGCATGCTCTTTCGCCTGCATCACGCTAAACGCCTGATCGCATGTCTGCGACAGCCGCGTCGTCCAACTCGCGCCAACGCGCAAGCCAAGTTTTTCAATGTCAGCGAACGGCACCTTCGCGACGACCTTCTCGCCAACCTTCACAAACGTCACGTTCAAGTTGGTCAGGTCAGGCTGCAAGCCCGAAATCCGCGGCGTGAGGCTGCCATCCCGGCCCGGCGGGGCATCGCCGAACAAACCGGGGCGGACCATCTCAACATTGGCTCTGTAACTATTCATGCAGGCCCTTTTCTACACTCCGCCCCAACGGTTCCGACCCGTGAAGCCCCACGCGTCCGCCCGAAAACTGCCAAACCAGTCAGAAGTCACACATCACAAGCCGAGAGGTGAATCCCTGCCCAGCCCTAAACCGTGTACTCCCAATTGTTAGACCCAATTGTTGGTTAGGTAAGTTCATCAAGCAACCCCGATAACTCACTCAATGCATGCGAATCCTGCGCCCGCTTCGCCGCGTCCAAACCCGCCTTGACAACAACAACCGCCTCCCCCACCCGCCCCGCGTCAGCCAGGCAGCGGGCCTTGTGGAAATACCCATAGCAATACAGCGGATCGAGCGACAGGCACTTGTCATACGCCGCCAACGCCTTCTCTACACCCCCGGCCCCTGCCTTGGCGTGTTCCTGCGCGAGCCCATACCACAGAAACGGGTCATCAGGCTCCGCCGCGAGGAGTTTCTCAAGTTGGGCGATTGAGGGCATGAGCAATCGTAGGAACAACGATGGGATCTTTATCTCATATCGCGCCCGTGGATGACTCCACAGTGATTGCATTCCAAAAGTAAACCGTCCGCGTTATTGCCTCCGACGCTGCCTTTGCGTCCGCACTTCGGACAACTCCATTTCAATTTGTTGAAAGTGATCATCACGCCGAATACAGCCCCTAGAAATCCGAGCACACAGGTTGGCAACAAGACGACTCCGTACACGAACCAATGCGCATTCAGCAGCCACGCGAATCCGACTGCGACGCCAGTCAATATCATCAACAAACTGCCATACCGAATCGACGATTGCCAAAATCGAAACACTACTCCTCCCCGCCCCCCTCATCAATCTTCGCCTGACTGATCTTCGTCTTCGCCGACGGATCCCAGATGTCCGCCGGGTCCTGCCCGTCGCAATCTTTCCTCATCACAAGATACAACACACTCCCCGCGCTCGACAGGTAACTGATCGCAACCGCAGGAATCGTGAGCAGCGCGGCTTTGACCCAGAAGCTGATCATCGCGCCCGCGACTCCCTGCTCATTCGTCAAGCTCCCAAGCAGCGGCGGCTCGCCAAACATGCCGAACTGACGCAGGTTGCCCGCGAACTCGTGATCGACGAATCTCGCAACCGCATACGCCGTGACCGTGAGTCCGCCGAAAATCAACGCCGAGTACACGTACAGCAATACAAACCCCATCGCGAGCAGCAACGCGACGTACATTGCAAGCCGCATGGGCCGCGCGATGACGTATGCCCACACACGCTGCACGGCGTCAACTGCATCCGTTCCTTCAGCAGTCACTGCCGCCGGGAACATCGGAATGCCCAGCACGCTGATCAATCCCACCACAGTCACGATCATACCAAAGACGATGGCAAGTCCATACACCGCGCCGCCGACATACGTGGCAGCACTCTTCGTCAGCACCATAGCGCCCGCAACGATGAGACCGATCACTCCAAAAACGATCACGTTCTTGGGCTTGAACTTCTTTCGCAGCGCACCCAGGATAATCGCGAAGCCCACAATCGCAACCAACACCATCCCACCCTGCGCAAAGGACGCCGCAGGTTTGTCAAACAACAACTTCCCCGCCGCCGACAGCATCGCGAGCATGCCGCCAACAACCATGATCGGCCCAAGCAATGACATCAGCAGCGAGCCCCAAAGCGTCAATGCCTGCCCCATCGCGGCTGGCCATGACAGTCTTTGACCCGTCGCAACCGTCACCGCCGTCGATCTCGAAATCGCGCCCGCCATGATCCCCCACAACACCAGCACAGGCACCGCAATCAACGCCATCTGCAGCGGATGCGCTTTCACAACTTGCAGCGGCACCAATACCAACTGCTCAACAGCTCGCACAATGTTCCGATCCCGAAACTCCTCGACCGCAAGTTGCATCTGCCGATCGATGATGATTCCGGGCCGATTCAAAATCGGCGTGCCGTCCGCCGCCTTCGTGAGCCACAAGTCCGGCACACGAGCAACAACCAGAATCGCAACTCCAAGAAACAGCGCAAGCCCGACATGCGCAGGCCGCAGCGCGAGTTTCGGTGCCGCCAACAACTTCAGCCACACCCATGTGCTCGTCATGTCGCGCCAAGCCCAAGGCTGAGGCATCGGCGTTCCGATGCGACGCCGCGGAGCGCCCTCCGGCGGTTGCGAATTGATCTCAGGAGTGTGTCCGGCTTCGTCGCTCATAGGCAATCCGCTAGAACCCAGGGTCTAACCCCCGCCCGCCGAACTCTGGCAGGATATCGCCCCGCCGTCCACTAAAAAACGCCAAACCACCCCTCCGAACTCGATTGCAACGTAGCTGTACCGGCTTGTAGCGCCGTCCCGCCCACCTCATGCGTTGCTAGTCATCGACCCCAATCTCACTCAGACCGCCAAAATTCCATCAGTTGCCCCAAACCTCTCTCTCGACCCTGCTAAAATGGATGAGCCGGACCTGTGTCACGCGCTGCCGACAACGTACACAGATTCAGGCGTGGCTTGTGTGCTCCGGGGGGAGCGGGTCGGCTGGAGTGCTGCATGGACCTGACCTCGAAGTTGCGCAAGGTGTTTGAAGTTGAAAAACAGTTGCGGGGCCTTCAGTCCCGCCTCACGGGTGCAGAGCGCTTCCTTGCGGATCAGGACAAGGAGTTGACCAGCCTGCAAACCCAGCGAGCGAAAGCGGAAGCCGACCTCAAGGCTCTCCAGGCTCAAGCCGCAAACTTTGAAGGCGAAGTCAAACGCTACGACGCCAAACTCGCGACCATCAAAGAGCAGATGGACAATGCGAAAACCAACAAGGAATACAAGGCGTTCCTCACCGAGGTCAACACCTACAAAATCGACCGGGACAAGAACGAATCCAGCGCACTCGAGCTGATGAACAAAGCCGAGACACTTAAGGCACAGATCGCCGCCTTGGACGACAAGAAGTCCGAACGCCTGAAACTCAAAGGCGTCGCCGCAACTGATCGCGATGCCCGCCACGCCGAAATCGCAACCCGCGTGAGCGAACTCAAAGCCCAACGAGACACTCTGGCAACCGACATCCCGCCAGACGCAATGCGCGACCTCCAGCGTCTCCTGGACACCCGCGGCGAAAACGCAATGGGCGTCGTCGAAGTCGTCGACGTCAAGCGCGGCGAGTTCCACTGCTCCGTGTGCATGATGAGCGTGCCGATGGACCGAGCGCTGATCTTGGTGAAGGGTGATCGCTTGACGAAGTGCAGCTCTTGCCAGTGCATTTTGTATATGGACGAGGAAGGTGCGAAGGCTTTGCAGCCTGGCAGCAAGACGAAGACTCCTTCGAAGTCGAAGAAGAAGGCCGAAGCAGCGACGAACGAGTGATCTTTGGCTCGCGACCTAAATCTGAGCACTGTTTCAAAGCACGAACCTTCGCAAGTTCGTGTTTTTCTTTTGCACGCCAAGCACTGTCATCAGGCTATACACGTCTAAGTCGTCCCGGCACTACACGCAATCAAAGCATCGCAAACCGCAGAACGAGCTTAAAAAAAGCGGCACGCTTTCGCATGCCGCTTTCAAAGATATTTTGTCATTCAACAACCAACCGAAGTTGGCTTTGAACTCCTAACAACAATTAGTCGAGAGCAAGGCTGATGGTCGCCGCAGCGCCAGGCGTCGCGGTCTGGTTGCTCGCGACAATCCAGAGACGCATGTAGTTGTTCGTCCAGCGCATCGGGTTGGTGTCAGCCAACGTGCCGGCCGTTGCCATGCCCGCGGCTTCTGTCGACAAAGCACGAGTATCATCGCGCTCGGACATGTGCAGATTGTCGGGCTTGCTGCGGTTCGCGGGCTGGAGGCCCGTGAAGTTGAAGTTCAGGTTTTCCGGGTCAGGACGGGTTTCGAAGTTGACGTGGTTGTCGTTGTAGGCGATGTTGCCTTCCCAGCTCGTGCGGCCGCCGTGAATCTGGAGTGTCACGGATTGGCTGCCCGGTGCGTTGGTGCCCACAGCGCCAGCGGTCCACGGCGTTGGAGCGGTGGCGTTCGAAACGAGTGCGAACGTGCCGGTGTCCGGCGTACCGGTCAGCGTGTAGGTCGGACCACGGTTGCCGATGACGGCTTCCGTGCTCTGCAGGGTGCTGTTCCACTTCGAGCGACGGCCGCCGAAGTATGGGGTCATCGAGTACGAGTTGTTGCCCGTGACGTCGGTGCCGGTGTTGTAGCCAACAGCCTTGTTACCCGAAGACGCGCCGGTTGCGCGGTTTTCAGCGGGCGAGCCGTAGTACTCAGGATCCCAGAGGGCCTGAGTCGTTGCGTTCGCGCCAGTCGTGCTGGACTTCGCAACCGGGGGGATGGCGAGGTAGTAGTTGGTGTCGATCGCGATCTGGGCAGACTGCTCAGCGGGGCTCACGGTGAGTTCCGGGGAGAAGTAGTTGCCGAAGATCAGGGTCGAGAGAACCGCACCCGGGTCATCCTTAGCCGAAGCTGCGACGAGGGTCTGGTTGGCCTTGTCGAGGCTGCTGGGGATGGGGTAGAGGTCGCTATTCGACTGAGCGAAGAGCACCATGCCCTGGTGGACGCCGCGGATCTGCGTGCTGTCCTTGATCTGGCGGGCCGAAGCGCGGGCCTTGCCGAGGGCGGGGAGGAGGATGCCGATCAACAACGCGATGATGGCGATAACCACCAAGAGTTCGATCAGCGTGAACGCCTTACGATTCATCTTCATAACTGACTCCATTGCTTCCAAAGGAAGCGTGCGATATTGGAACGAACGTCCAACACGCGAAACCTTTGACGACCCATTCCGAGCGGCGTGAACATCACGCATGCTCCAAGCATGATTCAAAAGAATCACGCTCGACCGACACGTCGCAGGCATGTTGAAACATGCATTTGCGAGCCTTGCTTCGCATGCAAACCGTCCTCGGCGGGTCGTCAAACTCCGCTAGCGGCTCGCAAGCGAGCGTCCGGCATGTCGGTAGGAAACAAGGAAAAAGGTGAGGCTGGAATCAGCCTGCGAAGTCGAAGCTTCGCATAAGAACGGTGAAAGCAAAATATGGTTTGCCGCACCAGTCGCCCGTTTTTCCTACCACGACTCACGCGCGGAGCTTCCTCCGGAAGTGAGCATGTACAGCATAACGATTCGGAAGAGTTCTGTCAAGGTTGCATCAATGTGGGGAAGATGATCTTGAATCGCGTTCGCATTGTGTTTGGAACACCAATCACGCATTCATGCGAGCTTTCGTCTCGCTGCATACCAAAGAGCATGAGCCACACCCCCGAACAACGCCTTGCCGACATGAAACTCACACTCCCCACTCCTTCCAAACCAGTCGCGGCGTATGTACCGACGCGACGGACCGGAAACCTTGTGTTTGTCTCTGGACAAGTGCCGTTTCGCGATGGCGCACTTATCGCAAAGGGTGCCGTCCCCAGCCAAGTGAGTGTTGAACAGGCGATTGAATGTGCAAGGCAGTGCTGCCTGAATGGCCTCGCCGCGCTCAAGGCGGAAATCGGGGAATTGTCGCGAGTGAAGCAAGTTGTGCGAGTTGGTGTTTTCGTGTGCAGTGATGCGGGGTGGTATGAACAGCCCAAAGTCGGTAACGGTGCGAGCGAACTGCTTGTTGCTGTCTTTGGGGAAGCGGGCAAGCATGCGAGGGCGGCTGTGGGCAGCATTGCACTGCCGCTTGGGGCGCCGGTCGAAGTTGAGTTGGTTGTAGAAGTGGAGTGAGTGCGACGGTGCGAAGGTGCGAGAGTGCGAGAGTGCGAGAGTGCGAAAGGAGAGTTTGTTATGGCTCGGAAGATTGAGAGGTTTGAGGACTTGATTGCTTGGCAAAAGGCGCGTGTTTTGACTCGACTCGTGCTTTCCGTGAGTTCAACGGGTCCACTTGCTCGCGAGTTTGGGATGCGTGATCAAATTCGACTCGCGGCTCGATCAATCATGGCGAATATTGCAGAAGGCTTCGAGAGAAGTGGCTCGAAGGAATTTCATAAGGGCCTCTCGATTGCTTGCGGATCCTGCGCAGAGGTCCGGTCTGACCTCTATACGTTACTTGACGGCAACCTGATTACCGAATCGCAATTTGACGAATTGAGTCAAGCCGCGACTGAAACATCCCGTGTGACTAACGCACTGCGATCCTCCGTTCGACGCAAGATTGCCGAAAAGTGAGTCTTCGCACTCTCGCACCTTCGCACTCTCGCACCTATCCTCCTTCCATGCAGATTTATCTAGACTCAGCCAACCTCGATGACGTCAAAAAGGCCCACGACCTTGGTGTGCTTGATGGCGTTACGACCAATCCGTCGCTCATCGCGAAGGAAGGCGTGCCGTATGCGAAGCGGCTTGCGGAAATCTGCGGCGTGTGCAAGGGGCCGGTTTCGGCGGAGGTCATCGCGACGGACTTTGAGGGCATGATGCGGGAGGGCCGCGAGCATGTGAAGATTGCGCCCAACATCGTGGTGAAGTTGCCCAGCACGATCGACGGACTCAAGGCATGCAAAGCGATGAGCGACGCGGGTATCAAGACGAATCTCACGCTGTGTTTCCAAAGTTTGCAGGCGCTGATGGTCGCGAAGGCTGGGGCATTTCTTGTCAGCCCGTTCATCGGTCGGCTGGATGACATTGGCCAAGACGGCATGAATCTCATCCGCGAAATTCGCACGATATACGACAACTACGACATCAAGACCAAAATTCTCGCCGCGAGCATTCGGCACACCAATCACATGCTGCAGTGCGCGATCGCCGGCGCGGACGTTGCGACTTGTCCGCTCAAGGTCATTCAGGATTGCATGAAGCATCCTCTGACCGACAAGGGGATCGAGATTTTCCTTGCGGATTACAAGAAGGCGTTCGGCTCGTAACCGCGAAGGAGTTCAAGCGGCAACTTTGTCAGACTTGAGCGGCTCGATTCCCAACTGCCGCAGGATTTCACTCGGGTTGACAAAGTCGCCCACCTTTGTCTCACGTGCGAATCGCGTGAGCGGCTGCTTGTCATCGGTTGGTACGCCATTTCTGGTGGGCACTACCTCAAAGTGACCAGTTGCGTTCTGTTCAATGATGCACGGCCCGTGAATCTGCTTCGTGACTTCAAATTCACGACCACACGCCTCGATGATCGTGCCAGGATGGATGCACCTGTTCACATGCAGACACGCTTTGGCGTTTTCAACAACCAAGTTGTGAAGTTTTCGGATAAGGCCGCAGGTTTTCTGGTGCATGTTGGCGAATTGTGTGTGCGTGAACTGTGCTTCGGTCAGCAGTTCCGCTTGTGCAGCGCTCGTCTTCCCTCCGACGCTCTTGAGGTCCCGAAGTCGATTCGTTGCCTTGTCGATGTGTTCTTTGCTTGCCAGCGCGACTGGCGCGGCTTTCTTCAGCAACTCCTGCAATCCCGGCAGTTCCCCAAGGGACAATTTGCAGTGCGTGGTGTTCGCTGTGCTGAGTTGCGAACCCACTTCACCAACAATGCACGTACTCGCAGAAACAACATGCGTTCGCAGAATCGTTGCGTTCGGAGCAAGCAAACTGCGACCCAGTTGAAGATTGCACGCAGTGATCTCTCGATCCACGTGAACGTCCCGACCAGCAGACGCATTCACATTTTTGATATACAGCGCCTTGATGTCGCGTGCCGCTCGCAGCGAACCGTGTTCGCGAGCAGCGATCCCGTGTTGCAGAACGATGGTGCCGCCAGCAACGAGATGTGCCGCATCGACAAGATCATGAACGACGATGTTCCCGCCCGCTTCAACCTTGAAACAGTCGCGGATGCCTTTCTGAATCTCGACATCGCCTGGGAAATGAATGTTCCCCGTTCCATAGTCAACCGACTTCCCGATTGCGAGGCGGTGATTGACACGAATCCGATTACCATTTCGCTCAACGATGCCGGAGCGTTTGGCAATGACGGTTCCATCTGATTTTAACTCAGCGGTCTCATCCGTCTTCACTTCGATGTCTTTGCCTTTGGGTGCAGTAACAACCTGCGCGAACACATCACGGCCATCAACGCCTTTACCGGGCGGAATGATCTTCGCAATCACCTCGCCCGCAGACACCGTTTTGAGATGCGAACATTCCCGATGGTCGATTTTCGCATTCGCATCAACGTTCGCGTGTTGTTGCTCGTGTGAAACAAGCACCAGTTCCGCATGTTTACCCGGCACCGGCGGCACGCCATCGGCAATCTGGCATTCAAGTCGCTCGCACGCGGTCGCGATGTAGCGATTGATGATCCCCTGAAGTATCGTGTTAAACGACGCAGGGCGATGCAATCCGATTGCATCCATTTTCTCAAGCAACAAGTGGACCGACAAGTCTGCTGGATTGATGCCCGCTTCGATGATGAGTGCCGCCGACATGTGATCATCGGACACTTCGATATGCACCAACTTGTCAACGTTCCCCAGACCCATGTCAACTTCCAATCACGCTGCCGTCAGCAATTGTGTTTTACCAATTCCGTTACGCGGCGGCGGTCGCCTTGGTCTTTGCGAGTGTTTCAGAAATACGCTGGCTCAACAGATCAGGCGTGAACGGCTTCACGACGTAGTTGTTCACGCCCGCCTTGATGGCTTCGATGACGCGGCTCTTTTCCGCTTCAGTGGTCACCATGATGATGGGCGTGGTCTTGTTCGTTGTGCGCCATGCCTTCACGAACGTCAAGCCGTCCATGTTTGGCATGTTCCAGTCCACCAGCATGAGTTCCGGATTGAACGCGGGCGCTTTGCTCAACGCGTCCTGACCATCCTGGGCCTCAAGGACGTCGGTGTGTCCCAACTGAGACAACACCGCCTTCTGAATATTTCGCATGGTTTTCGAGTCGTCGACGAGCAGGATTCGCATTTGGTTGCTCCTGAGAATGTGTGAATCAGTAAATGACTTAGCGGGTTGCGGCAGATGCTGCGGCTTTGTGCTGGGCGTCCAACTTCGGAGCAGCCTTGATCGCGATTTCGATAAACAAGTCGCCCGAGTCGGTCGTGCAGGGAATGACCACGCACGGAATATCCGTTTGACGCGCGACCGTGTGATTACCGCCGACGATCACACTCGGACACGAGATAGAGCACTTGGCATCTTTGAATGCCGCCTTCGCGCCGCCCGTCACCATGTTGACCAATTCGCCGATTGCGTCCGCAAAGTCTGGCGAACCCATCGGATACTTCTGACCGCAGAACAGTGCGACGACGTTCTCCGCGGTTGCTTGCGGAAAGCTCAGCACGACGCTGCCCGTGACATCGCCAGACATGCCGATGATGCCGGAGACATCGTGCGAAGGACGATTGTCATCCTTGAGGTAGGGCGGCTGCACCGCGACGTTGAGTTGCAACATCGTTGCAAAGACGTTTTGAATGCTGGCGACGAAGGGTTTGATGAATTTTGCATCCATGAGGTGTATTGCTCCGTGATTACGAATGAGTACGGGTTGGATCAGGTTTGTGAGAGTTCACGATGTGTTCAACGTCGATGATGAGCGACACGCCGCCATCGTCACGCACCGTTGCACCGCTGACGGCTCGTTTCGTGCTACGTTCGTGCTCGTCGAGTGGTTTGATGACGACTTCTTGTTGACCGATGAGGCGTGAGACTGAAAGCGCAACACGCCGATCGCCAGAACTCATCACGAGTGCGAATGGCTCAGCCGATCGCGACTGCTGCGGCACGCTCAAGGCGTTTGATGCGGAGATCAATGGCAGCACACTATCGCGAACGCGAAGCACTCCGGCACCACCAATCGTGCTGACGCGCGATTCTTCAGGCTTCACGATTTCAATGATGCTCGCGAGCGGCACGGCGTAGGTTTCTTTGCCTACTTCGACCATCATCGCCGGCAGAATCGCAACTGTGAGCGGAATGGTGATGGCAACAGTCGTGCCCTTGCCAAACTCGCTTGAAAGATCGATGCTGCCCTTGAGTCGTGAGATATTCGTTCGCACAACGTCCATGCCGACGCCTCGACCCGAGAGATCGCTGACTTTTTCTGCCGTCGAGAAGCCCGCTTCGAAGATGAAGTTGAAGACTTCGCGATCAGACAGAAGTGCGACCTGGTCTTGCGTCACAAGCCCTCGTTCGACAGCCTTCTTCGCGATGCGTTCGCGAGAAAGACCTCGACCATCGTCCATCACGAGCACGCGAACATGACTTCCTTCGTGCGACGCGCGCAGCGTGATCGTACCTTGCTCGTTCTTGCCAGCTTTCGAGCGTTCGTCCGGATTTTCTAGTCCGTGGTCAGCCGAGTTGCGGATCAGGTGAACAAGCGGATCGCCCAGTTCCTCGATCACAGACTTATCAACTTCCGTGTCGCCACCCTCGATCAGCAATTGAATGTGCTTGCCCGTCTTAGACGCAAGGTCGCGGATCAATCGCGGGTAGCGACCAAACAACTTATCGAGCGGCTGCATGCGAGTACGCATGACCGCTGTTTGAATATCGCCCGTCACACGATCAAGCGAGCTCGCCGCGAGGTTCATCGCCTCTGCAAGTTCAAGTTCCACATGTGCGGCACTCGTTGCCTTGCGCGTGAGGCTCGTGATGCGGTTCTTCTGCAGCACGAGTTCGCCAACGAGGTTCATCAGGGCTTCAAGACGCCCCACTTCCACGCGAATCGTGTTCTCAACAGCCGCGTTCGCGTGCTTTTCTGCTTGCGGCTTCTCAGCCGATTTGTCCGCGATCTTGTCGAGAGGCTTGTCGTTGCTTGCGTCGCTTGCTGGTGCGGCAGATGCAGTGGTTGTCGCCGCGCTGGCTGTTGTAGGAAATTGCGGACGTACGACGGGCGTGCCTCCACCAGCAAACGCGTTACTTAGTTGCCCCAACACATCGTCCGCCGACACTTCTCGGAGTTCACCCTGCTTGATGCCACTCGCCTGGTGCGTGACCAACTCGTACAACGCCTGCAATTGCGGCATCGCCGAGTGCACGTGCGATTCGCTTGACGACAACTTGTCCGCGGCCTTGGACATCGCCTGTGCAAGTTCGCCCATCTGCGCGAATTCAAAGAAGTCCACGCAGCGAGAAAGTTGTTCGCAGGTCTCGGCAAGTTGTTTGGCAGAAGATTTCGGGTCGCTGGCGCCCGCGAGTTCGTTCAACGAAGCCTGCACCTTGTTCATCGTCTCATCAAGGTCAGCGACGAGGTACTCAAGCAAGTCCGCCTTGCCAGGCCCCAACTGCATCTTGCGGGCAGCAGTTGACTTGCCAGATGCGTTGGCGTTTGCAGCATTCGTAGGTACGGCGGAGTTCGCTTCGCTCCCAGCATCTTTTGACTGACTCGCCTGCTGCACGTCCTGAGATTTATGGCCTAACGCCGCTTGGCTTGTGCCTGCTGAGCCAGATGACTGCAATGTCTTGCCTTCACCGATCGCCGCGAGATCAGCAACCAGTTGCGCCCTCGGCACCATCAGTTCTTGCCCCGACGCGACCTGCTCCATCTGCGTTTTGATCGTGTCGCACGCTTCGAGCAGCAAGTTCATGCATGCGCTGTCAACCGTCACGATGTTGTTGCGTGCGGAGTTCAACGCACTCTCCGCGGCGTGCGCCACACTGACAAGATTCGTGAGTTGCAGAAACGAAGCACTTCCTTTGATCGTGTGCAACGCTCGGAAGACTTTGTTGAGCAGTTCCGGGTCCTTTGGACTCGCTTCCAAGACGACGAGATCACCCTCGAGCTGCTGCATGAGTTCGCCGCACTCGGTGATGAAGTCTTGAACGATCTCTTGGTCAAATCCGTGGGACATAGTTGGCTTTCTACGTTCTTGGCTGTTGTTCCTCTTCAGAAGTGTGACTCACGCTGCCTGACGAAGCATCGCGGCTGGCTTGCGATAGCAGAAACCTTGCGGGATCGGCAGTGGCTGAAACACTTGTGCATTGCGGATGTTCTCAGAGTGCCCGATGAATAACGTTCCATCGCTGGCGAGTTGATCGCTAAACATCTGGATGCACCCATCCTTCATCGCGTCGTCGAAGTAGATCATCACGTTTCGACAGAAGATGACGTCAAACGCACCGAATCGCTTCGCCGCGAGACGTTCTTTCAAGTTGTGAATCTGAAAGTTCACCATCGACTTGATGGTTTCAGAAAGATGCCACGAGGAGCCTTCCTGCTTGAAGTACTTCTGCTTCATCATGTTGTGCGTTGTGCGGAGGGCGTAATCCGTGTAGATGCCTTCCTGCGCATACTCAACAACCTTCTCACTGATGTCCGTGCCCAGCACTTCGACTTTCCATTCCGTCAGCCGCAATCCCAGCGAACGATGAATGATCATCGCAAGCGTGTAAGGTTCTTCGCCCGAACTGCACGCCGCGGACCACACTCGCAATTTCTTCGTCGCTCTGCGTGCCTCAAGCAGTTCCGGCAGCACTTGCTTCTCAAAGATGTCCAGCTGCGGCTCGTTGCGAAAGAAACTCGTCTCGTTGATCGTGATCTTGTTGAACATCTCCTGGAACTCGTCCGTCTGGTACGGCCCCATGCTCAGAAGCGAGATGTATTGGTCGTAGTCGTCGATTTCGAGTTCAGAGAGCCGCGTGCCGAGTCGCGATTCGAGTACGTACTTCTTGCTGTCGGGAAAGTGAATGCCCGACCGGGTGTAGATGATCTTGCGAAGATCATTGAACTGCTTGTCTGACATGACAACGGGCATGTTGGGTTCCGTGAGAGGTCAACGCGAGTGTGAAGAACGACGGTTGAATTGGTTACGCCGCGAGCGCTTGTGTTGAGTCGTTGCCCAGCAACTTCTCGATGTCCAGCAGAATGATCAGGCGATCGCTGAGTTTTGCGACACCGGCGACGTAGTCGCTGCGCAAACCGCACGCCATCGGAGGAGCCTGATCGACGATGTCCGAACTGATGCGAAGTACTTCGTGAACGCAGTCGACGAGGAAGCCCAGCACTCGCTTATTCACTTCAACGACCACGATGCGAGTCTTGTCGTCTCGCTTCGCTTCACCCAGACCGAAGCGACGACGCAGATCAATCACGGGAATAATTCGACCTCGCAGATTGATCACGCCCTCGACATCAGGCGGGCTCTGCGGCACACGCGTCAATTCCATCAGTCGATTGATCTCTCGAACCGTGAGAATGTCGATCGCGAATTCCTCGTTGCCAACTTCAAAGGTCACGAGTTGAAGTTCAGTGCTCGCGTTGGTGCTCGCGGTCTTCGTAGCAGCTTGTGCGACTGTCTGGGTCATGATCGCTCTCCGGGATTGCGTTCTGGCGATGTTGCGAGAGACGCGTGCGTCGTATCGACCCTTGCTTCACGAGCGTTTCGGAGCACAGCGTTTTTTGCTGCAAAGCCACGCTTTCACGCTGCTGCGTGACGAGATTCCCCCGAAACAGTGGAACGGGTTGACAGATTCTTGATTGCAAGCGTTATTGCTTCAGGCGTCATTGCGTGCGCCACGCCTGCTTCAATCACGGCGCGAGGCATGCCGTACACGGCGCATGTCTCTGCAGACTGAGCGAGAATCGGCGCGCCCGCCTTATGCATCGCGAGTGCGCCGACCTTGCCGTCATCTCCCATGCCCGTCAGCATGATGCCCAGCGCGGAGTCTTTCGCCGCGAGCGCCGCCGATGCAAACAACTCGTTGACACTTGGCTTATAGAGCGCGGCTTCCGGCTTCGCGCTGATCTGCAACCGATATCGCTGGCCATTCATGTGATACACACGCGAGTGCATCCCGCCCAGCGTGATGTACGCCGTGCGAGGCTCCAGCATGCAGTCGTGCTCCGCGAGTTTCACGGAAATCTTGCACATATCCGCGAGCCGCTCGCTCATGCTTCGTGTAAAGAGCGCAGGCATGTGCTGAGCTACCACAATCGGCGCGTTGAACTCCGCTGGCACGCCAGCGAGAATGCGTTCAAGCACAGGCGGCCCACCCGTGCTGCTGCCCAGCACAACCAACGAAGGCTCGCGAGTGCGATATTCGTGGGGTTTGAGAGCAATCGGAGCAGCCGACTTCGCGGCTTTCACCGACGCTTCATGAGCAGCGGGCGAAATTGCTTTCACACGAGAGCACAGGTCATTCCGCACCGTGTCCGCACCAGCACCGATTGCATCAGGATCTTTGCAAATCACGTCCGCCGCACCAAGTCGCAGTGCCTTGAGTGCAATCTGACTGCCCTGCACCGACAATGTTGAACACACAAGCACTGTTGGGCGAGGCTCAGGCAGCAGTTTGATTTTGGAGAGCGTGGTCATGCCGTCCATGACTGGCATTTCAAGATCAAGCGTGCAGACATCGGGCTTGTGCTGCGCGATTTTCGCCAGCCCCTCCTCGCCATTCCTCGCAGTGTCGATGACTTGAATATCCGCGTCTTTCGCAAGGAGCGCAGCGAGAGCGCGACGCATGAAGGCCGAATCGTCGATGATGAGGACGCGCGTGGGCATGGGTGCTCCGTGCAAGTCGATTGTGTGCCGAGACATGTCATTTCGCAGCCGCGAAAGTGCGGCTGGACACATCAGCATCGGCGACGGACTTTGCCCGAATGAGTGCCCTGCGAACACACGCACAAAGTTGCCAAGAAGGCGTGTACGCCAGAATTGGTGGTCTCTTGGAACAACCCTCGCGAGCGACACTTCGGCATGCAATTCGTACTCGAAGCCAACCCAAAAACGAAACACCGACTGCTCATCACAGTCGGTGTCAGAAGTGCCCAGGAGAGGATTTGAACCTCCAAGCCCTTGCGGGCGCTACCACCTCAAGGTAGTGCGTCTGCCAATTTCGCCACCTGGGCAGTGGTCACAGTTTGTCGCCAAAGCACGCCAGCGCGGCGGCATTTGGGGGAGAAATATAGCCACGCTTGAGGCGATTGTCAGGTGATCGTTGGAATGCGGGAGTGATTGTGGCGACGGGAGTTAGGAACGGGCCACGCCCAAGCGTTTCAAATCCCTTTTTCTCTGTCAACAATCCGCCGACCGGCCTCACCACTTCAGCACCAACTTTCCAAACTGCTCACCCGCTTCCAAACGCTGATACGCCTGCACGCAATCCTGAGCCGCAAAGACTTTGTCGATCGCAGGCTTGAGCTTGCCCGCGCGATACAACGCCGCGACTTCGCGGAATTCGTTGTTGTCGCCCATGGTGCTGCCCAGGATTCGTAATTGATTCCAGAAGACGCGCGTGAGGTCGGTCGTCGCGTCGCCGCCCGCCGTCGCACCGAACGTGACATACGCGCCGCCTCGCGCGAGCGACTTGATCGCGTTCAAGTGGGTCGCCTTGCCTGCGCTATCAACACACATGTCAACACCACGCTTGTTCGTCCACGCACGAACGTCCTTGCTCCAATCCTGCCCCGTATCGAGGACGCCCTGATCCGCGCCCAACTTTCTCGCCGCGTCGAGTTTCCACTGGTGTCGGCTCGTGACAACCACCTGACAACCCATCCACTTCGCAATCGACAACGCACTCGTCGCGACGCCGCCGCCAATGCCCGTGATCAACACGGCTTGACCAGGTCGCAATCGCCCCTTCGTGATCATCGCCGAGTACGCAGTCAACGCACACAACCCAAAAGCCGCGGCTTCCGCAGGGTCCGCGCCGGGCACCGGCGCAATGTTGGCAACCGGTGCCGAAAAACGTTCGCGGAACATCCCGTCGTGATGCTCGCCGATCAGTTCGTAGTTTGGAGCGAGCGTGCTTCCAGGCGGATCGCGCGGGTCGTGGCGTTCGGGCAGTGCGAACGCGGCGTTGACGATCACTTGCTGCCCGATCCACGATTCTGGAACGCCCTGCCCCACTGCTTCGACAACGCCGCACGCGTCGCAGCCGGTGATGCGAGGAAAAGTGTCAATCCCCGGCAAACCTCGACCCACCCAAAGGTCCATGTGATTAAACGCCGACGCGAGCGTGCGAATCGTGACTTGCCCGGAAGCCGGCGCGGCTAACTCAGGCCAATCCGTACGAAACGAAATATTGGGCGTGACGGGAGTGCCTTTTTTGGTGAGAACAACTGCTCGCATGTGGGAGTGTAGAGACGAAGAAAGCGATGAAACAATGAAGCGATAAATAGCTGCCGCAGCAGCAACGAGGCTCATGCCTCTGCAGCTATTCATCGCTTCATCGTTTTACCGCTTCATCGCTTTCTAGCAAAGCTAGTCCCTCCACTCCGCAATCCACAACTGACTGCTCGGCTTGGCCTCCCCTTCAATCTTCTCCCCTCGCTGGCTCGTCCACATCAGCCACTTGCCATCAGGCGAGAACGCGGGCAACACGTCTGCTCCGGGTGCATGCGTCACGCGCCAAGGCGTGCATATCGCCGCACTCGCCGCGGCGTCCGCGTCCTTGGGCAATGCACGAAGTTTGTTCCAATCGAGCGTGATCGCAAACACTTCGTAGTTGGTGTGCGCAACCGCGCTGCTCGCGTACACAAGCGTCTTGCCGTTTGGATGCCAATACGGAGCCCAGTTGACATTCTCGTCGTTCGTAATTTGCCACTCACGCTCGATGCCGACAGGAATCATCGTACCGTCAGCGTCCTTTTCAAACTTGAGATCCGCGACAAACAACTGCAACAGGTCGTTGCCCTTGCGATCACTGCGATAGCAAATCGACTTGCCATCAGGCGAGAAAAACGGCCCGCCGTCGTAGCCCGGAGCGATCACGATCGGGTGATGCTTCTGTGTCTTCGTGTCAAAGATGTAGAGATTGCCGTCGGGCTTGGCTTCAACTTCGGATTCTTCGACGTGCGTGTAGATGACAAAGCGACCAGACTTGTCATAGGAGCACTCGGCGTCGTACTTTGGGCGGGAGAACATCAAGTTTGGCGCGTCTGCGGTTCCCTTCGATGCGGTCATGAAGTTGAGGCGTTGAGTCACCACCTCCATCTCCTCCGGAAACATCCACACATACCGCCGCGTTCCAACTTGGAAACCCGACTTCGCTTCATTCTTCGGCGTCGTCAACGTCGAACCCATCACGATCATGCCGGGCTGCGTTGGATGAAACCAACCGCACGTGTTCGCACTACCCCTCGGGCTAATGCGCTGCGAATCCATCAGCGCGAAGTGTGTGCCCGTGCCTTCATTGACGTTGACCTTGCTCTCTGGCATCGCCCGCATGAGCCTTCCAACATACATCGCATAAAACGGATCCGCCTCAACGCCCGGTGTGGGCCTCGCGACCGCCTGGAAAATCACCCACTGCGACGTTGGATCAAAGTACGCCTCGCCCGCCTTCACATAGTCCTTCGCAAACGTCAACTGCTGCGCATTCACCAAGTGCGAAGATTCCGCGGCCTTCCAATCGTCCTCTGACGCTGCAGCCGCTGCCGGTGCCGCATCCTGCGAAGTGCTCTGAGCCGAAGTATGCGTCATCGCCGCCGGCGCACTTTGCTGAGGCTGCTGCGGCGCGGACTGCGCACATCCCTGAAACAGAAACAAAACCGCCGCTGTCGTCCAAGATGACGCACACAGTTGCGGAAGTGTGAAAGCACGGCTGAGACGTTGACTCATGCACGATTATTGCTCCCACTTCGCATGACGGACCCAAGCAATGTGTAAATTCGTAGTTGCCCATCGAGTTCCACTTGGCGCAGCGCGGGTTTTCCATTACCATGAACCCGTGAAAAAGCAGCATTTCGACCACATTTCACGAATCACAGCATGGGCCGCCGGATTCGTTCTTGTTGCACTCGCCGGGAGTTGTGCTGAATCCAAGCGCACAGCCGCCGCATACTCCGCAAACGTGCGCACGACGATGGCACTCGGCCCCGAAGGTACACCTCAATCTCTAGCCGAAGCCACGCTGCGCGCGTACGTGCAATCGACTGATCAATGGGCGACATGCCCGGCGCACATCGTCGACACGCGCGAAATGCCCAACATGCGCGATGTGTTCAACGTGCCCACCGATCGCGTCCGACCTGTACGCGAGATTCTGCCTCCTCACGAAGAAGAAGACGAAGAACACGAAGTTGCGGCGAACGTCGAAGCGATTCCGGTCGGCTCCATGCTCGACGAATCTCGAACTGAGCCGCTCGCGCTCTTTCCCGGTCCAGCCCAAACCGAATGGCGTCCACCCGATCCAACGCTCGCAGTCGGTCCAACGCACATCGTCACCACCGTCAACATGGCCGCTGCGTTTTTCAACAAGAGCACGGGCGAGTTGGAGTTTGCACTGCCGCTCAACGACTACGGAAACCCCGGCTTGTTCGAGGTCGAAGGCGGCGGCTGGTTCACGTTTGATCCAAAGTGCTTCTACGACCACTACACGCAGCGCTTCGTCATCGTCGCGCTCGAAACCTACGCCACGGGCGATCCATTCATCGACATCGCAGTCTCCGACGACAGCAACCCCCACGGCGTGTGGTACACCTATCGCACGAACGCCGCGGTGGGCGGAGCGTGGTGGGATTATCCCGGCTTCGGATACGACTCGCAAGCGTGGTACGTCACAGGCAACCTGATCGGCGGCGGCGGTGTTGGCTTCCGCATTTTCAACAAAACGCCGATGCTCACAGGCCAACCCGCACAGTTCGCGACATTGACAACCGGCGCAGGCACCGTGCAAGTCGCGCAGATGTTTGGAAGCAATCCGCAAGGCGTTCCCTACTTCGCGTCACTTGGTTCGTCAGCAATCGTCGTGCACGCCATTCGTAACCCACTCACGACACCGACACTCGTCAGTTCATCAGTGCCAGTCGCTGCGTGGACAGGCGGCCCCGGTGCACCAACACCCACAGACACACTCGGAAACCTCACCGACCGCGCCATCAACGCGTGCTGGCGAAACGGATTCCTCTACACAACGCACGCCGTGAATTCAGGTGGCCGAAGCGCGGCGAGGTGGTATCAAATCGCCACAAACTCATGGCCTACATCAGGCACGCCCACACTTGTTCAATCTGGCACAGTCGACGCGGGCACAAACCTGCACGTCACCTTTCCAAGCATTTATGCAAATAGCGTGAACGATGTCGCGATGACCATGAACATCTGTGGTCCGACGATGAACCCCGGCATGGCAGTCACAGGCCGACGTGCGAGCGATCCCGCTGGCACGATGGGCGCAGTGCGAGTCGTTCACAACGGCACCATCGGCGAAGCCGGGCGATGGGGCGATTACACCGACCTCGCTGTTGATCCCGTCGACGACCTCACGTTCTGGGGCATCGCAGAATACAAAGAATCTGACGGCTGGAAAAACTGGATCGCCAGTTTCGCCGTGACACCACCCACATCACCCATCGCAGCAATCGACGACGCAGGCAACCTCACGACAGGCCAGTCGCGTGCAATCAGCGTGCTCAACAACGACTACTTCCCGCCCGGATTCACGCCAACTCTCGCAACGTTCGACACAACAAGCACGCTGGGCGGCACCATCACAAGAAACGGCAACGTCCTCACCTACACAGCTCCGGCAAGCGTTGCAGACTCCATCAATCCAAACTCCGACACGTTTCACTACACAATTAGCGCCGGAAGCACAACAGCACAAGGCACCGTCCGCGCCGATGTCTTCGACCCAATCACCTTCCGCTGGCCCGGCAATCCAATCACAAGCACCGGCCCACTCGCAGTGCGGTACTACGAACTCACCAACGCCACTTCATTCCCAAACTTCATCTCGCTCACTCCCTATCAAACCACAACGGCAACCTCCATCAGCATCGCGCAGACCGAAGCGAACGTTGCAAGTTCAGGCCGAAGCGACAACGTCGGCATCGTGTACGAAGGTTGGGTTAACGTCACCACAGCAGGCGTCTTCGCATTCCGACTCGCCGCGAACGAAGGCGCGAAGTTGTACCTCAACGGCAGACTCGAAATCGACAACTCAGGCCCCAACAGCAGCGACATCGAACGCCTGCGATTCATCGGCCTTCGTACTGGCTTCCATCATCTTCGCGTCGAGTACTACGAACACGAAAACCGCGCAAGCCTGAGCCTCACAGTGCCGCTGACTCTCGTGGGCGGTGTCGGCTGCGACTCACTCGACTTCAACGGCGACGGCTCCATCTTCGATCCGATGGATATCGACGCGTTCCTCAGCGTCTACTCAGAAGGCCCGTGCATTCCCGCAACCGCCCAATGCGCCGACGTCGACTTCAACAACGACGAATCACTCTTCGACCCCATGGACATCGACGCGTTTTTCAGCGTGTTTTCAGAGGGACCGTGTGTGAGGTAAGACGTGCCACCGACAAGGCTTTGATTGTCGGCAAAGGAACGCTCAACACGCAGCGGAATTTCAAGCCACATTCACAGCCGACCACCGACAGTCAAAGCAGATTGCCATTCAGATAAGCAATTCGCCAAGCATTTTTCACGCCGAAGGCGTGGACTTCAGTAGCTGGGGCGTGGAGCGAGGCTTCGCGAGCGACACCCCCGGAGCAATTGCACGCACACCCTGCAGTCCGAGGGACTGCTCGTACAAATCTTCAATTTCACAGACACTACGAGCAGTCTTTCAGACTGCTTTTGCTACGGCCAACGTTTCCGGGGGTGTCGCTCGCAAAACCTCGCTTCACCCCCGGCTACGGGCGGTCAGGCCTTCGGCCTGAAGTCGAAACGCAAACTGAATGGCATTCTCAAAGCCTTGTCGGTGGCACGAGTAATCAATACGCACTCACCGTCCGCTGCTCAATACGCTTCACGCTGCTCGTGCAGCAAATGCCGTTCACGTAATTGCCAGGCGTGTGAACGTTGTCCGGTTCAATGCCGCCAACGGGCACAAGTTCATCAACCTCAGCAAGCACCGCATGCGCGGCGGTCGCCATCATCGGATTGAAGTTGCGTGCTGTCGCGTGGTAGCGAAGATTGCCAAAGTGATCCGCACGCTGCGCCTTCACCAGTGAAAGATCTGCGAAGAGTCCTGTCTCCATCACATACTCACGCGCGCCGCCTTTGCACGGAGGTGGTGATCCGCCACCCTTCGCGAGATCCCGCCCCGCGTAGCCCTTGCCCGGAATCGTGCAGCCGCACAAACCATCGCCCGGCCGATAGAACTCGCGCGTTTCCTTGCCATCAGCAACAATCGTGCCCGCACCCGTCGCAGTGAAGAACGCCGGAATGCCCGCTCCGCCAGCACGGATGCGTTCAGCGAGCGTGCCTTGAGGATTGAACTCAACTTCAAGTTCGCCACTGATGAACTGCTTTTCAAACGTGGCGTTTTCGCCCACGTAACTCGAGATCATTTTCTTGATCTGCCGAGTCTGGAGAAGGAGACCAAGGCCCCAATCATCAACGCCAGCGTTGTTGCTGACGCAGGTGATGTTCTTCACGCCCGTGTCGCGGAGTGCGACGATGAGCTGCTCGGGAATGCCGCACAGGCCGAAGCCCCCCACCATGACGGTCATGCCGTCTTTGATAACGCCCTGTTTCTTGAGCATCTCGAAGGCGTCGTGGGCTGAGGCGAAGACTTTTGTTGACATGGGGGAGTGGTAGGAGAGGTTGACGGCAGTTTCTTGGCTGGGATCGCGTGCTGGGTGCTTTGAAATGTCACTAGTCCGCCGCAACACCTCTCAGATACGACCTTTACATCTGCTACGTCTCATAACGTACAACATGTCCGAGAAATCCTGTGCATTCCGTGACTCGAAGTGAAACCGACACTAAGTTTGTACGTACTATACTAATAGGAACTATTGTTCCTGGCGGGCCAAGCGACTCCGAAGCGAGTCAAACACCTTTCAGGCCCGCCTCTACGAACTTTTCCTGGCGACTCGCCTCCATCGCGTTTCGTCAGGCTTGTGAATGAAGACCGAGAGAGTTTCGTGACGTGCGGATTTGGGCTCCCACCCACCGCCGCAAGCATCACAGAGTGAAGGAGATGATCATGAAGTCCATCAACAAGCAGTCAGTTCTGTCCCGCACGGGTCTGGCAGTCGCCGGGCTCGCGATTGTCACCACGCTTTCAGGTTGCAACAACGCACAGGAAGGTTTCCTGAGCGGTGCGTCCTTGGGTGCGCTCGCAGGCATGGGCCTTGGCAGCCTCTCGGGCGACATGGGCAAGGGCGCGGCTGCCGGCGCCATCATCGGCGGACTTGGCGGAGCGATCATGGGTGATCAGAACGCCCGCAGCGGACGCAGCAACTACGGCGTCTGGAGCGATAGCGGCAGCAGTTACTACAACGACAGCTCCTACGGTGGCGGCAGCTATTACTACTCGGAGAGCTACCGCAGCAATTGCGGCACTGGCGGTCATCGTCGCTCTCGCAGCTACTGGCACAGTGGCGGCGGCTGCGGCGGGTATTGATGAGATAAACATTTGATGTGTGACGAACGCCGCGATGAAAGGATCGCGGCGTTTTTTTGTGCTTTTGTGCCACCGACCGCTGCTTTGAGAGGTCGGTGGTGATGCGCAAGCAAACCGCCAGTGCGTCACGCTTGGTTCACGCGGCCAATCGATTCGAGAAAGAACGTGGCCAAACCTGCCGATCAGCACCGACCACGCAAATCCGCCACCGACGGTCAGTGACACAACAAGCGCTACGCTTTTTCATGCACTTCTCTCTGCTCGACAGAGTCATCGAAAGTTCGCCCTCGCGCATCGTCACCATCAAGATGGTGACGAACGCCGAGGAATATCTGCAGGACCACTTTCCGTCGTTCCCAGTGCTGCCGGGCGTGATGATGCTCGAGTCGCTCGTGCAGGCGGCGAGGCGATTGCTGGAAGACCATCACAGCGCGAGTGAACCGATGGTGTTGGGACAAGTCCGCGCCCTGAAGTACGGCGCATTCGTTCGTCCCGGCGCAACGCTCCGCATCGAAATCGACCTGCACAAATCAAACGACGACGGCACGTTTGACTTCAAGGGCCAAGCGTTGCTCATGGAGCCGGGAAACTCCTCGGGTGAGTTGCCAGTTGCTGTCTCAGGCCGCTTTATGCTGCGAAAAGTCAACACCAACGCGATGGTGTGAAGTCGTGAATGCTTCCTCGTGCCACCGACTGCCGCTTTGGGCGGTCGGTGCCGAAGTACAGCAATACCCGCCTTTTCACAATTGCACCGACCGGCTTCGCCAGTCGGTGGCACGACGGGCATGAATGTCAAATTCAGCACGTCAGCGCATTCATAAGTTCGGCCAACATTTTGCGAGCGGTCGCAAACTCTGGGCGTCCCGCCGCCTCATCTTGCTGAGAAATATCCAGCGCGTGCTGCGAACGATCGAGTGCATCACGCTTCTTTTTATTGCGCTGAGGCTCGGGAAGATCAGGAAGATCGCACAGATTGTCATAGCAGTCCGCGAGTTTCACCAGCCGCGCCTGCCAAGGTCCCGCAGCCAATCGGCTCGTGTACTCCTTCTCACGCGTGTGCTCTGGCAGTGCCATGTTCTTTGTGAGGCAACTGACGCACACCGCGACCTCATCCCCAAATCGCGACTCGATATCTTCGTAGTCCGTCGTCGTGTCTTCGATCGTGTCGTGCAGGATCGCGCTTTGAATTGCGATCTGATCCTTGCAACCAAACACCACCATCGTCGTCATCGCGACGCGAATCACGTGCGCGACGTACGGCGTCTTGCCATCCTTACGGAGTTGGTTGCGATGGGCACGAGCCGCGTAACTCACGGCTTCCTGAAAGAACGCAGGTGCGGCGGCGGGGTGACGGGAGCCGGGGATGGGTGAATTTTGCTGCATAGTGCGGCCGATGTTGGCGACTCCAGATGTTAGTTCGTTCCCCGCTACGATGGGCCATGACTACCTCCAACGGATTACTTGCGGGCAAGAGCGGACTCGTCATCGGTATTGCCAACGAGCGGTCGTACGCGTGGCATATTTCCAAGAGTCTTCTGGATGGCGGCGCAAAGGTCGCGTTCACACACTTGCCGGGCGAACGAAACGAGCATCGCACCAAACGAGCCATCGACGCGCTGGGTGTCAGCAATCCGTGGCTCAAGCCGATGGACGCGGGCAAGGACGAGGACATTCACAGCGTGTTCGAGCAATACGCCGCGGCTCATGAACGGCTGGACTTCGTGATTCACTCGATCGCATTCGCCGAACGCGATCTGCTGCAAGTGGGTAAGTTCATCACAACGCCGCGACCGCAATATCTGTCGGCGATTGACGTGTCGGCATACACCCTGCTCGCGTTCGCACGCGCAGCACAACCCCAGATGAGCAAAACTGGCGGCAGTATCTTGGGCATGAGTTACTACGGCGCGGAGAAGGTCGTGCCAGGCTACAACATCATGGGTGTTGCGAAGGCGTGCCTCGAATGCACAGCCCGCTACCTCGCGAGCGAAATGGGCAAGGACGGCATCCGCGTCAACATCATCTCGGGCGGCTATCTCCGCACGCTCGCCAGTTCCGCAGTGGGCGGCACGGGCACGATGGAAGACGAAGTCGAAAAGCGAGCCCCCTTGCGCCGCAACGTCGAAGGCGGCGATGTCGGCGGAACAGCAGCGTTCCTCGTGAGCGACCTTTCGCGCGGCATCACAGGCGAGACGATCTACGTCGATTGTGGTGTGAACATCCTCGGTGCTTGATCAATCACGCTCACGCGTACGTATCAACGCCGCTGGCCGAGACCTTTGACTGCATCTGCACCGCCGACTGCAGCAGCGAAATCGCCGCCTGACCCTGATCGCGCTGCGCGTCGAGGGTTTTCTTCGCGACGGCGTAATCGATCTTCGAGGCCAGAGCCTGAGTCTGAATGTTCGACGCAGCAGCGATGGAAAGGTCGTTCATAGCAAGATCATCGGCTCTTTTCCCGTTGGAAGTGATATCCGTTTGTTCGGGGGAAGTTTGGCACTATCGGACGCTACACTGCACGCGAACGGAGGAGTCGTTCGTACGTAGTTTGTTCGCAGGCTCAAAGCGTTTGTCTCGCTGGATCGAGCCGAGTCAAGGAGTGTTCCGGTGCCCGAAAAACCCATGCTTGGTCGCATCTTCAAAGCCTACGACATTCGTGGCACGTACCCGGACGCATTGACAGACATCATGGCGTGGCAGATCGGGTACGGAGCGAGCAAGTATCTGCTGGGCGACGCCGAAGCGGGTGGCGAGACGACGCCCATGATGAAAAACGTCGTCGTCGGGCGCGACATGCGTCAAAGCAGCCCCACTCTCACCAAACAACTGATGCAGGGCATCAACGATCAAGGCGGCCATGTCATTGACATTGGCCTGTGCGACACATCGATGGTGTACTTCGCCGTCAATCACCTGGACTGCTCGGGCGGCATCATGGTGACTGCAAGCCACAACCCGCCGCAGTACAACGGCTTCAAGTTGTCCAAGCGCAAAGCCAAGCCCGTGGGAGAAGCAACTGGTCTTGCCGACGTTCGCAAGTTCGCCGCGATGGTCGACAAGTCCACCGTCACCAAACAGCACGGCCGAACCGAGCAGCGCGACTTGTGGCTGCCCTACTCCAAGCACGTTCGCAGTTTCCTCGACATGAATGGCGAGAAACTGAAAATCGTCATCGACGCGAGCAACGGCATGGCCGGCACGATGATCCCCAAGGTCTTTGGCAAACAATCACCCCTTGGCGAAGTCAGCGGTCTCAAGATTGTCGAACTGAACTTTGAAAACACCAAGGGCGTGTTCGCACACGAGCCCAACCCGCTCGTCGCCGCGAACCTGAAGCAAGTGAAGGAAGCCGTGATCGCAGAGAAAGCCGACCTTGGCTTCTGCTACGACGGCGACGCCGATCGCTGCATGGTCATCGACGACAAGGGCCACGAAGTGGGCTGCGACATCCTCACCGCTCTCATGGCAAAGTACTTCCTCGCCGGAAACGGCAAGGGCCAGAAGGGCGGCACGATCGTGTACGACCTGCGCTCAAGCAAAGTGGTTGCAGAAGAAGCGATCAAGGCGGGTGGCAAAGCCGTGCGAGGTCGCGTCGGCCATGTGTTCCTGAAGCAGGCGATGGCCGACAATCAAGGCATTTTCGGCGGCGAACTGTCGGGTCACTTCTACTTCAAAGACAACTTCAACGCCGACAGCGGCGCGATCGCGATGTGCACGGTGCTCAGCATCGTCGCCAAGAGCGGCCGCAAACTCAGCAGCCTGCTCTCGCCACTCCAACGCTACAAGCAGAGCGGCGAAATCAACTTCAACATCGAAGACAAAGACGGCGCACTCAACGCACTTAAAGAACGCTTCGAGGATCGCCCGGGCTGCACCATCGACGAACTCGACGGTGTCACCATCGACTGCTTCGAAAAAGACGGCTGGTGGGCCAACATCCGCAAAAGCAACACCGAGCCGCTGCTGCGACTGAACTGCGAAGCGAAAGATGCGAAAACGATGGAGAAGGCGCTGGCCTTGATTACACCGGGGTTGGGCGTGCGCGTTGATCACTAAGTTTGATCGCGGAGGCTGCGGAGGAGAAGGAGAAACGCGGAGATTGGCGAGGGAAGGGACGACGTTTGGATGTACGTTTCTTGTCGTGCTGCTTGGTCTTTGTGACTCACTCTGATGACGGTTTCTGATTTTTTACAACACTGGCAACTCACGGAAAACCCCTTCCGCGGCGAGGAAGCACGCACGGACTCCGTCTTTGCCCGCATGAGCACGCCCGGCGTCAAGCCCGTGCAAGTCATGGGCGTGTCGGCGCTGTCGCTGCGCAATAGTGATCAAGCGCTCTTTCACAGCGAGTTCGAGAAAATCTTGGGCGACCTGCGCCGACCTTCCTCGTCCGTCGTCTTCGGCGAAAAAGGCAGCGGCAAGACGGCAATTCGCCTGCAGATCAGCCGACGCATCAGCGAACACAACGTCGCGAATCCTGGCGCGAAAGTACTGATCGTTCCCTACGACGACCTGAACCCATATCTCGATCGCCTGCACGAACGCCTGTCTGGAAAAACCTACCTCGATAGTCTGCAGAAGATCCGACTCGTCGATCACATGGACGCGATGCTGCACACCGTCGTGCCGCGTCTCGTCGACGCACTGCTGGGTCACGTGTTTCAAGGCGACGTCTTCGAATTGCCCAGCGACGCAAAGAAAAGCGTTCGCAAACTCGATCGCATGATGCGGCGTGAAGTGCTGCTGCTGCAGGCCCTGTACGACCGCCCCGAACACGCGCCGGAGCGCACGCACGCGCTCCGTCGTCGCCTCGGCATCTGGCCCGCGGCGAGCATCATCACGGGTGGCTTCTTCTTGTACCTGTTTCCGATCCTGATTATCGCCGCGGTTCTTGCAAGCGAACTCAGTGTGTTTCCAAACATCCCACGCCGCTGGCTGGACATTGGGTTCGTATCCGCAGCCGCGCTCTACGTGTTACTCGTCGCGAAATTTGTCATCTGGGATCGCTTCTCACTCTTGCGCACCGCGCACAAAGTCAAAAAGCAAATTCGCGTGTTGCCCCGAGGCGACCTGAGTTACGCCAAGAGCCTGCGACTCCTCCCCCACAGCCTCCGCGATCCCGCGAACCTGCCGATGACCGATGCGGACACGCCTCGCTATCACTGCTTCGATCGCCTGAAGCGCGTGCTCAAGTGCTTCGGATACACCGGCATGATCATCGTCGTCGATCGCGTGGACGAACCCACCATCGTCGCGGGCGATCCTGATCGCATGCGAGCAATCGTGTGGCCAATGCTGAGCAACAAGTTCCTGCAGCAGGATGGTGTCGGCATCAAGTTGCTCCTACCGATGGATCTACATCACGCCTTGATGCGCGAGAGCAACGCGTTCTTCCAGGAGGCACGACTTGACAAGCAGCACCTCGTCGAAGAACTCGCATGGACGGGGCCGATGCTGTACGACCTGTGCGACTCGCGCCTCAACAGTTGCCGCGTTCCGGAGGCTGGACACTTGGACGTGCTGTCACTCTTCGCGGAGGACGTGACCCGACAGGACATCCTCGAAGCCCTGGACAAAGTCCGCCAACCACGCGAAGCCTTCAAACTTCTCTACCGCTGCATGACCGAACACTGCGCAGGCTTCACCAAGAGCGCAAGCGAATGGCGAATCAGCCGAGCCACCCTGCAGCACGTCACTAAGTTGGAAGTGCAGCGAGTGCAGCAAGCGATGCGTGGGATACGACCTGGCTAAAGGCGATTATTGTGTCCTTCTCGCTTCGCCCTATAACAGTGTCAACACCTTCATAGGTGGAAAACAGCAATTTCATTGAAATTCCCGATTGGCTCAGGCACATCTGCATCTGATTAGCACATTTTGTCGCATGGAGTGTGCATCAGTCGGCAAATGAAAGCTTGGTTGAACGGAGATTGAAGTTGCAACATCCAGAACGTAACGCAAAGCGTTCTGCAAACACCATGAGTCGATCAAATGGCATCTCGAAGCGAATGCTCCTGCCTATGGCGGCGGGCGTCTTTGCGTTGTGCTCATCGCAAGCGTTGGCTCAATGGCAACTGCTGGATCAGCGCCGAAACATCACGATCGCAACCAGCGCCGACGGCACAACGCTCACACAACACGCCCCCGACTTTTTACCTTTCATCCAGACGCTCGAGAACAACACCTTGTTTGTCTCGCCAACTGGACCTCGACCCAATCGCGCGAGAACGACGATCACCAGCATCCTCGACAGCAACGCATTGCGTGTTGCCGGCACATGTGAGGGCGAGGGGGGCACAGACGATAATGGACAACCGGTGACGGGTGAAAATCACGTCGATATCGATGTCGACTTTGAGCTATTTACTTCTACGCCGTACCAGCTGCAAGCTCTTCCTCGACCGACAAACGCCGCAGCAGTCGATTCGTTCCATATTCGATTGCGAAACCTTTCCACAGGCAATGACGTGTACGTGTCGCAATCAAACGAATCCGTGTATGTGAATCTCTTTGGTCAACTTCCGCCAGCTCGATACAACTTCCGATTCCACGCCGACTTCACAGTCTCAGACGAAACTCGTTCGTGCGTGTTCGGCGCGAGCCTGTTGCTTCCCCCCTTCGGATGCGACTCCATCGACTTCAACAACGATGGCAGCATCTTTGATCCGCAGGACATCGACGCATTCCTCAGCAGGTACAGCGAAGGTTCGTGCATCCCCGCGACTGCGACGTGCAACGACATCGACTTCAACAACGACCAATCCGTGTTCGACCCGCAGGACATCGAAGCGTTCCTGCGCATGTATGCGGAAGGCCCCTGTCTTTAGGCCGTGAACTTTCCTGTTCACCCCGTTGGATGCCTCAAACAGAGTGGTCGGCGAATGCTGTTATTCGAACGTCGCTGGCTTGCAGCAAGAAATCCAGCCGAAAAATCGTGAACCGCCACTTGCAGCTTCGCGTATCGTTTGTTAGACTGTTCGTGTTCGGATGATGCACGCGCAGGGCTGCCAAGGCCCAACCTGTGCGAGCGATCCCGAACCCCGCGTGGGCGTGTGCCTATTGCGAGTGTGCCGGGCGACGGTCCGGCGTGTGGAGCCAGGCGGAGCGGTGGACACCCGCTTGTCGGCTTGGGAAGTTGGCCTCTTCAACAAGGAGGTGATCCAGTGATTCAATCTTACTGTCAGCACGCATCGGAGCGATCTCCAGATGTGTGAATGGGGCCGCCGCAAGGCAGGCTCGACGGAGCACGCTGTGTCGTGACAGACGTCCGAAGTGACGCATCACGCTCGGCTGGCCCCAGACCTACGGCTCATGTGCGTACGTGCTTCGCATGCTTCGCACACACGAGAAACGTGCAGGCCGCCTCCGCAGGGGCGGCCTGTGTTCTTTTGTATCTTGGAAAGCCACGCGCCTTTAGTCGCCATGCCGATCACGCAGCTTCGTCGAAAGTCTCGCAATGAGGTGAGAACGCTCAAACTGATCAACCCAGTCTTGCAACGTCGCCGCTGCTTCATCCTGCGCCAACAACGCCCCTGGCACCGCGCACGCAGCACCAAGGCTCTTCATCGCCGTCGCTCGGAGTCGAGCCAAACTCTTGTCGCCATAGATCGCAAGAAAATCAAAGTCTTCGTTCGCGAAAATAACCGTGGGCACACGATTCCCGCCGCAGATTTTCACCTGATTCGAAAGATCAATATGCTTGTCGCGATCGAGATATGCAACCTTGATCCGTGGCGAAGCCTTCGCAATCGCATCAATCATCGGCACTTGATGCACACAGTCGCCGCACCATGTACCCGAGATCACGAGCACATGAAGGTCACGGACGAACGACCCCAGCAGCGACTGCTGCGTGCTCGACAAACCAACTCGCTGACGTGCAGCCTTCCACGACGTTTGCTGATCGGTTGACCCACTCGCAACGTACTCGTCATACGACAAACCCGATGAAAAATGACGACGAAGAACTGTTTGTTCAACCATGTTGAAATCCTACAAACTGCGAGATACTAATGTGCGGCAATACCCGCCACGCACGATTCTACCTGAATGTTTGGATGCCAATCCATCCAACCGGTCGCATAGCCACGACATAACGCGTCAGGCCACATCGCCCAACTGAGCTCCCATTCCTAGCTATTGAAAAACTATTCGTCTTGCTCAACAGTCGTGCTTTGAGAAGCCCGATCCATGCGATCCCAAGCGTCCTGAATGACGCTGGCCTGCGCTTCATCCTTGTCGTGCGACAATCGGCTGAACAATCGCTGACCGCGATCATTGAACCATCGGATGGTCATATCTGCGCGAAAGAAGTTCGCACCTTGCGTGTGATTGAATTCGATCCGGCTGCGCAACCCGTCCGAAATCAAACTCGACTGAGCCGGATCTATTTCCGCCAAGAAGCGAGTCATCGGTGTGACACCATTCGCTCGACGATTCGTCGCAGGTCCTTGGCCGCGATACTGGAAGTTGCCCACGATCTCCCCCTCAGGCGCACGCCATGCATCTGCCTGATCATTGAACCGATAGCCACCCTGGTGCGACGGGCAATAGAACACCTTTGGCTCATCCACGATCTCGGCTTTGTACAAAAGTCCTAGGCCGTCCCACGTCGTGTCAAAAGTCTGTCGCTCAGGCGGCACGCGAAGCGCGATCATCGACTGAGGCTCAAACGACGACCTGCCAGGTCCGTTCTGCAAGTACACACTCGGAGCAAGCAACCCTTTGTTATCTTCTGCGTATCCCAAGAGACCGATACCAACCTGTCGAAGGTTGCTTTGGCACACAACGCGCCGCCCTGATTCAGCCACGAACGACAGACTGGGCAACAAGAGCGAGACCAACAACGTAATAACAGCAATTGACACTATGAGGTCGAGCAACGTGAATGCACGCCGCGCCCGAACTTGTTCGTCGCGTCTGCTGTTGCGGATATGTGCCCTACGCATCACCATCTGGTGACGACCCCTGTTTGATCTCTCGAGAACACAACTCTCTGTTGAAGTTGTGTCGTGGATTTACAAGCCACGTACCACATCTTAACTGATTTTACATTTTTATGCAACACCTACATGTCCGTACACAATGCGAACAAACATGGGATTCTGAAATTCAATCCCACTCATTACCGTACCCGAAAAGACAGCGAACACTTTGATGCACCAACCAGTTTTTGGTCGCAACTTAGAGAGTTCGCCGCATCCAATCAGCAACACACGCGTATCAGTACCAGTCTAGGAAGGTCGGTGAGCCTTCCATCCGTTCTCTCGAACGGATCACAGATGGCAAGCAAAGGCTACTTTGCATGCCATTAGAAAGGGCACGGCAATGGGCTCTTTTCGGAGCCAGCATAATGGTCCGGCGGACCGAGCGTTGATGCAGCGAGTCGCTGCCAACGACGAACGCGCCATTGCCGAACTTTTCGATCGCTTTGGTTCGCTGGTCTTCCGCATGGCGATGCAGTCCATGCCCAGCAAGACCGAAGCCGAGGACGCAGTGCAGGAAGTTTTCGTGAGGCTGTGGAGAACAGCAGCACGTTACGACGACGAAAAAGCCGCGCTTGTCACTTGGGTGATGCTGATTTCTCGGCGACACTTGGTCGACAAGCTCCGAAGGAGTCGAGCTCGGCTTCGACCGACGTCGTTGGATCATCCGCAGTCCATGGCAGCGCCAGAGGCAGCGGAGATTCAGAGTCGCATGGACACGGATGATCGCATGCGAATTTTGATGAAACGGATCGAGGGTTTGCCCGAATTGCAGAGGACCGTTGTCATGCGGGCCTATCTGGGCGGACAAACGCTTCGACAGATTGGTGAAGAGCTCAACACCCCGCTGGGGACTATCAAGTCCGCCCTCAGCAGGGCACTCGTGAGGCTGCGAGAAAGAACGGGCGAGGAGTCTGCTGTATGACGTTGCGTGAATTGCTTGAAAACTCGAACCTCGCGGCACTGGGGCTGCTTGATCCGGAGGACCATGCTCAATTCGAGCGTGCTCTTTCGCAAGCACCCGAGCAAGTTCGCCGCCACGTGATCGAGGAACAGGCAAGATGGGCCGGTGGTGAAATGTTGCTGCCCTCAGCCGAGGTTCCGGCTGATCTTAAGGCACGAGTGATGGATTCCGTCAAGGCCGCGATGATCGATGCATCAATCGCCGCAGACGACTTTTCGCTCCTGCGCGAACAACACGGTTTGTCCGGTCGCAAAGTTTCATCTGGTTGGCGCACAGCCTCATTTGGTTTGATCGCGGCCGTGATCGCTCTGGGCGGTGCATTCTTCTACGTCTATGACAGCAACGTTCGCAGCAAGATCCGCGTGGACGAGAACGATTTTCTCACGAGGTACGCGAGCAGCTTTGGTCCTCAATTCGCAGACGTGATCTTCGACGCTGCAACCAGCCGAAGCATCCTGACATCATCGGACGAAACTTTCGGTGGCGAAGTCACCATCTACTCACATCCGGATTGGGACGACGCACGAATTGCCACGAGAAAGTTGCCGACAACTGCCGGCGACAACTATCGCCTAGTCGAATTGGACGTAAACAACAACATCATCCGTCAGATCGCCATCATCGAAGGCGGCACTCAGGCCAAGGTTCAGAAGATTGGCAAACTCGCCTCAGGCACCAAAGTCGCTCTCATCCGAGCGAAAGTCGGTGAAAAGGCTGAAAATCAGGATCACTTGATGACGGGCTCTGTGGCGTAAGAACACTCAGACAGAAACAGGGCTCGTTACTCCTCCAAGGACCCCGTTCAAAGCGGGGTTCTTCTTTTTCGTCATCATTCTGTCACTCGCCGCTCCTCGCCCTGTCAAACCAAGCACCACTACGAACTGCGCCGCCCTTTTTTCGATACAATGTTGTACAAGCACTTGTGTCGATGAAACGCCTATGGCCCAGACACCCGCAATCCCAAACACGCTCAACGTCAGCCGACGCGCGGCGAGACGCTTGCTTCGTCACCGCATGCTGAAGTACGTGGGCGTTGGCGTTTTCGCAGGCGCCGGCGCCGCCGTCCTCCTCGCTCTCGCATCACGCGTCGTCCCTGATTCCTGGAACTGGGCCAAACTGCTCTGGAGTCACGAGTCTTGGCGAGGCCTGTTGCCTGACTACTGGGCAAACGCCGCCGGCGCAGGGTGGGCAATCATCACCGGAGCAGCCATGTTCGCCGGAGGCCTCGCCGGCACAGTCGCCGCTTGGCTCAAGCGAGATGCAATCGGAGCCGGAGCGAAGTCGCTCGACGAATCTCTGCAACTGCAAGACCGCCTTTCCAGCGCCATTGAAATCAGTGAAAGTGAGCGAGGCGTTTCACCCTTCGATGCACTCACCATTCAAGACGCAGAAGACCTCGCCCGCCGAGTTGATCCCCGCGCGATGAGCAAAGCCAAAATGCAATGGCACTGGTCCGCCACGCCCGGCCTAGCCGCACTCGCCGCGTGCATCTGGCTTCTCGTTCCACGCGTTGCCTCCTCGCAACCAGCAAGTACCTTCACACAGGCTTTGCCCGCAACACAAGCCGAATCCGTTCGCGACGTCGTCGAAGAATCAAAGCAGGCGCTGCAGCAGGCAAACGACCCCGCCTCACAACGCGCCCTCAAAGCGGCCGAAGAACTCGAACAGCAATTGGCGAAAGGAAACGCCAGCACCGCCGACGTCTCAAACGCCGCGCGAACATTGACCGACGCCGCAGAGTCGCTGAAAGACGAAGCCCAAATCGCTCGCGACGACGCCGATTCAATCGACGCACTTCGCGAAGAAGCCGAACGCAAGTCCGCCTCGCTGCAAAGCGGCCCCGCCAAAGACCTCGCACAAGCCCTCGCCGAAGGCGACGAATCCCGCGCAGCAGACGCCGCCGAATCGCTCGCTCGCGAAGCAGAACAAATGTCCGACACCGAACGCGAAGAAGCCGCCAAGTCACTGCGCGAATTCGCCGACGCATTGGAAAAGTGGGAAAAAGAAAGGGAACTCGCAAGAAACGCTGATCAGACATCGACAGATCCAGACAAAACAAGTCGCGAAAATACGTCTCAATCCCCAGCGACAAACCCAAACACCTCCACTTCTTCAAAGACTCCAGACAACTCAACTGAACAGCCAAACCGCGATCCTCAACCCGCCGCAACAAATCAAGCAAACGAGAACCAGTCAAACACGTCTCAAAAAAGCAAGTCCGGTCTTCCGAAGACGCCACAAGACGAATCCGCTTCACAAAACACCAACTCACATAAGCCCGACAATCAACCAGCCACGAGCAACAACAACCCGCCGGCGAAATCCGCAACACAGCAACTCCGCGACGCATTCGAACAAGCCGCGAAGGAATTACAGAAGAGGGAAGACGAGGCCAAGCAGAGTCAGCAAGATTCCAGCCAGACTCCAGAATCTACCTCACGCGAACAAAAGAAGGCACAACAGCAGTCACAGCCCCCCTCACAATCGCAGACCACATCTGACCAGCAGAACAACCCTGCTGACACTTCACCTCAGCGCGAACAGGACAAACAGACGCCTCAACCAAACAAAGCCGAAAACCCATCGCCGACATCACAGCCCGATTCGCAGCGTGGCGATTCACAATCGCAACAAACAACTCAAACGAAACAAGACCAGCAGTCGAAACCTGACGGCCAGCGCGATCGTTCACCACAGCAATCCTCAGCACAACCAGAGAAGAGCAAAAACCAACAATCTTCACAAAGTGATCAATCAAACACGTCCGATCAGCGCGATCAGTCAAACACCTCGAACGGAAACACATCTCGATCTAACGATCAATCAAACACCCAGAAACAGGCTTCCGATTCACCCAAACCCAGCGAGCAGCGAACCAGCGATCAAACACAATCGAACGAACGAGGCAGCAAGACAACCACAACGCAGCAACAAAACCAGCAAATGCAAAAACACAACGACGAACAGAAGTCCTCGTCACCGGAAAGCGATTCCTCGCAAAAAGGTGATGCCACAAAGGACCAGAAGTCGTCCAGCATCGATCAAAACTCCAACAGCAACGACCAACGCGAAACAACGAAGATCGCCGAGCAACAGCAATCATCCTCGACGCGCCAATCTGCTGCTGATTCATCGAATGCGGATCAAAAGAAGCCTGAGCAAGCCTCGCCACAGTCGAGCGACGGATCAAAGTCAAACAACAACCCAGCGAGCGAACAGAAGCCAGCAAGCAAGGTCACTGACCAGACTCAACGGGAATCGTCGCGAACAAGCCAGCCAACCAAGCAAGACTCAAAGAATCCACCTTCACAACAAAAGAAAGACAATCCATCCGACAGCGCGTCCAAGGAAAAAACCGCGTCAGCGGATCAGGCTGAAAAAAGTAAAAACCAAGCAACCAAAAACACTGCCAACTCCAACCAACAACAACAACGACAACAGCAACAAAAACAATCCGGCGAGCAAACTACTCAAAAGCCCGATTCAAACAATCTGACCGAAAAGAAAACTGAGCAAACCAACAGCCAACCCCCTCAGGATAAACCATCAACTGACAAACAAGCCAGTTCAAAAGACCAAAGCGAGAGACCAAACCCTGATGGCAAATCCGCCGACCGCAAAGTCGCGGATAAACGCGATGCCGCGCAGCAATCAAAAAAATCCGGCGACCAAAATCAACAGTCATCTGAACAACAAGATAATCCCACCCAATCTCAGAGTTCTCGTGACGAACAACAGTCCGACGCACGCAAGAACACAGATCCGAGCAACTCAGGCAAACAGCCAAAACAAGATCAACAAGGCAAAGAAACCAAGAGCACTCAAGAAAAGTCTCCGAAGTCGTCTGAAAATCCATCACAACGCGACAACAACTCCGACGTCAACTCTGGCAAATCCGACAAGTCCGAAACCCCCGCAAGCAAGCAGCCCACATCTGACGACGCTCAAAAAACAAATAACCCACAGAAACAGTCGGCTCGACGCCAAAGCGATTCCGCACGCCAGCCAAAAGAGCTAACTTCAGAAAATCAATCATCCGACAACTCAAGCACAAAGTCCGACACACCGCCCGACGCAAACGCCATTCGCAAACTCGCAGAGCAACTCCGCAAGAACCCGCAGATGCGTGAGCAATTGGAAAAGCAGGCCGAAAAGTACAGCCAGCAATCGCAAGACATGGAGGACAAAGCACGCAAAATGCTCGACGCCATGAGCCCGCAGCAACGCAAGGAACTCGAAAAACTCGCACAAGAACTCGCGAAGGACGGCAGGGGCCCGCAGCCAAATACTCGCGATCAAAACCGTCCTATTCCCGACTTCGCCAAGAACGATCGCACTCAGCACAACAATTCACGCGACAATCGCGCGCCCGAAGGCATCCAGCCCGGCACACGCGATGACGCTCGTCCGCAAGATTCCGCCGACGGTACATCAGACAATCCAGGAACCCGCGGCACGCGACAAGCACGAGGTGCGACATCCCAACCGCTCAACACAACAAACACCACACCGGTCGACGCTCGCGCCGCCGAACGCGAATCAGCGCAGCGAACGATCGCGGATATTTTCCTTGGCGACGAACGCACGTCACCGGTTTCTCGATCCAACGCAACCATCGACGAACAGTTCAAACAAGCCGCCGCCGGCGCAGAGCGCGGCATCGAAAGCCAAAGCGTCCCCAATCAGCACGCCGATCTCGTTCGCCGCGTCTTCGAGCGATATCAAAAACGCCTCAAAGCAAACGAGCAGCAGCCTGCACCAGAAAAACGCTAGTTTTTCGACAACTCCTTGCTCATCACCGATCAACCAATCGCCAATTTTTTGTTGTGAATGAAAAGCAATGTTTGCTCTGTAGACATTCTTCGTCTCAAGCCCATGCACCATAAACGGTACGGAGAAACACAAACTCAAGCCTCTTTTCTCTCCGTGATCTCCGTGGTTAATCATCTTTTCTACAACACAAGTACAACCAAACACTATCCGAGAACGACGAATCGAATGTTTCTGCAACACGCACCAATGCACTCTCGCCGCTACCCCGGCACTTTTCTTTGTGTTCTTCGTGCCTTTGTGGTGAAATAGGTTTCTGATACCTCACCACAACCCCGCACTCATCAAAATCCCGCAGCAAGTACTGTTCTCAATCGCCACAACCCGATATACACACACGTGTGCGGCATCCTCGGCATCGTCTGTCCTCGCAACGAACGCGTCGCAATGTCCCGCGATTCGTTCTCACACGCGCTCTCACTCCTCTCTCATCGCGGCCCTGATTCCGAGGGCGTTTGGGATGGCGGCCATGTCCTGCTGGGCCATCGTCGCCTCGCAGTGATTGACCCGTCGGGCGCAGGCGCACAGCCAATGCACTTTGATGACTCACAAGGTAAACAAGCCGGCGTGCTTGTCTACAACGGCGAGTTGTACAACACAAGCGAGATTCGCGAAACACTGCGTGACCGCGGCGCATCATGGCCCGACGCTCGCTCGGACGCGAGATGGATGGGCCGTGCCTTGATGGAGTTCGGCGAATCCGCGACGACGCATCCGCGTTTGCTGCGCGGCATGTTCGCCGTGGGCTACGTCGACTTCCGCAACCATCGTTTTCTGCTCGCTCGCGATCCGCTGGGCATCAAGCCGCTGTATTACTCACGAGTCGTCGCGAGAGGCGTGACCCACGTCGCTTTCGCCAGCGAGTTGCCTGCGCTCGTCACGCTCGTCTCCATGCTCACCAACATGTCGCCTCAACCCGACATGATCGCAGTGAGCGCGTATCTCACGACAATTCGCACAACGCTAGGCGAACGCACAATGTTCCGCGGCTGCCGAGCCGTGTTGCCAGGCCAAACGCTGTCGTTTGATCTCGAAAGCGACACATTGATGTGCAACCTTTCGACGAGAGCACCTGCGTCCGCCGATGTCACTTCAAACTTATCGCCGAACCGAAGTTCATCACGTCCTGCGATCAAAACCAATCTTTCCGAACTAGACACCATCAACGGCACACGCAACGTCATCATCGAAAGCGTGCACGCACACCTTGAAAGCGACGTCCCACGCTGCGCATTGCTCTCAGGAGGCCTCGACAGCGCAATCATCGCCGCAATCGCTTCAGAAAAAGTCCGCTCTCAAGGCCAGCAACTGCAAACCTTCTGCGCAGGCGCACGCGATGGCGACATCGAAGGCCCCGACTTCGCATTCGCCCGTGCATTCGCAAAGCAAATCGGCACTCGCCATCACGAAGCCGCCATCACTCAACAAGACTTTACAACCGCATGGCCCAGCATGGTCAAACAACTGGACCTGCCTCTCAGCACGCCCAACGAAGTCGCCATCCACGCCGTCAGCAAGTTGCTCCGCGCACAAGGCTGCGTCGTCGGCCTCAGCGGCGAAGGCGCCGATGAACTCTTCTGCGGCTACGACACCGCCCTCGACATGGCCTTCGCCTACGAACAACAAGGCGGCGTCGATCCCGGCTTCTTCACGCTCAACGCCAACGCCTGGGTCCCCGTCGACGCAAAGTCATCGCTGCTCTCCGATGAAGCATTCGAAGCAGCGGCACGCGACGAATCACTCCCCACTTGGTATCGCGAAGAATTCGCGCGAGCAAGTGCCGAACGCGAAAATGAACATCCCTTGCAACCTCACGCAAGATTCCTCCGCCGAGTCAACTTGCTGGGGTTGCTGCAACGCATGGACACCGCCACGATGCTCGCAGGCGTCGAAGGCCGCACGCCCTTCGCCGACGCACGAGTGATGGACTGGGCCGAATCGCTCCCGATTTCCGCGAAGTTCGACACCGACCGCACACGCGCGATGCGAACCAAGCGAGTCCTCCGTCAAGCATTCGACGACATCATCCCGCACGACATCCTGCAACGCCCCAAAGCAAGTTTCCCGTTGCCCTTCGAAAAGTGGATCGCCGCCGAAGGCTTCTTCGATTCACTTTCGCGCACGACAGGATGCGACTCCCTCCTCAACAGCGACTTCGCGACGCATGTCTTCTCCCGCGAAGGCGTCGACACCGTTGTCAGCCTCGCCAAAACCCACTGGCACCTCGCCTGGCCAGTCTTCAACTTGCTGCTGTGGGGCAATCGCTGGTGGGGCGGATCAACGTACGCCCCGCAAGCCAGCACTTCTGATGTTGGATCAATCTCTGCGTCCTGAGACTGCTTTTTTCAGCACAGAGACACAGAGATCAAGAGGAAGAAGAGGTTGTGAAGAGAAAAAAGAAGTCATGACGCTCCTCCTGAGCTCATCATCACAAGCGCCGCACAAAGCGCTCGCTCCTTTTTCTCTTGATCTCTGTGTCTCTGTGCTGAAAGCAACCACCAAACATCGTTGAGCATCACCGCCCCTTCACCGCCTCCGCATTCACACAATTCTCCGCCCGCCCCTCAGCCTTGAACACCTTCACAATCCGCACCGCTTCATCAGCCACCGCCATCTGCGCCTGATCCGTACTCGCTCCGCAGTGATGCGTCGTGTACACGCCCGCCAAGTTCGCCGTCTCGCACTGCCACGCAGATTCCGTATCCGTCGGCTGCGGGTCATACACATCCAGCCCAACACGCAGGTTCTTCGACTTCACAGCCTCGCGCAGCGCCGCCTCATCCACAACACCGCCTCGGCTCGTGTTGATGAAGTACGACCCAGGCTTCATCGCATCAAAGAACTGCTTGCCAAACAACTTCTTCGTGCCTTCCACCAGCGGAATATGCACCGACACCACATCACACCGCTTCGCAAAGTCAATCAAGTGCGCCGGCTGCGTGCCGCCAAACTCGCACCCGATTTCCTGCGCCGCCGCCGGCGTCAAATGATCCGACCACGCAACCACATTCATCCCAAACGCCTTCGCGCGTTTAATCACTTCCTTACCAATCGCGCCCGTCCCCGCAACACCAAGCGTCAACCCCTTGAGCCCCTTCGCTTTCGCAAATTCCTTCTTATTCCACTTGCCCGCCTTCGCACTTGAGCACTGATCCGCCACACGTCGATCGCAACACAAAATCAGCGCCATCGTGAGTTCCGCTACAGCCACCGCGTTCATCCCCGGACAGTTGCACACCGCAACCCCGTGCTTGCTCGCCGCCGGCACATCAATATTGTCCACGCCACTGCCCGCACGCACAATCAGTTTCAACTTCTTTGCGCCCTCAAACACCGGCGCCTGCACCTTCGTCGACCGAACAATCAAAACCTCAGGATCGTGTGTCGCAACAAGCCCCGCCAAACCAGTCGCACCCGCATTCGGATCGTTCAAGACCTCACACCCCAGCGCCTTGAGCCCATCCAAACCGGCCTTTTCAAACTTGTCGGCGACAAACACTTTCATGGTGGTTCCTTTGCAAAACACCCGGCACACAGCAGGCGACTTCCGGACCCTTTAGGTTACGCAACATCGCGGCAAAACGAAGCGGCTTTTCGCGCATACCACTCAGCATGATCACGCGTCTTTGTTCCCCCACGTTCGCGACAATCGCCCTCACAACCACGTGCATTTTGGCTTGCGGAGGCTGCAAGTCCCGAGGCGCCGCAAACTCCCCCACTCGCGTGACCGCCGCGCCTGCGAGTACAGAAAATCCGTCTCTACCTGCTTCACAGCGATCTCGCCCCATCGCCCTCATCGCAAATCAGCCGATCTTCGCCGACACAATCCTCCCGCAAGTCGCCGAGTTGTCCGGCGGCATCGCGATCGAAGAGTTTGCAGTGGACGCAATGCTCAACAAAGCCATCACTACCAGCGGACTCTCGATCGACCAGCGTGCCATCGACGCGGAACGCACGAAACTGGTTGAAGCAATCGCCGACGAAGCCAAAGTCTCAATCGATCAAGCCGCCGAAATGCTCGCCGACCTGCGCGTACGTCGGGGCCTCGGGCCCGCACGTTTCGATCAACTCCTCGCCCGAAATGCAAAGCTGCGAGCACTCGCGCAAGAGCAAGTCACCATCACGCCCGAAATGCTGACGCGTGAAGAAGCCTACGTGAACGGCCCCCGCGTTCGCATTCGCCTCGCCGTGCTCCCCACACAAGTCGCCGCCGCCACTCTCCGCGCAAACGTCGTCGCCGCTGCCGGCGAACCGCGAATAGTTCGATTCGCAACACTCGCGATGGAACAGTCTATCGACAACTCCGCCCCCGCAGGAGGTCTGATCACCAGCGTGAGTCCTCAAGACCCAACACTACCCGCGATTCTCCGCAATGCTCTCACAACCCTGAAGTCAGGCGAAGTCAGCGATGTCCTCGCACTCCCGTCGGGCTTCGGCGTGATTCTCCGCGAAAGCGACGTCGCCGCAACTCAAACGATGGACAGCGCAAAGGCCGAAGCAAAACTGCGAGCAAGACTCGAACGCCTCGCGATGGACGCCATCACTCGCCGACTCATCAAAGATGCACAAGTGCAGGTCCTCGATCCAAACTTCGCATGGAGTTGGGAAGCCCGAGCAGCCGCACGATGAAAGGTGGCACAGGCGTCCCCGCCTGTGCCCGAGCGTCAACTTGCATCCGTCACAGGCGAGGACGCCTCCGCCACCGCTACGTCCCCTCCGCAATCAACTCTCCACTATCCCGCGTCCCCGCCCGCTCCGCCGCCTCAAGCTGCGCCAGTTTGAGCAAGTACTCGCACACCGCAATGACATACGTCGCATGACTCCAGGTCAAAGGCGACACCGAAATCGGCTCGCCCGTGTGCGGATGGAACTGCTCCGCCAGCACGCCCGACTCTTCCGCGCGATAGCAGCACCACTCGAGCAAGCCTCGCGCCTCTTCGAGTTCGCTGAACGTCTTCGCAGTCGCAATCACATACTGCGCACGCCACAGTGAGCAAATCGCCCATGGATTGCCCGGCACCTGATCCACGCGATCGCGCTCGATCTGGTGGTAATAATCTCGCTCGTATCTCGCATATCCCCCAACGCCCGTGCGCACCGTGAGCCGCCGCTGACTCTCCCGCATCTCGCCCTCGACCATCGGGTCCGTGGGCGACAACCCGGCAATCGCAAACAGCGCGAAGTTCGCACTGTCCGCCGTCATGTCAAGGCGATACCCGCCATTGGCAAGCGGTATCGCCATGCGACAGAACCGCTTCTGCTCCGGATGCCACAGATGCTTCTTGAGCGCGACAACCATGCGGTCCGCACCCTCGCGATACCGCTGCGCGTGATCAAGTTCACCAAAGTCCTGCGCGAACGCCGCCGCCGCGCGAAGCGCACCGATCGTCGCCGCAACCGTGAACACATGAATCCCGCGCCGCTCTTCCCAAAGGTCCCAACTCTGCTTAGGCAACCCATTGATATCGCGATAACTCAAAATCCAATCCGCAGGTCTCACCACCAGCGGCTTATACAAACTCTTGATGAACTCAACATCCTTGAAGTTCTCGAAGTGCTTGCGCAAAGCCCAAATCACCAGACTCGTTTCGTCCTGCTGAATGGGCAACACGCGCTGACCTTCAATCATCCACGGATGCCAACTGCTCGCCAGTTCGCCACTCGGGTTGTACTTGTGCAGGAAGTACGGATTGCCATTAAGCGCACGCGAACAGAACCGGAAGAAGTTCCGCGACAACTCGCTCTGCCCAAGCAAAATCAGCGAATAAGCCACCAGCGCACCATCACGCGGCCAGCAATACGAATAGTGATCGCCGCCGAACTGTGTAATGTCGCTGTCGTTCGCCGCGATAATCGCGCCGCCATTATCAACCTGCGTTCGCAACACCAACTGACTGCGAACAAACATGTCCACAACCCGCGCCGGCAACTTCTCCATCCCCGGCACATCCTTGCGAACCCACAACTTCCAGTACGCAGCAGTCCGCGCAATCATGCGATCCGCGCCCACTTCCAAAATCCGCTGATTGAGCGCCTTCACATCCGCGTGCGATCTGCCCGCCGCCATCCATGCCGTGACATACGCCGTGCCCTTCGCCGGCACCTGCAAGTTGTACCCAACCGTGCAGTCCACACTGCCCTGACTGATCGCGTTGCGACCCAGTTGTCCATCTTCCGCATCGCGCCAAGTGCCTTCCGCACCGCGCACACGCTTCGTCCCAATCGCCCAATTGTCAATCCCGCACTTATTCTCATCGCACGCGTTGAACAAAAAGTACGCGTCGTCCTTATACACAACCAAACTCGCCGTCGCCGGGTCATAGTTCGCCGTGTCGCCCACCGCATTGCCCTTGATGGACAAGTCCCAGTGCATGAACACACGCACATCCCGATCCTTGCCCAGCAAGTCGCGCACGACACACCGCCGGAAGTACACCGGCTCGTGAAAGTCCACCGCGTCATTGCAAGTCATCTCAAGACCCAGCAAGTCATGCCGAAGCACCACGCGCGTGACCAGAGTGTCCTCTTCATACGCGAGACTTCGCTTCCACCCCGAATCCTCAATCCAAGCAAACTTGCCATCAACCCACACGCCAAACCGCTGGATGTAGCTGGGCTCCGTGTGATTGTGCTGCCCCACGTGCGGGTAATAGATATCACGGACGCGGTAGAGCCGGTCGAACGTGATCAGCAGGTCGCCATTTCCAACTGGAATGTCTCGGGGCATCGTCCTTGATCCGCCTTCGACTGAGCCTCAAGCGCCACAAGCCACCCGCGCCTGACACACGGCGCACGACAACCCAGCAGCACTCTTAGCCTGACTACGAAATCGTCCGAAAACGATCCTCACTTGTGTCAAACTGGTTATCCAGTTCGAAACAGGTGCTAGGCAAGTCTAGAGGCGCCGATGCTCCAAGGATTGCACCCGCGTCACCCGCATCTATGGTTGTTCAGAATTCGCCCGAAAGCATCTTCTCAGCCAAGTCTTCGATGCTGCTTTCGCCCGAGCCGCCGCTCGCTCCGCCGCCAGTCGCGGCTGACAGCCTCGATTCAAGAGTGCCCAAGCGTGTGAGCTTGATGCCGAAGTTCTCGTTGACCTTGACGGCACTCCCGCTGGCGATCTGGCGGTCATTCACGAACAGATCAAGATCGGCGTCCGCCGACTTCGCCAATTGGATAATCGAGCCAGGGACGAGCTTCAGCACGTCGTCGAAGGACATCGGCCGCTCTGCAAGGCGCACGATGACGGGAACCTCGAGTTCGAGAACCCGCTGGAGATAAGGCGACATGGTCTTCACTGCCGGAGTATCGCAAGCCGCGTGCCGACACCGGACTACCAGAGCGTACGTCTCCGCGCAAAAAGAAACACCAGTTTTTGAGGCTGGTGTTTCCGGGATGAATCACACTGATTCTGTCAGTTCAATTACTTCGTGATCACGATCTCAACGCGACGGCTTTCAGCCTTGCTCTTCTTGGGCTGGCTGCTGCCGAAGCCGATCGACTGAATCGTCGAGGTCGGAACGCCCGCCTTCGCGAGGTACGTCTTCACTGCATCAGCGCGGCCTTGGCTGAGGGCTTCGTTGCTGGCCCACTTGCTCTTCTTGATGGGATCGCTGTCGGTGTGGCCTTCGACGCGGATCGCCGCGCCGCGGTGCTGGGTCTTGATTTCGCGAGCAATGCGATCGAGCTGCTTCTTCGCGCTGTCCTTGATCGTGGTCTTGCCCGAATCAAAGAGGACGTTGCCAGCGAGCGTTGCGACGAGGTCGCCGTTGGGGCGAGTCTCGGTGAATTCGGAGCCTGAATTGCCCTGCGAAACAGGCGGGTTGTAGCCCTGCACCGGAGGCTGCCAATTCGTCACAGGCTGCGCAACCGCCGCACCAGCAGGCGGGCAGTTCGCAAGCTTCTCTTCGAGTTCCGCAATGCGTGCGTCCTTGTCGCGAGCGCTCTGCGTCAGCGTCGCGTTCTGTTCACGCAACTCCGCCGACTCCTGCATCGCAAGATCTGATTGTTTCTTGTTGCCGCTGCAGCCACCGAGAATCGCTGCAATTCCGAGCACCGCGACCAGCATTCCTTTGCCCAATCCGCCGTTCAATTTCGTCATCCTGATCATGTGTCAATCCCTTTTTGAGCCACCTGACATCCTTTTCGGGCAGCACCACAGGGCTTTGGCAGGCGGCTCAAGTACACCTGCCGGGCGCCGGCATCCTGCCGGAACAGCCTTCCGCGGCAGGGCAGTATATCGGCGAACGCTGCGCGTTTTCTATAATTAACAGGTTGTTCTTGCGCAGGAGGCTTGAATTCATGGGTTCTGGGATTTCGAACTGGGTATCGGGGAGCATTCGCGTTGCGAGTTGTGGGTGAGACTCTTTGAGATGCTGCAGTTCATTGTGGCTGGGCTCACCCGGACCTTCGTTCGAAGACTCGCTCAGGTCCGGCGTTGGTGGAGTGGGAATCTCGCAATTCGTGGGAGCGAGTTGCGGTGGGATGTTGGGTGGATGTACCTGATCATTTGGTAATTGACGGAGCGCAGTTGCACTCTCTAGGGGTTCGCTTCGTTCAGTCTTGGCAATGGTCGTTTGATCCTTCGGATCGAGGACGGGATTGAGGGTGTGATTAGAGGTTTCGGGTGGGGAAGGGATGTCAATGTCAGCCGCTGCCTGACGGCCGGGCTGCATGCTTTGGGAACAAGATTTCGGAGCGCGGGGGCGAGTGATTTCAAAGTGGCGCAGGAGTCGGGAGGCGCAGCGGCGGAGGGTGGCGTTGTCGGCGCTGTTGGTGAGGGCGGCGTCGAGGGTGCGGAGGGCGCGTTCGCGGCGGGCGGAGTTTTCCATCGCCGTCATTGCGGCGATCCAGGATTTGACGATTGGATCGGAAAGTTGTTGAACGAGGTCAAAGACATCTTGCTCAAGATGACATGCGAGTTCGAAGACGTCGTGATTGGCGTCGAGGAACGCGGCGATGAGGCGGCGTGATTCGAGCGGAAGTGGCGGGAGCGATTCGAGCGGGTTGTGAGATTCCCAGAGCATGCGGTATCATGAAGTGGGGTTGGGGGAAATGCAAGGGGGAAGTTGGGCGTGACTGTGTTTTTGCGCACAAGGGTGGTTGTTTGAGAGAGAAATGTGGGTGGTGGCGCGAGCGGATGGGGGGACGGATAGGTCTGATGGGTCCGATGGGACCGATGGGGCGACGGGACGGGAAGAAGAAGAAGAAGAAGAAGAAGGCATCGGGGCAATATGAGGGGCATCGAGGCATCGAGATGAGTAGTTGAGTCGGGGGCGTTCTTCCACCGACAATCAGAGCATTGTCGGTGGCACGTAATGTCGCTCAGGATGAGGCACAGAACATACTCTCCTCCATGAGTTCCGGCAACACAGTTATCCTGCATCGTGTCTTTCGCGCGCCGCCTGAGCGCGTGTACAAGGCGTTTCTTGATCCCGCCGCGATGTGCAAGTGGTGTCCGCCGAACGGCTTCACCGGCACGATGCACTCCATGGACGTGCGCGTGGGTGGGTCGTACAAGATGTCGTTCACGAACTTCAATACGGGTGCGTCGCACTCCTTTGGCGGCACGTATCGCGAGTTGGTGCCGCACTCGAAGATTCGGTACTCGGACAAGTTTGACGATCCGTCGATGCCGGGAGAGATGAGCGTGACGATCGAACTGAAGAAAGTGCTTTGCGGCACTGATGTCACGATCACGCAGGAGAATGTTCCGCCGCAGATTCCGGTGGAGTTTTGCTATGCGGGGTGGCAGGAGTCGATGGCGTTGATGGGGTTGTTGGTGGAGGCGGAGATTCCGTAGACCCTGATTCACGCGTGGCACATGGGCAGCATTGCCTGCCTAAATTATCCGGCCGGAGTGTTCCGGACTTCGCGCGGGTGCGCGGATGAGTACGTGTACTTTGAGTTAGGAGCATCAACCATGAAGAAGACTTCAATTCGCCTCGCTTGCCTGCTCGCAACGTTTGTCGTCGCATCCGTTGTGGTCGTTGGATGCAACACGATCGAAGGCGCTGGCAAGGACATCAAGTCGGGTGGCAAGGCCATCGAGAACGCGGCTTCGAGCTCGAAGTAAACATTGATCGGGCCACCGACAAGGCTTTGTTTGTCGGTGGTGGACCATTCTTCGCATGACATTGCCGATCTTGCAAAAAGTGCCACCGACTGTCAAAGCACACCCCCCGGTCGGTGGCACTTTTTTTCAATACACGTGCATGATCAGAAGTTGAAGATCACTTCAAAGACGCGAGTGAAGAAACCCTTGCTCGCGGTGTCCTTGACTTCGCCGGTGCTTTCGACCCCCACCGTCAAGTCCGCGAGTTGGGACGAGAGAATGGTGTTGGAACCGGTGACGTCTTCACGGCGGCACATGCCGGAGAGGACCATCGTTTGGACTTCTTGGTCTTTCGCGATGGTGCGTTTGGCTTCGAGAACGAGCGTGCCGTTGGGCTTGACGTCGATGATCGTTGCTTGGATTTTGTCTGTGAGACGCTCGGTGCGCTCGTACTTGCCGTCGCCTTTGAAGCTTTGCTGGCCGTCGGCGCCGACTTCTACCTGCGGGGCGGTGTCGGTCGAGTCGAGCATCAGTTGAAGGAGGTCGGCGACATCGGGCAGTTTGTTGATCTTGCCTTTGATGCTTGCGTCTTTCTTGGTGTCGAGCTTCGCCGTGCTGCTTTGGCGGCTTTGTTCTTGCACGATGATGGTCACGAGGTCGTGGATGGCGAAGTCGCGGGGCTTTGGGGCCTCGACCATGGTGAGACTTGTGCTCTTGAGGGGCTCCTGTGGATCAGGGTCTTTGCCTTCTTCGGTTTTGGGTGCGGCTTCGGTGAGGAAGAGGCTTTGGGCGTTGGCGGGAACGACAAGCAACGCCGACGCGAGGACGACGCCGAGTGCGGCGAGGCGGAACGAAGGATGTAAGCGGTTGTCGGTGCTCATGCTGATTCTCGTTTTGAATTGCTCGTGGTTGCAGGATCGGCACCGACCGCTCCGAGCAGCAGTCGGTGGCACGAGGCGATCGGGAGTGTCGCGTTACTTTGCGATCGGCGAGGGCTTGTCGGTGGCGCTCCGCGTCACGACAACTGGAGATGGGGCTTCGCTCCGCGAAGCGTTCGGAGATTCGGGGGACGGGTTGGTTTCGTCAGCAGCGGGCTGCGTTGTTACGACACCTCGGCCTGGGCTGCTGATTCGGGCGTAGACGGTGGCTTCGGATTGCACGGGCTGGGGCGAGTTTTTGTTGGCTTTGTTCTTCTTGTCGCGGGCGGACTTGGGGAGTGTCAGAGGTTGCACAACGATCACGTCCCCCACTCTTGCCTGTGCGCCGGCTCGCATGGTCGAACGGACGAGCACGCCATCGACCATGCAATCGACGACGATGCGTTCGCCCTTGCGAACGACGATGGGTTCTTCCGCGTCGCGATTCTCGATGATCGTGTCGATGTCGATCTGCGTGCGTGCGGCTTTGCCGATGACTGTGTCGGGGACAGCCGCTTGAATGCTGGGAGCGATCCAGCGCGATTCGATCTTGACGAGGCTTGGGTCGATGAGTTCGCCTTTGCGGAGGGCGCGAAGGGCGATGGCGACTTCTTTCTTGACTTCGACACCTACGCGGATGGACTTGGCGAGGACGAGTTGTTCGTTGGAGTAGATGCGGACTTGAAGGGGGAGATGGTCGGATTCGCCGGTGGGCGTGATGCTCCAGGAGCGGCCTTCGATGGATGCGTCGAGGACTTCGCGGTCGGCTTCGTTGAAGGTGATGCGGAGATCGTCGACAAGGACGTTGCGTTCGAGTGCGATGCGAGTTGGGATCACGTCGCGGATGGATGTGCCTTTGGGGGGCGCGTCTGCGGGTTGTTGCGTGACGGTTGGTTCGGCGGACTGCGATTTCTCGATGAGTTTGCGGACGCGGACGGATTGGCCGCTGAGGGCGATAGCGCCGAAGTTCACTTCGCGAGAGGTCAGCATGAACTTGCGAAGGTCGTCGATGACAATGACGCGGCTGTCGCCGGTCGTCGTGCCGAGTTCCTTTGGCAACGCAAGAGACGCGAGACGATCGGTATTTGTCCCTTTGATTTCAGCAATATCACTGAGGGTTACGGATGCAACGTCCTTCACGGAGATCGCTTTGCGAAGTTGCACTTCGATCTGCGCGAACGCATCGCTCGTGGCGAACGCCACGAGGAGAAGACTCACGATGATGCGGGCGAGTATGTGCACCGTTCAATTACCTTGCGTTCACTTGAGAGACTTCACGAATTACCGACGAAGCTGTGCGACGCTGCGGAGGCTTTCGTCGGCGGCGCGGATGGAGTTGCTGTTGAATTCGAAGGCTCGCTGCGTTCGAATGAGGTCGATGAGTTCGCGGGTGGGATCAACGTTGCTGGATTCGAGGAAGCCGGAGGAGATGGTGCCTCGGCCGTCGGCGCCGGGCAAGCCGCTGTTGGGTGCGCCGCTTGCGCTGGTTTCGACGTACAGGTTTTCACCGACCTGCTTCAGGCCTGCGGGGTTGATGAAGGTGGTGAGGTTGAGTTGGCCCAGTTCCTGTGGTTCGGTTTCGCCGGGCAGGCTGACGCTGACTTTGCCGTCTTTGCTGATGGACACCGTGCGAGCGTCGGGCGGGACTGTGATGACGGGCTGGACGCGGCGGCCTTGGTCGTTTGCGAGGACGAGTTCGCCTTCGGAATTGAGCGACAGGTTGCCTGCGCGCGTGTACGCGAGACCGCCCGGACCCAACTGATCTTCGACGGCGACTTCGAGGAAGCCTTCGCCTTCGATCATGATGTCGAGGGGTTTGCCGGTGAAGCGGGGTGCGCCCTGGGTAAAGTCCAAGTGCGTGCCGGAGACGCGAACACCGAGACCGACGTATGTGCCGATGGGGCGTTCGTCTTGATTGGCGTTGAGGGTGCCGGGCTGGGCTTTTTCGATGTAGAGGAGGTCTTGGAAGTTGGCACGGCTGGACTTGAAGCCGTCCGTGTTGATGTTGGCGAGGTTGTTCGCCGAGATGTCGAGCGCAGTATTGAGCGCGGAAAGTGCAGAGGATGCCGATTGAAGCGCATTGATTGCCATAGGGGAGGGTCTCCGGGGGAGAGGTACGCGAAGGGGGTGCCAGAGGAAAAGCGAAAATCGATAAAGCGAAAAGCGAAAATAGGAGGAGGAAGTCGGGCAACTGATTCCGATCCTCCATGCCTTCATTTTTCATTTTTCGCTTTATCGATTTTCGCTTTACGCGGCTCACGGCACCTCGCTTGCTACTTGATTCGCCGTGTCCTACGGCCTTCAAATTTCCGCGTCTGGTGTCATGACTTCTTTATATAGACAAGAGGTCTTTGCGAACAACCTTGCGAACCTTGATTCGATCGGGTTCAAGGCGGATATTCCGACGGTTGCGAGTCGGCCTGGTGTGCGGCAGGAAGACGGCGTGTGGAACTTGCCCAGCAATGAACTGCTGGAGAAGTTGGGCGCGGGGACGATGCTCATGCCCAATCGGGTGAGTATGGAGCAGGGGTCGCTGCGGACGACGGGCTCGAAGATGGACGTTGCGATTGAGGGGAAGGGATTTTTGGTGGTTGAGGACAGCGAGGATTCGGCGAATCCTCAGAAGCTGACGCGCGATGGGCGGATGGTGCGGAACAAGCAGGGTGTGCTCAGCATGGCGGGGACGGGGCTGCCTGTAATGAGCGAGAATGATCAGCCGATCGTGATGCCGGATACGGGGACGATCAAGATTGACAGCGACGGCACGATTTACATGGACGACATCAAGGTCGCGAAACTGAAGTTCATTGAATTGCCTGACAATGCGGTGTATCGCAAGGTCGGGCACGGGATGTTTGAGGTGGAGAAGACGGCGCTGCGCAAGGCGGGTGAGGCTTCGGGGCTCATTCGTCAGGGTGTGATTGAAGAGGCGGCGGTGGATGAACTCAAGGCGCTGATGAATGTGACCAATGCGACTCGCGAAGTGGACGCGAACGTGGACGCGATGAAGGCGCATGATCGGTTGATGGATCGGGCGATTACGAGCCTTGGGCGGGCGGTGATCTAAGGCGTTTCAATTCTGGCTGATGTTTGGAGTTTCAATTCAGCACAGAGACGCGGAGATCAGGAGGGGGATGAGGATGTGGTGAGGCGGTGAGACGGTGAGACGGTGAGACGGTGAGACGGTGCATTTTATTGTCAGGGTCGGCGTGCGATCTCATCATTGCATCAGCTTCTCTTTGCACTCTTGATCTCTGTGTCTCTGTGCTAGAAAAAGAAAATGGCTGAGCACCCATTGGCTCGCACGAAACTAGTTCTGCGAGCCGCAGCTGCCGGGTTTTTTGCCGCAGCCGCAGGTGCCGGAGTGGACGTGGCCGCTTCCCCAAGAGGTTGAGGTGCTGCCGCCGGAGTTTTTGGATGCGAAGACGGAATGAGAGCGGGTGAAGGTTCGGCCTTTGCCTTCGGGGTCTTCGACTGGTGCGTCGGCCTGGCTCATGGGGCGCAGGAGTTCGATTTTGGTGCCGTCTTCTTTGGCGGTGTATTCGTAAAGGGGCATGGGGAGAGTGCTCGCAAGTTGGAGAAGGGTCAAACGACGTCACGCAGCGTCCGGACGGAACTTCCGTTTGACTTGTTCGGCGGTTCGAACCACAAGTGCCTCTCGCAGTGCAGCACGCGCGTTGTTCGCCTGTGATTCGCTCTCGGGGTTCTGTAGAATCTCGAGTGACAGTTGCACGACGTGGCGATTGGATGAGGGCAAGCTCTCCAGATAGCTTGCGAGCCACTGTGCCGTCACTTCGCCGCCATGCTTGATCACCAAGTCATTCACGTTCGAAGTATCGGTCCGAGGCGAATTGCGCTTCAGCCCAGCGGCGGGTTTCGCTTCCAACAGCGACGTCAAAGTTGAACTCTTGACAGCTGACATATGTCACGTCCTTCATTGTCCCTTAGCGTCGCTTCGCACGCCAGAGGATTTCACAAGTACCAATAATCATACGCACTGCAGCCTTTCAGGTTCGTTTGCCTTTGGCTTTGCGCTGCAGTTCTTCTTTGTGCATGAGGGAGCGGGCCAATGCCAATAACTCGGTTTTTTCCGAGCGATCTGGTTTCCATGCATGGAGAATGTATACGGGTCCGTCAAAAGACTCAATCCACAACACTATCCGCTTGCTCGCCAGCACGTCTGTTTGCCAAAGTTTGTAAGCGGGGAGTCCGAACACTTTGAGTTTAAGACTTCGAGCGAAGTAGTCCCACGGGGTCGGCAGCATCAACTCGGCGACTTCGTTCTGCACGCGTTCGATTTTCGCTTCGACTGCGGCGACTGCTTTGTAGCTTCCAAGGTCCGTCTCCACTTCGGCGTGATAAAAAACACCTGCCATTCAGCGCACCTCCTGAGCTTCACATTGGAACTACTTCACCACCCACTTGGTCGGCGCGAGGGCTTCTTCGACGGCTTTGAGGTGGTCTTCGTAGCCGGCTCGGCCCATGAGGCCGAAGGTGGCTTGTTTGCCGGTTTCGACGGCGGGTTGGTTGTAAGCGTCGATATTGAGCATCAGGCCGGCGTATGCGGTTGCGATTTGCCAGAGCATGATGAACTCGCCGACGTGGTGGGCGTCGATCTTGGGGAAGTGGATTGTGTAGTTGGGGCGGAGGCTTTCGAGGAGGGCGAACTCTGTCGCGCGGCGTTCGGCGTTGAGGAGCGTGCTCATCTTTTTGCCTTCGAGATATTTGAGAGCGTCGACGCCGAGACCGGTGGGAATGGTGACGTCAGTGCCGAAGTCGTCGACGGAGACGAGGCCGATCACTTTGTCGTTGGGGCCTTCGCGGTAGAGTTGGATTTGGCTGTGCTGGTCGGTTGCGCCGAGGGCTTTGATGGGGGTGAAGCCTGCGAAGACTTCGCGGCCGCTGTTGTCTTGTTCTTTGCCGAGGCTTTCGGCCCAGAGTTGGCGGTACCAATCGGCAAGCAGATAGAGGGCGTTGCTGTAGGGCATCATGACGTGGTTGGTTTTGCCTTTTTTCTGGCCTAGTTCAACCAACAGGAACGCGAGGAGTGCGGCGGGGTTTTCGAGGAGGTTTTCGCGTGAGCAGCGGATGTCCATCGCTTTCGCGCCGTCGAGGAGGGCGTCGATGTCGATGTTGCACATTGCGGCGGAGAAGAGGCCCACTGGTGAGAGCACGCTGAAGCGGCCGCCCACGCCGTCGGGGACGGGGAGGGTTGTGAACTTTTCTGCGTCGCAGATTTTTCGCATCGTGCCTTTGGCGGGGTCGGTGACGGCGACGATGTTGCTTGCGTAATTCGCGCCGAGCTTTTTCTTGAGCATGTCGCGGATGATCATGAACTGGGCGGCGGTTTCGGCGGTTTCGCCAGACTTGCTGACGACGTTGAAGAGAGTCTTTTCGAGTCCGCCGTTTTGTTCGCAGAAGGAGATGACGCTGGAGAAGAGGGCGGGGTCGACGTTGTCGATGACGAAGAGGCGGGGTGCGCCGTTTCGCTGCGGAGTGGACAACATGTTCCACGTTGACGGGTTGAGCGCGGATTGCACGGCGATGTTGCCTAGTGCGCTGCCGCCAATGCCCAGGACGACGAGGTTCTCGAACTTGCCTTTGCACTTGGTGACGATGTCTTTGATTGCGCGCGTGTGTTCGCTGCGCATTGGTTCGTTGGCGAGTTCGCGCCAGCGTTCCCAGCCTTTGCCGCGGGTTTGCGCGAGTTTGTGCGTGAGGGTTTTGAAACCCTGGCAGACTTCGGAGCCGACTTCGAGATTTGCGGAGTCAATGCCGTGTTCGGCGACGCGGTCTTCGAGGCAGTTGGCGTAGGAGATGGTGAGCATGGCGGGAAGGTAGGCACTAAAGGTGGGCACTGGGCATTGGGAAGGCAGAACGAGACCGCGTTTTGCTTTGCCAATGCCCAGTGCCCAGCCCCCAGTGCCTACTTTTGTCCATGATTCATCCATGGCATGAAGTGACGCCGGCGGTTGATGGGCAGGAGTTGCCGAACCACTTTCGCGCGGTGATTGAAATTCCGAAGGGGTCGAGCAACAAGTATGAGTTGGATAAGGGGAGCGGGCTGCTGAAGTTGGACCGCGTGCTGAGCAGCGCGGTGTATTACCCGGCGAACTATGGGTTCATTCCGCAGACTTTGGCGGAAGATGACGATCCGCTGGACGTGTTGGTGTATTGCACGGAGGAGATTCCGCCGCTGTGCTTGTGCGAGGCGCGGGCGGTGGGCATGATGACGATGATTGACCAGGGTGCGCCGGATCACAAGATCATTGCGGTGTTGCCGCAGGATCCGATTTATAGCGAGCGGACGACGGTCGATGATTTTCCGCGGCACATTTTCAAGATGCTGCGTCGGTTCTTTGAGGACTACAAGATGTTGGAAGGGAAGGAAGTTGAGGTTGATGACATTCAGCCGATCGCGGAGGCGCATGCGGTGATTGAGGAGTCGCTGGCACGATATAGTAAAGCTCGCAGGACGGGTCAACTCACTGGCCTTCGCTGATTTTCTCTCCGTGCTCTCTGTGTCCTCCGTGGTGAATCGACTTCCCGAGCATCCCATGGCACTCCAACGCGATTTTTCTTCCATCTTGATTGAACGCGACCGGGTTGCGCAGCGGGTGCATGAGATTGGGCACCAGATTACGAGCGACCTGCGGCGGGCGGGGGTCAATATTGATGATCCGCAGTCGCCTGACTCGCGCGTGGTGATTATCGCGGTGATGACGGGGGCGATGGTGTTTGTCGCGGATCTGATTCGCGAGATGCCGGTGAAGTTGCATATTGAATTGGTCGCGGTGAGCAGCTATCCGGGCACGAGTGTTGAGAGCAAGGGCGTCAAGATGAAGACGGCGCTGCCGGGCGATCTTGCGGGGACGCATGTGCTGCTGATTGATGACATTCTGGATTCGGGGCAGACGCTGCATGCGTTGCAGGGGTTGATTGCGCAGCAGAAACCGGCGAGTTTGCGCACTTGTGTTTTGCTGCGCAAACCTGGGAAGGCGAAGATTGATGTGAAGCCGGATTATGTGGGGTTTGATATTCCGGATGAGTTTGTTGTGGGGTATGGGCTGGACTATGACGGGCTGTATCGGAACTTTCCGGGGATTGCGGTGTTGAGGGTGTAGGACTAGGGCGACGCTGGTTGTTCTTTTTTCAGCACAGAGACACAGAGATCAGGAGGGGGATGAGGTGTGTAGAAGAGTTTGAATTGGAAGAAGGCATCGAGGGACGCGGCATCGAGGCATTAAGCATTTTCTCTTCTTCCTCTTGATCTCTGTGTCTCTGCGCTGAAAACGTGCCGCACGTGTCGCCCGGAACTGTCGAGTAACTTACGCTTGGTTGCGTGCCGACCAGAGACCAGACACCTTCTGCAAACATTATCGCGAAGTTGCTTGCGCCGGATGGGCCTGTGGCTCGGGCGATGCGGCAGGTGACGGGGTTGCCGTACGAGGTTCGGTCGCAGCAAGAGGAGATGTGCGAGGCGGTTGCGTTGGCGATGCAGACGCGGACGCACTTGCTTGCTGAGGCGGGGACTGGAACGGGAAAAAGTTTTGCGTACTTGCTGCCTGCGGCGCTGCGGGCGGTGGTGTATGGCGAAGTGGTGATTGTCTCAACGCACACGATCAGTTTGCAGGAGCAGATTCTCAACAAGGACTTGCCTGTCATCGAGAAGGTGCTTGCGCTGCTCAAGGAGTCTGGTGAGTTGCCGCCGGCGGCGACGGATGATGGGGAGCATCGCGAACTGAAGAGTGTGTTGGTGAAGGGGCGGGGCAACTACGTCAGCGTGCGGCGGTTGCGGCTTGCGAGTGAGCGGCAGGAGAAGCTGTTTTCGGATGCCGCGGCGAAACGAAGTCTGCATGTGATTGAGGATTGGGCGCAGACGACTCGGGATGGGACGCTGAGTTCGCTGCCTCCCATTGAGCGATGGGGTGTGTGGGACAAGGTGCAGAGCGATAGCGGCAACTGCATGGGGAAGAAGTGTCAGAATTACGAGCAGTGCTTTTTTCAGGCGGCTCGCGCGGAGATGGAGAACGCGAATCTCATCATTTGCAATCATGCGCTCTTCTTCAGCGATCTTGCGCTGCGCGTGCAGGACGCGGGATTTTTGCCGGCGTATCAGCATGTGATTCTGGACGAAGGGCACACGGTTGAGGAGACGGCGGGTGAGCACTTTGGTTCGTCGCTGAGCGAGGGGCGTGTGCAGCACTTGTTGAGCGGGTTGTATCAGCCGAGGACTGGAAAAGGATACTTGACGCAGCTCACGCTGAATGGGCCAGATTCGTCGCCCATTGAGAAGGCAATTGGGACTTGCACGCGGGCGGCGGATGTTGCTCGGGCGTTCTTTGAAGACTTGGAGAAGACTGCTTCTCGGAGTGTGCCGGATGCACGGGAGAGTGATGCACGCGGGGGGAAGAAGCCTTGGTTTTCGCGGGGGGAGGGGGCGAGTGCTGAGGGGCGCACGGAGCCCAAGATTCATCGCGTGCGTGAGGCAAACATTGTTGAGAATGCGTTGACGCCTGTGATGCGAGAGCTTGCGCTGCGGCTGCGAGGAATGCGGGAATCAACGAAAGAAGAAGCGGATCGATATGAACTCAACGCATTTGCGATTCGGGCGGAGATGATCGCGAGTGATGCGCACACGCTGATTCAGCAGACGTCGCCCGCGAGTGCGTATTGGATTGAGGTGACGGGTGGGGATGAATCGGCGTTTGGGAGCGGGAAGCGCGTGACTTTTGCGTGTGCGCCGATTGAGGTTGCGCCGTTGCTGAAGGATCGGTTGTTTGCGCAGGGGTATAGCGTGACGTTGACCAGCGCGACTTTAGCGATGAGCGGCGGGAAGTCGGAAAGCGCGGATCGCGTTGCCGAAAGTGTTCGCGATGATCACAGTGTGCCAAGTGCCGCATCGTCGCGTGGTTTCGAGAAGCCGTCCACGCGGCGCGTGGATGATGGAATGAGCATTGAGGAAGCGATTGAGCTTGAGCGCATGGAAGCCGAGCGGGCGGATCGGAACTTGCACTTTGTTGCGGGGGATGATGACTCGACAGAGCAAGGCGGCAAGGCTCAGCGTGATGCGAAGGATGAGCCTGGGGCGGCGGAGACATCAGGGATCGAGACATCTCGCATGCGACCACGGTCTCATCCGGCGTTTGCGCACACGTGCAAGCAACTCGGGTGCGAAGGTGCGGCGTGCTTGCAGGTTGCGTCGCCATTTGATTATGCGAAGCAGGTTGAGGTTTTTGTTGAGCGGGTGCAGGTCAAGCCTCGGTCACAGGACGAGTCGCAGGTGAGCGATTCGGACTTTGCGTTTCCGACGGATGCGAACTTTGGACAGTCGGTGGGGTTTGGTGGGAAGCGTGGGGCGAGGTTCACGCCTCGCTCGAGCGCGAGTGATTATGCGTATGCGTTGGCGGACAACATTGAGCGGCATATTCGTGCGACGGATGGCGGGGCCTTTGTGCTATTCACGAGTTTTTCGACGCTCAATCAAGTGGCGCGGGTGCTGCAGTCAAAGACGGATCGGCTGGCGATGCCGCTGCTGGTGCAGGGGCGTGATGGAAGTCGGACGGCGATTTTGCAGCGGTTTCGTGAGGATGAGCGGAGTGTGTTGCTGGGGGCCGCGAGTTTTTGGCAGGGTGTGGACGTGCGCGGGCGGGGGCTTCGCAATGTGATCATCACGAAGTTGCCGTTTGATCCGCCTGATCGACCTTTGGTGCAGGCGCGTGGGGAACTGATTCAGAGTCGGGGTGGGAATCCGTTTATGGAGGATGCGTTGCCTCGTGCGGTGCTGCGGTTCAAGCAGGGGTTCGGGCGATTGATTCGCAGCAAGGATGATCATGGGCGCGTGGTGATATTGGATGATCGGGTGATCACGACGCGGTATGGGCGGGCGTTTCTGGAGGCGTTGCCGGAGGGGGTGAGGGTGAAGCGGGGTGAGGAGGAGTGAGGCGTTCGCTTCGTGCCACCGACTACGCGAAGCGTGGTCGGTGCGTTTGCGCAGTTCGGCACCGACCACGCAAAGCCGTAGTCGGTGGCACGAATCACAACCCGACTTTGAGTTTTACGCCTTCGGCTTTGAGTTTTTCGAGGACCAGCTGCGCTTCGGCGAGGGCTTTGTCGAGTTTGGTAGTGGCTGCGTCGAGATTTTCGTAGAGTTGCGGGTTGGTAATGAGTTGGCCCAGGGTGCCTTGGCCTTGGTTGACGCGTTCGATCATGCCGGAGAGTTCTTCGCCGGCGTTTTGTACTTTGGCCAGGGATTCTTTGGCCTTTGCAAACAGGTCTTGGGCGCCGGAGGAGACGTCTGTTGCGACTTGCTGGGCTTTGCTGCTGACGTCTTCGGCGGCTTTGGTGACGGTCTTGCCGGTTTCTTTCCAGGTGTCAGTCAGTTCGGTTGCCTGCGTCATCACGGTGTCGGCTTTGGCGAGCAGGTCGTCCACTCGTTTCTTGATGCCGTTGTCGCTGAGCCATGTGTCGGCTTTGGATGCGGCACTGTCGAGTCTCGCGATTGCGCTGGAGACGTTGGCGGGTTTGCCGGCTTCAACTTCGGCGAGGGTGCGAGGCGAGATCAGATCGTTGACTTGCTTTCCGACTCGCGTCCATTCGGAGGCGAGTTCGTCGATCTTGGTTGCGGTGTCGCTGAACTTTTGCACGGGGCCTTGGACCATCGTGCGGATGGAATCGATCAGGGTTCGGGGTGAGCCGCCATCGATGATGTCGCCTGGCTTGATGACGTCGGCGCTTTGCGCGGTGGTCAGGTCCTTTGAGGTGAATTCCAGCGATGCGCCGCCCACGAAGCCTTTGTCGACGGAGATAGTTGCGGCTTTGGGGATGTTGATGCCGGGCTTGATGGCGACGCGCAGGACGGCACCGACGCCAAGGCCTTCGCGGCCGTCGGTGACGCTGGCGGATTTCACCTGCCCCACTTTGACGCCATTGAGCATGACGGGCGAGGTGTCGTCAAGGCCGCCGGCGTTGGCGACTCGCATTTGGAACTCGTATTCCTTCTGGATGAGTTGCGGGGTGATTTCGCCAAAGAAGACGAGCAGCCACACGATACCCGCGAGCGCGGCGAGCGCTGTCAGCCCTGTCAGAAAATCTCTCAGAAACAATCGATTCAAGGCTTGTGCTCCGACGAGTGGTTGGGCGGTGAGGCGGGCTTGTCAGTGGGTGAGTGCGGGTGATGCTTTGACGAATGATCGTGGGAGGACATGGTACCACTGGAGGGCATCCATGATCCTGAAGAGATGCCTGAATGTGATGGTGGGTGCGAGCCTGCTTCGCGGCGCAGTGCGACGCGTTTGTGTGCGGTGCGGCCCACTTCAGGCATCGCGGCTTCGTCTTCGCGTTCGTAATGGCCTGTCAGGAAGTGCTGCACGCGCGGGTCGCTGCTGGAGGCGAGTTGGTCGTATGTGCCGTCGGCGGCGACTTTGCCACCCAGCAGCATGACGACGCGGTCGGAGACTTTTCGCGCGGAGACCAGATCGTGGGTCACGACGATGTTGGTGACGCCAAAGTCGCGTTTGAGTTTGATGATGAGTTCGTTGATGCCGTCGGAGCGGATGGGGTCGAGGCCTGTGGTGGGTTCGTCAAAGAGGATGACTTTGGGGCGGAGAGCCATGGCACGCGCGATTGCGACGCGCTTTTTCTGGCCGCCCGAGAGTTGGCTGGGGAGTTTTGGCTGCACGCCTGCCAAGTCCACGGTTTCGAGGACTTCGGCGACGCGGGAGGTTCGCTGTTCGCGGGTGAGGGAGGTGTGTTCGATGAGCGGGAACGCGATGTTTTCGGCGACGGTCATGGAGTCGAAGAGCGCGCCCATTTGGAAGACGAGGCCAACTTCGAGGCGGACTTTGTTGAGTTGCGTTTCGCTGAGCGTGTCGATGCGTTGGCCGTGGTAGTAGACTTCGCCACTGTCTGGTTGGAGCAAACCGACGATGTGTTTGAGCATCACGGATTTGCCGCAGCCTGAGGGGCCCATGACGACGGTGGTTTTGGCTTGCTCGAAGTCGAGTGAGACGCCATCGAGGACCTTTTGTTGGCCGAAAGATTTGTAGACGTTGCGGAGGCTGACGAGGCCAGTGCCGGCGGGCGGAGCCAAGGTTGCGACGCTGCCTTCTGCATGACCCATGTCATGGGCGGCGTCTCGCATTGCGCCGGGTTGCCAATCGCTGTCCCTCATCGCCTTGGTTCCAAACATCCAATCCGTCGAATGTCAGACGCCGCGTGGGGTGTAACGTCACGCTGGCAACATCTTCTGGGAGGGCATGATAGTGCGCACTATCATGGATTACAGAGTGGGTTAGAGAAAAAGCGGGAGCAAGACGTGAGATGTTCGACCGTGAGTTGTTGATTGCGGTGGCGCGATGGTTGGGTTCTGCGCAACCGCTCAATTCAAAGGCGAGAATCGTGGCAATTGTGCGACACGATAATCGAACTTTTGCCTGACCACACCTATGATTCCCCGGCTGAAAAGCCATTTCAGTGAGGCTCCGAAGGCATTCATTGCCGCGAGGGCGTAGCTCAGTCGGTAGAGCAACGGACTTTTAATCCGTGGGTCGTGGGTTCGAGTCCCACCGCCCTCACTTTGTTTTTGGCTCGTGCTGCGCTGCGTGTTTGGGGACTACAGCGGTTACAGCGGGGCGGAAGGCATCCATGTGACGTGAGTTTGCCAGTTGGTGGGCGGTGCCCGAGCCGATACTGGATTACCATTGCCTGTTCCGGGTTGCATCGCTTTTTTGAAGCAAAGTGAGTATCCCTATGACGACGTTTGCCTCATCGACTCGCCCTTCCCAGCCGCACAACCCGCAGTTTGCTGATCGAATTGAAATGCAGAACAAGCTCTTCTTTGAGCTGTCTCGCATGTTTGGTCAGGAAGTGCCTTTGTATGACAAGTCGCTTTTGGTCAATCGCATTTGCAATCGTGCGACGTGCGACTTGCTTGGTCAGATGCATGTCGGGTTCACGATTTCGGATGATCAGTTGGACAAGACCAGCGGCGAGCGGCACGGCGCGATCCGCATTGGTCGGCCTGATGAATATCGATGGATGGGGCGGTTCTTTGGCATGTTTGGCATGGAGCCCCACAACTTCTATGACATGACCAATGTGGGCACCAAGAGTCAGCCCATCATCGCGACGGCGTTTCGAAGTCGGAAGAATCCGGAGCATCGCGTGTTTACGTCGCTCTTGATGCCTGATTACTACGCGGATGCGACGCGGGCTCGGATGGAGAAAACGCTGGCGCAGCGGCAGGTGTTTTCGGATCGCGCGAAGCAACTGATTGAGAAGGGGGAGAAGCAGGGCGGGCTGGATTGGGCGGATGCGAACGATTTGATTCGCGAGGGCACTGAGCGGATCTTTAAGTGGACGGGCAAGGCGCGCGATTATCAGTTGTACAAGGATCTGTGCGACGAGGGATTCAAGATCGCGGCGGATATTGTGTGCTTTGAGCGTCACCACCTCAATCACCTGACGCCAAACACGTTTTGCATGGACTTGTACACCGCGGCGATGAAGTTTTGCCTAGGTGAGATTGACGTCGCGATGTTCACGCTCCGCGCGACGCGAGCGCTCACTCGCATGCTGTCGTTTGGTGATCGCGACTACATGCATCTGACGTTCAAGCATCTGCCTTATGCGACGATTGATGCGTTTAAGCATGCGACGCCAGCGGCGGATGCGGTTACGAAACTTGTCGAGAGGCTTGTGAAACGGCTTCAGGAGCCGGATGCTCAACTGAAGAATTACAAGCACTCGGGATTCAAGGACTTTACCGAAGGGCCGAGCGAGGACACGCCTATTTTGCTGAGGCAAGATGCGTACAAGGCGCTCACGGAGCCGGTTGCATTCACAAATCCTGATGGCAGCGTGACGAACTCAACTCATACTGCGCGCTTTGGCGAAATCGAGCAGCGTTTTTATGCGTGTACGCCCAAGGGTCGGGCTTTGTATGACACGTGTCTTGCGGAAGCGGACGCGGCTCGCGAGAAGGACCCGAAGATTGTGACGAGAGACTTTGCGGCGTATGAAGCGCTGTATGCGAAGCCGTTTGCATCGTTTGCGAAGACACTGCCTGCGCTGCTGGAGCAAGGGATGGTGTATGCGAAGTACTCCCCCACTGCGAAGGGCATCGCGAATGCGGGAAAGATCAATAACACTGATATTCATGCGCTGGTGCGAGATGGATATGCGTCGTACGAAGGGATGCGATACGAGGACTTCCTGCCGGTTTCTGCGGCGGGGATTTTCGCGAGCAATCTCAATCAGTACGGGACGAAGTCGACGGCTGCGGTGAAACCGACCTATTCACAGAAGCAGCTTGAGGATATTCTTGGGCTCAAGATCATCGACGCGAGTGCGCAGTATGCGGAGGTGTACGCGACGCACCTGCTGGATACCTACAGCAAATTGGGACTGATCTCGAAGCTTGATTCAAAAACTCGCGGCGAACTTGAGGCAGCGGCGAAATTCACCTAAATCGCTTGCGATGCTGGGATTTCGTTGTGGCGAACCATGAGGCCACAAGAGACGGTCAAGTATTTTACAATTCGCTGACGCAAATTGACGTGCAATTCTCCCCCATGCTGGTATGCTGGGGGAGATTGTGTTTTTGGCCTTGCGCGTAGGCATCGCCAAAGGTTGTGGGTACCAATCAACACACTTGCCTTGGAGGTTCGAATGAAAACTGCTCTCCGTCCGCTATTGGCGCTGTGCGGCGTCGCGATTGTGTCGCAAGCCGCGATGGCGCAGCTCGCTGTGACCGGCACTAGCCCGGTGCTCAATGCAAATAATGTCAATCGCAATTCGACGGTCAGCGTGACGTTTGATCGTCCGGTGAATCCTTCGACGTTTACGGTCAATCAGAGTTTTCGTGTGTTTGGAAAACTGCGCGGCGTTGTGAATGGGACGCTTGCGTATTCCAACAGCAATCGGACTGTGACGTTCACGCCAAGCGCTGCGTTCATGCCTGGGGAGAGCGTGATGGTGGTGATGGCGAACACGCTTCGCGGTGCGGACAATGTTGCGTTGCGGAGTGCGGGGTATTCGTTTATGTTCACGACGGGCGTGACGCCAAGTTATCACAAGTTTGAGTTCCGCGGCAACATTTCCAATCGTGACAATACTGGGGCGCAGACTCGCATTTATGGCGGGCTTGCGTGCGATTTGAATAGCGACGGGTACTGCGATATGACGACCATCAATGAGGTATCGTCGGACTTGCGGGTGTTTCTGAACAACCAGAATGGCTGGTTTGGGCCGATGCTGCCGACGTATACGCCCATTCCGTACGAGAGCAGTCCGAATGATGTCGCGGACTTTGATCAGGATGGATTTATTGACGTGGTGGTCTCGTCGTATGCGGAGAACAACATTGCGATTGCATGGGGTAATGGCGATGGGACGTTTGATCCGCCTTTGGTGATTGCCGTGGGGACGACGCCTCGTGGGTTTGGGATTATTGATGTGGATGGCGACGGCGATCTGGATATCACGGTTGCGAACTCAGGGAGCAATTCGATTTCGGTGATTCGCAGCAATAGCAATCGGACGTTTGCGCCGGTTGTGAACTTTGCGGTGACGGGCGGGCCATATGGCATGACGAATGCTGATATGAATCGCGACGGGATCATGGACTTGATCACCGGCACGGTGAATGGCGAGCAGTGCAAGGTGTACCGAGGCAATGGCAACGGCACGTTCTCGCTGATTGATACGAAGTCGATCGGTGGACGCAACTGGGTCATCACGGCGGGTGATCTCAACAACGATGGGCACATGGACATCAGTGCGGCGAACAGCACGAGCGCGACCGGGGCGATTTTGATGGGGAGCACGAACGGGATTCTCAGCACGCCTGCGATCATGCCGACGGGCGGGCACACGGTGAGTACTGATCTTGCAGACCTTGATGGCGACGGCGATCTTGACTGGGTGCTTTCGAGTTTCGGTGCGGGGCTGTGGTACATCTACTTGAACAACGGTGCGGGCGTGTTCACGCCTTATGAAGATTTGGTTGCGCCGGCGAACCCGAGTTGTGCGGTGCCGATGGACTATGACGGCGATGGCGATATTGATCTTGTGCTCACGGATGAAATCGCGGACGTGATGGTGATGTACGAGAATGTGTGCTCGATTGATTTCAACAACGATGGCAGTTTGTTTGACCCGCAGGACATTGATGCGTTCTTGAGCGTGTATGGCGAAGGGCCTTGCATTCCGGCGAGTGCGACGTGCGACAGCATTGACTTCAACAACGATGGGTCGTTGTTTGATCCGGAAGATATCGATGACTTCCTGCGGGTGTTTAGTGAGGGGCCGTGTATCTAACTAGAGACGAAGTGACGAAGAGACGGAGAGACGAAGTGGCCCGGACCGAGAGGTTCGGGCTTTTTTATGCCATTGGTGCTGTGGCGAAAGCCAGCGAAGCGGACGAAGGAAGTGTGCAGCGTGTGGAGATGCACACACCTCTTACGCACGCTCTGCGGGCTTGCCTTCAAGGCCCAACGATCACTGGTCTTATCCGACCTAGAAAAATTTCCTCAACTCTCTGCAAGAAACGACTGTCAGCCTGCAAGTCTCTTGTGAGAGAAACACGCCCCGCGATGCAGTGAACTGAAACTCACCTTCGCGTTGCAGAGAGAATCAGAGAGACAAGGAGTTTGCAATGAAGACGATGTTGGCACGGCGCTTTGCGCCCATGGTTGTTCTTTCCCTTTTCGCAGTCTGCGGCTCAACCGCTTCGGCACACTTGGGCTCCTACGGGCCCAACGAGGGGTACAACCTCTCGATGTTCTCGGGGTCAAACAACTGGTGCGATGTATCGTACTACAACGCTGGTGCGTATGGGCCGTCGTCTGGCGGTGGCTCGGCGGCTGCGATTGCTCCGAACAGCGGGCTGTGGAAAATCGTGAGCAGCAACGGCGGGTTCTTCGGGTCCGCCGCGGCACGAAACGCGGCGGTGGGAACCGCACCACCTTATCCGACGGGCGCGTTCTCCGGCGGAGCAACGTCGTACATCGTCGGTGCGCACTTCAATGGTCGCAACAACGACGGTTACAACCTCGCAATCCGGAATGACAATCCGACGGGCGCCGGCCCGGTCACGTATGACTACTCGCTCGATACCTTTGACACTGGCGGGCCGGTTGCTTCAACGCAGACTACTGGCACCGTCACGTATCAGACGTACTTCCTGAGCGACCCGGATTCGCCGGTCAACCCCGGCACGCCTCGCTCAGACAAGTTCACGATGTCGTTCGTGGATTCGTCCGGCAACATTGGTGCGCAGTGGGGTTACTCGCGTGACAATCAGGTCGCGTGGCGAGATGGTCCGTCGAGCAGTTGGAACTACACGACGTGGAACGCTGGCCCGCCCGACTGGAACGGCATCCGCGTGAACCTGAACCTGACGAACGACACGTTCTCGATGGATTACTACGACGAACCCAGCAACACGTGGAACAACATCGTGCCGACCGGCACCGCGATGGGCACGGCGATGACCAACTTCACGACGATTCGCTGGCAACTTGAAGATGCGGTGAACTTTGGCATCGGCGGCAAGAACTTCTTTGACGATTCGAGTTTCAGCGGCTTTGTGCCCACGCCGGGCTCTGCGACGCTGCTCGCGGGCGGCTTGGCGCTGACGATGCGTCGGCGTCGTCGCTGATTGAACTTGATTCTTCTCCTCCACTATGAAGCAACAGCCCGCGAGTGATCGCGGGCTGTTGTGATTTTTGTATGAAGGCACCGACCGCTCAGAGCAGCAGTCGGTGGCACGGTTAGGGCTGCAGGGGGTCGCGCTTGAAGAGTTTTGTGTTGAGTGCCCAGAGTTTGTCGGTGAAGTTTCCAGATGCTTCGACCTGAGGGCCGCGATCGCTGCGGGTTGCGGCGAGGGCCATCACAGTTTTGGCATCGAGATTGTCGATGAGGTTGATCATGATGGCTTCGGGGGTCATGGGGACTTTGGCCGCGCCGAATTCGGGCTCGCCGTGGTGGCTGATGATGATGTGCTGGAGGACAGTCAGCAGGCCTGGCGGGAGGCGCATGCCGTGCTCGCGCATCACGAGTTGTGCTTTGTCGTGAAGCATGATTGCGCCGTCCACGATGTGGCCGATGAGTTCGCCTCGGTCGCTGTAGCCAAACGCGCGGTCGTAGACGAGTTCGCGGGTTTTGCCCAGGTCGTGGAGGAAGAGACCCAGCAGGATGATGTCGCGGTTGATCTTGGGATAGAGCGGGCAGATGGCGTCGCCCAGTTGCAGCAGCGTCAGTGTGTGTTCGAGCAAGCCGCCCAGCCATGCGTGGTGCATGCTCTTTGCTGCGGGGGCTCGCTTGAAGTTGTCCATCAGGGTTTTGTCGGAGAGGTAGACCTGCGCGAGTGCTTTCGCGGCGGGGTGTTGGAGCGTGCCCAGAATGTTGGTGAGTTCGGCGAACATCTGATCGATGTCGCGCGTGGTGCAGGGCAGGAGGTCTTTGACCTGTTCGTTGCTGGGCTCGGCGGGCTCGATCATGTGGATGATCAACTGCAACTCGCCTTGATAGGGCTGCGTTTCGCCTTCGAGGTAGACGAAGCCGTCGGTTGGGAGGCGGCGGAAGGCTTGCTCGTCAATGGTCCACATGCGGCCGGGCATTTCGCCTGTGCGATCGCCCACGATGCACTTGAGGTATGGCTTGCCCTGTCGGGTCTGGCCCATCTGGGCGTTTGCGATGGAAAACAGGCCGCGGATGAACTCTGGAGCGCCGACGTCGCGAATGAACTTGCGCTGGCTGGATGGGGAGATGGTTTGAACTTCTCCGCCGCCGGCGCCCTCGAGTTGGCTGGCATTGGAGTTTGTTGAGGATGTTGATGAACTCATGGGGGAGGGTAGGGAAGGAACGTCGTGTGAGTTCTAGGGAGTTTTGCGTTGTGGTGTTGGAATTTCACCGGCGGGGACCGCCGGTGAAGACGGATTGGCGGGGACCGCCAATGTACCCAAGAATGCTGCATGAAACCTATTGCTGTCGTCATTGCTGGTTCGGGGCGCGGGGATGGGACGGAGATTACTGAAGCGGTGAGTGTGCTGGTGCACTTGTCGCGATTGAATGTGATGTACAAGTGCTTTGCGCCGGATCAGGCGCAGGTTGATGTGATCAATCACGTCACGGGCAAGCCCATGAGCGAGACTCGCAATCTCATGGTTGAAGCGGCTCGCATCAGTCGGGGCGAGATCAGTGATATCAAGACGCTGAACGCGGGTGACTTTGCGGGTGTGATTTTTCCGGGCGGGTTTGGCGCGGCGAAGAACTTGTGTACGTTTGCGAAAGACGGCGCGGCCTGTTCGGTGCATCCGCAGGTGGATCGCGTGGTTCGCGAGTTTCACGCGGCGAAGAAACCGATTGGGCTGATTTGTATTTCGCCAGTCATTGGTGCGAAGGTCTTGGGGACGGCGAATGGCGGACCCGGATGCAGCGTGACGCTTGGGAACGATGCGGGTGCGGCTCAGGCGGTTACTGCGATGGGATCGAAGCATGTGGTTCATGCTGTGACGGACGCGCATGTCGATCGCGAGCAGCGAGTCGTGACGACTCCCGCGTATATGTGCGAAGCGAAGCCGTACGAGGTTTATACGGGGATTGGGAAACTTGTTGAAGCAGTGGTTGCGATGGCGTGAGTATTGCAAATACCTATAACGTCACTTGTTAGGCCGGAGTGGCGGCAGCGGATTGGCGGTCAATTGCTTCCCTGCTTGCCCGAGGTATACTCGCCCCACGCCATGGAGCAGGGTTGCGAGGGGTTTCCTCGTGTCCGTCAGGCTCGTCGGTTGATTCCGGATGCTTGTTGCAGAAAGTCGACCTCGGACCCTCGGCTGGACCCACGCCGGTCCGCTCCTTTTCGGGGACTGGGGAACCAGCCGCCTTTACGTTCTTGGGCTCGCGTTCTATTACACCGCTCACGCGTCGGTCTATTACCTCGCGGTGATGTCCGTCATCATGGCGGCGGTCGCGTGGGGTTACACGATTGTGTGTCGCTGCTTTCCGGAAGGCGGCGGCGTGTACTCGGCGGCACGCAAGGTCAGTCCGTTGCTGTCGGTGATCGCGGCGACGTTGCTCATCTGCGACTTCATCGTGACGGCGGCACTTTCGGCGGTCGAGGGATATCACTACTTTGGCGTTGAGTCGCAGTTGTTCGTGGTCATTTGCGCGATAGGCACGATGTTTGTTTTGGGCGTCGTGAATTGGTATGGAGCGCGTGCGGCGGGACGATTTGCGCTCATCATTGCGGTTGTCGCGATTGCTGCGTCGGCGATCATCGGGGCGTTGTGTATACCGCTACTGCCGGCAGGTTTGAAAACTGCGAAGCCGCATGTTGAGGGCATTACGTCGGTTTGGCAGCAATGGGAAAGTCTGGTGCGAATTGTGCTTGCGCTTTCGGGCGTGGAAGCGGTTGCGAGCATGACGGGGTTGATGAAGCAGCCTGTCGCGAAGACTTCGAAGAAGACGATTTGGCCTGTGCTGATTGAAGTGATTGTGCTCAACCTGATCTTTGGCATTGCGCTCAATGCGCTGCCCGGACGGGTTGATACGCATCTGCCCGATTATGTCAAGTTTGAGCAGCAGATGTCGCTGTCGAGCGACCTGAGCGTGCCGCAACTGCCTGACACTGCGACGGCTGAAGAAGCCGCGAAACGGGCGGAAGTTGTTGCGGCGACGAACGAAGTAAAAGACTATCGGCAGACGGCTGTGAAGGTGTTGGCAGATTATTCAGCAACGCGGCAGTTCGGGGACCGGGTGGGTGATGTGTTTGCGATCGCGGCGGGTATTGTGTTTGGTTTGCTGCTGCTGTCGGCATCGAACACGGCGATCCTTGCGATGGTGTCCGTGTTTTACTCGCTGGCGCAGGATGGCGAACTGCCCAAGCCACTCACGAAACTGAACTATTCGGGTGTGCCTTGGGTGGGATTATGTCTTGCGGTCGTGTTTCCGGCGCTGGTGCTTTTGTTTGTGCATGACGACAAGGCGCTGGGGGAGTTGTACGCGATTGGCGTCGTGGGTGCGATTTCGATCAACATGATTTGCTGCGCTTGGAACAAGGAATTGCCCATCAAGCGTTGGGAGCGGGGTGGATTGTGGACTATCGCCGTGGTCATGACGGCGATTTTTCTGACGATTGTGGTTGCCAAGCCTAACGCGACGTTGTTTGCGGGTTCGATTGTCAGTGCGGTGCTCATCGCGCGGTACTTTGTGCGTGAGAAGGCGCGTCGGGCGAAGATGTTTGAGCCGCTACCGACACCTGCTGCGGGCTGGATGGAAGAACTCAAACAGGCGCCGGCGAAACTGGAAGCCGACAAGCCTCGCATCATGCTTGCGGCGCGTGGCCGCGACAACGCGGAGTTTGCGGTGGATATGGCACGCAAGAAGAACGCCGTGCTGTTTGCGATGTATGTTCGTACGTTGCGAGTGCTGGACGTTGCACCTGGGCAGGTGCCCAAAGTGGATGACGATCCGCAGGCGCAGGAGGCACTGGGGACGGTCGCCGTCATCGCTCGGCAAGCGGGCGTGCCATTCTTCCCGATTTACATCACGAGTTCGGAGATCGCGCACGAGATTCTTGATTACACCGTGACGTTTGGATGCGACACGCTGGTCATGGGTAAGTCGCGGCGCAGTTTGTTCTCTCGCAAGGTGCAAGGGGACGTCATCAGCGATGTTGCGCTGCACTTGCCTGAGGGTGTGGCGCTGGTGACGAGGTAAAAGAGACGAAGAGAAGGAGAGACGGAGAGACGGAGTAGGAGAGTCGATCACTTCGTCTCTCTGTCTCTTCGTCTCTTCGTCTCTTTCCTCCAAAAACCCCATCGCTCCGGTTTCCCGGAGCGGTGGAGCGATCAGTCCATAGGGGAATCAAACATTACTTCGCGAGCGCGGCCTTGCGCTTGCGAACCACAAACCCTGCAACACCCAGGCCCGCGATGCCCATCATGGCAGGAGCCGGGAGAGGAACGAGAACGAGGCTGTAGTTGTTGCCGTCGAACCAACCCTGCGAGCCGTTGTAGTCCCAGCCGCAGAGAGCGCCGTTGCCGAGATATCCGGCGGACAGTCCGGTGAACGAGTGCATCCAGAGGCCCAGGGAAGGACCAAAGGCCAAGCCCGTCCAGTCTCCGTCAACAGCGGGGCTGTTGTACAGCGGAACGTGGTTCTGGATCGTGGACGCATCGATCGTGAGGTTGAACGTGCGCTTGCCACCTGCATCGACGACGCTGGCGTTCTGAATCCAGCTCGTGTTGTTGATGCCGTGGATCAGGTCGGGCGCTTGGTTGCCGGCCTGATTGCCGTTGCCGTCCTGCCAGCTTGTGAAGGCGTTGGCGCCGTTGTAGGCGTACGCCGTGACTTTCGGAGCCGACAGTGTGCTCGCATCGAAGTAGAGCAGCGCGAGTTCAGCGTTATGGCCCTTGGGGTTTGGGCCTGGGCTGACGGCAAGCGTGTACCCGCGCGTCACCTGGTTGCTGAACGTCGCGTTCCACTGGAAGCGGTTCGTGACGGTGTCAAACTCAGCATGGATGCTTTCGAAAATGCCGGCGGCGTTGTTCGTGCCGTCGGCTGGGGTCACTGCGTGATCCCACACAAACACTTCCGCGCTTGCCGTGCCAGCAATCATGGCGACAGCAGCGGCGCCCAAAATCAAACGAGCCTTCATAGCTACACCTCCAAAGGAATCCTTCCACGCATGGGCGACGCAGCGAGTGCGCCGAACCAGACGCGCACAAAGTACAACGTGTTGGAGATGTCGCAAGTGGAATGTACTGTCTTTACCGAAGATGGCGTTTATTGTGACTTTGCAGGCTCAAACGCCGCGTCTTGTAAGTGTGATGTTGCGAAAACGCAACGTGAAAGTGTTGCGTGGAGTAAACACATGATGCGCTGATGCAACTGGTATCGTTGGTCTTATCGTGCCACCGACAGTGCTTTGACTGTCGGTGGGCGAGTGCCGCATGGTGCTGAGTCTTTGCGCGAAGTTACCTTTGATCTCGACAATGACCACCGACAAGCAAAGCCTTGTCGGTGGCACGATCGGGGAACTCCGGATGCAGCGATCCAGCTTGAAAGAAAAAACGCCGCACGTTGGCGGCGTTCTTTCACACATGATGTTGAGTGAGCTTAGCGACCTTTGAGCGCGTCGCGGATTTCCATCAGAAGCTTCTGATCGGTCGTCGGGCCCGCGGGAGCGGGAGCTGGTGCTTCCTTCTCGAAGCGTTTCTTGGCGGTGTTGTACATCTTGACGACGATGAACAGAACAAACGCGAGGATCAGGAAGTTCACCAACACGGTGATGAAACTACCGTATCTCAAGAAGATGTCGGCGGAGTCTTTGACTTGTGGATCTGCTGCTTTTAGCAAGTGACGCTTATCTCTGAAGTCAACGCTACCGGCCATGCCGACGACCGGCATGATGATGTCATTAATGAGCGATGAGACGATGGTGCCAAACGCGCCGCCGATGACCACACCAATTGCCATGTCGAAGAAGTTGCCCTTCAGCGCAAATTCCTTGAACTCCTTGATCAGACCCATGAAAATCTCCTTGAATTGATCGCACACTAGCGTGCGTGAGAGCAAGCCGCTCCTCGCGGCCAGCGGACAAAGGTGGCTTCCACCACCTCTGAGTGGGGTATCGACGCGCCTCCTCGAAAATCATGAATATGAGACGTTATTCTCGCCAAATGTGCAAAGAAAAACCCGCGGAATCGCGGGTTGATTGGGCGAAAGTGGTTTGTTTGATCACTTACGAGTGCGGTGGTCGCGAGTTAGAACACCCACGAGATCATGCCGTAGTACTCGAAGTCGTTCTTCTTGCGATCGTCGTCTGCACCGTGGTCGTAGCGATCTTCGAAGCCAAGTTTGAGGAACATGTTGGCGTCGGGATCGACGAGCACTTCCCAGCCGCCCTTCACGTATGCGCGATACTCGGGGAATTCGTCGAGGCTGGGGTACCACTCCGCCGTGAGGAAGAGTTTCTGACGATCGTTGAGTTTGTGTTCCCAGTCAAAGCCCAGCATGGCTTCGGGATGGACTTCTTCGTCAGCCGTCACTCGCAGACGCTCGCTCCCCACCCCGGCTATTGAATGACAGGCCTTCGGCCTGAATCAGTGAGTTATCTGAAAGTCATTCGCTGAGCGTTTTGGGTGGCACGAAATCAGCCCACCGCGATTATTCCATCACGTACAGGTAATACGCGATGCCGCCCGTTTCGTCGACGGACATGCGAATCGGAATCCACGTGGTGGTCGTTTCGCTCCAGGTATCGGGGTGATAGTCGCCATCGCGATCACGGCGATAGCCTGACCTCCATGATTGACTTGAGACCGGATGGTCGACGACCTTTTCCGTCTTGCCAAGGTATCGCGTGCTGTAGACCACCATGTTCGCGCCGAGTTTGCGGGCGACGGCTTCGAGGACTGGCTCTTGATTTCGCATTTCGCTGCTCGTGCGGAATTGCGAACGTCCAAGGATGCTCACATTGGAAGCGGGCTGCGACACTTGCAGACCCTTGAGCAACGTTCCCTTCGCGGCGAGTTTGCGATCTGCACTCCACTCGTCAGGATGCACGTCGCTCGCCGAGGCTTCGCTTTCAAGTTTGAGCAGTGCGCCTTCGATGCGGTCCCATGAAACTTGGCGAACCTTGACGGAAGTGTCCTTTGATCCTGCGAGAGGCGACTGGTCGGGCCCGCGTTCGAGCGAGCGTTCCCACACGTTGGACGTGGCACAGCCACCAACGGTCAATGCAATCATGCACGCACCGACGGAGAGCAACAACGCACATGCTCGGTTCTTCATGTGAAACTATACGTCCGCAACGGCACTTGCCGTTCTTGGAAAACCGCACATTAAGCCATGCGGATCCAGCGGATGAGTGTCCTGAAGTCCGGGGGCTTGCCATACATGAGCACGCCAATGCGGAACACTTTCGCGGCCATCCATGCGACGATGCAGACGGTTATGAGTCCGACGAGAATCGACACTGGGATTTGCCACATCGGTATTGGCTCGCTGCCGCTGATTCGCAGGACCATGACGAAGGGGTTGATCAGTGGCACGAAACTGCACGCCACTGAAAACTCCGAATTGGGATTTCGCAGGATGGGCATCCAGAGCATCATGGGGATGACCAGGATCAACATGATGGGAGTCATGAGGGCTTGCGCTTCGCTCAGTTCGGTGACTGCTGCGCCGACGGCTGCCATCAGGCAAGAGATCGTTGCGTACGCGATGAGGAAGTACACGAGCGTCAAGGCGAGCGTCTGCCAGGCGACTAGTTCGGCCATCGCGAAGAAGATCAGGCTTAGGACGCCGACGCCGCCGTAGAGCAGAAGTATGACGCCCCCCACTACACCCTTGCCGATGATTTTTCCGAGCATGAGTTCCATGGGAGAGGCCGCGGACAGCAGCACTTCCATCACTCGATTGCCTTTTTCTTCGATCGTGCTGGTGAGCAGGTTTTGTGCGGCGGTGAAGATTGAAATCCACAGCAGGAACATGAAGCCGCCCGGGACGAGGAATGCGGCGGCTTTGTTGGTCTTCGAGACACCTTCCTTGGTGACTTTCATTTCTGCAACTTGCGGGCGCTCTGTCATCGCGCGAATATCGCTGACGTTGAGCCCGGCGTCAGCGAGGCGAGAATCGACGATTGCGCGATTTGCTTGATCGACGATGTCGTCTTGCACTTCAGGGTCGAGGCGAGGAGCGACAAACAATTCGTACTTTTGAAATGATGGCTTGCCGTCGACTAATTCCTTGCTCTTGACGGTGGTCGCAGGAATATGAATCAGTGCGAGGCGTGCGTCGGTTCCGGTTTGCTCACGGCCTGTGGCTTCCAAGATTGGTTTCTTCGCGTCGTCAAGGTTCGCGTTTGCGTCCAAGACTTTCACGGTGAGCGTTGGGACTTCGGGCATGATGGGCATGGGCATGCCGCCCGGCATTGCCCCCTTGCCGCTCGCGGCTTGATCAAATGCCTCCTCGGCTTTCTTCTTCGTCTCGCCCTCAAGCCCCATGGCTTTGACGCCTTCTTCCGCCGCCTTCTTCATCATTTTGTTGCGGCGTTCCTGAATCTTCTCACTGGAGAATGCGTCTTGAAGTCTGGGTGCGACGACGCCTGACTCATCGATGATCGCGATGTGACCAGCGACTGTGGGCGGCTTCTTGTTCAGCAACAACGGCATGACACCGATCGCCACTGTCATGATCACTGGCGGCACGATGAGGCCGATCAGAAAGCCTTTGGTCATCACGGTCGCGACGAATTCGCGCCAGGCAACCGTGAATACTTTGTTCAAACTCAGGTGGGACATGCGTAGTTGTACGCAGCGATGATGACCCACGTTTCGACGACGATGCAGCCCAATTACCGTGTCCAGGAGTATTCATGTCGCATGAAAAACTCTGAGGTGCCCTGCAATTTCACCTCTTTGCGAATGGAGAACTTCGCCGGGGACACGGTGTATGTCTTGCGGATCGTCGCGGGGCGGGAATCGTCTTGGCCGGCGGACTCGGTCGTGACTTGGACTTGGTTACCTTGCTCAACTCGTGAAATGACTCGTTCAGCCATGTCATTGTTGTTGAGAACCCGTCCTGCGTCCTCGAGGCGGACTTCCGATGCACCGTTCGCCTGTGGCTCGTCGTCGTAGCCTGTCGCGAATGTCCAAACGCCTGGTCTCACTTTAGTGACTCGCAACGTCGAGCGAATCGTGACCAACTTGTTTGATGAATAGTCGAGGTAGGTGAGGTTGCCACGCCAGGTTTCGCCGGCCAGTGAGTCGAATTCAGATGTGACTGCCGCGGCACTGGATGATGAGGACTTGGTTGAATCGGTGTGAGTTGACGCACAGCCCACGCAATGAACCATTGCGAGCAGCGAACCGAGGAGCGCGAGTTGGTGCAGTTTCATGCGCCAGCGTATTGCGGAGGGCCGCAAGACAAACTTCGTGGCGACTAAAAAGTGGAGTGAAAGAGACTCGAACTCTCAACCCCTAGCTTGCAAAGCTAGTGCTCTACCAATTGAGCTATCACCCCAATCCGTGCATTGCGTTCACTTTGCACGACTTGTTTGGGCACAGCGTGTTACCGCTGTGGGGGCAAGTATAGGAACGAGCCACCAGTTTGACCACAATCGGGGCTTTGAGGATTTGCAATACCCCCACCATGTGAAACGCACGCTTGGGTAACGCGGTAAACTGGTGCCGCGAAAGGACTCCGCATGCCTGTAACCACCAAGGTGATTGTGCCAACCCTGTTCCTTGCCCCTCTTGCGTTTGCTCAGCAAGCCGAACAACCCCCCCAGCCAGCGTCTCAACCCGGGCTGACTCAGAGCATTGTGAAGCCGGCGTCGGAGGAGCGAGCGGTGTCGGCGTCGCTGCGTTTGTATGGCACGCACACATTTTCTTCGGACCTTGATACTGCGGGCGACTTCTCGCTGACGCGAGCCGGAGCCGCGGCGAGTGTTGAAGTGCCTTGGGGCGAGCGTGGGTCGTTTGACTTCTCGCTTGGGGCGCGATTGGACTCGTATGACTTTGGTGCAGGTGCGCTGACGAATGGATTGACGCTACCGCCCACCGCACCGCCTGACCCTTGGGGCGACATCCGCACGTACGAAGGCTCGCTCTCGTATCGCACGCAGATTGACGATCACTGGGGCTACGGCGTGGGCGGCTTTGTCAGCAGTTCGGGCGAAGGCGGCGCGGATTTTTCTGACACACTGGAGTATGGCGGATTCGCGAGCGTCACGTACGCGTCGAGCCGATCGCTGATTCTTGGTCTTGGCCTGAGCGTCTCGACGCAACTCGAAGACGACACCAGCGTGTTCCCGATTCCGTTCATTCGCTGGAAGATCGATGATCGATGGATGCTGAGCACCGATCGCTCGATCGGCATGGGTGGTGTCGCGCTGACGTATCAAGCGACGGACACGCTGCGATTTGGCATTATTGGTGGCTATGACCGCTCCAACTTCCGTTTGGCATCCGACGCACGCGAACCAGACGGCGTCGGACGCTACAAAGCGATTCCGATTCTGGCGTCAGTCACGTGGGATGCGCACGAACAATTCTCGCTGACGGCGGTCGCGGGCGCAGCAGTGTCTCAGACACTCACGCTTGACGATGCGAACGGGAACGAAGTCGCAGAGGACGACGCTGGTGTCGCGCCGATGATCGGCGTGTTTGGGACGTTCCGCTTCTAACACCGCCAAAGGCTGGTACTTTCTGTGTGCATGAACGCGTCTGACACTTTGATAGAATCAACCCTGCCTGCCTTCGACCGCGGCGAGTACGCACGCCGCAGCGAGCACAACCATTTCATCGAGCGGTTCGTTGGGGTCAAAGTCATCCGACATTTTGACGCCTAAGCGATAGACAAAGAGATTGAAGTGCTGCCGGAAGTTCGCCGCGACTGTTCCGTTAGTGCGTTTGAGCGTAAAACTCTGGGGCGAAAAAAGATTGACATATTCGACATACCTGCGGAGAAACGCCATGAAGCTGCCGTCTTCCGTCACAGTGCCAACCTGCTGGCCCTTCGCATCAAAGAGCAGCCATTCGTCGCGAATGAATGTGCTCGCCATGCCTTTTCGTCGCATGGACCCGGCGACGCTCCCATCCGGATTGATGATGTCATACGTCGCGCCGAAGTCGATGATGCTGCGGGCGGCGATGCGGATGAGTTCGGTGCTCATGGACTCGTCTGTGAATATGCGAATGTCTTCTTTAAGTTTGAAGGCCTTCTGCTTGCAGTAGCCCACGACGTTGTTGTTGGCGTCGTAGATGTGGAACGCCGCGCCGAAGAGTTTGAGGACTTTGCGGCGGATCGTGAATTGCTCGCCTGGTGCTGGGACGAATGCCATGAACCCCTCCTTTTGTTGGGAGAGAAGGTAGGCGGGGAGAAAGCGATGAAACGATAGAACGATGAAGCGATGAATAGGTCAGCAGACAAGTACTACTTGTTCGCCGCGATAGCGATGATGATGCCGATGACAATCAGCCCCAGCAGGATTGCGAAGAAAATCTTGACCCAACTCAGCGGGTAGTCGCCCTGCACTTCGCCTGTGCGTGCATTCACCATGAATTGATACACCTTGCCCCGGAAGCGATACGCCGAGACCCAGATGGGCAGCAAAATGTGCTTGAATGTCAGGTCGCTCCAGCGTGTCTGTTTCCACTCGATCCGCTGTTCATCGCCCCCGATGTCCTGACGAATCGTCATGACGATGACTGGCTCCATCCTGCCTCGGGCTTGCTTGAACGCGTCGGGCAGCGTCGTCTGATATCGCTCGGCGCGAAACCCGGCGAGATAGTCATCCTTGTACTCAACGAGTTCGTTGAGGTCCCACGGTGTGAGTTCGTCGACCTTTTCCTTATTCAGTGTGTTGCTTGCTGCGATCAACACGTCATCGAAGTTGTTGGTCACGGTGCCTGCGGCGGGTGACCAGCGGATTTTGCGAACCTGTCTTGCTTGTCGTTGTCCGTTGACGGTGACGTACTGCGTTTCCCAGTACGCGTCGCCTCGCATGCCGCGGTACTGCGTTGTGGCGAACGCGTCGAACGTCCAGTGAGGCAGGTACACGCCTTTGAGCGATTCGTCGAGCATTGCCTGACGCTTCAACTTGCCCGGCGCCCAGAAGCGTCCCTTGATCCACTTGCGATAGCCGTCTGTCGCTTGCTCGCGCGGCAATTTGAAAGGCAGCAACGCCTGCGGCTTGATCACGCTGCATTCATTCTGTCTTGCGACGATGTTGCTGCCGCAGAAGGTGCAGGCGAGGCTCGTCACGTTGGGCGGCAAGTTCACGTCCGCGCCGCAGGCGTCGCAATGCACGCTCGTCACGACCTCGTGCGGTTTAGCGTTCTCAAGCTTTGCAAGATACTCCTGAAGGTCTTCCTCAGCAACATCGTGCGAAGCCTTGATCTCGTTGACTGTGTTGCAGTAGGGACACTTCAGCGCATCCTGCCCGGGTGCAAACTCCAACTTCGCGCCGCACTGCTTGCAAGGGAAGCGTTGTTGGTTCGGACTTGTAATCGGGGCCTGTTGCATGTTCGATTTCAGCACAGAGACACAGAGATCAAGAGGGAGAGGAGATCATGAAGGGAAATGCTGATCTGACCCAGTGATTCTTCAACACGGTGTCACATCGTAACTTCATCCCCTCATCTTCCTCTTGATCTCTGTGTCTCCGTGCTCCAAAGGGAATTCAACTGATATTCATTACCTCGGCATGGGAGGCGGCACCGCACCAAACACTCCAGCGAGCGCCGGCACGTCGCCCGCCTTTGTCCAATTCGCCATGCCCTGGCACCAGACCAGCGTTTCTTTCTTGAGTTCACCCTTCGCCGCCATGTTCGCGAGCAGTGCCATTTCAAAAGGCCCTGCCTGCTGACCATTCAGCGCGACAAAGAATGGCATCACCGCAGCCCCCCCGACTCCAGGCATCGGAGGAGGCGTGCCTGGACCACCTGTGGCTGGTCCACCAGCGCTTGCAGTGCCTGCCATCATTCCGCCAAAGACGTTGCCCATTCCGAGGCCGACGACTGCGCCAGCTGTGCCGGGGTTCTTTGCCGCGTCGCGAATGGCTTCCGCGGTTTGGTACTTCGCGTAGGCGTTGAGATCGCCCACGATGCCCATGCTCGAGCGCTTGTCGAGGGCCTGCTCAACTTCGGGCGGCAGGCTGATGTTCTCGATGAGGATTGTCGGGAGTTCCAGACCGATCTTGTCGAACTCGGCTGCTGTTTCTGTCCGCAGGAATCGGCTGAGTTCCATGGTCCGGCCAGACAAGTCCAGCATCGGAATTTTGGACGAGCCGAGCGCGTTGCCGATCTGGCTGACGATCACGTTACGAAGTTGCGTGTTGATCTCTTCGATCGTGAAGCGACCATCGGTGCCCACGACGTTCTTGATGAACGAGCCGGGGTCCTTCACCTTGAACGTGTACGTGCCGAATGAACGCAGACGCACCGGGCCAAACTCGGGATCGCGCACGATCACGGGGTTCATCGTGCCCCACTTCTGATCGGTGAACACGCGTGTCGAGACGAAGTAGACCTCCGCCTTGAACGGGCTCTCGAAGCCATACTTCCAGCCAAGGAGCGTGCCGAGGATCGGCAGGTTCTTGGTGTCCAAGGTGTGCGTGCCGGGCGGCAGGACGTCGGCGAGTTGGCCTTCGCGAATAAAGACCGCTGCTTGGCCTTCGCGCACGATGCACTTCGCGCCGTTCTTGATCTCATTCTGGAATCGCTCGAAGCGATACACCAGCGTGTTTCCGGAATCATCCAGAAACTCGATAATGTCAATCAACTCGTGCTTCAAACGACCTTTGATGGATTCCCACACGCTCATGACGATCTCCTCAGGCCCTTTACGGGCGGGGGGTGGATCGCGTCAGACGAAACGTCGACTGACGAGATCTTGTTTGACGCCTCTTGCTTCGCTTGCGGGCTGAAAACAGCCTGCAAGGATGCGTGAGGCCGAGACTTGTTCGGAAGAGTGTATTGCAGTTTCAGACGCCCGCTCTTGCGGGGTGGAAATCGCGCCTTTCAACAAAGATTCTGCTTAGCCGTTCGGGAAACGTGAGCGCGAGCAACATGTTTCGATGGGGTGTAGCGTCAGACTACTGCGCCGAACTTCCGCGTTCGCTTCGAGAAGTCGCGAATCGCGGCGTGCAGGTCCTTGGCTCCGAAGTCTGGCCAGAGCGTTTGTGTCACGTACAACTCGGCGTAACTGATTTGCCAGAGCAGGAAGTTGGAAATGCGTGACTCGCCCGCCGTGCGAATGAGGAGGTCGGGATCAGGCAGGTCGTGGGTTGTGAGTTTGGAAGCGAATGCGCGTTCGTCGATCTGGTCTGGCGAGAGTTTTCCTGCCTTCACGTCTTCCGCCAACGCCTTTGCAGCGTCAATCAACTCCGCGCGTGCGCCATAGTTGATCGCCAGACACAACGTGAGTGCTGTGTTCTTCTCCGTGGCTTTCGTGACGCGATCAATCGACTCAAGCACCTGCTTGGGCAAGCCAGCTCGGCTGCCTATCACTCGCAGGCGGATATTCCGCCGCATCATTTCGTCGCACTCGCCATCGAGATACATCGAGCACAACGTCATGAGCGCGTCGATCTCGTCCTGAGGCCTTTTCCAATTTTCCAGCGAGAACGAGTACAGCGTCAGCACGCGTGTTCCAAGCTTGTAGCACGCTTCAACAACTTCGCGAACAGTCCCCGCGCCCGCACGGTGTCCCAACGCGCGAGGCCAGTCTTGCGACGTCGCCCAACGGCCGTTGCCATCCATGATGATCGCGATATGACGGGGCAGCTTTGCTGGATCAACGTCGGGCACGTGAGCGAGGGGATCGCACAACGGATTCGCGGCTTTCAGTTGGGCGAGGGCGGGCGAGGAAGCAAAGTTCGAATCGCTGGTGGGCGAGTGTGTCGTGGGCTTGGTTGGTGTGCTAGATTGAGTCAAGTAAGAATCAAATAAAGTATCAGGGGGTGGCACAGGCGTCCCCGCCTGTGCTCGAACTTCATTGTTGTTCCGCCACAGGCGAGGACGCCTGTGCCACCCGTGCTACCCGATAATCGTCTGTTCGCGGCCCGGCCCAACACTCACGAACCTCGCCGGGACGCCTGCGAACTTCTCGATGAACTCCACGTACGAGCGAGCGTTCGCCGGAAGTTCGCGCCGCGACTTGCAATTTGATATGTCTTCGCTCCAGCCCGGGAACGTCGTGAACACAGGCGTGACACGAGCCAAATCGAGCGCGTCGGGCGTGAAGTACTCCAAGGGCTTGCCGTTCAGGGTGTACCCGGTGCATGCCTTGACTTCGGAGAGGCCCGACAACACGTCCAGCATCGTGAGAGCGAGGTCGGTCGCGCCGTTGATCATCACGCTGTACCGCAGCGCCATCAGGTCCAGCCAACCGACTCGGCGAGGCCTGCCGGTGGTCGTGCCGTACTCACGCCCGCGCTCGCGAATGGTGTGGGCGATGTTGTCGTGCAATTCGGTGGGCATGGGGCCGCTGCCCACGCGGGTGGTGTACGCCTTCATGACGCCTGTGATGCGAGTGAGTCTGGTCGCGGGCACGCCCGTGCCAGTTCCGATGCCTGATGCGATGCACGACGAGCCTGTGACATATGGGTACGTGCCGTGATCGACATCGAGCAGGCTGCCGTTGGCACCTTCAAAGAGCACTGCCTTGTCCGCCGCGAGCATGCTGTGGAGCATGTGCGTGGTGTCCTTGATCATCGGTGCGAATTCCTTGCCGATGGCGAGGCACTTGGTGTAGAGCGTTTCGAGATCGAAGTCTGCCGCAGCGTCGGCTCCGAGTCCCCCGCTAAGACCCTGAAGCATGGATTTCTTCAGTGCCAACGCAATGCTCAGGCGTTCTCGCAACGCATCAGGTCGAAGCAAGTCACCCATGCGAACCGCGCCCGCGCGATGGGCTTTGTCTGCGTATGCCGGTCCGATGCCGCGGCGTGTTGTGCCGATCTTGCTTTGATTGCTTCCGGCCTCCGCACCGCGATTGAGCAAGTCCTCGCGCAGTCCATCCTCGTGCTTGTGATAGGGCAACACGACGTGCGCACGATCAGACACGACCAATCCGCTTGGATCGATTCCGCGCTGGCGAAGGCCAACTACTTCTTCGTTCAACTTCCAGGGATCGACGACGACGCCGTTTCCAATGACAGCCGCCTTGCCCGGATACAGAATGCCCGACGGCACGAGGTGCAGCGAGTAACGCGTGCCGCCCACCACCACCGAGTGCCCGGCGTTTGCGCCGCCGTTGTAGCGAACAACCGCGTCATGATTCGCGGCGAGCAAGTCCACGAGTTTGCCCTTGCCCTCGTCGCCCCACTGCAACCCGACTACGGCGGAGCATCGACCCCGATGGGCTGAGCCGGCAGACGCGTGTGCCGCGTCCGAAAAAAGCGGGCCTGAAACCTGACTAGAAAGGTGATTTGAGAGGTGGCTGCTCACCCTACAGGATAGCGAATGACAGAGGCGATTGGTAGTTGATTCGGCGACAGAATCGTCGCAATTACAACCCGTGATTTTTCAGTGTTTTGTTGCGGGATTTGCTTTCCGTGCGAGTTCATCTTGCGGCGTGAACGAGACAGTCCGCGGCGAATCCGCAACCCTTCGTGAAGTCAAGGTTCCTTTCGTCCGATGACTGTCATGTGTCTCAACAGCAAGTCCGCATCATGTGCCCAAACCTGACCTGCCGTCGGGTGCTCGCAGTGCCCGAGAGCCTGCGGGGCAAGACTGTGCGCTGTAAGAACTGCTCGACGAACATCAAGGTGCCGACCAAGACCGCCGCAGCGGATAAGCCTGATGCTTCGAAGAAGGCGGCGTGATTTTGTTACAACTGGATCGACGAGCCCTCTCGCGCAAGCAGAGGCGGACGCCATGTGCGCGATTCACGTCAGTGATGTTCGCCCACGCTTGCGCGATGGGGCTCGTTAGACTCGTTAGATTAGCTTCTTGAGCTCCCGCCGCATGATCTTGCCGGTCGCGTTGCGAGGCAAGGATTCCATCACGCGCACCTCGTCGGGCACTTTGTAGCCTGCGAGCGATTGTCTGCACCAGCTTCGCAGCGAATTCGCGTCGAACGATTTTGGATCAACACCTTCGCGGAGTTCGACGAACGCTACTGGCAACTCGCCTCGCATCGGATCCATCTTGCCCACGACGCCCGAATCCTTCACGGCTTCGTGCTTGTTCAAGACCTCTTCGATCTCGCGCGGGAAGACGTTTTCGCCTCCGACTATCAGCATTTCCTTGATTCGGCCCGTGATGAACAGGTGACCATCGATATCGATCCGCCCCATGTCGCCTGTCTTGAAGTAGCCATCCGCAGTGAAAGCGTCCGCGGTTTGCTGAGGCAATTTGAAGTAGCCCTGCATGACGTTGACACCCTTCATCTGCACTTCGCCATCGTGATTTGGGCCCAGAGTTCTGCCGGACGCGGGATCGACGATGCGTTGATCTAGTTCGGAAAGCGCACGCCCGACGCTGTGAGGCTTCCACTCGTTGGGTTTGCACCAGTTGGAGACCGGACTGGTTTCCGTTAAGCCGTACCCCTCGTTGATCGTCACGCCTAACTTCTCACGGAAGCCATCAAACACGGCTTGCGGCAGGGGCTCGCCGCCCGACACGATGTACTCGGCACTTGCCCAGTCTTCGGTTGTTGCGTCTTTGGCGTGCAGCAGCGCGTTGTACATGCTCGGGATCGCGATGAACACCTTGGGTCGATGTTCGCGGAACAACTTCATGATTTTGTTGGGCACAAAGCGTGCCGTGTACACGACTTTGCTGCAACACGTGAGAGGCAGCAGCGTGAGAGCCGTCATGCCGAAACTGTGGAACTGTGGCAGCACCCCTAGGAACACAAACTCCCGCGAGATGTTGATCCAGTTGCGAATCTGCCGAACGTTCCCGGCGAGGTTGCCGTGCGAGAGCATCACGCCCTTGGGCTTGCCGCTGGTGCCGCTGGTGTAGAGCAGCACCGCAAGGTCAGAATCCTCGGCACTCTGGGGCCACGTTGGCTCGGGCACGGACTTGAAGTCGATGTCTTCGAGTTTGATGATGTTCTTGACGCTGGGCGTGAAGCCCATGAAGTCGATCATCTGCTGAACCGTTAAGATCGTGTCGCACTCGCAGTCATCGACGACATACTGCAGTTCGTCCTGCTTGAGCAGGTAATTCAGCGGCACCACAACCTTGCCCGTCATCCATCCAGCAAGCGCGCAGATCGGAAACGCGCCCGAAGTTGGCACGATCACCCCCACTGTTTTGCTCGCACACTTGGCTTTGATCGCCGCCGCGACGTGCAACGCCGCGACCAGCAACTCCGCGCCGGAATACGACTTCTTGTCGTCGACGACGAAAGTCCGGCGGGGGTTCAGGAGTAGATTCTTCAGGATCGGAAGATGAACAGACACCAACAGCCTCCTCTGGACTCCTACCAGCCCCCACTTCTGACGCGTGCAGTTCCCACGAATGGCGGAATGTAGCAGCGACATTTACGCAGCGAATGAGACCCGTTTTTCAGCGCGAAAACTGCGCTTGCGAAGGGCCAGATGTCGATAGTGCTACGTTCCTGCTCGGATGATCCGATTTTTGACCACCGATCTCACCATGAACCTTCGCATCGCCACCATCCTCGCGTCCGTCTCGCTTGCACTTACTTGTCTCACTGGCTGCTCCAGCGCGGCGAAGTCGGGCGGCACAAATTCGAAGCCTGACGCTTATGTCGAACAATATTCCACGGGCCAGTACACGCAGGCTTACGACAACGCTGTCGACGCAGCGGGCCAGTTGCGAGGCCCCAAGCGCGACCAAGCCGCGCTCACGGCGGGACTTTCGGCTCATGCTTTGGGACGCAACGCTGAGGCAGTGCGATGGCTTTCGCCTTTGGAACAAAATCCAGACGTTGGCATTGCTGGCAAAGCCGGGGCGACACTGGGTCTCATCGCACAGGAACGAGGTGAACACGAGACTGCGGTCAAGTTGCTGACGCGTGCGTCCACGAAGTTGACGGGCGATGAAGCCGCACGCGCGTCGATGTACGCGGGCGATTCTCTGAACGCACTAGGCCGCACCGATGACGCGAAGAAGGCGTACAAGCAAGCCGAGAACAAACTTGCAACTGATGACAATCTGAAACTGATGCTCGCCGATCGCATGCGGGGCAATATTCCGCCTGCCGGCAAGTCCGGAGCAACCTTCGCTGGCGGCGGCACCACAAAGTCGACGACGAAAGCAGGCTCGGGCTCATCCATCGCTCCGCAATCGCTCACTGTGCAGACTGGCGCGTATAAGGATCGCAAGAAAGCTGAGCAGGAGGCACGCCAGATTGCCAACACCAAGGGCGTTGCGGCTCGTGTCGTGCCGATTCTGAAAAATGGCCAGACGCTGTACGCCGTCCGCGTGGGCAACTTCACCAACCGCGACGCGGCGGAGAACATTCGCCGGAACGTGGGCGGCAAAGCCGTCGTGACGGTCGCGTCGGGCGAGTAAGCACGACTGCGGCATAGTTCTCTGACCATGACGGTCCGCATCCGCCCGGCTTCACACAATCATCCAAGAACCTTGCATCCGCCGAACGCAAGCGGGTGTACAGTCATCTACAGGACACCGTCGCGACTTGGGTCTTCCAGCAAGACCGCTCGCCACCACTGCTGCCACGCAGCAACTTGGGCCACCACAGCCCCGTAAACACGCCGAACAGACACGCGAACCGTGTTGTCGCACCACAAGGAACACCCCATGACAGACTCATCAACCCCGGCTGAAAAAAACGAGTCAGAACAAGCAGGTCGCCTGCAGGATGTCAAGGTGCTGATCGTGGACGACGACGTCGATGTCGCGCAGAGTTTTGACGCCGCGTTCCAGTCTGAAGGCGCACTGACGCAGGTCGTGCACGATGGCAACGAAGCCGTGCGCATTTGCATGGACGATCCGCCCGATGTCGTGATCCTCGACATGATGCTCCCGAAGCGCTCGGGCTTCCTTGCGCTCGAAAAGATCAAGGGCGACGAAGACAGCCCCGTGGTGATCATGGTCACAGCGAACGAAGGCAAACGCCATTCTGCGTACGCCGAGAGCCTCGGCGTGGATGCGTACCTGCAGAAGCCTGTGCCGCTGAACAAACTTTTGGAGACGACGATTTCGCTGCTGGATGCGGAAGAAGAATGATCGTCGTGCCACCGACAATGCTCTGATTGTCGGTGGAGAGCCACGTTTGACATTCACACACGACACGGCGACGTTTCACGCTTTGCTACTCAATGGTTGAGAGAACGTATGTCTAACGACGGTCAACCACCGACAGTCAAAGCACTGTCGGTGGCACTACGCAGCGTGCACAACCTTGATCGACTTCCACTTGCCCGACATAAATCGGAACAGCAAGAACACGCACAGCACGCAGATGTAGCTCGCTGCGGCGATCCATCCGCCCAGGCTTTCCAAATTCGGGAACAGGTTGGTCAGAGCGAAGCCGCCTCCGACGATCACAAGCCAACTCGCGATGACTGTGACTACGCCCGGCACGACTGTGTCTCCCGCGCCTCGCAGCGCACCGGAGATCGTCATCGCACCAGCGTCAAAAATCTGAAACGCCGCCGTGGCAATCAGGAAGTTCGCACCCAGCGAAACGACCTTAATCATCTGGTCGTTGGGCGTGTCATCGCGTACAAACGCCTGAATCAGTTCGTGCCGGAACACGACGAAAACAACTGCGCACACGCCCATGTACACCACTGCGAGTTTGAGCGCAAGCCACGCACGCTTGGCCGCGATATCGCTGCGACCCATGCCTTGGTACTTCCCGACCAGCGCTGTCGCCGCGACTGACAGCCCCACTGCGGGCATGAACGACAGACTCATGTATTGGTGCGCGATCCAGCCCGCCGTGGCGTGCTCCGGGCCAAACTGGCTCACGAAGTGCACCATGAAAAAGCCCCAGCAGATCATTTCGTTGCCGAACATGACGCCGCCAGGCCAACCAAGTTTTATTATGTCGCGCACGTGCGGCCATGACAATCGCCACGCGCTGCGCGTGCCGTACTTACGGTGCATCGATCCGCCCAGGAACACACACGCGGGGATGAACGCTTCAAGCAGCGTCGCAACGACTGTTCCGATCGCGCTGCCAGCGATGCCCATCTTTTGAACGCCAAACTGTGACGCGATCCAGTTCGTGCATCGACCGAACATGCCGAGCGTTTCCGGCGCCTCGCTGCCAAAGGTCAGCACTGCAGAGAGCACCAGATTGAGGATGTTCGCCAAAATCCCCGAGATCATGATCACGCGTGCGTGATGCATCCCGAAGAAAAACTGGCTGAGCGAACGCGTAATCATCGTGAAGCACGCGCCCCACAGCAATATCTGTCCGTAATTCGACGCGAGTTTCGCCTGCTGCGGATCGACGTTCGCGATCTGAAACACCCAAGGCAACGCCAGCGACAAAGGCAACAAGATCACTGCCCAGTACGCCAGCCCGATGTAAATCCCATTCCACAAGTACGCCGGCCCGCGTTCAGGCTTGCCCGCGCCAAGGTTCTGCGACACATATGTGTTGATGATCGTCAGCATCCCGTGGCAAAACGAAATCGCGATCCACGACACGATACCACCATTGCCTTGAGCCCCCACATAGATCGGATCAGGCCCGATGTTCGACACGAGCCACTTGTCCGTGAACGTCATGAGCGTGTACGACACCATCGTCGCGACCGTGGGTCCGGCGATTCGCAGCATCTCACTGAACGCAGATTCAGCGGGAGCATCAGGCTTGTGTGGCGGCTGGTCCATAAGGCTGGGTACACTTCATCGACGAAAACACGCTGCTTGCAAGACTTTCCAAGCACGGACGGAGGAACTCATTTCTTAAAACGTTGGGGAGCGAAATAGTTGTGGCGGAAGCAAGCCTAGGGCGATACTCGTTTCTGCGTTTGAAGCCGCCAAGAATTGTTCGTTGCAAACTCTCGCTCAAATCCGCGAATTGCTGGAGGCTCGGGGCCTGTCGCCTCAGAAAATGTTCGGCCAGAACTTTCTGATCGACCACAATCTCATCCGCAAACTCGTCGACGCAGCGCAACTCAATGCGGGCGATGTGGTCCTTGAAGTTGGCCCCGGTACAGGCGTCCTCACTGAAGAACTGATCGAGCGGGGCTGCAAAGTCATCGCGTGTGATATTGATCGAGGCTTGTGCGAACTGCTGCGTGAACGTCTGGGCTCCTGCATCACCTTGATAGAAGGCGACTGCCTTGCGAGCAAGCACGCACTCAGCCAGCAACTCAGCGACGCACTCTCGCTCTTCGACATCACGCACGATTCGCCGAAGTACTTCAAACTCGTCGCGAATCTTCCGTACGCGTGCGCCACACCTCTGATGATGATCCTGCTGTCACAGTGGCAATCCTGCGACGGCTTGTTTGTCACGATTCAGAAAGAGGTCGCCGACCGCCTCGCAGCAAAGCACTCGACCAAGGAATACGGCCCGATCAGCGTGCTCTCGCAAAGCGTGTCTAACGTCGAAATGATCGCCAAACTCCCGCCCCACTGCTTCTGGCCCCAACCCGACGTTACAAGCGCGATGATCTCACTCACGCGGTTGCCGAATCCCAAAACGAAAGACCCCCCAGGTCTTTTGTCGTTCTGCAACCGACTGTTCGAGCAACGCCGCAAACAGTTGGGAGGCGTTCTGGCAGCAATGCAATCGGAAGGTGATATCGAAACGGTACCAAGTACTCTCGACGCAACCCGCCGGGCGGAGTCGATGTCCGTCGCTGAACTGATTTCGCTTTTCCAGCAGGTTGGATGGAAAAAGTGATTCAAAAGCCCGAGGCGTGATCCGATCAGCGGAAACCTATCGCACCAAATTCAGTTGCTTCAGCGACGCCGACGACGTGCAGCAAATATCGCACCAGCCGCGAACGGCAAAGTACTCACAGGCGCGGGGACGTTCAAGTAGAAATCATACTCCGCGGCCTGATCCGGCGCGTTCGCAGAGAATTCCACTTTCACCTTGAGTTGGTAATCGCCGGGCTGAAGAATGCCCGTGATGTCAACCACTTGCGGATTCGGATCGCCGTGATTCGCGTAGATGTCCTCACCACCAATTTGCTTGAACTCAATCTCAAACTCATCAGTCGTCATGCCGTTGGGGCGTGGCGAAGAGAAGAAGTTGAATTCGGTTGACTCTGAGATAGTGAAAGTCAGAAGAACGTCGAGGCTGGCCTCGCCAAACTCTTCGCCACCATTGTCGTTCTCTCCGCCTTCACATTCAAATCGTGTGTTTGTCCGAATGCTGTTGGAATCGAGAATCGAAGTAATGGTCGTTCTCGCGCGATTGACACGAGGAACCCCGAGTGGTCCGCTGAATAGTGCCGTCGATTGAAGGTCATCCACAAACGGAGCAAAGTTCGCCGCGCTTGATGTCAGCGTATCGGCGTTCGCCGTCGTCGCGGCTGTGATGGTGCGAGACTGAGTCAGAAAGACAATGTCCGCGTGCGCACCACTGCTGGCAAGGGCGCTACCCAATCCGATGCACACAACCGACATTGAACGCGCAACGTGTCTCATGTTCTCTCCGAAATCCACCCTCACGCACGCGCACGGCACAACCCTTGGCCGCTCTGCACCGCACTTCATGCGTCAAATCGACGGAACAAATGTCGCGCCGACGTGGAATTATGGAGTACCGCGTGTACATTGCCAGAAAACCAGCAGAAAACACCGGGTTTTCGCGTCACATTTTAACACTTTTGCCGCCAGTTATCGGAGAATATCCCATATCGCAAGGTGTGATTCGCCGCCGTAATCAATCAGGATGCCTGGACCCCGCCGCTTGGAAAGCCCCGCACATCCGCCCTACGCTGCTCCCCAACTTGTTCCAAACCCGGAGAGGTGTCCGAGTGGCCGAAGGAACGCGACTGGAAATCGCGTAAACGGGCAACTGTTTCGAGGGTTCGAATCCCTCCCTCTCCGCTTAGAAGCCCCGAGCGTGGTGCGCGTCGGGGCTTTTTCATGGATTTCGCCAGTTCCTTGCGAGAACTCGAACGATTTTCGAACAGCAGAATCCAGTCAGGTCACAGATACCGCTTTATGTCGCCCAAACGTCAACAGGTTCTCTAGCGGCCAGTTTGCGAGTGTCGTTTTCAGCCTCGCTGAGACATTTCCTCTCCCGCTCTGAACCTCGCGCTCTACGTTAGAACGCTCAGGGACGCAGTCCGATTCAATCAATGAATTCTTCTATCTGACCGTGATCATCTCTGGACTTGCCTTCCGACAAATAGAACTCGGACAGCTGGCGTAGGGCTGACGCTGTTCTCGGATGCGTGGTGGCAACAGCACTTGCCCACTTGCCAAAGATCGCCGCGATATTTCTTTCATTGGAGCCAGTTTTTCCTACGAAGTGCGTCCCTCGTCGCATGAAAATTTTGGAAATAAAGTTGCGGACTACAACTTCGTCTGCAAGTGATTCAATTTGATCTCTAACTTCTTTGCAAGGCCATGTTCCATCAGAGTCAGCCGGCGCAAATGAGAACAGATGCCCAACTGCCACGCTCCAATCGAGTTGCAGTTCGGCTTCCGCCGCAAGGTGGCGCGAGCGAGTGATCCACTCGCTAAGGCGCTCTCGATCAACTTTGCCGTTCGCTGCGAGCGTCATAGGATATTCACGCCGAAGTGAATTCGAGGTCGCACTGGTCAACTCATCGCTAAGCACCATGCCCGGCAGCACGTCCCACTCAATCAAAAGCTGGTTCCATGCCCCGTTTCGTTGGGCTGTTCCTAACCGTTGCAATTTTTCCGCAAGTGACGTGTTCAGCTTTGAGCTAGTTTGACGCGAAAGCGTAAGAACATCAGTGAAGAACTCTGGAGACCGAGAGAGTTCTTCAAACAATAGTTTCAAACCTCGTTGTGGCCCGAATCTGTACACATCAAAATGGACCCACTCCCACAACATCGCATTCTCTCGGGTCTCAGCGTTGGACACGTCTTCGGTCTCGACAAACTCCAAGACCTCTCCGATTGAATAGCGAATCAACTGGTGGTCGGGCAGTCCCGGTTCAACCTCCGCCGCGTGATCAGGAATCACCGAGAGCACTTGGCGACATAGTGCCAACACCTCCATCTTGTCTCCGCCACAAGATCGAGCCTTTGGAATCTGCGTGGATGCCACTGTTAGAGCTGTATAGTTTCGTTGATTTTTCAGAAGGTGTGATATGGCCACCCCTGCATCAGCGATGTTCTCAAAATGCCACAAGCGAACGTTTTTCCAATAGCTAGAGGCAAGTTCACCGGACACCTCTTGCAAGCCGTTCCAAAGTTCCTTCGTTGGTCTGACCGCCATTGCAAACGCAGTCCCGGCAATCACACCGCCAGATAGAAATAAGTTGGCGAGCACGCGATTAACCCAGTCGATTCCAAATTTCCTTGACCACTCGAAGGCACATGAATCTCCAAAGTGATGAACTGGCAAACTGCTTGGCACGCTCGTTCGACCGGCAAAGCACGCTTCAAGTACATGCTCAATTTCTCGGTCATGCAGCACTGTTTTGGCAAACTCGTCACCTAACCAAGACGGCACATCAACTTGCTTCGCCCATTCCAATACACCTGCCACACCCTCTCGCTCCATTACCGACGTGACGGCTTGCTTGCGAACACTCTTCAGTTCGGCGTTTCTTTCCTCCGACGTCTTGCCTTTTTTGAAGAAGGTTCGATACGAGTTTCCGAACACCCAGCGGTACTCATCCTGTGGTCGAAGAGGTGGGAATTTATTCGCGGCAACGCGGAGGAGATCGAGGGCTACTGGCGAAACAGATGCCTCGCCACTTGAATTCTCGTAGCGATGCACGAGATTTTGAACAGACTCTCTGAATTCAGTGCGCTGCTGTTGTGTCCACGAACAACTGTCCGCACTGGGCATGGCTGCGATTGTATTTTCGGCAAGCGCTTGGTCAAATGCGACGAGCGATGGAATGTGTTCGATGAACTTCAACCAGCGTTCATGTCTGTCACCAAGAACTTTCGCTAGCCTCTCGAAAAGCGCTCGAACGTACTCTGTGTGCTCGCGAACAAGTACTGTTGGTGTATCTGGTACTCGCCACTGTCGGTATCTCGGCTTGTCTGTGGGAGAGATGGTGTCCGACGCTCGGGGCAATAGATCAAGGCCACATTTCCAAGCGACTTCCGGCAGGCGTTCGGAGAGAACATCAAAGGCTGCAAGCCGTTGTTGAATCGTCGCCGAGGTGCCAGGATACCACGCCAGCAGAATCGCTCGTAGGCTTGCCGAGGGACGATTCGAGAACGTGCCCCCTGGGTCAACTTGTGCCAGCCTACCAAGTAGCACAAGCACCATAGACAAATACTCAGGGTTCCAAGCGATCCGTTCAAGCGCCCAAAGCACATTGCAGTACGCGTTGTGCCCGTATGCGTTGTGTTCAGCAAACAGAGCGGCAATCAGGTCAGGTTTCTCCAAGACATCACTGAGCCGATTCATGAAAGCATCGGGGGCTGCTTCTGCAAGATCGGGCAGGTAGTGTGCTAGTGCCAGCCACCTGACTCCGCCTTCTTCAACATTCAAGAGCATTTCGACTGCGTATCGTGCTACTTGCCGCCCATCAACACCAGTCATTGGCACGTCCGTCGTGCCACACATCGCTATCGTTCGAACAAGGCTCTCTCGAAGTTGCTCAGAGGCCTGTTGTGAGCCAGCGGGAAATCGACCGCCAAACCGATGAACATACGACATGTTCCCACGATCACTCAAGTCTCCAAGCACTTCGATGGCGACATGAGCAAATCGATTGACCAATCCACTTGTGAACTTCACTGCAAGGCGTTCCCACACCACACGCCACGCTCGCCACGACCAATTTGCATCAAGTCTTGCGAGCGGGTCTTCGGGACGTTGCCAGTTGCGAATCAGGCCGAGAATCTGCTTATAGGGACGTTCTGCAAGTTTTTCGAGCAGGGCACGATCTGCAGAAGACTGGTCATTCCATGCCGACACCAGAACAAGGGCGGCTAATTCACTCGCGACTGGTTCCCGTAGCCATCCTGCGTGAGAAAGCGATTGACTTCCCATCCCCCACAGCAAAGCCACAACACTCCCCTTCGACTCGCTAACGATTCGTTGTGATTCGCGCTCGGAATACCCAATGGCCTGAAGCTCTTTCTCTGTGACCTCTCTATCGATCTGGCGAATATCGACGGCTTCCTTGTCAAATGTTTCAACGCAATATACGCAATGCACATGGCGATACCCCCTGGCAATGATTTCGTCTCTGATTTGTAGATCGCGAGTCAGCACGATGGTTGGAGCGAGAAGTTCGCTGAGCCAAGCCAACGCTTCGCGGCTTCGGGCAATCAATATCGATGAGGCGTTTTTCGACTGATCTACTAACAGTTGGCGAGCCGCTGCCAATACAAATAACTCAACTTCTTCCGACGAATCTGCGCCTATCTTGAAGTCGCCTTCGGGTTTCTGCATCCATTGCTGAAACTTCGTAACTGCTTCGTTACGGCCGGCGATGATCAACGAGGCCGGAACAGTCTTCTTCACGGGAACGTCGACAAGCCGTCTCCATGCGTATTCGATATCGTCAACATCATTGTTTGGCACCCCACGGACGGTGTGAAACCATGCTGCCACCGCTGGGGAAGCATCTAGCCATGCTGAGAGCAACGAACCGTCTATGACTACCACGTCTTTCCAAACGCCCTGACTTTTGCATTCCTCGGCCCACTCGTCTTTTTCAGTCCAAACATGGGGAGTGACCGCGACGTAAGTCGTGATCGACTTGTCGATGATCGTGGTGTCTGCGGTTCTCTTGTTGAAATCCCGCTGAGCCTTGTCCTTGCAGTCCTTGGAAATTCCCATTTCCCACACGGAGTTTCCCTCTGGGACGTATGTATGACGAGACGCATACGACACAAAACCATCCCAACCGGGGACACGAATGTCGTCTCCGCCTGAAATCCGTAGCTTACCAAGAGAGCCCGGCAATGACGTAGAAACGATCAGTTTCCGCATGAGAATCGGCAAGCCTTCTTGTGCTGGCCGATGTGTGCCGACAAAGAACTGTTCGAGTTGCTTAGAAGTAACGAGTTCGTGTCCACGCCCCATACTCATAGTGTATCGTCGCATCAAATTACTTGACTTCTTGCGAGCGTCTGGTAGTTTCCTTCCATGGCTAAAAACTCAGAAGGGGTGGTCAAACGCGCAGTCTTGGACTAAATGGATCGAGAATGCGTCAGGGCGTGCAAGCCTTTGACACCGACAGCCATAGACCTTAATAGTGCTTCGTCTTATCTGTTCCCTAGCCCCAACAACCTCTCCTGCTGCCGCCAGTCGAGTTGTTGGGCAGTCTCGATCAGGTCATTCAACGTCAGTCTCGGCGGAAGCCCCGCCGTCAGTGCAGCGCGGATGACCCGCGGCGACAACTGCGTCAGCGTGAGCAGTTGCTTGACTCGGGCGACTGAGTGCCGCGTACGTCTGGCAATCGACTCAATGGCTTCGCCAGTACGGAGCAAATCGGCACGCCACGCAAAGGCTTGACCGATGGCCAGGACGAACTGCGGATGGGCGTGAACTTGACCGCTGAGATTGGTTGACAAGAGAAGGTCATGGCCTTCTGGCGAAAGCACCATTCGGCGTCCGTCGAGGCGTTTGATCAGAATGGCGAGCGTAAGTGTGGTGTGACCATCCTGTGTGGTGACGGACGGCTTGAACGGGGATGTTGGCACCGTGCACACCGATGTGTCTTTGGGGGATGGCTTCGGCACGGGAACGGTGTTGATTGCCTCAGCACACGCTGACACACGATCATCCCTGAGTTCAATGGTGATTCGATCAAGTGCCACGATGACGCGGGCGATGAATTCGCGGAGCCAGTGATCGCGGAATGACGACTCGTGGGGACGAAGATTGATCTGCTGGGGAGTCGCGTCTGCGAGGTGATCTACTACGAGCGCACGAACTAAGTCGTCAATAACGTTGGCGTTGAGCGCTTTGATGGGGCATGCGGCGTACCCATGCTTGACCGCTTTCTGGCTGACGTAGTAGCGCACCACCCGGCGGCCCGCATCCTTGGGTGTGTCCGTTCGAGTGCGTTGTGTCGTGCTGGGCGACATCGCGTGCCCCTCAAACGTTCGTATTTTGCCTTTCAGTAGGTGCGTATGCGTCCAGCGGTTTGTGTTGTCGCGTTTGGCAACGTTCATTATCCCGTGTACCGCGTCCCACACATCGCTGGAGATGATGGCTTCGTGCAGTCCGTCATGCAGTTCAGTCACCGATTCTGGTCGGCGAGCACCGGGTGCTGTTGACACAACGCGGCGCGTGTGCGCAATCTTCCCAATATAGAGAGGATTGGTGAGGATGCGATGCACCAGTGCGGCGGTAAATACCTTGCCTCCTCGAGACAGGCCACGACTGCTGGTCCATTGCTTGGTGTGATGACCGGCTGCGTTCAGTCGCGAAGCCAGCGCAACCAAGGAACGAAGTTCTAGGTAGCCGGTGTAGATTGATCGCACAAGTTCGGCTTCCTTGGGCACAATGAGCAACTTGCGTTCAACAAAGCCGGGTTCCCCCTCGCGCGGACGCCGGTAGCCCAGTGGCGGCTGACCGGTCACGAACACGCCCCGTCGAAACGTCGCAGCGAGTTTGTCCCGGATGCGCTCCCCTGCTACTTCGCGTTCGAACTGCGCGAACGACAAGAGCATGTTGAGCGTCAGGCGCCCCATTGAGGTCGTGGTGTTGAACTGCTGCGTGACGGAAACGAAGCTCATGACCTGCCCCCACGGTTCGTACCAGAGTCTATGTCCGTTGATTGGTGATGTGCACACGCGGTGGAGGGCTGCGTAGCGCAGCGGAGCAGGCCTCCACCGCGGCGCGTCCTTTGTCCCCCGAGATCGTTGGCGGGGCTGGCGGCCTGTAGCCCAGGCTGCTGTGCGGTCTGATCGTGTTGTATTCGTTTCGCCACATCTCGATCAGCACCTTTGCCTCCTTCAGCGAATAGAAGATCTCTCTGTTCAACACCTCGTCACGCAGTTTGCCGTTGAAGCTCTCGATGTAGCCGTTCTCCCATGGCGAGCCCGGCTCGATGAAGAGTGTTGTGACGCCGACTTTGCTCAGCCACGCACGCACGGCCTTCGCCGTGAACTCAGGACCATTGTCGCTGCACATGCCGGGAACTCCTCGCGTTGTCATCAGCCAGCACAGACGTTCGAGCAGATCATCGCTCTTAAGATTGCGTGCAACATCGATGGCCAAGCACTCCCGCGTGAACTCGTCGACAATCGTCAGCATCTTGAAAGCCCGTCCATCGTGCGTACGTCCCGTCACGAAGTCATACGCCCACACATGATCCTTGTGTTCGGGCCGCAGCCGCACACAGCTTCCATCGTTGAGCCACAATCGCCCGCGTTTGGGCTGGCGTTTGGGCACCTTCAGTCCCTCACGCCGCCAGATGCGTTCGACGCGTTTGTGATTCACACGCCAGCCTGTGTGCCTAAGCATCGCCGTGACCCTTCGATAGCCGTAGCGGCCGTAGCTGCTGGCCAACTCGACGATCTCCTTGGTCAGTGCATCCTCATCGTCGCGCACGATCACCTCGTGCCGCTGCGTGCTGCGGGGTTGATGCAGCACCTTGCACGCCCGCCGCTGCGAGACGTGCAGGTGATCGATAACGTGATCAACCACCCGCCGTCGCCGCGACGGGCTCACCAGTTTGGGCTCGCCGCCTCCTTCAGGATCGCCATGTCGATGGCCTGATTGGCAACGATGCGTTTGAGCCGCGCGTTCTCTGCTTCGAGTTCCTTCATCCGCTTGGCCTGGTCGACCTTCAAGCCGCCGTATTCACGCCGCCAGCGGTAGTAGGTTTTGTCGGTGATGTTGAGTTGCCGGCAGACCTGCTTCACAACCGTGCCCTTGGCTAACTCCACGTCGGCCTCACGCAACTTGTGAATGATCTGCTCCGCGCTGAATCGTTGCTTTGCCATCGATCATGCCCTCCATGGTCCACCCACGGTACACGGTACCTGAAGTTGGACCGGGTTGAGGGGGGCAGGTCAGTACAACGCTCAATCAGGCAAGCTTGGAAACCAAGCTGACGTCGGGCAGCGGCACAGGCACAACGTACCCCGACATGGACAACTTCGGCAGGCCCACGACATGGGACTGGTGGAGATCGGGGGGCGGGGGGGCTGCGTTCTACGACGTGGATATTACCTACGACCAGAACTCCAACCCCACGAGCACGACGGACAACATCCACGTTCGCAACAGCTCTGGCAATCGCTTGTTCGATGTGCTGTACGGTCTGGACAACCTCAATCGTGTGATCAGTGCCGACGAAGGCACGCTGAGCGGCACGATCTCCAACCGCACCAGCAAAGAAACCTGGGCACTCTCCCAGACCGGCAACTGGACGGGCAACACTGTCGACACGAACGGCGACGGGACCAACGAGTACAACTTCAACTCCACCACGTTCAACAAGGCCAACGAGTGGACGGCTCGCACCAACAGCATGGGCTCGTACACCGAGAACATGACCTACGACGCGAACGGCAACATGACCCAGTGGGGTTATCGCGAGGGGGACGGGCAGCGGTACACGTATACCTACGACGCGTTCGGACGCCTGATGAAGGTGCAGACCGACATCGGCGCGGGCGCTCATGATCACACCAAGTACCGCTACAACGGGCTTGGGTTCAGGATCGCGTGGCAGTATGACACCGATGCCAGCCAGACGCTGACCGACAGCGAGCGGTACTACTTCATGTACGATGAGAGATGGCGCATCGTCGGCACGTTCAGGAACACGGACGATTATGCGAAGGAATCATTTGTCTACCACGCGGCCGGAAAGGCAGGCCGGGGCGACGCGTCCTACATTGATAGCGTGATCCTGCGTGACAGAGACACCACGAACGGCTGGACGGGCAACCCTGACGGCTCACTCGAAGAGCGGCGGTTCTACTGCCAGAACTGGCGAGCTGATGTGGTTGCGATCACCAACAGCAACGGGCTGCCGTACGAGTTCGTGCGCTATACCAGCTACGGCAAAGCCCAGGTGTTCGCCGCTGCCGATGTGAATCGCGATGGCATCGTTAACGCGACGGATGCGGATGATTGGGATGACCTCTACTCAGAAAACCCATCGGGGGCCGCGATCCCGGTGGACTTCAACTTCGATGGCTCGTCGTTTGACCCGACGGACACCGACGACTTCAACGCGCTGTACTCAGCCCAATCAGGGTTCAGCAACGCGCTGCAACTCAGCAGTCTCGGTAATCGCAAGGGGTATGCGGGCTACGAGTTTGACCAAGCAATCGAGGCCTACCACGTCAGGCATCGTGTGTACTTGCCAGAGATCGGTAGGTGGACAAAGAGGGATCCGGCGGGTTATGTGGATGGCGTGAGTTTGTATGAATATGCGAAGGCGATGATACTAGCAGCAAACGATTCTACAGGATTGTATTGGGTGCTGAATTGCCGTTTTTATTTTCCTGCATTTGAATTGTCAGCCACCATTCAAAGTTACTCTTTATCAGGTACTTGTAGAAATTTTAGTGATCGCGAATTCAGAAGAGGCTTCAACAAGACATCTGGAGATGGAATAAAGAAGTATTGCGAGAACACTCAACCTGACAATATCAAATGCGAATCGCCGTACCAATGCCAACAAATGGGTCCTGTAGAAGTAATAGAACATACTCAAACACACACAATCACAGTACGAGAAGGCAGTTGTACTGTAACAGCAAATGTTGTCGCGCACTGCAAATGGAGAACTCAAGGAGGAAGATGTCAATGAATTTTAAGTCATGTTCCGCATGCTGTATTTTGTATTCGACAGTGTCGTGTTACTTTTTCGGCTGTACCGCACAGCGGCATTCCGGATCATATGTTGGAGAAAAGCATTCTAAGTTGGCAGAAACAAGACTGCTGGGAATGACGCCTGCTGGCCCAATCGCACAGGTTTCATTTATTGATGACAAGCCGGACGGTCTTTGGATCATACGGTCTGAAGATAATTCATGCGTAATAACCCTTCGCTTTGACTATGGAAAGCTTCAGGAATATCATGTGGATAACAAATTGAATTCCCGCTGACTCCTTCAAACACTTTTGACTCATTAGAGCCTATCTGTAAACCGCGCAACCTGTTGGTTTGATGGTGCGAATAGCATCGTATGGCGATTCGACTGTCTGATGAGCAGCTCGATTGGTTGGCGGGTCGCGTGCCCGACGCGTCGGTGTCGGAGAAGGGCGGCAAGCGCCGCAACCTGAAAAGTCCGCGCCATGACCCGTGGCACAGGCTGCCGGCTTTGCGACTGCCTGTGGTTTGATCACTCTCCCAGACCGGCAACTGGACGGGCAACACTGTCGACACGAACGGCGACGGGACCAACGAGTACAACTTCAACTCCACCACGTTCAACAAGGCAAATGAATGGACGGCTCGCACCAACAGCATGGGCTCGTACACCGAGAACATGACCTACGACGCGAACGGCAACATGACCCAGTGGGGCTATCGCGAGGGGGACGGGCAGCGGTACACCTACACCTACGACGCGTTCGGACGCCTGATGAAGGTGCAGACCGACATCGGCGCGGGCGCTCACGATCACACCAAGTACCGCTACAACGGGCTTGGGTTCAGGATCGCGTAATTATTCTTCGCCAAGTCGAAGACCAAACAAGAGATTCCTCAAAACACTACGGACCTGTGGCGACATTGACTTCGACCTCGGTCTGGGCCGTGATCGCGGCGTAGAGGTCGATAGTCTGCTCGGGCGTTTCGATGGAGATCACTAGGCTGTAGGGTGCGACGTTCTCGACTTTTCCCAGGAAGGGTCGCTCGCGCCACCACCCGGTGACGGGATAGACAGCGATGTGGTCGCTCGCGGCAAGTTGCGCCGCGGTGCCTTCCCACCAGTCGCATTGGAGCGAGCCGCGCGAGCGACCTTTCACGCCGATAATCCAATTGCGGGTTTCGCCGACATTGTCCACCGGCGCTGCCGGATCGTCTCGCTCGGCGAGGGAGAGACGTTGTCGAAACTGCTCCAGCGTCTCGCCGGGTCGCTTCACGTCGAACCGAAGCCCATGCGACGGGTATCCCCACTTCGGGATGTTCCCACGGCGGCCCGGGCTGGGCTCCATGAAGTAAGAAAGCGTCACACGCATCCGCACCGGCACCTCGCCGAGTTCGTACAACACGCGGGCCGGCCACGGGAGTTGGTGCAAACCCATCTGGTTGTGCCGGACCTCGCTGCCGTTCTTGCGGTAGGGCTGGATGGCGGTTTCCGCGACCAATGTGACAGCGTTGTTCAAGCTGTGCAGAGCACGTGTCAAGCTGGGTGTGCCATAGCCGAACGTCCGCACCCGCCTCATCACTTGGTTTTGAAGATTCCCCGGGCACTGCTGATGCATGGCATCGGTCCACTCCGCAGAATGCACCAGCAGACCCCGGATGGTCTCCGCTCGAAGGCGCGGATACGCGGCTTGGATCATCGCCGCTAGGCGCGCCGCCTGAGCCGTCGCGGCACTCGTGTCCGCGTTGGTGTCGAACTGCGAACCGGTCGCCGAGAACCCTGTCGTCAGCAGGTGGGTTTCATGGCAGGGAGACCGCTCGCCCGCATCCGATTCGATCCAGTTTCCTCCCTCGAACACCAAGTCGGGTTTGAGCGGCCATCGAGAGCGTTCATCGTCAGCCCAACAGACGCTTGTTCGACTCGACGGCGTCAGACCTCCCGCAGGCGCCATTGGACGCCAGCCTGCGTACGTTGGTGAGAGCAGCACACGTTCGGTGAATGCTCCGACGGAGAGCGCGTTCCATGACTGCGCTGGGTCCTCGATCGCGCCATTGGCGGAATGATTGAACTGTGGATAGGCGACTCCGGCTGGCATCGTGCGGATGTTGCCCGCAGAGACCACCATGAGGCGAGTCGAATTACCGTCGTTGAACGCAATCTGGTCGACCGCCGCCGAGCAGGAACTCGGCGCTCCTTGGCCCGAAGCATCCGCCGCAGTCACGGCGAGACACACCGTGCGGCGCCGACCCGCCGCCCGGATCTCGGCAAGCGAAACGGCTTGCTTGAGCACCGCGCCATGCACTTCCGGCGGAAGGTCGCCGCGGTCGGGCACGACCTTGACCGACTCCAAGCGGTGCCGCAACTCCACAGGCCCTCTGGCTTGCAGCACTGGCGCCAGATCACCATAGAGCGCAGTCCCCGCCATGCATGTGCCGTGCGGCTGTTCGCGCCGGTCCGCGGCGCCCCAGGCGTCTACGACTGCTTGGGTGTCGGCTTCCTGCAATGAATCTCGAAGGAGCGTGTGCCCGCGGTTGACGCCGGTGTCGAGCAAACACACCGCCGGCGCGTTTGGGCCTGCGGGCTGCAACCGCTCTTGCAAGGAACGGACCCACTCCGCTTGTTCTCTTGGGGAGATATCCAAGTATGGCCTCGCGGGCTCGACGGGGTAACGCAGTTCCGAGACAAGTTCGAGCAGAGCACGCGACCTTGCCCAATCGCTCGGGCGCGCCTTGACCAGCACGACCAATCGCTCCGCAAACTCTAGTCGTCGGGTCGAAACTTCCAACCGGCGAGCACTGCAGGCGCTAACCAGTTCGTTATATCGTGTTTGTGCGCCCCCAGGCGGAAAGAACGCCCAGACCTCCCACCACATCGGTGCATCGGTATCGGGGAAGTCGCGAGCATCAGTCCACAGATCCTTGGCGACCGCTAAACGAGCCCGCTCGATGCTGTCGATGAGGGGCTGATTCCTCGGATTGCCGTTGGGTGTCGTGCGCAGTTCGTACTGATCAATCTTCCGCAGCAGCACATCCACCTTATCGCGAGGCACGAAGATGACGGCCCGCTCCACCCCAGCCTCCGTGCGAGCGTGGAGCAACTCGATGCCCGCCCGCCGGGATTCCAAACTGTCGAGTTTCAGGTCAAAGCCAGCCTGACTCTCAATGGTGAGCTGGATGCCGCGCGTCTCGGCCTCAGTGTGCTGGGCCTGATGTTCGGCGACGGCGTCAGCCACGGCGGTGTTCACCGCATGCCGCACGGCACGACCATGTGCTACGCGGTCCCGGGGTGGAACAACGAAGCTCGCGCTACCACCGCCGACACGGGTGTAGGGAACACCTGTGACGCCGCCGACAAGTTGAAGGTGAGGCAAACGTGACATGCGATTCTCGGGTTAGCGCCGTCGGGCTTTCGGCTTCGGGGAGCGTCGCGCTCGAAGCGTCTTGGAGAGAACCGCCGTGGTGATTGTGGCGGCTTGGCCCAGTACTACTGACTTGGCGGCGTCCTCACACGCCTTTACCACCTCGGCGTGGCTGAGACCCTTGGCCGCTCTGTTCACCACCGTCCAATCCAAACGGAGGGGCGCGAGCGGGGCAAGACGATTGTCCACAAGCAATCGCACCATCGCGGGCTCGGGCCGCGTGAACTCGATTAAGTCGTCGAACCGCCGGAACACAGCCCGGTCAAGGGCCTCGGGTCGATTGGTCGCGGCGACGATAATGCTCTCCGAATCATCCTGTTCTACAAGCTGGAGGAACGAGTTGACGATACGCCGCGCCTCGCCCACGTCGTTCGATTCCCCGCGGCTGGTTGCCAGCACATCGAACTCGTCAAACAGGTACACGCCGCGGGTCGTGTGCATCGCCTGAAAAATGCCATGAAGTTTGGCGGCAGTCTCGCCCATGAACTTGGTGATGAGAGCGTGGAACTGGACAACCATCAGCGGGAGCCCCGTCTCTCCCGCCAGCGCCTTAGCGGTCATGGTCTTGCCACACCCCGGAGGACCGGCCAAGAGCAAACGGCGGCGCGGCTCGAGCGAGTGTTCGCGGAGACGATCACCGGCCCGGTTCTCGACCAGCACCCGTGTGAGACTCGCGCGAACGGAATCGGAGAGGACCATATCCACCAGCCGCACCTTCGGATACGAGACCGACACAAGCGACGATAATTCACCCTCCGGCCGAGAGATCGGCACGGCGCGGGGTCCGACGGTCGGCAGCACGGTTCGTCGAGACCGGTCCACCAACGATCGCAGGGAATCCGCGAGCTTCGGATCGCCCGCCTTCGCAGCCGCCGCGGCGATGTCCAGCGCCACCGTGCGGAACCTCTCGTCGTCCCGCTCCGCGAAGCTGCTCACCAAGGTTCGGATTTGCTCTGCTGAGGCCATAGGGTCTTTCTTCGGCCATTCGGGTTTCGGGGCTTGCCTCGACGATTCTGGGCCTTGCCGTAACTCGTGTACCGCACGAACTCGTAGGGCAGCCCGCTGCTGTTGGTGATCGCAACCACATAAGCTCTCCAGTTCTGGCAATAGAACCGGCGCTCTTCGAGTGAGCCGTCGGGGTTACCCGTCCAGCCGTTCGTGGTGTCTCTGTCACGCAGAATCACGCTATCAATGTAGGACGCATCGCCCCGGCCTGCCATTCCAGCCGCGTGATACACAAAGTTCTCTTTCGGGTCGGCAGCCTGGTTCCTGAACGTGCCGACAATGCGCCAGCGTTCATCATACATGAAGTAGAACTGCTCGCTGCTCGTCAACGTCTGGCTGGCATCGGCGTCATACAGCCACGCGATGCGGAAGCCAATACACAGGCAGTCTCAAAGGAGACGACCTGCGCCAAGCGGCAAGTCACTTCTTTGTCAGGTTGTGCCACCTGCCGATGATGTTTTGGTACCCACAGATGGTCAATACAAGGCCTTGTCGGATTGTGTCAGCTGTCCGCCACACTCTGGGCAACAGTGTGATCGGATATCACATATCGAATAGCCGCAACCGATGCAAAGTCCTCGCTTGCTTCTGCGGTGTACAATGCTAACAAATAGTAATTTGTGTAATCCAGAAAATAAAACTAAAAGCACAACAAATGAACCGCATAATTTAAAATAATCGACAACAACACTCGATTGAATTTGGAGAGCAGCGAGCGGACACGGAACAGGCTTGCTAACAACGCTATAAGTACCATCGCAGTCGACTTTTACCGCGTACCCGATAAACGAAAAAGGAAATCCAAACAGTCTTGTTTCATTCCCAATATCTTGTAAGGCTTCTTCGCTGACAGTTTCCACAATTGGATTCACATCGATTATTTCTCCGCCATTTCTAGCAGTGCATTTATAGAAAAACAATGCGCCACTCCACTCATAATTCGAATACCGCGAGGTCGGGATCACTTCACAGTGATCGATAGATGCTAACCATCGAACATGATTGCCTGTATAGTAGCCAGCCATTGCTGTTAATAACAATGATATTGAAGTCAACAATACCACTACTACGACGCGAGAATATGTGGTGTATTTCATTGGCATGATCTTGGCATGTCAGGTCGACGTATGCATACAAAGCACCACAAATTTGCGCGGCGGTTTTTGATATAAGCGAGCCTAGTCAGAATCATCGTCCTGCATGTTTCGGTTGTGCATCTACTTAGCCTGTCCTCTAGGCAATTTTCTTCAACTTGGTGTGCAATGCACTCTCTGCATCATTCACTTCCGCCGCACTGTCTCATGTGTTCTTCTTCGTGTTCAGCTACGCACTGTTGTATGAAAGACAGTGCTTCGATATACCCATTGACCGGATCGGTTGGTGATCCGGGCCATTGTTCAGGTGGATAACCCTCCCGAATGTTAGAGAAGCAAATACAGCAATATAATGGCCTTCCTTCTCTATCTCTGGCCGTAACACCGCCTGCACCCGGGTTTTCTTTGCATTTTCTCCAACAGCGTGTGGATTCAGTGTCTGATTCACATGTGGTACACCAACCTAATGCTGGTGAACAACCTAGCCCAGTTGGATCAAGAGAAGTTGTCGGATGGACCCAACATACTCGTACAACCCCATGCCATCCACATACCCAACTGGATCCCGCTTCGTCCACCTGCCCAATTCTGGCAAGTACACGCGATGCCTGACGTGGTAGGCTTCGATTGCTTGATCAAATTCATAGCCCGCGTAGCCCTTGCGGTTCCCGAGGCTGCTGAGTTGCAGCGCGTTGCTGAACCCTGATTGTGCTGAGTACAGCGCGTTGAAGTCGTCGGTGTCCGTCGGGTCAAACGACGAGCCATCGAAGTTGAAGTCCACCGGGATCGCGGCCCCCGATGGGTTTTCTGAGTAGAGGTCATCCCAATCATCCGCATCCGTCGCGTTAACGATGCCATCGCGATTCACATCGGCAGCGGCGAACACCTGGGCTTTGCCGTAGCTGGTATAGCGCACGAACTCGTACGGCAGCCCGTTGCTGTTGGTGATCGCAACCACATCAGCTCGCCAGTTCTGGCAGTAGAACCGCCGCTCTTCGAGTGAGCCGTCAGGGTTGCCCGTCCAGCCGTTCGTGGTGTCTCTGTCACGCAGGATCACGCTATCAATGTAGGACGCGTCGCCCCGGCCTGCCTTTCCGGCCGCGTGATACACGAAGCTCTCCTTCGGGCTTGTGTCCTGATCGCGGAACGTGCCGATGATGCGCCAGCACTCGTCGTACATGAAGTAGTAGCGCTCGCTGCTCGTCAACGTCTAGCGGAAGTCGGTGTCGTACTGCAACAGGATACGGAAGCCTCAAATACCACAGGCAGTCGCGAAGCCGAAAGCCTGTGCCGCGGATCAAGTCACGTTTTTGTCAGGTTGTGCCACCTGCTGCAGCAGTCGTTCGTAATTCCGATTTCCTGTGTATATAGGACGCGTGAAAACAAGCAACAGTTAGTAAAACACAGACCCAAATGGCCGGGATATCAACTGTGGCTACTCGAAAATTATTCCTCCAGGTAACATGCAATCTGGGCCACGCATACTGCCAAGCATGCAGATAGGTCGCGCGGCCAAAGCTAACATCACTCGCCAAGAGTTTGTCAGGGCTGAACGAAAAGCAAATTACTGGACCCGCAGTTCCTACCGACAAGAATCCACGAAAAGGCACATAAACAGATACAAAGATTGATAATAAACAGAACACGACGAACAAAATAGTAATAATGTACAACGACATTGCGTAGTGTTTTGTAAATACTCGCGCTACCACGTTGCTATGCCTCCTCTGCAAATTGGTGGCAAGTTGTGGCAACCAAGTTGATTCATAAACGCGCACATTTCCCGCATGGCTTGACCAGGAGACATTGCACCGCCCTCGCACTCAGCGGCGATAGCGCCAATTTCTCCCTTGCACGCTCCTTCTCTGACCGGCGGGCACGATGTTTCGCAACTTGCAGCTTGTCTTGCCGCTTCGCAAGTAGTAAGACCATCAAAATCAGGAATGTCTATGTCATCAATAGGGGGTGGTTCATAGTTGGGATCTGGCTGCAATGGTAACAGGTCGCCAAGACACTCTGCACAGTCGACCAGTGTGAACATACGATCTAATATATCCTCGAAGTCAGCTGGAAGTCCTAATCCCCCTCCGCACTCCACAAGCTCAGGCAAGCATTCGTTCACCGTTCCGCCTCCCGCTCTACACGCGAGATACCCTGCACAATCCAGAGCTAGTCCAATAATTTGTTTAGCAAGTTTCCAAGCTCTTGTTACTGGAACAATGCTAATCAAACATTCTACGCAATCAGCCAGGGCAAGTCCCGAAGCGTCTTTTTTCCAATGTGCTTGTGATGCACAATACTCATACAACCCCATCCCATCTACATACCCCGCCGGATCCCTCTTCGTCCACCTCCCCACCTCCGGCAAGTACACCCGATGCCTGACGTGGTAGCCTTCGATTGCTTGGTCAAACTCGTAGCCCGCATACCCCTTGCGATTACCGAGACTGCTGAGTTGCAGCGCGTTGCTGAACCCTGATTGGGCTGAGTACAGCGCGTTGAAGTCGTCGGTGTCCGTCGGGTCAAACGACGAGCCATCGAAGTTGAAGTCCACCGGGATCGCGGCCCCCGATGGGTTTTCTGAGTAGAGGTCATCCCAATCATCCGCATCCGTCGCGTTAACGATGCCATCGCGATTCACATCGGCAGCGGCGAACACCTGGGCTTTGCCGTAGCTGGTATAGCGCACGAACTCGTACGGCAGCCCGTTGCTGTTGGTGATCGCAACCACATCAGCTCGCCAGTTCTGGCAGTAGAACCGCCGCTCTTCGAGTGAGCCGTCAGGGTTGCCCGTCCAGCCGTTCGTGGTGTCTCTGTCACGCAGGATCACGCTATCAATGTAGGACGCGTCGCCCCGGCCTGCCTTTCCGGCCGCGTGGTAGACAAATGATTCCTTCGCATAATCGTCCGTGTTCCTGAACGTGCCGACGATGCGCCATCTCTCATCGTACATGAAGTAGTACCGCTCGCTGTCGGTCAGCGTCTGGCTGGCATCGGTGTCATACTGCCACGCGATCCTGAACCCAAGCCCGTTGTAGCGGTACTTGGTGTGATCATGAGCGCCCGCGCCGATGTCGGTCTGCACCTTCATCAGGCGTCCGAACGCGTCGTAGGTATACGTGTACCGCTGCCCGTCCCCCTCGCGATAACCCCACTGGGTCATGTTGCCGTTCGCGTCGTAGGTCATGTTCTCGGTGTACGAGCCCATGCTGTTGGTGCGAGCCGTCCACTCGTTGGCCTTGTTGAACGTGGTGGAGTTGAAGTTGTACTCGTTGGTCCCGTCGCCGTTCGTGTCGACAGTGTTGCCCGTCCAGTTGCCGGTCTGGGAGAGTGCCCAGGTTTCTTTGCTGGTGCGGTTGGAGATCGTGCCGCTCAGCGTGCCTTCGTCGGCACTGATCACACGATTGAGGTTGTCCAGACCGTACAGCACATCGAACAAGCGATTGCCAGAGCTGTTGCGAACGTGGATGTTGTCCGTCGTGCTCGTGGGGTTGGAGTTCTGGTCGTAGGTAATATCCACGTCGTAGAACGCAGCCCCCCCGCCCCCCGATCTCCACCAGTCCCATGTCGTGGGCCTGCCGAAGTTGTCCATGTCGGGGTACGTTGTGCCTGTGCCGCTGCCCGACGTCAGCTTGGTTTCCAAGCTTGCCTGATTGAGCGTTGTACCTACAAGTTGGCCTGAGCCCAAGTAGTCGTACGTCGCCACCGTCGTGAAGTTGGTGCCGTCCAGACTGACCTTGACCGACTGCACCCGGCTCATGAGGTCGTTCATCGCGCTGCCCGTGCCGTAGTCATACTGCGTGGCAGAGAACTCTGCGCCGTCAGAGTACAACCGCTGCTCGGTGCGGCGCAGCGTGTTCACACCGCCCGAGGGTGTGGACTTCGTGAAGTCATACTGCACCTCGAACTCGTCGCGGCCGCTGTCGCTCACGCCCCCGGTCATGGTTGAGTCCACGTCCTGGCGGAACGCGCTCATGTTGCCCCAGTCGTCATACACATACTGCACCTGATCGGTCGCGTTGCCGCTTGAAGTCGCATCATACTGCGTGACGGTGTTGACCGGGCCGCGCGCAAGATACGCCATCTCGATGCGACGCACGCTGCCGTCGAACCCGCCCGCCAGCGTGGTCACCGTGCGGATGGTTTCTCTTCCGCCCGTGTCGTACGTCGTGTCGATCTTGTTGCCGGCCTGATCAATGGTGCTGATCTGCTGGCCCGAGCGGTTGTACGCGTACGCAACCACATCGCTGCCCCCGGAACTGTCCGGGTACTGAACCTGCCGAAGCAGGCGATTGCTCACAAGCGTGCTCGCGGGCGTTTGACCCGTTGTCACGCCGTAGGTGTACGTCGTCACCTGATCATCTGCGCTGCTGGGCATGCGGGCCGCGAGTGCCGTCATCAGCCCGTTGGTGTAGGTGTATTCGGTGACCTGATCTTCATCCCCGTTGGTCCCCCCGCCCGGCGTGCCGTCGACGTAGTTGTGGATAGTCTTGAGCGTTCGACGCGCCGCGTCATACTCAGTCACGGTGGCGATGCCCTTGGCATCGACCGTCGACAGCACCGTGCCGTCGTCGTTGTAGAGCGTGCTAGTGATCAGCCGCGTTGAAGAACGAGAACCGACACTGGTGTCAGAGCTGCGCGTGTACGTGCTGCCCCCGTTGGTGCCCAAGAACACAACATCGGTCTGGCGATCCAGACTGTCGTAGTAGTAGCTCGTGATCTGACAGCGTCCCTTGAAGCTGCCGCTCCCCATATTCACAACATCGATGCTGTCGGCAACCGCGTCCAACGCGCCGGTTGTCGACGTATCACCCGGATGGCGATTGATCGCCACGCTCATCAGCGTGCGACCCTTGTTGGTGCTGTTGTCGTACAACGTCTGACGTTCTTCCAGCACCGTATCGCCCGTCACAGTCGTTGCATCGGTGTGGGTGCTGTCATTGTCTGCTGCCAGCACAAACGAGTGCGTCGCTCGCCCCATGCTGTCAAACGCTGTCTTGGCGATCTGCTCGCCCTTGCTCTTGATGACGCGGCCTGCCCCGTCATACCACGAGTAGCTGCTGATGCTGTCATCCAGACTTCCGTCGCTCTGATCCACCTTGTGGCGCTTGGATTCTTTGACCTGCCCACGCGTGTTGTACACCGTTTCGCTCAGCGCGACGCGATTGGTGGCGCTGCTGGTTGGATCAGTCGAAGCACTCAGTCCCGAAGAACTGCTGTAACTGCCAGCGGCCACCGTTCTATTGGCGTTGTCGTACTTCACCACGCTGTGCGGAGCCTGCGGATGCACCGTCACAATCAGACGGTCCAGATAGTCGTAGGTATACGTTGTGGTGCGATCATCCCCGCCGCTGGTGTTCACATGCGTTGTGCGGGTTGCAACCTGACTGTTGTCGGTGAATGTTGTGGATTCAACCTTCACCATGTTGCTGCTGCCAGCCAGCGGGCTGCCGGCGAACCCCGTGTCATCCGTGCCAACCCAACGCTCGTAGACGCGCCCCAGGTAATCGTGCTTGCTGTAGCTGATCGTGCCGGTGGGATCGACCACACGCCGGGTTCTTCCCATGTCGTCGTAGCCGTAGGTGGTCACTTCTTTCTGACCCGATGTTGCCGCGGCAACCGTCGCCGGGATCGCGTTGAACAGAGTGGAAGATTCCAAGTGGGCACCCGTGTAGTCATACACGCTCGTAGTCAGGTGCGCCACCGCGCCGTCACCCCCATCACTGATGGCCTTGATAATGTCGGTTTCGCTGGTGTCCAGCCAGCCCGACATCGCCACCGACGAACTCCCGCCGGACAATTCCATCGTGCCCTGCGCCTCGGTCTTACCCGCTGCGTTGGTCACGGTGAACGAGACAGGCCCGTAGCTCGTGCCCCCGGATTGGTGCCCAACCGACAACGTCACCATGCGCCCGTCCGCCAACTGTGTGTAGTGCATCGCGCTCACGCGGGTCGTGGGCGAGGTCGTCGTCAACAACCGTCCCTGATCGTCGTAGGTGTACGTGGTCGTGTAGTTAAGCCCGCTGCCGTTGAGCGTGAGAGAGAACGTCGAGGCCGCTGAGGTGGCGTCGCCGTCGCTGCCTCCTCCCGAGGTTGGATCATCGATGCGCTTCACGACCTGGCCGGTTGTCCCATACTTGTAAAATGTGATTTTCCCCGCACCATCCTTGGTGAAGATTGTTCGGCCCTTCGCGTCTTGATACGTCTCGCTCGTGACGCTGCTGGGGCCGGACGTATCGCCGCCGCCCAGGCTTGGCTGCGTGATCGTCGTGACTTTGGGCGCCCACGAAGAGGCGCTGCTGTAAAAAGATCGCGAGATCGCTGTCGTGTCGGTGGTGCCGCTGTACACGATCGAAGAAGCGGGAAGCAGGCGAGTGAGCTTGATGGTGTCGGTCCCGTCCGTCAAGCTCTTCACGCCGCCCGAGTCAAAGGTGGTCTCAGCCTTGTCGGTTGCGGTGTTGGTCCCGTCACGCACCTGTCGCTTGGCAACACCCGCCTGATAGTTGGAACTCGCAGGGAACGTGCGCTGCATCACATGCCCGGTGCTCTTGGCGGTGATCGTGCCGCTGGTGGAGCCCGATCCCGTGTGCGTGTAACTCACCACCGCCGCGGGTGTCAGGGCCTTTTCCAGACGCCCCTGTGCATCACGCACGATTTTGCTTGCAGAGATTGCCGAGGGACTGCTCAACGATCCGTTCGCAATCACCTTGCCCAGTTGCTGACCGACCTCATCAAAGTACACGGCGTACTGGTGGCCATCGGGCGTATCCACGATGGCGCGCTTGTACCACTGTGCCCCCGTCCAATCCCCGCTGCTGTCGTAGGTCGCGTTGGAAAGACTGCCGGAGAATGATCCGTTGGTCTCCAAAGCAACATCATGCGTGCCGTTGGCCCCGCTCCCGCCGCACCCGCACTCGCCGTTGAATGTTGCAGTGGCAATGGTGCGTGCACCAGTGTCGTACGTGAACTTGTGCGAGGCATAGGTGTTTAGCGTGCCGTCCGATTGCCCGGAGATGTCCCCGCCGTAGCGACGGTTGCCTTCGGGTGCCACCACATACTTGATGATGTGCTCCTGACCAGTGGCGGTTTCGTAGCGGTAGTAGGTGGTGCGCACAAGACTCCCGCCCGAACTCAGCGGCATCGTGGTCGTCACCCACTTGAGATCGCCGGTCTTGCCCACCCCAGACGAGTCGCTCGCGTAATAGTCGTATTCCACACGCCCGATTTCAGTGATGCCCCCCGGGCTGCTCGCCCATGTCCCACTGGTTTTGGTGTATGCGATCACGCTCGCCAATCGCGGGGAACCGCCCACGGTCGTGTACGCGAACGTGAACTTGCGATCCGACGCATCAATGATGTACTGCACTCGCGCGGTGTAGGTCCCGCTGTCCTTGATAAATCCATCCAGCCCGTCACTCTTGGATGACGACAGCCCGCTATACGCGGACGAACCGTTGCCATCTTCATCCGTCACCTTCCACAGTTGCCCCTGCGCCCCCTGCGCATCCCCGTCAAAGTCAAAGAATGTCATGACGCGACCCGACGTATCCCGCACTTCGATCACGCCCGGTGCCCCTGAGCCATCCGCCACAACCGTTGCCGATGCCAACGTGCCGTTGACGCCAGCGTACAGCGTCGTCGAGGAACCAACCTTGCGGAACTCCATCACGCGGGCCGCGCCCACCACCAAGTACAGCATGTCGTCCGCAGCGGCCGCGGTGCCCTTGATGAGCTCTGGCCGCGCGCCCTGGAACCAGTTGTACCCCTGATACCCATTGTTGCTGTACGCGCCGCTGTTGTCCTGGGCCCCGTTGTACGAACGGCTGATGACGACGCCAGGTCCATTGGTCGGGAACGAGAGATCAACCTCGCTGATGCTCGCTGACAGCGTGAACAAATCAACGTCGCGGAGTTTATTATCCACTTCGCCCCCGCCGAAGCCCACCGCATACGCACGCTGCGAGTAGAGCGGACGGATGCCCTGGCCCGTGGCCAACGCGCCGGTACTGGGTCGCCCCGAGGCCATCGTGCCCCGGTATGTGCTCAGCGAACTGCTGCTGCCGCTGTCAATAGATCCCGCATCAACCGTCACGCCCGCCCAGGCAGATCCGGGCACAAGCGAGCCGATCCCGATCAACCCCGTCGACGTGAGCCACGCAGCACGCGCAAGAACACCACCCGAAAAGCCTGAACGGCACGACAGTGAACACCGACGCATAGAAACCTCCAAAAGAGTTTCAGTTGCTACCGCTGCTGCCCAACATCACATCTATTTTGGAAGAGCCCCCAAGGCTCTATCCCACACCGCGTGTGACCTTTGAATCATCACACTGATTCCATTAAAACCGAAGTGCGCATTCGCCGCAAGAGCGCACGTTGTTTTTTTTCAAACTAATTTTATCGTGAGTGAACATCACATCAACCTACCTGTTACACCGTATTAATTCGTACAAGATGCACCAGATTGATCGCGACATCGCTGTTGCGCTTACTTGTCCCACCTAACTCATACTTTGAAAAAAAAAAAACGCGCTGCGCTGTTGCGTTCTGAATCGACTTCGGTTTTAATGATGTGGTCGATGCGCTCTGCATGGTGCTCTGCGCATCCTCGGGAGTTCTTCCAATGAAAAAGTTCTCGTCGCTGCGTTGGACGTTGCCCGTCGTTGGTCTTGTGGCCGCAGGCGCTGGTGCCTATGTCATCACCGTGCCCAGCGAGCCCAGATTGCACGTGCCTATTTCCTGCACCAATCTCACCGCCATGCTGCTGGGCGAACTCTCCATCACGCCCACCACCCTCGCCGCCATGGGCGCAACCGAACAACAGGTTTCCACCATCGTCTCCGCCGCTAGAGCAATGTGCGAGAATGAAGGTGGTGACTTTGGCCAAGCCCACGTCGCCTGCGAACAGGCCTCCCAGCACCTGCACCAGCTCGAAAGCAAGGCTGCTCGTGGTGGATTGAACTCCGAAGGACTCCTCCAACTCGCCGCCGCACGCGACGATGTCGCAGACTGCGGCTCAGCACGTGCCCAGATCCTCAGCCAAGTTGCGAGCGTCGTTGGTTCCACCCTCAACCAAGAACAACGGGCCGTCTGGGCCAACATCAAAGCCGCTAGGCACGTCGAAGTGCCCGTTGCCCACAAGGTCGTCGCCCGCACCGACGAAGAATGGATCGCCCTCCGCGACCAACTCGCAGAACGTCGCTCCCTCGCAACTCTCCAAGATCAACCCCACCAAGCCGCTGAAAACGACGCCGAAGTTCAGGTCGCTCAAGCTGCAATCGACAACAACCTCTCCTCGGTCAGACAGGCCTGGATGCAGGCGATTGGACAAGAATAAGAATAACGAAGCGTGATTGTGATAGTTCAGAGAAATGTAGTCGACTCTGGATGTCGCAAGTTGCTATTCGTGGTGTATCACGCGCTACCGATGATCACGATCTGGTTTGCTATGACGTGGATCAACCCTCAACAACAAAAGCACGAAACTATTCATCTACCAACTATAGACAAAGGGTGTTCGACTCTAGCCTCAGATAACTTTGCGAACGATCGAATGTTCTCGGACAGCACGTCGCTTCGAAGATCAAGGAGCTCCTTCGTAAGTGCATTGAGCTGAGGTAAGGAAGCTCCTTGACCCGAGCCAAAAACGGTTCGCCGACCATCGGGCACACGGATGGAATCACGAAGCAATGGTTCACCTACCAAACGACTGCAGAATGAACAGCACGCTTCCAAGATCGCTAACTCTCGCGGCTGATCAAACTGAAGTTCTTGATCTGGAATATTGAAGGCGATTCCTACTATGTTGTAGCTCGACATGGTAACGCGACCGTCAGAGTCATACATCAATGACTTCATCAGACGAACTGCTTTGCGAAGTCCGCCGTGGACACGCTGATCCCGCTCCTCGATTCGCCGCTTATGTAGCCGCGGGGTGTTTGGAATTCTTGTATTTGTATCCTGATTGAAGACCTCGACGCCTTTGAACGACTGATCACCGGTGCGAACATACTCGTTAGTGTGATACCAACTCGCCGGAACGATGTCAATGTCACGGGTTAAGCTGCCACCGGTGAGCCGTATCGCGGTCGCGCCAGAGTTGTTGAGCGAAGCCTGCGGGAACGCCTGCTGAAGTGCAGTCGCTGCATTTCGGCGCAATGCCCGCATGTCCTCCCGCGCGTCTCCGACATATGGATTGGATAGAGCTTGAGGCGACTCCAGGCCAAACCAAGCTGTCTGGATAAGCAGTAAGTCGATATCACTTTTGGCCTTGATGTGGGTATCAGTGGTCACCGAGCCCTGATATTCAAAGTCGTGCTTACCACTGAGACGCTGCTCCAATTGGCTCTTGACCCGGTCGCCCTGCGCAAAAGTGTTCTTGGTGTACTCGGGATCGATCGGCTGCATCGCGCCGATGGTGTAGCGGATCGATTCTGAATCCCGCATCCGCTTATAGACTTCGCCCGCCAAAGATGCCCGAACAGCCGCGTCGTAGCGGCGTGATTCCAAACGATCAAGCCTTCCCACTGCTTGCTCCTTCCCGTGTAAGCCGCATCGTCCCCGAAGTCATCCGGTCCTTGTCTGTGAAGTACTCTCCTTCAGCAGAGTTCACATCCTCGTTGAACAGCAAACTCGCCAGCCCGCAGTGACGATCCAGTTTGGTCTCACCGATCCCCGGCCGGTTGTCATAGTGATATATGAGTCGATAGCCGTTACCGGGCTCACAATACAGCGAAGCTGCGATACTCTCAGAGGTAGACTGCCCGGTCTTGAGGCGGATAGTAATGCTCGACCAAGATTGACGGATTATGATCTTGCCAGACCAAGCATTTTCATTCGATCGACCGCCCTTATACAAAGTCAAGCCTTCGCATATCCAAGTGCCGTTGATGTCAGGCACGAGAAGAACTCTTCTGATCCAGCGATATTTCCACACAACCCGATCAAAGATAATGTATAGACCAGTGAATAGGGTCATCGCCGAAACACTGCCTAAAGCCCATCCAAGTCGGGCATTCGCATACTCAGCAATCCAACCAACTCCTGCCGACAGAGCCACAGCAGCGAGCATCATGTAAGCGATGTGCTTGGGCGGAGCAGGACTATTTGTCGAATAGGGGTGCATTCCTCACGAGCGATCAGTTGAATGATATCGATGTCGCCTGCAATCGTCAATCGATCAACATTTACGCAACTTCCGCTAGAATATAGGAGTGCTTTCAATTACGCCCTGCTAATTTTTCGAAGTCTGCGCATCGCGATTTTCCATGCAAGAATCTAGCGGTGCTGGCAAATTGTGTCACGCCCGTACGCACCGATTTTTGCCGGGAGTAGGGCACATTGCTGTCTGATCGTTGCAGCGATGATTAGGTGCTTTGGATACCTCGTAGAACATACGCGTCGGGATGTCTCCTGCCGACATGCCATAAATGCCTTTATGACAGACGCTTGAGAACAATTCAACACACTTACTTCCCGACAAATCCGCCGTGATCGTGCCATTTACTGCCAATTGCTGACATCACTGCAAGTTGAGCTACAGATACGCAGTCTCGTATTTTGCTTCCCTCTCCGCTTTTTTACCCGTCCGTGCGATCATTCGCAGGATGATTTATGAGCGTTCGTTTCCCGCCACTGGCGGGACAATGCCTCGCTAGCCTGAGGCCGACAGCGAACTTACGGCCCAACAAAAGAATCTTCCAACGAGTTGGGCGTCTCTGTCCCCTGCAGCCGAATCGCTCGCTGCCGCGCTGCATCCGCTCGCGTGAGCAGCGGCACAGCGCCGGTCGTCGCACCTTCTGACTGCTGCTGCTGAATCTCACGCAGCACTTCTTCGAGATTCGCTGGCAGCCAAATGTTGTCGCCTCTATTCACAGGCGTCGCCATCCACATCGCCGAGCCATCGAGCCGCAGGACGTTTTGGCCGTCGCCGCCGTGGTTGGGCGAGTTTTCAAACGGATAAATCTGTTGTCCGGCAATCGCCCGCAGAATCACCGGCGAGCGATCCGCCAGCACGATCGTTTGCGAAGGCTGCTTCGCGACTTCCGCGAGATTGGGCCGCGCACGGCCAAACATCACAAAGTACGAATACGACACGTTCTCAATCGAAGGCCAGTCCATCGCGCTCGCATCGATATCTCGACGGCACTTGCCATTGCCATCGCACGACAACTGAGGCAACCCCGTGTACTTCGTTCGCGCGAGCGTGTACAAGTTCGCCGAGTTCGACTGCGCCGGATCCTTACCGACATTCCACCAAGGCAATCCCGCAAGGCTCGCGCTCGCCATGGGCATCGAGCCCTTGTAGTCGTTCGCATACGCACCCAGCGCACTCGCAACACTGCCAAAATTCGCTTCGCAGCCCTGGCGATCACTGTGCGTGCGATACGTGGACATCACAGGCCACACCACACTCGCGCCGATCAGCAGCACCGCAGCGATCGACACCAAGTCCGCCCACGAAATGCCTCGGCCGCGAGCAACAGGAGTCTCTACCGGTGTTGCGCGAGGCGTGTTGATCGCCGCCTGAAATGTTCGCTCAATGAGGAACTGCGCACCAGGCCAAGTCTCAGGCAATTCGGCTTCGCGTCCATGCACGGGCGTTTGTGAAAGCAGCTTTCCAATCGCCTCAAACTGCTGCGCACGAGGCCGCAGCGAAGACACCACGCGCCCCGGCTCATAATTCGCAAGCATGTACGCCTCAAAGGCGTCAGAATCCTGCTCACTCAACTCTGCTTCGATGAACTCAGCACCGCCAGCAGTCTGCGAAGCACTTCCGCTCGCACCGACATTACGCAGCGTCTTTTCGATCAACGAATTGTGAATCTCCGGCCCGCCCACCTCAAGCAACTTCATTAACTTCCCCACCTGCACAACGCGCTTCGTCGCGTCGTCGTTCGCATCCAACCCCGCCGAACCGCCCCGCGCAAGCCACGCCCCCACCGCCAATTGATCAGCCTCTGAAAGCTGCGGCGTGACATCACCCGCATCATCATTCCCCAACATTGGCTTCTGAAAGTCAGTCATAGAAAGAAGTCACTCAAACACTTGCTCAACAACGCACAACACGCCACAATCCAATCTCACATCATCCAAGCGGCGAAGGCGGAACCGATCCATCACTATCCAAAGGCTGCGTGTCCTTCCAAGCCTTCGCAAAACTCGCAACCGCCGCATGCAATCGACTCTTCACTGTCCCCAGCGGAATCTCCAGGTCATCCGCGATCTGTGCATAGCTCAGTCGCTGGAAGTACGCGAGCAGAAGGATCTCCCGTAATGTCGGGGAAAGTCTCTCCAGCGCCGCTTGCACCTGACCACTCAATTCTGCCTGATCCAGCCTCGCGTCTGGGGCTGGCACACGAACCTCCATCAAGTCCACATACGTGCCGCCGCTGTCCTCGCCGCTGCCGTTTCCAACCCCCCCGATAGGAGCGGACAATTCCAACGTCTTCCGGCGCCCCTTCCTACGTAAGTAATCCCGTGCCTTGTTCGCCGCAATTGTAAAAAGCCAAGGCCGAAATCGACGCGTCGCGTCAAAAGTGTGGGCTGATAAATGAATCTGCAGGAACGTCTCTTGGAACACGTCCTCCGCACCCGCCTGATCCCCAACCAGTCTGTATAAAAACCGCAACAAGTCCACGTGATGACGTTCGATAATCGTCCGGAGCGCGGCGTTATCCCCCCGTCGGTATCGCTCGAAGATGGCTTCGTCGCTCTGTTGCGTCAATCAACAATTCCTGAATGCTCGCCAATGTCCGAAGGCCCATCGCTATCCGCAGCGAACACAACCTCACCGATTTGCCGCTCAAAGCTCACGCTTTGCCCGAACTTCGCAATCCCCTCCGCCCGCAAACGTGGAGCGTGCAGCAAAACGTAGCGGTCAAAGACCTCCCGTGAAGGGAACACATACCGCGTGAGCACCCGCCAGGGTTCGCTGTCAGCCGCGCGATCAAGGACAATAACCTCGCCCGATTCCGCCCCACCCTGCACGACATCCTCAATATGCCCAGTTGACAACCATTCCACATACGCATCGCGCACGGCTTGCGTCGGCATGGTCGCAAGAACTGAGTAGTGCAGCCGCATTGTGCATAGTAACCGTGGCACGGCCTTCTAGGCCGTGCGCCTCCCAACAAAAACTCCGTATTCCTCCCCCTTTTTTCTCTGTCTTCCTCTGTGTTCAAAATAACTGTCCGTTTCAGCGATCGGCTCGTGTTGAAACATCTCTCGGGACAAGTGACAAGACCGATTGTTATTTTGAACGCAGAGGAAGACAGAGGAGAGAGGAGGAAGACAGAGGGGATTGTGGGGTTGGAAGGAGGAGAAGTGGTTTTGTCTTCATTTTTGAGCTAGGCAATCCGCGTTCATACTGTGCGTTACGCTCCCATCGGGCATGCCCAACGTCGACTCATCACACCCTGACGATCACACTGCGCACTCGTCGCCAGAAGCCGCACATGATGCCGCAGACGCCGCACACCATGCCCGCGTCGCCGACCTGCTCCAACGCGCCGCGGCCGGCCACCAATCCGCATGGCGAGACCTCGTCGGCCTCTACGCCCCGCGCGTTTTCGCCATGGCCCAAAGCCGCTGCCGCAACGCTCACATTGCCGAAGACATCACGCAAGGAGTCTTCGCCACGCTCTGCGCCAAACTCGGCACCGACGAATATCGCGAACAAGGCAAGTTCGAAGCCTGGCTTTTCCGCGTCACGATGAACCGCGTCCGCGACCTTGCCCGCAAAGCCACGCGCACCACTCGAATCCTGGGCAACCGCGTGGAAGTCGACGACGATCTCGACGCGTCCGCCTCCAATGCTCCGCAAGCCGCAACCAACGACAAACTCGACACGCTCCGCGAAGCCCTCGCACAACTCGCAGACCAAGACCGCGAAGTTATCGAACTCCGCCACCACGGCGGCCTCTCCTTCAAGCAAATCGCCGACCTGTTAGGTGAACCTTTGGGTACACTTTTAGCCCGTCACCACCGTGCGCTGCAGAAATTACGCGAAATCTTGGAACCGCAAGCGGATGCGGACAATATCTCCGCCCCCCGTGCGTTTAGCACATTGAAAGGAGTTGTTCCCAGCGCTTCAGCCCCACGTCCTCCGCCGACTCGTGGCTAGAGCAGGCCGCTAGAAGAGGACGGCCTGCTTGAAGGAACGAAAACGTGAAGGACGTGAGACTGAAGCGCCGGGAAGCAACTGAAGGAACCACACATGGACGGCTTGAATCACAACTCTGGACAGAACGCAGGCAAGGAGGAACACGTGCCTGCCGACTTGTCCTTGCCCGACGACCTGCGCGAGTTGTCGCTCAACCTGAGCGCGCTCGCGCGTGAGGACGCCTCACTCGCAAACAGCGCAATGCTCGATCGCATCGCGAGTGCATCATGGTCCACACCGACCACCCTCGAGTTCCAAGGCGAACCCGTCGTCATCACTCGCCCGCAAGTCGCACGTTCCAGCAACCACGCGATGCGCCTCGCCGCCGCTGTTGCAATTCTCGCGACCGGCGCCGCCGCGTTCTTCGCGCTGCGCTCGTCACCAATCACGAGCAACAACACTTCAGTCATCGCAAAGAACAACACTGATTCCACCACACAAACTCTGACCCCCGAGCAAGCACAGGTCGAATCCGACCTCGCCCTGCTCGACGACATCTGGGGCACCAGCGACAGTTCCTCTTCCAGCGTGACGTCCGACCTGTGGGCATCCGCATCGCAAATCCAGACCAACGTCTCAACCGACGCGCTCGAAGAGCTCTTCTCCACCGAGGAGTCCATGCAATGAACACGACTAAACTCAAACTCACTGCAAGAACACTCCTCGCCGCGTCAGGCTTGATGATCGCCTCCGCCTGCACCGTCGCACAACCGCAAAATCAACCGGAAAATAAACCCGATCGGCAGAACAACGCACCGCAAGCTGAAACTAACCAAGGCGAAAACCCACAACGAGGCCGCTTCGACGGCTCGCGTTTGCGCGAGTCACTCAAGAAAGCCATCGAAGAAATGAAGCGTGCCCAGCAGGACGCCGAAGCCAGCCTCGCGCAGCTCGAAAAAGGCACCGCCCCCGTCGAAGTCGCCCGCGATCTCAGCCCCGAACTCCGCCGCTTCCTCCGCGACAATCTCCCGGGCCCAATGGGAGGCAACGGCCCGCGCATGCGAAGCGGCCCCGAAGGCCCTGATGGCCCGATGGGCCAAGGTGGTCCCGGTGGCAGACAACGCATGGATCGCCCCGACGGCATGCGTCGCGGCCCCGATGGCCCAGATGGTCCCGACGGCGGAGATGACCGCGGCCCACGCGATCGAATGAATGGTGGACCCGAAGGCCGCCGCGCTCTGAGCCCGGAAGCTCGCGAAGAAGTCCTCCGCCTCCTGCGCGAACACGCGCCCGATGTCGCCAACGACTTCGACTCGCTTCGCAAAGAAGACGAACGCATGGCCGATGGCCTCGCCCAGCGCATCGCCCCGCGCATCCACGAAGCGATGATGCTCCGCGAACGCGATCCGGAAATGTTCCGCCTCAAAGTCGAAGAACTTCGTGGCGGCATGCAAGTCCTCCGCGCTATCCGCGAGTTCCGCCAGGCCAAGAACATGTCGGAAGACAACGCCGACATGATCGCCGCCCGCAAGACGCGGCTCGATGCCGCCGAAGTGCAACTGCGGAAAGTCGTGAGCGACACGCTCGACCTGCGTCTCAAAGCACACGAACGCGAACTCACAATGCTCGAACGCCGCGTCGAAGACGTACGCAAGGACCTCGACGAAAAACGCTCCAAGAAAAACGAAGGTGTCGACAAACTCGTCGAACGCATCAAGAAAGGCGACATGCCCCCAGGCCTCTTCGGCCCCGACCGCCCCGAGCGCCCCGATGGCCCCAAGCCCATGAGAGGCGAAGGCCCGGAAAACCGCCCCGGCCCGCGCTAGGTCGGTGGCTTTTTCCCGCGACCTCACTCAAAACTCGATTTCCCCAAGCACTTCAACACTTGTCATGCCAACGCATCGACAAGTGTTTTTACTTATTCTCAAACATCACAACGCCGATCTGATCCCGATTGATCCAGAACACGCGCTCAGCGTTGCGCATCGCGACGGCGTCGTTGCTCACGCCAGTCAAAATACCCTCAATCACAACCGGTCGATCGCGATCCAAAGCAAAGGTGCCGTAGTTCTTTGTCGTCGCACCCGCTCCATCAGGCGGCACTCGCAAGTACACCACACATTGGAGCCCAATCGACTTCGAAAGATCAGGCTCGCAGTCCCTGAGCTTGCTCACCCGCACCTGCGACCATGCGGCGGTCGCAAACGCAGCAACAAGAATCATCACGACACCGACGATCGGAAGATATCTGGAGCGTTGCATGGTGTTCCTTTCAGTTTGCCAACCTCAAGATGTTATCACAATCTGCACTAGGCGCAGTCCCAACAATCACGCCATATACATAGAAGTTACAACGACAAATGCATTGTGCGGTCGCACAAACTAAAGCACAGCAACCGCAATCACGACGATGCCACGGCACAACAAATACCATTCTTTCGTTGTTGTTCACCGCCACGCCAGTACTGTTCAGACGCCGCTGTTCTTCATCAGCACCCGCACGCACTTCTCCGCGCGAATCGCAACCTGCTCCGCCGAGAGTGCATCGACCTGAATTGTCATGTCCGCCAGTTCTTGATAGAGCGAATCACGCTGCGCGAAGATCGTCGGCACTTCATCCACCGGATTCGTGCCAGTAATCGCAGGCCGCAACGCAAGGTCCGCTCGCAATCGTTCCTGCAAGACACTCGGCTCCGCACGCAAGTACAGCACGCCCACGCGATGCACGTCACGTGCCTTTTGAATCATCTCCGCCGCACCCGGCGCAGTTGGTGCACCACCGCCAGCCGAAATGACCTGTGCAGTGCCGCCCAGTAACTTTGACAAGCACTCCGCTTCTGCTTCACGAAACTCCGTCGCCCCCTTCGCAAACGCCTCGCCCGGCGTCGCACAATTGAGTGCCGCCGCAACCAGATCATCCATCTCCACGTGCAAGTACCCCAACCGCTGCGCGAGCGTGGGAGCCAGCGTCGACTTGCCGCTGCATCGAAGACCAATCAGAAGCACGTTCATCACGCCATCGTAGTGACGCCCGCTTCACAACTCACGGCGCTTTGTCATGCCGAACCACCCGAGGCGTCGACTTCGCTGGCGGAGCAGGCGGCGCAAGTTCAAACGTGTCAGTCTCTTTCTGCGTCGCAGCCGCTGTCTTTTGTGGTGCAGCCGCAGGCCGAGCAACCTGAGGTTTTGCCTGCACATGAGCTCGATTTAATGTCGGTGCAAATGGCAACGGCTCCGCTGCTTCCTTCACTCGATTCGCTTTCGCATAATTCTGCTGTGCCTTCGCCACCATCCGCTCATCTCGCTCCGCGATCGTGTCCGCATTCACCTGCGCCCACTTCGCCATCGAAATGAACTGCATCGTCGCAAAAATCAATTGTATCAACCACGCAAGAGGCAGCAAACTCGCAAGCACACCCATCGCCGCGGCGAAGAACTGCATCAACGCAACATCAAACGTAAACGTCACACCCACCGCAAGCAAAATAATCGGTGGAGCAAACAACACTCCCAAACTTGCAAGCCGCAACCGATCCGCCATGTCGATGTCATTCGCCCACTCCGCAATTCTCGCCGCGTACAGCGTGACCCACGTCAATCCAATAAACGCAACCGTCAGCGGCACCAACAGTGCAACCAGCCAAGCCCACTCCGGCCCCGGCAGCGCAAGGTTGGAAGCGCTCGCCCACGCACGCACAGAAAATACCGCCGCCCCAACCATCCAAAAAATCTGAGTCGAGCGAATCGCCTTGCGAGTTGATGACCACTCCTTACTTGAGTTGCTCGCCAGTTCCCGCGTGCGCCGCGGCGCGGACATCACCCACGTGCCCCAAGCCCACAGGCACGCAGGCATCAAGAACGACATGCTCAGCGCAAGAAAAATGCTCGATCGATCCGCGCCCAACTTGATCGCGAGCAACGCCGCCGCAGGGAACGCCAGACACAACACCAGCGCCGCCTGCATGATCCGGCACGCAAACGACAGTTGATGCAAGTACGAACGAGGCGCCTCCGTCAAAGAACTCCCAATGCCAGGCGTGTGCCCGGACTCGAGCAGCGACAACACCTTGCCCCAGAACCCGCCAATACTGGATGTTTCATCATCCCCCACCGCCCGCCCACTCGCAAATCCACACTCCGGGCACGCCTGCCCCTCCCGCAAACCTTTGAGGTTGTACTTGCAATTGGGGCATTCACGATCATCTGTGATGACCGGCCCCTTGGGTGTCGAAAATGATGTTGGAACATACACCATCGCTTCTTTGTATTGGCTCGCGGCCCCACGGTGTCACAATTTTTTCGGATTGTCACCCGATCATGGTCTTACCCTACTCGTGGTTGGTGATTCCCAACCCCGTCGGGCAACACAGTCCGACCGGAACAGGGAGTATCACATGCAAGATTTCATCAACATGGCCGTGAAACAACTGGGCATCAACGAATCGCAAGCCAAGTCCGCAACTGGCGGCGTGCTAGGCGCCTTGCAAGGCCAAATGCCTGGCGGCGACTTCTCCAAACTCATGGGCATGCTGCCCGGAGCCCAAGACCTCCTCAAAGGCGCAGCCCCCGCAGCAAGTTCTGGCGGCGGCGGCATCGGCGGCGCACTGGGCGGCCTTCTCGGCGGCAACAAGGGTGGCGGCGGCGGCCTCGGCAACCTCGCAAGCATGGCCTCCAGCGCACTGGGCGGCAAAGGCGGCGGAGCCAGCGCCCTGCTCGGAGTCTTGGGCAACTCAGGGATTTCAGGCGACAAAGCCGGCGGCTTCTTGAAATTGTTCATGGATTACGTCGGCGGCAAAGGCGGCGGCGACCTGCTCAAAGGCATCACGGGCGGCTTGGACCTCAAGAGCCTGCTCGGCTAAGTTGCACCACAAACGACGATTGATCAAACGAGCGACAATCGTCGCTCGTTTTTTTGATTGATAGGTGTACGCAAAGTAAAAGAATCTTCTCAGCACAGAGACACAGAGATCAAGAGGCAAATGAGGAAAAACTCGATGCCTGGATGCCACACACTGCCTCATGCCTTCTTTGAAATCAACCACATCTAACACAGACCCTCATTCTTCTCTTGATCTTTGTGTCTGTGTGCTGAAATGAACTGTCCACACGCGCTCGCATCAAAACACACTCGCTAAGGCGCTTTCGCCGTCATCTTGAGCCCCACAATCGACGCGAGCAGCATCGACAAAAAGAAAATCCGCAGCGCACTCGCCGGCTCCTCGAAAATCACAATCCCCAGTATCGCAGCCCCAAGCGCACCAATCCCCGTCCACACGGCGTACGCCGTCCCGATCGGAATGTCCTTCGCCGCGACCGACAAAAGGTACATGCTCGCGATGATCGCAATGATCGTCAGCACACTGGGCCACAACTTGGTGAACCCATGCGTGTACTTGAGACCAATCGCCCACGCAACTTCCAGCAAGCCGGCGATGGTGAGAATAAGCCAAGGCATGTGAGAGAGTAGAGACGAAGGGACAAAGAGACGGAATGAAAAACGCTTACTCTGAGTACTGCAACGTTGGGGCGACATACAGCGTATGAATCAGGCTTCTCGCAAGAAATGTCCTTGTGTCGGTACACACAGTGGGTCGACCATGAAAATGCCTCAGCGTTGCCTCGCCCGAGTCAATCGAGGCACCGCGATCCACACCACAACCACGAGCACGGTGCTTACCAGAATCAATGTCGGCCCAAGCCACAACGCATCATCCGTGCTGATCGACGCCGCGTGCCTCGAAGAAGTCTGATGGGGAACGCTCCAATCAAAGTCCGTCCAGCACCAACCCTTGTTGCGACGAACGATTGCATGCAAGGTCATCCACACCGCACGCACATGCAGCGGCACAATCGCAATCATGCCAAGGACAAACGCAGTCTGCGAATTCCGACACACGCTCATCACTGCGAGCACAACTGACAGCGTGCAGACAAAGTGAGGAGCAATCCACGCCCGCAGTTGCATGGCACCAACCACCCATCCGAAGATCATCGCAGGGATTACCGGAAACACAATCAGCATGGGCGACTCACTCTGCCTCTTTCCATGCTCCGACGAATGCGTTGCCGCCAACAGCGACCAGAGCAAACAAACCAACAGCACCGCCGCACCAACCTGATCCATGCTACCAACATAAAACAAGGCCAAGAGAACAGACACGACCGCCAGCACGTTTCGCGCCGACATTCGAAACATTTCGCGAAACTCGGCTCGCTTCTCTGCCTTCACCCGCTCCATCATCTCAAACATCGCCAGCGAAAAAGTCGCACCACATTCCGGACACACGCCGTCGGGCAACCCCGAGAGGTCATACTTGCAACTCAAACACTGCATGGCAGGCCGCTCGCTCATTGCCCACCTCCCCGCTTGCGGAGCAAGAACGCAATCAAAACCAAAGACACAGCAATCACAATCAATGCCGCCGAAAACCACATCGCACCTTGCACACTCATCGCCGCGCGTGCCATCTGCTCACCACCCGGATACACCGCCCAATCAAAATCCGTGCATACAAATCCAGCCCCCTTCAGCCGCATTGCAACCGCCCAGAAATGCACCGCCTGAGCACACAACGCAAACGCGCACACTTTTAGTATGAACGCTGTCACGTGAGGCAGCCGCTTGAACACGCCCACAGCAAGTCCGAGCAACAAGATGACCGCAACATGAACCGGCGTCCACGTATTCCAATACAACACTAACTCAAAGAAGCACACGACAGCAAAATTGGGCGCATGCAGCAGAATTCGAAGCCGCTCATTTTTCCAGACTTCATCGCGACATCGCGTCCAATACGCCACCGCAGCAGCAAGCACAGCCGCCCCGACGAGCGCACCAAGGCTGCTTTCAACCGAAAGGAAAACGCAAAAGATAACCCCAAGCAGCGGACCAATAAACGTTGACACGTCGGTATCAAGAATCCCATGCTGCCGAACGGCTTGCTCTCGCTTGACAATAAAGAAACGCTCGCCACACTCCGGGCAGCGATTGTCCGTCAGCCCAGTCAACTCATATTCACAATGCGGACACCTGATGTCACTTTCGATATCCATGACACGATCCATCGCGGCAGAACGCCACGCTTGGACTTTCGCAACGTACGGCATCAACCGACGTCACTGAGTCGAGTTGTCCAGGCGAAATGACAAATTGAATGAAAACCTGCCTGGGAAACGAGAGAACCCCGCTTCTGACAGTCGATCGTCTCGAACGCGTTGAAGTTCAACGCGACGAAATCAAACTACTGCACAAGTCCCTTCGTCAACCGCATAAACGCGGTTTCAAGGTTCACCGGTTCTTCCGCGATTTTCGTCACGCGAAATCCCTTGTTGATCAGCACGTTCGGCACGTCCGCAATGTTCAACCCCGCCGGCCCGTTGTCCTCATACGTCAAACTGATCAACTTCGAATTCGGCGCCGCCGTCACTGAGTCATCATTGATGATCGCAACCTTCGTCACGCCCCGCATCTGCTGCAGCAACTTCGCCGCCTCGTCCGTGCGATCCGTCACAGCCACATGCAGCACGTGCCCAAGTTTCGCACGCTTCAAAATCTCATCGACGCTGCCATTAAACAGCAACTGCCCGCGCTCAATCACGCCCACGACGTTGCACAACTCCGCAAGTTCGGGCAGGATGTGCGACGAAATCAAAATCGTCTTCCCCATGCGCCGCAGTTCCTTCAGCAACTCACGCATCTCAATGCGTGCCCGCGGATCAAGACCGCTCGCCGGCTCGTCCATCAGCAAGACCTTCGGATCATGCAGCAGCACACGCGCCACCGACAGCCGCTGCTGCATGCCGCGGCTGAGCGAATTCACCTCCGCCGTCGCCTTATACCCAAGGTCAGTTAGCTCCAGCACATCATGCACAACTTTTTTCCGCTGCGGCCCATGAATCCCGTACGCCGCCGCAAAAAATTCCAAGTACTCCGTCACCACCATGTCTTCATACGCGCCCAGTTCATCGGGCACATATCCAATCAGCGGCCGGATCAATCGATTCTGATACCCAATCGTGAGTCCCGCCACGTTCGCCTGCCCGCTGCTGGGCTTGAGCAACGTCGCCAAAATCTTGATCGTCGTCGTCTTCCCCGCGCCGTTGGGCCCGATGAACCCAAAGCAGTCGCCCTCATTGATCGTGAGGTTGAGGTTGTTGAGCGCGACGAGCTCGCCGTAGCGCTTGGTGAGGTTGATGGTTTCGATCATCGGCATAGAAGTTCACCAATTTGAATCAGCAGGATTCGCAAAACTCAGTAGTACTCACAAAACTCACTCAGGATCACTCTCCGACTTCGGACGCTTCCGCCCAACCTGATCCTCAACTTTTACCACATTCGGCGGCCGAGTCGCAAGCGGGAACACCCATCGAACAAACGTGCGTCCCATCGGATTGATCTTGTCGTTGTTCACCGACATCGGCACCGGGCACGCATCATCCCGATTCGCATTCCCCACATACCCCGTCACGATGATGCAAGGCTGCGTAAACCAGCGACACAAATCAAGCCCATGCGTAAACCGCCGCTGCGCCGCCGTCACGCCAGACAAACCACTGTTGTTTGACATGCTGATCCAATCGGGAAACGGCAACTGATCAAACAACGTCAACGCATCCAACTGCGACTCAAGCGACATGCTCGACCCCGGACTGCTCGTGACATCAACAACACCGCCCGACCACGGTACCAACGAATCAAGCCGCTTCACCAGCAAGTCAGGCCGAGAAACCTTCGTCGCAACCGCAAGGTTCAGCGAATCGTTCGGATTCCAGCGATCAGGCTTGTCAAACGGGCGAAACTCATACACATTCGCAACGGGCAATGTCCCTGGCCCCACTCCCTTGATCTCATTCTGATACCGCACAATATAAATCCGACACGACTCCAACGGCTGCGGGAACCCATGCGAAATCGATCCATACAGCATCGGCTCCGTGCCAGCCGGCGCGGCGGGATCCCACTTGTCATTCAATTGCACCTGACTTGGCTGCCCATCAATCATGTCCGGCGCGATCATCTTCCATGTTGGCGCACCCGCCCAATCAACCTGCAGCGTCTTGATCGTCGCACGCACCGGAAACGTCGCCGCGTCAGGCGTGCGCGTATCAATCGGATACCCGCGCACATCCGGAAAACTCCCGATGCGACTCAAGTCCTCACCCGGATTTTCCCACGGAGCCATCGCGTTCAGCGACGTCGGCTCATCAGCGTTGTTGTCGCCAACAACCACTCGCGCCTCGCCATAACTCGGAATCAAAATGCTCGTCCACGTACGAGCCCGCTGCGTGGGCTGCCCATACACGTGATCCAAAATCGTAAAGTGACGAGCCTGCACGCTCAACGGTCGAAGGAACGTCGCCGCTCCCCACGCAAAAACCGTGAACACCGCACTCCCCGCAATAAACGCCAACCACGCATGCTTGTGCTGATCGCGGCGTTTCAAAACAAAGTACACACCAGGCCCCACCAGAATCCAATACAGCCCGAACACAATAAATCCCACCAACGCACCAAGCGCCGACTTGCCTGTATATGCAATCTCTTTCGCAATCGGGCCATCCACATACCACGACCTGCGATCCGCCCCAAGACCCATGTTGATCTTGGGAGGCTTCTCATACAGCAACTCGCCGCGCTTGCCCAGAATGCGATGCCAGAACACATCCGCCTCAATCGTGTCGCTCTGCGAAAATCGCGTCGCGTTGAGATCAAGCCCGATCATCGTGACCGCGCCAATCCCCACGAGCCGACGCACAACCACGCACGTCCCATCAGGCCCATTCAAAATCCGCATCGCCTGCGATGGCTCCGCATTGGGCAAAGGCGAAAAAGTGTGTACAACGCCAGTCGCCGGATAAATCGCATCCACGCGCGACGTAATCATGGGCCGATACGGCAGCATGTCCGTGTTCTCGCGCCGATTCACCGTCACCGCGGGCATGATGTTGTAAATGTCATTGCTCTGCGGATTGAGCCACTGCTGCCCAACGGGAGGCAGCACAATGATCAAGTGCCCGCCGCGCTGCACCCACTGCGACAACGCCAACGCACGATCCGATCGCAGCTCCGTGATCTCGCCCGACGCCCACACAATCGTGTCAAACTGCGCCAGCCCCATCCACCGATCAGGCATCGTGTTGGGCTTGAGCCCCGTGATCACCTGAATCAACTCATGCCCATACTTCGAAAACGGCGCACCATTGTCAGGCCGATTCGAATACTGCTTCAATCCCAACGGCCGATCACCCACCACTGCCATTAATCCAATCGTGGACTCCTGAGGCCGAAACGTGGGCGGCATCTCCAACTTCCCAAGCAACCGCCCAGGCCGATATACCCGCTCCACCGGCGCAGTCGCACCAGTCTCCACCGCGTCATACACGCTGATCGTCACCGGCACGCGATCAATCCCCGCGAAAGGCAGCCGCATGTACATCCACACGTCCTGCTTCACGCCCGGATTCGTCGTCACCTCGCGCTGCTGCTGAGGCTGATCACCATCTGCGTCCGTCGTGCTGAGACGAACCAGCACAGTGCGCTGCTCCGTGCCCATGTCCTGAATTCTGATCTTGACGCCAATCCATTCCCCAAGCCGTGCGACATCCGACACACCAAACTGATCAACCTCGATGCGAACCTGCGTGTCTTCGAAAGTGCTGACAGGCCGTTCGTTGTTGGATTCGCTTTGCGTCTCTTCCTTCGTTGTCTTCGCAGTCGAATCCTGCGAACCAGAATTCTGCGCCGTCGCAATCGAAGCAAAAGACAAAACCAACACTACACAGACGACCGAAGCCCTCATGGCAACACCCACGAATCCCCGCATCAAAGTCTGTGCAACAAATCTGCTCAACATCTGTGTCCCCGAATCGCGTCTCGCATTCGCCAATCTACTAAGCAAACTCGAGTGCTGCGCGATGGTCATCTGAACAGCCTTACTACCAATACGGCTCCGTCCCGGTTCACGTTACCGGGCCGAAGTTCCATCCAATGGACCGGATTCTAACCGCCCCAGTCACGGGACTAAGGGCGTGCAAGACAGCCGCTTCAATCCGTTATTCGCCATCCATTTGCAATCTTGAAGTCACAAACCAGTCACGTTTCAGGCAAGAACTGCCCAAAATCCACGCAAGCAACGTTTCCAGACACGCCGCCCTCACCTCGCCTCAATATGTCCGCAAGAGCACCCGATCCAAGTTCCATGGATCGCATCGAAATGCAAACTTTGCTCGCAGTCACCGCAATCGCCGCCGCCAGCGTCCTCGCGATCCTGTACTGCGCCGCCTGCGCCGTCCGCAACCACCACCGCGAACACGACCTCAAGGTCAAGGTGAACGTCCTGCGAAATCAGATGATCAATCGAAAGAACTCAAAGCAAGGCGCCCCCGTCGCAGGCGACTTTGAAGTCGTCAACTAACTCGCGAGATGAAACAACACGTACCACCGACTACGGCTTTGCATAGTCGGTAGTGTTCACGTCTGACGAACTCGCCCTCTGCTTCTCACTCAAATCTCGACGCAACGCCGCATACTCCTTGCGAGCCAAGTGCGCCGTATACAACAAGTCCGCGCTCGCCAGAATCAGCACCATCGCCAAAAGCCCCGTCGCCAAAATCCAAGTGAGCGCAAACGCCCGCCCATTGCTAGGCGACACAATCCCAAATCCATACGCCAGCACCGGAATCGCCAGCATCATCACCAACCCATTCGCCGACCGCAGCGACCGCCGCACCACCGGCACCCCACTCGCCCGCCCCAGCAAAATCCAATGCGCCCCCACCACCAGCAACGCAACCAACGCGAGCGGCAAAACCACCCACCCCGGCGCAAGCGACGGCTGCTGAAGTTGTGCAAGAAAAAAACTCATCAGAGGCAATCGTCGATCTATTCGCAAGACGAGCGTGAGAAGATTGCGAAAAAAAGACTCAAAGCAAGCAATACTCTGTTGAACACTCGCAGTTCGAGAACATCCTCGATTGTTCAGAAACTGTCGTTACAATAGTGGATTGAGACGGAGAGGTGCTGCAAATGGCACTGCAATTTCAGCGTGTAAGACACCCCACCCGACATATCCTTCCTCATGGCAAAGCGACGGATCGTGCCACTCTTTGATCTCTTGACCAGACCCTCTCCCGAGCAGCAAGACGCTGCCGGAAGTGCGAATGGTCATGCCACTCCCACACCCAGCGCGAACAACGCAAATGGCAAGAGCGCAACCGGCGCCAACACCGGCGTCGGGGGGATCGGCGGCTATGGCGTTCGCGGCCCGCTTCCCAAGCCTGTCGTTCGTCTCAACGTCGCCACCGCGAGCAAGCCCCTCGCCCAAAACCTCCCCAGCGCACCGGCGCAAACGCACAAAACTCCAGTCGCGCCAATCACCACCGCAACGCACGCAGCCCCCGCCATCGCATCGGTCGCTGCAACAAATACAAACACAACCACCAACACAGCCACCGAAGACGATCTCGACACTCCAACATTCTCCTCCGCAGCAGAAGCCAACGCCGTCGTCAAACGCGAAGTCCCCGTCGTCCGCGTGAACGACATCGCCTCTTCGATTTTCGCCGAGAAATCAGATGCTTCCGCCTCAGCCATCGAAGCCAAACCCTCGCACAAGTTCGTCGGCAGCAGTTCCACCATTCCCCCCATCCACGGCGAAACCCTCGAACCCGTTCCAGAATTCGACGCCGCAAAGGCACGCACTGCAGCAGCCATCGCACATCAAGCCGCATCGCTGAGCGCCGCAGTCGACGCCGAATCTCAACGCGAAAGCAAAATCAACGCCCGCACCATCTCGCTGGGCATCTTCGCCGCGATCGTGCTGGGCGTGGGCATCTACGCACTCGCATACAAACTCGGATTCAGTTCAGGCAAGGAGCGCACCGAAGAACTCGTGCGCCGCGACCCGCCCGTCGTCCGCGAGCCACTCGGCTCAACCGACACTCAAAGCAACTCCTCGATCGGCATGCCGAACATCAAATCGGCTACGCCCACCACGCTCAACAACCCCTCCACCGATCGAACCACCCCAACCGAATCGCGCCCCGCCACCACAACGCAACAAATCCCAACCCCCGCCCCCAAACCTCAAACTACTCCCGTCAACACCAAGCCCAACGCCAAAGGCATCCTCATGCCCCAAGGCCTCGGCACCCAGCGCTACGAATTGCTCCCCCACAATCCAAACGATTTCCTTACAGCACGCGGCTGGGAAGTCACGGAACCCCGCACCGTCGGCCTTAATTACATGATGGTCGCCACTCTTTCCACCCAGGATGCAGGCGAAGCCGTCGAATTCCTCGCCGCGAACGGCTTGGAAGCCTTTGCCGTGCCAATACTTGAAAAGCCGCGTCAGGGAACCAAAGATACCGCCCCTCCTTCCGGACAACCCAGCAAGTACCGAGTCTTTGTCGGACCCGGGTTGAGTTCGGAAGAAGTGAAGGCGGACAAGGATCGCCCCCTCAAAGCCAGAATCGCCGACCTCGGCACGTTCTGGAACAAGGATGCGAAAAAGCCCACCGACTTCCGCGAGCCGTACCTGATCAAGCACGTTGAAGACAGATAATCGAAGATAGATAGTTGACGACAGATAGTTTTTGAAAGTCACAATTGGGCAAGAATCAGTTCATGCCCCCCGAACAAAAGAAAAGGAAGACAGCCATGAGCATGGACCCCAGCCTCCGCACGACAACCACCGGCACCGGCAAGCGCAGCGTCATGACCCGCGCCGAACGCATCACCAAGATGACCACCGACAAAAAGTTCGACCCCAAGAAGGACAAGGCCCTGGGCATCCCCAAGACACTCGTCGGCAAGGCCTAATTCTTTCATTCGTTCTGAGAACACCAAAGCTCCGCAACCCGCGGGGCTTTTTGCTGCGCGCGTTTGGTGTGCTGCGCACGTTCAACACGATGAACTCGCCCAGTCAGCCGCGATCGTGTCCGGTGTTAGTCAGGCGTGCCACCGACTGCGGCTTTGCGCGGTCGGTGCTGGATGGGCGCGTTTGGTGACAGACTTTCAACTAGGCACCGACCGTCTTCGCCACTCGGTGGCACGAGTTTCAGACGATACGTATCCCACTCTCACTGAGTCGTTATCTCATCATCTCATCATCTCATCATCTCATCATCCCATCATCCCATCATCCCATCACAACCTCATCCCCCTCACAATCTCCGTGTCTCTGTGCTGAAACGGACCGCCCCTCGCGTCCATGCGAAACCAAAAAACTCACCCCCCACACGCCGTACAAGGCCCCTCGCTATACATCACCAGAAACGAATTGATATCACACGGATCAAACACCGACGTGTCATTGTTGAAATCAATATCGTTGCAAGTCGCGTTCGCCGGCACGCACGCCCCCTCCGAATACACCGACAAGAACGCCTCGATGTCCTGCGGATCAAACAAACTCGTGTCGTTGTTGAAGTCAATCGAGTCGCATTCCGTCACACGCGAAATCGTGATGCGTTGATACTCAAACACCAGCGGCACGCTGATCTCCCCCAACTGCACCGCAAAGTTGTACGACGAAATATTGTCAAATCCCCACGTGCCGATCGCTCCGAGAATGTCCAGCGATTGCAACGTCGGATCCGGATCGGGGAAAGGCGGGATGTTCCCAAACGTGCGTGAAAACGCAATGCCGTAGTTGTTGGGTGTCATCGCGAGCGGAATCGGCGTGTCAATATCCGTCCCCACCGAAAGAAAAAATCCATCCACGCGCGGATCGTTGTTGCGAACCACAAAGTACGCGCTCGTCACATTGTTCCGCAGCGTCGTCGTCACGCTCCCCACCCGCAGCGAAAACGTGCCGGGCGTGAATCGATACCCACGCGTCCTTCCGGGCAGGTTCGGGCTATCCAAGTAGTTGTTTGAATCCAGCGTGATGGTCATCTCAACCGGCGCGCCCACCGGCTGACCGGCGAACGTGCCCGACGTAAACGCGTTGCTCTCAATGCGTCCTTCAACAAACACCCGCACAGTCGCCGCGTCCGCCGCGCACGCAAAAAAACCCGCCGCAACGGCACTCGCCATCCACTTGAAGTTCACCATGATGCTCTCCAAACGCTCTTACTGCTCACGACCCGGGCGGCAGAGCCTTAGGCCCCATCGGCACCCGATCCCCAAACTCCCGCTCCATCAGCTCCGCATACCCGCAATCAATCAACTCCCCCATCACCGGCGCAAACTGCTTGCGCAAAGCCGCAATCGCCTCATGCCCCTTCGCCACATTGTGGTCCTTGGACACCAACGACTCAAATTCCAAAAAGTTCCCGAGCTGCTCAACACTATCAAGATGAATGCGCACGTTGTGATGCATCCACAACTCTCGCCGCTTGCGAACGATCAATCGCACCGGCATGGGCTCCATGCCAAACCGCTCCAGCGCCTGCTCCGCGGAAAAAATCGTAAAGTGACTCAGCTTGGGAGCCGCCCGATTCGCACGCTCATAAAAAATGTACTCAACAGGCTCCCCCTCCGTCTCGCGCCGCTTGAGCCTCCCGTGCGGAATCCGGTAGTACGTATCAACCTGCCCAAACTCCAAAATAAAACTCGCCCCAATCGCCCGGCAAATCCCCCGCGCCAGCGCAACATCACGAAGTTCGGCTTTTAGTTCAACGTTGTGCATTGGAGAAAGTGCGAAAGAGCGACGGAGCGAAAGGGCGAACGAAGACAAAAAACGAAGCCAGAGGATAGTGCCCGACGCAACCCCGCGCTTCTCAGTTTCCAACATAACCCAACACACAATCCTCTCTCTATCGGAAGCAGTGAAAAACTATCGTGCCACCGACTGCTGCTTTGAGCGGTCGGTGCAGAGTACAAGAGTGCTGCATCATTTCATTTCGTACACGAACCTCGTAAAGCCGTAGTCCGTGACGAGCCGTAAATCTCCTGCGATTGGTATCACGCGGATTTCTGCAAAACGACTGAACACTCCACAGACTGAATTCCATCCCCCCACCCTCCCCCTTACGCTCGCCCAATGGTCCGCCTCGTTCTGGCCCTGATCCCCATCGCCCTCATCGTGTCGCTAGTCGGCACCTTCATCGCGCGTGCCCTGGGCAGAAAACTCAACACCATGGACGGCGCAGGCGTCGCAGGCCAAGTCAAAGCCGCCCCACGCAAAGTCCCAAACATCGGCGGCCTCGGCATCTTCCTTGGCTTCGCACTACCACTCACCGCACTCCTGCTCGCGCTCACAGGCGTACAAGCCCAACAAAACACTCCCTCAATCATCCCCGCCGACCTCGTCGAACATCTCCGAGGTCTCGCCAGCAAAACTTCGTCCGCCTGGATACTCCTCGCCGGCGCGTTCCTCCTCCACATCATCGGCCTCATCGACGACCGCAAACCCCTTGGCGCGCTGCCCAAACTCCTCATCATGATCGCCGTCGCCACACTCGCCACGTGGCTCACCGACACCCGCATGTTCACCATGCTCGACGCCCACACTGGCGGCTCATGGGCAAGCATCGCCCTCACCGTCCTTTGGATCGTCGTCGTCACCAACGCGATGAACTTTCTCGACAACATGGATGGACTCTCCGCAGGCGTCGGCGCGATCGCAAGCATGAGCTTCCTCGCCATCTCTCTCCTGCAAGGCCAGTGGTTCATCGCAGGCTGCTTCGCCCTCCTCGCCGGCTCACTCCTTGGCTTCCTCGCCTTCAACCGCCCCCCCGCATCCATCTTCATGGGCGACGGCGGCTCCCTCGTCCTCGGTTTTCTCTTGGCATTCCTCAGCGTGCGTATCACCTACACGCAATCCGACAATGGATGGACCTTCTACACCCCATACTCCACAACCTCAGGCGAAGGCACAGGCGAGCTCTTCGCGTGGTACGCAACCCTCACCCCCCTCGTCGTCCTCGCCATCCCGCTCTACGACCTTACCAGCGTCGTCATCCTGCGCCTCAGCCAAGGCAAAAGCCCATTCGTCGGCGACCTGCAGCACTTCTCACACCGCTTCGTCGAACGAGGCTTGAGCAAACCAATCGCAGTCGCCGTCATCTGGGGCTTCGCAGGCGTCACTGGCCTCGCAGGAATCTTGCTCACACACACCCGCGCCGTCGGCGCAATCATCATCGCAACCATGGTCGCCTTGTTGCTGATCGTCCTCGCCGTCATCGAGTTCGGCGGCAACCGCCCAACGTCAAAACGCACTGAATCTACTACAGGAGGCACGCCATGAGCGTCACGCCTCCCTCAACTTTTACTCAACCAACCTTCAAACACGCCACCACAGTCATCGCCCTCCTCGCCCTCGCCCTCGCCTGCGTCGCCCTCCGCTGCGTGAGTTCCTACGACCCCTTCCCCTACTGGTCAGGCGACCCCTTCATCGTCCAAAGCCCCGTCCTAGGTCTCACTCCCGCTCTCGCAATCGCCACCGACACCATCTGCTTCGCCGCAAGCGCCGCCGCACTCGTCCTCTGCCTCACTGGCCGCACACTCCCACTCTCAATCACCCTCTGCCTCATCGCCGCAACCCTCGGCCTCACATGGCAACAAATAAAGCCGATCCCCAGCGACTACTGGGACGGCATCGTCCTCTCCCGCCACTGGCTCGCCGGCTTCACCCTCGCCTTCGCCACAATCGCCGCATCCCGCCACGCCGCACTCCGCCGCGCCGTGATGCTGCTCACATCCTCCACGCTCATCGGCATCGTCCTGCTCGTCCTCGCGAAAGGCTTCTCGCAAATCATCTTTGAGCACCCGCAAATGCTCAAAGCATTCCGCGCCAACAAAGAATCCATCATCGCCGCGCAAGGCTGGGACATGAACAGTTCCATGGCCCGCGCATACACACGCCGCCTCGAACAACCCGAAGCCACCGGCTGGTTTGGCCTCGCAAACATCTTCGCCACCCTCTGCGCCGCAGGCTTCACCGCCCTGCTCACCTTACTCGCAACCACGTGGCAATCCACCAAACAATCACGCCCCAATCCAAACCCGCAACTCAAAAAAGCAACAGTCATTCTCGCCTTCTGCACCCTCGCCTTCGCCGCAGGCGTCTACCTCGCAGGCTCCAAAGGCGGATTCGCCGCCGCCGCCCTCGGTGTATTGCTTGCGGGCTTTGTGTGGCTCACTCATCGCGGCGAATCGACGCAAAATCCCACTTCGCCTGCCAACTCTCCATCTCGACTTCACAAGTGTGCCACATGGCTTGGACCGACGCTGGTCATCGGCGCTCTTCTCGCCATCATCGCTCGCGGCCTAATCGGCGAGCGCCTAGGCGAACTCTCTCTCCTCTTCCGCTGGTTCTACATGCAAGGCGCCGCGAAAATCTTCGCCGCTCATCCACTTGGCGTCGGCGCCGCAGGCTTCAAAGACGCCTACATGATCTACAAGCCCGCACTCTCCCCCGAAGACACCTCATTCGCCCACAGCGTCCTCATCGATTGGATCGTCGCACTTGGCCCCATAGGCCTCATTGCCGTCGCCGCATGGTTCATCATGCTGCGCACCGCGAGCAAGTGTCTCATTCCTTCGCCAACCGACCACACCGCGCCAAGCACCGATGAAAACGCCGAGATTCTCCTCCTCCGCAACACCCGCTCCATCGCCTGCTTCGCCCTCCTCGCCCCAACCGCTCTCGCCGCATTCTTAGAACGCGACGCCGCCACTCCCGAAGCCGGCCTCACCCGCGCCCTAGGCATCGCCCTCTCGCTCGCCGCGGCGTGGGCCATGCACATCCTTCTCTCAAACACCAACAAATCCAACCCCCGCGCCACTCTCACCACCTTCGCCCCCGCCCTAGCCACCGCCGCCATCGTCGCGTGCGTCCACGGCCAAATCGAACTCACCGGCACCATGAGCGGCAGCGCGGCGTGGTCCCTCGCACTCCTCGGCGCAGCCGCGTCACTCGCGCAACCTGCTCGATCAAAATCAAACGTCGATGGCTCACACCAAACTTCCAAACTCCAAATTCCGCTCGCCTTGATCGCCGTACTCGCAACGGTTCTCTGCGCAGTTCCGTACTTCAAAGCAGCATCTTGGCAACGAGCACTCGAAGTGTCGTACGTTCAGGCCGCTGGCGTTCAGGATTTTGTTGCTCGCAGAAACGACCTTGCAACTGCAAGCAACCCGCCCGCCGATCCCACTTCCAAATCGTCCGCCCGCGAAGCCCTCGTTCACGATCTCTCCGTCGCGCTGAGCCGACCAGTTCAACCACAGAACCAAGACATCGACAAAGCCATCAGCGACTTGCAGTTGGCGATTTCCAAAAACGTAGCGAACGACTTGAACGCCGCAGTCGAAGCCGCACCGCTCCACTTCCCCACACTCCGCACCGCCTCGCGTCTCGCCCTCGCCACCACACTCCAACGTGAACTCGCAGGCAACGCATCGCCCGCAGAACTCAGCGACCCGATCACTCAACTCACCAGCGCGGAAAGACTCTTCTCCCAAAACGTCAACTACTGGTCCTGGCTCGGCACCATGTCCCGCGAACGCGCCAAGAGCCGTCCCACATATTCCCCCGAAGCCACCACCGACCTTGAGCGCACGATCACCGCCTGGACCCGCGCGCAAGAACTCTCCCCCCACGACACCATCCACGCCCTCAAACTCTCCGACCTCTACGCCGAACTCGGCAAACCCGCCGAAGCCCGCGAGTGGGCCACCAAGGCCCTCGCCGCCAACTCCAACATGCGTCTCGACCCCCTCCGCCAACTTACAGACTCCGAACGAAGTCGCCTCGAAGCGCGAGCGAAGTAGGTATCTGTCACTTGCCAAAGTTTCCTGTTCAGTAGCCAGAACACTAACTTTGCATCATTTTCGACCCGAAGGGTCGCCGGAATGTAGCCATCGGGGGCGGGCGAGCCTTGCTCGCCCGTGGATGAGTCGGCCAAAACACCTTTGCCCCGGAGGGGCAAAGGAACCATCCAAGACAATACTTCGCCTGCTTTCCAGAACTGTACTAATGCCCGGACCGCGTCTGCACCACCCCCTACGACTCGCGTCGCTCACCTCTTGTTTTCACCATTTCCCCCGCTTATCATTGCCTGATTCGCACTCTGTTCGTACACGAGATCGACCATGAACGACGACGAAGAAGAAATCGAACCTTACTGAAATCGCGGCACACACGCGATGGACAATCTCCATCCCGCCGCCTCCGTCGTCATTCCCCATACATGTTTCCGCCAAGGCGCCTTTGAACGCTCTGGCTGTCGTCAGCAAAGCACGTTCAGTGCACGCTTTTTCAAAACTGTTTGTTTCGCACATCCCATCGGCTCATGTTCCACTCGCGACAGCGAAAACAACATGCAGCACAGGAACTCTTTGAGGTATTGTCATGCCAGCCGACCTGTCCCACATTCGCAACTTTGGTATCTGCGCTCACATCGACGCGGGCAAAACCACCGTCTCTGAACGCATCCTCTTCTACACCGGTAAGAACTATAAAATCGGTGAAGTGCACGAAGGCACCGCAACCATGGACTTCCTGCAGGAAGAACAGGAACGCGGCATCACCATTCAGTCCGCAGCAACAACCTGCCCCTGGGAATTCAAGGGCAAAGAATACAAGCTCAACCTGATCGATACGCCAGGCCACGTGGACTTCACCATCGAAGTCGAACGCTCCATGCGCGTCCTCGACGGCGCAGTCGCCGTGTTCGACGGCAAAGAAGGCGTGGAAGCGCAGTCTGAAACCGTCTGGCGTCAGGCCGACCGCTATAAGGTCCCGCGTCTCTGCTTCATCAACAAGATGGACAAAATCGGCGCAAGCTTCGAGTTCTCGTACAACACCATCAAGAGCCGCCTCGGCGCCAACGGCGTCCCGCTGCAGATTCCGATCGGCCTGGGTCACCAGCACCGCGGCGTCGTCGATCTCATGACGATGAAGGCCTACCTCTTCGAAGGCGAACACGGCGAGAAGATGGTCGAAGCCGCCATTCCCGAAGACGAAAAGGAAATGGCAGAGAAGTACCACAACATCATGGTCGAAAAGATCGCCGAACTCGACGATGATCTGGCGTCGAAGTTCCTCGAAGGCCAGAAGTTGGCAGTCGATGAAATGAAGAAGGCCCTCCGCGCCGCGACCGTCGCGCGTCGCTGCTACCCCGTGCTCTGCGGCGCAGCCCTCAAGAACATCGGCGTGCAGTTGCTCCTCGACTGCGTCTGCGAATATCTCCCCAGCCCCACCGAAAAGCCCGACGTGCAAGGCACCGATCCTCGCGACAAGAACATCGCGATGAGCCGCCCGCACGATCCGGATGCGCCATTCGCCTCTCTCGTCTTCAAAGTCGTCAGCGACACGCACGGCGACCTCACCTACATCCGCGTCTACTCAGGCAAGCTGGGCAAGGGCACCCGCATCCTGAACCCGGGCAACAACAAGGTGGAAAACGCGTCGCGCATCTTCGAAATGCACGCGCAGAACCGCATCCCGCTCGACGAAGTCACCGCCGGCAACATCGTCGCCGTCGTGGGCATCAAGAACTCGTACACGGGTGACACCCTGTGCGATGCCGACAAGCCCATCATGCTCGAGCGCATGCACTTCCCCGAGCCCGTCATCGCGATGGCCATCGAACCCAAGAGCCAGGACGACAAGCGCAAGCTGTCCGAAGCTCTGGGCGTCATCCGCCGCGAAGACCCAAGCTTCCGCAGCCAATTCGACGAAGAAACAGGCCAGACCATCATCATGGGCATGGGCGAGTTGCACCTCGAAATCATCCGCAACAAACTCATCCGCGACATGAAGATCAACGTCGAGACGGGCAAGCCCAAGGTCTCGTACCGCGAAGCTATCAGCAAGAAGGTCGTCGACGTTCGCGGCTTGCACAAGAAGCAGTCCGGTGGTCGCGGTCAGTTCGGTGACTGCATGATCACCCTCGAACCCTTCACCGCCGCACAGGCGGAAGAAGCGGGCCTCGACTTCACCGACAACTTCGCCTTCGAGAACAAGATCGTCGGCGGCGTGATTCCCAAGGAATTCATTCCGTCAGTCGAATACGGCTGCCGCCAGCAGGCCAAGACCGGCGTCAAGTTCGGCTACCCCTTGATCAACGTCAAAGCCACGCTCACCTACGGCTCCTACCACGACGTCGACTCCAGCCAGATCGCCTTCGAACTGGCCGGCATGGAAGCAATGAAGCTCGCCGTCGACAAGGCCGGCCCGCAGCTCCTCGAACCCATCATGAAGGTCGTCATCACCGTCCCCAATGACTACTTGGGCAACATCACAGGCGACGTCGCCAGCCGCCGAGGCATGATCATCGACACCGAAGACCGTGACCCGGTCAAGATGGTCACGTCCGAAATCCCGCTCAGCGAACTCTTCGGCTACACCACCGCCATCCGCGGCATGAGCCAAGGCCGCGCAAGCGCGACCATGGAATTCCTCGAGTACCGCCCCATGCCCGCAGGCATGACGAAGGAAATGCTCGAAGAGAAGGCCGGCGGCAAGGCAAAGAAGTAAACCACCGCGACAACTCAACATTCACTCAACCGGCTGCCAAAAGGCAGCCGGTTTTTTCGTAAAGTCACGTGCCACCGACTGTGCTTTGACAGTCGGTGGAGACTGCAACGCATAACCGCTTCCGACTTCACTCCCCAATCACCCGTCGAATCGATCTCACCGCCGCGTCAATCACGAACCTCGCAAATCTCTCGACCCGTCCCGCATTCGCCTCTTCAAGTGCAGCAAGATACTCACCCCGCCGCTCGACTTCCAGAATGATGTGCGGATAGTCACGACTCAAAACGTGCCCGTTCATCAACAACCGTGCCGTGCGGCCATTTCCGTCGGCAAACGGATGGATTGCGACAAAGTTGTAGTGCAGTTCGGCCGCTTGAAGCACTGGATGCATGTTTGATCGGTTCGCCATCGTGAGCATTGCCCCAAGCAGACTGTCGAACTTCATAGGCGATGGCGGAACAAATCGCGTTCCCTTGATCAGCACTCGCTCACTTCGCAGCACGCCCGCGTGCCGAATATCAATATCTGCAAGCACGCACGCGTGGACCGCAAGAATGTGGTCTAACGTCAACCCAGACTTCATCGAGCCGTCTTCAGCTGCCTGCTCAATCATGCGAAGCGCCCGATCATGATTCCTCGCTTCGTAAATCTCACGCAAAGACTTGCCGCTCGTTGGCGCATGCCCCTCGATGATGAGCGACGTTTCTCGAAGCGTCAGTGTGCTTCCTTCAATCGCGTTGGAGTGATACGTGAGCTCGACTCGAAGAGCCTCGGTCGCGTTGGCCAGAATGCGACCATCGCCCTTGTACTTCCGGTATGTGTTGACCTCCCGATCAACCTGGGAAAGTTCCGTGGACAGCGATGACGCAACCTGAGCAAAGTCGCGCAGTGGCTCGGGTCCTCCCAATGACTCTTCCGGGGTTGGTGTTGTTGAATCCATACTCAATGGTGATGACACGCCAAGCGCGGCACGCAACCACACCACCTCGACGAACGTCGCGCTGCTCTAAATCTCCAACAACAACCGCTGCGGATCCTCAATCGCATTCTTCACCCGCACCAAGAACTGCACCGCCTCCGCACCATCAATGATGCGATGGTCGTAGCTCAGCGCCAGGTACATCATGGGCCGAATCGCAACCTGCCCGCTGCCCGCCGGATGCTCAATCGCGCGATTCTTGATCGCGTGCATCCCCAAAATCCCGCTCTGCGGCGGATTCAGAATCGGCGTGCTCATCAGGCTGCCAAACACGCCACCATTGGTGATCGTGAACGTCCCGCCCTGCATGTCCTCAAGCGTGAGCTTGCCGTCCTTCGCCTTCGTCGCAAGGTCCTTGATGCCCTGCTCAACACCCGCGAGGCTCAGCGTCTGCGCGTTGCGAAGCACCGGCACAACCAGCCCCTTGGGCGTGCTGACCGCAATCGCGACGTCGCAGTAATCATGCTTCTCAATCGCAAGTTGCCCCTGCTCATCCTCAACAATGCTCGCGTTCACCATCGGGAACGCCTTGAGCCCGCTGCATACAGCCTTCACAAAGAAGCCCATGAACCCAAGCCCGATGCCCAGCTTCTTCTCAAACTCTTCCTTGTACTGCTTGCGCAGGTCCATGACCGCCGTCATGTCGCACTCGTTGAACGTCGTGAGCATCGCCGCCGTGTGCTGCGCCTGCACCAGCCGCTGCGCGATGCGCTGCCGCAGCGGCGTCATGCGTTCACGAGTCACGCCACGAGCACCCGCCGCCTGGGTACCTCGGCTCTCCGAGCCGAGCGAAGTCTGCTGACTCCGGCTTTCTGTCGCGCTCGCGCCATTCACCCGGCTCGCAGCACCAGCACTTCCCCGCGTCTGCATAAACGCCAAAACGTCCTGCTCACGCACGCGCCCACCCGCCCCCGTCCCCGAGACCTTCGACAAATCCACACTGTTCTCTTCCGCAAGCTTCTTCGCCAAAGGCGTCGCGCGAACATCATCGCTTTGCGTCCCCTTCGCCTCAGTCACGGCTGGCGTCGCAACCGCAACCGATCCTGCCCCATTGCTCTTCGCCGCGATCTTCGCCTCAACCGGCGCAGCCGTGCTGCTCGCCGTCGCCTTCTCATCAATCACCGCAAGCGCCTGCCCAATTGACACCGTGTCGCCCGCCTTCACCTTGTGCGCCGTGATGACGCCCGCCGACGGCGCAGGCACCGCAAGCGTGACCTTGTCCGTCTCGATCTCCACGACCTCTTCATCACGCTTCACCGCGTCGCCCGGGTTCTTGAGCCAACGGAGCACAACACCCGACGTCACGCTCTCACCGGCAGATGGCATCACAAGGTCAACAGCCATGGATCGCTCCGATTCTCATAAGCCAAGCGTCATTGCCGGGCTTCAAACATCTCGATCAACACATCACACCTGATCTAAAGCAAAGCGTCAAACCAAAAAACCTACTTCTTCCCAGCCACTTCCACTTTGCCCTTTGCCTCAGTTCCCGCAGCAGGCGCAGCCTTCACCTCACCAATCGCCTCAACGTAGATCTTTTCCTGCTGCTTCTTGTGAGCATACTCGCTGCCCGTCGCCGGGCTCGCGCTCGCGCCGCGCCCGATGTACGACAACTGCACACCCATCTGCTCGCGGAACACATCCGCCACGTACAGATACGCACCCTGATTGCGAGGCTCTTCCTGCACCCACGTGCGCTTCGCAGTCTTCGGATACGACTCGTCAATCTGCTTTGCAAGTTTCGCATGGAACGGATACAACTGCTCGATGCGCACAATCGCGACATCCTTCCGGCCAATCGCCTCACGCCGCTCGTGCAGCTCGTGATACAACTTGCCCGTGCAGTACAGCACTTGCGACACATTCTTTTTATTGCTTGGCGTCATGGTCTGATCATCAATCAGATGCTGGAACGCACCCGTCGACAGTTCATCAATCGTGCAGCCCTCAAATCGCAGATACTTCTTGGGCGTCATCACAATCAGCGGCTTCCTGAAGTTCCGCTTCATCTGCCGACGCAGCAAGTGGAACAGCTGCGCACCCGTCGTCGGATACACAACCTCCATGTTGTTGTCCGCGCACAACTGCAGGAACCGCTCCAACCGCGCCGAACTGTGCTCAGGCCCCTGACCTTCGTAGCCATGAGGCAGCAGCAGCACCAACCCGCCCCACCGCTTCCACTTCACTTCGCTGGAAGCCAGGAACTGATCGATCATCACCTGCGCGCCGTTGACGAAGTCGCCAAACTGCCCCTCCCACATCACCAGCGTTCGCGGCGAGCCTCGGCTGTATCCATAATCAAAGCCCATCACGCTGTATTCGCTGAGCGGACTGTCCCACACATCAAACTTCGCCTGCGTGGGGCTTATGTAATTCAGTAGCGTGCGCCGCTCACTCGTGACTTCATCACGCAGCACCGCATGCCGCTGCGTAAACGTCCCGCGCCGCGAATCCTGCCCCGACAAACGAACCGGCGTGCCCTCCAGCAGCAACGTCCCGATCGCAATCTGCTCCGCATCCGCGTGATGCAGCTTCTTCGTCGTCGGCAACGCCGCCCGAGCCGCAAGCATCGCCCGCAGCTTCGGATGCACGTTGAACCCATCCGGCGCAGTCCCCATCGCCTGACACACGCGAGCAATCGTCTTCGCATCCACCGCCGTTGACGGCGACTCAAACGAATACTCGCCCTGCAACCCTTCCCAAGACGCCTTGCCCGCGGGCGGCACCGGATCAATCGGACTCGCCTTCGCCGCCGCCTGCGCATCGTCAAGCAATTGCGTCTCGCGATCAATCATCCCCGTCGCCACCGCCTCCGAAATCGTGCCGCGCGACAGCAACTTCTGGCGATAGGTCTCAGGCGTGCCCGGATGCGCCTTGACAAGCGCAGTCAATGCCGGCTGCGTATATCCCGGCTCATCCTGTTCATTATGCCCGTACCGACGGAAGCACACGATGTCGACAAAGATGTCCTTGCGGAACGTGTGCCGATAGTCCGCCGCGAGCATCGCCGCCCACACCACCGCCTCCGGATCATCACCATTCACGTGAATCGCTGGGCAGTTGACCATCTTCCCGATATCAGTGCAATATTCCGTGCTGCGATCATCCGCCGGATCAGTCGTGAAGCCGACCAGATTGTTGATCACAACGTGAATCGTCCCGCCAACCGTGTACCCCTCAAGCAAACTCATGTTGAGACATTCCGCCACAACACCCTGCCCCGTCACCGCGGCATCGCCGTGAATCAAAAGACTGATGCAGCGTTCACGCTTGCTGTCCCCAATCCGATCCTGCTTGCTGCGGCACTTGCCCAGCACCAGCCCGTTCACGGCTTCCAAGTGGCTGGGATTGTTCATCATCGAAATATGCACGCTGCGATTCGTGCCCGTGACCTGCTGATCACCCGAATACCCACGGTGATACTTCACGTCACCAACGCCTGAGTACCCACCCTCAGTCCACGAATCTTCAAACTCCGTGAACACGCGAGCCAAGTCTTTGCCCACGTAATTGCGCAGCACAGACAACCGCCCACGGTGCGCCATGCCCGCGATGATCTCTTCCGTGCCCAATTCACCCACGCGCTGCGTCATCCACTTGAGGAACGGAATGATGCTCTCGCCACCCTCAAGGCTGAATCGCTTCTTGCCCTGATAGCGCTTCCCAAGGAACTTGTCGAACACTTCCGCGCTCGTCAGTTGTTCCAGGATCAGTTTCTGTTGCTCAGCCGAAAAACTAGGTATCCCGTTCGGCTCAAACTTGCTCATGAACCATGCACGCTCATCCTCATCCGGAATGTGCATGAACTCCGCGCCCACCGACGAGCAGTAAATCGCCTCCAGCCGACGCACCAACTCCTGCACCGTCATGTGCCCAAATGGAGTCTCAACGCTCGCGCTCAATTCCGCATCGCTGATCCCATGCGAGCGAGGCGACAACTGCTCAGGCCGCTTGCGCTCGCGTCCAAACGGATCAATCTTCGCCGCCAAGTGCCCACGCGCGCGGAACGCCTCAACAAGATCGCTCACGCGATAATCAAGCGACCCCACAACCTGCGTCTTGCCGCCGGAGCCGCTACCGCTGCCCGTCCCCGACAAGCCGAGTTCAAATCCCTGAAAGAACTGCCGCAGGTCATCCGGGACGCTGTTCGCATCCGCCAGAAACCGCTGGTACTCCGCGTCCATGTACTCCGCGCTCCAGCCATTCACGCTGGGACGGTTCGCCCGCACACTCGCACCACGTTGTCGTAGGTCTTCGCTCATAAAAATGCCTTCGTCCCGGCAGTCAATCCTTCGAGTCCCCCCACCGATTCGACGCCCGCCAAGCACGTTAGTATCGGCAAGGCAGTCAAATCAACGCCACAGCCACTCCAACCGAACACTTCCCGATCAGTCGCAGCGACTCGACATGGCATGGTAGGCAATTTTGCCCGCTGAGGTGCACCAGCCCGTGCCACCGACTGCCGAAGGCGGTCGGTGCCGAGCCACACGAATCACAGTTTTTCGCGCATCAAACACCGACCGGCTTCGCCAGTCGGTGGCACGAACAAATCTCAACTCATCGCCAACTCAGAATGGAATGTCATCCGGATTCATCGCCGGCGCTTCCGGTGCCGGTGAACGCGGCGCACTGCGCGACGGTGCCGGATTCCGCGAAGCCTGCGGCCTCACCTGCACCTCGCCATCGCCCGAGTAGCCGCCACCACCGCCGCCGCCCCCGCCGCTCGACTTGCTGTCGATGAACTGGAACGACTCCACCACGACCTTCATCTTGCTGCGCTTCTGCCCTGTTTCCTTGTCGTCCCACGTGTCCTGACGCAGGCGGCCTTCAACAAACACAGGCCGACCCTTGCTCAAGTACTTCGCCATGATCTCGGCGGTCTTCCCCCACGCGTCGCAGTCCACATACGTGACTTCTTCACGCTTCTCGCCGTCCTGGCCAGTCCAGTTGCGGTTGATGGCGATCGCAAATGCGCCGACCGACTGCCCGCTGGGCAGCGTGCGCAATTCGATATCGCGTGTGAGGTTCCCCATGAGCATGACTTTATTGAGATTCGCCATTGCAACTTCTCCGAAGCGCGGTGTTGCTCCCGGCGTGTGCTTCATGCACCTGGGCAACTCCGCCCATCTCGCCCGCACCGTGACGCGCGAGTATAGCCGCCCCCCGTGACCAGCCGAACACTTTCCTATCGAAGTGTCAATGGGTCATACATCTTCGACCCGAAGGGTCGCCGGAATGTAGCCACGGGCAAGCTTCGCTTGCCCGTGGTAGAAATTCAAAACGACCGTGCCACGGAGGGGCACCGGAAATTCAAACGCACGTTGCAAAAGTCAAGTGACATCGTGCCACCCTCACCGCATCACCCACAAATCGCACACACTCACGGTCACGCTCATCGCGTCCCAAAAGATCACTCGCGGCTGCTCACCATCGACCACGCCCTCATGGTGATCAACCAGCCGCGTGCGCACACTCACGGCTCCGCCAGAATGCTGTGCGCAATCTTGCGTCTCACACAATCGCTGTTAGTGCGTATGCAACTTGCTCAACTTAGAGGCACGGCCCTTCGCCATACACGCTCAAGAACGCCGCGATATCCGTCGGGTCATAGAACCCGCCGTCGTTGTTGAAATCAATCGAATCGCAATCCGTTCCGAGCGGCAGGCACGGCCCTTGGCTGTACACGCTCAGGAACGCCGCGATATCCATCGGGTCGTAGAAGCCGCCGTCGTTGTTGAAGTCAACCGAGTTGCAGTTGCGACCCGCGCGCGGATTGAGCAGCACGGCGCGATTCACTTGCACACCGTTGATCGTGATGCGAGCGATCGCGGCGATCTGGCCATTGTCGTTGATATCGCTCGCGTCGACGATCTGGTGCCCGTTGAGGCTGTCGATTTGGCTGTTGATATCCACCATGCCAAACTGACTCGACCAAACAAACGCACGATCGTTGCTTCGTCCAACGACAACACCGTTGTTGTTGATCGCGTTCGCGTAACTCTGATGTGCAATCGACAACGCGCCGATGTTGATGGGTGTAGTGCTGTTTGGTTGCCACACACACGCACGCATAGGAATCGGGAACGAATAGCCGCAGATCATGCCCGCGTTGTTGATGTCCGTCGCCCAACTGCCGCCAATCAAGCCGAGCGGCAGCGTGCCGAGATTCGTCGCAACGCCAGACGCGGACCACTTCGTGGCGCGTCGATCTGAACCAATAAACGCGTTGCCCACTACGACGTTGTTGTCATTAATGCCCGTGGCAGAACTGCCAGCATCGCCTCCCGGCAACTGACCCAGTTCAACCATGCCCGAGCCCGAAATCCACTGAAATCCAGCGTATCTGATCGGGTTGTACACGCGAACTGCAGTTTCACCAGCGACGCGGCCGCTCGCGTTGATGCCAACCGCCGTGCTGAATCCATCATTACCCGAGGCGAGTGTGCCGAGCAGCGTGGGAAGTGCAGTGGCTGATGTCCACACGCAGCCGTGCGTCACTTGTCCGCAGCAGGGCGACAAACGGAAGTATGTTCCTGTGATGATCCCGTTGTCGTTGATCTTGTTCGCCATCACTGGCATGTTGTACACGTTGGGATCAGGGAAGCCTTGCAGCAGTTGAATGCCTGTGGACGCTCGCCACACGAAAGGCTTCTGGTAATCCCATTCACCGACGATCGCACCGTTGTTGTTGATGCCCATCGCCTTGGACTTCTTGTTTGGATTCGCGGGGTCGTTGTACGTCGCGCCCAGAATCGTCATGTCATATCGAGGCGCCTGCGCGTGAGCCTGGCTCACCATCGGACCCACGAACATCGCTGTGAGCGACATCGCGATTGTGCTTTCAATGCTTGCCGAGAACAATTGGAACATTGACTTCATGCCTTGCGTTCCGACTTTCTCCACCCGAGTGATTTCATCCTGCTTTCATACCGGCTTAACGTCTCAGCCGCACACCTCGCATACACCATGCGACAACGAGTCGCGGAAGTTTCAATCGATAAATGCATTGATCGTGACAGCAGAAGCATCTTGGCATTCTGTGTATGACTCACGATGTAGTCTTGCCCACACGATTGGGCACTCTAGACGGGTGGCCAGTTCCCCGGAACGCAACTGCCGCCATACCCGTTCGTGCCTGCTCATCGCGAAACAACATGCGATCAGCAAGCACAAAGTTACCGGAAAACTACGCATCCGTCAACGCAATCTATCGCCCGAAGTCGTAGAAATGCGTGAGTTGCGCGAGCAATGCGCGAAACCCCGGACTGTGAATATGGGGAACATGCGTTTGCATAAATGAAGTTTCATAAATGCACAACCGCCCGGCGTGAACCGGGCGGCTGCTCATTGCTATGACATTTCTGCGCTGATCAAGTGTCGCCCAATTAGGCGAGCCAAATTAGGCAAGCTCGATCGTCGCGCCGGCTTCTTCGAGCTGCTTCTTGAGCTTCTCGGCTTCGGCCTTGTCCACGCCCTGCTTGATGGGCTTGCCCGGAGCATCGACCAGAGCCTTGGCTTCCGCCAGACCCAGGCCGGTGATTTCGCGGACGACCTTGATGCAGCCGATCTTCTTGGCAGCATCGACGGCCTTCAGGACGACGTCGAAGGAGTCCTTCGCAGCAGCGGCCGGAGCAGCTCCACCAGCCGGAGCAGCGGCCATCATCACGCCACCGCCAGCGGCGGCTTCGATGCCGTACTTGTCTTTCATGTACTTGCCGAGCTCGACTGCGTCCTTGAGGGACAGGCCAGCGAGAGCATCACCGAGTTGTTCAACAGTCATTGACATTTCTATACCTTCCAAAGCTGAGACAGTCTCAGCAACCTGCCACTCCAGAGGCACCCGGGACGCCCGGGTATTTCATTCACGCTCCGCGACTTGTGCGATGGTGAACCAGTGGAGTATGCGGATATCAAACTTAGAGGCACTAGGGGCTGGGCATCGGGCACTAGCAAAGAAATTCAAACTTCAAAATCTTTTGCCAGTGCCTAGTGCCCAGTCCCCAGTGCCTGTTCTTCACTTCTTCGCGATCGCTTCGCCCTTTTCCAGCTTGCCTTCGATGGCCTTGATGATGCCAGCGACGTTGCTGCCGGGGCCCTTGACCTGACCCAGGAGCTTGCGGCCCGGGCTGACGACGAGGGTGACGGACTGCGCGATGGCTTCGTCCTTGGTCGGGAACTTGCTCAGTTCTTCGACACCGGCCTTGCCTTTGTAGAGCGTGCCATCGAGGACCGCGCCCTTGAGTTCAAGAGCGGGGAACTTGGCGATGCTTTCCGTGAGTGCACGGGCGACTTGCACGACGCTTTCAGAGCCGTATGCAAGTGCGCTTGCGCCGCTGAGCACGTCGGTGAGAGCCGACAGGCTGCTGCCGCCGAACGCCTTGCGGGCGAGGCTGTTGCGGATCACGGTAATCTTGATGTTCTTCTTGGCGAGGTTGCCGCGGAGCTTGGTCGTGTCGACCGCCTTCACGCCGCGGATGCTGATGAGCACCGCGTCTTGCGGCTTGCCTTCGCTGCCTGCAACGCGAGACGTGTAGTCCCGCATGATGATGTTCTTGATTGCTTTGGACATGAGTTCGTCCTTCTTTCTTCAGCGGCTTTCGAAAACTGCAAGAGCCGCGGTACATTGCTTTTTCAACTACGTCACTTCGTTACTTCGTCACTTCTGTCGGGGGGCTTATTCCTTCACCACTTCTTCGTGCACGTACAGCACAGGCACGCTGGGCGTCATTGCGCCGGCGATGTGGATGCTCTTGATGAACTGACCCTTGACGGTGCTGGGACGGCTCTTCTCGATGCTCTTGATGAAGAAGTCCAGGTTCTCGGTGAGGTTGCCATCGGGGAAGCTCATCTTGCCGATGATGGCGTGAATGTTGCCGCCCGTGTCGGCGCGGTATTCAACCTTACCGGCTGAGTATTCCTTGACGCCTTGCGGAATGTTGGTCGTGACAGTGCCGGCCTTGGGGCTGGGCATGAGGCCCTTGGGACCCAAGACCTTACCAAGCTTGCTGACGACGCGCATCATGTCGGGCGACGCGAGGACGACGTCAAAGTCCATGAAGCCCTTTTCGACTTCCTGCACGAGTTCTTCGCCGCCGGCCTTCACGGCGCCTGCTTCGAGCGCCTGCTTGGCAACGTCGCTCTGGCAGAAGGCGATGACCTTCTTGGTCTTGCCAATGCCCTTGGGCAGACTGACTGCGCCGCGCAGTGCCTGATCGGCCTGCTTGGTGTCGATGTTGAGGTGCAGCACGACGTTGACCGTCTGATCAAACTTCGGTGCCTTGTACTTCTTCAACGCCTTGATCGCCTCGGGCGTTGCCAGGGGAGAGTTGACCTTCAACCCTTCGTTTGCCTTCTGGCGCTTTGTGACTCGAATTGCCATTGGTGTTCCTTTTCTGCCGTAGGCTCGGCGTCTCGCCGAGCACCGGATTGTGTTTCATTTCCAAAATCGGTTCGCCGCTCCCCGTTCCCGGCTCACCACAAACTCACGCCGAGATCGTCACGCCCATCGAGCGTGCCGTGCCTTCAACGACGCGCATCGCTGCTTCGATGCTGTGCGAGTTGAGGTCCTGCAACTTCGATTCGGCGATCTTCTTGACCTGCGCCTTGGTGAGTTTGCCCACCTTGTTCTTGTTTGGAACGCCAGAGCCCTTTTCGATCTTGGCCTCGTCCTTGATCATGACGCTGACCGGGCTGCTCTTGATTTCGAGTTCAAAGCTCTTGTCGGAGTACACCGTGACGATGCAACCCACGACCTTGCCCTTGACGTTCTGCGTCGCGGCGTTGAACTTTTGAACGAACTGGCCTGGGTTGACACCCTTTGAGCCCAGAACGGGACCCAGAGGTGGTGCGGGAGTAGCCGCGCCACCAGTGGCCATGATTTTGAAGATATTAGTGACTTCCTTCTTACCCATTGATCCAACCTCCCACCGCCCGGCAAGAAGACTTGCGATGCGAGGTTTCGGAAAGGCCCTCGCGCGGGTCGGTAGTACGTGCGGTCCGAAATGTGTCTGCCCTTCCCTCGTGCGAGTGTGGCAGGAGTGGATGGTAGCCTTCTAGCGATCAAATTCAACATCCGGTGAGGTGATCACATTTGTCCTGTTTTTGTTAAAATCGTGCGTGCGAGGACAAGGACTTGGAGAAATACGTCCAATAACCCACTATCCCATAATGCCTGCCTTGATTGTGTGTTAATTATCTATTTTCATTGCACGCACCCGTTTACACGGGAGCGTTATTTGTGTAAACTGTCGTTGCTGACTAGCGTCAGCGGAGAGAGCAGACATACTTGCAGTTCTTGCAGTCGCCCTTGGGTTCCCCTGTTTCCGCGGGGTGCCAAGCGCAGGCACTCACCTTGTGGTTGGTGCTAGTGGCTCTCTCCTAGTCGACGCGAAATTGTTCGCATCGACAGCAAGGCGTGGAGGAGAGACAAATGCGACGGACACTCTTTTTGCTCGGCGTTCTCATGGCTGCTGGTAGCGCTCATGCTGCTATCACCGTAACGAACAACAACAGTAACGCGGCCTTTGCAGCTGCCCTCTCGGGCGGCGGATCAGGCATCACCATCAACACTCTGAACATCCAGGGCCAATCGTCCGGCGCTGCGATGTCGACTGGGTTGTTCAGTGTCACGGGCCCAAACGCGTACAACTTGGGCGGCACAGGCATTGTCATGAGCACCGGCGACGCAGCGGCCTACAGCAGCGGTCCGAACACTTCGGGGTCCACCTCGACTAACTACGGGTCGTTTGCAACCCCAGCACAAAACGCGCTGCTCCAGCCCATCACCACCTTCACCGACCATCGCGACGTGACTCAGATCGACGTGACCTTCACTCCCGATGTGGGCGTGACCACGCTGGGCTTCGACATGGTGTTTGGCAGCGAGGAGTACGCGGAGTACGTCGGTACTATCTTCAACGATGGCTTTGGCATCTATGTGAACGGTGTGAACTACGCACAGCACCTTGCCCAGCGCATCTCCATCAACAACACGGCGATGGGCGTCCTCGCGGAAACCGAGCTTGATGGCGTCATAGTCACCAACAATGGTGCGGTGTTCCAGTTCCTCACGCCTGTCAATCCGGGCGTGAACACGCTCACGTTCATCATCGGCGATTCGAGCGATCACGTGCTCGACACCACGGTCTACATCCAGAACTTCGGCGTGCCCGCTCCCGGTGCTGCCATCACCTTGGGTTCGGTCGGCCTTGTCGCCGGTCTTCGTCGCCGTCGCGCCTGAAGAAGGTACCCTGACAATCAGTATCGAATAGATTCTGATTCATAGCAATTCAAAAACGGGCCCGCGAGGGTCCGTTTTTTTCTGTTGATTTGTCTTGCAACACTTTCGAGATCGTGCAGTTCAAACGAGGCAGGTGGCATCGCCCGCGTAACGCAATCCGCGGCTTCATCAGCGACCGCTTTCGATGCTGAGCTTCGCAAGTCTCGAGAACTCCATAGGTGTATGAGAAGGATCACTGATTTCCCTTCCAATGAGCGTTTACTCGAGTTACGTCGTCTCTACCTGTTCACACGCCCCCATGATGCCCCCTAGCGCAGAAGTCCCAGGGACGTTGAAAAACCGGCAACCTTTGCCACGCGCTGGAAGTTTTTTTCAATTTGCGCATAAATCTGAGATTTGCGGGGGAGATTGTCTGTGGACGTTCGCCTTTATGAAACGACTCTCTCACCAAGGAAGCAAGCCATGAACATCGCGTCACGAGTTGGATTGTCCCTGAGCCTTCTGGTTGCGTTTATTAGCCTTGCTCAGCCTGTTTGCACGCCGGGATTGACGAGCAAGGCTGGGGGTGGCATCACTGCGACGTACACGGCGAACAGCTCGCTGCAGGTGGTTGGAAAAGGGACATCCTTTGCACTGATGAACGTTTCCAACTCGGCGGCACCGTTTGTGGTGAGCAGCGTGGAGCTCGATGGCCAAGTCGAAGGCATCGTTTCGCCTTCCAGCCTGCAATACTGGGTGTTGACGCCAACGACTTTGTACGGCATCAATGGGTCGGCGATACCGACGCCTCATATTGATTCTTCCAGCACGGGAGAGCGTTTTTCCGGGAATCCAGACTTCAACATACCACCGATGCGTGGTGCTAGGGCGATTGGAGTTGCAGGGACGAAGCAGTATGTTACCGGTGACAGCGGTACTTACTTGTTCGAGAGCGGCGTCGTGAGTTCGTATCGCTCTCTAATTGGCGAAGACATTTGCATGACGGATGGCGACGCGCCCGGCATTGCTGATGCGTATGTATGGGTGGCGAGCGGCAGCGGCATCGTTCGATATTCGCAGGTCCACATTGCTTTGCCACCCCAGACTTATTCAGTTACTGTGACCTACCAGGGCGCAAACCAGCGTGTGTATGGGTTGTACTCTGAAGGCTCGCGCCTGTTTGTGATTTCAACTGGCAACACGGGATTGACGGGCGTGCTCTCTGTGTATGACATAGATGCACAAGCTCATCTGGTGCTGCGCGCGCAGCGGAACTTCGGGCCTGCAAGCACGATCAGACGCGTCCGCCTGACTCGCAGCGGCAACACGCTGTACGCGTGCTGCGGGAGTGCGGGCACGTATTGGTTCAATATCAGCAATCAAGTGAACCCGGTGTATCAAAACTTCAATCTCTCAATCGGCGAAGATCGCAACATGTCATTGTTCGGACCGACGGCGTATATCGCGAAGGGCGATCCGGGGCTTCGGACTGCAAACGTCGCGGCGGGCGGGGCACCGGTTTCACTGGGGCTCTTTCAATCGCTGCCGGGCAACCCGCGAGATCTTGATTCATTTTCCAACGCATACGCCGTGGTCGCGGACGGGTACGCGGGCATGTCGGTGTTTGACATCCAGACCAATCCGCAGTCGCCCATCAAACTCGGATCACTGGACTTTGGTGGGTACGTCAGTCGAGTATCCACGAGCAACTTTCTGGCTTTTTTCACCAGTGGCGCGTACATCTATGCAGTGTCATACCTCAACCCCGCGGCGCCGAGCATCGTCGGCAGTTTCTCCCTCCCGAACGCTGAGACACCGCTCGATGTGCTGGTGTATGGACAAAAGTTGCTCGTGACTTCCGCAACGACGTTGTATTCGTATGACGTGTCGACAACGCTCAGCAATCCGCCGCTGATCGATACGTACAACCACGGGGCGTTCCACGCGGAGACGCAAATGACTCTCGGGAACGGCAAGGTTTTTATGGTGACGGATGCGGGTGTTGAGAGTTACTTCGTGAACCTGAGCACTGGCGTGATTTCATACCAGCGCACGTTCACGATGAGCGCCGGACAAACGATCCTCAATATCACGTCTCGTTTCGCCGAGTTCCCGCTCGGGACGGAGTACCTCGCGGTTGTGGTGGGCGAGATAGACCCGGGAAATGGCGGGCTTGACTTTGACCGCTGGGAAGTCAAGATGCACATGTATGGTCCGGGCGGTCTGCCCTCGGACGGGCTTCAACGCTATGGCACATGGTTTGGACCGGCAGTCATCTATGCGAACGAACTCAACTTGCCTCAGGTGCGCAGCGCGTCCATGCAGGCGTCGCTCGTCACCTTGCTAATCGACGACCGAGTCCACTATGTTGACGTGAACAACCTGTTCACGCCCGTCACGATCGGCACTGCGGATGTGGGCTTTGCTGATGGAGGCACCGTGCAGGCGACTTCTGCGGGCGTGTACGCTGCGTGCGGTCATGGAGGGCTGGCAACGCTAAGGCGAACGTTCAACAGTGCACCCGTCGGGAGATTTGCCAACGCCTATCCGATGCCGGTGTGCGGTGGAGACACGACGTTCACTGCGTCCTTCGCTGGATCACCGTTGCCAGGCAACTTCCGATGGTTCAACGTTGTGTTGCCGGGGCAGCCTCAGGTGTTCGACGGCGTGCAAGCGGATGGGTCTGTGATTTCGGGCGTTACGACCGGTCAACTCGTGGTGTCGAACATCGCGCCGGGGTTCCTCTCGTTCACATGCCGCGGCGAGAATCTGTGTGGAGAGGGCGTGTCATACACGAACTTCTTCGAGGTTGCTGCGTGCACAACGCAATGTGATTCGATTGACTTCAACAACGACGGCGGGCTATTTGATCCGGACGACATCAACGCGTTTCTGAGCGTGTATTCGGAGGGGCCTTGCGTGCCGGCGTCGGCGGTGTGCAACGACATCGACTTCAATAACGACAATGGCCTGTTTGACCCGTGCGACATCAACTCGTTCTTGGTTGTGTACAGCGAAGGGCCGTGCACAAATTGCGGCGTGTAAGAGAGACAAGCTTGGCGCAGGCCAGGTGTGGCTCTTCACTCTTGATTCAGCGAGTTTATTTCGCCTTTGTGCTTCTCTTTGGCTTGGTTGGAGGTTTGGACTCGACACTCGCTGCAGATGCCTCAAGCTGCACTTCTCTTGCAAAGTGTTTCAGCGGTGTCACTCCCACTGCTTGGCCATTTTTGGCGGCGAGCATGTGCATGGTCGCGGGGAGAAGGCGGACGGTGTCTTCACCCACCAGTTCGACGGCGGCTTCGGTGGCTTTGACGTCGCCTTCGCTGGTCATGATGCTGACGATTGCTTGATCGGTGCATCGCTGGGGTGTTGTTGCTTTGCCGAGCGTGGCTCGTTTGGTCCACTGCACGAGCGGGATTTTGTCCGTAGCACAGTCGAGGTGTGGGCCGCCGTCGAAGGGGTCGACGAAGCCGCGGTACTTGAAGCCCAGGGTTTCGAGCATGCGGCGTGCGGGGAGGGTTTCGCGGCCGACAACGCCCACGAGGTTGATGACTTCGAGGGGCAGGAGCGTCAAGTAGATTTCGTCTTTGGGCAGCAGTTCTTCGATGAACTTGCGGTTGTGCTGGCAGAAGCGATCGGCTTCGGCGAACTTCACCGGGATGAACTTACGACCGAAGGCATCCCAGAAAGGATTGTCGCCATCGCTCGTCACGGTGCCCATCATTTCGGCGAGGATGGTGTCGGCGAAGGCTTGGCGATAGAGGCCTACGAGATGGAAGCGGATGAAACTCAGGAGGCGGCCTGGGCGGAGTTTGTGGCCGCGGAAGCCGGGGTCGAGAATGAGGCCGCCGATTTCGCAAGGGCCTGATTCGTCGCCGTCGAGGCGTGCGACGGTGTGGGTGGTGCCGAAGCGGAGGCTTTCGCTGTGGAACTTCTTTTCGGAGATGGCGAGGCGCCAATTGGGGTTGCCGGGGCCTCCCATGCGTGTGCGGATTTGTGATGTGCCGACGACGCTGCCTGATTCTGCGTCGAGAATCGAGAACATGAACATGTCGGACTCGGATTCGAGGCGGGCCATTCCGCCTTCGCCGCCCCGAGCGCCGGTATTGTCAGATGAGCGTGCGGCTTTGGAACTGGCCTTGGTGTTCGACTTCGCTGATGATTTTTTTCGGGAGGTGCGCGAAGTGTCTGCGTCGAGCTGCGCTGTTGGCTGAGCGGCTGAGAAAAGCTTTCTGAAGCAGCGCTGCGAGTGTTCGATTTTGGCGTGGATCAGATTTTCGTAGGGCGGCAGGTTGATGAAGTACACCGTGCGAGCCAGTTTGACCAGCGAGGGGGTGTCTTCTGGTTTGGATTGGCGGATGAGGAACACGGGAGACTCCTTGAAGGGATGGTAGGGTGATTCAGCGAGCCCTCCGCCCCCCGGCGCAAGCGGAGGATGGACACCAAGTGCTTCCATCATCCGTTTGCCGTTCGCCTCCGCTTGCGCGGAGGGTTCGTTAGGCGGCGATTCGTTGCTGGACGGGCATTGGTAATTCGAGGATGGCTTTGGTGCCGCGAGGGGGGTTGTCTTCGAGCCAGACTTTGCCTCCTAGTTGATCGGCGCAGCGTTTGACCATCGCGAGGCCCAGGCCTGTGCCGGGGACGTTGGGATGGGCGCGTTTGAAGGGTTGGAAGAGATTTGCTCGCATAGGTTCAGGGATGCCCGGGCCTGAATCGGCGATGGTGAGGCGGATGTGGTTGTTCACTTCGCCAACGAAGACGAGGACTTCGTGTGGGCCTTCGGCGGCGGCGGTGAACTTGATGGCGTTGCTGAGCAGATTGAGAATCGAGCGTTCGAGTGCGCGGCGGTCTGCGAAGAGCGTGAGTGTGCGATCGCAGACTGGTTGACGGACGCTGACGTTCTTGCTGTCGGCGAAGTGGCGGAGTTCATCGACGAGTTGTCGAGTCATATCGCCAACGTCAATAAGCTCTGGTGCGTGGTGTTCTACGCCGGCTTTGGCGTATGCCATCAGGTCTTCAAGAAGGGACGCGACGCGCTGCACGCTGTTGTTTGCTTTGATGAGGTGCGGCTTGGCGTCGGCGCCTTGCAGGATCGCGCGGTGGGCCATGGATAGCTGGCCTGCGATGACGGTGAGCGGAGTTTGCAGATCGTGCGCGAGGGCGTAGGCGAGTTGCAGCGCTTGGGCCTGCGCGGCGTCAGCGCTCGATTGCGTCGAAGCAGGTTGCGGCGCGTTGTGCGGCAAGGCGGGTCTCCAGAGTCTCACATAGCCGTGAAAAACAGACTGTTTCTGCATCGGATGTGTGGCAATCGGACTCAAGATGGAGTGTGAGAATCCCGATAACAACTTAGGCAATCTGTGCTGCGTGCGACGACCGACGTGCGATTTGATCGCGTGGCGATGTCACCACACACTGTGGATGTCGGTGCGCTTTGGTGTTGAATGTGATCCATGACGTATCGCACCGACCGGCTGCGCCAGTCGGTGGCACGTTACTTCATGACGCCGTCCACGATTCGCAGGGTGCGATCTGCTCGCGCGGCGGTGGATTCGTCGTGGGTGACGACGACCATGGTGTGTCCGAGTGTGCGGCGGAGGTCCATGAGCATGTCGAGGATTTTCGCGCCGGTTTCGCGGTCGAGATTTCCTGTGGGTTCGTCGGCTAGCAGCACTCTGGGTTTGTTGATCAGTGCGCGGGCGATGGCGACGCGTTGACGTTCGCCGCCAGAGAGTTCGGCGGGGCGGTGTGTGAGGCGATGGGTGAGGCCCACTTGCTCCAACAGTTGCATCGCGTGATTGCTTGCGTCGGAACTCACGGCGGAGTACTTGAAGCCGTTGCGGATCATGGATCCGATCAGCACGTTTTGAAGGACGGAGAGTTCGGGCAGCAAGTGGTAGAACTGAAAGACGAAACCAACGTCGCGGCGGCGGTAATTGTCGAGTTCGCTTGAAGAGAACTGGTCGACGCGTTTGCCGTCGTAGACGATTGCGCCGGCTTGGTTGCCCGTCGGAAAGACATGTGAGCCGCATTCGGGGCAGAGCGTGCTTTGCAGGCCGGCGAGCGCGTACTTGCACTTTTCGCAGTGTGATGGTGCCTTTGCGGTTGCGTCCTGACGATCAAGTCCTCCGAGCAAGTGCAGCAGTGTGCTTTTGCCGGAGCCAGAGTGGCCCAGGATCGCGACGATTTCGCCTGCGTTCACGGCGACGGACACGCCACGCAGGACGGGGACTTTGACTTTGCCCAGGGTGTAAGTCTTGTGGAGATTTGCGGCTTCGAGGAGGGGCATATGAAAAGCGAAAAACTATAAAGCGAAAAGCGAAAAAGGTAGTAATAGCGGTGATGGCGTTACTCAAAGCGGAGGGCGCGGACGGGGTCCATTTTGGCGGCTCGGATGGAGGGGATGAGGGCGCCGATGATGCTGCAGAGGACGCCGCCTGCACAGACGATGAGCGCTTTGTCTGCGGTGAGGTCGTTGGGGATTTTTGTGAAGTAATAGATTTTGGGGTCCCAAATGGTGAGGCCAAAGACATTTCCGATCCATTCGTGGATGGGGTTGATGTTGTACACGATGAGTGCGCCCAGACCAAGGCCAAGAATCGCGCCGACGATGCCGATGGCGATGCCGTAGAACAGCCACACTCCCGCGACACCCCAGCGGCTTGCTCCAAGAGCTCGCATGATGCCGATGTCTTTGGTTTTTTCTGCGATCATCGACCAGAAGATTGCGAAGACTAGGAAGGCGGAGGTGAGGGAGATGATGCTGAACATGAACATGACCAAGCCGGTTTCTTTTTTCACGGCGGCGATCATGGTTCGGTTCTGATCTTCCCAGGTCATGATCGACATATCGCCAAACTTTGGCACTTCGCCTTTGTGGACTTTGGCGAAGTCTGCGTAGATTGCATCGACGCGGGCGAGGAGTTCGTCTGCGGTGCCGAGTTTGCCGTAGTCGCCTTTGCCTCGGACGAGGACGTGCGTCACTCGTGCGGGAGAGTCTTTGATGTCACCGATGCCGCTTGCGAAGTCGTCGTCGTTTTCGGATTTTTGTTGTTTGGGCGCGGCTTTCACGGCGTCCATACGGAGCAGTTTTTGAAGCGTGGGAAGCGGGACGATGACGACTTTGCTGTCGAGTTCGTAGATGCCGCTGTGGAATTCGTTGGCGACGGGCAGTTTCACGCTGGCTTGTTCGCCCACGAGCCGGCCGCTGGAGTCCATGGGCAGGACGCTCAGGACGACTTCGCCGCCGTTGGGGAGAAACGTGTCGAATGCGGTCGAGTTACCTGATGTGTCTGATTTTCGGATGTACTGCGGGGCGTAGTAGCCTTCGGGCATTCTGTAATTGAGTTGCGAGACTTCGATGCCCATGACGATCGCGGGCTGAGTGTTGCCGGTCAGTTCGCTCACTGTGGAGAGCGTCAGGCCGGCTCGCTCTGTTCGTGCGAGCACGGGTTGATTGTCAGCAGCGAGGCGCGGGTCAAGTTTGTCTTTGTCTTTTTCGAGTGGCTTGTCGAGACGCTTCCACCAGAGGATGTTGCTGTACTCAGTAACCTTTGCATAACTCGCTGGATCAACGCCTCGCACGAGGACCATGTCTTTGCGGTCGTTGGGCAAGCCGATCAATCCATATGTATCAATCATGGGCGACGCGGCTTGGATCATCGGGTCGGCTTCGAGGCGTTTGACCAAGTCTTCGTAGTGCGCGAAGCCGACGTTGGGCCAACTGATGATGATGTCACCTGTCATGGTCCTGCCGCTGGTGACGAGCATGTTGAGGAAGCCCCCCATGACGGACCAGACGACCAGCAGCGTGGCGGTGATGAGCAACACGGCGACCGATGCCAGCAGGGGCATGATCTTGCTCAGGAGGTACTTGCGGACCAGCAGCGACTGATACATGATGCGAGCGTAGGGAGTCGGGTGTTTCGCGGGAATACGAATTGCGGCAACTGCGATTTCACCGCGGAGGACGCGGAGAGCGCAGAGGAACAGAGTGAAGTAATCTTCAAGAGGGTGAAGAAGTTCAATTTCAGCCGCTTCGCCGATTTGATTCGCTTCAATTCGCTGGCGTTGCGATCGCGGCGGCGGCTGGAAGGACGTTTCCGGCGAAGTCAAACCAAGCAAGATTTTCCCATGCAGAACCAAGCGGCGTGCTGATCCAGTCGGGAGCCCACCAGTTGATGCCGAGGCCCAAGTTGTTGGGCGTTTCGTGCATGATTGCGCAGAGTGATCGCAGGTACGAGGCTTGGCCTGCGGGGGTGGCTGGGAAACCCGCGAGGAGTTGTTGCGGGAGGCCAACGAGGTTATTGGTGTTGTCGTTCCAGCCGAGCGTCCAGGGGTATGCGGTTTCGGCGATGAAGACGGGTTTGTTGTAGCGAGTAGCAAGGCCGTGGACGGTCGCGCGGCATTGTTCGAGCGAGCCGTGCCACCATGGGTAATAGGAAAGGGCTGTCACGTCCCAACGGACGTTTCGCGAGGCGAGGTTGTCGAAAAACCATGATGAGGCGGCGAAGTCTGCGCCGCGATCAATGTGAATGACGACTTTGGGTCGGCGCGATGGGCTGCACGCGTCGTCGACGCCTTGGCGTGCGGCGCTCAGGAGCGTCGTGAAGTTCGTCCAGCCTCCTTGCGTTGTGTTGGAGATTCTTCCGGAGGGCCAGAGCATGCCATCGGTGATTTCGTTGCCGAGTTGGACGGCGTTGGGCAATGCGCCTGCAGAACCCATGGCGATCAGGACATCGCGGGTGTAGGTGCGGACTTGCTGGGTGAGTGACGGGAAGTTCAGCGAGGTCCAGGTCGCGGGCTTGGTTTGTTGTCCCGGATCGGCCCATGTGTCGCTGTAGTGGATGTCGAGCAGCACGTTCAGCCCGGCCAACTTCGCGCGGCGAGCCATTTGGATTGTGCGTTGGAGGTTGCACCAGCCTTCGACTGGATTGACCCAAAGTCGCAAGCGAACTTGGTTGCAGCCTTGTGCGCGGAGGAGTTGAATGCAATCTTGCGGGACGCCGTTTCTGCGGTAGATTGCGCCGGCGGATTCCATTTGCGGAAGAAACGATAAGTCTGCGCCGCGCCAGGGGAGTTGGGGCAACTGTGTTGCATTGATGCCGGCTTGGGCGCGAGGCGAGAGCAATGCGTGAACGCCCGCGACGCTGGTGGCGGCGACTGCTGGCATCAGTTTGAGAAAATCCCGGCGTTGCACTGGGAATTGTTGGAGGGATGCGAGGCGGGCATCACACGTGATCGGACGTGTGTGGGGTGGTTCGTGAAAGTGCGATCCAGACGAGCGCGAACGAAACGGCGATGACGAGCCAGCCGGGGCCGCCGCCCCACTTCCATACGTCGTCGATGAACGTTCGCAAGCCGGGAATGTTGGGCATGGGCGTGACGCCTGCGGCGAAGGCGAGGAGCGCGGTGATGCAGATGATGCGGGCTTTGCCGGGGAGTTTGGCGACGATGACGACGAGACCAGCGATGAGCGGGACGAGCAAGTTGAAGTGGCGTTTTTGAGTTTGTGGTGCGAAGGCGAGTGCGGCGGCGAGGACGGCGCAGTATTCGGCGAACCAGAGCATGTTGAATGCGGTTTGCGTTTTCTCGCGCGGACTCACTTCGGGAGATTGATTTGCGGATTTCAATTCTGCGATGTGAACGTGTGGTGTGAAAAAACCGACACCTTTCGTGCGGTACAGAGTCCATGCGACCATTACGGCGAGGGCGAGTGCTGCGGCGGTCCACATTGCGAGTGAGGAAAACGAACGATCGGGGCCGAGCATGCGGGCTATGCCGCTGGTGATGCTGAGGCTGTAGTTTCTCGTGATTGAGAGCACATTGGCGGCGGGCTCCGCAGTTGTCGTTGCGCCGCTCATGACGGCCATGCCGCGCAGGGCGGTGGCGAGGTATGAAGCGTTTTTCTCCCAGCCTAGCCACAGCGCGGGCAGCATCGCACACGCCGCGAGACCGGTGACCATGCCAGCGGCGGCTCTCCATTGGCGGCGGACGAGGAAGTACGGCAGGAAGGCGATGGGCAAGTACTTGATCGCGCACGCAAACGCGATTGCGGCACCGGCGAGTGCTGGCCTTTTGCGAAGCCATGCGAGGCCAAGCACGATGCCGCACAGCATCACTATGTTGCTGTTTGCCCACTCGAATTCGCCTCGAAAACTATCGGCGAGCACGAGCAAGGTCATTGCGCTCAGAGTCCATTCTCCGAGGCGTGTCGTTTTGTAGTCAAAGGCTTCGCACGCGACTTTCACGCATTTCCAGACGCACCACACTAGCAGCAGTGCACAAAGCACAATCCACAGTTTCATTGCGGGCTGCGGTGAGAGAAACGTGAGTGGGATCATCAAGACGCCGAGCAGCGGCGGGTAGATGTAGCCGCCATCGCCGGCCTGATACATGTCTGTGCCGTGACGGGCGGCGTGGGCACCCCAGTAGAAGTCGTAAAAGTCGGCGTGGTCGTATGTCGTTTTATCCCAGCCGCGGATGACCATCCAGATGACAGCGGCGGCGCCGACAGACATGATGGCCCACCTTGCGATCAATCTGAACAACACGGAAGAAACCATTCTCCAGTGTATAAGTCTGAGACTTCTCTTATGGCAAGTTTGCATCACCTTTTCAGTGACTCTCCAGTTCGTTCGCAATCAGCCCGTCAACGCCCCCAAAGTGTTCTTTGATATCGACAAAGAGATCAAACATGCCATCATCTGATTGAAACAGCCAGAGCTTCACTTCGGCAGAACCAGTGTCCAGTACAGTGTCGTCCGCCGACGTTGACCCGACGGATGATCCAGCAGGCGAGCGAGCGGGCGGAATCGTGACGATGACGTCATGAGGGACTGTACATGACTTGTTTTGGTGTAAGAACAAAGCGAGCATTGAATATCAGCACACTTACCGCTGTCACTCCCATTCTTGTAAGCGACAACTTTGCATCCTTGGAATCAAGACCATTCACTCGGACGCACCCTATCGTTTGCCATGCTCGCACGGGTTCAGTCGTATCTCATTCAGGGCATTGACGCGCTGCCTTGCGAGGTGGAGGTGGACTTTGATGAGTCTGCGCTCGCGCCGCCCAGTGGGAAGGCGACGGTTGTGGGCCTTCCTGATGCTGCGGTGAAGGAATCTGTCGAGCGGGTTCGCAGCGCGATGGTCAACAGCGGGTATCAGTGGCCTGATGGCCGCATCATTGTGAATCTTGCGCCGGCGGATGTTCGCAAGGAAGGGCCGATGTATGACCTTGCGATTGCGCTGGGGTTGCTTGTGACGCAGGGTGTTTTGTCGGTTGGGCCTCGTGCGGCGGCGCGAGGGACGTTTGTCATGCCGGGGCAGGAGCGAGGTGGGACCGAATCTCAAGACGTGAATGAGCCGCTGGATTTGCGGCAGTTTTTGGTTGCGGGGGAACTTGCACTTGATGGGCGTGTGCGGCCTGTGCGCGGCGTGATTGCGCTCGCGGCGCTTGCGAAGCAGCGCGGGGTGCGTGGTGTGATTGTGCCAGCGGACAACGCGAATGAGGCGGCGATTGTGCCGGGGATTGATGTGTATGGAGTGCGAACGCTGAGCGAAGTGGTTGGGCTGGTGAGCGGACAACTGGATATTGCTCCGACGCCAACGCCTGACATCAACACGTTGCTCGCGCGGGCGCAGGCGCCGGTGGACTTTGGCGATGTGCGCGGTCAGGAAGGCGTGAAGCGAGCGGTGGTCATCGCGGCGGCGGGTGGGCACAACCTTCTCATGCTAGGGCCACCCGGTACTGGCAAGACGATGATGGCGAAGGCGCTGCCGGGCGTGTTGCCGATTTTGTCGCCTCAGGAAGCGATCGACATCACGCGGATTTATTCTGCGGCGGGGCAGTTGCCCACGGGACAGGGGCTGATCACGTCGCGGCCTGTTCGCAGTCCGCACCATTCGGCGAGTTTGCCGGCACTCGTGGGCGGTGGCATGGTGCCAAAGCCTGGTGAGATTAGTTTGGCACACTTGGGCGTGCTATTTCTTGATGAACTGCCGGAGTTTGATCGCGATGTGTTGGAAGCGTTGCGGCAGCCGCTGGAAGATCATCGCGTGAGCATCGCGCGGGCGCACAGCAGCGTGACGTTTCCGGCGAGCGTGATGCTGGTCGCGGCGATGAATCCGACACCTAAGGGTGACTTGTCGCCTGGCGAAGTAGGCAAGCGTGCGATGGAGCGGTATCTGGAAAAACTCAGCGGGCCACTGCTGGATCGCATTGACATGCATGTCGAAGCACCGGCGGTGCCGTTCAAGGACTTGAGCGCGGGGTCGGGAGGCGACCGCTCGAAAGTTCGCGGCATGAATACGCAGCAGATGCGATCGTTGGTTGAAGCGGCGAGAACTCGCGCATTAGCGCGGCAGGGCACGACGACCAACGCGAGGTTGTCCGGGCGCGAACTTGATACGCATGCAACGTTGCAGCAGGAGGCGAGAGACACACTGGGGCATGCGATGAGTGAGTTGGGGTTGTCGGCTCGCGCGTATGACAAGATTCGCCGGGTGGCGAGGTCGATCGCGGATGTTGAGGGCGTTGAGCAGGTGCAGACGCAGCATGTGTTGGAGGCGATTCAGTATCGGTTGTTGGATCGGAAGGTGTAGTTCCGCGTTGCGGAATGGCGCATATGTCACACTGGAATACAAGTGAGTGGCTCGACCTCACTCTGAAAAAGATCAGCGTGAGTTCGCAGCGATGTTCTTCGAATGAAGCGCGGAGTGCCTTGCAACTTCTTTATCGCAAGTTTCCAGCCGGAGGTTCATGTCCTATCGACTGGCAGTCTGTGCCCGAGTACATCAGCGTCGACTGGAATGTTGACACCGAATTGCAACGACTATTTGTCACGTTTCTTCGCGCGGCATCGTCTTCGCCGCTTACACCAATGAATCTGCTCATCGACAACGGCCTGCCAGAACTGCAACTTGCCACGGTGCCGTTCCAGGACGTTTCGACAAGTGTGCTCGCATTGCTTGATGAGTCAACGCACTTGCTCACTTTTCCGAACGACTGCTCATGCTTGATGCAATTGTCTTCAATAGGAAGTGGCTACTTCGGCACCCCGCCGCGAAGGACAACAAATAGCCACACTTGACCTACGCTCGCCCATGCCCGACATTCCGAGTTTTACTGCTCCTCCGTCACCCAAGCCCATCGCCCGACTCGCTGTTTTTTGCGGGGCGAGTAACGGTGCGCGTGCGGAATATCCCGCGGCAGCCGCGGCTGTTGGGCGTGAGCTTGCACGGCGCGATATCACGCTGGTGTATGGAGGTGGTCGTGCGGGGTTGATGGGTGCGGTTGCGGACGCGGCGATTGAGCAGGGCGGCAAGGCGATTGGCGTCATCACGAAGTTGCTCGAGTCGCGCGAACTGGGGCATACGGGGATCACGGAACTGCGGGTCGTTGAGACGATGCATGAACGCAAGATGATGATGGCTGATCTTGCGGACGCGTTTATTGTGCTGCCGGGCGGACTGGGAACGTTGGATGAGATGTTTGAAATTCTCGCGTGGGCGCAGTTGGGGATTCACAGCAAGCCGGTCGGGCTGATGAATGCGCTGGGCTTCTATGACCAGTTGTGGAGCTTCCTAGATCATCTCGATCGCGAGCAGTTTCTGCGAATCAACCATCGCACGCGAGTGGTGCTGGATGATGACGCGGGGAGATTGATTGATACGTTGAGGGCGGGGTGAAGAAAAGCGATGAAGCGATAGAGCGATGAAGCGATGAATAACTGCAGCTATTTATCGATTCATCGTTTCATCGTTTCATCGTTTCATCGTTTTAATCTGGCTTCGGGCGTCGACGTTCACTACCCTTCGACGCGCAATCATGTCCAAAAAGCCCGAAAACGCCCTCCCCGTCATCGAAAACCGCAAAGCGCGGCATGATTATCACATTGAAGACACGCTTGAGTGTGGCATTGTGCTGACGGGCTCTGAAATCAAGGTTGTGCGAGAAAATCGGGTTTCCATCGCGGAGGGGTTTTGCCGTGTCGAAGAGAATCCGCCTCGGCTGACGTTGTATCAAGTTCACTTTGGTGAGTACAGGCCATCGGGTGCGTTGGGGCATAAGCCGATCCGTGCTCGAACGCTGCTGGCGCACAAAGGCGAGATTCGCAAGATCGCTCGCAAGATGTCCAAGGGCATGACGATTGTGCCGCTGAAGATGTACTTCAAGGGTGCGTGGGCGAAGGTGCTGATTGGCATCGGCTCGGGCAAGAAGGCGCACGACAAGCGCCAAGCGATCAAAGAAAAGGATGCGAAGCGAGAGATGCAACGGGCGATGAGCAAGCGGGTGTGAGTGTTGCACGTGGTGCCACCGACTGTGGCTTTACGCGGTCGGTGTAGCTGTGAAGGATGTACACAGTCGTATTTGAAGCGAACGATTGGCGTTGAGAATGCCGTGGATCGGCACGTCAATGTCGTTTACCACCGACCGCGCAAAGCCGCAGTCGGTGGCACGTGCTTCATCGCTTTACGTCTCTTCCCCCCATACTTTCCTGCATGCTCTTTCGCACGTTTGCAATCACCTTCACCGCCGCCGCGTCGCTCTGCTTGGGCGCGTGTTCGTCTACGCCGCTGTTGTCTTCGAAAATCGCGGTGCGATCTGATGTGTCGGGCAACGTTCTGGAAACCAACTTTCCGACTCGCGTCTTCGCCCCTTCTAAGGTGGGTGTGGTTGATCTTTACTTGACTGACATCCCGCGCGAGACGCTCGAAGCGGGAGGCGATATCTCGGCGATCTCGGGCACGATTGTGCAAGTGCACGTGTTTCTGCGCCCCAAGGCTGGACGCACGCCGATTGATCGCGACGCGACGACTTCAATTGCTCGCGTGTTCATCTTGACAGGCAATGGGCAAGCGGGTCTGTACGCGGGCGGCGGTTTCTTCCTCGCGAGCGACAGCGGCAACGGCGAAAGTTACTCGGGCACGATGCGCGGCGCTTCGCTGTATTTGACACGAGCAACGGCTCACTTTGACGACTTGCTGGGACCGGCGAAGTTGCTTGGCTCAATCGGCACGACTCGCGATGAGAAACTCGCGAAGCGATTGGCGGTGCTCACGCAGACGATCGCGGAGAATATGGATTCGGTGGAATAACGAACCCCATGCGCGAGCGTGGGCGACCGCCACTGATGTAAATAATGCACTGCGCGTCCGTCCTCCGCTGGCGCGGAGGGCTCGTTGACGCGCCAACGATCAGACATGCCCTCACTCTCCATCACACCTCCCTCAGACTTCTTCCTGCCGCGGGATGTTTGCTCGTATGGCTACTTCCTACTCGCGCCGAATTACTGGGATCCGCGCGCAAAGACGCTGTGGCGGGTGCTGAATCTTGTTGATGGTCCCGTGCTCACGCACATTTCGCAGACTCGCAAGGGCGGCAGACTGTCGATCAAGTTGTCGCGAGGTGTCAGCAAGCAAGAACGTTTGACTCTCGTTGAGCAAGTCACTCGCATGCTGCGGCTGGACGAAACCAGCGAGCATATTTCGCACTTTCACAAGCTGGACAAACGCCACAAGAAGTCTGGCCGGGGTCGGTTGTTTCGCTCGCCCACGCTGTTTGAAGACGTGATCAAGACCGTGACGAGTTGCAACGTCACGTGGCCCAGCACAATAAACATGAACAGGCGGCTGTGCGAAGTTGTGGGAGATGAGGTGCCGTTGGCTTCGACAGTTGCGTTTCCGAAGATGCGGACGGATGTTGCGTCGACGTTCCGTGCGTTCGCGTTTCCGACTGCTGCACAGATCGCCCAGACTCGCGTCGCGACACTTCGTGCGCGGTGTCGGGTTGGATATCGCGATCAGCGGATCGTTGATCTGGCGAAGTTGTTTTCAACGCCCGTCGCGAAGGGTGGATTTGATGCGGCGAAGATTGAAAATCCTGCAACTTCAGATGACGATGTGTTTGATGCGCTAATTGATCTGCCTGGCATCGGGCCGTACGCGGCGGCGAACATCATGCAGTTGCTCGGTCGCTATGCGAGGCTGCCGCTGGATACGGAGAGCGTGCGGCATGGGCGGACGATGCTGGGGTTCAAGGGCTCGAGCGCACAGGTCATGAAGAAAGTGAAAAGGCACTTTGAGCCCATGGGCGATCAGGCGTTTCGCAGTTACTGGTTCGAGATGTGGACGTTCTATGAATCCAAGCACGGGCCGGCATGGACGTGGGAGCGCGATACCACGGGGAGAATGTTCACAGCGGCGCTGCTGAAGTAACGAACCCCACGCGCGAGCGTGGGCGAACTGTGTTCATCCTGCGGAACATCAAATAGCGTTCGAAGTTCTTTTGCTGCGAATGCGTGGCGAGCGCGTTCGTCCTCCGCTGTCGCGGAGGGTTCGTTGGATTACTTCACACTCGTGATCCAACCGCCGCCGACAACTCGCTCATCTTCATACAACACCATCGCCTGTCCTGCGGCGACAGCGATCTGCGGTTCATCGAATCGCACGACAAATCTTCCTGTGCGGCCTGACGGTGTTTTCGTCGAGTCGCTTGACTCAATTTGCTCGACACTCGCGCTCGCGGCGGGTGTGTTGTAGCGGAACTTCGCCATGACGCGGCGCGGCTCGCGCAGTTCGGCATCACTCACGAGCCAATTCGCTTCGCCTACTTCGACCTGCGAACTCTTGAGGTCGTCTTCGCCTCCGACGACGACTGTGTTGGTCGCAGGGTCTTTATTGACGACGTAAATGCGATATCCAAGCGCGAGGTTGAGGCCGCGGCGTTGGCCGATGGTGAACTGGTGCTGGCCTTGATGCTCCCCCACCACTTTGCCAGAAGTGTCAACGATCACGCCTCGCTTTGATGAATCGGGCACGCGTCGCTCGACCAGACCCGCGTAGTCGTTGTCGGGCACGAAGCAGATTTCCTGGCTGTCGGGCTTGTCGAACACGGGAAGGCCCCGCTGCTTGGCGATCTCACGCACGGCGGGTTTTTCGAGGCCGCCGATGGGCAGCATCATGTGCGAGAGTTGCTCGCGTTGCACCCCAAAGAGGACGTAGGACTGGTCCTTGTCGTGATCGACCCCCCGTAGCAGTTGATGCGTGCCGTTCACACGCTCAACGCGTGCGTAGTGGCCCGATGCGACGAAGTCGGCACCGATCTGGCGTGCGTACTCGTGTAGTTTTCCGAACTTCAGCCAGTCGTTGCAACGCACGCACGGGTTGGGCGTGCGGCCATCGACGTACTCCTTCACGAAGTAGTCGATAATCCGGCCAAAGTCCTTCTTGAAGTTGCAGACGTAGAACGGAATTCCGAGTTCGGCGGCGACCAATCGAGCATCCGCTGCGTCATTGATGGAGCAGCAGCCTTGCTTACCGATTTTGATCGTGCGTGATTGGGTATCCCGCCTCACCGAGGCGGACGAGCCACCGACATCGCCAGTTTCACACACACTTCCAGCCGCGGCGTCTTCGTACGACAACATCCCTTCCAACGATTCGCCTGGTGAACCGAGGCGCATGAAGCAGCCGACGACGTCGAATCCATCGCGCAACAACAACGACGCGGCGACGGAGGAATCAACGCCGCCGGACATGGCGACAAGGACTTTGGGTTTGGAGGTACTCAAAGATGCACAATCAACTGTGCCACCGACAGTGCTTTGATTGTCGGTGGTGAACTACGACAACGGTGCGGAAAAACCAATAAACTTGAGACTTCCGATCTGCAAAGGGAAGTATGTTCATGGTTGCAAGTTACCCACCGACTGCTCAAAGCAGCAGTCGGTGGCACGTATTACTTCGCCGGATACTCAAACACGCCACGGCCTGACTTGTCACCGAGTCGACCTGCTGTCACGAGTTGCTTGAGCAGCGGGCAGGCGCGGTAGCGGTCGTTGTTGAGGCCCTCGGCGAGGACGTTCATGATGTTGACGCAGGTGTCGAGGCCGATGTAGTCTGCGAGGCGCAGCGGGCCCATCGGGAAGTTGCAGCCCAGTTTCATGATGCCGTCGATGGCTTCGGGCTCGGCGACGCCTTCCATCCAGGCGTAGAACGCTTCGTTGATCATGGGCATGAGGACGCGGTTGCTCACGAAGCCGGCGCGGTCGTTGGCTTTGAGAGGCGTCTTACCTAGTTTGGTGGCGAGGGCGATGGTGCGCTCGACGACATCCTTGCTCGTTTGAATCGCGGGGATCACTTCGACGAGTTGCATCAGCGGCACGGGATTGAAGAAGTGCATGCCGACGACGCGATGCGCGGATTTGCCAGCGGCGGTGGCGATCTCCGTGATGCTGATGCTGCTGGTGTTGGTCGCGAGGACGACGTTCTCATCCGTGAAGATCGTCGCGAGTTTGTTGAAGAGGTCTTTCTTGAGTTTCGCGTCTTCGATGACGGCTTCCACAACCCACTGCGAACCGGCGAGGCCCTCGACCTTGTCAGTGAACTTGATGCGTCCAAGTGCCGCGTCCATGTCCGCCTGCGACATCTTGCCCTTCTCGACGAACTTGCCGAGCGACTTCTTGTGTACGCCCTTGCACTTTTCGATCGCGCCGGGGAATGAATCAAAGACTGTCACGTTGAGGCCCGAGGCAGCCGCGATCTGTGCGATGCCGCCGCCCATTTGACCTGCGCCGAGGATGCCGATGGAAGTGATGCTCATGGGGAAGGGTAGAGTCGTGCAGGCCCGGCGTCTTGACAACAAGTCTGTGTAACACAACCTGATTCCAGCGATTTCGACCTTGCGCCGCTCGGCTCTTGTTATGGCTCAGGTCTTGCCGATAAGTGGGATGTGATTCCAGACACCACCACCCCCACTCTGACCACGCTTTGGACTTCACCTGTGCTCATTGGCACGCCCGAGACGCTTGCTGCGTTGGCGGGGCAGTTGGCGGTGACGAATCAGTTGCCGGCTCATGTGGGGTGTGTGCTTGCGGAGAGCAACTATCACGACGCGGACCTCGCGGGGTTGCCCGTGTTGGGCTCGCTGGATTCGCTGAATGAGTTGCATGCGCATCGGCCGTTCAGCGTGGCGATTGTGTCGCTGCCTTCGTCGCAGCGGGCGCTGATTCAGCGAGTGCGCGAGTCGCTGCGGTCTTTGGGTATTCCTGAGCGATTTGTTCCGACGCTCGCAGATACGTTGCGCAGGCCCGCTCCTGCGAATAATCCAAACTCTTTTGCGGTTGCGCCGAACTCTGGTGCGTCGCAACTCAACATGGGCGAATTGATCGGGCGCACGCCTTATGGCATTGATCGCAAACTGGTGCGCAGTGCGATCGAAGCCAAACGCATTCTCATCACCGGCGCGGGCGGCAGCATCGGCAGTGAAATCTGTCGGATCGTCGCGACGTTCCGGCCTTCGCTGCTGGTCATGATGGAACGCAGCGAGAACGCGCTGTTTGAGATCGACCGGCAGATCGCTCGGCGCTTCCCAGAAATTCCGCGGCGTGCGCTGCTGAACGACGTTGCGGACGTTGAACAGACCAAGCACCATGTGTCGCAGATCAGGCCGCACGCGGTGTTTCACGCGGCGGCGCACAAGCATGTGCCGCTGATGGAAGATCATCCGTCGCTGGCGATCACGAACAATTTGCTGGGCACGAAGTCGATCGCGGACGCGAGCGTTGCGAGCGGCGCGGAACGGTTTGTCATGATTTCGACCGACAAAGCCGTGAACCCCAGCAGCACGATGGGCGCGACGAAGCGGCTGGCCGAGATGTATGTGCAGTGGCTGGGCACACAGCGCGGCGCGAGCCCGCAGGCAGCCGGCGAGCAGGCGAAGTCGAGTTGGTTGTCGTCGATCACAAACCCAACCTCCGCCGCAACCAATCACCACCGCCACAACACACAATGCTCGATCGTGCGGTTTGGCAACGTGCTTGGCAGTGCGTGCAGTGTGCTTCCGATCTGGAGTCAGCAGTTGACTGAAGGTGGTCCGCTGACTGTCACGGATCCGCGCATGACGCGATACTTCATGACAATCCCGGAAGCCGCGAGTTTGGTGATTCAGTCTGGGTCGATCAACACGCCTGCGAACTCCACGCCGACCGTCTACGTCCTCGACATGGGCGACCCGATTCGTATTCTGGAACTCGCCCAACGCTTCGCGACGCTCCATGGCTACCAGCCCCACATCAAGACGATGGCGAACACCCAGACTCTGGCTCAGGCATGGCAGGACCTCGCCCAGTCGCCCGAGGATTCTGACCTCCCCACCATCGACATCGCCCTGACCGGAGCCCGGCCCGGCGAGAAACTGCATGAGGAGTTGGCCTACGCCGCGGAGGACCTTTCGCAGACGCCATACCCGGGCGTGCTGGCATTGAAGTCAGACAAGTCGCCCCAAGTGTCAGTTGAGGCCATGATCGCCGACCTCACCTCCGTCGCCAAGACCTGCGGGACGACTCAGGACGCCGGGATCGCCCGTGCGGCCATTCGGCGTTATCTTCCCGGTTTTGCGGAGGGATCAAGCCAGCCAGTCCGCGATCAGACTACGAAATCTGTTGCCTAATCAGTGGAAGATTGTGGCATAATCGGGCAATGTTGCTTCAAATACCGAACATAACTCTAACTTTGCATCACGATTTCAACAACACGTGAGCAAGAAAGACGATAGAATGGAGGCTGTCGCATCGGGGGCGGGCTTTGGCCCGGCTGCAGAGCGAGTCGGGCACCTGGCCGGTGTTCGATGAGGCATGGAGGCCCTTCTTATGTGTGTCCCACATTGGAATTCGGAAAACCCTGAACCGCACCCCGGCCCCGAGGCCAGTTCCGCCGCAAAGTATCTGACGGGCGGAGCGATTGCCACCAGCGACACGATGATTCAGACCATGCAGACCATGCGAGTGCCAATCAGCCCTGAAACCAAAGTGAAGCTCGAACTGCAGGCCGCGAGAGCGCGGGCTGTTGAGGTGGTCACTGCCCTCAAGTTGCAGTCGCAAACTGCTCAGGAAAAGGGGTTTGCGCGCGCGGATGGTCGCCCGGATGCGCTTCGGCAAGTGACCGGCACGTCAGCCTTGGAAGCCGCATTGGCGGAAGCAAACCGGGTGGTTGAGCAGTATGACCGCATGCTGTCCCGGCTTGGTGGGGAATCCAATGCTCCCAAGCCCGATCCGGTGGTCTTGCAGAGGTCGTATCGGGTTGGACCGGCGACGATTGCCCGAATGGCCTGATTGAGATTCAAACGAACGAATAGAAAGCGCGATTTTGGGTCGCGTTTTTTCGTTGGATAATGAGTTGTTTGACCAGACTTTTGCCCACAGACTCGCTCAAGTCCGGCGCGGGATTCTTGGGCTGGTTAGTGCTTGGCGATGTCGAAGCGGTCGAGGTTCATCACCTTGGTCCATGCTGCGACGAAGTCTTTGACGAACTTTTTGTGAGCGTCCGAACTCGCGTAGACCTCTGCCAAGGCGCGAAGTTGCGAATTCGATCCAAAGAGCAGGTCAACTCGGGTGCCGGTCCACTTGCGTTCGCCTGTCTTGCGGTCCTTGGCTTCGTAGGTTTCTGCGTTCGCACCTGTCGACATCGGCTTCCACTCGGTTCGCATGTCGAGCAGGTTGATGAAGAAGTCGTTGGTGAGCGTTTCGGGACGCTTCGTAAACACGCCGTGCTGGGACTTGCCAGTATTGGCGTTGAGCACGCGCATGCCGCCAATCAGGACGGTCATCTCCGGCGCAGTGAGTGTGAGCAGTTGAGCTTTGTCGATAAGCAGATTTTCCGCGGGCACTGCGAACGACTTCTTCAGGTAGTTTCGGAAGCCGTCAGCGATTGGTTCGAGCACCGCGAATGATTCAACATCGGTCTGTGCCTGCGAAGCATCCATGCGGCCTGGCGTGAACGGGACGGCAACATCAACACCCGCGTTCTTCGCGGCTTTCTCGACCGCCGCGCAGCCAGCGAGGACGATGAGGTCTGCGAGCGACACTTTCTTGCCGCCCGTGGCTTTGCTGTTGAATGCACTTTGAATGCCTTCGAGCGTCTTGAGCACTGCGGCGAGTTGCGTTGGCTCGTTGACTGCCCAGTCCTTCTGCGGCGCGAGGCGAATGCGTGCGCCATTTGCACCGCCACGTTTGTCAGAGCCTCGGAACGTGGACGCGGATGCCCACGCCGTGGATATCAACTGCGAAATCGAAAGGCCTGATGCGAGTACTTGCGACTTGAGCGACGCGATGTCGTTTGCATCAATCAACGCGTGGTTGACGGCGGGAATCGGGTCTTGCCAGATGAGGTCTTCTTTGGGTACTTCCGGTCCCAAGTATCGCGACTTTGGCCCCATGTCGCGGTGCGTGAGTTTGAACCACGCTCGCGCGAACGCGTCGGCGAACTGCTCTGGATGCTCCATGAAACGCCGCGAGATTTTCTCGTATGCGGGATCAAATCGCAGCGAGAGATCGGTCGTCAGCATCGACGGTGCGTGTCGTTTGTTTGGATCATGCGCGTCGGGAATCGCGCCGGCACCCATGCCCATTTTGGGCCGCCACTGGTGTGCGCCTGCGGGGCTCTTGGTGAGTTCCCACTCGAATCCAAAGAGAATGTTGAAGTAATCGTTGCTCCACTTCGCAGGCGTGCGAGTCCATGTCACTTCCAAGCCGCTGGTGATCGTGTCCGCGCCTTTGCCCGACTTGAAACTGCTCCGCCAGCCGCAGCCTTGCTCTTCAAGAGCCGCGGCTTCAGGTTCCGCGCCAACCAATTTTGCATCGCCCGCGCCGTGGCACTTGCCAAACGTGTGGCCGCCCGCGATGAGCGCGACAGTCTCTTCGTCGTTCATCGCCATGCGAGCAAACGTCTCGCGAATGTCTCTGGCCGCGGCGAGCGGATCTGGGTTCCCGTTCGGGCCTTCGGGGTTGACATAGATCAACCCCATCTGCACGGCGGCGAGTGGGTTTTCGAGATCGCGATCGCCCGAATATCGCTTGTCATCTAGCCACTTATTTTCGGAGCCCCAATAGATGTCTTCTTCGGGCTCCCAGATGTCCGCGCGGCCGCCTGCGAAACCAAACGTTTTGAACCCCATCGACTCCAGCGCGACGTTGCCCGCGAGGATCATCAGGTCCGCCCACGAAATCTTGTTGCCATACTTCTGCTTGATGGGCCAGAGCAATCGACGAGCCTTATCAAGATTCACGTTGTCGGGCCAACTGTTGAGCGGTGCAAATCGCTGACTGCCATTGCCGCCCCCGCCCCGGCCGTCGCCCGTGCGATAGGTGCCCGCGCTGTGCCAAGCCATGCGAATGAACAGAGGCCCGTAGTGACCAAAGTCCGCGGGCCACCAGTCCTGCGAATCGGTCATGAGCGCAGTGAGATCGTTCTTGATCGCGGCGAAGTCGAGCGACTTGAACTCCTTCGCGTAGTCAAACTCGTGACCCATCGGGTCAGACTTCGTCGAACGCTGATGCAGGATTTTGAGATTGAGTTGATTAGGCCACCACTGCCGATTCGACGGCGCGTTGGCGGAGGTGTTGTGGAATGGGCATTTGGATTCGGTGGTCATAGGAACTTTCTAGCGTGAGAAAGCACGCGAAGGATGCTCCGCCGGTGAGCAACACGGAATGTTACAGCGTAAGGACTAGGTAGTGATGGGCTAAAAGAAGCAGGTTTGCTAATTTGTCGAATTGTGATCACACATGTCGAGGTTCAAGACTCTGTTTGCCAAGAGCTTCCCAATCCGTGGCTCGGACGAAAACTTCCACTGCTAGCCAATCAACCCAACTGGTAGGAAACGACTGTGATGCCAAGTCTTTCAAGTTCGCGATCAACCACTTTTGGCGATCGGCATCGTCGCCTATTGAACCGATCGAACGCGCACGCGGATACTTCTTTTCACTTCTAAATGTGCGTCTCGTATCTATTCGAAGTTCCGTCTTCTCTGGATAGTAAACGTCGATTTCAATGAATCCGTCGTTTAGCCCAACATCCATCGCACCAATCACACGATTGACTCGCCACTCGCCAAGCTCTCGCTCAACTTGTATCTGTTTCCTACGTTGAACGTCCTGCAGATCGACCGTACCGAATTTACTCTCGTATTCAACAGCCAAATCTGCTTGGGTTTTGACCCGTTTGTTTCGCTTCTCTACGAAGTCCGAAAATGATTCCACATAGACAGGAATATACCAGAGTTTCATGCTGCTCATACTTGCAAAACCCCCGTCTTGAACTCCTGCGAGTAATCCCACCCTTGATTCGCCGCCTCCAGCGCGTTGATCAACTCTTCGCGTGTCTTGTGCGGTTCGATCATGCGATCGACCCAGCCTCGAGCGGCGGCGTGTGTGATCGCGGCTTGCTCGGTGTAGCCCGCGTGGATTGCGCCGTAGATTTTGTCGTGCGTCGCGGCGTCGATGGCTTCGCCTTTGCGCTTGCGTGAGGCTTCTTCGATTTGAGTCAGCACGCCCGTCGCCTGATTCGCGCCCATCACTGCGCACTTTGCGCTGGGCCAGGCGAAGGCGAGGAACTGGTCGAAGGCTCGGCCGCACATCGCGTAGTTGCCCGCGCCGTACGAGCCACCCGTGATGACGACGATCTTTGGCACAACGCAGTTGGACATCGCGTTCACCATCTTCGCGCCGGCTTTGATGATGCCGCCCTGCTCGCTGTCGCGGCCCACCATGAAGCCCGTCGTGTCGTGCAGGAAGATGATGGGAATCTTCCGCTGATTGCAATCCATGATAAATCTCGCGGCTTTGTCCGCAGAGTCGTCGTAAATCACCGCGGGCATCTGCACGGCTTTGGTCGGTCCAGCCTTGCCCCCCGGCATGGTGCGCATGACGAGTTTTTTCTGGTTCGCGACGATGCCGCAGGCGTGCCCGCCGATGCGTGCGTAGCCGCAGACGAGGGATTGGCCGTAGTCGGATTTGTATTCGTCGAAGTCGGGGGCGAGGGATTCCTGGGTACCTCGGCTCTCCGAGCCGAGAGTCGCTCCAGAGGAACGAACCGTGCTATCAACGAGGGTGTCGATGATGCCGCGGACGTCGTATTGGGAGCCGGGTTTGTCGGTGAAGATGTTGAACACTTCTTCGCCCGCATGGAATGGTTGAGTGGAAGAAGGCATCGAGGCAATCGGACGGCATCTAGGCATCGAGTCGCCATACTTGCTCACCAAACTTCTCACCCGCGCGATCGCATCCTCATCCGTCTTTTCCTTGAAATCAATCGTCCCGGAAGTACCCGCGTGCATGCTCGCTCCGCCGAGTTCTTCGTCCGTCACTTCCTGCCCGATCGCGGCTTTCACGAGCGCGGGCCCAGCGAGATACAAGCCGCTGCCTTCGGTCATGATGAGCGTGTCGCAGAGTACGGGCAGGTAGCCGCCGCCCGCGACGCAGTAGCCCATGATCGCCGCGATTTGCGGAATGCCCATCGCGCTGATCACGGCGTTGTGGCGGAAAATCCGGCCGAAGTCATCTGTGTCGGGAAAAACATCTTCCTGCAAAGGCAAGAACACGCCCGCCGAGTCAACGAGGTAGATGAGCGGCATGCGCGACATCATCGCGATCTGCTGCGCGCGGATGATCTTCTTGCACGTCATCGGAAAAAACGCGCCGGCCTTCACCGTCGCATCATTCGCGATGATCATGCAACGCTTGCCATGCACAAGGCCAATACCCGTGACGACACCAGCCGCCGGCGCACCGCCGTACTCCTTATACATGTCGTGCGCGGCCCAGAGGCCGAGTTCTTGGAAGGAAGAAGGCATTGGGGATTGGGGATTGGGCATTGGTGAAGATGCACTGGGTTTTCCTGATGCCCAATGCCCAATCCCCAATGCCTGATCTACCAGCAACGCAATCCTCTCCCGCGCTGTCAGCCGGTTCTTTTCATGCTGGCGATCGATCGCCGATAGCCCGCCGCCAAGACGGATCTTTGCCTCCGCCGCGAGCATGGTTGCGGTGAGGTCTTTGAGTGTGGCGGGTGCAGACGCTGATGCGGGAACGGAAGCCATAGGTGGCAAGCGTACGGCGTTTTGTCTTGGATTGCGTGGGGCTTATCGGCACAGCATTATCGTGCCACCGACTACGCGCGGCGTGGTCGGTGTCGAACAATTGAATGGCACCCGGTTGCAAAATCGGCACCGACCGCGAAGCGCAGTCGGTGGCACGGCGACTCGTTGGCACATATCGCTTAGTCTATCTATTTCCAAAGTGCTTCAAGTAATGCAACACAGTCTTCGCCATCGCGTCGCACTCAAGGTTGACCTTGGAACCAGCCTTCAACGCGCCCAACGTCGTCTTCGCGAGGGTTGTTGGAATCAACGCGACCTCAAACCAACCTTGATTCACATGAATCGCCGCGATCGTGAGCGACACGCCTTGCAGCGCCACGCTGCCCTTGGGCACGAAGTACACCAGCAAGTCCTCAGGAGTACGAGGCACAGCGATCCGCACGCGCCACCCAGACTCGCGTTGCACTTGCAGCACCGTCCCCACGCCATCAACATGCCCCTGCACAAGGTGCCCGCCCAGCAACGTCGCCATCGTCGCCGATGGCTCCAGATGCACGCGAGTTCCGACTTCAAACGAGCCCAACGTCGTTTTCGCAAGCGACTCTGGAATCACATCGAACGCATACAGCCCGCCATGCTTTGCAGGCTCCGCGGCGAGCGTCAGGCAGCATCCATCAACCGCAATCGAGTCCCCCACTGCAGCGTTCGCCAACGCTCCCTGCGCGGGGTCGGGGGCGTCGGGCCTAATCCACAGCCGAACGCCCGCAGGTGTGCAATCCTTGCGCTCAACCGTGCCAAGATATTCAATAAGCCCTGTGAACACGGCGGAGCGTAGAGGGCAAATGGGTAGCACGGGCGTCTCGCCCGTGAGCGAACATCAGTCGACTCCATTCGCGGGCGAGACGCCCGTGCTACCACTGCTTACCCTGTCCTACCCTCGTCCCCTTGGCTCTCGCTGGTGGGTGTGTTGGGCTTGGTCGCAGGATCGATTGGGGTTGTTCGGGGTCGCTCGTGGGCGCTGAGATGCTCTTCGTTGAAGGAACTTTCATGAACATCACGCACGCTCGTTTCTCTCTCGTGACTGCTCTCCTCGCTGGTGCATGCGCCAGCATCATTCCTGGCTGCGGCAGCCGACCCATCGCGGGCTCCCAGCCCACGAAGCAGACCACGCCCGCCGTGCAAGCGTCGTACAACCCGTCCGTCGAGGACTGGCGCTCCATGGGCTACAGCCTCAACTGGATCGGCTATCCGTTCCCGGCGATCACCGAGCCCAACGCAATCAAGTTCCTTGAGGTCGGTACAAATTCGATCGTCGCTCAGGAAAAAGGCAGCGTCGTCACGCTGCTCGAATCAGGCAATGGCCAAGTCCGCTGGACCAACCAACTCGCAAACAGCCTCACGAACTTCGTTGGTCTTAATCTCGCTGAAGGCCTCGCGACCAACGCGGGCGGCTCAATCCTCGCGCTCAGCGAGTCGGAAGCGTTTGTGCTCGCCGGCGCATCGGGCAGCCTGATTTCCCGAGAACGCCTCTCGCGCGTTGCGACGACTTCTGGCGTCGTCATGAATGGCTCCGTGATCTACGGCTCCGCAACAGGCGAAGTCGTCTCGCACAAGTTGGGCACAGGCCTCAAGAACTGGGGCTTCCTCGCTCAAGGCACGATGCGCACGAACCCCGTCGCGCTGGGCGAAACAGCGTGCTTCGTCTCACAGGCAGGCGACGTGGTGTTCCTTGATGCGTTCGCCGGTCGCCTCGTCGGCCGCAACCGCGTGTATGGCGGTCTTGAAAGCAAGCCGACCTCCGACGGCAACGCCGTCTACCTCGCAAGCACCGATCAATCCGTATGGGCCTTTAGCGCGACGGGCCAGACCATGTGGCGCTATCGCACGCCGCAACGCCTGACCGCGCAGCCCGTCGTCATCGACGGCACGCTCTACGTCGACATCCCAGGCGACGGCCTCACCGCGCTCGACGCACAAACCGGCGCAGTGCGTTGGAACAACACCAACGTTGGCGGCACCGTCGTCGGCATCCGCAAGTCACGCGTCCTCGTCTACGAAAATGGCACGCTGACGGCCCTCGAAGCCAAGAAGGGCGCGTTTGTGAGTTCGATCAAGACTCCAGGCATCGCACGCATCGTCGCCGAGAAGCCAGTCGATGGCGACCTGTACGCCGTGACCGACTCAAACCTGATCGTGAAGTTCTCGGCCCGCTAACGAGCAAATCCCCGTGCCACCGACTGCGCTTCGCTGTCGGTGGTGAACTTCAGCACATCATCTATTACAGACCAACACTTGCGCAGCGCCGCAAGTCGTGCGACACACCATTCCCACGATTCACCGCAATGCCTGCGAAGAGAATCCTCGAAAAGAACGAAGCCGCGAACACATTTCGCCCTCCTTCGCCCTACAATTGCAAGTCCAGGGTGTAGCTCAGCTTGGTAGAGCGTGTGGTTTGGGTCCACAAGGCCGCAGGTTCGAATCCTGTCACCCTGACTTTTTGCGAGATCAAGCCCTTCGGCGAGCACGTCGAAGGGCTTTCTTGTTGAAAACACGGCACTTACGCCATCGAGGCGGCAGTTCAAACAGACGATTTCGAGGATTCGCCGCTTCGTTGCGTAATCCGCACTTTCCCACGTGTTTTGCAGTGTTTGCGAGAGTTCAAACACCTTCGCGGCGAGCTCGGCAGTTTCGTCGTGCGACCGGTCCAGAACGTCCAGTTGCAGCTTGATCGAGGCCAGTCGATCGCGGAGTTCAGTGTGCTTGGCCGCAAACGTCGTCTGGTCGATTTCGTCCGCCAGCCGGATGTTCAGGAGGCGGTCCTGCTGGGCGGTCAGGAGCGACGCCTGACGTGACAGTTCCTCCCTCTGGGCGCGGGCGTCCGCTTGGGAATCACGCGTCTGGGCGGCAAGGACGGCCCGGAACCAGTCCCGCACCTCCGGGTCTTCCACCTTCATCCGGGCGAAGAGCCCCAGAACCTGCCGATTCAAATCCCCCTCCGTAACGCGATCCCGCGGGTGCCCCTTGGCGGTGTATCCGCTGCACCGGTAGTAGACGTACCGCTTGATGCCTCCCGACTTCTGACGCTTCGTCACCTGCTCGCCCGTCACCACACGGCCGCAATGACCGCAGGTCATGAAGCCGCCCGCAAAGGTCATTTCGTGTGAGTGGTAGACGTGGCCACCGAGCAACGCTTGGACGCGGTCCCAGGTCGCACGGTCTACCAGCGGCTCTTGGTTCCCCGGATACCACTGTCCTTTGAAGGCAATCTCGCCGATGTACGCCCGGTCGGAGAGCATACCGTGGAGTTTGCTCCGGGTGAACCGTGGCGAGTCGGGGCGATACGTCAGCCCCTCGCGGTGCAGGCGATCGCGCAGGGCATCCAGCGTCAGGGGCTCGAATGCATAAAGGTGAAAAAGACGCCGCACATTCGCAGCGGCGGCCTCATCGGTTACGGTCACACACCGGCCGTCCTTCCGGACGTTCCGATACCCGTACGGCGCTTTCCCGACGAACCAGCCCTCTTGGACTCGCCGAGCCAAGCCCTCACGAACATCGAGTGACTGCTGCTCGGTATAGAAGCTCGCCATGTTGGCGAGCGTCCGTCGCATCATGCGGCCGGCCGGATTGCTCTCCGTCGGCTGTGACACGGAAATGAACGCGAGCCCGTACTCACTCTCCAGCCGTTCGAGCTCGACGTAGTCAAACAGGTTGCGGGCTGCCCGATCGACTTTGTAGAAGAGCAGGCCGTCAAGCTCTTCAGCGTGCTTCTTCGCGTAGGCGATCAGTTCCTTGAACGTCTTCCGTTCATCGCTCTTGCTCGCGGTCTCTGCGATGCGAAACAGTCGGGCGACCTCGCCGCCGACATTGGTCGCATAGCGACGCAGTGCTTCCTCTTGGACCGCGAGCGAAAATCCTTCGCGTTCTTGTTCACGGCTGCTCACACGAGCCAGAGCGACAAAGCGTTTCATCGTGCTCACTCCCGAGCCAGGGCACCGAACATCTGCCCCGCGTTCAGGACAATTGTAACGGCATCCTGGATCGAGAGGGGCTTGTCGTAGTGCTTCTGCCACACTTTCAGCGTCAGTTCGACGAGATCCGGCGTGATCCACGCCGGAGTTCCCGGCGGTACAACCACACGGTCCCTTGCCGTGACAGCGGCGGAGGCGCTGGACTCACCTGCCGCTCTGGACACGGGTTGTGGTGTCGGCGTCTTCACAGTACTGCGGTCCAACGAAGAGAGGGACGCGATTGTCCTGGTCAGCGAATCCGGGGCACGAGCCTTCCGACCCGTGCCCTAGGGGATCAAGCGCTCCGCGGCCGATCGCAATTCTCGGTGGGACCGGCCGGCACCGCGCGAGACGCGGACTGAAGCCGATACTTGACGCGGAACGCCACCCAGCCCCCGCACACCATCCAGCACAATGGAATGCCCTTGATCTCGAATACGCTGAGAATCAAGCAGCAGGCGATAGCGCTCAAGCCGAAGTCCAGCAGACTGCGGAGGAAGACCCCTACGCCGAGTGGGCCGAGCAGGAAGCCCATGACGAAGCCGGCCAACGGGCTGTCGGCGGGCAGGACTTGACGGTTCCAGTTGATCTTGGGGGAGGCAGACATTGCGAATCTCCAGAAGGGTGGTGGGATCAAGACTTGACTGCACGAGCAGTCACGGAATTGGCGGCGTCGGATCGGGGCTGCTGCCCGTCCCTGGCAGCTCCGCGGCATTGGAGTTGCGGATTCGCGTGTAGGCCCAGAAACCGCAGAGGGCCCAGAACGCCGGAGCGCCGACGCCGGCCGTGACGAAGGCGCCGAGCAGCACCATCGTGAGGCTCAGAACAAAGTCGGCGAAGCTGCCAAGGTAGAGACCGACTCCGAGCGGCCCAAACGCGAACCCCATGATGAAACCGACCATCGGGTTCTTGCCCTTGCCGACCGCGGGCATGTCCTTGGCCCTCTTGAACACCTGTCCAACCGCGTGCGCGTAATGTGCGTTTGACATTGAAACTCTCCTTTGTGAGTATGGATGTGATGGAATACGGGGTCATTCCCGCTCGATGTGGCGGTCCTCCCGCTCGGGCTCACGCTGCGGTGCCTCCCGCTCGCGCCCCTGCTCGATGTACTGATCCAGAAGTGACGGCGAGGGCGCATCCCGCGACGCTTCCTTGCCCGGAGATCCTCTCAACCCGTCGGCGACCTCACCAGGCGTGCGTGTGCCGGCCATGCCGTACTCGGCGTGCTGGGCGATCGTGCCGGGGCCGTAGAGGACGGCACCAAGTTCGTGGAGTCCCTGCCGGAAGTAGGCGCCGAGCACTTCCTTGCTCCGACTCATGTTCTCTCGAAAGTTCATGGACAACTCCTTTCAGTCGCCTAGAGCTCGCCGCGCATGGCGCGGAAACGCTCCGCGGTCTGCTGCTGCTCGATCATGGCGTCGTTGAGTTCACGGATACGCGCTCTTTCGACCGCGTCGATGAGAGCGTTGTTGAACGCGAGGGCGAACGCGGCAGCGATCAGGTAGCTCGCCAGCGGGACGCTCCCTTGCATCACAGCCAAGGCGCACAGGAATACCGCGAGCGGCTCGATCGCCGCCTTGACGCGCGATTCTGGCAGAGATTTGAACGCTTTTGCGAGACGTGGCCATCCGTTGTAGCGCGAGTGGATGACCTCGCCCTTTGACTTCAGCCTGGCGGTTTCGATGCGGGCGCGGACCTGCATCGCGATGTAGAGAAGCCAGAAGCACCAGATGCCCACAGGACTTTCCGTCGGAAAGAACACCATCCACATCGGCACAGCGAAGAACGCGACCAACGAGGCGATGCCGAAGTACTGTGAACCGAACCCGGTCCGCAGGAAGACCTCAACCGGGTGCGCGATGACCTGCGACGCGAACGCCAGAAGCGAGAAAGCGCTCTTCGCGTCTTCGATCGGCGTCCATGATCCTTGACTCTGCTGCGATTGCTGCTGCTGCTGCATGACAACCTCCTTTGCAGGCGCGAGCGATAGCGCGGCGCGGAACATCCGCGCTCTCCAGTTCTGCCGCTTTCACCCGTGCCTAGCGATGCTGCGGAAACGCGGCCCGGAGCCAAGTCCGGCCGTTTGGAAACACCTTTCCACCCTGGTACACAATCGCCTCTGTGAACCACGCTGGTGGGCCACCTTTGGCGAGACTGTTGAGATCGCGAGCCTGAAGCTCGAAATCGAGATGCTCGGAGAATCCGGCGCTGCCCCCGCTCCGCTCTCCAAAGAGCGGACCGAGCCAGTCACCGTCGCGGGAGCTGTTGCCGCTGAGCAGCAACTGCCTTGAGCGGCCGATCAGTTGCTGCATGTATTCCACGGTGCGAATGTCAGTTTGCTGGTGCGAAATTCGGCACTGGAGGCTACCGAGAAGACTGTGCACCTTGTCGTCGGAATTGGGTCCGAAGGCATCGAGCATCGTCGAAAGCCCTTGCGTGGCGTAGACCACCGCGGTGCGGGTACTCCGAGTAACTCCCTGGAACTCTTGGTCCGCGTCCACCCAGAGCAGTTGGGCTTCGTCAGCCGCCATGAACGTTGGGCGAGGATTGCGAGAGACATCACGGCGAACATGATCGCGTTGCAAGGCGTGTTTCAGAATCACCTGGATCATCTGACCCGCGAGCGCGTGCCGCAGGACTGGAAACGCTGCAATGAGAATCGCGCCGTCGTGGAGCATCGAGGCCGAGAACGTGGAACGTGGTGCGGAGAGCATGTCACGGACAAGGCCACGACTGAGCAAGTCAGTCGCCGAGGTAAGCGTCACCTGAACGCTGCTGCGTGTGCGGGATGCGAGCGCTGGCCATTCGCGTGCGAAGTAGGTGACGGCCAGATCGAAGTCGGCCCGCATGGACTCGTTCTTCGGAGTGTCCTGGGCCTGCCGCAGGCACTGGAAGCACATCGACGACTCCTGCCAAGACTTGTTCTCGAACTCCTCGATTGACTGCGGGGCGGAAACGATCAGCCGGTGGAGATCCGTCATCGTGAAGTGACGCTTGGCGAGCAGAAGCACAAGGATCGTGTTCCGCAATAAGCGAGTGCTCTCCAGGCGGAAGAACTGCTCCCCACCACCGCGATCCTTCGACCGTTCGAGCAGTTCCACGACGGTGAGGACCAGGGCGCTGAGATTCTCGACGACGCCGGCACCATCGCCGCTTCGGCGGAGCTCCTCCTCGATGAAGTTGTACCGCAGCGCATGCTCCGGGGAGAACACGAGCAGATCGTCCTGACGGCCGGCGTCGCGGACCAGCTTGGCGTACTGAAGCGTGTCCTCCGGCTTCGCGGTGAATAACACGCCGCCCCAACCCGCCAGGAGGTAGCTCTTAAGGATCGTGGCGAATGAGCCCGTGCTCTTGCCCGCCCCGGTCGAACCGAAGATGCCAACGCCCTGGCAGGCGTCGCCCGTGGTAAAGGGACAGCCCGGAGCCCATTGCAGCACGGGCGTACTCAGGTCCCAAGGGTCAAGCAGGGGAGCTCGCTTGCGGCGAAACGGCCAAGTCATGACGGTGCCCCCTTCCCTCCCTTGGCCTGATCACGCAGGGCGCGGACGAACGTCTCAAGCGTGATGCCCTGTGACTTCGCCTTCCGAGCCCTTGCGAGAAGGCTCTCCAGACACTCCATCATGGATTCGAGTGTCAGTCCCGGTCCCGCTACCGCAACACTCCGTCCGTTGCCGAGAATCGCGGTGGCCTTCCCGAAGCCGGCCGATCGGCGTTCGCTCGATCGTCGTGTCGCCTTCAGTTTTCTCGCCAGTCCGTCACGGGACAGGTGGCCCTCCCCGACCTGGGTCGCGAGCTTGGCCTGTTCGATTGGATCTTCCACGCGAGCCAGCAGGTACGCCGCGTCGGGCGAAATCTCGCGCGTGCAGACTCTCGCGCGGATAGGGTCAGGCAGCTTCAAGACGGAGAGCGTCCGTGACACTGTGGCGGGAGACTGTCCGAGTCGCTTGGCGACCTGGTCAGCGGTCAGATTACCTTTGACCATGAGCTCGCGGATAGCAGTCGCCCGCTCCAGAACGGAGAGTTCCTCGCGCTGAAGGTTGCACGCCAACTGGCGGGTCAGCGCTTCGAGGAGCGACACACGGTCGCCCGCAACGAGAATCGGCACGTCGCGCCAGCCAAGCTGACGGCATGCCCTGAGCCGGCGTTCGCCGTCAATCAAGGGATAGCCGTCATCATTCTTCGAGCAGAGGAGGGGTTGTTGAAGACCGGATTCCTGAATGCTCGTCGCCAAGCCGGCGATGGCACCGGGCTCAAAGTGCGTTCGCGCTTGCGGAGCGACCAAGACCTCGTCAATTGGCACAGTGAGAAGTGAGAGTGTCATGGCACTGTCCTCTGGGCCCCATCTGCCGGGAGTCGGGTGCAGATGCGGGCGAGTGTGGAAGTCAGCGGAGCCGAAGCGGCTCACTCGAACAGTACACATTATGTGTACCTTTCAGCCCGTGTCAACCCCTTGTCGCTGTTTTTTTCGAGATTTTCCGGTTGAGGCGAGGCTACCGCGAGCGCTCGGACCGTTCGCCGTAGGGTGCTCGGGATAGGTCGTCCGTCATGAGGTCGAGCGGCGGGAGAGTAACCGAGGTCACCGACCGATGCCGCTTACCGGCAGAATCGGTGTGCTCGATATGAAAGCGGCCGATCCCGGCGACCCCGCCAGCATTCGCAAGCAGAAGACTCGGCTGCCCCGTTCGCGGACAGCGGATGGCCAAGCCATATCGCCGCAACTCGCCGTTGATCCACTTGGCGAGCGATTTCTTTTGGTCATAGGTTTCGTGGGGCCGGCTTAGGGCTTCCTTCTGAAGTGCCGGCGCGAGTTGGCGAGCCAGATCCTGCCGTGTATGGTCGAACATCGCGTCAAGCCTGCTCCGCAGTGTCGAATACTCGCCGGCATCCGCAGTACTTCGGCGGTCAGGCTTACTCAGGTCGCGTTGTTCCTCCTGCACCCCCGGTCCGCTCCCCCTTGATTCTGATGCAAATCGGTCGAGCTCCTGACGTTGGGTGGGCGTGATGTGGAGCGCGACTAACCTCGCCGATGGGTAATCGGAATGGACAGAAACGTCAAGCCAAAAGGTGGCGCCTTCGACAGTGCGTATGTCCGGCCCCCCTTCTGTCAGAAGCACGAAGCGCAGACTTTCTGCGATGAGCGCTCGGGCGGCCGACTGCTGTGCGGAAGACAGCTCGTACCAGCGATCCTTGGTGAGCAAGGAAATCGCCACGCATCCCACTTTCGAGGGGATGAAATTTCCGGCAGCATCCCCCAAAAACTGCGCTGCTTGGTCTTTTCGGCTGGTAAGGAATCTGGGCTTGTCCAGGAGACCAAACTTGATAGGGATGAGGGCAGCGAAACGTCGTGACGAAATCTGACGGGAACTGCCGGCAGAGACTTCCGACCGCTTGGGCTTGGCATCATCGGGCAACTTGAGCTCCCTGGACTTCCATCAGACAACCGCTTGGGCCCGGGCCTTCATGCCTCGGGCGCGAGCGTCTTTCCGGTACATCGTATCGCTTGGCCATCGGACCGGCGTGTCCTCCCACGCATGGCTCCAAGACGCGGCATGTGCCGTGCGGCGACCGGCGCTGGGGCATGGTTGACGGGCTTGCACGAGCGGGAGGACGAGCCCCCTCTCCCCGCTCGAACTCACCCCTCTACCCCAACGAGCAAGAGGCCTTACTCATCCCACTGGATGCTCTCAACAACGATGTTGTCGCCGGCGCTTTTGAGCAATTCACCACGATCCGCTTCACGAATCCACGGCACGCGGTGCCGGGTGATGCCATCGAAGAGGCGGACCGGCCGGCCTGTTTCCTGATTCAGCCCGGACCCCTTGATTCGCACCTTGCGCCCGGGGAGATGGAGCGTGATGCCCTCGTCCGGTTGGAACTCCACCCGTTCGAGCCAGGAATAGGCGATTGCGAGTACATGGCCGTCCTTTTTGCGTAGCTCCAACATCAACGCACGATCACGGACGCCACGCAGCCAGCCGAAGCAGCCGAGGTTCTCCGCTTCGGCACCTTCATGCGTATCGACAGCACCCACCTCCGTACGAGTCTGCTTGGTGAACTTGTCCAGCAATCTATCGCTCATGCTCAACACCCTCCCGCTCAAGCCGCCGGCTGGTGCCAGCTACGCTCGGCTCTTGCACGGATCGCTCTGCGCTTTCCCGGATGATGCGATGCCAGGCCGCGTCCGGACCTCCGACGAGCTCCGTGCCGGAAAGGCGTTCATCGCTCCGCTCCACGGCGTGCAGGAGGTCTTCCTTATCGTCGGTGAAAATGACTACCTGCTCCCGACCCCGAGATGCGCTGACGTAGAACTGTTCCCGCGAGGAGGCCGCGAACGATTGCGATGATTGACCGACGAACACCCGGTCAACCGTCTTGCCTTGGCTCGCATGGCTGGTGACCACCAGTCCGTAGTTCAGATGTCCGTAGTCGCGTGAGACTGTCCAGCCGTTGTTGAGCACGAGGTCCCCATCCGGCGTGAACGATTTCACGGTGAAAAGGTCGCCGTTGTTGAGCGCGTGCTCACGGTCGAGTGTCTGACCGTTCTTGGTGACGCGGATGCGATCGCCGGCCGAGACCTGAATCCGACCCTGGTGATACACGGAGAAGCGGGCGGCCTGATCGAGCGGGAGTGGTCCGTCGCCGACGACCAGACGCTGCCCTCTGCGGTACCCCTTGGCGTTCTGGTGGAACACGATCACATCGCCCGGGCTGTAGCTGGTCGGGTCGCGCCGCTGGCCGAGGGTCAGATTGGCCGGCAAGAGTTCGAGAATCTCGTGAGCGTCCTGTCCGAGGAGCCCGCGGCTTCGGAGCTGCGTACGGATTTCCTGGGTGATCCGATTGCCCTCCGCGTGCGTGGGGGACACGACCAACGCGGACTTACCGGTTTCGATGCTCTCGATGTACGACTGAGCGAGCAGGCGGTACCGGTCCTCCGCGTCCACTTCGCGAATCCAGCCGAGTCCGTCCAGACGGTGGAACCCGTCTTCGGTCCGGCCTTCGCTCAACGCCTTGACGGCGAGCTTGTACTCGTCCTTCTGCCGTTGAATCTCCCTGACTTCCGCCGGCTTGATGCCGGCCTCCTCTTCCAGCAGGCGCAGTGCAGCCCCACGGTCCACTGAACCATGCTGCCGACGGTCTCCGGAGAGCACAATTCGGGCGTGCACGCGCTCGGCACACTCAAAGACTTCCCGCATGGTTCGGGTTCCGAGCAGGCCGGCTTCGTCGATCCAGATGACGCCGTCCGCGGCTTCCGCCTGGGCCTTTGGGTCGGCCAGCAGGCGCGCAACCGTGTCCGCCGACTCGAAACCCTCGCCACGCAGCACGCCGCGACTTGCACTCGCCGACGGTGCGAAGGCATGGACGTGCATGCCGGCCTCTTCGATCGCTTCGCGGGCCTCCTGCATCATCGTCGTCTTGCCCGTTCCGGCGGCGCCGCGAATCAGGATCACACGATCTCGGGATTCGAGCACATGACGCACCGCGGTTTGCTGCTGCGGATTGAGCCACGCTCGATTGAACCGTGCCCGGCCCGGATTGATCGGCCGGCATGCGCCGCGGCCGTCCCGGGCATAGGCCAGGAGCCGACGCTCTTCTTCGAGCACTTCGCGGGTAGTCACCATTCGGCGGCCCTTGTGTTCGCCGCGGAGCAGAGGTTGCTGAGATACGAGGCGCTCGATCGTGTCCCGAGACCCTTTCCCGACGCCCTGCTTGAGCGCCTCCGCCAGGAGCGTTCGCTCCGGAACGACCGAGGCCCGCTCGAAGCAATGCTCCATCGCCCGTTCGACGGCGTCTCGGGCGGTCTGCCCATCCTCCGGAAGCTGGTCTCGGCCAAAGCGACGAGAAGCCGAGTCGATGACCGCCTGCTCCTGCGGGGTCAGTCGGTCTACCCAAAGCTCGCGGAGCTGCCGCATCGAAAGGTCCTTCGCCTTTTTCTCACGGGTCTGGGCTCCGAGTTCCGCCTTGGCGTCAATGTCCGTGATGCCCTTCTCCCGAGCCGCGGCCTCAATCTGTGCCGTTCGGCGTGAGAACTTGTCGAGCGTCTCTTCCATGAATCCCTTGAGTTCCCAGCCCGTGGCCGTCCGTTCGGTCTGAAGGCCATGCTCTTCGAGCCGGCGGGCGAGCACCGAGTGGAAGACCGCCTCGAAATACGGCGCATCCCGCTTGATGTCGCCAAGCTGGGCCGCTTTCCAGCGATGCTCTTCCGGGTCAAACGTCGCGTTGAAGACGAAGCAATGGGCGTGCAAGTGCGGATCGGGCACGCCGTCCACCGGCCGGCCCGTGAAGTGGATGTACTCGCCCCAGGCCAGGTTGGCCGTGGTGCGGTCCTCGTTCTTCCCGTCTTGCCTGACGCGGGACTTGGCCTCCAGTTCGATGTCGGCCATCGTGTCACGAACGGCCTCACGAAAGGCACGCACAATCCGGTTGTCCTGCGTGGCGCCGTACAGCAGCGACACGCTCTTGGGACAATGGAAGTTGAAGTCGTACCCAACTCGTCGTTCACTCTTGCGACGGACCGTGAGCGGCTCGCCATCTTCGGGGCGCGTGTTGTCGCACAGCCGGTCCCAATCCTCTCGGTCGATCGAGCCTGACAGGCCGAGAAGCTCCGCGCTCTTGCCACGCCACTGCCCGACGAGTTCCTGGCCCTCGGTGTAGTAGTCGGCGGTGCTGTAGTAGCTCTTGGCCCGCGATGAACTATTGCTCTGAGTGATCCGCAGCATGCTTCCATCCTGACACGAATTTCTTGCGATTCGGTAAACGCCGCGTGTCTCGGCCGCAAAGCGGTCGATGCTCGCACGTCTACGAACGTGGACTCGACGGGGTTGCGGTGTGTTTGTCAGTAGTTGCGTGCGGTGTGTGTCGGTGCGTCTCCAACTACGAGTGACACTGCCCGCGTCCCATTCATGGCACTGTGAAGCCGCAGCCGTTCCGTTCAAGCTGCCAAGGCCGCTTTCCGCACGCGGAAGCCTTCGGCCTTTCGCTTGACCGGTGCGCTCCGCCCCGTCTCTCGCGGCTTCATTCATCGTGCCATCGGGACGCGATGGTCGTGTCCCTCCAACGAAGGAGACTCAACATGAATGACACCACCACACCAACCACCACGAGCAATCGCACACCGAGCCACGTCGCGTACCAAGTCCGCGATCGCGAAGGCAAGAAAGGCATCTGGACCCGTATCGGTTCGGCGTGGCCCCACGCCGACGGCAACGGCTTCAACATCCAAATCGAAGCCGTGCCACTGGACGGACGCATCAGCCTCCGTGTTCTCTCAGACATCAAGGAATAGCCATCAACCCGGGCGGGCCTTCGGGTCCGCCCCCTTCACAGAAAGGACTGCACCATGACCAACACGACCTTCCAGCCTCTTGACCACTTCGCATACGACCGCGACGCAGAAGGTGTCGATGACCTCTGGGTCATCCATTGCCCCAACCAGCAGCGGGATGTCGCCCGCATCACCTTCTGGGATTGTTCTCCCGAATGGATGGAACGCACCGAAGCCGACGCCCGGCTGCTCTCATCCGCTCCAATTCTCTACAACGCCGCGAAGGAGTTCGTTGCCGCTCTGGAGTCCCTCCCGAGCCACGATCTGAGTATTGAGATGCTCCAGGCCGAGCAATCGGCGATTCGGGCTATTGCCTGGGTCGAAGGAGGCTCCCATGCGTAGCTCCACCGTCGTCAATCCGTTCTTTGCGAATCGCGTTCGTGCATCAGCGATCCTCCGCACCGTGCTTTGGCAGCCCGTGTTCGCGAAGCTCCCCCGGATACCCATCAACGGCAGCCCGGTTCCTCACCTCACGAGCCTGTACCACAACACTGACGCCGGCGAGTACGGCCGCCGGAGCTACCCCGGCAACTGCGGCGGCAACCTTATCAAAGACTTGCTGATGTACTTCAAGCCCCGCCTGGTGTTGGACCCCATGACCGGGAGCGGAACATGCCAGGACGTCTGCAACGAACTTCGGATCCCGTGTCGTGCCGGCGACATTCACGAGGGCTTTGACGCGACAAGCACAGAAGCGATGCGAGCGCTCGCCGGCGGGGACTCAGTCGAGTTTGTCTGGGCACATCCCCCGTACTGGAGGCAGAAGCTCTACGCCACCGACGGACGCGATCTCTCCCGAACACCCACGCTGGAAGCGTTCCTGAGTGGCTACGAGGCGTTCATCCGGGCCGCGACCGACGTGCTGGCTCCAGGTGGCCGGCTGGCCATCCTCATGGGTGACTACAACGACCGCGACGCTGGCTTCGTGCCTCTGGTCTACCACACGAAACGACTTGCCTTCGAGGCCGGCTTGCGGCAGTGTTGCACCGACATCATCCGTTTCAGCCACGGAGCAAGCAGCGGTCGCAAGGTGTACCGCTCCAGCTTCATTCCGGGACTGCACGACGTGTGCATGATCTTTGAGAGGAGTGAAGTATGACTGTCGCCAAATTGACCTACGAGCCCGCTTACACCCCTTCGCAGCGGCACAGGCTTTGCCGGCTTCAGGGAGCTGCGAAGTGGATCTTTCAGGATGTGCTCGCCTCCATGCAGGACGCTGAAGAGCTTGGGGGACCCGATGGCCCCGACTACGTGGCCCTCATGGAAGCCATCATCGAAGAGGCAACCGAGCGGCGAGAGTACTTCCGCCTGACGCTCGGTTGACGTGACGCACAAGAGCATCCTTGATGACCTGTTCCACGGGTGCGCCCTCGCCGCCTTCGTGGAGCAGGCGTGCCGAGCCGGTGATTGGCCCGACATGGAGGATGTTCGACGACGGGCCTATGCCCTTTACGAAGAGTCGCTGTCTGACCGGAACGCCCGCACTGCCCGCAGCAAATGTCACGAAACTGTCACACAACGGACCCGCAGGACGGGGTAGAGTGGAGGCTTGAACGTTGAGGCTCGCATGACGACACCGAATCCACTTCATCTCGCCAACACGGCACAGCAGATGGCACGCTCCGCTCCAGGCGGTGACGCGGCAGTGTTCAACAAGGTCGCGATGGTGTGCATGGGGGTCATGGCCGCGGCCTCCGTGATGCAGGTGCTTCAACCCCTGCTCCGCGACCTCAAGGGCAAGAACTCCGGCCACACCGCAGACGATCGCGGCAGACACCGCTAACCCCTCTCGTTGTCATCCAGCGAATAGTCCACCGGTGAGTGGCCACGCGCCCCTTCACCGCTCAAGCAATCCTGTTCGGAGCATCCGCTCCGCCGACAAAGCCCTCCGTCCGCGCGGTGAAGAGTCGCTCTGTTTCAGGACACAAAGCGTGGCCATCCCACGCGATTCCACCCACGCGTGGACCCTCTCCAAGCTGTCATCACGGAATGACCGGCCAAAGCAAAAAGTTCATCAGACGTCTCCCCTAAGCGGTGCTTAGGACAATCTTTCACCGTGAAAGATGGCTTGCTGGCCGGCTCGTCAGCATGATGGCTTGCTGGCTTGCCTGCCTGCAATCCGTTCCGCTGGCAGGCTGGCTTGCTGGCCTACACACCGGAGCGTCAGCCGGCAGGAGTGCCATCCAGTCACCGTGCCAGCTCTCTGGCAGTCGCGAGGTGTCAGCGTGCCAGCATGAAATAGTGCTTGCCTGCTGGCGAGTTGTTGTGGTATGGCTTGGACATGATCATCGCTATCGCCAGCAACAAAGGCGGGGTGGGTAAGTCCACCATCGCCGCCCACCTCGCAGTATGGCTCCATCGCCGGGGCCGCTCGACCATTCTGTGCGACTGCGACCGCCAGCAGAGTTCGTCGGTCTGGGTGCATGAAGTTCAGCCCGACCTTCCGACCGTCGTGCTGACAGACTCGAACGCCATCGTCAACCGACTTCCGCTGCTCGGTCAGGATGCCGAGTTCGTAGTTGCCGACGGTCCCGGGAGCGACTCGGATACCAGCCGGTTGCTGCTACTGCGCTCCGACCTTGCCATCGTGCCGGCTAAGGCATCGATGCTCGAAGCACGAGCTCTCGCAAGCGTCACGCAGCTTGTCCGGGAGGCTCAGGACATTCGGCACGGTCCACCGGCGGCACTCATTGTGCTGAGCATGGTGGGGAAGAACTACCGACTCACGAAGGACATGCTCGATGCTGCCCGTGCCCTTTCGATCGGCGTGGCCTCAACACCACTGACACTGCGTCAGGCTTACGCGGACGCACCCGGCCAAGGAACCGTCGTGTGGGACATGGGAACACGGGCCAGAGACGCCGCGACCGAGATCGAGCAGCTCTTCCGGGAGCTACTGCCCGATATTGCCGACCGCTCAACATTGAACCACGCCAACGCCGCAGGAGGCATGCTATGAATGACCGACGCACACTGCTTGAGGGCCTCAAGCCCACCGCACCAACCCACCCTACGACGCTCACACCGGAGGAACGCCGCTTTGCCTTCGGCGAGCAAGTCGAGCCCGCGAAGAGCGATTCTCGCATACTGGTCAGCACTCGCATCCGGGCGGACTATGCGAAGGCGTTGAAGCGTGCCTCGCTCCAGCGTCAACTGGAAAGCGTGCGCCCCAACACGCTCCAGGACATTCTTGAAGAAGCCGTCGAGCCTTGGCTTCGCAAGCACGGCTATCTCACGTGAACGAATCGGACTTGCCACCCCTTCCATCGTCCGGTCTCACCCGGCAGCAATGGGGCCTCGTCATCGCCGGCGATCAAATCCGCCACGAGCCACCGGACCGTTTCCTGTTCTCGCACTCCGTGCTCTGTCAGGTCGGTATCCCGCGAAAGCACACTCCCGAGCGTCGCTACGAACGCTCGAATGGGAACCTCAGCCTTCTGGTTGAGGCCGGCAGCCTGTGGAACGGCCTGTCATGGACAGAGCAGCCTTTGCCCTACGGAGCGATTCCCCGTCTCGTCATGGTGCACATAAGTACTGAAGCGGTGAGGACCAAGAGCCGCGTCATCGACGTTGGCGAGAGCATGCGTCAGTTCCTGACGCAGCTTGGACTGCAAACCAGCGGCGGACGCCGCGGCGGCTACGCCGCACTCAAAAAGCAGCTTCAAGCTCTCGCCGCCTGTCGTATGACGCTTGGCATGACCGACGGCGACCGCGTCTCCACCATCGACGCAAAGCCGATCAAGCGATTCGACGCTTGGCTGCTGAATGGAGACCATGACGGGTCACAGCGAACGCTGTGGCCGGGAGAGCTTGAGTTGTCGGAGGACTTCTTCGACACCCTCACTCGACACGCCGTGCCGCTCGACTTCCGGGCTCTTGGAGCCCTCAAACACTCGGCACTCGCCCTGGACATCTACACGTGGCTCGCTCATCGGCTCCCGCGAGTCACCAATCCGCTCGGATCGAAGGTCAGTTGGTCAAATCTCAAGGACCAGTTCGGCCAGGACTACGGGCGATCCAAAGACTTCAAGAAGACGTTTCGGCACGCCTTGCGGCAGGTGTGCACCGTGTACCCGGATGCGAGGCTTCGCGATGCGCCGGGCGGATTGATTCTCCAACAGTCGCATTCTCCTGTTCCTCGCACCCTCGTCTCCATACCCGCACAAAAGATCATCCCACTCGACTGAGAGGCCGTGTGGACATCTCGCCACATCAGGGACTTATCCACGCTGAATCGCCCTCCCTTGGTGCGCTGAATCACCCTCCGGACCCCGCCTTCGATGCGCTGAATCGCCCCCCCGTAAAACCTAGAGCATTACCTATACCTCTCCCTATAGTGATCGGCGACGTTCTGTGGACAAGTCCCAGGGGCTTCGCGGCGGTTTCCCCCAGAGCCGCGATACAATCGCCCTTCGATTCCCAAGGAGTTCGGCGTATGGGGCTGTCTGATTCGCTAAGTGACCGGTTGATCGCCAACATTGGCGCGATTGCCGACATGGTTGAGCCATACCTCTCCGATGAAACGGCCGAAGCCCTGCTTGGCGACGACGCGGCACCCCTCATCCGGTATTTGGACGCCAAGGTGATTATCAACCTGGCGTTTATTTCAGACTACCTGCGCGTGATCAACAACGCGTTCGATGAAACCAGCATCGCCGATTCGTATGCGCTCGTGGACGAGTTCGTTGAGTCGGCGCTGTCGTACTTCCAGAAACACCTCGATGGATGGGACAGCGACGATGACGGGGAGTCTTTCACTGGGATGGGATTCCTCATCAAGCTCGCCGAAAGCACGGAGTTGTTCGGCTTCGACTGTGACCGTACTACGGGGCTCGCTTGGATTCTGGCCGCACGGCTCGACGCACACCTCGACAAGCCAGTGCTGCTTGAGTCGTACATCAGTATGCGAGAATCGATCCTCCGCGAAATGGTCATGGCTGACGGCGAGATCAGCGACACGGAGCGGCGTGCGCTCGACTTCCACAACACGATGGTGGCAAAGTATCGTGACCTTGCGCGCTCGATTCGAGAGGCCGTCAAGGGCAATGATGATCCGTATGTGCGAAAGACCGACAGCTCAAAGCCCGTGACACGAGTGTCCGCGGCGATGCTGACCGGCAAGACAGGTGAAGGGGCCAAGACGGCGGCACAGAAAACGGATCTTCCTGAGGTCAAGACAAACACCACCAGCGCGCTCGAAGAAGCGAGGAAGGAACTTGCCGAGTTGATCGGTCTCCCTCGCGTCAAAGATGAAGTGAAACGGTTCGACGCCTTTCTCGAAATCCAGCGACAGCGCCAGGCGGCGGGCCTTCCTGCGGGCAAGCAGGCGCTCCACTTTGTCTACTACGGCAACCCCGGCACGGGCAAGACAACCGTTGCGCGCATTCTCGGCAAGTTCCTTCGCGGCTATGGCATCCTTGTAAAGGGGCACGTAATCGAGACAGACCGCGCGGGACTTGTCGCCGAATACGTCGGTCAGACCGCCGTCAAGACAGACGCGAAGGTGCAGGAAGCGATGGACGGAATTCTCTTCATTGACGAGGCGTACACGCTCTCGGCTACTGGAGGGCAGTACGATTACGGCAAAGAGTCGATCGACACCTTGCTCAAGCGAATGGAGGACCACCGGGACCGTCTCGTCGTGATTGTTGCCGGATACCCCGAACCGATGGCCAAGTTCATTGACAGCAACCCAGGACTTCAGAGCCGCTTTACGAGATACATGCACTTCGATGATTACACCCCGGAGGAGATGGGCCGGATTGCCTCGTTGCTCTTTGGAAAAGGGCACTACAACCCGACCGCGGAAGCTCGTGCGTATCTCTCGATCCTTTTTACAGTGGCCTATGCCCGGCGCGACGCAAAGTTCGGAAATGGTCGCTTTGTACGGAATCTCTTTGAGGAGATGTGCAACCGGCAGGCCCTCCGACTCACTGCCGTAGGCGGCCAACCGACCAAGGATGCACTCCAAACCATGACGGGTGCTGACGTGCCGCTCGATCAGGTTGGGCTGGACGCTGACCTGCTCAAACTGGACAACGCCCGCTGGCGTGCGGACTGCTCAGCTTGTCAACGTCAGAATAAGGTCAAGGCGGACATGCTGGGGAAAAAGGTCAAGTGCAACGCCTGTCAGGCAGTGTTCACCATCGAATGGCCGCCGCTGGTTGAGCACGCCATCGCGGGTATGGGTAACGGAACAAACGGCGCGGCAACCCTGTAGCGTGGGCCCTTCCATGCGGACCGTCGGGGGTTCAACGCGCCGCTGTGCACATGCCATGCACTCTGTCGAACTGTCCACGCCTTTCGTGGCACGATCTACGGCTCTCGAAGAAGGTTCTGCACGACTCATACAAGGGTCGTCAAGGCGCGTCGAAGGATCGACAAGGGGCGTTGAACTCATTCCTGCGCTTGTCACGCTGTATTTTTCTGCATCATCACTCAAGTCAGACATTGCCCACGCCGAACTTATCTCCCAGATCACCGCCGGGGCACGCCATCCAATGTAGGACGCGCGCGACGCTCGGCTCCGCCCCACCGGCCAATCGGCCAAGGAGCATTTATGGGCGTCGTTCCGGATACACGTTTGGGCAAGATCGAGTTCTACGAGGCGCACATCGCCCCGTGGACATCCAACGCGGCTGCGATCGGGCTTACGCCCGCATCTGTCACCGCGCTGGGAACACTGACCACCGCCGCCCGCACGGCGTACAACTCGCACGTCGCTGCACTCGAAGCGGCGCGAGCGGCAACGGCCAACTTCTACGACAAGGTGCGAGCCATGCACAGCGGCCCCGCCGCCGGTGCTGACATGATCCAGACCATCAAGACCTACGCGCAGACGAAGAACGATCCCAACGTCTACGTCCTCGCGCAGATCCCCGCGCCGGCCGTGCCGGGCACGACCCCGCCGCCGGGGACGCCTTTCGACTTCACCGTGGGCCTGTTGCAGAACGGGGCACTGGAACTCAAGTGGAAGTGCAGCAACCCCAGCGGCACACAGGGAACCATCTACGAGGTGATGCGCCGCAGCGGGAGCGGATCGTTCGCCTTCGCGGGCGCAACGGGCGTGAAGTTGTTTACGGACGAGACCGTCCCGAGCGATGCCGCGCCAGTAACCTACCAGATCACCGCCGTCCGTTCCACGTCGCGGGGCAACCCCGCGCAGTTCATCGTCAACTTCGGCTTCGGCGGGCCGGGGCTGACCATCGCCAGCGTCACCAACGCCTCGCCCGTCAAGATGGCGGCGTAGTCGAAGGTATCCCACTTTCGACATCTTCGCGGCTCCGGCTGAACAGGTCGGGGCCGCGTTTCTGCGCAAACGTCGCTCGCAAGCGATACAGTGCGGCACTTATGGCGATCACAATCTTGGCTCAATCCTGCGCTTCGGTACAGCCCTCGATGTGGGACTGGCTCTGGCTGCCGTTTCTCATAAGCCTTGTGGCGTCGGTTCTCACTGTTGTCGGCGTCTGGGTCAAAGACCTGGTGATAATGCGTTGTGCGTCGCGCGCGTTCTTGGGGCGATGGGATCAGTTTGTGCCCGACCAAAGCAAGTTGGCGACGCGCCCCGTGCCACTCGTTCGTGACCTTGGCGACTGTGTGATCACAATCAGCCCGAAGTCGTCAGGCGTTGTGCATCTCCGCGCGGTGCATAAGGTGAGTGGGCATACAGACGAACACGTCTGGGAAGGCGATGCGGTCGTCAACAGGCAGCAGCACAATCGTGCTCTTGTCGCATGGGAATACACCAAGTCGTCGGTCGGCCCAGATGCGGGCGTCTATGACCTCTTCCTTCACGATAACGGGACGCTCTTCATGTATCCCGCCGTGCCTCCGCTCCCGGGAGACCACCCCAAGTTCGTGCTTCGTCGAGTCCGCTAGGCAAGCACGCGCATGGCGACCACCACAATCCCTGCCGCTACCGTGAGCACGACCGCCAGTGGGACGACGCACCCTATCGGCCGTGTCGTACGGCTGTAGATTCGGTTGTACGCTGCTCGCTTCGGGTTGGTCAGCCATCCCCATCCGCGTGGTGCCTTGAGCCCAAGCGAGTGCCGCGCGTAACGCTTGAGCGACGTGCGAGCCGCGATGCGCTTCCGAAGCGATGGTTTCCGAAATCCGAACTTCATGCGATAAATCATACGTTCCCCTTCCGCTCCGTCGCACCGTGACCTTTGAGGGTTGCTCGGGTCGGCTTCTCGGCTTTCAAACGCTCCGCTCCCGCCGTCACCGCGCTGGGGGGCGCTTCCGGTCTCCGGGCCTTGCACACCTCACGCCAGACCCGCCGAAGCCGGCGCCGCCACCTTGAGGGCTGGCGGGAAGGTCTGTCATTCGTTTGTGCCTGCTGCGCAGGGCCCTCCAACCTCCTGCCGGCTTCGCTGCGCTCGCTCCATTGCACCCGCGAGGGGTCCCGTTCTTTGTGAAGGGACCGCCCGTCGCGGGACCCGCAAAGGAGCAAAGACATGAAAGCCGAAGAAGCCAAGAAGATCGCCGACCAAGCCCTCCAGAACCTCACCGACGCACTCAAGAGCGGAAAGAGCGAGCGAATCACGCAATACCTCGCGATGCTCGCCAAGTTCCACCGGTACAGCTTCGGGAACGTCCTCCTCATCCTCTCGCAGATGCCCGCGGCGACCCACGTCGCCGGGTTCGGCACGTGGAAGCAGATGGGCCGCTTCGTCAAGAAGGGCGAAAAGGGAATCGTGATCATCGCCCCGATGAGCATCCGCCCGAAGCAGGACAAGCCCGAGGGCCAGGAACAGTCCGACCGAGCCAAGCCCATCCTCCGATTTCGCGGCGTGTACGTCTTTGATGTGACCCAGACCGACGGTCAGGAACTCCCGGAACCGTCGCGAGTCAGTGGCGATCCTCAGCATCACCTCACCAAGATCAAGGATCAGGTCGCGGAACGAGGCATCAAGCTCGACTACGACGACCTGCCGCCCGGAGCCGACGGCGTCTCACGCGGCGGACGGATCAGCATCCGCTCCGGCTTGGAGCCGGCCAACGAGTTCTCGGTCATCGTCCATGAACTCGCCCACGAGCTTCTGCATCGTGGTGACCAGCGCCCCACCAGCAAGACCGTGCGGGAGACCGAAGCCGAAGCAGTCGCTTTCGTCGTCTGCCAGGCCATCGGGCTGGAGACAGGCTCGGCCGCAAGCGACTACATCCAGCTCTACGACGGCAAGAGCGAGACGCTCGCCGCGTCTCTGGACCGAATCCAGCACGTCGCCGCAGACATCATCGCGGCGATCCAATGCCCCAACGAGCAGGCGATTGCAGCCTGACTCAACCGACACCCCGGCGGGGAACCGCCGGGGTGTCTTTCTGCCGGTGACCTTCGGTACCGCTTTTCCGACGGAGCGCGCGAGGCGGGCCCTTAGGCCAGTCCAGCAAAGAGCCCTACAAACGTCGCGCAAAGCACGCCGACGTGCATGTATTTGATCTTGAAGAAGTCTCCAGAGACGTACTGACAATCCCCAGTCTCTCCTCAGCGGTGAACACGACCAGAAAGCCCGTGGCGTAGATCAGAACTGGTACCGCCAACAGCCACGCAGCGAAGTCAAGCCCGGCCTTTGCCTCCGGCGATGCTTCCGTGTCGGCGCTGTTGTTTTCGCTGCTGGTGCTTCCCTTGCCCACCTCTAAACCCTCTCGTAGTTTGGTCTGCCAACTCAGCCGGGCATCTTCACAAACGGCGACTCGGGCGCGGGGCGCGGAGGGGGCTGCGACGGGACCGCGACGCCGGCCGTCCCCTCGGTGATCGCGCCCAGGGCGCGGTAGGCCGTCAGGTAGAACACCTTCTGGTCGAACTCCTCGCTGGTCAACTGGAGCTGCGCGTTGAGGAACTGGTCCTGGGCGGTGATCCGCTCCAGGTTGGTCCCCAAGCCGTTGTTGTACGCCGATTCCGCCTGGCGGATCGCTTCCTGCGCGGCCCTCAACTGCTCGTTGAGCTCGGCCATGCGGGCGATGCTGGCCCCGACGTTCTTGTGGGAAATCTCCACATCCTGGCGGATCTGGCGCTTGAGCAGGGAGTACGCCAGCACCGCTTGGCGGAACCGCGACCAGGCCGCTTCCACGTCGGCCTCGATCCGCCCCGCGGCGAAGACCGGGATGTTCACGCGGAGCAGGCCCGTCCAGTCGCGGTCGGTCGGCAGGCTGTCTCGGGCCAGGAAATAGTCCAGGTTCAGACTGACCGAGGGCGCGTACTGACCGATGGCCACATCCACATCGCTGCGCACGGCCTCGGCCGCCGCCGCCGCGGCCGCCAGGTCCTGCCGACGCGCCGTCGCCATTGCCACCAGGTCGTCCAGCGTCGGCGGATTCTCCGGGAGCGCGAACCCATCGCTGAGCGGGCTGCCCTGCACGTTCACGCCGGTGAGGAAACTGAGGGCTGCCCGGCCTGTTTCCACCGCGTTCCTGGCGTTGAGCAGCAGCACGCGGGTCTGGGAGAGCTGCGCCTCGTTCTGGGCCACATCAAGCGGGCGGGCCACGCCGATCCGCTGGCGGGCACGGATGTCGCGGACGCGCTCTTCCTGGACCGTCACCGAGTTCTCGAGCACCACCGCGAGACGCTCGGCCCGCAGCACGCGGTAGTAGACCTGCGATACGTCCAGCAGCAAGGCCTCGCGCAGGTCCAGCAGCAGCCAGCGCCGCTGCTCGATCGTCAGGTCGCTCGATTTGAGCCGGTTGATGTTGCGGAAGCCGTCGAAGAGCGTGACCTGGCCGGACAGCGTCGCGTCGAAGGCCGTTTTCTCGCCCAGCCCCTGAAAGTTCGAGTCGGTCGGGCCACGAAACGTGTACAGCCCCACCAGGTCGAGCGTCGGCAGGAAGTTCGCGACCGCCCGCTTGCGGTCGATGATCGCCTGGAGGTAGTTCTCTCCCTCGATGGACAGATTCTCGTTCGTGTCGTTGGTCAAGCGAACCGCCATCGCCAGCGACAACGGCTCGCCCGCCACGAACGGTGTCGGCGAGCCGAGCGCGAGCACGTCGCGGTACGCCCGGACATCCTTTGCCTGATCCGTTGCGCACCCGCTGGCGGCAATGATCAACGCCACGCAGCCAACCGCCGCGAGACCCTTGAGTCGCTCGAACACTCGGCCATTCGGGCCCCGCGCCCCGGCGGCGCCCTTCGCCGGGCTGTGTCGCCGGAAACGGAGTGTTGGAAGAAGTGGCTTACTGCTCACGGGTGTTCTCTCCGCGGATGCCGCGTCCTAGGACGCGAAGGATGTGCTTGCGGAGCGAGGCCTCGCTCACGCCGGGGGGCGCATAGAGCAACGCGACGCGCACGAAAGAGAGCAGGTACTGGGCCGTGAGTGCAGGGTGGGGATCGGCAATCTCGCCGGCGCGAACGCCACGCCGGATGGCCTGCTCGCACAGAGACGCGACTTCCGCGCGTTTGTCATTCAGACGCGGGTCCTTGATGTCCACGCCGGCGCGCATGAGGCTGTAGAGATGGGGGTAGCGGCGTCCAAATGCAAGGAGCGAACCGACGATGTTCTCAAGCACGCTCCACGCGCCGGGCCGGGCCGGCGTGCCCTCCACTGTGCCCTTGAGTTCCGCCAGGAGGCCCTCGATTCCATCGAGGATCAGGCCGACGTACAGGTTATCCTTGCTCTTGAAGTAGATGTAGATCGTGCCCTTGCCGAGCTTCGCCGCGGCGGCGATGTCGTCGAGTTTGACCTCTTGGAAGGGCTTCGCGGCGAAGAGCCGGGCGGCGGTATCGAGGATTTGGCGGCGTTTGGCGTCGTCGGGTCGTTGCATGCTCGGCTCCGCTTGCTGTCGTCGGTGTCGGGCCTATCATAGCACGCGAAAACTGACCCGTCAGTATTGGGCAGCACACCGCCCCACCCCCGGAAGCCCCGCAATGGCCCACACACTCCGTGCCCGATCTACGCCGCTCTGCCTGACCGCGCTGGCCGCGCTGCTCCTGTGCGTGCCGGTTGGCTGCCGAAAGAAGGAGGCGTCCAAGGGCCCGTCCGCGGAGGCGTCGCGCGTGGTCGTCACCGTCGGCCCCGTTCGTGTGCAAGCCGTCCAGCGCACCGTCGAGGTCGTCGGCACGCTCTTTGGCGATGAGGAGTCCACGATCTCGGCGAAGGTGGCCGGGCGCGTGACCGAGGTGCTGCACGATGTGGGCGACCGCATCGCCCCGGGCGAGCCGCTGGCCCGCGTGGACGCCACCGACTACCGCCTCAGCGTGGAACAGCGGGAGGCGGCGCTCTCGGCCACGCTCGCGGAGATCGGCCTCGACACACTGCCCGAGAAAGCGGGCTCGGGTGAGGGGGAGTTCGATCCCGAGCGTGTTCCCACCGTCGCCCGCGCCAGGCTGGAACTGTCCAACGCCGAGGCCAAGTACGGGCGGGCCAAGGCGATGCACGACGAGCGGCCGCCGCTCATCTCCGAGCAGGACTACGCCGACCAGCTCACCGCGTTCCAGGTTGCCAGGAGCACCCACGCGGTGGCGCTCTTGACCGCCCGGTCGCTCCTGGCCAAGGCCAAGACCAGCGCCTCGGAACTGGAGCAGGCCCGCCAGGCCCTCGCGGACACCACGGTCCGGGCGCCGGGGAGCGCGCCCGCGGCTTCGGGGAGCAAGACGCCCTTCGCGGTCGCGTCGAGATTCGTTTCGCCCGGGGAGTACATCCGCGAGGGGGCGGCGATGTTCCGGCTGGTCGATCCGGACCCCATCAAGTTCCGCGCCGACGTTCCCGAACGCCATCTCGCCGAGATCAAGGTCGGGCAGGATGTGGATGTTGTGGTGCAGGCGTTCGAGGGCGCGTTCAAGGGTCGGGTGGCCCGCATCTCGCCACAGGTCAACGCGAACAACCGGACGTTCCAGGTCGAGATTCACATCGACAATCCCGACGGGCGACTCAGGCCCGGCGGGTTCGCACGCGGATCGATCAGGACCAGGCAAGAGGAGAACGTCCTGTTCGTGCCGCAGGAAGCCGTGGTGACGTTCATCGGGATCACCAAGGTCTTCGCCATCAAGGAGGGCAAGGCCGTTGAGCTCCGCGTGTCCACCGGAGTGCAGGACGGCCAGTCTCTGGAGGTGACCGCGGCGGGCCTGTCGGCGGGGGACCAGGTGGCGATCACCGGCGTCTCGCGGCTCGCCAATGGCGTGCCCGTGGAGGTGAAGTCAGCGGCGGCGCTCACAGGTCCCGCCATCGATCCCGAACACAAAGTTACGTCAAGCAAGGCAGAAACCGCCAAGCCTGTCGGCGGTCAGGACCGCGGGGGTGACAAGTGAGCCTCCCCGCCCTGTGCATCCGCCGCCCTGTCTTCACCATCATGCTCTGCCTTCTGCCGGTGGTGCTGGGGCTCATCGCCCTGCGCGGCATCGGCGTGGACCTGTTCCCCAACGTGGACCTGCCGATCGTGATCGTGACCACCAACCGTCCCGGCACGTCGGTCGAGGAGATGGAGACCGGTGTCACGAAGGTGATCGAAGAGGCTGTGAACACCATCTCCAGCATCGACGAGTTGCGGAGCACGACCACGGAGGGCCGCTCGGTCGTCACCGTGCAGTTCCTCCTCAGTAAAGACCGCGACATCGCGCAGCAAGAGGTCCAGAGCAAGGTCAACACCATCATCTCCCAGCTCCCGCCCGGGACGGAAACGCCGATCATCGACAAGTTCGATGTGGACGCGGCCCCGGTCATGACCGTGGCGATCTCCGGCACACGCGACCTCAAGGAACTCTCGGAGATCGCCAACAGGCAGATCGCCGAGAATCTCAGCAGCCTCGCGGGGGTCGGGTCCGTGACGCTCGTGGGTGGGCGCCCGCGGGCGATCAACGTCACCATCGACACCGCCCGTCTTGAGGCGTTCGGGCTCTCGATCACCGACGTGCGCGACGCCCTGGCCCGCCAGAACCTGGAGCTTCCCGGCGGGCGGGTGGACCAGCAGCGGCGGGAACTCGTGCTCCGCACAGTCGGGCGTGTTCAGGATCCCCGCCAGTTCGCGGACATCATCGTCGCCAACATCGAAGGGCAGCCGATCCGCATCCGCGACCTCGGCCCGCCCGACTCGGTCCAGGACAGCGTGGAGGAGCCCCGGTCGCTGGCACGTCTCGACGGGCGCAACGCCGTGTCCCTCATCGTCCAGAAACAGAGCGGTGAAAACACGGTGCAGGTGATCGACACCGTCAAGGCGCGCCTGAAGATTCTGGAGGAGAGCTTCGCACGCGAGGGCCGCGGCGACATCAAAATGGTGGTGATCCGCGACCAGTCCCGCTTCATCAACGGGTCGCTGCACGAAGTGCAGGTCCACATGCTCCTGGGTGCGGCGCTCGTCGTGATCACCATCCTGCTCTTCCTGCGAGACTGGCGGCCCACGGTCATCGCCGCCATCGCCATCCCCGTCTCCATCATCGCCATCTTCCCGATCATGCGGGCGCTGGACCTGACGCTCAACAACATCACGCTCATCGCGATGGTGCTCATGATCGGCGTGGTGGTGGACGATGCGGTCGTGGTGATCGAGAACATCTTCCGCTGGATGGAAGAGGAACACCGCCCGCCGCGGGAGGCGGCGTTGAAGGGCACGCACGAGATCATGCTCGCCGTGATCGCGACCAGCTTGTCCCTGTTCGTCATCTTCCTCCCCATCGCCTTCATGACGGGCGTAGTGGGCAAGTTCCTGCGGTCCTTCGGGATCACCTGCGCGATCGCCGTGCTGGTCTCGCTCGCGGTGAGCATCACGCTCACGCCCATGATGTCCTCCCGGCTGCTGCGGCTCAAAAAGAAACGTGGTGAGCGCGAGGCTCATGCTCCTCACGGGGGCCTGGTCTACACCTGGCTCTTTGAGCGCCCCTACATGACCGCGCTCCGGTGGTCGCTCCGCCATCGCTGGGCGGTCGTCCTGGCGACCATCGCCAGTGTGGCCCTGATCTTCCCGCTCCCGCTCGGAAAGTGGATCAGCCTGGGCAGCCCCCAGCGGGCCGAGAAGCTCGCCTGGATGAACTACCCGGGCCTGTTGTTCATGGTCGGATTCGACTTCATCCCCAAGGACGACCAGAGCGAGTTTGAGATCGCCATCACCGCGCCCGAGGGGTGGTCGCTGGAGAAAGCGAGCGACGTGTTCGACCAGATCGAACGGCGCCTGTACGCGATGCCAGAGATCGTCCACGTTCTGACGCAGATCGGCGATACCTCCGGGCGCGCCGCCGCCGGCGAAGGTCCCGTCACGGAGGGCACCATCTACGTCCGCCTCGTCGAACTCGGCGACCGGAGTCCGGCGTTCACGCAGTTCCGGGTGATGGACGTGGCCCGCGCGATGATGCGTGACTACCCCGACCTGCGCGCGAGCGTGCAGGTGCCCGCGGTGATCTCCGCCGGCACGGCCAACGCCGATGTGGAGTTCCAGCTCACCGGTCCGGACCTGACGCGGCTCAACGACTATGCCGACCGCATCGTCGCCACCCTCCGCGCCACCCCGGGCCTGGCCGACGTGGACACCACGCTCAAGAGCCGCAAGCCGGAGCTGCGCGTGATCGTGGACCGCGAGCGGGCCAGCGATCTGGGTGTGCAGATCCAGGACATCGCGTCGGCCCTGCGCACGCTGGTCGGCGGGCAGATCATTTCCGACTTCAAGGACGAATCCAACGGCGAACAGTACGACGTGTGGTTGCGGGCGATCGGCACCGATCGCAACGACGCCCGCGCTGTGTCCAACCTGACCCTGCGCTCTCCGACCAAGGGCCTCGCACGCCTGAGCAGTGTCGCGTCCACGGTCGAGACGCTCGGCCCCTCACAGATCGACCGTGCTCAGCGGCAGCGGAAGATCTCGATCAAGGCCAACCTCGCGGGCATGCCCACGGGCACCGCCTCGTCGACGTTCATGCAGGCGTTTGAGAGTCTGAATCCGCCGCCGGTGTATCAGCTGAGCCCGGTCGGCCGGGCCAAGAACCAGGCCGAGTCGGTCAGCGCCTTCTTCCTGGCCTTTCTGCTTTCGCTCGTGTTCATGTACATGATCCTGGCCGCGCAGTTCGAGAGCCTGGTGCATCCGATCACCATCCTGCTCGCGGTGCCGCTCACGGTCCCGTTCGCGCTGCTGTCGCTGCTCATTCTGGGGACCCCCCTGACATTGTTCTCCGTGCTCGGCCTGTTTCTGCTCTTCGGCGTCGTAAAGAAGAACGGCATCCTTCAGGTGGACTACACCAACGTGCTTCGCCGCCGCGCGGCCGAAGATCCCGCCGTCGTGCCCGCGGAATACCGAGTCGCGGACTCAGCGGTCAAGGTGAAGGGATTCCGGCGCTGGCTGGCTCGACTGTCCGAGGGCCAGCGGGTGCGTACCTGGGCGGTGCTCCAGGCCAACCGCACGCGCCTGCGCCCGATCCTGATGACCACGGTCATGCTCATCGCCGCGATGATCCCGATCGCCCTGGGGCAGGGCCCCGGCGCTGCCAACCGGGCGGAGATGGCCAAGGTCATCGTGGGCGGTCAGGCGCTGAGCCTGCTTCTTTCACTGCTCGTCACGCCCGTCGCCTACTCCTTGTTCGACGACTGGGCCCTGTTCGTGCGTCGGCGGTTCGGGGCGAAGGGTCCGAGCGAGGGGTCCGCCACACCGACAGCGGGCGCGATGCCTGCACCGTCCGCGACTCCGACATGAGGCCCGTTCACGATGCCGCGAGCACGCCGGTCCATCGCTGTCGAGACGCGGATCATTGAGGCCGCCGCGAGTGCCTTCGCTCGCGATGGGTATCGGGATACCTCCGTCCGCGCGGTGTGCGCCGCCGCCCGGGTGAACATCGCCGCCGTGAACTACCACTTCGGAGGGAAGCCGCGGCTCTTCCAGGCGGCCCTCGACTACGCGGCGACCCGGGGCGGAGTTGTCGAGGCGGTGCCCTGGACATCGCGAGCGCCCGCCGCGGTGCTCAGAGACCAGGTCGCCGCGATCCTGGCGGCGATCCACGGCGAGGGGCCCGACTCCTGGCTCTGGCGGATCACGGCCCGCGAGGCCGGCGGCGCGGAGAATCGAGTCGGATTCGTCCGTGACGCCCTGGCCGCGGAGCTCGCGGCGCTGGCCGACGCGATCAAGCGTGCCGGGGGTGCCGGGGCCAGGCCCGGCCTCACGGAAGAAGCGGACCGGACGCTCACCGCGATCCTCGCCATCTGCCTGAACTGGGGCCGCGTCAGACCGTTGGTGCCCTCGGCCACGGGGCGGAACCCAGCCGATGGCGATTTGGCCGCTGCGGTCACCTCCGCTTTGCTGACTCTGCACGACCCCCTTTCAATGGGGATAACGTGATGTTCGAACTCGTCGGACACGGTAGCGAGTCCTCCGCCGCCGACGCGCGGCGGACCGAGGACTCCTTAATGGGTACACCACTTGGAGATCCACTTATGAGCGATCGAAAAGCCAAGCATCATCGTGACGAGTCCCAATCTTCCAACACCACCATCGGAACGGGGCCCGCGACGAAGGGCCAAGCTACGCCGCCGACCCGTGACCAGATTGAGCGCCGCGCGTACCAGATCTTCGCGGCACGGAACGGCGAGGCCGGTGACGCCCTGCTCGACTGGATACAGGCGGAGCGCGAGCTGGGGGCCGGCGTCGATCCTCGGCCATCGGAGGCTGGCGATCCTCCGGTCGTGGAGACGCGGGTGCGTGCTCCCGGCGTAATCGCCTAGAGGCGCCCATGCGAACACCAAGGGGTTGTGAGTATTGACCTGTGGCCGAGGCACGGGTCGGGGACCCTTGCGCCCGTGTTCACCGTCGTCGGCTACCTCTTCATCGGCGCGTCTCGCGGTGCGGAGGGTGGGGTGGCCGTCGGCCAGCACGCCAAGCTCGTGCTTGTGGGAACCTTGGTCTCACGGGTGCCCTACATGCTGACCGTGATTCTCGCCTCGCCCAAGTGGGGCGCCAATCGGGCGGTCGCCCGTGGTTTAGTGGTATTCTTCGTCTTTGCAATCGGGTACTTGCAGGTCGTGGCCCGCTACCGGCTGTTTCAGTGAGGGACCCCATGCCGTCCAGTCGTGGTCAAGCCCCCGAAACCGTCTTGACGCTCAGCAAACGGCGTATTCCCGGTTCCCACACCCTAACGCCTTCCAACAACAGTTCTATTGGTGTTCTGTCACCCCGATTAAAATGCTAACGAATATCTTTACCATAGAGGCGGCTTGACAGATCCACTGCCCGCTGGTTTTCCCACCCCCCACCCAGCGCCCGATACAACGCCACCGTGTCGGTCACAATGGCGGTGTTCGCCTGAGTCGCAGCCTCTTCGGCCAGGAACTGCGTCCGCTGCGCGTCGAGTAGGTCGAGAAACTCCAGCAGGCCGCCGCGGTAGAGCTCGGTCGCAAGCGTGACCGAGCGGCGCGCCGAGTCGGCAGCCTGCTGCAACTGTCCGGCCCGCGCCCGCTCGCGTGAGAGACGCACCAGGCTAACCTCGACATCGGAGAGCGCCCGGAGAACCGTCCCTTCGTAAGCCGCGAGCGCTTGCGCCGTGCGGGCGTCCTGCACGCGGATGTTGGAACGGATGCGCCCGAAGTCCAGGATCGGCCAGCGGACGCTGGGACCGATGGCCCAGAAGCGGCTGTCCCCTGCGGGCAAGTCGCCGATCTCCTGGCTCTGGAGCCCGAACGATCCAGTAAGGCTGAATCGCGGGAACAGGTCAGCCGTGGCGACACCGATCCGGGCCGTGGCCGCGGCGAGCCGCCGCTCGGCCGCCCGAACATCGGGGCGGCGCCGCAAGACTTCGGAGGGGATACCCACGTCCAGCGCCTCGGGGGCGTGCGGCAACGGACATGCGGCGGAGAGCTGGGTATCGAGCGTGCCGGGCATGGCCCCGATGAGAACTTCCAGTCGCCGGATGGCGCCCTGCGCGGCGGATTCAAGTTCCGGTATCCGGGCGGCCGTGGTCGAGACCTGCGTCTGCGAGCGAGAGACTTCCAGGTCGCTGGCGACTCCGGCGGCGGCTTGCTCATTGACGACCGAAAGGGTTTCCTGCTGCGAGGTAAGCGTGCGATGGGCCACTTCAAGGCTCGCCTGGATGCCGCGGAGTTGGGCGTAGCCGTCCGCCACCTCGGCGATGACAGCGACGAGCACATCCCCGACGCCGAACTCATCGGCCGCGATGTCGGCATCGGCGGCTTGGACGGCGCGGCGGTTTCGTCCGAAGAGGTCGAGTTCCCACGAGGCGTCAACGCCGGCTTGCCAGAGGTTGATCTGCTGACCCGGCACGATGGCTCCCGGAAGGCCGCCGCTTCCAGAGCCGCCGAGACCCTGAAGGAACCCGTTCTCGCTGAAGCGGGAGTTGGAGAAGGAGCCGTTGAGATCGACCTGGGGGAACCCAGCCGAGCTGACGACGCCGCGCTGGGCCCGCGCCTCTTGCAGCCGCTGCACCGCGATCCGCAGGTCGGTGTTCGCGCCGGCGGCCTTGGTCACGAGGTCGTCGAGGATTGGGTCGTTGAACGATGTCCACCATGGGCCGTCGGGGTGTGCGGCGTCGGTGCGGGCACGTTCTGTCCACGCATCTGGTACAACCGGCGAGGGCGCGTGATAGTCGGGGCCAACCGTGCACCCGGACAAGCTCGCGGCGAGAAGCACAGAGGTGGTGAGGGGAAAGTGCTTCATGTGGGGGTAGACTCCTTCATTCGGCGATGAGCTCCACGTGCCCGTCGGGTTTGCGGCGCTTCATGAGCAGCACAACCGGGATGAGCACCAGGAATGCCAGAGCCAGGAACTGGAACTGGTCGATGTACGCGAGCATCCGGGACTGCTGCTCAAGGACCTGCATCAGAACTCCCTGCGCCATGACGGACGCGCGATCCGCGTCGAAGCCGGATGCGGCGAAGTGCTCGGCCAACCCCGCGGCGGTCGCGCCGTACTCGGGGCTGCTCGGTGTGAGGTGCGGCACCAGCAGGTTCTGGTTTGTTTGGGCCGTCCGGGCGAGCATGGTGGAGATGTATCCGATGCCCACGCTCCCCCCGATATTCCTCCCGATGCTCATCAGGACCGAAGCCTGGTTGCGGGCCTGCGGCGAAACGGTGGCGTAGGCGATCGTGTTGATGGGCACAAAGATCAGCGCCAGCCCGAACCCCTGAACCATGCGCGCGACGACGATCGTGCGAAAGTCCACCTCCAGGCTGAAGCGTGACATGCTCCACAGGGAGTAGGAGATGATGACGATTCCGGCGAGGATCATCCAGCGCGCGTCGAACCGCGACACGGCCCATCCAACGAACGGCATGAGCACCGCGATGACCATCCCGCCGGGGCTCAGGGCCATCCCGCTCTGCTGCGCCGTGTAGCCGAGGAGTGTCTGCATGAGGAGAGGGAGGAGCGCCGTGGTGCCGAACAACACGCCTCCGAAGATCAGCATGTGCAGGCACGATAGCCCGAGGTTGCGGTCCCGCAGCACTCGTATATTGACCATCGGTTGACTCTGGTTAAGTTCCCAGAGCACGCCACCAAGGAGCGACACGGCGGAAACGACCGCGCTGAGGACGACGAAGGGCGAACTGAACCAGTCCTCCCGCTCGCCCAGGTCCAGCACGACCTGCATCGCGCCCAGGCCGAGCGCTACGAGTCCCAGGCCCATGAAGTCCCCGCGCCAGCGATCGGCCCCGTGCCGCCGCGGCAGGTAGGGCGGGTCGGTGATGAATCTGGCGCTGAGCGCCAGCGCCACCAGGCCGACCGGCACGTTGATGAAGAAGATCCACCGCCAAGAGTAGTTGTCCGTGATGTAACCACCCAGGGTCGGTCCGATGACCGGGGCCACAACCACGGTCATGCCGTAGACCGCCATCCCCATGCCGCGCATTTTCGGCGGGAAGGTATCGACCAGGATGGCCTGCGTGATCGGCTGGAGGCCGCCCCCGCCGAGCCCCTGGAGCAGTCGGAAGAAGACCAGCATCCCCAGGTTGGGAGCGATGCCGCAGAGGAATGAGCTGACCCCGAAGAGAGCGACCGAGAGCATGTAGTAGTTGCGGCGTCCGATCGCGGCCGAAAGCCAGGCGCTCGCGGGGAGGATCACGGCGTTGGCCACGAGGTAACTCGTCAGCACCCAGGTGCTGTCATTGACGCTGGCGCCGAGGTTGCCAGCGATGTGCGGGAGCGAGACATTGGCGATGCTCGTGTCGAGCACCTCCATGAATGTGGCGAGGGTCGCGACGATCGCGATGATCCACGGGTTGAAAGGCGCATGGAACGTCTCGTGCGAGAGAGCGGGCGCCGCCGACGGGACCGATCTGCTCATTTCACCCTCACACGCGGCAGCACCGACATGCCGGGCCCAAGCTGGAACCGTGCCGGGTCGGGGATCTGGTCAAAGACGATCTTCACCGGCACGCGCTGAACGATTTTGACGTAGTTCCCGGTCGCGTTCTGCGGCGGGAGGAGGCTGAACTGCGCCCCGGAACCCGACTGGATGCTGTCGATGTGCCCCGCGAAGTCCGCCCCATACGCGTCCACGTGGATCGTCACCGCCTGCCCGGGCCGCATGTCCTTGAGCTGCGTTTCCTTGAAGTTCGCGACAACCCACACGTCCGAAGAAACCAGCATCATCAAACTCTGACCCGCCTTGACAAAGTCACCCGGGAGCGCCGCCTTGCTCGTGATACGGCCCGCCGCCGGAGCGGCGATCTTGACGTATGAGAGATGGAGTTCGGCCTCACGCAGCAGGGCCTCGGCCTGCTTGACCTCGGCGTTGCGCCGTTCGACCTCCGCCCGGGCGGCCGCTACCTTCTCCCGGGCGGCTTCCGCCGCGGCGATCCGCGACTGCGCCGCCGTGACATCCGCATCCGCCGACGCGATCCGCTTCTGGGCCGCGCGGACCTGGGCGTCGGCGGTTGTCGCCGCCGAGCGGACAACATCCAGCCGCTGCGGAGAGACCGCTTTCTCGCTCAGCTTCGAATACCGTTCGAAATCCGCCTTCGCCCGTCCCGCCTCCGCCTGCGCGGACTCCAGCCCCGCCTGCTCCTGCTGTCGGCGTGCTTCCGCCGCCTGGAGTTCGGCCTTGGCCTGATCCAGAGCCGCGGCGGTGGACGCCTCGGTGATCCCGACCTGCACGGAGGCCTCCCGCACCTGTGCGCTGGAGAGGTCGAGCGCCGCGCGGGCCTGCTCGGCGCGGGCTTCATAGTCGGCCGCCTCGATCTCGGCGAGAGGTGCGCCCGCCTCCACGACTTGGTTGTCCTTCACCGCCACCGATCCGAGCCGCCCCTCCACCTTCGGAGCAATCCGGTACACATTGGCGGCGATAAACGCGTCGTCGGTGGACTCGGTGCCCATCGTCGAGACGTAGTACCACGCACCGACGACAGCCCCCACGAGCAAGAAACCCACGAAGATGATCAGCGAGGTTCGCCGCCGCTTGCCGTTCTTCGGCGCGGCGGGAGTCGTGACCGATGATCCCTCTCCGTTGCCTTGGTTCGTTTCCGCCATCGTTCATCACTCCTGATCGACTATCGGTTTCACACGGCGCCTCGTTCCGCCGGCCTTGCGTTTGCGGGCGCCGGGCGCGGCCCCTCCCGCACCGATCCCGCTCCGAAGCACGCCCAAGATGTGATCCCGGAGCATGGATTCCTTGAGTCCGCGGGGCGCATAGAGCAGGGCCACGCGGACGAACGACAGCAGGTACTGCGCCGTCAGGGCCGGGTGGGTGTCGGCCATGTCCCCCGCCCGCACGCCCCGGCGGATTGCCCCCTCGCACGCCGCCGCGATCCTGGCCCGCAACTTGTGCAGGCGCGCATCCTCGATGCCCCCGCCCGCCCGCATGAGCGCGTACAGGTGCGGGTTGCCGCGGGCGAAGGCGAGCAGGGCATCGATGATCCCCTCGAGCTCGCTCCACGGGTCCGGGCCCCCCGTCGCCGCCTCCTCCACCTCGCGGGCCAGCGTCTCCAGACCGTCGAGGATCAGGGCCGCGTAGAGGTCTTCCTTGCTCTTGAAGTACAAGTAGATCGTCCCCTTGCCCAGGCGCGACTCGGCGGCGATGTCGTCGAGCTTGACCTCGTGGAACCGCCGCGACGCGAAGAGCCGCGCGGCGGTGGCGAGGATCAGGCGGCGTTTTTCGGGCTCGGCTCTGCTCATGACCGGCTCTTTCCAGGGTGCGTCGGGGGTAGAGGCCGGACTATAGCCACCAGAACTGACCGGTCAGTTCCAGCGGAAGGACGTAATCCCGGAGCGTTCTCCTGCCCGCCTCCTCGTCTACCGCAGTGCCCGGGGATTCAGGAGCGAAGGACTCTCCGCCCCGGGAGCTTCGCCGCCACGCTTGGCATTGCGGCCCAAGCCGATGGTGAAGCCGGATCCGAACCAGCCGCAGCCGATGCGGAAGTACGGCGACAAGGACAAGAAGTAGCCGCCGATGGGTCCGTTGATGCCGGGGAAGGCCCACCAACCGGCAAAGAAAAACGCCCGTCATCACTGACGGGCGTTCCAAGTCACTTGGCTACTCAGGATTACTTACGCCGCGATCGTCGCCTGCGACTGCTCGCCCCACGGCCCGCGCTCGCCGGTGGGCGACACCCAGCGGAGCCAGTAGTACGCGGTCTTGCCGCCGTCGGCGCTGGGGAAGTTGAGCACGAACGGCGCGTTGGTGTCCACGGCCACGAAGCGCAGGTCGCCCTCACCCGCGGGCGGCGCGATGCCGACGTGGTTCCAGATCTCCACGCCCAGCACGCCCGCGGGCTTGGCCTTGCGGGTGGGCGTGGTCTCGTCCACGAAGCTGAGCGTGTGCTGGAGGCGAGCCCCGCACGAGATGGAGCAGATGGGCGCGGTGACGGGCGGGCCGATGGGCCCGGGCTGCTGGGCCACGGTGATCCCCAGCGACGCCTTCTCGGCATCGCTCACGACGCTGGACGCCTGCAAGCGGCGCACGAGCGGGCGGATCGCGGCGACGTACGCGGCGCGGGACTCGTCCTTGGTCTGCTTGGCGGCCTTGGCCGCGTTGACGGCGGCGACGTGCGCGGGGAAGGCCGTCGCCCACGCCGTCTGCCCGGTCGTGATCGGGACCATGTCGGCGGCGACGAGGCCGAGCGCGGCGAGGTTGGCGTTGGCGTAGGTCACGAAGTTGGACTGCCACGCCTGAAACGATGCATCGGGACCGGGGATGTAATCAGCCATACGAGTGTCTACCTTCTACTGGATTCGTCGGCTCTCTCGGGACAAAGCCCATCCGCTACCAGAGCCGTCGATCGGCGCGCGGGGGGCACTTCGGTTTTTTTCGGCAAGGGAACGGCACGGCTTCACTCGCTCGCGGAAATTGCCGACCACTCCACACTCGGCGGGGTTTTCCACACGACCCGAACAGCGACTTGACAATCTTTGGGACAAGCTGCTATCGTGATAGCATTCTTTCCCAGAGGAGGTCCGCTTGCCAGAATCGCTGTTGATCCGAGACGTTCCCCACAAACTCAAACGCTGGATCGACGACGAGCGGGAAGAGTCCATGCTCAGCCAGCGCGAGTACGTGATCAGCGTACTGGAAAAGGCGTACAACTCCAAGACCCCGCCCAGTCTCTTTGACGCGGCGCAGCACCCGGCACCAACCAGTGCCACGGGTACTCCATTCACCTTCATTGACCTGTTCGCCGGGATCGGCGGGCTGCGTCTGGCTCTCGAACGAGTCGGCGGGCGGTCGGTGTTCTCAAGTGAGTGGGACAAGTACGCTCAGAAAACATACCGCGCGTGGTACGGCGAAGTCCCCGAAGGGGACATCCGCAAGGTGAAGATCGCGGACATCCCGGACCATGACATTCTGGCCGCCGGTTTCCCATGCCAGCCGTTCTCAATCGCGGGCGTGTCGAAGAAGAACAGCCTTGGCCGCCCTCACGGGTTCAAGGACGCGACACAGGGCACGCTGTTTTTCCATCTCGCCACAATCATCGAGGCGAAACGCCCGCCCGTGCTGTTGCTGGAAAACGTCAAGAATCTGCGCTCGCACGAGAAGGGGAGAACGTGGGAGGTCATTCGGTCCACGCTCGAAGCCATGAACTACAAGGTGTTCGCGGAGGTGATCGACGCCGCCGGATGGGTTCCGCAGCATCGGGAGCGTGTGTTCATCGTTGGGTTCGACAAGCGCGTGTTCGGAGAGGAACCGCCTTTCCGGTACCCGCTCCCACCGACTGGGAAGCGGCCCAAGTTGAGGGACATTCTGGACCCGAACCCGCCCGAGCGCTACACGCTGACGGATCACCTCTGGAAATACCTTCAGAAGTACGCCGAGACGCACCGCTTGAAGGGCAACGGCTTCGGGTACGGCCTCGCCAATCTTGACGGCGTGACTCGGACGCTTAGCGCCCGCTACTACAAGGACGGCTCCGAGATTCTTGTGCCCCAGGAGGGCAAGAACCCCCGACGATTGACCCCGCGCGAGGCGCAACGGCTGATGGGCTTTCCAGACCACCTTAGCGTGGTCGTGTCCGATACTCAGGCGTACCGGCAGTTCGGCAACGCGGTTGTTCCGTTGGTCGCGGAAGCCGTCGCCAAGCAGATCAGCGCGGTACTGTCGTGGCAACTGGCGCGCGCCAAGAACGGCTGTGTGTTCAAGGGACGTTTCGGAAAGGCTCGGTAATCGCTCCAAGCGGAAGGGAACCACATGGCCAGCCATCTTGCCGCCCGAGCGATTGAAGATGCCGTCAAGCACGGCAAGGCCATCGTCAAGTTCATTTCGGCGAACGACGTGGGCGCTACCGGCGGCCACCAGTGCGGCTTCTATCTGCCCAAGGCCCTGTGGGAGATGTACACGCCGCACCCGCCCGAGAAGGGCGACAACAAGAAATCATCTCCAAAGGTGACGTGGCCTGACGGAAGAATCACGGAATCTTCCGTAACGTGGTACGGGAAAGGCACGCGGAGCGAATACCGCCTCACACGATTCGGAAAGGACTTTCCGTATCTGGACGGCGACTCGGTTGGCAGTTTGCTTGTGCTGGTGCCGGTAAATCACGGGACCTTCCTCGCGCACGTCCTCGACACGGACGACGACATGGAAGAGGTTCAGGCCGCGCTTGGCCTTGAAGTCATTGATACTTGGGGCGTCTATGACCCAGCGGGCACCGCGCCGCCGGAAACGGCGGACGAGTGCATCGACCGCCAGTTCCGGGATTTCGTTGCCAAGATGAGCGGGTGGCCCACCACAGATTCGATTTCGAGCACCGCTCGCGCCGCTCTGCTGCACTGCATCCACGATTTCATCAAGAAGACAGCGGATACCCAGCTCATCGACTTCATGGAGGCAGAGTTCCGTCTGTTCAAGTTGGCGGAGCGTTTGCTGTGCGGCCCGGCGATCACGGGACCGTTCAAGTCCGTTGACGATTTTCTCAGCACGGCGTCGAGCATTATGAACCGGCGCAAGTCCCGCGCGGGCTGGTCGTTGGAAAACCATGTCGAGCACATCCTGACGGAAGCAAAGATTCCGTATGCGGCCCGCGCGACGGAGATTGAGGGCGAGCCGGACATCGTGATCCCGAGCGTCGAGGCGTACTTCGACAAGAAGTACCCGCGTGACCGGCTCTGCCTTCTGGGAGTCAAGACGACCTGCAAGGATCGCTGGCGGCAGGTCTTGCACGAAGGCGAGGGAATCACGCGCAAGCACCTGTTGACCATGCAGCGCGGCATTTCCGAGAAGCAGTTGAAACAGATGACCAAGGCGAAGGTCACGCTGATTGTTCCCGAAGGACTACACAAGGATTACCCGAAGGTGGAGGGCGTGAAACTCGTGCGCGTGGCCGACTTCATCGACTGGGCGCGGGCGCTGGTGAAAGTCTGACCGTGGACGTTCTCACGCCCGAGCAACGCGCCCGATGCATGGCCGCCATACGCGGCAAAGACACCGGCCCCGAAATGATCGTGCGCCGATTGCTCACAGCGATGGGCTACCGCTATCGGCTGCATGGCCGGGCATTGCCCGGCAGGCCCGATCTGGTGTTCTCATCACGGCGTGCGGTGGTGTTTGTTCACGGCTGCTTTTGGCACCGTCACGCCTGCCGGTTCGGGCGTGTCATGCCGCGAACGCGGCGGGCGTTCTGGGGTGCGAAACTGGAAGGCAACGCCGAACGCGACAAGCGAACCCGCGCACGGCTGCGCCGCTTGGGTTGGCGCGTCCTGGTGGTGTGGGAGTGCCAACTGCGCGACGTTGACAAACTCGCCTCCCGACTTTGCGCGTTTCTTGACCCGGCGCAAGCCGAGTAGCTACGCCGCCACCGTCGCCGCCGCGACCTCCGACCACGGCCCCTTTTCCCCGCGTGTGCTCACCCACCGCAGGGCGTAGTACGCCGTCTTGCCCGCTTCGGCGCTGGGGAAGTCCGTTTGCAGGTTGCCGCGTGAACTCACGGAGAGGAACTTGTAGGAATCGCTGCCACCTTGGCCGGGCGAGTTCAGCGGCGGCGCGGGCTGGCCCGTGGGCGTGAGCGCGAGCCAGACTTCGGCCCCGATCGTCCCCGGCGGCTTCCCCCCACGCCGCGCCGCGTGGGCGCCGTGCCCGCCAGCGCCCCCGTCGATGAAACGAATGCGGTGCGTCAGCCGCTGCCCGCTCTCGACCTGCACCACGGGCGCGCTCGTCGGCGTCGGGCTGGGCGTCTTGCTCGTGTCCCGCACCGTGATCCCGATCGTCGCGCGGTCGGCATCGGTCGTCTTGGTGTACCCCTGCACGAAGTTGGTGATGGGCCGGACTTCCTTCTCCAGCGCCGCTCGGGCCACATCCTTCGCGGCCCTCGCGCCCTCGGCCTTCTGCTGCGCCGTCACGTGCGCGGGGTAATCCTTCTGCCACTCCGCGAGAGCGGTTTCCAGCGGCTTCAACTCGGACACATCCAGCCCCTGCGCCTCGTAGAACTTGTGCACCGCCTCGTTGTAGTTGTTCGCCCACGCCGAGAAGTCACCGTCGGGCCGGGGGATGTAGTTCGTGCCTCCGCGTGCCATGTTCGGGCCTCCTGAATCCAGACAAAGACAGGTTCACCACAGAGACACAGAGGGCACAGAGAAGAGCAGGACGGGATACGATGCGTGCATGAGCCAGATCAGGATCAAACGCGAGGCATTGGACGAGGTTGAACGGGCGCTGGAGCAGTACCGGGAGTTGTTGGCGACCCTCGAAGCCGAGGGCACGCTGAAGCCCAGCGCCGCCCACACCTACATCCTCCACGCCGATCACTTCGTGCGCTGGCTGAAGGACGACTTCGAGCCGGGCGCACGCAACAAGACCTAATCCACCTTCCCCTTGCCTTCCGCTGTGTTCTCTGTGTCTCTGTGGTGAATGCCTTTCCTTCCGGGCGTGCGCGCCGGGCTGGCGGGGACCATCCCCGCTTCATTCCGAGTCGCACGGACTGAACTCCCATCGGCGCGGAACGCACTCCACTTGAGCGAGAATCGGTTCCGCGTGATCCGGAATCGGTTCCCGGCGCCATGGAATGCGCTTTCCGCTGCGTGGAACCGATTCCGCGTGACACGGAATGCGTTCCGCCAGCGCCGGAATCCGATGGCTGCGCCCGCCGCGGCGAGCCCCAGGGAGTTCGCTGTGTCCAAAGCTCGGGAATGCCTGGCCGGATGAAGCCAAAAACCTCACCCTGCGGTTGGTACAGCTTCGGGGACAAGCGCAATCCGTTCAGGGCTTCTCCATGCCCTTGGACTGGCGGCCGGGGGGTAACGCTGCGCGGAACGCCGCTGATCGTGAATGCCCGCGCGATCAGCGCGACTCGCTCCATGTGCCCTCCGGATCGTAGGCTGTGATAGACGGACCCTCGCAGCATCGGTACCGAGGCGATCTCCTATTCGCCGGTTCGACTGGCCTGCCCCCCAAAACCTGATCCACCGCTATGAGAGTACTTTTGAGCCTGCAACGGCTCTGGAGACTCTTGACGATGAAGCGGACCAGACATTCGGCGGAACAGATCGTGACCAAGCTGCGTGAGGCCGAGGCGATGCTCGCCGCGGGGCGGAGCGTGGCGCAGGTCGTGCAGCACCTGGGCGTCAGCGAGCAGACGTTCCATCGCTGGCGGACCCAGTACGGCGGCATGAAGGCCGACGAAGCACGTCGGCTCAAGGAACTCGAGTTGGAGAACGCGCGGCTCAAGCGCGTCGTCGCTGACCAGGCGATCGACATCTCGATCTTGAAAGAGGCGAACGATTACTTGGGAAAGCCGCGAGCCCCTCGCGCAGGAGGGGCGTCGTGAAGCATGTCACAACGAAGCTCGAGCAGTCCGAGCGGCGAGTCTGTCGCGTGCTGGCGCAGCCGCGATCGACGCAGCGCTACCAGCCGGTGGCGCGTGATGAAGAACGACCGCTGCTGAAGCGGATCTCCGAACTCGTGCGCAAGCACCCGCGCCGCGGCTACCGGATGATCTGGGGCATGCTGCGGCTCGAAGGCTGGCGCGTGAACCGCAAACGCATCTACCGGCTGTGGCGGCGCGAGGGGTACAAAGTGCCTCGAAAGCAGCACAAACGCACGCGGCTGGGCTCGAGCGACAGCGGCATCGTCAGACTCCGGCCCAAACACATCAACCATGTGTGGTGCGTGGACTTCATCCACGATGTGGATGCGAAGAACCGGCCGCTGAAGTGGCTGAGCGTCGTCGATGAGTACACACGCGAGAACGTGGCGCTCGAAGTCGAGCGGTCGATGAACGGCCGGGATGTCGAGAGCGTGCTGATCGACGTGATCCTCGCTCGCGGCGTGCCGACGCACATCCGCAGCGACAACGGCGGCGAGTTCATCGCGAAGGTGATTCGGAAGCTGGCGGAGATCACGGGCGTCGAGATGCTGTACATCGCGCCGGGCAGCCCGTGGGAGAACGGCTACGCGGAGAGCTTCCACTCGCGGCTGCGTGATGAACTGCTGAACGCGGAGGAGTTCACGGATCTGCGTGACGCGAAGGAACTCGGCGCGGCGTGGCGGAACGAGTACAACCACCAACGGCCGCACAGCTCGCTGGGGTACGTCCCCCCGGCGTTCTTCGCGGCGACGCTGGTCGGACCTCCGGTCGGGGCTACGCCCCTCCCTCCGGCCCGACCAGCGTGCACACCTATCCTCGGACGACTCTCATAGCGGGTGGTACAGGAAATGGGGGCAGGTCACGACTACCCTCGTAGTGCCATGGCCAACAAGTTCCTGAAGGTCGTTCTCGTGCTCGCCGTCGCTTCGGGAGTCATTGTCGCGGCGGTGTACGCTTGGCGGAGGTTCGAACCGCCAGGGACACCGGCTGGCTTTGTAGCGGGGAACGGCCGGATCGAGGCCACTGAGATCAATGTCTCGACCAAGCTGGCTGGCAGGGTAGAGGAGATGCTCGTCGACGAGGGTGACTTCGTCGGGGCGGCACAACCGTTGGTCCGGATGCAGACGGATGTGCTGATTGCGCAGCGTGCGGAAGCGGTCGCGACGCTCCAGCAGGCACGCCAAGCGGTGGCCACCGCCAGGTCGCAGATGGCCATGCGGGAAGCCGACCTCGCCGCCTCTCAGGCTCTCATCGCCCAACGCGAGAGCGAACTTAGCTATTCGCGGCGGCGATTGGCACGCTACGAGGCCGCCGGTGAGCGCTCGGCCACGTCCGTGCAGGAGGTCGATGAGGAACGCACGCGGTTGCTCGTGGCGGAAGCGAGTCTGACCGCCGCCAAGGCGCAAGCGACCGCCGCACAAGCCGCGATCGAGGCCGCTCGGGCGGAGATCGCCGGTGCCGAGGCCACGGTGATCGCTCGCGAGGCCACGGTCCAACGGATAGAAGCCGACATCAAGGACAGCGTGCTCGTGTCTCCTCGCGACGGGCGCGTCCAGTACCGCATCGCGCAGCCCGGAGAGGTTCTGGCCGCGGGCGGGCGTGCGCTCAATGTCATTGACCTGAGCGATGTGTACATGACATTCTTCCTTCCGGAGCAGGTGGCAGGCCGCGTGGCAATGGGCACGGAGGTCCGGCTCGTGCTCGACGCGGCGCCGCAGTATGTCATTCCAGCCCAGGTCTCTTTCGTCGCGAGCACCGCCCAGTTCACGCCGAAGACGGTCGAGACCGCCGAGGAGCGACAGAAGCTCATGTTCAGAGTGCGGGCGCGGATCTCGCCGGATCTTCTCAGGCGGCATCTCCAGCAGGTCAAAACAGGATTGCCGGGCGTCGCATGGATCAGGCTGGATGCCGATGCGCCCTGGCCATCGGAGCTGTCGGTGAGCGTCCCGGAGTGAGGCGTACAAATGAACGATCCGGAACAGTTCGTCGCCCGCCTCATCGGCGTTGATCTCGTCTACGGCCGGACGCGGGCGCTCTCGAACGTCAGTCTCGATGTCCCCGCCGCCACAATGGCCGGGCTCATCGGGCCGGACGGCGTCGGCAAGTCGAGCCTTCTCTCGCTGATTGGCGGCGCTCGACGTGTTCAGAGTGGGAAGATAGAGGTGCTGGGTGGAGACATCTCTCACGCGCGGCACAGAAAGAAGATCTGTGCCCGTATTGCGTACATGCCTCAAGGCCTGGGAAGGAACCTCTACCCCACGCTCTCGATCGAAGAAAACCTCCAGTTCTTCGCCCGCCTGTTCGGCCATGATGCCGCCGAACGGCGGCGGCGCATCGACGAACTGACCGCGAGCACGGGCCTCCATGAGTTTCTGACCCGGCCGGCAGGAAAGCTCTCGGGCGGGATGAGGCAGAAACTCGGACTCTGCTGCGCACTGATTCACGACCCCGACCTGCTCATCTTGGACGAGCCGACGACGGGTGTTGATCCTCTGGCCCGCCGCCAGTTCTGGGATCTGATTGCAAGGCTACGGCAGGCTCGTCCGGGCATGAGCGTGGTCGTCGCGACCGCGTACATGGAAGAGGCCGCACGATTCGACTGGCTCGTCGCGATGGACGGCGGACGCGTGCTCGCCACCGGAGCGCCTGCTGAGCTGCTCCAGCGCACTGGCCAGGATTCCTTGGAGGCCACGTTCATCGCCCTGACGCCCGAAGAGAAGCGCCGAGGTCACAAGCCGGTGTCGCGCCCCCCCTTCGTCGGCGACGGCGAGAACGACATCGCCATCGAGTCGCGTGAACTCACGAAGCGGTTCGGGGATTTCACCGCGGTCGATCACGTCACCATGCGGATCCGCCGGGGGGAGATCTTTGGCTTTCTCGGCTCCAATGGATGCGGGAAGACCACGACGATGAAGATGCTCACAGGGCTGCTGCCGCCCAGCGAAGGCGAGGTGTCGCTCTTCGGACGTCTCGTGAACGCCCATGATATCGCGACTCGCCGGCGGGTGGGCTATATGTCGCAGTCGTTCTCACTCTATAAGGAGCTCACGGTCGGCCAGAATCTGGTTCTGCACGCCCGGCTCTTCAGCGTGGCAGCCGAGGACATACCCGTCCGAGTGGCGCAGATGGCCGAGCGGTTCGGGTTGGCGGAGGTTTTGGACGTGCTGCCCGACAACCTCCCCCTGGGTGTGCGTCAACGCCTCTCGCTCGCCGTGGCGATGGTGCACGGTCCGGAGTTGCTCATCCTTGACGAGCCGACCTCGGGCGTTGACCCGATCGCTCGGGATTCGTTCTGGGCGTTGATGATCGAACTCTCGCGCCGTGACCGCGTGACGATCTTCATCTCCACGCACTTCATGAACGAGGCCGAACGTTGCGACCGCATCTCGCTGATGCATGCTGGCCGGGTGCTCGTAAGCGAAGCGCCGGAAGAGCTGGTGCGGAGGCGTGGGGCCGCGAACCTCGAAGAGGCGTTCATTTCCTACCTTGCGGAAGCCGGGGCCGACACCTCCTCGGAACGCATGCCCGAGAGTCAATCGCCGATGAAGTCGGCACGCGGGTCGGATGCCATTGCCCTTGATGTTCGTCCACGAAGCAGCTTCTTTAGCGTGCGTCGGGCGCTGAGCTATTCACTCAGAGAGGGCCTAGAACTTCGGAGAGATCCTGTCCGCGGCGCACTGGCGCTTCTCGGCAGCCTCATACTGATGTTTGTGATTGGCTATGGCATCACCATGGATGTCGAGCACTTGCCGTATGCCGTGCTCGACCGAGACCAGACCATGCTCAGTCGAGACTATGCGCTGAATCTCTCCGGATCGCGCTATTTCACCGAACACCCACCGATCTCGGATTACACAGAGCTCGACCACCGCATGCGGACGGGCGAACTCTCGTTGGCGATCGAGATCCCACCAGGCTTTGGACGCGGCATCGAACGAGGCGATCACGTCCAGATTGGGGCCTGGGCCGACGGGGCCATGCCTCAGCGAGCGGAGACTGTGCGGGGGTACGTCCAAGGAATGCACCAGCACTGGCTGCTCGACCAGGCACGCAGGAGAGGTGTCGACGTCACAGCAAACGCCACCGTGGAGTCCCGGTACCGATACAACCCGGACGTGCGGAGTCTCCCGGCCATCGTGCCCGCCGTCGTGCCGCTGCTGCTCCTCATGATCCCGTCGATGCTTGCGGCCCTGTCGGTTGTGCGTGAGAAGGAACTCGGCTCGATCATCAACTTCTACGTCACCCCGGTCACACGCGCCGAGTTCCTGCTGGGCAAGCTGCTCCCATACCTCGGCCTCGGCGTGCTCAACTTCCTTCTCATGGCCGCACTCTCCGTCACGGTGTTTGGTGTGCCCATGAAGGGGAGTTTCCCGGCCTTGCTCACGGCGTCCGTGCTCTTCATCATGTTCGCGACTGCGTTCGGGCTGCTGGTCTCCACCTTCGTCCGCAGTCAGATCGCAGCGATGTTCGCGACCATGATCGGAACGCTCATCCCGACCGTGCAGTACTCGGGGCTCATCAACCCGGTCTCGTCGCTTGAGGGCATTGGCGCTGCCATCGGACGCATCTACCCGGCAACCCACATGATCGTCGTCAGCCGTGGTGTGTTCAGCAAGGCGCTCCAACTCCGGGACCTGCACGACGCGATTTGGGCGCTTGCGCTGTCTGTGCCCGTTATCATGGCGGCGGCGGTGATGCTGCTCCGAAAGCAGGAGCGCTAGATGCCAACGAGTTCCTCCCATCAACCACCGTTATCCGGCCCGCTGTTGTCCCCGCCATCCCGTCGCGCTCATCCGCTGGCCACCATCTTTCATCTGGGCGTCAAGGAGCTTCGCGGGCTGTTGCGGGATCCGATGATGCTCTTCCTCATCGCGTACACGTTCACCGCCGCGGTCTACATCGCTGGTTCGGCGCTCCCCGAGAGTCTGCACAACGCCCCAATCGCCATCATCGACGAGGACCAGTCCGCACTGTCGTCGCGGATCACGACCGCCTTTCAAGAACCCTACTTCGCGCCACCGTATCACGTGTGGCTCGACGAAGCCGATGCTGGCATGGACGCCGGACGTTATACCTTTGCGCTGAACATCCCCCCGAACTTTCAGCGTGATGTGCTCGCCGGCACAAATCCCACGGTCCAGCTCAACGTCGACGCCACACGTATGAGCCAGGCCTTCTCGGGCAACGGCTATATCCAGCAGATCGTGCAGAGTGAGGTCGATGAGTTCGCCGCCCGGGCCCGTGGAAAGACGCAGTCGCCGGTCGAACTCGCGTTACGCATGCGGTTCAACCCCAATCTCGAACAGTCGTGGTTCGGATCGCTGATGGAGATCATCAACATGGTCACCATGTTGTCGATCGTGCTGACCGGCGCCGCGCTCATCCGAGAGCGTGAGCACGGCACGATCGAGCACCTCCTCGTGATGCCCGTGACGCCCGCCGAAATCATGATCGCCAAGGTATGGTCGATGGGCCTCGTGGTTCTCATTGGCGCGGCTTTATCGCTTGTCCTGATCGTCGAGTGGGCGTTGAAGGTAAAGGTGCAGGGATCGATGGGCCTGTGGCTGTGCGCCGCAGCGCTGCACTTGTGCGCGACAACCTCGATGGGGATCTTTATGGCGACACTTGCCAGATCGATGCCCCAGTTCGGTCTTCTGCTGGTCCTGGCGCTCATCCCGTTGCAGCTTCTCTCGGGCGGCGTTACGCCGCGCGAAAGCATGCCGGAACTTGTACGTACACTGATGCTCGCGGCACCGACGACCCACTTTGTAGCGGCGAGCCAAGCGATCCTTTACCGAGGGGCGGGCTTCGGCATCGTCTGGCCGCAGATGCTGACCGTGCTGGGTATCGGAGCGTTCTTTTTCGTTGTTTCGCTCCGCCGCTTCCGCGGAACATTGAGCCGGATGACTTGAGCGGCGCTGTTGGTGAGATGTACTCTGGACACTCGGTCACCCTGTGCAGGAGTTCCTTCCGGTGGCGAGGCACGGGAAGGTGGATCGCCTGAGGCACTGACCGACCTCGACGTGCCGGCGTTCGGCTTTCTGTTTGATCCGGGACCGCGTCGACGCGGCGAGCCGGGTTGGCGATGGGATCCCGCCGTGATGCGCCGCTGGACGCAACGCTCGGTGTTTCAGATATGATCATCGGGAAAGTCACGGAGGGCCGAGCCGAGCTCGACTCCGCGACACGCGATGCAAACGCGTACTGCGCCCTCGACCTTTGAACTGCGACGGGTTGTCAGGCCACGTCGACGGGCATGGTCCAAACGTTGTTTGAAAAATGATTGACGTTATAGTAATGGTCGCCCCCCCATACACTGCTCGGTCGTGCCTAATACGGATTCGGTCTATGACCCGCGCTTGAGGTAGGGGCAGCGGCAGACGGAGCGGAGGAGTTCGGGGCTGAGGGCGCGGTAGGCGTCGGTGCCGGTCTGGAGCAGGTGGTCGTAGCCGTCTAAGGCACGGTTGCTGAGGTAGTGGCTCCGCATAAACCCCCACAGGTTCTCCACCGGTTTGAGCTCCGGCGAATACGGCGGCAGGTACAGGACCACGATGTTGCCGGGCACGGACCGCGGCCCAGAGACTGTCTTGGCTCGTTTTCTTTGCCACGAGACGACTGGAGCGAAACTGGACCCGGCTTACTGCCGCGGCTCAGATTGCGCCGGCAGTGGCTGTGCCGCCTTTGCCTTTCGCCGGGATGGGTGCGGCGGTCTGGCCGCGCCGTGTGATGGAGGGGGGGGCGGTGCGCCCGCCGTGCGCTCCGGCACGCCTTCCCGGATGGGAGGTCCGTTCGAGCGGAGCGAGGGGTGGGAGTGCGGGCGACTCATCGCCCTCCAGGGCACACCGACCGCTCAAGGCCGCGGTCGACGGCGCGCGGGAGGTCGTTCGGCGGGCGCCGCCCGCGCCACCTTCTTCAAGGCGGCCTGGTAGATTTTCCTTATCGCCTGGTCGTCGTCGCCGCGCTCCAGGCGCCCTTCAATCGCGGGGACCAGGTCCCTGTTGTGCGTGGTGCCGAGTTCGACGATCGCTCCCAACGCCCCGGCGGCGCTCCACCGCACGACCGTTCCCGGATGCTCGCTGTTCGCCAGGAGGTTCTTGATGGCGTCGGCCAACCTCGCCGGAAACCGATGGGCAATGTTCCTCACAACCTTGGCAGATTCCCATTTCACTCTCGGCGCCTCGTCGAGCAGAGCGCCGGTAACAAAGTCGAGGCATCCAGAGGAGGCGATGTCCGGCCTTGCTCTGGTCGCAAACTCCAGGGCTTCGATGCACGTTGCCTTGTCCTTGTCTTTGGAGCCCTCAGCCACACGGATCAGTTCGCCAACAGCGATCTTCCCGTCGAGCAGCATCTTGGCGATCGCCTCGACCTTGGCCTTCGCCTTCAAATGCTTGTCCAGCAGTGTCGTCTGAAGATCCACGGCGTCTCTCCGCCAGGGTGTGCTTGGGTTCGTCACCTGCTCTTGGGGTCCCACACGGCGGAGCCCATCGTACTCACATCCACCGCCCCAACCGCGAGGCCCAGCAGCACTCCCAAGGTCGTTCGTCTCATGTGTGGTACCATATCCGAAGCGAGGAACCAACAAATGCCCCAGCCATCTTCCGAGTGCGTCCGATTGTTCGCCGACAAGGGCGGAGACAAGGTCTACACGGCCCTGCTCAAGGGGCTCCGCTCCCGCATTGAGCAGGACTTGGTCTTCGAGGACCCCAAGTCCACCTGTGTGCACATCAACGCTGGCAAGGAAGGCACGGCATACGCAGGAGTCCATCCCCGCACCGGTGGCGTGCTCCTGAACATCGTCACCGCGGCGCCGCTCAAGTCCAAGCGTGTCCGCAAAGCCGAGAAGCGCTCGGCCAACCGCTGCCACTGCGAGGTGCTGCTGGCGAGCGAAGAAGACGTGGACGACGAGCTGCTCGGCTGGCTTGAGGAGGCTGTGCGTCTGGTGTCACAGCCCAAGTCGAAACCCGAGAAGAAGCCCACAGGCCGCAGGGTTTCCGCACCCTAAGCGGCAGTCCAGCTTTCTCTTTTTCAGTGTCGGTCACCTTTTGCGCTTCGGTTTCCAGTTTCAAGCAGACCACGGATTCCAGGCCCCCAGACCCTAACGCCCTCCAAGAAAAGTTCTATTGGTGTACTGTCACCCTGATTTTGCAATTGGCAAGTTATGCCCGTTTACCGTATTAGCTCTGAAAAGATCGAAGCTCTGTCCAAAACGTCCTTCCCGCAGCGCGGTATCAAGGAACGGGCAGACTTGCAACGGTTGTTGCGAGCCAACATTGGAGTTGTGACCAACCCAGATGCACCCGAATCGCCTGGTGTGCTGGTAATCGCCGAGGAATTCGCAGAATGGAACGACTCGAAACGGCGTATCGATCTTCTTGGTGTTGACGACAATGCCAATCTGGTGGTCATCGAACTAAAACGCGATGACGATGGTGGCCACATGGAGTTGCAGGCGATCCGCTACGCTGCAATGGTCAGCGGGATGACCTTCTCGAGAGCTGTGGAGGTCTTTCAATCTTACCTTGACAAGGAGGCGACGGGGCAAGATGCACGAGGCACACTCTTGGAGTTCTTGGGCTGGGACGAGCCGCAGGAAGACGACTTCGCGCGTGATGTTCGCATCCTTCTGGTCGCGGGGGACTTTGGCAAGGAACTGACCACCGCCGTATTGTGGCTCAACGAACGCGACCTCGATATTCGCTGTGTTCGCTTGAAGCCCTACGCCAACGACGATCAGACGATCATTGATGCCCAACAGGTCGTGCCGCTGCCGGAGGCAGAGGAGTACACGATCCAAATCAAACAGAAGGGGCAGGCAGTTCGTGCGGAAGGATCGGATCGGCACCAACTCCGGCTCGCCTTTTGGAAGGACTTAATCCCAATTGCTTCAAAGGTAACACCTCGCTTCGCGCGAATCACACCTGGAAACGATCACTGGATATCGGCGTCGTCCGGCGTGCCGGGCATGGACTTCAGCTACCTTGCTTGGCAAACCGACGCTGGCTGTGAGTTGTACATCGATAGGGGAAACGACGGTCTCAGTTGGAACAAGGCTGTCTTCGACTACCTGTATGCGCGTCGGGAGCAGATTGAGAAGACGTACGGAGGTCCGCTTGTGTGGAATCGTCTAGATGACAAACGAGCGTGTCGCATTTGTGAAGATTCCGTACAAGGTGGTGTCAAGAGTCCTCGGGAACAATGGCCGTCCATCCGGGACAAGATGATCGATGCAATGATGCGGTTCGATCGTGCAGTCGGTCCTCACCTGCAAGCAGCAGCATCCGCTGCGAGTGCGAAGTGGTAAATTGCGACCCCTGCGTCCTTCTTCTGCTCCGTCGGCGCGATAATCATTTATACACTCTCTTCCACGAGTTGCACGCCGCTCAAAGCCGCGTCGCCCACCCGTGGCTACAGACCTGCATCCCGTCGGGGCGAAGTGTTCTCCTATCCGCGTTTCGCCGCGATCTTTTTCTTGGCAAGTTTTTTCTTCGTTACTGACGTTGCGCTCTTCGTTTTCGCGTCGCCTTTACGCCTATTTCCCACACTCTTCTTCACCACACCGTCACCGGGCACCCTCCCAATCCTCTCCAGCATCCCCACATGATCCTCAAGATACTTCTTCACGGGCATCCGCTTGATCGCTTCGCCGATCACTTCGAGTGAAAGCTCCTCCAGCTTCTTGAACCGCAGGCAGCATGCCATACCAGCGACCTTCATGTGGAGTTTTTTCCCCGTTGCCTTCCACGCCTTGTCAAACCACACTCGCTCGCGCTCGTTCTCATACAGGAAAAGCATGTACACGACCATGTCGTTTTTCTGCGACGACATCCCCATGTACATCTGTGGCAGTTCCGGATGGGTGCGAGTTCCGTGCGGCCACACCGTGTGCGGCACGACATATGCGATAACGCCATACTGCATGCACTCAACGATGCCCTCGTCAAGATGCTCACGCACAAATTCTCGCACCTTCTCAATCGCATCGCGACGATCAGGCGGAAGCGTCTTGAGATATGCAGGCACGGTGGTGGCTTTGGACTTCATCGCATGCAGTGTAACGTGCAGCCACCTCGAAATGACCTCGATTGCGTTCAGTCTCATCGACGATCAATCATCAACAAAAGCGTTTCAAACCGCTTACTTCCCACCATCAAGCCCAAATCCAATCGCAACCAACGTCTGATCGTCCGCTCTGGGTCGCCCTGCCGCGTGACTCTCAACTGCACTCAGCACAACACGCCTCGTTAATTCCGGATCGCCCCCACCTTCCGAAATCGACTGCACAAATCGCTGCATTCCAAACAACTCGTTCTGCGGACTGAACGCTTCGGGAATGCCATCCGTGTACAGCACCATCAAGTCGCCCGGCTCCAACCGAAACGACGCAACAGGCGGGCACAATTCCTCGCACACACCCAGCGGCGGCCCGCCCTCGCCGTCGAGGGACGCCACTTCGCCGCTCCGTCGCCGCACGATCGGCGGATTGTGACCACAGTTGACATACTCAAGCACGCCCGTGCGGCGATCCAGACTCAGAAAGCACGCCGTGATAAACATGCCCTCGTCAAGACTCGATTGCATCAACGTGTTGAGTTCAGGAATCACCGTGTTGATCGCTCGCCCGCCGCGACGCCACGAGTGCATCGCAGTGCGAAGCATCGCCATCGCAACCGACGCAACAGGCCCGTGCCCCGACACATCCGCGATCACAAGTTCGAGTTTGTCCGCATCCGGAGCGTACACGTCGTACAAATCACCACCCGCCGCCTCGCACGGCTGGTAACTCATCGCGAATCGCAACCGCGGATCGCTGGGCAACACTCCGGGCAGCAGCAACCGCTGCACGCGCCCAATTTCATCGAATGTCGCATTCAATCTCGCGTTGGCACGCCTCGCTTCTTCCAACGTGTCCAGATGCACAGCAGAACGCGCCAGCATGTTGCCGGTTGACAGCAGAAGTCCCACATCACTCTTGCTGAACGCACCTGCGACATCCGCAAACACCACGATCCACGCCTGCGTTTTCCCTTGCCAGAAAATCGGCACAGCCGCCATCGAACGATGCGCCGCACCCCCACTGCCCAGCACAGGCTCGCTTGCAGCAAGCCGCAAGTCGTCGCGTTGGACCGACTGCTCCTGCGTAATGATTTCCCCCAACAGCCCACCCTTCGCATCCGCCACAAAGTCAGTCCTTGGCGTAAACAGCGAGCGAAAGTCCGTGCCCTCCTGCCAGTCGCGACGCGAGAGATCAACATTCAGCAGCACGCGATACCCAAGCGACCCCGGCGCAATATCCGGCCCCGGAATCCAACTGAATCGCCGCACCGCAGGAGGCCAGGGCAAAACGTACATAATCCGGCTCATCGGAAGCACTCGCGACAACGCCACAACAAACGACTTCACAAGTTCCGCCGGATCTGTGAGCCGCGACATCTCTCGCTGAAACTCGTAAATCAGTTCAATCGATTCAGAAGGTTGTGCAGCGGCGTCGTTCATGAAAGTAGTTGATCCGTTTGCGACAAGTTGGCCGGTTCGTCAACTGCGACATTCTTGGCTAGAAAATCGACGCGAGAGAATGCCGCAGCACACTTTGGAGCATCGCAATGCACCAACCTCTCACAGATGCGACATTCGTGAGTCACTCGCCGAATACGAAGTAATTGTCTAAGGGAGCGAGTTAAGTGCTACCCCGCCAACCCACTCTCATACGCCAACTTCATCAACCCCGCTCTTTCACGAATCGCAACGACATCCATCAACCTCGCCACATGCCGCTCGACAGTCCGTTTGCTCAGCGACATCGTCCTCGCCATCGCATCATTGTCCATGCCTCGACCAATATACCGCAGCACTTCCAACTCGCGAGGCGTCAGATCATCCACGCGCGTTGCCCGGCGTTCTGCATACCCAGGCTTCACTTCGCGCAGCGACACTCGCTGCTGCACAGACTTTGAATACACACCCGAGCCGCCCGTTGCAATCTTTTCAAGCGAGTTCACAATCGTCGCGGGCGGATCGCTCTTGAGCAGATATCCAACCGCGCCGTTGTCGCACGCAATCCCAATAAACGAATCGCGGCAGTACGCAGACAGAATCACGATGCGTGTGTTTGGCGACGCCGCGCGTATGTCCGCCATCGCCGCAAGCGAATCTCGCCCCGGCATCTCAATATCCAGCAACAGCAAGTCCGGCTGATGCTGTCGGCACGCATTCACCGCACTCTGCGCATCACCCACGCTCGCCACGACATGAAGGCCTGCTCGCTTTGCTATCTGCGTCGCAAGCGCATCGCGCAGAATTTCATGATCATCCGCAATGACAACCGCCATCTTCATGCATCACTCCCACGCCCATCGCCCGAGAGTTTCCGCGTACTCCCGCCACCACATCGCATCACATCGCTCTCAACCGAATCACAAACATCGAACCACTCGGCTGATTCGGCTCGTATCGCAACGCACCTCCTTGATGCTCAACTAGCCGACTGGCAATCGCCAATCCCAACCCGGATCGGCGCGACCGACTGCGAGTCGTGAAAAATGGCTCAAAGATGCGCATTCTGTCTCGCTCAGGCACGCCAGGCCCGTTATCTCGGACGTAGATTTCAATCCAGTGGTTCGCACCATCACGCACCGACGCAGTTTCAACACGAACAGTGCCCACCTGCTCCGTCGCGTCACTCGCGTTGCTGATCAAAATCCGAAGCACTTGCTCAAGCGCAATCGCATCCGCCTGAACATCACTCTTTGCAGCAACATGCTCGCAACGAATCGACATTGTGTCGGGCAACGCCGCCGTCAACCTCTCAACACACTCTGGCAACCACGACTGCAACTGCAACGAGGCAAGTTGAATCGCCTCCGGTCCAGCGAACAACTCCAACAACGAAGCGGACAGCGACTGAGCCTGCTGCACCAGCGTCGATGCCTTGACCACAAGCGGGTCTCTCGTCTGACTCGCTCCATCCGTCACGCCCGCACCATCCAAGTACGTCGCCGCAGCAAGCAGCATGCTGTTGAACTCATGCGCGATGCCACCAGCAAGTTGCGCAAGCGCCTCACGCCGCTCCGCACCGATGCGAAGCTCCTCCGCCGTCTTTCGCCAACTGACGTCCTGCATCACCAAAAGCACCTGCGGCTCACACTCCCCCCGATCCCCCCGCCCCCCACACTCCCCCGCCGCAGAAAGTCGCACGCATCGAAACTCGACACACCGCTTGGCACCACGAAGACCTGTGAACTCAAGTTGCCTCGCCGAAGTTTCACCGTCTTTGCAAGCCGCAGCAACATCGCTCGCCAGCAGCGAAAAACTCTCCGGCGTCAAGACCTTGAGAATGTTGTCGCCAACATTCCGCGCCGCCCCGTTGGCTTCAAAGAGTGCCAGCCCAGCCTTATTGACGCTCAGCACGCGGCACGCACGATCCACTCGCATGATGCAATCCGGACTCGACTCAACAATCAACCTGAGTTGCGCTTCACTCACGCTCGCCTGTTCCGCAATCAACTGCAGTTGCGTCACATCATGATGCGTAATGATCGCAAATCGCGCATCACCATGAGAAAACCCACGAATCGCGGCTCGAAAATGCTTGTTCCCCAAAGGCGTTCGGCACACATACGACAACTCCCGATGCTCTCCACCTTGCAGCACATCCTGCAAGAGCGGCTTCATCGCGTCCGCATCCGGACTCCCCGTCGCTGTCTCGCACACCGCAAGATACTTCGCGCCCTCAAGCACATCCGGAAATCGCCCGCCATTCCGCGCGACAAAGTCACGCCAAGCATCATTCACGGCGACGATTCGCCCATCACGATCAACCACAACCGTGTGCGCATCAATCGCATCAATCACACTGCGATAGAAATCAGGCGACGAAACCGCATCGTGAACTTTTTCAGCAGACTTCGCTGCTGCAGCCCCGCTCGGCTTCGTCTCCACCTCCGCATGCTGTGCATTCTGTCGTTTCTTCAGCATGCTGGTTCCTCCATGAACATCGCAACGCGTCGCGGCGTGGGCAATCGCCGCACACGAAGATGATAGCGACACAGCAACCCGACAAGTTCAGACATCGCCACCAAAACATCGATAAACGCCCACCTTTTCAATGAATTCACACCATTTGAACCCCCTCGCCCCCTACCTTGCCTCCGCATGCCTCTCTCGCCCTTGCACCCCCCCACACTCGCGGACATCCACGATGCGAAAGCCCGCATCGCCCCATACGCCCATCGCACTCCTGTGCTCACGTGCGAGAGCATCAATCAATTCACCGGCTGCAAGGTCTTCATGAAGTGCGAAAACTTCCAGCGCGTCGGCGCGTTCAAGTTCCGCGGCGCATGCAACGCCGTCTTATCGCTGCGCGACGAAGAACTGAAGCATGGCGTCGTTTGTCACTCATCAGGCAATCACGCCCAGGCTCTCGCACTCGCCGCGAAACTTCGCGGCACCAAAGCATACATCGTGATGCCAAGCAACTCGCCCGCCGTGAAGAAAGCCGCCGTCGCGGGCTATGGCGGCATCATCACGCTCTGCGAACCCACCCTCGCCGCCCGCGAAGCGACGCAAGCCAAAGTGATCGAACAAACCGGTGCAACGGAAGTGCATCCGTTCAACAACTCGTACATCATCGCAGGCCAAGGCACCGCCGCGCTCGAACTGCTGGATGAAGTGCCCGATCTCGACGTCATCATCGCCCCCGTTGGCGGCGGCGGCCTCCTCAGCGGCACATCCATCGCCACCAAAGGCACCTCGCCCCGCACACGCGTGATCGGCGCAGAGCCCGAACTCGCAGACGACGCGTACCGCTCCCTGCAAGCCGGAAAAGTGATGCCCGCCGCAACCACCATGACCATCGCCGACGGCTTACGCACGTCCCTCAGCGAACTCACCTTCTCAATCATCAGACAGAACGTCGATCAAATCGTCACCGTCAAAGAACAAACGATCATCGACGCCATGCGATTCGTCTGGGAGCGAGCCAAAATCATCATCGAACCATCCTGCGCAACCACGCTTGCGATTCTCTGGGAACGCAAGATCGACCTCCGCGGCATCCGAATCGGCATCATCATCAGTGGCGGCAACGTCGATCTCGCAGCGTTGCCATGGCAAGCCAAATGATGCGTGCCACCGACTACGGCTTTGCGTGGTCGGTGGTCGAACGTCAATCCGCCGTGAATGTCACAAAGACGCACCGACCGGCTTCGCCAGTCGGTGGCACGTTAATCGCGTTTCTTCATCGCATCGCGCGAAAGTTCTTCCACCCGCTGCTCCGCATGTGCAAGCACATCCTTGCACCGCTTAATCAGCAGCATCCCCCGCTCATACTCCTGAATCGACTGCTCAAGCCCGATTTCGCCCTGTTCGACTTGCCGAACGATCTCCTCCAATCGCTCCACGGCTTGCTCAAAGGATAATTGCTCGAATTCCGCAGGGTCCAGGCCCGCGTGCTTCCCATCCGAATTCGCGTTTGGTTGCTTTTTGGCTGCCACGCCTGAGCGTAGGAGGCACCTAAGTAACGGGAAACACTGTGACGATACAATGGTGAGCAAACCTCGCGTGCTTCACGCAAGGCATTCTTGAAAGGGCTCGAAATGGCTAAGTGCGGACTATGTTGTGGCGGCAAGACCAGCGGCGCGTACATCGCGATCATCAGTGGCATCGCTGTCACCAGCGTCATCGCGATGAACCGTCACGACGACGACAAGAAGCCCGACGCAACTCCAGCGGTTGCCCCGGCCCAAACCCCAGCATCGACGGACGGCGCGAAGCCCGCAACCAACACCGACAACAAAAAGACCACCGAAGAAAAGAAGGCCGATCCCTACGTCCTCGACTTCACGATGAAAGACATCGACGGCAAGGACAAGAACCTCACCGACTTCAAAGGCAAAGTCGTTCTCATGGTCAACGTCGCCAGCGAGTGCGGCTTCACGCACCAATACACGGGCCTTGAAAAACTCTACACCGACAAAAAAGACAGCGGCTTCATCATCCTCGGCTTCCCCGCCAACAACTTTGGCGGCCAAGAGCCCGGCACCGAAGACGACATCAAGAAAGTCTGCTACGACAAGTACAAAGTCACCTTCCCGATGTTCTCAAAGGTCTCCGTCAAAGGCGACGACATCTGCCCGCTCTATAAGAAGTTGACCACGCAACCCGAACCCATCGGCGGCGACGTCTCCTGGAACTTCAACAAGTACCTCGTCGATCGCAAAGGCAACGTCATCGCGAAGTACTCCTCACGCGTCAAGCCCGACGACACAGAAATGCTCCGCAAGATCGACGAACTGCTCGCACAGAAGTAAACAAGCAAACTCAACCTACTATCCCCTCGTCACACCAAGCCAACTGCACCCGCAGTTGGCTTTTTCACTCAGTCACTTCTTCACTAAGTCACTTCGTCACTCGCCCGTGCTCCCCTCCACCTCCCAACGCCCCCGCACCGTCGAAGACCTGCTCGGTCCCACCCTTGTCGGCACGCTCGATCGCCTCGACATCGTCAGTCAAAAACTCCTCGCAGGGAAATTGCCGGGCGAGCGCCGCAGCAAGCGCCGAGGCCGCAGCGTCGAGTTCGCCGACTTTCGCCCGTATGTTGCGGGGGATGACCTCCGTCACATCGATTGGAACATCCTGGGCCGCCTCGACAAACTCTTCGTCAAACTCTTTCGCGAAGAGGAAGACCTGTCGCTGCACGTCATCATCGACACGAGCGCATCGATGGACGTTGGCGAACCCAACAAACTCGTGTACGCCTGCCGCCTCGCCGCCGCGCTTGGATACGTCGGCCTCGTCAATCAAAACCGCGTGACAGTCTCAGCCATCGGCCTCACACCCCGCATTGTCGACGACGGCACTGCATCTCTCAGCGCCGAGCCCCGCAAAGTACTGCCTCCCATTCGCCGCCTCGCGCCCATGCGAGGCCGCACACAAGTCCGCCGCTTGACAGACTTCGCGCTGGAACTCATCACCGACGCAACCAAGCCCGAGCGCACCGCACGCCTCACCGAAGAACAACACATCGAAGCCCTCCGCACACTGGGAACATCCAGCGCAGGCCGAGGCATCTGCGTGTACATCTCAGACATGCTTGGCTCGCTGCAATCGCTGCGAGGCTTGTCCTTCCTCACCGGAGCTACATCGGGCACATACGACACGTGGTGCATCCAAGTGCTCTCGCCTGGCGAACTGGACCCCACATCACTCGCCGAAGCAGGACTCGTGGGCGACCTGCGCCTGACCGACGCCGAAACCGCGAAGGCCGTCGAAGTCACCATCAGCCCCGCAAGCATCGCTCAATATAAAGCTGGATTGTCCACCCACAACAGTGCAGTCAAACGCGCATGCTTGGAGCGAGGCATCGCATACGCCTTGGTAGATACATCAACGCCGGTAGATCAATTGGTGCTCTCAACGCTCAGGCGAGGCGGACTTCTCAGATAGTTTTGCACCGTTCACTGCGCCGGCTTGATATCACTCACCGCCAACACCCGAAACGCGATCGGCAACACATACCGCTCGCCCTTGTATTCCGTCACGCGAGCCGTGAGCGAAAACGCCGCGTTCTCGCCCATCTGCGACACCGCGTCCTCGATCATTTCCAACTGACGATTGGGCAAAATCAGCATGGGCCCAGTCGCACCGATATTCGCCGATGCCCCCGATCCCCCCACCACCGTCGCGCCAGGCACTTGCACGCCCGCCGTCGGACTGTTGGGATCATTATCCACCGCAAACGCAAATCGCCCCGACGCTTCAGCCAGCCTCACAAGCCTGCCACGAACATTCGATAGCAAAGTGCGCTCAGGCACGAGCGTCACGGGCTTCGCCTCGCCACTTGCAGTCTTCTCCGCGCTTGCATCATTCGCCACGCGCTCAGGCCGCGAGATAGTTCGCCGCGTCGACCACGCGGCTTCAAAATCACGAATGACCTCGCTTATTTTTCCATTCCCATCACTGACGCCACCACCACCCGCCCCACCAGCAGGCAGAACAACTCGCTGCGAAGTTTTCTGATCGCCTTTCGCATCGGGCTCGCCCTTCGACTTCGCATCAGACTTTACCTCAGCCTTCGGGTCCGCCGCCGCGTCACTCTTCGCTGTCGCTCCCGAGTCAGACTTCGCCCCCGCCTGATCGCCAGCCTCCACCTTGCTCACATCACTCGCACTCTCATACACCACCGAAGTCGGCAGCACAAATGCGCGCCCGCGATACGAATACAACTGCCCCGAAATCGTCCCGCGGGCCCGATCACCCCGGCTCTGCAGCGAAGTCGCAATCTGCGCCAGCCTCTGGCAAGGCAGCAACACCATCGCCGGCGCAACCGGCGCGAGCGTCGCATCAGAAACATGCGTTCCCTCATCCGGCAAAAACACAAAGTCGCCCGCCCCCGTCTTGAGCAACATCCCCGGCACCGCACTCACGATCGTCCCCTCGGCAAACGTCGATGATCGCTTCAACTCAAACCCATCAGGTAACCCGGAGATCGACAACTTGATCGAAGGCTCCACGTTCGTCTGACTGCTGTTGGAATTCGTCGGCGCAACCGCCGGCAGATCCCCACGTCCCTGCGCGAAAGCCGCCACGCTCAACGCAAGCGACAAAGCCCACGCCCCGCAACCAACACGATGCTCAATCTGCCGTCTCATGCCTCGTTCCATAACCCCTTCATCGGCTGACACATCCCCAATCAACTGAAACAATCCAGGCAATCGCATGATCGGTGGCACGGGCTTCCAGCCCGTGTGTCGCATGGCCTTCTAGGCCATGCGAAATCTCTTCATTTGAATCCCGCAATCACACAGTCTAACAACCCGCATTCTCTTGCACCATCAACCAACCCCGCTACAATCCCCTGCACGCCCACCGCTCACCCCGGCTGGACGCGTCAAAACCCGGCCGGATACCAAAGTGGTCTAATGGGGCGGATTGCAAATCCGTTGTTCGTGGGTTCGAATCCCACTCCGGCCTTTTCACTGTAGCAAGACTCACTTGCGCCCCCAATATTCCACCGCCTTCGCAAAGCCCCTCCCCCCGGGAGGGGTTGGGGTGGGCGCACTCCAAATTCATAAACTCGCACTCAACCTCACCCCACACCAACAATCCCCCAATGTCCACCATCACCGGCCCCGAACTCGTCCCCGCCAAAATGCACCTCGCAACCCCGGTCTCGCCCGTCACAGGCACCGTGGTGAAAAACGAACGCTGCACCGCAAACGGCAAAGCCGCAGGCGTCGTCCGTCACATCGAGTTCGACGTCTCAGGCACACCCCTCGCTGGCTCCTTCGTCAGCGGCCAAAGTTTCGGCGTGCTTCCGCCGGGCGTTGATGCCAACAACAAGCCCCACAAACTCCGCCTCTACTCGCTCTCTTCACCCACCACTGGCGAAGACGGCAAAGGCAACATCGTTGCAACCACAGTGAAACGCACGATCGACGAACACTGGGACACCGGCAAACTCTTCCTGGGCGTGTGCAGCAACTACCTCTGCGACTGTCAACCAGGCGACAAAGTCCAACTCACCGGCCCAAGCGGCAAACGCTTCGTTCTTCCCCAACGCGCCGACGAACACGACTACGTCTTCGTCGCCACAGGCACAGGCATCGCCCCCTTCCGAGGCATGCTCCTCGATCTTCTCAACAATCAATCAACCCGCAAACCCAACATCGCCCTCCTCATGGGCTCCCCCTACGCCACCGACCTCCTCTACCACAAAGACCTCCTCGCCCTCGCCGAGCAATACAAAAACTTCCACTACATCACTGCCATAAGCCGCGAAAAACAAAGTGACGGTAAACCCGCCATGTACGTCCACGACCGCCTCACCCTCAACGCCGACACCCTCCGCCCAATCCTCGAATCCGACCGAGGCCTCATCTACATGTGCGGCATCGCCGGCATGGAACTAGGCGTCCTGCAGAAACTCACAAACCTACCCCAAGCCGCAAGAGAGCAGTACATCGAAGCCGACGCCGAAACACTCGCCAACCCCCAATCTTGGACTCGCCAGATGCTCCACAAGCAAGTCAAACCCACCCGGCGTGTGTTCATGGAAGTCTATTGAATAGACCACTTTTCTCACCCGAATCACTCGCCCCATAACAACTGCAACAATTCACCCTTCTGCCTGAAAAATAAGCACTTCTGGCTTGCAGATTTTTCTTTACAGAAACTCCGTCGTCCACTAGTATTGACCCACCCTCTCGTGATAGGAGTTTCACCATGGCCTTGAAGTCCGCCGCTCTTCGTCTCTCCACGCTCGCCGGTCTCGCCCTCGTCTCCGCCGCGAGTGCCCAGCCCGTGCTGATCATGAACAACCTCGCCGACGACATCAGTTCCGACGGCACCAAAGCAACCGGCCTGCTCTTTGATGCCGCGATCGAGCAGTACGCGATCTTCACGTGGGATCGCGCCGCAGGCTTCACTCGCATACCCGCCACTGGCCTCTCCGTCGAACCCATCCGCGCCAGCAACAACCTCAGCGTGCTCGCGACTGGCAAGAACAACGACGCCAACTGGGGCAACCTCAACTGCTTCGCTGGCTACTGCACATTTGGCGACTGCACGCCCGGCGAACCTCTCCCGTCTCCGAACCCCTGCAGCATCCCCACCATCGCCCACAGCTGGACAAGCAGCACGGGCTGGATCAACGCCGGTTCGCTCGAACGCGTTCTCGACACCGCAACCAACCGCTACTACGGCGGCACGCGCTGCGACTCAAACATCAACTCCGTCAACGACATCTCTGGCGATGGCCGCTACATGGTGGGCGGCGCATGGTGGACTGGCCTCACAGGCTTTGGTGGCGGTCCTGCATCCGGTCAGTGTGGAGACTTCTACGCCTTCATCGCAGATCGCACGCTCAACACCGTGACGCCCCTGCCCGTCCAAGTCGGCACAACCACCTCCCGCGCCGACTACATCAACAACGATGGCTCCGTCATCACAGGCTACGACATTGGCGAAGTCGTTGACCCCGAGTTCGGCCCATACTCCGCACGCCGCTCCTGCGTCTGGACCAACGGCGTCCAAACAATTCTCAACACAGTCTCACCCTCCGAACCCTTCCCCGTCAACGGCACGGGCACAACCATCGCAGGCCTCACCGATCCCACCTTCAACCAAGCAACCTTCGGCATCAATGCCTTCCAACTCGTCCGCTGGACACGACAGCCCAACAACTCGTGGACGCCCGAAGCCCTTGGCGTTCCCGTCGACTTCTTCGATGGCGTTGAAACCAAGGCGCTCAGCGGCTTGAACGTCGCCGCGATCAGTAGCGATGGCAACACCATCGTCGGCACCGCAACCTACGGCTTTGACTTCTTCGACCGCATCAGCCGCGCCTTCATTTGGAAGCCCACCCTCAACGATGGCACGCCCATCGATCTCGGAACCTACCTCGACTCCGCGTTCCCAGGCAACTCCATCACACAGCCCGGCATCACCATCAGTGGCGCACGCTGCCTCAGCGCCGATGGCAACGCCATCGCGATCTCCCTCACCGACGCACGCACCACCTGCACGCCGCAAAACCTTGGCCTCTTCACCACCAACCAAGGCATGCTGTATCTCAACGGCTCAGGCATCTCCTGCAGCCCACCCGCGATCGCCGTGCAGCCCGTGAGCAACGTCTCGATCCAATACACGCCCTTCGGCGTCTCGCTCAACGTCTTCGCCAGCGGCACATGGCCCATGACATATCAGTGGCAGCGCGAAGACCCGCAGAACCCAGGCCAATGGCTCAACCTCAGCGAAGCATGCTCAGGCTTCCCCTACGGCGGCGAGTGGGACTTTGAAGGCGTCGCGAAGAGCCAACTCCGCGTGGGCCAAGCCACGTGCGGCAATGGCCGCGACGGCAACTATCGCTGCATCATCACCAACTCCTGCGGCACAGTGACGAGTACACCAGCAACAGTGACTTTCCAACAAGGCACGTTGATCACACAGCAGCCCGAAAATATCGAAGGCTGCCCCAACACCTCAGGCAGCGCGTTCGCCGTCGCCGTCAGCAATTCACACGAACTGACCGAGCAATGGGAAATCACGCTCGCCTCCGCGCCCAACGATTGGATCCCACTCGTTGACGGCGCCAACACCCTTCCCGATGGCCGCGGCCTCCAAGTGTTCGGCGCAACAGGCCAATTCATCGGCATGACCCCCACCTACACCGGCTCGCAAAGCAACTACCTCCTGCGCTGCCAATTCATCAGCCCCTGCGGCGGGGCAACCAGCACCACCGTGACCTACACAGTCGAACGCCCCGAATGTCCGCTCATCTGCGACTCCATTGATTTCAACAACGACTTCTCACTCTTCGATCCGCAAGACATCGAGGCGTTCCTCAGCGTCTACAGCGAAGGCCCATGCATCCCCGCAGAAAACATCTGCAACGACTTCGACTTCAACAACGACACCGGCATCTTCGACCCCTGCGACTTCAACAGTTTCCTGCTCGTGTACAGCGAAGGCCCATGCACGATCTGCGGCGAGTAAACAAGAGCCGAGGGGCGCAAGCCCCCGGCATGAACTTCCCTTTGCGCACGTCCCACATGGGCGCAGATTCTCACAACTTGCCCCCCCGCCGAGGGCTTGCGCCCTTCGGCTCTTGAATTGCCCAATTACTGCTCATGCAAAACGTAATGAACCTTTTCTTTCAACTTCACCTCATCAAATATGTAAATCGTACTGCCGTGAGTTGTCCACACCTTCGCATCTCGCAAAACCAACCCCGCGTCGCGCATCCGCCTGGTTGACCACGCTTTCAGTTGATCCAGCACCACTTCTGGCATGTAGTCCCGCGCCTGCACGACAACATGCACATGCGTCGTGCGCACGTTGACTGCAAACAAGGCCCAGTTCCGGTGCGTGCAATGATCGACGATCGCCGCATGCACGACCGGTCTTGACACATCGTCAAGCAACATGGGGGCTGCACACAAGTTCTTTTCCCTCGCTCTGCGCGCCCGCTCGTCTGGATCCAGTCGAGCCGTGCCAAACGCGTTGTGCGTTCGATCCACCGATTCTCGCACGTCCCCGTGCAACCAACTCCCATAGCACGACCACGTCAGAAAGTACGCGAGCGGCTGATTGAACATCTGAAATTGTACATCAAAACATGAGCCGAGGGGCGCAAGCCCCCGGCATGAACTTCCCTATGCGCACGCCACGCACAAAGCACCCATTCCCACAGCCGTGCCCTCTCCCGCCGAGGGCTTGCGCCCTTCGGCTCTTGTTTTCGCGTAGAATCCCCACCCCTAAGGAGTTTCTATGTCTTCCCCCCGTTGGCTCCGCGTCTGCGACGCTCTCAAGTCCGAAGTTGGCACCAAAGTCACCGTCAAAGGCTGGGTCCGCACTCGCCGCGACTCAAAGGCCGAGGGTGGCCTCTCGTTCCTCAACATCCACGACGGCACCTGCTTCGACCCGATCCAAGTCGTCTGCCCAGGCTCGCTCCCCAACTACACCAGCGAAATCAGCAAACTCACCACGCACTGCTCCGTCGAATGCGACGGCACCATCGTCGCCACACCTAAGGGCGGTAAAGAAATCAGTGCAGATCCTGCTCAGGGGGGCGCAGTCCGAGTGATCGGATGGGTCGATGATCCCGACCACTATCCGATTCAACCCAAGCAACACACGATGGAGTTCCTGCGCGAAAACGCGCACCTCCGCGTCCGTACCAACACCTTCGGCGCCGTCGCCCGCATCCGCCACACCCTCTCGATGGCGATGCACCGCTTCTACCACGAGCGAGGCTTCTTCTACGTCCACACCCCCATCATCACCGCCAGCGACTGCGAAGGCGCAGGCCAAATGTTCCGCGTGAGCACGCTCGACCTCATGCGCCCACTGCCACGCATCGCGCCGGAAAACGAATCCGCCGAAGCCAAAAAACTCCGCGAAGAGTTTTCCAAAAAGCCCAACATGCCCGCGTGGACGTACGGGCAGGTTGATCACTGCAAAGACTTCTTCGGCAAAGAAGCCCACCTCACCGTCTCCGGCCAACTCAACGTCGAAACCTACTGCACCGCCCTCTCGCGCGTCTACACCTTTGGCCCCACCTTCCGCGCTGAAAACAGCAACACATCCCGCCACCTCGCCGAGTTCTGGATGATCGAGCCCGAGATCGCATTCGCCGACCTCCAAGCCGACAGCGAGCTCGCCGAAGACTTCATCAAGTACCTCATCAACGCCTGCCTCACCGAACGCCCCGACGACATGAAGTTCTTCGACGAGCGCATCGAGAAGGGTCTGTTGCAACGCCTCGACCACGTGCTCAAAGCGCCTTTCCGCCGCCTCCCCTACACCGAAGCCATCAAAATCCTCGAAAAGGCCATCGCCGGAGGCAAAAAATTCGAGTACCCCGTCAAGTGGGGCACCGACTTGCAGAGCGAACACGAGCGCTACCTCACCGAAGAACACTTCAAGCAGCCCGTGATCCTCATGAACTACCCCAAACAAATCAAAGCCTTCTACATGCGCCTCAACGCCCCCGGCACAGACAACGCACCAGGCGACACCGTCGCCGCGATGGACGTCCTCGTCCCAGGCGTCGGCGAAATCATCGGCGGCAGCCAACGCGAAGAACGCCTCGACGTTCTCGACGCGAGAATCAACGAAATGAACCTCCCCATCAAAGAATACTGGTGGTACCGCGACCTCCGCCGCTACGGCACCGTCCCCCACGCCGGCTTCGGCCTTGGCTTCGAACGCGCCATGATGTTCATCACCGGCATGGGCAACGTGCGCGACGTGATTCCATTCCCGAGAACGCCGGGGAGTGCGGAGTTTTGATCGGTGGGTACCCCACGCTCGGCGTCGGGTGTGTAGTGTACAATTTATCCGTTTATTCCAGAATTGAACGCGTTTTGGGAGTCAAATCCATTTGCAGCTTTGGCGGCAAGTAAGGGATACTTGTATGCAAACACCGCAGAAAACGCGTCCATTTCTTCTCGAGAACACCGCGAAAATCGCTTGGTCCACTTCGCTTGATACTCCGCTGTTTGCGATCGCTTCCAATCATTCGCGAACACACGTGCACTGACGGCGATTGCGCCGAAGGCAAGACCCACCCAGCCGTAACCATTCAATAGAGACACAATACTCGCCCCTACTGCGGTCGGTCGACCATATGCGACGCCTTTTTCTGCAATTGCATTGTCGTCCAAGGCTGAAAGGAAATCTGAATGGAGTTCATCCGCAATATCTGAGTATGTTTTTATCGTCGAAATGTCCTCAGGTGACAGTCTGTTGAACGCTTCAATTGACGTTATCAGACCGGCCCCCACGGCTACTTCCGCAAGCTCGTACATCATTAACTGCCGCTTGCGCTCATTTTCAACTCTTGCGGTCTCGCTAGCTTGATGCTTTCGAAGAACTTCCTGAACTTCCGCATGACGAATGGCTTCTTGGGCTTGACGTTTTTCATGCTCAGCCAGTCGCCTTGCATTCTCGATTGCCTGCTGCTCAGCCTCTCGTTCGCGCATGACGCGCGAGTTCCATGCGAATGCGCTCGCTGGTACAAATTGATTGGTACCGCACTCGGGACACGATTGTACTCGCTCACGATCTTGCCAATCACAGTTGATAGACCACTTACACGAACGACAATTCCAAACAATCACATCCGGCCTATGAATAGTCGTTCGAAGTCGGTCTAGTCGAGTCGGTTCACGAGTATGTTCGACTGAGAGGGCCGGTTGATGACCGTTTACTCGATCGGTTTGCGAAGCACGACTCGCCTCGGAAGTTCCAGACACTACAGTTCGTTCTCTTTGCAGCCGGATTGATTTTCCACACTTTTCACATGGAAAAATCGTATCGTTCCTGTCGCCCCATTCGATGTGATGGTCCAATTCTTGCAGGCAATGCGCACATCGCAACGTCACTGTGACCTCGTCCTCAACCATTCTGATGCGATATACAATAACTTCTGCATACTCGCGATGAATCATCTCAAGCACGTCTAGAAACGATAAAGCTTCGACAACCACTTCATCGTGTTGTCCATGAGCGTGCTTGAAATAAGTGCGAAATTGAGCCATCCCGACTAGATGATATCCATTCGACTGATATTCAGAAATATCGGCGGCAGGTAGGCGGGTGGTACAACTTGCGTGCCACAGGCTGCCGCTTTGGGCTGCCTGTGCCAAACGTTCAAACGCATTTGCCCCGTGCCATCGAAGTCCTCTGCTCTGAGAGGACTTCGATGCCGAGCGTCGCGAATGCATCGAAGTCGCCGCAAAGCCGTCGACTTCGATGGCACGATACTCCAACACGCTTACCGCCGCCTTCTCAACCCCAAAACCCCCGCCACCCCCAAACCCCCCACCACCCCCGGCCCCGGCACACTAAACGAACAACCCGTCAAATCAAAGTTGTACTCTCCAACCGTCCCAGGCGTGCCGTTCCAGAAAATCAGCGGCAGCGATCCGCCGTTTCCATCAGGCCCCGAAATCTCGCCGGGCGATGCGAAACTGAAGATCGGCCCCGAATCACTCGCCGGCATCCGGCCGTTCACCGCGATGCCAATCGCATACACGCCCGGCGTGCCAATGAACGACTCCGTGAAGTCCGTCGAGAAACTGCCGATGCTGCCCGTCATGCTCCCCAATATGCCGCGCTGCGTTGTCGGATCGAAAATAAACAACCCAGGCACGCCCGGCCCGGACCCAATCGAAATATTGAACGCACCCGGATTCGAGATCGTGATGAGATACACGTCCTCGTAATCACTCAGGCCAAAGCCCTCAGAGAACGTCCCCGAAATGGAATTGATCTGCCCCGTACCAGTCGTCTGCTGCGCCGTGTCAACAAGCGACCCAGCGTCCCCCTGCTCCACCCAGTCCGGCCCCGCAAGTGCCTGCGGAACACAAACACACGCCGCCACAACAAAGCTCAATGCAAAACGATTCATCTCTCTCTCCTTCCCCTGCTCCCACAGCACTCTCGCGCCGCTTGAGACAGTATCCGTGAAGAGACCACCGATGTCAATCAAAAACACTCACGAAAACCCGTGTTATCCGCCACAAAAACCCCTCAAAATGCACGCGAGCAGAATGACACGCCCTCATCCGTGCCATCGAAGTCCTCTGCTTTGAGAGGACTTCGATGCCGAATCACCAACACGCCAATTCATAAAAGTCACCGCGAAACTGACGACTTCAATGGCACAACGCGGCACCAACACCGCCGCCGAGCGTCGAACTCACATCAATGCCCGACACCGTCTGGTTCATCTTCGCAATCGCCATGGCCATCAGTGCAGTGGCTCTCGGTGCTTGGGCCCTCTTCTGGGATCGCGCACGCGGTCGCCTCCGCTGCCCAAAGTGTCAGTACCGGATGGAAGGCATTCCCGCATCAACAGTCCTTCGTCAAGGTAACCACGTGACGGGCCACATTTGTCCATAGTGCGGACATGTCAGCGCAACCACACAAGATCTACGTCGCACACATCGGCGCTGGCGTCTTGCTCTGCTCGCTCCTCTGATCTTGTTTGCCGCTCACATGACTTCGCACGTTCCAGAAATCAAGAACCGCACATGGCGAGCCGCAGTGCCGACCCCGTTACTCGTCAGTTTGTGGCCTGTTGATTTTCTTGTAGACGATCCGATCGGAAGCGATGAACTCGCGGCACGCACAAATCGCACTTGGCCCCGTTCCATTGAGCGTGTGTGGGTCGAAAGGATGACCGTACATCAACTCGCTCTGCTACAAACCCGCCGTGATCCTCAAAGACCGTTGCTCCAATATCGCATCTACGACCTTCGCGACTTGTGGAAGTTCCTTCACATCGACGAATCTGCGAGTGGGCACACAATTAGCGGCTGTGCATTCGCTGGCTCCGACCCGTATCAGCCCGTATCGCGTAGCGATCGAGTCGAGCTTCAAAAGGTCGACTGGATTGCCGAGAACACACAGTCCATACGTGACATGCTGTCTTTGTTGATTGACAGCGAAGACTGGGACATCAATGGCGGCGATGGTGGAACCATATTCCAATGGGGTTCGCACATCGTGGCGATTGAGGATGCAGACACACTTCACAAGTTGGACCGTATCTTCGAACAGTTCAGACGCGTGGTCAAGAATGGTGCCGGAGCAACTGAAACATGCGACTATGTCTCACCACATGTTGCGATGTTTAACGAGGATGATCTTCGGATCGAAGATCACAATGCGTGCTATGGCGCTCAGTACAAACGCCAAGAGCTCGCTGGAATCGAACGTGGACACTTCATTTGCACAGCCATTGCAATAATCGCATTTGACAATCCTGACGAGATCCAGGCGTATCGAACAGAGCTTGCAGCCGCACGCAAAAACACAAAACTAGAGTCGAAGTGAGACACGGCTATCTTCCCCAAACGTGCCATCAATCTGGTCGGCCTTGCGACCAGATTGATGCCGATCAACACAAACGCCCCACTCGCGCGAAACGCAAGTCGCCATGAGTCCAACTCTCACTCACGTTCCACTCCACAAACCAACTCACTACCCTCCTCAATCAAATCCCGCCGCCTCATCCTCGTCCTCCTCCCCCTCGCCATCCTCGCGTTCCTCTATTGCCTCTACTTCACTCTCTTCTACGGCTGGCTCACCGCAACGCCCGACGCGCAAAGATCCAACGCCGTGCAGCGTTTCTATATCTACTTGACTGCATCCGGCATCACGCTTGCGCTCGTCGTCGCGAACATCGTCGCATTGATCAAACGGCTGTAAAGTCCTTTAGAAACCTCGTGCAAGCACAGCATCCAACTCGAGATACCCCGCCTCCATCCCAACTTCCATCCCGGACCCCAACGCGCCATCCCGCGCTTCCTTCGATACATACACCTGCGTAATCCTCATCGTGGTCGCGGCTGACCCCTTGTCGACAAACTCGTGCGTTTCGACTTGTGAACCGATCACTTGGTCAGCACCCATCAGCATCAGTTCCGTGTGCACCATGCGTTCGTGCCTCGCAACTTCGCTGAACACGCCGTTGAGCGAGAGTGATTGATCGCCCTGCTCGTTCTTCCACACCAGCCGCAGCGCACCCGCAACGCGAGCATCGCAGTCGCACACACTGAGCACCCAACCCGGAGGCGGCAGCATCCACCGCTTCATCTTGTCCGGGTTCGTCATCGCTTCCCACACCATCCGACGCGGCGCATTGAACGTGCGTGTCAATAGGATGGTTGTGTCAGTGGGAGTGCTAATGCGTAGATCGCTGGAACTGCCCGAGCCGGGTATTGAACTCATGTGAATGTCCATTTCGTTGAACTGATTTCAAATTGACTTGTTGCTTTCGTTTGCATTCTTGTAAGGGTTGCGTCACGCCCGCGTCGCAAGCATCCCGTCGATGCGTGCATAGCCGACCTCCATGCCCTTCTCCATGCCCCACGTGAGCGCCTGATCGCGCTCTGTCTTGCTCGGAAAAGTCAGCGTGATTTTCATCGCCGTGTCACCTTTGGCGTCCGCCAATTCCAACTTGACGACAAATTCAGTGACCGCACCGAACTGATGCATCTCCATGATCTGCGTGTGCACGATGCGCTCGGGCGCGACAAATTCGCGCACTTCACCCCGCAACGTCATCTGAAGTGTGCCATCGCTGCCCTCCCAGACCCAGCGATACAGACCGCCCACGCGATGCTCAAACTCACACACACTCATTGTCCAGCCTGGCGGCGAGAACAACCAGCGACGAAGTTTCGCCGGATCCGTCATCGCATCCCACACGAGCGCACGATCAGCCTTGAACGTGCGAGTCATGACGATGGTGGTGTCAGTGGGAGTGGAAACTGTCAGTGTCGCTGGTTTCATAATGTGCCTTATCGAGAATCTGTTCAGAATCCGTGGGCGGAAACTCGCTGCGAGTAGCTTCCACAACAAAGTCCCTGCAATTCCAATCCACTTCTTTTTTGTGCTCTTCGTGTCTTTGTGGTGAATTCAGTCTTCAAATAGATAGACGTGTACACGCCAGATGAACATCGCTAATGAGCACGAGGCCGAGTGCGTTCTTCCGCCTTCATTTCCTCAAGCAGCGAATCAAGCGCCTCAAACCGCGCCTCCCAGTGCTGTCTGAACTGCTCCGTCCACACCATCGCGTCCTTCAGCGGAGCCGCACGCAAGCGGCACACATGTTCCCGGCCATGAACCCGACGCCGCACAAGATTCGCTTTCTCCAAAACCCGCACATGCTTCGTCGCCGCCGGGAACGTCATCTTGAGTGGCGAAGCCAGCTCGCTGAGATTCCGCTCCCCGCCCGCCAACTGCCGAATCATCGCCCGCCGAGCCGGGTGCGCCAGCGCGTGAAACACGAGATCAAGCCGAGGTGATCGATCTAGAACCATATGGTTTAGTATACCATGTGGTTTTACATTGTCAATGAAGTATAAACGAGCGTGTCAAATCCCGCTCGCAGTCAAGCCCCCCAAACTCGCGCTCCATCAAGTGCGCGCAGTCATGGACATCCACCTCACGTCCACAAAAGTCTCCGGTCCCAACCTGCCACGCCCCCTCACCTCACCACGATCCACCACCCGCGCGCGCACCCCTACGGTCCACCAGAGTTTTGTGCGCAATCTTCGAGTCCAAAAAACAACAAAACCCAGCGCACGCCGGGTCGACCGAAAAACCACTTTTCCCAAAAAAGCACTCAACCACGCGTTTCCGCCCGTGGTTGAGCAAAGGAGGAGAGAGAGACAAGACACCGTGAAGAAAGCCGCCCCGCATTTGGCTGTTTTTCAGCCTGAGAGCCGCACTTTCTTGAAACCTTGGCTGCGTGTTTCCGCCCGCGGCCAAGTACTAGGAGGAGAGAGAGACAAGACAGACATAACATGCACCATGCTGGAAAAATTGCCAGAAAAGTGGGCAACTTTTTTGGAGTTTTTCGATTAATCCATCACAAGTGCTTGTAAAAACCAGTTTTGCGCAAAGCAATCGCATACCTGCAAAGTCGCTCCTAAACCCAAACGCGAACAGAACACACCAGTGAACCCATTCGTCCAGTCCCAATTCGGTAGCCGCCTCCTCCTCCTGGGCGGCCTCATGACCATCGCCGGTTTGGGTCTGTTTGGCCGCCTCGCCCAACTCACCGTCCTCAAAGGCAGTTCGCTTCGAGTCGACGCCGAGCAACGGCTGTCGCGCGAGGTGTGGACCCCCACTGTTCGCGGCAGCATTTTGGATCGCAAGGGGCGCGTGCTTGCTCAGGATCGGCCGGCGTATGACATTTTGCTGGATTACAGCGTGATCGACGGCACGTGGGCGGCTCGGCAGGCGCGGCGGGCGGCGATTCGGATGGCGGGGTCGAGGTGGTCGGATATTGGGAAGCCGGGGCAGAGTGAATTGATTGCGGAGATTCAGCCGCAGTATGAGGCGCATGTCGCGAATGCTCGGCGGTTGCTTGCGAACACGCTTGGAATTTCGCAGCAGGAACTGGATGATCGCATCAACACGATTGTCTCGACGGTCGAGCGTCGGCAGCAGGCGGTGACTCGGGCGCGGCTGGACAATCGCATGCGTGATGCTCGCGAGAAGAACATCGAAGTGACAGAGACGATGCTTCGCAAGTTTGAGCGCGAGGCGGCGGAGCCTATCGAGGACAAGATTCGCTCGCATGTGATCGCTCGCGGGGCGCAAGACGCGGTTGGTTTCGCGGCGAGGCGGTTGGCGACTGACTCGGTGGACATTGCCTTGAGCGCGGTGGATGCGAGCGAGAAACTGCAACTGGCGGCGGATCGTGTGGAGACCGTGCCGATTGTGCCGGGACTGTCGGTAACTGACAGCAATCAGCGCGAGTATCCGCTGGAGCATCAGATCGTCACGCTTGACACGAGCCTATATCCCAGCGTGCTGCGCGATTCGCCCGTCACGGTTGATATTGATGGCGTCGGGCAATTGCTCATCGGCAAACTTCGCAATCAGGTCTTTGGGGATCGCGTTGATGACAAAGGCCGGACGATTCAGGGCGACACGACGCGGCGAGCGGCGTTTTTGAAGGACAATCCGAGCCTTGCAGAGCGTGCACTGCTGCCGACGGATGACGAAGACCTGCCACGAGTTGATCGCGGTGCGTATCGCGAAGGTGATCGCATCGGCGAGACGGGCGTGGAAGCATCGCAGGAACATTGGCTGCGCGGCTTGCGGGGTTTGCAAACGACGCAATTGGAATCGGGGAATATTTCGACGATTGATTCCACGCCCGGGCGGTCTGTGCAACTGACTATCGATGCTGTGCTGCAGGCGAAAGTGCAGGCGTTGCTCTCGCCTCAAGCGGGGCTCGCGACAGTGCAACCCTGGCATTTTTCAGCGAGCAGCCCGCAGCAGGACCTTGGACAAGAGTTGTACGGCGGGGCGGTCGTCATCGATATTGCGTCGGGCGATATTCTCGCGGCGGCATCAAGCCCCACGATTTCACGCGAGCAACTTGCGCAGGATCCGTCGCTCGCAACTGATGAACTTCGGCGTCCATTTTTCAATCGCGCGTTTGCGAGTGAATATCCGCCCGGGTCGATTGTGAAGCCCATCATGCTCTGCGAGGCGGCGAAGCGCGGGCTGGTGCAGCCGGGCGAGCGGATTGCTTGCACGGGGCATTACCTGACCAACAACCCGAACGTCTTGCGATGTTTGATTTTCAAGACGTATGGACTCACGCATAGTCAACGTCTGAATCACGATCCGAGTCCAGTTGAAGCGATCGGCGTGTCGTGCAATATCTTCTTTTACACGATGGGTGATCGGCTGGGGCCTGATGGCATTCGCGGCGCGTTCCAGAACTATGGGGTTGGCGAGCGATTTGGGCTTGGCGCGGGCTTTGAAGCGCCGGGATCGCTCGGCACAAATGGTCCGTCGTCGATCACGAAAGATGATGCGATTCAGATGGGGATTGGGCAGGGGCCGGTGACTTGGACTGCGCTGCACGCGGCGAATGCGTATGCGACGATTGCTCGGAACGGGCAATACTTGAAGCCGCGGCTGGTGGTGACGGATGATGTGAGGCAACCTCGTGACATGGGGTATCCGGCGAGTGCGATCAGCGAGGCGATGCAGGGGCTTTGGTTTGCGATTAATGATCCGGCGGGGTCGGGGCACCATCTTGGCGGCGTGCTGGAACAGGAACGTATTTTTACTGTGCCTGACGTCAAGATTTGGGGCAAGACGGGGACGGCGGCGGCGCCTGATCTTCGGATTGATCCGGATGGCGACGGGCCGCTGGAGCCTCAGGTGGTGAGGTCGGGTGATCACTCGTGGTTTGTGGTGCTTGCGGGAAGAGATCGGCCGCAGTTTGCGATCGCGGTGGTGATTGAGTACGGTGGGTCGGGTGGTAAGGTGAGTGGGCCGATTGTGAATCAGATTGTGAAGGCGTTGACTGATGAGGGGTTACTCTGAGTGAACGACTTGCGGATTGACGGTTGAGGTGATTCGCTCACCGCAGAGGCACAGAGACACAGAGAGAGGAAGAGAAAAGAAACTGAAAGAATGAAAACAACTGTGGCACAATTCTGTCTTGTCTCTTTCCCTCTCTGTGCCTCTGTGTCTCTGTGGTGATCAAACAACCACAATCCCCCGACAAGCACAAAGTCCTCTTCATCGTTTCATCGCTTTTCGCTTTATCGTTTTCCAATGCCCTGGTCCTACACCGACCAACCCGAACCATTCCACCAACGCGCATCGCGCGGCGTGATGGCGTTTTTGCGGCGGGGTGGGCCAGCGTGGCTCGTCGTGTTTGCGTCTCTGGCGTTGTGTTTGCTCAGTGTGTATGCGATTGACGTTGCGGAGCGAGCACCGACGATTGCACAAGTTGCGGCGTCAACAGTGAAGCAGCCAAGCATCGGGCCGACGGCGTTTCGACAGCTCGTGTATGTGATTGCGGGGATTATCGCGTGCGGCATCATTTGCGTGCCCAACTATCGCTCGATTGGGATTTGGACGTGGCCGCTGTTTGCGGTTTGTCTGTTTTTGCTGGTGTTTTTGCTGATTCCGTTTATCCCAAGTTCGATCGTGCGGCCTCGGGGTGGCGCAAGGGCGTGGATTGATTTTGGGCCGATCAACTTGCAGCCAGCGGAACTCGCGAAGGTTGCGACGGTGCTTGCGCTCGCGTGGTACTTGCGATATCGGAAGAATCATCGGACGCTGAAGGGGCTGCTGCCGCCGGCGATTATCACGGGCGTGCCGATGGGGCTGATTATTTTGCAGCCTGACCTGGGTACGGCGATTTTGTTTATTCCAGCGTTGTTCTTTGTGCTGATCGCGGCGGGTGCGAAGATGAAGCACTTGGTGCTGGTCGTTGCGCTGGCGATGCTCGGCGCGCCGCTGGCGTATCCGATTTTGAAGCCTCACCAGAAGGCAAGAATTGTCGGGCTGTATCAGCAACTGAAGGGTGATTCGAGCGAGGACCTTGATATCAATATGCAGTCGGTGACGGCGCAGCGGCTGATTGGTGCTGGGCGGTTCTTTGGCGTGGGCGATGAGCATGCCAGGGCGTTGCAGCGGTTCAATGCGTTGCCCGAGCGGCACAATGACATGGTGTTTTCGCCCATCATCACGCGGTTTGGGTTGTTTGGTGGGATTGTCGTCTTCGCGCTTTTTGCGGTGTGGATTGCGGGGGCGTTGCTCACTTCAGCGACTAGTCCCGAGCCATTTGCGAGATTGATTTGTGTTGGGGCCACTGGGTTTTTGTTTGCGCAGATTGTGGTCAATATCGGGATGAACCTCGGGCTGCTGCCCATCATCGGCATCACGCTGCCGTTTTTGAGTCATGGCGGGTCGAGCATGATTGCGCAGTGGGTGATGGTGGGATTAATTTTGAACGCGGGGATGCGGCGCGAGGGGTATGAGACGCGGCGGAGTTTTGAGTGGAATGATGAAGATTGAACATGCAGCCCAGCTGTCAGAAGGGCCTTGCAGGAGTTGTGCATACCGCTCCATTCATCAATCCTGCGAAAGCACTTTGTCAAAAGAGAAAAACGCACGCTGATTCAGCGTGCGTGTTCGTTACTCCGGTCTTCGTTCGTCGTGCACGTTACTTACTTTTCGACGCGTTTCTCAAGCTTCAACCATCGCAATTTCTTGCAACCAGAGCAGATGCCTAGCACGCGCTTTCCTTTGGAAGCTGCGCCCAGACGAACGCCGCCCACTTTTGCAAGCGACTTGCTCTTGCCACAGGTCGCACAGGAGAGAAACCAACTGGGATTTCCTTGCGTGTCTGCCATTGCTTTGGCTCCTAGTTTCAGCAATCAGTTAACCAACTGCCTTCTTCAACGCATCAGCCTTATCCGTCTTTTCCCATGTGAACGTGTCGTACTTCTTGCCGCCGACGACGACGCTACCCGGGACTCGGCCAAAGTGGCCGTGGCGGGCGGTGGGTGAGAAGATGGGCGTGCGGAGGTTGAGGGTTTCGATGATGCCGCGTGGGGTGAGTTTGAAGGTGTCGCGGATGGCTTTGCTGATTTTGCCTTCGTCGGCTTTGTTGGTGCCGAAGCAATCAACATAGACGCTGGTGGGTTCGGCGACGCCGATGGCGTAGCTGAGCTGGATTTCGCAGCGATCCGCGAGGCCTGCGGCGACGACGTTCTTGGCGATGTAGCGGGCCATGTAGGCTGCGCTGCGGTCGACCTTGGTCGGGTCCTTGCCGCTGAATGCGCCGCCGCCGTGACGGCCCATGCCGCCGTAGCTGTCAACGATGATCTTGCGGCCCGTGAGACCGGTGTCGCCGTGCGGGCCGCCGATTTCGAAGCGGCCTGTGGGGTTGACGTGGACGGTGATGCCGGGGTTCCACCAGTTGCCGAGAACGGGCTTCAAGACGTGCTCGGTGATTTGCTTTTTGAGTTCGGGCTGGCGGTCGTTCCACGAGGCATCGTGCTGGGTGGAGAGGACGACGGTGTCGACGCGGACGGGCTTGTTGTGTTCGTCGTATTCGACGGTGACTTGGCTCTTGGCGTCGGGGCGGAGGCCTGGGATGGTGCTGGCAACGCGGATTTGGGCCTGACGTTCGACGAGGCGATGGGACAACTGGATTGCGAGGGGCATCAGTTCCTGCGTGTCGCGGCATGCGAATCCAAACATCATGCCTTGGTCGCCTGCGCCTTCGCGGTCGACGCCCATCGCGATGTCGGGGGACTGCTTGTTGAGTGCGACGAGGACGGCGCAGGATTCAGCGTCGAAGCGCATGTCGCCTGAGGTGTAACCGATGTCACGAACCGTGCGGCGGACGACTTCGGGGATGTCGACCCAGGTGCGGGTGGTGACTTCGCCTGCGACGACGACCAGGCCCGTGGCGCAGAGGGTTTCGCATGCGACGCGCGAATAGGGGTCGTCGGCGATCATCGCGTCCAGAATCGCGTCGGAAATCTGGTCGGCGACTTTGTCCGGGTGACCCATGGAGACGGATTCAGACGTGAAGAGCATCGAACGCGGCATGAAAAGCACCTTTCCAAGAAACCCGGACTCCACAGTCTGGGTCAGTCATTACTTGTCACAAGTCCATGAAACAACGGGAACGAATGGGCGGCAATGGTAGCAAGTTCCGCTGAGGTTGGGCGACTCATGGTGAGTCTTGTGGACTGGTTTGAGATGGGGTCTTGAACGGCCGATAGCACTTTTGGCGTAATGACGCGAGACTGCAAATCCGTGGCGTCGCTCGCTAATCCTGCCCACCTCTCCAACAATCACGCCCCGATTACAACGCTCCTATTTTCCGCTTTTCACTTTTCCACTTTTCGCTTTGAGCTCTTTCTATGCCCACAAAAAAACACAACGTCCTCGTTCTTGGCGCCGGCAAGGTCGGCAAGTCGGTCGCTGAACTCCTGCTTGCGTGCGGGCATGGCTCGTACCACGTCACCATCGCGGATCGCAGCGATGCGTCGCTTAAGGAAGCGATGAAGGGTTTGGATCGGCTTCGCAAGAGCGTGAAGCAGATGATGGGCAAGGACGCGTTTGACGTGTCGTATGACTCGATCCGCCTTGATGTGTCGAGCATGCCTCAGGTGAAGCGTGCGCTCAAGGGCAAGGACAGCGTGATTTGCATGCTGCCCTACGACATGGTGCTGGGGATTGCGGAAGCCGCGAATGCTGCGGGCGTGCATTACTTTGACGTGACGGAAGACGTCGAGACTACTGACGCGGTGCGTGCATTGGATCGCAAGAGCAAGCGTGCGAAGGTTGCGCTCGTGCCTCAGTGCGGATTGGCCCCGGGATACATCGCGATCGCGGCGAACGACATCGCTCGCCAGTTTGACAAGATTCACACGCTGACGCTCCGCGTGGGTGCGTTGCCTCAGTTCCCGACGAATCAACTCAAGTACAACGTCACGTGGAGCACCGAGGGCGTCATCAACGAGTACTGCGAGCCTTGCAACGTCATGCTTGATGGCAAGATGGTGAAGGTGCCGGCACTTGATGGGCTGGAGAACTTCAGCTTTGAGGGTGTTGAGTACGAAGCGTTTTACACGTCGGGCGGCGTGGGAACTTTGATCGAAACGCTGAAGAAGGCTGGGAAGACTCACTCGCACAGCAACATCGCGTACAAGACGATTCGCTACCCGGGTCACTGCGGGCTCATGAAGTTCCTGCTGCAGGACTTGCGGTTGTCGTCGGAAGACACGACGCATCGCGGGGCGGGGTCGGGCAAGGTGGGCTTTGACCGCCGACTCGTGATGGATATTTTCAATCATGGCGTGCCGCGAACGCTGCAGGACGTTGTCGTTGTGTTCATCAACTGCATTGGTGAGCAGAACGGCAAGACGATGCAACTGAACTTCCAGCGTGCGGTGCCTGCGACGCAATTGTTTGGCCGGGTCTGGCCTGCGATCGAACTGACGACGGCTGCTGGGGTGTGCGCGATGGTGGACTTGCATCGGTTGGGCAAGCTGCCTCAGACTGGGTTCATCACGCAGGAGAGCATCTCGCTGGATACGTTCAACCACACGTTGTTTGGGTTGGCGTATGAGGATCCGGAGAGCTTGGAGCATGCTGTGATCGGGAGTTGAGCATGATCTGTTCGCGCTTGTAACTCTCCCGATCGCGCGATTGCAAGACAAAAAAAAACACCGACCGCCCAAAGCGGCAGTCGGTGGCACGATCAATTTGATTGAATCAGATTAGAAGTCGGGCGAGCCGTCGTCCATTTGGTCGTCGCCGTTGTTCATTTGGTTGCCTGCGCCCTTCATGGCTTCGCCCATGTCCTTGAACGCCATGATGACGTCGTTGGGGAGGTAGAAGCGGGCGCCGATGCCGCCGCCGTTGGTGGTGAGGCCCATGGAGATCGGGGCGACCTTCTCGGGGACTTCCCAATCGGTCGGGCCGCCCATCATGCCCATGACGCCCTGGACGGTTTCGAGGATCGTCTTCATGCCGAGGTGTGCTTCCATGACGCGGCCTGCGGGCAGGACGGCCTGGGCTGCACGAACATCTTCCTCTGCGCCAAGGCCCTTGCCTGAGCGGGCGACTTCGATGGCGTTGGTCATGAGGAGTTTGTTGTCGCTGTAGGTCATCACGACGCCCTTATCGATGGCGCCAACATATCCATTCATGCCACGGGGACCGACCACCATGTTCTGCATCGTGACCATCTGCTGCGCTTCGGGGTCGTTGCCGTCGGCGGTCATCTGCATGGACCACTTGGCGACGCTGACGTCGGCGAGGTTTTCTACGTCAGCCTTGCTTGATGCCTTCAACGTGACGCCCCCAAACTTCTGGCCATCCATGGTTTCGAAGGACTTGCGCATCACATCGAGGTAACTCGCGGCGTTCTTGGTTTCGATGTAGGCGGTGGTATTGACGAAGAGGCCTCCCATGAGGCCGCCGGGCGTTGCGCCCATCATCATGCCGTAGCCATCGGTGTTGTCGATCTGGGCCATCATGTCGGTGAAGGGGCCCATCATCTTCTGCATGGCTTCCGCCATCTTGGATTCTTCGCCCTTTGCGCCGCCGTCGATCATGGACTTGGTCATGTCCATGTAGGAGTGCATGATTTTCTTCATGCCGGGCTTGCTGGTGTCCATCGCGGAGACAACGAAGAACTCCTGCTCGGGCAGGCGATTCACAATGCGGACGGTGTCGCCGGTTTCATTGAACATCTTGGCGAGTTCGGTGCCTTCCTTGAACTGTGCGCCGGCGTCAAAGATGATGCCTGCGTTGGAGAGGCCAAGGCCGATGATGCCGACGGATGCGTCGCGCGTGAAGGCTTCGCCCATGCCCTGGAGCATGGAGAGGGCCTGCTTGGCCTGTTCCATGCCGGGCATCATCTGGCCGCCCGCGTTTTCCTGCATTTCCTTGAGGCCTTTTTCAATGTCCGCGCTGAGGACGGGGACGTTGAAGAACATCATCATGTCGGTCGCGTCGTCGACTTGTGCGCCGACTGCGCCGAGTGCCTTGGTGTGTGCGGCGAGCATGCCTTCGGCGCCGTTGTAACGCTCGAGGGGGGCTTTGTCCTTGCAGAAGACTGCGTAGCCCTTGCCAGCGTCCTTGACGTACGCCGTTTCATCCTTCATTTTGACTTCGGCGATGCCCGTTGCGTCGGTCGCGCCCAGGCCCTTGACGAAGGCTGCGTAGTCTGACACGGGGACGAGCATGAAGGGGTCGAACTGTTCGAAGTTCTTTTCTTCCTTTTCGATTATGTCTTCGAAGGCTTCGTCTCCACCCTCATCGTTGGCTTCATCGCCGGCTTCATCATCGGCGGCTTCGCCTTCTTCCTTGTCCTTCTTTTCTTCTGCTGCCTCTGCTGCTTTTTCTGCTTCGTGTTTGGCTTTCAGTGCTTCAATTTCTGCGGCGGGCTTCTTCATCGCGAAGAACGCGGCGGAGCCTTCGCGGTTGAGGCCTGGCATGCCGGTGATCTGCTTCATGTGCTCGATGGGGTTTTCGCCACCATTTGCCATGAGGCTTTCAAAGATGTTGAGGGTCTCGGACCACTTTTCGATCTTCTTTTCGAAGCTGGCAATGTTGTCGATCGTGCCGACCATGGCTGCTTCGCTTGGCACGCGGTCCAAGACCGGGGGCAGCTTGGCGAACGCGCTGCTCGTGCCGGCGAGTACCGCCAGCGCGACCGTCATCCGCTTCATCACGACCTGAACATTCATCCGCCCAACATTGCAATAGCTCAACATGTTCTTTCCCTTTCCGTGCCGTTTCAGAGATCGCTCTGGAAGCAGCACGACGTTTAACAAAGTAACCCACGAACCTCGACCGCCAAACCAACCATGCCTCTGAACCCCCACCGCTTCATTGCGGAACTGGAGCGTTCAAAACTGGTGGCATCAAGGACATACAAAGACAACGCTGACGAGCCACCGGGAGTTCAGAAAAACTGCTCGGGAGGCTTTCGGTGACAGGATATGACAATCCGAGGCATAAATCATGCACAACGTCCAACGGGTGCCCAGCGACGCTTTTCGGAGTGAAAAAGCCGTCGGGCGAGGCTGCCAAACAGTGCGTCAGACGCTTGTTGTACGTCTTTTTGCCCGCCGCGTTTCGCGCGGGCGGTTTTGGGCCAACGATGGTGCAGGTTGCGTGCGGGTTTGAATTGCTGTTTGCCGAACCCGCCTACCGCTGGCCACGTTTGACCACTTGACGCATTATGCCCCCCACTCACAAGACAGATCAATCCATTGCGAAGCAAATCGCGGATTTGCGGGAGTTGCTCAACCGTGCGAATCGCGCGTATTACGTGGATGCGTCGCCCATTATGTCGGACCCGGAGTATGACCGGCGACTCGAGCAACTTGCGGCATTGGAGGCGGCGCATCCGGAACTGGATGATCCGAACAGCCCCACGAAGCGCGTCGGGGGTGAGCCGATTTCGGGGTTCAAGACCATCAAGCATGCGGTGGCGATGTTGTCGATTGATAACAGTTACGACGAAGCGTCGGTGCGGGAGTGGTTTGAGCGGATGGTGAAGGCGGTGAGTGAAGTTGGGGGTGAGGGCAAGCGATCATCGAAGAAAACGGGGAGGGATTCTGGGCTGGGGTTGTTTGGTGGAGCTGAAGGGGCGGCGTCGAATGAAAAGGCTTCCGCGCAAGGACTCGAAGTTCCGATGATGACTGTTGCTGAGCCCAAGGTGGATGGGCTCGCGTTGTCGCTTCGGTACGAAGATGGAAAGTTGATCCATGCCGTGACGCGAGGTGATGGGACGAAGGGGGACGACGTCACTCACGCGGCTCGGGCGATTCGCAGTATTCCGCTCTCGCTTGCGACAGATGAGCCGCCCAAGGTGTTGGAAGTTCGAGGCGAAGTGTTCTTTTCGCTCAAGGAGTTTGAACGCGTCAACAAGGAACGCGAGGAAGAAGGCGAAGAGCTGTTCATGAATCCTCGCAACGCTGCGGCGGGGACGCTCAAGAATCTTGATCCGACACTTGTTGCTTCACGCAAGTTGAAGTTTGTGGCACATGGGCGGGGTGAATATGTTGCTGGTTCTCGCGGCGCGAAGAGCGCTGATTCCCTTGATTCAACATACTGGCAGTTTCTCGAAACGCTGCTTGCGCTTGGCGTGCCGACAAATCCGGGTAGCACGCGGTGCGAATCGGTCGATGAGATTTTGAAAGCCATCCACGCATTTGACAAGAAGCGTCATTCGCTTGATTACGCTGTGGACGGCATGGTTGTGCGATTGGATGACTTTGCGTTGCAACGCCAACTCGGCACAACATCCAAGAGCCCACGCTGGATCATCGCGTACAAGTATCCGGCTGAGCGGAAAACGACGACGTTGCTCAGCGTCGCGCATCAGGTTGGGAAGACGGGGAAGATCACGCCGAGGGCGTCGATGGAGCCGGTGTTGCTTGCGGGGACTGTGGTGCAGCATGCGACGTTGCACAATTACGGGCGGATTCGGCAGGCGCCGACGGACCCGGATAATCCGCCGCCTTCGGGTGAGTTCACGCATTTGTGCGTGGGTGACACGGTGTATGTTGAGAAGGCGGGCGAGATCATTCCGCAGGTGGTTGGCGTGGTGGTGAGCAAGCGGCCCAAGGGAGCGAAGCCCATTGAGCCGCCTGATCGTTGTCCGCAGTGCAATACGCCGGTTGAGGTTGAGCCGCCGGAGGCGGAGGATGATCCGACGCTCGAAACGGCGCGGCGGTGCATGAATCCGGAATGTCCGGCGCAGGTGCGAGAGAAACTCGTGTGGTTCACGGGTCGCAAGCAGATGGATATTGACGGGCTTGGCGAAAAAACCATCGATCAAATTCGCGAGGCGGGCTCGGCGAATATTCCGCTCAACACGTTCGCAGACATTTTTCACTTGCACGAGTATCGCGACAAACTGCTCGCGCTTGATCGCATGGGCGAAAAGAAAGTCGACAACTTGCTCGCGGGGATTGAAGCCGCGAAGTCGCGGGGATTGGCGAAGGTGCTTGCGGGGATGGGCATTCGTCACGTGGGCGACAGCACGGCGAAGATGCTCGCGAAAAACTTCAAGGACCTTGATGCGCTGCTCGCGGCGAGCGAAGATCAATTGCGACCTCGCAGTCTTCCCAAGGATCGCGCGATTGCGCTTGGATACGCGGCGGAACCTTCGCAGCGACCTGAAACGGGCTTGGGCGAAGGCACGGCGCACGTCGTGCATGCGTACTTGCACAGCAAGGCGGCGAAGGCGACGTTTGCGGCGCTTGCGGAGGCGGGGGTTGATTTGACGAGTCACGATTACGCCGATCCGGCGAAACGCAGCACGGAAACGACGGTGTTTACCGGCAAGACGATCGTGCTGACGGGCACGCTGGAGAATTATGAACGCACGCAACTGAGCGAGATTCTGGAATCGATGGGGGCGAAGGTCTCTGGATCGGTGTCGAAGAAAACGAGCCTGGTGATTGCTGGTGCGGAGGCGGGGAGCAAGTTGGACAAGGCTCGGGAACTTGGGGTTGAGGTGTGGGATGAGGAGAAGTTGCTTGCGGCGCTTGGGAAGAAGTAGAGGTTCTTCTAAAACTGAAATCACCACAAAGACATGAAGGACACAAAGAAGAGATGCAAAGGAAAAATAGCGAGAGATACTTCGAAGTCTTTCGTAACGGACGTTTATTCTTGTTTCGGAACAGGTTTTAGTGTGTGCGCGTATTGGTGTCGTGTTTGGTTGAGATGAGAAGAGGTGTTCACCGCGGAGGTCGCGGAGAGCGCGGAGGGAAAGTTGTGTTTTTGTTTCGCTCGGCCTTCGGGGAGCGTTCATGGCTAGAAGGCGACTGCCTCACTTTGCGTAACGAGTTGGGTCGGCGACGCCAGCATTTTTGAAGCCTTCGGCACGAATGCGGCATGAATCGCACTTGCCGCAGGCGAGGGTTTTGCCTTCGGCGAAGACGGGGTCGTAGCAACTGTGGGTGAGCGAGAAGTCAACGCCAAGGTCGGCGCCGAGGCGGATGATTGCGGCTTTGGTCAGTTCGATGAGCGGCGTTCGCACGCGAAAGCCGCTGCCTTCGACGCCTGCCTTCGTCGCGAGATTCGCGGTGGCTTCGAAACTGCGAATGAACGCGGGGCGGCAGTCTGGGTAGCCCGAGTAATCGACGGCGTTGACGCCAATGTACAGGTCGCTCGCGAGTTTTACTTCGGCGTAGCCCAGCGACAGCGACAGGAAGGTCAAGTTGCGAGCGGGGACGTAGGTCACTGGGATTTCGTCTTTGTGCGACGCGGTCTTGGGCACGTCGATCGTGTCGCTGGTGAGTGCTGAGCCGCCGATTGATCGCAGGTCGAGTTTGACGCAGATGTGCGACGCCGCGCCGCCTGCGCGTGCGACCTCCGCTGCGGCGACGAGTTCGTGACGGTGACGCTGGCCATAATCAAAGCTGATGCAGTGCGGCGTGAAGCCGTCGCGTTTGGCGCACGCGAGGACGACTGCGGAATCGAGTCCGCCGGAGAGGAGGACGATGGCTGCGTGACTCACTTTGATACCTCACTCGCTATCTTGCGTCCGAACCACCATGCAACGCTGGGAATATGAACCCCGTCGAGACCTTTCCAGTGTTGCAAGGGCCAATTCAATTCTGTTTCTCTGTCTGGCGGATCACTGACGACCTGTGAATAGTTGATCCACTGATCGATAAAAGACGGCTTACCTGCAGGACGTAGCACTCCAGCGTAACTGAGTGCATCCGCGATTGATGCGCAACTGCTCACAGGAATCCCCGTCGCCTTTGCTATGACAGCGGGCAATTTTGTGCCGCGATCTCGAATTGACATGCGATGACACGCTTGCAAAAGTCGGATAAGACAATCATCTGCATTACGAACAGGAACAGGAAGGCCTTCGTTTCGCAAGCAGGACAGATCGTGTGCAGCGTACAGCACGCTGTCGTGCCGTACTCCACCCCATTTGAACCTTTCAAAGTTCATGTCATTCAAGTCCGTTTCGTGCGAACCGGGAAACGTACCGCAAATCCCGCAACATCTATCGTGATGACGCTGCAATCGGTGGTGCTCAATATGCATCAGCATCGCCCAAGAACCCAACGCCGACCACAATTGAGGCTGTTTGTTTGCGATTCCCGCTCGAAATGCAGCGACGATTTGCTTTTTCGTCGTGGCATCTCTTTCAACGATTGCCCAACGAAGTACTTGGCCGTGATCCAGTTTTCGTTCATCGAACATGACTCCATGCGCCTTGCAAAAGGCAAATTCGCTGGGAGTTACAGTGCCAGATTTCCAGCCTTTCGAGCCCCAGTATGCCTTGAGCAAGATGCGAATTGCATCTTCCCTCGTTCCCGCCGTAGCGGTTGAAAGTGTGAGCTTTGAAGGTGTACGCGCCATGCGAAAGACTATGCAAAGTACTCATACATGGTGCTTGCGCAGCACGCATGAGTGCGGTTGTTTGCTGGCGGCGACGCATTTTTTCTTTTCGTAGTTTGTGCCGACGACGCAGCCTTCGCCTACCCACTCTGGAGGCGTGAAGGTGGACATTTCGAATGGGGGCGTGGGGAGTTTTGCGAGGAGAGCAGTTGCGGCTTCGTGGACGCGCGTGTCGTACGAAGAATTCTCCGTGCCACCGACTGGCGCCGGCCGGTCGGTGCGATTGCTCGTGGATTGCGACGTTGCAGACGCTTCGCACCGACCGCTCAAAGCAGCAGTCGGTGGCACGACGCTCCACAGAGCGAAGTGGCCGGTGCACCATTCCCAGAGTTCGTCGTGATCGGTGACGACGCGAAGTTCGCCGCGTGATTTGAGTGTTCGCCACGCTTCGGCGAGGAAGCGATGTTGCACGACGCGGTTTTTGTGATGTTTGGACTTGGGCCAGGGATCAGAGAAGTAGAGATGAATCACGTCGAGCGTTTCGTCGGGGCAACGCCAACGCAGGAAGTCGCTGGCGTCGGCGTGCAACATGCGGACGTTTGTTCGCAAGGCACGTCGGAGGCGATCCGCGGTGTACATGTAGAACTCGCGCGTCCATTCGATGCCCAGATAGTTGATGTCGGGGCTTGCGCCGGATTGCTCGAGGATGAACGTGCCTTTGCCGCAGCCGATTTCGAGTTCGAGGCGTCGAGCAGAATTCGCGAACCACGATTGCGGATCGACTCGGCCTGCGGCGGCGTCATTGGTGATTTCGTCGGGCAGCGCGGGGTATTCGATTGTGAGCGGATTCGACGCGCGTGCTGCGTCCTTCCACGTCACAACGCCAATCGTGCCGAGTGCGTCATCGAGTGACTTTCCATGTCCTAGATCAAGAGGCATGCGAGGATCAACGCTGAATTACTTCGCCGCCACTTCCTTGTCCTTGGTTTCGCTGGAAACGCCAAGTGCGGTGCGCACGGCGTTTTTCACGGAGTCCACGGCTGCGCTGTCGATGTCGGTCACGGTCGCGCTGATCATGCCGTCCTTGTCGACGATGACTGTCGTGGGGAACACGTTGATGCCGTAGGTTTTGGCGACGCTGTCTGCACTGACGAGCAGTTTGAAGCTCGCGTCGCGGGCGGCGAGTTCGGTGACTGCGTTTTGATTGTCGCGTTCACGAACTGAGAGCGCGAGCAACTGCACGTCGGCGATCTTCTCGCCTGCGACGGTTTTCACGCTGTCAGCGAGCGTCTTGTGCCAGTCGCGGCACGGAAGGCACCAACTGCCCCAGAACTGCATGACGACGACTTTGCCTTTGAGGCTTGCGAGCGTCACTTTTTCGCCTGTGGGCGTGGAGAGTTCGAAGTCAGCCGCGGCTGTTGGGCCTTTGGGGGCTGGAGCGGGAGCGGGAGTCGCTGCGGGAGCGGGCTCGCTCTTTTCGGGTGCGGCGGTTGCCGGCGCATCGGGTGGCGAGGGCTGCTTGCCCGGGACGGGACGCACGGTGGGCTTGCCTGCCTGGCGATCTTCGGTGTAGCCCTCAGGAACGGGCACGCGCATTTCGTTTTCGGTGAGGGCTGGAGGCGTGTTGTTGTCGATCACGACGTTGGTCAGTTCGATCGTGAGTTTGCCCTGCATCGTCGCGCTTTCGAAGAGTTGTTCGATGAGGCGCGGGAATGAATCTTTGCGGGCGATTGCATAGCGGAACTTCTGCCCGCCGCTCGCTGAACCGGCGACGACGACGTCGCAGACTTCGCCATCAACGGTCTTTTCGCCTTCCATCGTGAATTCAGTGGCGCTGATCGAGTCCTTGTAGGGCTGCGCGGTCAGGACTTTGGGCAGACGCATCGTCTGACCTGTGCGAAGACCTGGGACTGGGGTTTGCGCACCGGCGCGTTCGACGACTTGCTTCTTGTTGTGGTCGACGCCTTCGATGCTGGTGGGGTGCCAGGCGACGTCGAGGCGTTGTTCGCCTGCGGTGCCGGTCACGCGGATCAGCCAGCCACCCGGCGCTTCGGCTTTGCGGAGAGCCTTCACGGCCGTTTCAGCGGCGGTGTACGCGCGGGTCAGGGTCGTGCCTTCGGGGGTGAGTTTGGCGTTGAAGGTGATGCCCTGTGCGTCAGCGATGGCCTTTGCGGCTTTTTCAAACAGTGCCTTGCCTTCGCTTGAGCCTTCGGTCGCTGCCGGGGCAGCCGCCGCGCCATCCTGCGCGATCGCGGGCACTGTCATCGCGGTGCCAGCCACAACCACCAACGCGAACGAGAAACGACGCACAAACTGACTCATCTGAATGCTCATTTCAAACTCCAAAGGAACGAACAAAGTCCAACTGAACTCTTGCAGGCTGCACCGGGTGCAACTCGCAGTTGATATCTTAGGAACCAGAACTCGTGCCACCGACTGCTGCTTTGAGCGGTCGGTGCGAATGTGAATACGCCACCCGAACCACTTCCGGCACCGACCACGCAAAGCCGTAGTCGGTGGCACGAAAGAATCACTCGTCTTTCGCTTCCACAATCGGACCACTTCCCCCACTCTCCGGCAATTCAAGAAGGACGCGCAGGGCATCGCCCGGCTTTTCGGCCTTCATCAAATGTTCGCCGACCAAGACGATGCGCACACCCTCAGCGGCCAATCTCATCAGGTCAGCATGGGTCTTGATGCCCGATTCACTGACAAGTACCGAACGATTCTCCACCATATCCAGTAAACGCAGCGTGTGGTTCAGGTCGACCTTCATGGTCTGCAAATCGCGATTGTTGATGCCCAGCAGGGAATAGGAGGCGTGCGGGAAACCCACGTGGGGCCTCACCCGCAGCAGGTTTTCCATCGAATGGACTTCCAGAAGTGTCGTCAGTTGCAGTTGTTGCGCCAAAATCTGCATATCGACGATCTGGCTGTCGTTGAGGCATTCGGCCATCAAAAGCACGGCGTCCGCCCCAAAGGCCCTCGCTTCCCACAACTGCCAGGGATCAAGAATGAAGTCTTTGCGGAGAACTGGCAGCGGCACCCGATCCTTAATGCGTTGGATGTACGATAAATTGCCGCCAAAAAACTGCTCGTCTGTCAGACAACTGATCGCGGCGGCTCCGTTTACGAAGTACTCATACGCAATGCTCTCAGGCTCAAAATCATCACGTGCATATTCAGGCCGCATCCAACCCGCGCTGGGGCTCTTGCGTTTGACCTCAGCGATCACTCGCGTGCTGAGCGAACCTTTCGTGACTGCTGCGAAGAAGTTGCGTGGGGGCTCTGCCTGCGCGACCATCGCTTCGAGTTCCGCGAAGGAGACTTGCGACTTGCGTAGTTTCACTTCCTCGCGTTTGTGCGCGATGATCTTAGCGAGGCCAGCCGGGATGTGTGACGCTCCGTCGCTCAAGCCCGCGATTCTTGGCGCGCCGATCGGCGTGCAAGAGACCTTTGCTGAGAGAAAACGCTGGAGCTCTCTGATGTCGAAATGCTCTGGCTTCTCGTTGGTCATTTTTGTACTCGCGATGACGCTGTTCATCTCGCCTCAGGCGTTCGCGGATACCACCGACGTGGTCGATTCGCTGCAAAAGACAGCGAGCAGCGTGGGTGACACAGCAAAGGACGCGGCGGACAAGTTCACCAAACTGTTTCAGAGCAACCCGTGGGTGTGGGGTCACATGGTTGCGGCGGGCCTTGTCATCATCGGCCTGTTGCTGGCTGACGTCATTCGCCCCGGTTCGCTCGAACGCTCAGGCAAGCGATCTCTGGAGCCTCACTCCGCTGCGTTGTGGTTTTCGTGTGCGATTCTTGTTGCGGGCGCACAGTTGGTTGGCGGCGCGTTCGCGCAGTTCATTCCGAGCGAGTACAAAGGCGCGGTTGATACGCCGCAGAATCAAGCCGTGCTAGCCGGGCTGCAGTACTTGAGTGCGATTGTCGTCGCGATCATCTTGTCGCGATTGATCGCCGGTAGCAGCAAGGGTTGTGGCTTGGCATTCACTGCTCGTTCGCTCGTGTGGGGTACGGGCGCGGGTCTACTCGCGTGGCCCATTGTCATCGCAAGCGGCTTTGGTTTCGCGATGATTCACATGGGCATCACGAAAGAGAAAATCGAAACGCTGGGCCATCCCACGCTGCAGATGCTGCTCAACAACAAGGACAATCCGTGGGCGTGGTCGCTCGCGACGATGGCGATCATCGCAGCGCCGGTTGTTGAAGAAGTGATCTATCGCGGCTTTGTTCAGTCCGCGATTTTGAAAGCGACAGGTCGCCCGTGGACAAGCATTCTCATCGCCAGCGTGCTCTTCGCAGCCGCACACATGGTGCCCGCGATCATCGCGGCAGTACAAGGCGGCGGCGACGTGACGAAGGCAATCCCGTGGTACGCTGCGGCGAGCGTGGGCGTGCTTGGACTTTGCATGGGCGTTGCATTTGAACGCACGAAAGAGATCGGCGTGCCAATCACGATGCATGTGATCTTTAATGCGACGAATGTGGCGCTGGCGGTGTTGATGATGAAGAAGTAGGGAAGCAAAGCCGCGCTTTCGCATTTCCTGTCACTGATTCAGAAGATCGATGTCCGTACGGTGCTTCTTCAACTTCGTTGAGGCTTTGGAATATACCACACCGACGCCGATCATGAGCAATCCGATACCCAGGAAGCTCGCGACTCGCCAAGTCTGCGGCACGCCTGCAAGGTCGAGAAACAAAGCCTTTGCTGCGGCAATGCCAAGCAAGATGAGTCCGATCTGACGCACAACAGCAAGTCTGCGCCAGAAGCCAACGATGATGAAGGCGACAGCGAACAACGCCCACCATATTGAGAGCGCCGAGCGCTGAGCCGTCGAATCAACGGAGACTCGCTCTGCAAGCCTCGCGACGTCGAGACTGGTGACGATGAACAGGACAACGACGCTGATCGCGGCTGCGACATACGTGTACATCTTTCTGCGCGGTGAGCGCCTTGCCAAAAAAGCGATATACGTAAAGGTTCCGACCGATGCGAGGCCCGCAAGTACGCCAGGGTGAAGAAGCGATCTTGTTTGTGACCAGTCCAGCCAAGGAAACGCGACAAAGATGGAGATTGTTCCAAGCAACGCAGCGATCATCGCGTGTACGAGCACTCCCAAACGTTTTTCAACCATGTCTACGGAAGCGAACGCGACAGCGAAGACCATCCAGGCATAGGCCAGGCTCTGCGCCTTTGCTCCGATAGCAATACTCCCCATCATCACCAGACAGCCGATGCCTGCAAGCGTTGCGGGCGTCAGTTTTCTCGCAGCAAACTTTGGTTCGTCAGCGACGAATCTCGCGGCGATCCACCAGAGCGCTGCGCAGCACACCATGCAGATGGTCCACACTGAAAGATTCAGTCCGAGGGTGTGCACGGGATTGGCTGCGATCGAGCCGTTCATGGAGTCGTACAGGACCAGACGCGCGGTTGCGATGCTCAGCGAGATCAGCGAGAAGATGTAGAAGGGCTTAGCGCTCAGCCACTTCGCGCCGACAAGGACAGAGAGCGAAAGCACGCCCCACGCGATAACTTCATAAACACCTGTGAAAGCAAGCGTCACTGTTGCAATCAGAGCACCGACGCTTTGCAACACGAGGCACGCTGCGAATCGCTCGATATCGGTGGTCGGTTTTTCGATGAATGGCCTTGGGAAGCCCGCGAGGCCTCCGGCCAAGCAAGCCGTCGCAGCCATGAGCGCACCCGGTGCGAGCCAACTCGGAATCACTTGCCATGAGTGAATCACGTAGATGGCAAATGCAAGTGCCCAGGCAGATGTCGAGAAACTCGAGAGCAGCGGCCGCCATAAGTAGACATCACGTGCGTTCGAAAGGAGATTCAAACCGGCAGGCACGCTCAGTTGCTTGCGGTGTGCAGACCATGCCAACTCAGCATGCACAAAGAGCCACACCAGCGAAAGGAAGGTTAGTGCCGCGATCGCAAACTCCGGCTTTGATCGAATGAGCCAGACCGAACCATTGATGATGGTCCCCCACCATGCGACACTTCGCAGGACCCGATATCCCGCGCCTTGCCATGCAGTGATGCCAAGCCCTACTGCGAGCAGCGCGAGCGTGTATGCGGGCAAGACAAAGGGTCGCGGCGGCGCATCGAAGAAGAGATAGGGGGTCACGAATCCTGCGATGAGCGACAAGATCGCAACAGACGGCAGTTTCGCGCGAACAGCAATCATGATCCCGAAAATTGCGACGATCGCCAGCAAACCGAATGCGATCGGCGCATCGAGCAGCGCATACATGCGATACGCCGCATAAGTAGATGCGAAGATTGATCCAAGACCCGCTGCATAGAGGCCCACTGCTCCGAGCGGAGCAACCTTCTTGCGGACGATTTCAGCAAGCAGGATGAGCCCGCCGCCAAACGCAACGCCCAGCAAGCAACGAAACGCTGGAGCGATGTGAAACCAACCTCGATCGAACGCAAGCTTTATGAAGAGCCCGATGCCCACCACGACAATCAACGCACCAGCACCGGCGTACCAGCGTGCGCCGATCCAGCGTTCCAGTTCGAGCGAATCGCTTGCTTCACGAAAGCTCGCACTTTCAAAGTGGGATTGCGATCTCAACTCAGCAGAGCTTTCATTCGTTTCGTCGCGTTGAAATTCATGCTGACGCTGCGAGAACTGCGCAAGTCTTTCTCGCTTGTATGCCAGCGAAAGAAATTCTGGCGCTGAAGCTTTGACGCCGTGTGCCGCGTCGACGTTGATATCCGTCACGAGCTTTGCAGGTTCGAAAACGGGCTTAGATTCTGGGGCGGGCTTTTCGATGAGTGAGTCATCCAATATCGACGCGACAGGCGATGTGTCGGGGATGGATTCAATCTCGATTTTGGCTGGCGCGATCTCATCCAGGCGTCGCTCAATATTCCCCACACGTTTGGCGAGATCGTCGAGTCTGGCTAGGAGATCTTGTTGGAATTCGTTATTCATTCGCGTTCCACGTCATCAAAAGGACTCGGAACAAATTAGCGTACACTAACATTGTAGGCCTGACTTTGGTGAGTTGTTCTCTGAATGCAAAAAGAACAACCTCGGGAGGAAGTTCATGCGATTGCAGAGAAACGTACTGAAGCGTCAGCGATATTGGAGCTCTTTGCCTCACGCGTTCGGCTCGTTCATCAGTTGATATTGGTGTCAATTACCACAACTCAGTACACGCCCACAGTTCACGAAAACGATGACACCAAAGTTGACCTCCCTTAGCTTCGTCTATATCAACTCGTCGAAAATTGCGTGATCAGCTGGTAACTAGTTCGTCTTCTCGACAAAACTCCCCATCTTTCTAAATCGCTGATACCGCTGTTCGAGCAATTGGTCCATCGGCACTTGCTTGAGCGCGGTCAAGGTTGACAGCACCCACTGCTGGAGGTTCGTCGCTGTGGTGCGTTGATCGCGGTGCGCGCCGCCTGAGGGCTCGGCGATGATGTCGTCGATGATGCCCAGTTCGATGTTGTCCTTCGCCGTCAACTTCAAGCTCTTCGCGGCTTGGGCGTTCGTCTGTTCGTTGGCTTCCTTCCAGAGAATCGCCGCGCATCCTTCGGGTGAGATCACGCTGTACCAACTGTGCTGCAGCATCGCGACGCGATCAGCGACGGCAATTCCGAGTGCCCCACCACTGCCGCCCTCGCCAATCACGATGCTGACGATGGGCGTGCGCAGGCGGCTCATTTCGAGCAAGTTCACGGCGATTGCTTCGGCTTGTCCACGCTGCTCGGCGCCGAGGCCCGGATACGCACCTGGCGTATCAACGAGTGTCACGATCGGGACGTTGTACTTCGCTGCGAGTTGCATCTTGAGTAGGGCCTTGCGGTATCCCTCAGGGTGCGCGCAGCCAAAGTGACACGCGATCTTTTCGCTGGTCTGCTTGCCCTTCTGGTGCCCCACCAGCATCACCTTCATGCCCGGGCTCGCGCCGATGCGTGCGAATCCTGTCACGATCGCCGGATCATCGCCATACCGACGATCGCCGTGCAGTTCGACAAAGTCCCGGCACATCATCTGGATGTAATCGCGCGTCTGGGGCCGATGCGGATGCCGCGCGACGCGGACCGTTTGCCAAGGCGACAAGTTGGCGTAGGTCTCGTTGATGAGCGAGGCACGTTTCGCCGTCAGCGAATCAATCTCACGCCGCACCACTTCGACCGAAGCGTCTCCAGCGGATCCCCCTTCGACCGCCAACCGCTGCTGCGCGGCTTCAATCTGCTGCTCCAATTGCGTGATGGGCTTCTCGAAATCGAGTTGGTAATAGGTCGCCATGAGGCGAATTATAACACAATTCGCCCGAGTTTGCACGGCACGACCAACGAGTTACCGGATTGTGCCATCGCGCCGGTGTTTATTGTCCGCACGGCGTGCAAGGCCCTTCGCTAAACACCAGCAAGAACGAATCGATATCGCATGGGTCGAAAATACTCGTGTCGTTGTTGAAGTCGATGTCGTCGCACACCGCCGCTTCAGGAATGCAATTGCCTTCGGCATACACAGACAACAACGCGTCAATGTCCTGCGGATCGAAGAACGAGCCGTCGTTGTTGAAGTCCACATCATTACAAACGACCGGCGGCTCAACCTGACTCGTCCACAGAATCGCTTCGTCGAGATTCGACGTGCTGTTTCGCGCGTAGCCTGTCACATAAATCGTGTCACCGACGACAGAGATCGCTGTCGCCTGAGCAGATGAGTAATTCGTGGGCAAATACGCGTTCAGGTTCACCCACGATGCCGCCGTGCCCTGCCAGAACGCGGCTCGGCTCAGTCCATCGACGTACGCATATCCCACCTGCATCCCGTTCTTCATCGCGAGCACCGCCGAGGTTGGCCCGTTCGTCGCCGGGTGTAAATCAACCATTGATGCAGCAGAACCACTCCACAATGTCGCGTGCTGATTGCCGACGATTGCAAATCCGCCCTGCTGACCATTGCTGATCGCATTCACGGCTGAGAGCGTCGAGTTTGGCGGGCTGAGATCAACCCACGATGCTGCTGTCCCGCTCCACACACTCGCCCGAGTCAGATTCGCGACGCGTGCAATGCCGCCTTGCTGACCATCTGCGATGCAGTAAGCGTTCGAGAGTGTTGAACCAGTTGGATTCAGATCAACCCATCCCGTTGACGAGCCACTCCACAGCGCCGCGTGATTCGCACCGCTCACAACGACGTAGCCAACCTGTTGCGTGCCATCGGTCGCGTTCGCTTCGGAGTTCGCGCCGGTCGGATTGAGATTCACGTACGACGCGCTTGATCCAGTCCACAGCGCCGCGCGCAAGCCGCTCGTGTTCGTTCTTGAAAAACCAACCTGCTGCCCACCCGCCGCGCCGTACACGGTCGATGTCACTTGACCCGACGGGTTGATATCCACCCATGTGCCCGCCGAGCCATTCCACAAACTCGCATGCGGAAGCCCAACCCGCACCCATCCAAATTGATCGCCACCCGAGGCAGCATGCGCCCGACACTCCGTCCGCCCAGGCGGCAGCAAACTCACGGCAGTCCAATCGCCTCGTGCAACATCCACCCCGCAAGTCATCATCAAGCCAATGCCCGCCAACGCGACCAAAGACCCAAGACGGCGTTCGACATTGTGACTGGTCATGGAATGCTCCTGTGTCATGTGCTGCACGGATTCAACACGACTGAAACAACTTCAAGCGCGACAAGTGATCTCGTTCGGGTCGCGCGTTCGACTTGGTGGTCCATGCGCTGTCAGGGTGCCCTCGCTGTCCCAATTCTCCAGAAATTGACATTTTTGTCAAGAATTGACAGGCCACAATGTCCCCTTCCAACCCTTGTTTCCACCGATCTAGGGCTTTCGCCCCCGGCTGCTCACCCGAATCCCTGCAATATCAGTCCTATTCACGCGTTTGGCCGACAATAAAGCCGGGAGTCATCGCGCTTCCGGATACGCTTTCTGAATCACAAGGCCTCGCGCCTTCATTGGAGTTCCCGCATATGACCAAGTCGATTCGCATCGCAGCCGTCCTCCTCACTCTGACCGGCGCAGCAACAACCTTGCTCGCCCAACCCCAGGACGGTCAACGCCAAGGCCAGCGTCAGCGTGGCGGCCAAGGTCGTGGTGATGGTGGCGGCTTTGGAGGCTTCGGCGGCATGCGCGGCATGATGCAAGGGGGCGGCCGAGGCGAACAACTGCGTAAGCAAGACATCGAACGCGCCGCCGACATGCTGCAACTGACGGATGAGCAGCGCACCGCCGCGATGACGCTCGCGGATGGATACGACCAGCAACTCAAAACGCTCCGCGAAGAGCAGCAAGCCGCCCGCGAAGAAGCACGCAACGCAATGCGAGATGGCGACGGCCCACCCAACATGGACGCGATGCGTGAAGCCCAGCAGAAGCAGCGCGAAAAGCAGGCTTCGATGGAAACGCAGTTGCTCAGCGACATGAAAGCCCTGCTCACGCCCGCACAGAGCGAGAAGTGGGCAAGCGTTGAATCAACGATTCGCCGTGGCCAAAAACTCCGCACGGGCATGATGGCGGGCGAGCGTCTCAACGTCGCCGACGTCGTCCACGATCTCAACCTGCCAGCAGATCAAATCAAGGACGCCGAGGGCATTCTCGAACAATACAACACTGAAATCGACCGCGAACTCGCGGCTCGCGAAACGCTCATGGACAAGCCCATGCCCGACTTCCGCGCCATGCGCGAGTCAGGCGACTTCAGCGAGATGCAGAAACTCATGAGCGAACGCCGCGAAGCATCGACCAAGGTTCGCGAAGTGAACAAGCGCTTCGCACGCCAGGTTGAAGCCACGCTGCCCGAATCCGCTCGCGCCGCGTTCACGGAAAAAGTGCAAGCCGCGACCTACCCGGAAGTGTTCCGCAAGACCAGCGGCGCAGAAGCGATCGCTAAGGCCATCGCGATGCCCGACGTCACGCCCGAGCAGATGGAAAAGATCGCCGCGGTCGAAGAAAACTACAAGAGCAAAATGAGCGGCTGGACCAGCAAAGCGACCAAAGCATGGGACGAACTCGAAACGCAGTTCAAGCCTGAAAACTTTGGCCAAGGCGGAGGCGGCAACGACGCAATGCGAGCCGCGGGCGAAGAACTCAACACCCTCCGCCGAGATCGACGCGACCTCGATCGCGCCACGCTCAAGCAGCTCAAGGAAATCCTCACGGCTGACCAAGCCAAGGAACTCCCCGACCTCGAAGAAGAAGACGGCGGCGGCCGCAACAACCGTCGTCCTCGCGATATCTGAGTGTTCCGCGAGTCACGGATCTGGGTGTGTTGATCGCGAACCGCTGAAAGCAACGTCAGCGATCAAGCCGCACTGATGGCACTACGATCTTGCGTGCAGAGTTGCAAACCGCAACGCATACAGCGTGCGTTCACATTGATTGAGTTGCTTGTCGTCATCGCGGTCATCGCCGTGTTGATTGGCTTGCTGCTGCCTGCGCTGAGCCGGGCTCGCGAGGCGGGGCGAAACGTGGTATGTCTTGGAAACTTGCGATCGTGCGCGGCATTGGTGCAGGCGTATGCCGATGACAACAAAGGCCTTTCGCCTGCGTTGGGGCGGCCATATACCGATGCGCCGAACTGGGCGGTTGTCGTGCAGAACTTGGCGGGCGTGCAGGGGACGACTGTGGGCGAGACATTGACGCCAAAGTCTGTCGTTGTGTGCCCTTCTGCCGTTGCGTACTACGGCAGGCCTTTGAACCGTGCTTACGCAATCAATGTGACAGGGCACGAGGGAGATGCGAGTGGTGCGGGCGGGTTTGACGACGCGAGCGTGACGGTGCACATTAATCTGAACAAGATCAATGCGGGGCTACGGCCCCCACTGTTTATCGATTCGGCGTGGGTTGCGCCGCCGTTAGAGCGCACGGCGAGCGTGATTTCGTTTCGGGTTGCGGACCATGTTGCACCCGCGGCGCCGGGCGTTTCGCGGATCGGGCGGTGGCATGGGAAGGGGCAGTTTGATGCGGCGTACTTTGATGGGGCGGCGAGTATTACGAAGGATGTGCCGGACACTTGGCGGGAGCCGCTCCCCTAACCTCTTTGCTCAATCAATCGCGAGATGTTCCTCATTTGACATGCTGTAACCGACCGCTCTGGGAGGCTCTATGTCTGACGTCACAGCTGCGAAAATCGAACCGTTCGTTCTGGAGTACTACCGCCTACTTGCTTCGGACGGGAAGATCACAGCCAATCTCATTGAACCGCAGATTGGTAGTCGTCCGGGCAACGTCCGCCTTCTTCTAGGTATCCCGCTGCTTGCCTGTCCACCTATCGGAATTCACCTGATCATTCGTCACTTCGTGGTGAAATCGCAACATCAGAAGATGCGAGACAACGTCATGCGGGCCGCGACTTCCGGAAAACTGCGAAGCATGACTCCGATCATGATCAACAGCGCCTTCCTGGACGGCAGCGTGCCGTTCGCTCCCGGATTGTTTCTTGGAATCGCTGATGAGGGTCCTGCCCTCCCCGAACAACTCGCTGAGCAACTGGAAATGATGGTTTCGTTTTCAGGCGACGATGACAAAGACTATGGTCCCATGTTGAAGGACCAGAACTACGTGCGATTTCGGCGCCGATTTGCTCCGACACATGCTACAGAAGGACGAAAAGTCGCGACTTTTGACATTTTCCTGTACCGCCAGCGATTCTCTCAAGCAGGTGCTCACCGATTCGAGTACTACGCAATGGTTCAGCCAGGAGAGAGCGGAAATGTTGCGTTCATGGTGCCGGACTCCGTCATCGAATACGCAAAAAAAAGAGCGGAGGGGAAACGACTGGAAATGCCTTCAGATCCGCTAGTTGATTACGCACTGCAACTCGAACGGGGTGAGCGGCCGACCGGCTAACTGCAAGTGCAATGCTCACCTTGGCAGGCGTCAACACTTTGCCCTCCGGCGGGTTTTCAAGCAAGTCGTTCGACGCAGGCAGAATGCCGTGTCGAGTAAGTTCGACCGCGGTACTCTTGCGTTCGGTTGATATTCTTGTGAGGGTTGTCTGGGAAGGGTTCATGCTGACAGAGAGCGTCCCACATATGAGCGATCCATTTCTAGGAGAAGGCCACACTCGCGTGGTGGCGTTGCGCGATGCGATTTTTGCCACACTGCAATCGGTTGGGGCGGATGTCGAAGAGCCGCAGGAGATTTCTCGGCGCTTCGGACTCGACAAGACGTTGGCGTGGAAGATTTCAAGGCTGGTCACGGAGAACGATGCACTCGTGAGCGTCGTGCACGCCCCGCGCCTGCCCGGCTTGCAGTTGTTTGAGCGTGCAATGGCCAAGCACGGCGCGCCGACACAAACGCTCGCTGTGCTGCGCACTGCCATCGAACAGTTTGAAGCATTCGTCTCCGAAAACGCCGGCGATCGCGACGTGATGGAAATCATGATCACGTCGACACACCAGCGCGCGAACGCCAAGAGACTCGAGCAATTTCGCAAAGACGGCTTCGTCGCGAACAGCGCCGTGTGGGGCGTCTCAGCAAAGACGCACTACGCGCTGCGCATGATGATCCCCAACGCAAAGCAGCCCGACATGATCGACATGATCACGGTGTCAGGCTTTCTTGAGTTGAGGCGTCTTCGCTCCGACGTGCCTTGGACAGTCTCGACGCTCTCTCAATGGCAACTGGAAAGCGACATCACGCCCACCGCGATTTTTCCTGTGGACGAACGCACCAACATTCCATTCGCCGCAGGCTTCTGCTCGAAGCCTTTGCCGCCCATGAGGGCCATTTATGACGGGCGCGACAAAACACGATTTATGCTCGAGCCCGGGCCGGTTGGCAACGCGGCCGCCGCGGACGTGCTGCTAGGCTGGGTTCACTACGCGACTGCATCCAAGCATGCGATGACTCCCGGCGAAAAAGGCGAGCACGGCGTGCTGCTCTCAACGCCCGTCGAGATGCTCTTCCACGATCTCTTCATCCACGAGTCATTTGATTTCGCGATGAAGCCCGAGGGATACACGTACAGCATGATGCCCAATGGCCCGGGCTATCCCGCGGTCGCGCCGGGCCCGCAGGTGCTGCCCGTGCCGGCGGACATCACAGAGATTCACGCATTTACACAGACGCCCGAAGTCCCCTGCTACAACGCCCTGATGGAAAGCCTCGTGCAGAAGTTTGGCGTCGACTCGAATCAATTCCGAGGATTCCGCGTCCGCATCAAGTATCCGCCGATTCCTGCGATGCATGTGTTCAAGCATGATCTGTTGGAATCGTGAAGACGATCACGACTTGGATTGCTTCGCGGTATCCAAACGCCATGCAGCACCGCATTCGGGGCAGACAGTGCAGCCGTCAGACGAATCCGTGCTTTCATCAACTGTGCGAAGGTCATAAGAGCACGATGGGCAGAAGCCAGCACGCTTGTAGAGCCGCACAATGCGATTGCCTGCGACTCGGCGCATGAACCAGATCGAGAGAATCAGCGGCATTGCGGCTTGAGGAATTGTCGCGAGCAGCATGGCCCACCACGGCCATTTCAGTTTGAACGACATCATGGCGGGGATCTGCGCTGTTCCAATGATGATCGGGCTCAGCAGCAAGGCCAATCCGATGCCCTCGAACAACTCTCTTTTCGTGACGGTGCCTTCCATCGCATTCTGCGCGAGGATGAGGCGATCACGACGTTCGGCGTCTTGATTGCTCGTCAGACCCGGAATGAAAAACTCGGTCTTCGCGAGAGGAAAAGTCTTGCCGCGATCGTCTTTGATGGTGGCTCGCAGCATAACTGACACCTTGCGGGCATCGATGAACAAGATTTAGACCCACGACGCGTCACTTCGCCGTTGTGTCATCGTCGGTCGCTGGCTCGCTCTCCGTCGCCGCCGGCACAACCGCCGCACTCACGACTTCATCACCTTCATCCAGGCGAGCGACTCGAACGCCCTGACTGCCTCGGCCGCATTCGCGGATGTCGTTGGCGGGCATGCGGACGAGTTGGCCGCCCTTGGTGATGACGACGAGGTCTTCGCCCGGCATCATGCCAAGCGCGGCGACGCTGACACCGTTCTTGTCTGTCAAGTTGATATCAGTGCGTCCCTTGCCGCCTCGGCTTTGCGAGCGCATCTTGCCGGTTTCGGGCTGCACGCGATACTCGTCGATCGCCGTGCGCTTGCCATAGCCCTTGTTGGTGATCGTGAGCAGGCACATCGACGGATCGACCGTCATCGGGTCGCCATCAGCGTCGTTCTTCATCGGCACGCGGACGACGCCAATGACTTCGTCGTCATCAGCGAGTTCGATGCCCTTGACACCCGCCGCGGCTCGGCCCATGTCTCGCGCGTCAGTTTCGCTGAAGCGGATGCATTGACCGAGTTTGGTCACGAGCATGACGTCGTCGTTGCCATCCGTAAGCGTCACTGCAAGCAGCGAATCGCCTTCCTTGAGACCGACCGCGATGAGACCAGACTGGCGGACGTTGGCGTACGCCTTGAGCGTGGTGCGCTTGACGATGCCGCCCTTGCTCACGAAGGTGAGGTAGTTGCTGCCTGCTTCAAAGTTCTTGATCGAGAGATACGTGCAGGTCTTTTCGCCCTGCTTGAGGTCAAGCAAGTTGACGATGTTGCGACCTGCGGAGGTGCGCGACATTTCCGGAATCTGGTACACCTTCATCGCAAAGACGCGGCCAGTATCAGTAAAGCACATGAGGTCGTCATGCGTACCGGCGACAAACACGTGTTCGATGAAGTCTTCATCACGAGTATCGCTGGCGCGAATGCCCTTGCCGCCTCGGCCTTGCTGACGATACGTATCGAGCGGTACACGCTTGACGTATCCAGCGTGGCTGATCGTGACTGCAACATCTTCCTGCGGAATGAGAGCCGCGATCTGGATGTCGGTTTCGGTGTCTTCGATGCGGGTCATGCGTTCGCTGAAATAGCGGGCACGCATTGCTTCGCAGTCGGAGCGAATCATGCCGAGGATGCGGTGACGCTTGGCGAGGATGTCCTCGTAGTCTTCAACTTGGCCTACGACATCCTTGTATTCATCCGTCAGGCGTTCGATTTCGAGACCCACCAACTGAATGAGACGCATGTTGCCGATGGTTTCGGCCTGAATGCGAGTCAGGGCAACGCCGTCGGCACCCGCTCCATCGATCTTCTTCCAAAGCCGATCAGGCAGCATGCTCGCAAACTTGTGCGACTTTGAAATCCGGAAGCGACGCTGCATCAACCGCTCAATGGCTTCGTCACGAGTACGGCTCGCACGGATTTCCTTGATGACTTCGTCGATGTCGCACACGGCGTAGATCATGCCCTCCAAAATGTGGGCACGCTTCTTGGCTTCGCGCAGCAAGTGTTCCGTGCGCCGACGAATGACCGTCTCGCGATGCTCGATGTAGCAGTCAAGCAATTCCTTCAGACTCAACGTTCGCGGCTGGTTGTTCACCAGCGCGATGTTCATGATGCTGAAAGTCTGCTGCAGAGGCGTGAATTGGTAGAGTTGGTTCTCAACAACCTTTGGGTCCGCGCCGCGCTTGAGTTCGATGACGATGCGCACCGGGTTGGTGCGGTTGCTTTCGTTGCGGACGTCACCGACATCAGCGATCTTCTCTTCCTTCACCGCTTCGACGATCCACTCAACAAGGTTGTTGAGGTCGAGCATGTAGGGCACTTCGGTGATGACGATCTGTTGGCGTTCTTTGGTCAGTTCTTCGATCTGGCAGACGCCTCGGACTTGCACCTTGCCGCGACCGGTTGCGTAGGCCTCGATGATTCCTCTGCGGCCGTGGATAACGCCGCCCGTGGGGAAGTCCGGGCCTTTGATGCCGTAACGCGCGATCTTGCGATTTGCATCAGCATTGCCCGATGAGTCCAGCACATCCTGCATCAGTTCTTCAACGCCGATGGACGGGTTGTCGATGACGCGGATGATGCTGTCGAAGACTTCGATGGGGTTCTGTGGCGGCAGGCTGGTTGCCATGCCCACGGCGATGCCGATGCCGCCATTGATGAGCAAGTTGGGGAACTTCGCGGGCAACACGCGAGGTTCGGTCATGCGATCGTCGTAGTTTGCCTGGAAGTCGACTGTGCCTAGATCGAGGTCCGCAAGCATGTCCATCGTAGCTGGTGTCGTGCGGGCTTCTGTATAACGGTCAGCTGCGGGTGGGTCGCCCGTGATGGAGCCAAAGTTACCTTGCGGGTCAACAAGCGTGACTCGCATGCGCCACGGTTGAGCCAAGAACACGAGTACGCCGTACAAGGCAGCAGTACCGTGCGGGTGATAGTTACCGACTGCGTCCGCAACGATCTTTGCACTCTTGTAGTGCTTCTTAGTGGGCGTGAGATGAAGATCGTTCATTGCGACAAGAAGGCGTCGCTGCGAAGGCTTCAACCCATCGCGCACGTCGGGCAACGCGCGGTCCATGATCGTGGACATCGCGTACGTGAGGTACGAGTCTTTGAGCTCCCGCTGGATGTCTTGTTCGACGATCCGGCCGCCGCCCGTGATGCCTGATGGGGTGCCCGCACGCTCGCCAGAATCTGCGGAGAGTTGCAAGGCCCGGTCCATGGGAGATTGATTGCTCATACGTCTTCCGTCGCTCCGCTCGCTCGCAAGAAAGCACGTGTATCGACCTGAGATCGCTCAATTCTGCACAGCGAGCCTCGGCTGATTGAGCGCGATTTTCGGACTGGGCAGCGGAGGGATCGCCGGTTAACCGTGGCTCAAAAATCGACGGACTTGGTGACGCTGGGACGCGACACAATCCGAGCGAATTTCGACGTAGATATGATAGGCAACGAGAAGCAAAATTGCTGGAATTCCAAGAAGAAAACAGCATGTTTTGAGCGGCGTTCCAGCCGATAGTGCAAGTGTGACGCACATCAACCAACATCGGGTATCGGACTATGTTTGTGATTGCAAACATACTACACTCACGTGTATGAAGTCGACCTTTGTTCGATCCAAGTTGCTGGCTGTTGGTGCGGTGCTCGTTGCGGTGGCGCTGGCGGTGTCGTCGTGCGGCAAGAAGCCCGCGAAGACTAGTCCGGGCGACAACATGGAAGGCGGGTCTGGAATCAAACACGTTGAGCCCGAGGTTGTCGGGTCGGCTCCGAATGAACCGCAGACGAGCGAGCAGCCTGACTACGTGTCGGTAGTTCGTAGTGAACTGCCCAGCGATGTCACGGATGATCCCAACACACCGGAAGATGAAAGGCTCGAGCATCTGCCGCCGAACGATGAGCGGCGGATCGAGGCGGGGTTTGAGGAATACAAAGAGTTCCGCAAGGAAGCGGAAGTGCCGGATGATCCGGAGACGCTGCCGGTGAGCCTTGGCGGGTTGACAGCGGATGCGGAGTTTTATGGTGGCAACGGAGATGTCCCCGATGACCCCAACGCTCCAGTGATCACAAAGACGGACAAGGGGCGGCGAGTTCGTGTGTGGTATGGAACGAATCGGGCGTTTGTTGATCCGAAGGATCCGAGCAAGGGGTTTTCAAATGATCGCGAACTGGGGCCGACGGCGTTGCATGTGGGAAGTGTGATTTGCGATGTGCCGGACAGTCGGCCAGTCGGAACGACTGGGTCAGGCTGGGTCACGAGGCTGATCAAAGGTGAGGATGATCGCATCAAGATTTCGCAGATCTTTGTGGATGACGAAGACTTGATGTTCAGGCAGATTGCGCGTCGCCTAGAGCTTGCGCCCGAGAATCAGCGGGCGATTGTGATCTATGTGCATGGGTATAAGAACTCATTCCAGTCAGCTGCGTTGCGTGCCGCTCAACTTGCGGTTGATCTCAATGTGCCTGGGCTGACAGCGTTCTACTCGTGGCCCAGCCGAGACGAGATCAGCGAATACAACGCCGACGAAGCTGCAGTTGAAACCGCTGAAAAGCATCTGAAGCACTTCCTCGTTCGCATGGCAAAGGACACCAACGCGAGCAAAGTCCACATCATCGCGCACAGCATGGGCAATCGCGTGCTCGCTCGCGTGATGCAGCGGATCATGAGCAGCGAAGACACCAAAGACATCAAGTTTGGCCAGATCATTCTCGCCGCGCCTGATATCGACACCGAAGTGTTCTACGAACTCGCCGCGGCGTATCCAAAGTTGTCAGACCGAACCACGCTCTATGTGTCGCAGAAAGACAAGGCACTCGAAGCAAGCGCGTGGTCCCACAGTTTTCACCGTGCTGGTTACTGCCCGCCGGTCGCCGTGCTGCCTCCCATTGACACGATCGAAGTGACGAATATTGACGTCAGCGTGCTCGGGCATGGCTATGTCGCCGAAGCCGAAAACGTGCTGTTTGATATTGCGATGATGATCAGGCAGGACACGCCGCCAGACAAGAGGCCTCGGCTGAATGCAAGTAAGACCGCTGAAGGAAAAGGCTTCTGGGTATTGCAGAAATAAGTGCCACCGACAGTGCATTGACTGTCGGTGGATTAAGGGTCAGAAGATACCAATGCTCCCGGCCACTTTGGAGGCCGACCACGGACAATCAGAGCATTGTCGGTGGCACAATCAACGCATCGCCTCAGCCACCACCTCAATCGGCACAATTCGCTCCGCCTGCGCCCCCGTCGAACGATCCGTCACGACCGCTTTCAAGTTGTACCGCCCAATCGTGATCGATCTCGGCAGTTCAATCTGCTGCACAAGATAAAAGTCATTGCGCTTGGTTCGGCTAGTTTCAATAACTGTCTGCGCCGGACGCTGCCACACAAGCAACCCGTCGGGGTCGTGATACAACGACAACTCCTGGCTCAAGTCAACTGAAACCTGCTCGCTCGCAGAAAAGTTTCGCTGCACAGGATCACTCTCTCGCGCAGGCCGGCTGGAAAAGTTTGCAATCTGCGTGTACACAATCGCCCGGATCGGTTTTCCCGCAACAAATGAAGTACTTGCGAACGGCTCATAGCGAGCAAATCCATCCACTCGCGTACACAACGCCATATCGCTCAACGCAAGCATCGGCCCAGAGTCAACAAAGTCCGCTGGCGTTCGCAGCGACTTGATCAGTTGCTCGGGCACCCCCTCAGGATTGTTGAGAATCCGCTCGCGTGCATTCGCAAGCGTCTCGCGATCCGGCGCGTTGAGATTGAACAGCGGGTGCTTCGCATCAATATTCGCGGCGGGCAACGTCGCGAGCACGCCCGGCTTCATCGCTTCAATCGGCGTCAACGCCGCCGCGTCCGTTAGCAATGCCTTCCCAGACGCATCAGTCTGTCTCAGCAACGATGCCATCTTCGCCGCGAGATCGACGAGCGGCGAACTCGGTTGCGGTGACTTTTCCGCCGCAACTTGTGGTTGCGTCGTTGTCGCAGGCTGTTCTTTCGCAACGCTCGACGCACCAGTACCCGTGCGAGTAACCGACACCAAGCCCGTGTTCACTTCAGATTCTTCTCGCGACGCATCAGCCGTCGCCTTCTCTGCTTTGGGTAACTCCAACTTGGCGGGGGAGTTCGCTTTCGCCGCCTCCGCTGCCTTCAATGCTTCGTCAAAGTTCAATTCCGCCTGCTGAAGCCACGCGGCTTGATTCTCTTTCGTGACAGGCTTGTCAAAGTCCGGCGAATTGATCTTCGCGAAGCCCTTCTGCTTCTGAAGTTGCTCCAGCCCAGTGTTGACTTCGCCCGCACGCGGTCCGCACCCTGACAGCGCGAGCAACGAGGCGACAGTGATCGCACATCGCACCGAACCACATTCAAATCGATCAAGCGACTTCATGTCCCTTCTATCGGCGTGTTTTCGCCGCGAAGTACACTCACTTCTCACCAGTTACGGACACGCCGCGTAATCCAGATACCAGCGAACCTCCGCACTGTCTTCCATGGGCACCGCCCCGGTTTCTCGCAGCGAAAACCGCCCTTTCCAACGCTCAACGCCCTTCGCCGCGTCCTTCCCGACACCCAAAATCGCCACAAACCGAGCCGACTGCACCAATCGACTCGACATCCCGATATGAGCCGGCGTCCGCTCATTGGGCGGCAACTGAACCGTCAGCCGATGCGGATCCTCAGTCGGCAATTCATGAACACCTCCCCATGAACCATCTGCAAGTTGCGGCACAAGCACGAAGTCGAGTCGATCCTGCCCCTTCTCACGCCAGCCTAGATGTTCCTTCAACATCGAATCAAAGTGCAACACCGGGTCAGGCTGAGAAAAATCAAATGAGTGCGTTTGTTCGCGCGGAATATCCGCCGCGGACGCAATCAACCCCGCAAGCGTCTCGCCCCGATGCCGATCATCCTCAGGCGGCACATCAAGTTCATCCACCGACCACACCCGCGTTCGCGACCACGGAAACTCGCGATACTGAAGATCACACATCAGCCGACGAATGACAGGCAGCACCTGAGGCCAGAACGCAATCGCAAGATGAAAGTCGCCAAAGACGCGAACGCAGTTGCGCGAATGCACAAACAAGTCCGCAAGCAGCGCATCGATGATCTCATCAGGCTCCTTGCGCATTACCACGTGACCCGGCAGCGAAGGCTTCACCGGCTTGTCATCTGGTGTGAGGTCGAAAGGCAATGGCTCAACATCACTCGCTCGCTGAATGCGCAGCGGCGGCGACATCGGCGGAATATGCGGATGAGACGAATGCTGCCCGCCACCAGGACCACTCCCGTGACCACCCCCACCGCCTCGCCCATGCGTGCGACCTGATTGGTTGTGTTGATCGCTCACGCTGAACAGTAGCCAGTCATCGCGTGACGATGCGTTGCCACGAGATCGCAGTGCAAATCACAAGCAGCACGAAACTCGGCAGAAAGTATCGCCATTCAAAGCCGGGCGAAACAATGAGAAAACCAGCGTAATACATCGCCGCTGCAAGGAACAATGCAACGGCAGGCAGCAATGACGAAGATCGCGTTGATCGGCGACACGCAGCAACGATGAGCGACACAAAACCAACGCCAAACCACGTGTATGGCATCCACAACCACATGCTCGCCCGCATTACCCGATCAATCCGATCCGGAATCGACGACGCATCGACGATCGGATGAGTCTGCGAAAGATCAACGCGATATTTCTCCGTCCACCTCGGCGGATTCGAAGTAATCCCGATCAGCGGCCCGTCATGCCGAAGCCCCATGACCGACGCCCAAATGCGCACTTTTGCCTTCGCGTACAACCAAGGCTCAGCCTTCACGAGCTTCCAAAACGCCTCCCGCATCGCGACGCCATCATCTCGAATCGCTCGCGCCGGGAGCGGTGCGCCCTCACCATACACGATTGAGTTGAACGCAACCCAATCAAATCGCTGAAGCGCTAGGTTCGTTGCATCGGCTGGCTGATTCGCCGTAACGTGATCAAGCGAATGGCGACTCACAAGTTCGTGAGTCCGCTCACCTGCAAGTTTGAGCATCGCTACGTGCTCCCACGACATAATCGTCGCTGACACATCAGCCGATCGCCACCCAATCACTCGCGATGCGAAGTGTGGAAGCAGTTGGGCAACAACAACGCCAAGCATCATTACGGCAATGATCGCCCCGATGCCACGCCGCCTTCGCGCGAAGTCGTATGCACGATCAAACGGTGTCCACCGCAGAACCCACAGCACTCCAAGCAACAAAAGCAGCGGCAGCACCGTGATCGAATTGTGACGGAACGTAAAGAACACAAGGCTCGACACGATCAGCACGAGCCACGTGACCACGCGCGATCCACCACGCCTTGTCGACACACCCTCGCCACATTCCGATCTCGCACCATCGCTCTGCCGGCTTCGCCGCACAAACACCGTCAACATCGTGCACAACGCCGCGGCCACCCACGCATCTGGCAACATCGCAATCGCATGATTCCACACTGGCGGCGTAATCATCAGCAGCAGCCATATCGCGAGTCCAACTCGCCGACCCAATGTCGCGATGCTGAGCACGCCAAAGCTCGCGAAGAACAACCACGCACCCAGAAACGTCATCACACCCCACGTTCCCGTCAGCCAGCGAAGAGCGGCGGCAACGAGGGACATCGCAGGCGGAAACACCTGCTGAAAGATGGACTCGGGCATCGCGACAGGACCAAAATCTCGACCATGAATCAGCGACCATGCGAGACACAATCGATGCCCCGAGTCGTTGGTTGCAAGACCAGGCCAGAAAATAAGCGTGAGTGCCAACGCATAGAACGCACTCAGCGCAATCACGAGTTTCGTCGCAAAGCGCGTTGCGTGCTGCTCGCGCGTCAAGTAAGGAAGTTGTGCGAGGTCGCTCTTGATACGCGATTGTTGACGGCTCGCGTGTTACGCGTTGTGCCATCGACAATGCTTGGATTGTCGGTGGGTTCAAGATCGACGCGTCATGAAATTCGCGTGCAACTGATGCCCTACACCCACCACCGACAGTCAAAGCACTGTCGGTGGCACGCGACGCAGGACATCAAGAACATGCACGAGGCCGCTGCGATACAACAGCACTTGCTTGCGCCGTTTCGCTGGCCACTCCAAATGCCGCACGTCAGTTGACGCAGGCAAGTCCTCGCACTTGCCAGCCGCGAATAAATCAGGCGACCACACGCGTAAACGCGGGTCGTCATCACCCACCGACCAAGAACGATAATCGCTCTGCTGCCAGTGATCGCCATGCGGATCGAGTTTCGATTGCTGCAGCCGCAACTCGCACCGCCGCTTCATTTGTTCGAGCGATCGCCAGCGGTAATGGCGAATCGGAATCTTCGCGGCCGCCGTCAGCCCCGGATTAAACGGGTTCGGCTGCGACTCATGCCACTTCATCCCCCGCCGAAATCGAAACAGCCTCGCTTCAAACCACATGCGATCATCAACGATGTAGTGCGTGCGTTCCCGCTGAATATCGACGCTCCGACGCGTTTCGGCCGCCGCCTCCCACGCTCGCAGTTCACTCTCCACAACCACAAACTCATAATGCTGCGCGAACACTCGTCCTTCATGCCGAGCTACTCGCGTCGACACAAATTCACGAGGCGGCACATGATAAAACTCATCCGCATCCACGCGAGCGAGCCAATCACCTGACTTCATCTCTTTTCGTGCAGCTTCAAATAAATGAGCTCGCAATCCAACGTTCCCGCTCCGCTCAACCCTCGCTACCGACCTGATACGTTTATCCGCTCTCGCCGCGGCTGTCACAATATCCCACGTCGCATCACAACTACCCGTATCAAGCACATGCAGCGTGTCGAAGTGAGCCGTCAGATGAGCCAGCGTCTGCGCAATGATGTCGCCTTCGTCGCGAACCAAAAGAAGAGCGTGAAGACGCATTACTGAGGGTACACGTGTCGTTTCAAGAAAGTCACTTCGAGCATCGACGACGACGAATCAAGCACGAACTCAACAGACACATGCCAGTCACGGTTGATGGGTTTGGGATTCGTGCAAAGTAATTTACTTGTTGGCCGCTGGGGTCGTACGCTCTTCCCACAAATGTTGAGCCATCAGTTGATATACCAACGACGCTATTGAACTGCCAGCCAGACACGTCAATACGCGATTCTGAGAGAATATCAGTAACAAGACGTGGACCATCATTCGCAGTCCAGATGAATGCACTTCCAATGGCTCCTGAACCACTGAGACCTACGCCTCCGCCGACGAACGCACCATCGGGTGAAATACATAGGGCCGCGACATTTCCTGTAGAATGCGAAAGACCAAGACTCGTGGGAACCAGATTCTGATCCCAAACAACCGCTTCGCCGTTTGACTCGCCAACTATTCTCAGTCCATCATTCGAAATTGCGTGAGCGTATGTGGGTCCGCCTAGAGATGGCAGAACTTGCACGCCACTTCCGGAAGTCCATCGCAGAGCTATGCCATTTATTCTGTAGCCTATTGCAGTGGTTTCTGATGCGTCGATATCTGTGAAGTCACCAAGTTCTGAAAGGGGATCGACCACTTGCCAAGAATTGGTGGAGGTTGCAATCGCAGGCCTTCGACCGCCCGGCGTGGTCATTCCGCCAACGATGGTCCGCCCGTTAGGACTGATGCCTTGCGCAGTAGTATTTACACCAGTTCCCGTTGGGATCGAATAGGTTGAGGTCTGCCTATCAAAGATGCCTCCCCACGAGACGGACGAGCCCAAAGTTCCTTGCACCGCTATGTAACGCCCATTATCTGATGCTGCGAACGCCACTCGTGGGATGAAGCTGCCGGATACTGGCAGAGGTTGGATTGTTTGACCATTGATCCAGAGTGAGGCAGAAAAGCCGCCACTCGTTGCTACCGTGCCGTCCGCCGACAAATCTCTCACAGAATTTAAGTCTGAATTGCTGCGAAGAAACACGTCAGCACGTGAGTCGAAGGCAAAAATGCCTAGAACAACTACTACCAAGGAGTTTGCGTTCATGTCATGTCTCTCCGGATGCCAGTACTCTCACTCCTGGCAGCCTTCTGTACCACCTTGCGCATCGTTAGTTGCACAAAACTCGCAGATTCGTGAATTTAAGATGATAACTTGCTTGCTGATCGTGCGTTGCAGCCACTAAGCCAACAAAAAATGCGACGCGCGTGCGTGTCGCATTGGGAGATCTGGCCATAATGCGAAGCGATTCTTGAGCACCAAACACACAAACAACGTGAACTGTGCCGGTGATCAAAGCCCAGGCATCAGAGTTAGAAGACTCCATCCTTTGCTCACTTCTTCTTCGTATACGTAATCTCCATCACCACAAACGGCTCGCCATACATCACTTCCGCCATCGTGAACTTGAACGTGTTGTCATCAATCCACGTCGTCTGCGAGCGAATGACTTTGCCCATTTCGCCCGTCATCGGCTCATCCATCTCGCCGAACTGCGTCATGATCTTGCCGGTATCGTCGAGGCTGCCCTTCATCGTCATGATGCCGGTGCTCATCGAGTCGATCCAGTTGCTCACGAATAGTTTGCGGTTGTTGTCGAAGCCTGTGTAGCCCATGCCTTCGTACGGCATGCCCATCATGTCGCCCTTAAATTCTTGAACGAGGTAGCGACCACCCATGACGATCTCGAACTTTGCCGAGCCCTTTGACTCCATGGGCGGCGCACTCGGGTCCATGAACATCTTGGACGCCGTGGTCCACTCGCCGACATACTTCTCCATGCCCTTGTGCATCGGGCCCGTCTTCGTGGTCTCTTCCCACTTGGCCATCGCGGCTTGCATCGCCGCGGGGTCTTTCATCATCTCCTGCATGCTCTCACGAGGAGACTTCGCCTCCTTCTTTTCACCTTGACCAAGGCTGAGCGCGGCACCAGCGATGCCGAGGCCAGCGACGAGACCGAGAACGAGACTGGACTTGTGGAACTTCATTTGGAACTCCTTTGCAATACGTCCTACCAAGCAAGCTTGCACGGTTACGAGTCAAGTGTAGATCATGACCTACAACACAGACTTTGGCGTATGATCGTGCATGCGAGCAATCATCACCGGCCAAATCGGCATGGACAAAAAGCCCTACCTCGACGCCGTCGCCCGGCTAGCCGGCGAACAAGGCGAACCGTGCGAGGTCTACCACGTTGGCGACATCATGTATAAGGAAGGACCTGACGTCCGCCCAGGTCGTATTCTCGATCTGCCCATCTCGCGTCTCAACTCGCTCCGTCGCGCGGCGTTCAAAGACGTCATCGCCGACAGCAAAGACAAAAAGAACATCATCGTCAACACACACGCGACGTTCCGCTGGCGCCACGGCTTGTTCAGCGCATTCGACTACGACCAGATCGCCGCTCTCAAGCCCGATCTATTCATCTGCCTCGTCGACAACATCGAAGTTGTCCACGATCGCCTCCACCGCGATCACGAAATCGACGCAACGCTCAAAGACTGCATGGTGTGGCGCGAAGAAGAAATTCTCGCCACCGAACTGATGAGCAAGGCGATTCCTGGAAGTCAGTTTTACATCCTGTCGCGCGGGCGGCATCAGATGACGACTAAGACGGCGTTCCGCCTCGTGTGCCGTCCTTCGATGAAGCGCGTGTACCCGAGTTTCCCAATGAGCCACGTCGTCGATATGCCCGATGTGCTCGCCGAGATCGACGCCTTCCGCGCCGAACTTGCAAATCACTTCATCACGTTTGATCCGGGCGACGTGGATGAAAAACTTCTGCTCGAACGCTCGCTCGCCGCGGCTCGTGATGGCAAGGAGTTTCTTGACGTCACTCCGCACTCCTACGGCGGCAGCAAGTCATCGGATGCCAAGCCAATGAAGGTCCGCGTCCGCGAAGTGCTCGACATCGCAGGCGACGTCGACGGCCAGATCTACATGCGCGACTTCAAACTCATCGACCAGTCCGACATGATCGTCAGCCTCGTCCCCGAATTGCCAGGCGTCGGTGGCAAAGACATCCCAGGCCTCTCCAGCGGCGTCGAACGCGAACTCCAACACGCATGGGAACACACCAAGGAGGTCTACGTCGTGTGGAAACCCAAGAAACACCCAAGCCCGTTCATCACCGAAACTGCAACCAAAGTCTTCACGAGCACGCAAGAAGCGTTGAAGTACTTTGAAAGCAACGGATACTTCGGTGAGAAGAACTTGTTTGGGCATTGAGCACCTAACACAGAGCAAAACTCGTGTGTGCTTCACACAATTTGAGTGCTTCAACGCTTGCGGGTGCTTCGATTTTCGATTACGATGAATTTGTGCTGGCGGTTCCGGCACGGGGAGTCCGTCATGCTGAAAGCCATTGTCGTTTCGACGTGCGCATTGATTTCATCCGCCGCGATCGCGCAGCCGATTTTTTCTGAAGTACCAACCTACGGCCTTCCAAGCAAGGTGAACAACCTTGGCACGGTGGTCGGCACGGCAACGGCGAATGGCTATCGGTGGCGTCCGTCCGACGGATTGACGACGTTTGCTGGCATCAGAATCACCGACATAAGCGACGACAATCAGGTGATGATCAGTCCGACGCACGGGAAGTGGACGGCGAGCACGAACCAATGGCAGGCTCCGCGCGGTTATCAGTTCAACACCACTCCCTGCCCAAATCCTCCTTGCATCTATTACACGCAGGCTACCCAAAGCTACTGCAACACCGACGGATCAATCATCGCCGGCACTGCTTTCGAACCACCGCCCAACAACTGTCACAGACGGGCGGCCCTGTGGAATTCGTCGGGAGATACGCCTGCGGTCTTCGTTTCGGATGGCTACCTCAACGGAGGCACCATCGAGTGCTCTTCTGTCGCCAGCATGAAGGGCGTAAGCAGCGACGGTGAAGTCGTCTGGGGCATTGATGAGAATCAGAACATCAACGCCGCGCGAGCATTCGTGTGGCACAACGGTGTGAAAAGAAGTGCATTCCAAGGTTCGGGTAATATTGCGATCGGAGGTGCAACCCCCGACGGACGCTATCTCGCGGGCTTCGGGGTGTCAGCGGGGGGCGGCGGCATCAACTTCCGCGGCATCTACGACACCATCAACCTCGCTCACATCAACTTTCCTGCAAACTACTGGCCCCGCTGCATGGCCGAGACATCGATGCTGGTTGCTGGTGAGTTTGGCCCGAACATCGGTCAGGGACGTGCGTTTATGCGTCTTGAATCGGGGCAATTTCTTGACCTCTACGACCATCTCATCGCGAACAATGCCCAAGGTCCGATCGCAGGCTGGACGCTTCTTGCCGTGTATGCGGTCTCTCGCAACGGCAGATACCTCGCTGGTGCCGGGTACAACGCGCAGGGCACGTTCCGTGCATTTCGGGTTGACCTCCAAGGTTTGACGTGCGACTCGATCGACTTCAATAACGATGGTTCGACGTTTGATCCTCAGGACATTGATGCGTTTCTCAGCGTGTATTCGGAGGGGCCGTGCGTGCCCGATACTGCGACCTGCAACGACATCGACTTCAACAATGACGGCTCAATCTTCGATCCCCGCGATATCGACGCATTCCTCAGCGTGTACGGCGAAGGACCTTGCTTCTAACAAACGCGTCCGGGAGGTGCGAAAGCGTCGGGTGACGCGGCGATCACTGCCAACTTGCTTTGCCGCTAACTTGCTGCGGAGCGCATGCGTTCTACATGCGAGGCGGTTCGCTGTGCGATGCGGCTGTCAAGAGTCTTTCTTCACCGCGTAGTTGGCGTGCCACATCCGCAAACACAATCGGATTCCTCGCCGCAGTAAAGTGCGCAAACAACGGCGGCCCATCCACCCAGCACGGATGCACTCCGGGCGGCGACGTGTTTCTTGCACCAACCCACGTATCGCGAAGTTGCGTGTAGCAAATCATCTCGCCGATGCGGGTCTGACGAACCGTCTCTTCATCATTCATCGCCGCGACAAACTTTGAATCCGTCTTCATCGCCTGCCCCGCCGGGTCCGGCGCAATCTTGTCCGCAAGAATCGCCCCGCGATGCGGACTTGCAAACGTGAAGAGTCTCGCGATATCCAGTTGCAACCGAGGCGTCGATCCACTCCGCCCGCCGCGCTGCCCGGCAACGACTGGCAACTTCGCGCGAGCATCAGGACTCATCGCACACCATCGCGCAACGAGCCCGCCCATCGAAATCCCCAGCACATCCAATTGCGGCACGTTCCCATGAACATCCGCCCATCGCTCCTGCACAGCGTTCAGCACTCGCGTCGACGCATCAATGATGTCCGTCGCGAACGCATACGACACTGCAAGAAAATCGTCCCTGTTCTTGCTCGTCAGCGTCGCCAGCCGATCCCGATGGCTATACGCAAGCCCCGACCAGCCGTGATACCCATTCAAAATCAGCACGGGCCGCGCCAGAGGCTTCTTCGACGCCAACATCTCCGCGATCGCCCGCTCAACGTCACGAGGCGACGTCGTCACCGCGGGATTCTGATACGCCGGATACAGCGGCGAGATCACCCGCTCACAAGCGTCCGTCACCCTCGCTCCAATGGTTGGCCACAACGACAGAAACACATCTCCTTCGCAAGTATCACAAACCAACAGACCCGTCCCAAACTCCTTATTCGGTTTCGCTCACAATTCGTTCCAGTCCCAATAAACCACCTCGATCAACCGCGCCGCCGCTTCCCAGACTTCTGCCCAGGCGTCCCCGCCGGCCCCTTTCGAGGCTTCCCTTTCGACTTCCCGGCGCCATCCACTTCACTGCGCCGAACCTTGATCGCATCTCCTCCCTTGACGCCCGCCGCACGCTGCTTGAGTTTCGCGATCGCATCGCGCAAGTACGCCGCTTGCTCAAAGTTCATCGACGACGCCGCCTCCAGCATCTCCTCGTGCAACATCCGCACCATTTCTGTGATGTCATACGCAGGCTCATTGCTCGCAACCGCCTCCCGCGCCGTTTTCTTCGCCGCAAGATCATGCGCAAGCCCGCGCCGAATCGCCTTCTGAATCGTCTGAGGCGTGATCCCATGCACCGCGTTATACGCAACCTGCTTCTTGCGCCGCCGATCCGTTTCGTCCATCGCATTCTGCATCGCGGGCGTCATCGCATCCGCGTACATGATGACCTTGCCATTCACATTTCGCGCTGCACGCCCCATCAACTGAATGAGCGAAGTAGGCGAACGCAAAAATCCTTCCTTATCCGCATCCAGAATCGCAACCAGCGACACTTCAGGCAGGTCAAGCCCTTCGCGCAGCAGATTCACCCCCACCAACACATCAAAGTTGCCCATGCGCAGGTCAACCAAAATTTCCACTCGCTCCAGCGTTTCAATATCACTGTGCAAGTACCGAACCTTAAGCCCCTTGTCCTGCAAGTATGCCGCAAGGTCCTCGCACAATCGCTTGGTGAGAGCAGTCACCAGCACTCGCTCCCCGCGCTTCACCCGCTCCTCACACTGCACAAGCAAGTCCTGCACCTGCCCCTTCGTAGGCTTCACTTCAATCACCGGATCAAGCAAACCCGTGGGCCGAATCACCTGCTCCGCAACCACGCCCTCCGTCTTCTGCAGTTCATATTGCGCAGGCGTCGCCGACACAAACATGATCTGCGGCACCATCGCCTCAAATTCCTCAAACCGAAGGGGCCGATTGTCCAGCGCACTCGGCAAGCGAAACCCGTGATCAACCAACACCGTCTTCCGCGCCCGATCCCCATTAAACATCGCCCGCACCTGTGGCACAGTCACATGCGATTCATCAATGATGAGCAACCAATCGCGATAGTTGGGCCGAGGCGAAGTCTCATTCGCAATGCGATCCGTATCGAGCGAGCGATACCCACGCAGCTTCTGCTCAACCCCCTCAACATCCTTGAACTCCTCAACCTGCGTCTCCGACTTGTCAATCTTCAGTTCCCCTTTGCCAGCGCCCAGTGCCCAGTGCCCACCGCCCTCCCTCGGCGCAAAGTCAAAGTAATCCATCAACGTATAAGGCCGCTCCCCAGGCATTCGGCCATCCATAAACCGCGAGTAATTCTCAATCCCCGGACAAGTCCCAGTCTCTTCCAGCAATTCCAAGTCATACTTCGTCCTGCTGATGAGCCGCTGCGCCTCAAGCAGTTTGCCCTCGCTTCGCAGTTGCAACACCCGCGCCTCAAGTTCCTCCCGAATCTGCTGCACGGCGACATGCAACTGCTCTTCGGGCATCACATAGTGCACCGCCGGGAACAGGAAGAACTGCTTTTCCTCCGCCAACACCTCGCCGCTCGTCGGATTGATCAGTTCGATCCGATCCACCTCATCACCAAACAACTCAATGTGGACAGCAAACTTCTCATAGGCAGGCCACACATCCAAACTATCCCCCCGCACCCGAAACAGCCCGCGCTTCCACTCCAGTTCACTGCGGTTGTACTGCATCGCCGTCAGCGCACCAAGCAACGCCCGCCGATTGATGCGAGACCCTTTCGTGAGCGTCAGCAACCGCTGCGAGTACGCGAGCGGACTGCCCAGACCGAAAATGCACGACACACTGGCAACCACAATCGTGTCGCGCCGCGACAAAATGTTGCTCGTCGCCGCCAGCCGCAATTGATCAAGATCATCATTACGCGACGAATCCTTCTCGATGTAAATATCCCGCTGCGGGATGTACGCCTCAGGCTGGTAGTAGTCGTAGTAGCTGACAAAGTAGTTGACCGAGTTCTTCGGGAACAACTCCCGCATCTCCTCGAACAACTGCGCCGCAAGCGTCTTGTTGTGCGACAAAATCAGCGTGGGCTTCTGCAACTGCGCAATCACATGCGCCATCGTGAATGTCTTGCCAGTGCCCGTCGCCCCCAGCAGCGTCACCGCAGGCCGGCCCGACTTCAGATCCCCCACCAACTGCGAAATCGCCGTGGGCTGATCGCCCATGGGCGAATACTCCGAGATGACTTCGAACCGCCTTTGTGTTGTCACTCGCAACGGTAGGAAGGTTGCAGGAAATGCTCACTGACCCGTTCGATCAATCGGCACACGAACCCGATCACCCTGAATCATCACCCTCATGTCCAGAGTCCTCTCCGCTGCATCAATGTCCGACACAAAAATCAACGCAACGATGCCACCTTCTCGCTCAAGTCTGACAGCCGCAGATTCCTCACTGCAACTCATTAAGTACCCTTCCCTGCCAAACTCTGTCCACAAACCAATATCCGTAAGCGTCCCGTCAGAGTGTTCAGCCAAGACTCGGCACGCAACGCTTTCCGTTCGATCAAGAAACCTTGAGTCGCCGTTTCGGAACGGATACCGAGGCCACGGATGCATGCGAGCCGCGTTCACGCGTTTAGCAAATTCTGCCTGATCCGTCTTTGGGCTGACCGTTGGTCCCTCGACAACTTCAAAGGAGCAAGTCAAAGTACTTCGCCAAGGTTCGTTCGCGCGAATCGCCTTCTTCGCCAACTCAACCACGCCTAGTTCGGTATACGGCAACAGCCGCACCTCAACTTCTAGCGTCAATTCATACTTCCCTGGCTTGGTCGGTGCGTGCAACCATTCGACATCGTCACGAAGCCAGTTCAGATTCGGCAGGTTGTCTGAAGACCACGACTGAGCAAGTGCCCACCGCATCCGAGGCTGCCAAGGCTGCGGCAAAGCATCAATACCGACCGGTTCTCCATTCAGTTTCATCGACAACACTCGTACTTCAACATTCGATGAACTAAGCCATGAACCAAGCAACACGCGATCACCTTGATCCGCATGAATAGCGTCCATTTGAACATCAAACGGCACAATCGCACCTGCCCGAATACGCGGCCGGACGACCAGCCCAAGCCCAAGGCTCCGTCGAAACGTCTCCCGCAATTGATCTTCTGAAATGAAACCTTCCGACAGCCCTTTGAATGCCAGAACGGACCAAAGACGCAGTCCCTCATTATCATGCCGCCGCAGAGGGTCCGCCAGTATTGAGAGTGCGAGTTGAGCGACCTGATTTCTCCTCTTGGAATCCATGCTCTGCCATCGCGTTGAGAGCTCGTCAGCAGCGGTTAGTGCCCATTCCGTTGCATACTGCGCGTTTGTTGGCGTGAGTTCAGACGCACCGAAATTTCTTCTCCAAGGTCGAGCATCGACATAATCCACTGAATGCTGCGCTCTGGCAAGCACAACCGAGTTGGGCGACCTGTTCGTAAGGGGAACTTGAGGGTCAAGCAGAAGCAAAGCCAACAAAACAGCAAGTGAACTGACCAGACACATCACAATCCATCGCTTCGGACTGCCCGCAGCAATTAGGGACGGATGCTCTTCGATGCCAGTCTTCGTGCCGCACTCTGGGCAGACGCTATTGAGATTCTCGTCGACTTCATATCCGCAAGCCACGCACACGTTCCGCCGTCGAGAGACAACGTCAGTCATGCTTGCAAAGCAGCCCAGCATGACGATCTGAGAACAAATAGTTCCAATCAGAAACACGCAACCAAAATTGCCCGCGAACCCAGTTAGACCAACCGTTTTGGTCTGCGTCGCGAGTGCTGCAAACTCAATTGCACACACAGCAAAGTAAATCCCGACAACCACTTGAAGCAACCGCGAACTCGAAATCAATCGCAACTGCAGTGCGTCTCGAGTTATGAGCGCAAAGCCACCTGCTTGCACCATACCCATCACAAGTCCCGCGAAGACGCACATCCTTGAATCGAAACGGGTAGGATAAATCCTGACACACGCCACAAACGCAATATTCACAATGATCGCGACAAGCACCACCAGCCAACTCATGCGCAAGCGTGAAGCACCATCCAATCGCGCGAACCACAATGCACTCCCTGCCTGCAGGGCGTTCCCGATTGCAAACAAAAAAAGGTGCAAGATCGGATTGTCCAACGTTAAAAAACTAGGATTGCAAAATCCCGCCCCTAGCCCGAAGCAACACGTCGCCGTGAAAAAGTTTCGGGTGCCCGCCGGCGCGAGCCCCGAGTCGTGACAAGCAACGGCTTGCTGCTTCCCCACGTCTTGCATTCCAAAGCATAAGTCACCCACGCAATCTGAATCTGCGATGCATAAGTCCGGATTCATGACGTTGCTGAAACATCACTGAAGTTTCCTTTATGCACGTCCCTACACTTGCCCTCATGTGCGCTTCCGATCTTCACACCAAATCGAAGTCCAACATCGAAGCCAAACCCCATCCCAAATTGTCTGACGCACCCTACGAATCCCGCCTCGCCTACGAACACAAGCGCATTCACGCCGCCGCAATCTACTGCTCGGACGGGCGCGTCGGTGAACACTTCGACGACTTCCTCCAAAATGGCTTGGGCCTCCCACGCTACGACCGCGTCGCGCTCCCCGGCGGCCCCGCCTGCATGGCAGGCCATCCGCAAGCGCACCTCGAAGAGCAAGGCGTCATCGACGAACTGCACTTCTTGGTCGAAGCACACTCGCTCAAACGCATCGTCCTGATCGCCCACGATAGTTGCGCGTTTTACACAACCCGCCTGGAACTCGCCGACCGCCGCCTCGAACTCGTCCAACGCGCCGACCTCGTCCGCGCCGCCGCCGTCGTCGCCCGCGTCACAGGCCTCTCCGCCATCGAAGCCTACTTCGCCCGCCTAGGCGACGGCAAGGTGCGCTTCGAGCCCGTTGAGGTCTAACCCAGAAAAGCCCCTCCTGCGAGCGGGAGAGGTTGGGGTGGGCGATCAACCCTTTGCTACGACTCTTGCCCCCACACCGCTCAACAATCTCAACCTGCTTGCTAGACTACAGCACCACATGGCCAAGGCCCCTTCAGCACGCTCAGCCCTCTCGCTCGATCTTTCCCCATGCACGCCGCTCCCCGCGCCGTCGTGGCTCATCGAACGCGCCGCATCCATCGGCATCGAGTTTGAAAAGCACGATGTCGAAAAACTCGGCCTATTCCTCGGATGCCTCTTCTTCGGCAACCTACAACTGAATCTGACGGCGATCACCGACGTCGAAAAAGCCTGGGACCGCCACATCCTCGATTCACTCACACTACTCGCGCCGCTGTCCGATCTCCCCGACGGCGCAAAGGTCATCGACGTTGGCACTGGCGGCGGCTTGCCAGGCCTGCCCCTCGCCATCTGCGCCCCGCACCTGCACTTCACCTTGCTCGAAGCAACGCAGAAAAAAGTTGCCTTCCTCGACGAGTGCATCAAACGCCTTGAACTGAAGAACTGCACCACTCTCCATGCAAGAGCCGAAGCCGCTGCCCACAACATCGGCACCCGCGCCGATTCCAAAGGCGTCGCTCTCCGCGTCGGTGCGCAGCGCGAGCAATACGACGCAGTCATCGCCCGCGCCGTCGGCGCACTGCCCATCCTCGCCGAAATCACCGTCCCCTTCGCCAAGCCGGGCGGTCTCATCGCCCTCATCAAAGGCGAACGCGCACAGCAAGAAATCGAAGACGCAAAGCAAACCCTCCACGAAGTCAAAGCCGTCGTCGACGCCGTGATCGCAACCCCAACAGGCCAAATCGTCGTGCTCTCCAAGCGAGTTGCAACGCCACGCCTCTACCCAAGACCAGAGCGCGTCAACAACAAAAAACACAAACGCTCCAAGTAAAAGAGCCGACGGCGCAAGCCGTCGGCCCAGTTATTCACTGAACTAAATTCCATCACTTCGGCTGAGCCGCAGGAGTCGCCTGACCCGTCGGCACCGCCGTACTCCCCGCCGCAGGCGAAGCACCTTGCGCCGGAGGCTCCGGGAACTTCGCAAGCAGCGCAGTTGTCAAGTCATCCGCCGAATCACTGATCACAATGGGCCTCGCCAACAGTTCCTGCAGCGCGCCGTTCATCGTCGTGCTGCGGAACTCCAACTTCCCCGTCTTGCTCGCGATGACATGCGTGTACCCCATGCCCTTCGCGAGCGTGTCCGCTTCCGTCATCACCTGCTGATAGGCCTGCGCGAGTTGCAGCGTGCTCAATCGCTCCATTTCATCACCACCCGAGTTCTGCTTCTGCTGCGCCTCTTGCTGCAACTTCACAAACTCATCCGACAACGCCTTCAGCTCAGGCGACTCCTTCGCAAGCGTCTGCGCCTTCGTTCGCATCTCATCCATCTTCACGTTGAGCGCATCAATCTCCTTGTTGGTCGCATCCGCCAACGCCGTCCGCGCACTGATGTACTGCTCACCCAACCACACGCGCTCCACCACCGCAAAGACATCCACCGTCGCAATCCGAACTGGCTTCGCCGCCACTGAAGTCTCCGCCCCACCCTGCGCCACCGCCGTATTCTGCCGAACCAACATCCCTCCCAGCAACGCAGACACAACAATCGTGAACAAAAACGGCGCGGCTTTCGACAGGTGTTTCATAACGGCTCCAACAAACTCCAACGCAACGCATTTCGCGTCAAAACTTCTCGGTCACAATCCCGCAGGATATCCCGTCAAGACTCCACCAAAGACGCCCGAGAACAGGGGGCAAAATCTGTCTCGCCGCGCCTAAGATTTGTGAGCAAAGGGGTTACGTATGACTCAAACGGTGCGTCCATCTCGGGGAGTTCGCAAGAGCAGTGAGCAATCATCACCCTCTCGCTCAAAGCAATCGATTGAGCCCGTCGAAGTGCTCGCCGACGAAGCACCTCCCGCCCCAGCTCAGCCACACCGCGCAACGCGCGATCACAAGACTTGCTGGTCAAACAGATTTCATCGCCCCACCGCCGAGCAGTTGCTCAGCGACCTCAATTCCGCAACGCGCAAGCAAGTTGATCACGCAAGGTCCAACGTTTCAAAGTACGCCGCCGAAACTATCGAATGGCTCGGCACATGGCACTGGGCATTCGTCTATCGCACCCCCAAGTGCAACGGCGTCGCCCACGCCTATCTCATCCCCGATCCCGCCCGACCGCGCCTCTGCGTCCCAACCGACGACGAAGCCCTGCTCGAATCCCCAACCCGCATCCACCGCACACTCAAAGACGCTCTGCTGCGAGCGCCCGTCGTCGAAACAGTCCGATGGACAGTGTGGGACATCCAATCCAAAGAACAAGTCGACGCCATCCTCACCTTCGCGCGCGAGTTTGCATTTGCGAATGCCTGATGTCGTTTTACGAATCGCGAGACTCGCTCAACGAAATGCTAATTGACGATTCGTCTCCGTTGTATCCGTTCGTAAAAATCGATTCTCAATAACAGCGAGTCAAGTGCGTTTCGCATGCAAAACACCGCTGGCCATGCAAGTGCGCACACTCATGGTCGTGCCTTGAAAGTCCTAAAAAACCTTCGCAAGTCGATCACCAACGCCTGCTCACTTTCGCGGATCGACCACGATGTGTGCGCGCCGCTGGTATTTTCGGATCGGTGTGCGCAATCTGTTGTCTCTCAGAACGCTTCAACAAATCCGCTCCATCCACCCGATTATCCTTCGCCGTGCCCACCGTCGCACCTGAAATCCCCGTTCTCACCCCAAACCCCCGCCTCCCAACCTGGTTCGGCGTGGGCGGCGGCACCTCGCGCTTCGCTTCCCCCACCACCATCGCCCAGCTCGCGACGCTGCTCGCGATCGATCCAAATCTCAAAGTGCTGGGCGACGGCGCGAACTTGTTGATCGACGATGCAGGTATCGACAATCTCGTCGTGCGTCTGTCAGGCACAGAATTTTCGCAAGCAACCAGCGATCCAAAGACCGGCGTGCTGCACGCCGGTGCGGGTGTGCATCTGTTTGCACTCATCAATCGCACTGTGAAAGAAGGTCTTGCAGGATTAGAAACGCTCGCGGGAATTCCAGCGACGCTTGGCGGCGCGATCGTGATGAACGCGGGCGGGGCGTTCGGGCAGATTGCAGATGTCATCGAGCGCGTCCATGCGCTTGATCGGCGTGGCAACACTGTCACGCTTGAGAAGCGCGACATCGCGTTTGACTATCGCAAGTCGGGACTCAATCACCTGATCATCACCGGCGCAGACCTGAAACTCACGCCGTCGGATCCGGTTGCACTTGCCAAACGCAAACAGGAAATCAACGATTACAAACTCCGCACGCAGCCCATGAGTGCGAACTCTGCCGGGTGTTGCTTCAAGAATCCAACGTTGCCTCACGACGTCGTTCACAACGGCGAGCCGCTGGGCCAGAAAGGCAAGCGCGTCTCGGCGGGGATGCTGATTGATCGCGCGGGGCTCAAAGGACTCACTCACAACACGGCGAAAGTCAGTGAGCAGCACGCGAACTTTCTCATCACGCCCGACAAGAACTCGGGCAAGGCTCGCGACATCATCGAACTGATGGGGATCGTTGAATCCCGAGTCAGAGATGCGTTCGGGGTGACGCTGGAGCGGGAAGTCGTCGTGTGGCAGAAGTGAATTTACGAACCCTCCGCGCGAGCGGAGGAGAACGAGTTTCACAGTAAAATCACGCGTTTTTGCGTCCGTCCTCCGCCTGCGCGGAGGGTTCGTTGACGTGACAACCGCACCCCGTCGCGGCTATAATCGGCCCCTCATTTTTTCGGAGTTTTCACGTGGCCCAGTCCTTCCGTTGCAAGCTTGTCACCCCCACCGCCGCTCTCCTTGATGATCGCGTCACGTACGCCAACATCCCGGCCTACGACGGCCTGATGGGCGTGCTCGCGGGTCATGCGCCGTCGCTGGTCAAGTTGGGTCAGGGCGAACTGAAGCTGGATATGGCCGACGATGCCAAACTGGGTAAGGGCGGCTCGCGCTCGTTCCTCATCGATGGCGGCTTCATGAAGGTTGCCAACAACGAAGTGACGATCCTCGCCGAAGCGGCGTTCCCCGCAGAGTCGCTCAACGCAGCGGACGCGGATGCCGAGGTCAAGGCGTTGAGCGAAGCCAAGCCCAAGGACAACTCAGCTGCAGCGATGGAAACGCTGACTCGCCAGCGCAGCCTCGCGCGCCACAAGGCATCGATGGCTCGCAACTCCAAGGGCATCTAACGCGACAACTGTTCGCGTGACGATTCTTCGATTGCGGCGTTTCACAAAAGAAAACTCACACTCACTTTGCGTTACACGTCGCGCGAAGCGAGATCGGTCCGTCTTCAACAATCATCGTGCGAACCGATCCGTTGTCTGATTCAAACTTGATGCGGACGGTCGGTGCGCCGGCAGGGTGGAATATCTGTTTCCCTTGATGAAACAGCATGCGAGGCGTGCCGGTCGCTCCTCGCTTGATCATCACGTCGTTGCTTTTTGACTTCGACACCACGAACACATCCGCACTTCCCTCCACGCGATAGTCGCCGCTGAGCGCATCGATCTGGGCTTCCGTCAGCGTCTCATTGATGTACGCAATATCCGCGTCGCCCAGTTGCGTGAGGTATTCGACAACACTCGCGGCTGCATCACCCCCGGCCTTTGCGTGCTTCAGCAGCGTGATGCCGTGCGGACCTCGAATGCGCTGAATGCCCGGTCTCGCGGCGACATATGCGCGAATAACATCAACGTGCCCCAGCATCGCAAATGAAAAAATATCCGGGCGAGCGCCGCCGTCGATCAGTCGCTGCGCGATTTCTCGTTGACCCGTGTGAGACGCGGCTCCCAGCGCGGTTTCCCAATCGCCGAATCCCCAATCCCACGCGGCGTTCACAAGCGCTGGATACTGCGAGAGCAATTCGCGAACTTTCGTGTCGTTGCCGTGCGAGGCTCCGACCATTTCCTTCGCGAGTGACGGGTCTTGGGTCGGATACGTCGCGGGCAGGTCGAGTGCTGCGGGCGCGGCGTTCGCAGGTCTGGCGTCCAGCACGATTCCGGCGACGGCTGCTACGGGAACAATCTTCAGGGCATCTCGGCGAGTCACTTGCATGGCGATCCTCTTAGTTTCTTGTCCGATGGGCTGAAGTAGTACGCCCGAGGTTGGCTGGTGTAACGGTGATAGGGCCAGGAACTCGGCGCGTCACGACGCTGTCACAATGTCGTTTTTTCGCAGCACCGATGCGTGCGAGCCGCGTCGATTTGTGGTACATTACTGACGATGTTCCACTCCTGAAAGGACCACCCATGAAATCTCTCTCGCTTTGCGCCCTCGTTCTCGCCGCTGGCAGTGCACTCTCGCTAACGTCCTCCATGGCCTTCGCCCAAAACAACCTCGCCAAAACTGAAATTCCCCTCAGCCGCATCACGCTGTATCGCTCAGGCGTCGCCTCCATCGAGCGCAAAGGCTCCGTCGAAGGCAATGCCAACGTCGACCTCACCTTCCGCACCGAGCAAATCAACGACATCCTCAAGAGCCTCGTCGTCCTCGATCTCTCGGGCGGCTCCGTGGGCGAAGTCACGTACACCTCGCAAGAGCCGCTCGAACGGCGTCTGCGAGGGCTCTCCATCGACATCGCCGACAACCCGCCAATGGCGACGCTCCTCAATCGTCTCCGCGGCATCCCCGTCAAAATCAAAGCCATCGACGGCGAACTCTCAGGCACCGTCATCAACGTTGAGACACGCCCCACTGTGTACCGCGCGACGCCAGGGGGCGATTCGGCCAAGCACGACGTGCCCTGGATCAACCTGATGACCGACTCGGGCATCCGCAGCGCTAACCTCACCGACGTCACCGGCTTTGAGATTCTTGATACCAAAATCGCCGCCGACTTCAAAACCGCACTCGCAGCAATCGCCTCCCAGCGAGGCGAAGACAGCAAGACTGTGGGCCTGCGCTTCCGAGGAACCGGCACGCGCGACGTGCTCGCCGCGTATGTGCAGGAAGCCCCCGTCTGGAAAACCAGTTACCGCCTGGTCCTCCCCGAAAACGACTCCGACAAGCTCATGCTGCAAAGCTGGGCCATCGTCGAAAACACCAGCGACGAAGACTGGAACAACGTCCGCCTCGCCCTCGCTAGCGGCCAGCCCAGCGCGTTCCAAATGAATCTCTACGACCCGCTGTACAACACGCGGCCTTGGATTAGTGTGCCTGTGCCGGAGACGCTGGTGGCGATGGCATACAAGCGGGGCGGGGGCGGAAGTTCTCCCTTTCAAGATTCAGATGACGCTAGTCTCTCGGAACGGATGACAAGCGAAAGCGCGGCAGAGTTCAAGGACAAGCGGGAATTTTCGAAGGCTGTAGCCGCACCCGCGCCCGGTTCTCCCATGATGCGTCAAATGGGTTCGGGCGGCATCACTGGCGGCAAAGCCATGCAATCCATCGCCGCGGCAGCAGCAGGCATGGAAACCGGCGAAGTCTTCTTCTACGAAATCAACAATCCCGTCAGCATCGGACGCCAGCAGTCTGCGATGCTCCCCATCGTGAGCCAGCAGGTCCCCGGGCGTCGCGTCAGCATCTACAACCAGGCCCAGCACGCCACGCACCCGATGCGAGGCGTGCAGGCCACCAACGACAGCGGCTTGCAACTGATCGCGGGGCCAGTCTCAGTCTTCGACGATGGCGTCTACGCGGGCGATTCGCAGTTGAGCGATGTCGGCAAGGGCGAAAAGCGCCTGCTCGCGTACGCGCTTGATCAGGATGTGACGGTGAAGCGCGACGACAGCATGACGGGCATGATTCAGAAAGTTCGCATATCCAAGGGCAACTTCATCGTCACTCGCTTGCTCAAGTCAACCGTGAAGTTCACGATCGACAGCATCGACCAGAATCGTTCTCGCACGCTCATCATCGAAGAGCCCCGCAAGGACGGCTTCGAACTCATCGAACCACAAAAGGCCTCGGAAGAGACGACTGATACATACCGCTTCGAGATAAGCGTGCCCGCGAAAGGCAGCAAGGCAACGCAGGTCATCACCCAGCGCGTCATGGGCGAAAGTTTCGGCGTGATGTCAGTCTCCCAAAATCAGTTTGCTGCGTACAGCACCGAAGGCAAAGCATCGCAGGCGGTCAAGGACGCATATGCGAAGGCGTGGGAACTGCAGCGGGCGGTGACTTCTGCGAACGAACGCGTGCAGAACATCGAGAAAGAACGCAGCGAAATCACGACGGAACAGGATCGCATTCGCAAGAACATGGAGTCGATCGAGCGTACCAGTGAACTCTACCAAAAACTCCTCGGCAAACTCACAACGCAGGAAAATCGCATGGATGAACTCGCGGAGCAGTTGAAAGCCGCGAGGGCCGCGGTGACACAGGCGGAGCAGGCGCGAGATGCGTACATCAACAACTTGGAGGTTGAGTAAGTAGTTGACCTTTGTGCCACCGACAAGGGTCTGCGAATGCCATTCAGAGAAGGACTTGGCTTCACTTATTCACGCCGAAGGCGTGGCAGTCAGTAGCCGGGGCGTGGAGCGAGGCTTTGCGAGCGACACCCCCGGAATTGATCTCGAAGACGCTCCGCAGTCCGAAGGACTGCTCGTGTGCGGGTAAAAACGTTTGAAATGCTGAACGAACTTTACGACAACCCTTTCAGGGTTGTTGGACACTTGCATGTTCTCCGGGGGTGTCGTCGCAAAGCCTCCTCCACGCCCCGGCTACTGGAGTGCACGCCTTCGGCGTGAAAAATTGGCAGACTCTTCGTTATCTGAATGGCAATCGCAAAGCACTGTCGGTGGCACGAAAAAAGGTGAGCCGGTGAGGCTCGCCTTTATTCATTTCTTCGCTGTGCGAACTTCTCAGCGCTGGCCAACCATCGCCGTGGTCTTTTCGCCCAAGATCAGCGGGACGAGGTTCTTATTCGGCAGGTTGAGGGCGCCCATGAGAGCCGCTGCTGCGGTGGCTTCGGCTTCGTTGTCGCTCGCTGCCATTTCGACCAACTGGTCGATCTGACGCTGCTCGAGCATGTTGCCGAAACGCTTCGCGGATTCGGTGACGTTCGCGATCAACATCGCGCGGTCGGCTTCGTCGCTTGCGACTGCGGTGTCGAAGAGGGCTCGCTGTGCGCGATCCTGACCGACAAGGCTGAGGACGCCTGCGATGCCTTCACGGCGGCTGCCGTTTGCGGATGTGAGAGCGTTGATGAGCGGAGCTGCTGCATCAGTCACTTTGAGCGAGGGGTTGTTGGAGACTGCGAGGTCACGCAGGGCACCGAGGCTGCGCATCGCGTAGGCCTCGGATTCTTCTGCAGACACCCGGCCGCCAGCGGCGGTTTCGACGAGTGAGTCGATGGTTGCCTTCAGGCCTTCTTCGGACGTGCCCAGCGGACGCAGGGCGACGGTCTTGTCGGCTTCGAAGCGGCGCTGCTGCTGCGAGTACACATCCGCGCTGGTCAGGATCAACATCGGGGACGCGGCGGTGCGGGTGTAGCCGCGGGCTTCGTCCTTGTGCTTTGCGCTGTCTTCAGCGGAGAAGCCCGCAACGACAATCAAGTCAACGTTTGGTGCTTCTGCGATCGGCGTTGCAAGGCCCGTGAGCGACGTGCCGGTCGGCAGGACGGTGTAGCCCATGCTTTCGAGCAGCGTGCGGACGGACTGGGAACGCTCGGCGTCAGGAGCGAGGATCACGGCGAACTGGTCGGTGCCTGCGGCGACCGCGCTGGCGAGCGTCGGAACGACGCGTTCGCTGCCGCTGAAGGTGGTTGTCGGGCTGGCAGCCGCGATTGCGAGGGCGGCTTCGTTCTGCACGCGACGGTTGGGATAGTTCAGTGCGGCAACCAAGGGGGACGAACCACCCAAGGCTTCGACGGCGACTTTGCCGCCCGCGGTCTGCTCAACGTTGTGCAGGGCGCGGCGGACGAGTGGCGTGTCACGATCAGCGAGTGCTCGGGCGAGGACGCGCTGGGCGACGTTGGTGCCAGATGCGACGCCAAAGTAATCTGCGCTGCGGCGGAGCGTTGCACCGTCGGCGGCTGCACCGGCGACCGGGTAGGCGGGGTTGATGTAGCCCTGAGGCGTATCGAATTCGCGGCTGTAGTTGCTTGCGACCCACAACGCGACGGTGTCTTGATTGATGTTGCCCGCCGCGCTCTCGAGTTCGAGGCCGCGTTCCAGCAACTTCATCGACATCGCTTCGTGGAACACAGGCGTGCGAATCGCGTTCATGGACAAACCAACCGCCGGGTCAAACGACCACAGCAACTGGAAGTCTTCGCCCGGGAAGTTGGTGACTTCGCTCTTCTCGTGGTAGTAGGCTTCGGCAAGGTCGCGGTACATGCCTGCGGGATCGCCACCTGAACTTGCACCACCTTCGAGGCGAGCCAACGACTGTTCGCAGGCCTTGCGAACTTCGTCGGACGTCGTCGTGGACTTGAGGTCCGCGAGGAATGGCTTGGTCATCGAGTACGGAATCTGACCCAGCACGCGAACGACCTTCTCCTGCTGCGTGGGCGTCATTTCGAGCAGGCCCGTGGTCAGCGGCACGATTGCGTGGCGACCAAGCGAGATCATGACGGCCTGCGCTTCGACAGCGAGCGTTGAATCCTTGTCCTGCAAGTACGCTTCGAGCAACTGCGGCATCGCGTATTCGCCCGCGTGTTGCAGGCCTTGGCGGCCCAACAACTTCGCACGCTGACCGCCCGTCAGCATCTTGATGTTCTCAGCAATGGTCTGCGGATCGCGAGCGCGATCGAGGCGGCCCTTGTCGTACAACTTGAGCAATGCGCCAGCGACTGCGTTCAAGTCGCCTTGGCCCTGCAACTTGATTGCGCGGGTGGTCGCATCGACGAAGCGATTGACATCGCTCTTTTCGACCAAGGTCGCGAAGTCCTTCGCGTTGGTCATCTTGCTGAGCAGTTGAGCGCCCACCGACTCGGCCATATCAGGGCGAGCGATAAGAACGTAGTGTGCGAAGTCGTCGAGAAGTTGCTCGTCGGTCACCTTGAGTGCGGCGGACTTGTTATCGTCGCTGGTCGCGACTGCGTCCTGCGCCTGCGCGACGCTTGCGGCGCCCACGCCCATGACCAGCGCCGCGGCAGGCAGAGCCCGCGCGAGGCCGGAAAGTGCTTCAAGTGTTTGGGACGAAACAAGCAACGAGAGCTGTCGTGAACGCATCGCGCATCAACTCCTGGGTCAGGGCCGCTCCCAAACGGGCAGGGAGGGGCTAATAAGCAAACAATCTGAGGACGATTTCAAGCGTAGGCCGCCAAATTCCCCCGCCCACTGCCCGACAAACAGGCAGCCCTTGGCCAACCCCACGTCCAGAGTCTCCCTCTGCCCCTCACCATCAGTGAGGGACCTTCTTATTCGCCTCTTTCGGCACTTTGGGTCCGGGTAACTGCAATCTTCGCCTGCATAAGCCAACTCCGCTGAATCACCCCTCTAGCCGCTCCGATGTACATACGTCAACCAACCGGGCGCAGCAATTGCCCCCGCTGGCTGACGACTTGGATATCCGGTGCCGCGATCTGTATCCACGCGGCAAGCAACTTGACCAAGCCATAAAGGAAGAGGTGGGAGATGGTGTTTGACAAAGAAGTCCTGACGACCGGCGAAGTCGCCAAAATCTGCAATGTGGCTCCTCGCACGGTGTCGAAGTGGTTCGACTCGGGCTCGCTCAAGGGGTATCGCATCCCGGGCAGCCGCGACCGCCGCATCCCAGCCTCCGAACTGGTCCGCTTCATGCGGGCTCACGGCATCCCGCTGGAGGGAGCCAACTCGGGCCGCACCCGCGTCCTGATCGTGGACAAGGAACGCGAAGTCGTTGACGTCCTCGAGAAGGTTCTGGGCGAACAGACCAATTACGAAGTCCGCTCCTGCACCAGCGCGTTCCAGGCTGGCATGGAGTGCGAGAAGTTCAAGCCGCATGTCGTGCTGCTTGACCTCCACGTGGGCGACGTTGACGCGAAGGTGTTCGCGGACAGCATCCGCCGCAACGAAAACCTCCAGTTCACCAAGGTTGTCGCCATGAGCGGCAAGCTCACCGACGGCCAAGCCATGGGCCTCAAAGGCCAGGGCTTCGACAGCTTCCTCAAGAAGCCGTTCCAGGTCCGCCAGGTTGTGCAGAGCATCGAGCAGGCAACGAACTTGCTCGCGGCATAAAGATCTACTAAGACTCTTCCCCCAATCTCCTTGGGATATGCACCAGCCTGAGCAAGGACGCTCAGGCTGAGTGCGTTTTGGAGAGTGGGATGCTTGAAGGGACACACACAGAGTTTGTTTGATGTTGTCAGTGGAGCATGGAACGCCGCTGGTTTTTAGCGGCGTGGGAACTTGGTCTGCTGGTGTGACTTGTGATGACTAGCGTTGTGTTCCATGCCGGCAAGTCTCGCTTCATCTCGTTGGTACTCGAAGGGCACGATTGCTTTGGGCATCGAGACCAGCAATCCGAGTTCGGTGCGGGCTGCGCAGGGTGCGGAGACGATGTTGGGAGTTGCGGCGGCACGGTGTGATGGGGTTGATGCGGGGACGGGTGAGCCTTCCTGGACTTTGTTGCATTCGGAGCCTCTGCGGACTGAGAATCCGCAGCATGATGACTTGGCGGGGTGTATTGATCGATGTGTGCGTGCGGCGGGGTTGACGCCGCGGCTTGTGAATGCGGTGTGTGTTTCGATTGGGCCGGGCGGGTTTACGAGCGTGCGTGTTGCGGTGGTGACAGCAAAGATGATTTGCGAGGCAACAGGCGCGGCGAGTGTTGGGGTGCCTTCGGCGGATGTGGTGATGTTTGCTCAGATGGACATTACAGCAGAGGGATGCACGGCGGTTGCGTTGGCAAGTAAAGGTGATAACACGTTTGTCACGATTTATGATCGCAATCGATCCACTGTGCGGGCTGGGTTTTTGTGCGATGCGAAGGGTCTGAACGACATCTTTGAAAAGGATGGCGTTCGGACGTTGATTGCAGACCAGTTCCTGCCCGCGGCGATGCGTGAGCGTGCGAGTGGGCTGGGGATGAGCGTTCTGCCGCCCCACTATTCGCCTTTGGCTTGCGTTCATGCGGCGAGTCGGCATGCTGCGATTGATCCGGCGCAACTCTTGCCGCTGTATCCGCGTGAGCCGGAGGCGGTGACGAAGTGGCGGTTGCTGCATGGGACGCGTTAGCGTGCGCTTCGTGTGACGATGCGCGGTGAGAATGTGCTTTTATCCTGTCACACGTTCCGAATAACACCTTTGCAATCGAAATCTCTCCTGAAGTCCCCCGCTTCTTCTCTCGATATCTCCTGAGAACCCTTGCCGCCTGCGCGGTCTGGGAAAGTTCGAACGTTTCTCTAGTAAGCCAATTGTCAAGGAAGACAGGGGCCTTATGTCTGAGCAAGTACCGCCCGATGTGGCGACGCGACGCATTTTCACGACGGGCGAGGCAGCCGCGATCTGCAAGGTCAGTCAGCAGACGATCATTCGCTGCTTTGACGCAGGACGGCTTGGCGGCTTTCGCGTGCCTGGCAGCAAGTTTCGCCGGATTCCGCGTGAGGAGTTGCTTCGCTTCATGCAGAGCAACAGCATTCCCACGGACATTTTGGAGGCGGGAAAGAAGCGAGTGCTCGTTGTTGATGACGATGCACGCATCGTCGAGATGTATCAGGACTTGCTGGGCGTTGATAGCCGACTTGAGTTCAAGACGGCGAGCAATGGGTATGACGCGGGGCTGCTCACGGAGCAGTTCAAGCCCCATCTGATTTTGCTGGACTACATGCTGCCCGACATCAACGGCAACATCGTGTGCCAGCGCATTCGTCAGAACCCGGCGATGAAGGATTGCAAGATTCTTCTGGTGTCGGGCGTGGTTCGTCCGGAAGAAATTGACGGATTGAAGAAGGCCGGTGCGGACGACTTCCTTCGCAAGCCTTTCAGCGTGGAGCAACTGAGCGCGAAAATGAGTGCGCTGCTCGCGATGGAAGGGGTTGCGAGCCTGGAACAACCGCAGGAAGTCAACGGTGCGGGCGACAAGGGCGACGTGTGATTGTGTAGAAGTTCTGTGACTCATATGCGGCCAACGAATGCATCTCCTCGTGTGACGTCGCGTGTTGCTCAGAAGCAGCCGACGGTGGCGGCACGTGGAACGCAAGCAAAGGTGCCTGCAAAGGTGAGTGCCGCAGCAGAGGACTTTGCTGCACCGATTGAGATTTCATCGCAGTTGGTGACGGATATCGCTACACGGACGCAGAAGGATCGATCGGAAGAAATCGCGAAGGCCAGACAAGTTGAATTGATCTTGTCTCGGGTTGATGCGCTTCCGACGCTGTCACCCGTTGCGACGCGCGTGATGCAGTTGGGCGCGAGCGACAATGTTGATATTGAGCAACTCGCGACGCTCATTGAGAGCGATCCGGCGCTGACAGCTCGCATCTTGGGTTTGTGCCGACGTGCGGACAAGGGGCTTGGCGATCGCGTTGTTTCGGTGAAACGCGCGGTTGTCATGCTGGGCCTGGAAGCCGTACGGTCGGCGGTGCTGTCGGTGTCTGTGTATGACGCGCTCAAGCCGCTGGATGATCATCGTCGGCGCGAACTTGATAGCGATACTGAAGCGGACGACAACTTCCCGACTGTCTTTGATCGCACGGGCTTTTGGAAGTACTCCGTTGGCGTTGCATCTGCGGCGGAACTTCTCGCGTCGCGACTGCCTCGCTCAAACAAGAAATCGAACTTGCTTCCTGAGGAAGCGTTCTTGTGTGGTCTTTTGCATGCGATCGGTCGCATTGCGTTGCAGTGGTTGTTGCCTAACGCGTATGAACGCGCGGTGCGGCTGGCACTTGCTCGCAGTGTGCCGCTGGCGATGCTTGAACGCCAATTGTTTGGACTTGATTACCACACCGCGGGTCGGCGGCTGGCACAACGCTGGCAATTGCCGGCTTCTGTTCAGGACTCGATCTGGCTGCATGATTCGGGCGCGACGGCGGACGCTGCAATCACGACGAGTGAACACTCCGACATGGTCATGCTGGTGACCGCGGCGCGTGCGCTGGTGCGTAGTTGCATGCTGGGATTCAGCGGCGATGGGCATGCACATTCGGAAGCGGCTCGTGTGCTGCGTGAGTTTGGAATCGATGGCGATGCGGAAGCGATCACGCATGAACTGCATGAAAATGTTGCAGAGCGCTCGCAGCTGCTGGGATTGGATGACGCGAACACATCTGAACTGTTGATGGAGAGCCTCACGCAGGCGACGACGAGGCTGCATGCGATGCATGAGCAAAGCCGCCAACGCGCGGCTGTGGCGAACACGCAGCAGAAGGTGATTCAATGCGTCTGTGCATTCCATGATGACACTGGTCGTGCGTTGACGCGTGAAGACACAGTTGAGGCGCTTGCGCGAAGTGCGACGAGTTTGCTTGGACATGGGTTTTACGCGTTGTTGCTACCTGGGGAACGATCTTCGACAGCCAACTCTCGTGCGACGACGCAAAGCACCGCGTCACGCAGCACGTTGTTTCAGTTTCAGTCTGGGCGAATCGCGAACGTGCGGCAGATTGATCCGCCGGGAACGCTTCGGGATCAATTTAGCGTCGCCGCGTTGTCGCAAGAAGGCGCGATGAATATTTCGTCGCTTGGATTGCTACCCTGGCTTGGTGATGAGCTTGTGGATGCGCCGGATCTTCGCACGTTGAAGCTGCTGCCGATTCCTGGTGAGCCCAATACGAGCTTTGAGGGTGCGGCGTTGCTTACGGATCGTTCGCTCACTGGTGAGCAGGACGTTTCGGGTTACTCAACCCCGAGTGCGCCGCTGGATCGCACAATGATCAAACCTCTCGTGTGTTCGTGGAGTACGGCGCTTCGCAATGCAGCGGATCGCGAACTTGCTCAGCAATTGCATGAGCAACTTGTGGAAGCAAGCAGGGCGCTCACACAGGCGCAGAAGCAGATTGCAGAGCATGAAGCGATGGCGAGGCTCGGCGAAACCACTGCAGGCGCAGCACATGAAATGAACAATCCGCTGGCGGTGATTAGCGGTCGGGCGCAGGTGCTGCTGACTCGGACGCGAGACGCGAAGGATCGTGCAGCACTGCAGGCGATCGCGGAGGCGTCGACGCAAGTGAGCGGACTGGTTGAGAGTTTGCACTTACTCAGCAAGAAGCACACGCCTCAGGATCGTGCGTGTGACTTGCCTGAAGCGATCAGCAAGATCGTCGAGAAGGCTCGCGAGCAGGCGTCGATCAACGCGGATGTCAGTCTTGAATTGTCGCGGCTGCCTCGGCTGGTTGCGATTGACGCTGAACTGTTGAAAGGTGCGCTGCACGAAGTCATCGTGAATGCACTCGAAGCCAATCCGCGCGGGCCCGTGCTTATTCAAGGGCTCGTCGATCCAAGTTCGCGGACACTTGTGTTCAAAGTCACTGACTCCGGGCCTGGTCTCTCCGAGAAGGCCCGCATTCATGCGTTTGATCCGTTCTTCAGCGAACGAACGGCAGGACGAGGGCGAGGTCTTGGGCTTGCGCGTGCGAAACTCATGGCCGAGTCGCTCGATGGTTCGCTCACGCTGACGTCGCCAAACCCGCAAACTCCGAGCCGGGGCGGGACGGTTGCGACTTTGACCATCAAACGCTGGAGCGTGGTGGCGTAAAGGCGTGGTGGCCCATCGCGAAATTCGCGTTCGCGTCCAATATCTCTCGCAGGCGTCAAGAAGGGTTGCAAATAACCCGATGACTTCGCCATGGCGAGGCGAAAGCCACAACCCCCCGAGCAAGCCCCCGAGGCGCAACTCACAGCAGCGCAACGCAGCGAGTCTGCATCGCATGCCGGGTGTACTGCGTTGTGGATGATTGGCGATTGCAAGGCGGATCAGTCGATTCGCACGACGATCGCGACGCATTCGGCGTCGATCGTGGTTGTGAACTCGCTCGCGGAACTGCTGGAAGCAAGTGCGGATTCGGATGTGCTGGTGCTGCATGCAAAGCTTGACAACGCAACGCTGCGCGATGCGACGACTGCGCTGCGGAAGCAACGGCCTTCGGTTGCGTGTGTGGTGTGGTGTGATGAGGCGACGCTTGAACTTGCAAGTTTCTGCTTGCAGCAGGGTGTCGCTGATCTCCTGACAAAAACTACCGCCCCGGCGGAGTTCTCGTTGCGGCTGGCAAAGGCTCGCGCTCGCACGAATGCCAGCCGGAACAAGCGGCGTGAGCAGGCGAAGCGATCGAAGGACTTGCGTGAGACGTCGCAGCAACTCGCGTGCGTGCGTGCGGAACTTGAACAGCAGATGGGAGCGGTTGCCGGGCAACTTGCTGGGTCGTTCCGCGACATGGCGAGCCAGTTGCGATTTGTCGCGCTCGCGAGCGAACTGGACACGCTGCTGCGGCAAGAACTGGAAGTTGAGCCGCTGCTGCGGACGACGCTGGAGTTTTTGCTTCGCAAGATCGGCGCGGTGAACGCTGCGATTTTCCTGCCTGACGATCAGGGCGACTATGGCCTGGGCGCGTACGTCAATTACGACTTTCCGCGCGAGACTGCACAGGACACACTTGAAGACCTCGGTTCGATGCTCGCGCCGATGTATGAATCACATCAAGGGCTGCACACGATCAAGGATGCGAGCGAGATTCCCCAGCGCATTGACCCTGATCTTGGTGCGCTGCCAGGCGCACCCATAGGCTGGCTCGCGGACACGACGCTTGGCGTTTTCACCTGCACGAACAACAGCGAGTGCTGTGCGCTGCTGGCGATTTTCCGCGATAAGCGGAGTCAGTTTGACCAGACCACGCTCCGTACGCTTTCAATCATCGGCGACCTGTTCGGCCAGCAACTTGTGCGGATGGTGAAAACGACGAATCGCGCGACGCAGAAGAGTCAGTGGGATGTTTCGGGCGAGGCGGCGTAGTTACGCGCTCGCAGTCGTTGTCGTCCGCTGCTTCATCGCCTTGTCATAACTCACCACACATCGGCGTCCTGCTTCGTCCCAGGTCAAGCGATGGAGTTCCATTTGGCCGTGGTGGCGGAGGGTGCTGCCCAAGGGTGGGTGTCTGAGTACGGCGACGATTTTGTTGGCCATTTCGTCGATGTCCCAGAAGTCGACTTTGAGGACATGCTGCAGGACTTCGCTCGCGCCGCTGGTTTTGCTGAGGATGACGGGGACGTCGTGGCTGATGGCTTCGAGGGCTGCGATGCCGAAGGGTTCGCTCACACTGGGCATGACGTAGCAATCGGCCATGCGGTAGATTTTTTCGATGTCAGCGCCGCGAAGGAAGCCCGTGAAGAGGACTTTGCTGCCGATGCCCATGCTCGCGGCGAGTTCGATCATGCGGAGGGCCATGTCGCCGCTGCCGGCGAGGACGAACTTTGCGTTGGGGACTTTTTCGAGGACGCGTTTCGCGCTGGCGATGAAGTACTCGGGGCCTTTCTGCATGGTGATGCGGCCCAAGAACAGCACGATCTTGTCGTCGTCTTCGATGCGCTGGCCTTGTTTGGGCTGCTGGACTTCACGCTCGATGCCGTTGTAGACGACGTCGATCTTGTCCATGGGCACGCCGTAGCGGCGCTTGCAGATGTCGGCGGTCAATTGACTCACGCACACGACGCGATCTGCGTTGTGCATGCCCATGCGTTCAACGTCGTAGACGCGTTGGTTGACGTTACTGCCTGAGCGGTCAAACTCGGTTGAGTGAACCTGCACGATGAGCGGCTTGCCGGAAACTTTGCTCAGCGCGACGCCTGCGGGATACGTCAGCCAGTCGTGAGCGTGGATGACGTCGAACTGTTCGCGGCGTGTGAGTGCGACGCAGAGGCGCGCGTAGCGTTCGGCGTCGCCCATCAGGTCGTTGCCGTAGCCGTGGCCTGCGCCGCCGCCATCACCGATGTGGCCGCGGGGTTTGCTTGTTGCCTTGTTGCTGGAAAACTGGCCTGAGGACAATTGCACGCCTGATGCGTGAAGAGCGCTGAGATTTGCTTTGCTGATGATCTCGTCGACTTCATCGTCGTCGGTCGACGCGTCAGACATTTTCATCTTGACGGGGCGGATTTTGCTGTTGCCAGAACTTACGGGTCCGCAGTCGCCATATGGACTGCTGAAGGTTGCAGGCACGCCAAGGAATGTCGCGTGTTGGAAACCGTACAACTGTTGAGAACCGCTTGCGCCGACGCCGCCCGCCGCGATTTGGCCCAGCGGGATGCCCCCCACCGCGTTCATTGATCCGGCGCCGCCCAGACCGGCCAACGCCATGGGCGACAGCAACTTCACGTGGCTTGAGCGCGAGCGATCGACCGGGCGGGGCAAAATGAAAATCACCTGGTGACTTTGCTTATCCAAAGCCTTGGTCAATCCATAGCACGCCACGCCGAGTCCGCCAGCTATGAAGGGCGGAAATTCCCAGCCCAACATGAGTATTCGCATCACAAGCCTCCTGCAAGCCGCAGGGTAGGCGCATCGGCCCTTCTCGCGGCTTGCGTAGCATGCACAATGCAGAAACTCTTCACGCGCCGCACGATGTTTGTCGCTTCGCTCGCTGGAATCGTTTCACTCGGTGCATGCAACGCCCCGAAACAGACTTCGAATCCAGCACACGAATCCACACACAGTGCATCTACAGGAGACCGCTTCCCCATGAAAGGCACACCCGAGGGTGACATCAGCACCACGCTCAATCGCCTGCACGCGGCGGCGAGTGCGGCGGACTTTGACGTGTACTTTTCGCTGTTCACGCAGGATGCCGTATTCATCGGGACCGATCCCAAGGAACGCTGGACGCTGGAGCAGTTCAAGGCTTATACGAAGCCTTACTTCAGCGAGGGCAAGGGGTGGACGTACTTGCCGAAAGAGCGGCACGTGACGATGAGCAAGCACGCGGACCTCGCGTGGTTTGATGAATTGCTGTGGAATGACAAGTACCGATTCTGCCGAGGCAGCGGCGTCGTTCGCAAGGACAGCGACGGTGAGTGGCGCGTCGAGCAATACGTGCTGAGCTTTGCGATCGCGAATGAAGTTGCGAAGGAAGCGACGAATATCGGGAAGTGATGCAGGGCAGCAATCGGTTCGCATCGCTAAGCGTGAGTTTTTCGCACAATGCACCGACCGCTCAAAGCAGCCCCCCGAGTCGGCGGCACAACTGTGGGTGAATTCGGGACACGATCTACTTCGGGCCGAGTGGATATGGAATTTCGCCTGGCAGCGGTTCTTCGCCCGGGCCGGGCTTGGGCTGCTGCGGGATTGGAATAGTGGGGACTGGGATATTCGGCTGCGTTGCGGGCTGTTGCGTCGGTGCAGCGGGTTGCGTCGCAGGCTGTGCAGGCGTTGCGTTTGGATCGGGTTGCGGTTGCGGCGTATCGCTCGTCGTGGTTGGAAGAGGAGCGAGTTGCTGCGATTGCGTTGTTGGCGCGGTGTCCGTGCCGTCGGCGTTGGTTCGCCACGCGTTGCGGCGGAAGTATGGCTTTGTGGTATCAACGCGGAACAGGCGTGCGACGAGCGTTGGGTCGGCGAGTTGCGCAGGCTGGCCGTCATCGAGCAGCACTTGGAGGGACCAAGGTTGCCTTGAGTCGCGCACGAGCCAGAATTCCGCTCGCAAGTACGCGAGCAAGTCTGTGCGAGTCATCTTCGGGCCTGGCTCGCCATTGCAATTCGGGCACAGGCGAGGCTGGCCTTCGCGCTTTCGCGTGATGCGCTGATTACCGCACTCGGGGCAAGGCCATCGGCGGACTTCGCGAACGACGCCGTCAGCACCACCGGGCACGCCGAAGCGTTCGAGCAGTCCATCCATTGATTCGAGTTGCTGCATCACTTCGGGCTTGCGCAGCACGGACTTTGCGTGGAAGCCCATGCCGGTGCGCGTCAGCGTGAGAGCGGTGGATGTGAGATATTCCGGAGATTCGACGTTGAGGCTTGCGGTGCGGGGCGTGTCTGCACGACGTGGAGCAAGCGAGCCCGCGAGCGAACGGAGACGGCGGCGATCTGAGCGAACCGACGAAGCGTCAGCGAGAGCGAGGCACGCGCTTGTTGCGACGGGCGAACCGGCGTCGTGAGCGCGTGCGAGATCGAATGCCAGCGTGAGCAATTCCATCGCGAGTCGACGTTCGTCTTCGTCCGCCGCGCGATCGAGGACTTCTTCACCTAGCAGCAAGTACGCCTCGGGGTCTGATGGTGAGAGGGATTCGAGGCGAGTCAGCCAGGGCTTGAGCGAAGGTTTGAGAGGCGGGAGCGGCGCGGGCTTGGTTGCTCGCGGGATTGCTGGTTGCAAGCCCGGATCGTCGGTCTGTGCGAACGCGACGGTTGCGAAGCACGTTGCAAGGCCAGCACACAGCACGAGCGACGTAGCTCGTGCGCGTTGGGTAAAGATGGTGCTTGTCGTTGCTTTCACTGATATCTCAATCGTTGCACGATTCTACTTCTGATTTACGAGCCAGCGGTTGGTCCTGGGGTGGGTGGATTTGCGGCGCCTGTGGGAGGCGTTGCTGAGGGACTAATCAGGAAGCCGCCCGAAGTTGATGGGTCGAGTTGGCCTCCGAAACGGATCATCCACAAGCGTGCCTGGGCGAGTTCGCCCGCCGCGAGTTGTTCGATCACGTGGTACGAGTTTGACGCGTCGCGTCGCCATGCGGCGAGCACTGCAAGGACTTGATCGGTCGCGGAGCGATTGTTGAACGCGACAATGCGGGCCTGCAGTTCGATCACGGTGTTGATTTCGACCACAGACTTCTGCAGGTCAGTTTGAGTTTCGAGTAAGCGTGCGTCGCGCGTGCTTAGAACGTCTTGGACAGATGAAAACGCCGGATCAGCGAGCCAACCCTTTTGAGATTGCGTCGTGAGTTCTGCTTCGTAGCTTCGCATCGCGCCGAGCAACTCACGAGGCACGACGGCGAGAACAGGGAGCGTCTCTGGGCGAGGTTCGGCTGTAGGTTTTGCGTTCGATTGCTCGTCGTTTGACTGGGCTTTGGGATCGATAGACGCATCTGCGAGATCGGCGCCTTCCTCAACTTCCTTCTGAGTCACTGCACTATTGGCACGCTGGCGGTAATCCATGAGGAGGCGATCTGCGGCGAGATCGACGTGGGTGTTGTCGTTGGGAGAAAGTTCTTCGAGCAAGCGTCTCAGCAAAGCACGACGGACTTCGACACGCCATGTGCTTGAACGCGGCTGGGGTAGCGTGGTGCGAGCAACTGCTTCGATGAGTCGGCTGTTTTCCTTTGTCGCGGGGATGAACGCGGAAAAGTCGAGGAACGCACGAATGACGGGCGGGTTGTCCAGAGATCGGACGAGCACGTTTCTTGCCTCGCGACGAATTTCAGGCGCGCCGGAACGCGTCGCTTCTTCGACAAGAATCCGAGCCTCCATCGGACTGGGCAAACCCTGCACCACGAGCAAAATGTCTTTGCGTTTGAGAATGTCGTTGCCCGCGGCGAGATAATTCACTCCCCACGATGTCTGCGGATCGCTGTCAAAGTACTTTGGTCCGTTTGACCATTCTTGAAGTGGTCGCTGCGTGAGATCGAGCAGAGAACTAAAGGCAGCGACATCGCCTCGCATGGCCTCAACTGCGGCCGTGTTTAGCGAAGACAACGCAACGGCGTATGACACACGTTCTTGAAGTGACGTGCCGGGCGTGGTCTTTGCCATCTCGGCGAATCGCTCTCTCCAGCGTGACATGAGTTCGTCGTGCACAGTCCCCTCTGTCACTTGCCACAAGTTAGCATAACGCTCGCGGAGCAACTGGCGATCGTTCTCGGTGGCAGTGCTGGACAGCGTTGCGGTCAGTTCAAGACCAGATTCGGGACGCTGCACAAGAGCGGTTGTGAGCAGGCGAAGATCGTTTGGAGAGACATCAGCAGCGACCAACCAACGGAGGATTGCGTTTCTGGAGGGACTGTCCTTCGCAAGGGACACTTGCGACGAAAGACTCTCGATTGCGTTCGCGATTGCCGGGTCTTCGGAGGGCTCCTTGCCTTTGGTCATCACACGATCAATCGCTAGCAAGATCAACTGATCGCTTTCGTCGGTTGAGTTCGCGGCGGCACGCCCCGCTCTGGCCCATGCAGTCCAACTTGCGAAAGTTTGGCTCATGGCGAGGGGCATTCGTGGGTTTTCGATTGGTGCCGCTGCATCGTTTCGGCGCGTCATCAGCGTTGCCATGTGATCGAGCGCGGCGGTCATTGTCTGCTGCACGGTGCTTTGTTCGCTCGACATGCTGCCGCCCAGTGCCTCGGCGAGTGCGCGTCGCAAAGGCACTCGAACTCCTGTCGGCAAGTCGCGTTCGCGAAGCAGGCGAGATGCGACGCCGCACGCGAATGTTGCTCGCGCGATGCGGCGAGCGTCCCATGCGGAGCCATCGACTTTTTCAGTGAGAAGCGAGAGTTCGTTGTGCAGATGTCCGACGATCGGTGAGAGGGCTTCCGATTTTCCTGCGGCGCGATACGCGAATTCTGCGGTTGCGTCGGCAGCCGCGATCACATCGCTGGATGAGCCGTTCAGCCACGACACCGACATTTCTTCCAGCGTTGCAACGAACTCACTCGCAGCAGCGGCTGGAGCGCGGTCCGCGTCATTGGCGCAGCGACGGAGAATCGCGATCAACTCTGTTGCGGGACGGGTCGATGTCTCAACTTTGTCGACGTCTTGCGATGGAGTCGTAGATGGACTTGCAACCGACTTCGAGATGTCAGTTCCAGGATTCGCAAGGACACCAATCGGCGCGTTGTTGGCCGCGGAAGGACTGCCGGAGTTTGTCGCGGCTGGGATATTTGGCGTTGTATTGCCCGCGGGCTTGTTTGTGGATGGCTTGAACATCATTTTCAAGCCCAACGCGACAACGACGAGTGAGACAAGACCGACGCTGCCGCCGATGATTGCGTTGCGGAGCATTCGCTTCGCAGGGTCTTCGGCATGTTGAATCGTGAAGTCTTCGAGCGCGGCTTGCACTGCTGCTTGCCGCTGCTCTTCGGTCATCGGAGTCTTTTGAGGTCTCCGGTGGGGAGTTGCGGTCGTCGATCCCTGCGATGTGGCTTGCTCTGATTGGAAAAGCAGCGCGCGAGGGCCGGTCACTGTGCCTCGGGTAACGAGCGTGTGAGAGCGTGGTTCGTGGCCTGCGCCGGCCCAGGGCTGGCCCGCGAGATCAGCCATCGCATGTGCGACTTGATCCGCTGGAATGCCAGACGACAACGCGACGAGTTGCAGGTGATGCACGGCTTGCTTGGTCCAGCCGCCATGCTGGGCGAGCGTGAGCAACGCGAGTTCCTCGAACCGGCTGACTTCGCGATGACTATCAGCGTTCGAAGTACTACCGGCAAGAGCCTGAGCCGCGCTGTCTTGCAGCGCTTTGGCGTTGGGACCAAGCAGCAGTCTTGCGACGCACGCGTGCAGCAGCATGCGCACTTCGGCGGCTTCGGGCGTCGCGGCCATCGGGTGTTCGCTCACCAATTTGAGGCGATCGCGCAGTGCGCCGAGGACTTCGTCGCGTGTGAGCGAGGCTTCTGGTGGCAGGCCAAGCACAACACGCTCGTCGGTTGTTCCTGGCGGCAGTTTGAGGAAGATTGCGCAGAGGTCGATGGTTCCGGTTGGAGTTTGGCTCACTTGCCACCTCCTTTGCCGCTTCCGGGGGGAGGTTGCACAGACGACCCGCTCTTCGCTGCTTGCTCTAATTCTTGAGGCGTCAGTTCCTTGATATCCAAGTCATCAATCTTGCTGCCCCACGGCTCGGGAGGACGAGTCGGATACAGCAACTTGAATTGCGTGTAAGCCGCGCGTGCTTCGCTCTGCGAAATGATTTTGAGCAACCTGAGCGTGTTGAATCGGGCTTCGTACCACTCGGGTGAACCTGCATCCATGCCCAGCAGGATTTCGTTCCACGAATCGAGTGCGGGTTGGAACTCGTTCGTGCTCTCGTACATGTCGGCAAGACGTCGCAGGCTTGACACCGTGCGAAGGCCCGATGTGATTTGCTCGCGATCATACTTGATCGCAAGTTCACGCATGCGTTTATCTTTTTCTGCTATCCAAAGCAATGCGGCAGCCGCAGCGACGCGGTCACGGGTGGCACTCTTGACGTCACCTTCTGGCAACTTTTCGAGGAGCGAAGAACCGAATCGAACGACGTCTTTGGCGTATGACGCGTTGGCCGCGTCGCGCCGCCATGATTCGTCAGCAGTGCGGTAGAGCAATTGGTCGGCACCGGCTGCGAACGGTCCCTGCATGCCGCGAAGGCGATCCCAGAGATTCTGCGCGTCCTGCATCTGGTTGCGAGCAACGGCGATCTGCAACTTGCGGAACATCACTTCCGCTTCGTAGTTTGTTGCGACCGATCCTTGCTTGGCTGCGACTTGTTCCAACGTCGCGAGAGCGGCTTCGGCACGCGGCAAGTCTGGTGTTTGACTGGAAAGCAAGACATCAAGCAACTGCCTAGCGCGAATCGCGACGCTTTCCGCGGCGGCTTTCGCGGCTTCGTCGCTGCCAGAGAGCGCGGCTGGCGCTTCCACTCGCAGCATTTCCTCCGCAACGTCTGCGAATCGCAGAGCGAGAAAGGCTTTTTCGTTTGGCAGCGCGGATCGATACTGCTGATACAGCAACCGCGTAGCGTGCTTGCGTGCGGCGGCGTACAGAGGCGAATCTGTTGGCACCTTCATGAGGATTTCGACAGCACGGCGGTCATCGACGCCGACTGCTTGTGCCTGACGAATCAGCAAACGAGTTGCGTTGGTGGTTCCGGGGAACTGCTGTATATAGATGGTGGACAGGCGATCACGTTCAGTCGCTCGTGGCTTGTCGCCCAGTTCGACAGACATGTCGAGAGCGACGATTGCGTACCACAAAGCGTCTTGTTTGACCTGCGCGTCGGCGGCTTTTTCAAATGACTTCTCGAACGCGTCCGCCGCGGGGATCAGATCGCCCGCGTAGAACAACGAGAGACCCCGGCGGAGATTTGCTCGCGCGGCTTCTGCAGTGAATTCGCCAACGTCGTCTGCCTTGATCGCGACCTGGAATAAGTTCGCCGCTTCTCGATACGCGTTGATGACGTTGGGATCGGTTGCGGGACCATCGCCTTCTCCGCCAGCGTCGGAGGGAATCGTTGTTTGATTTGCAGGCTTGGCACCCTTGTGCAACTCGCGGGCGGTGTCGAACGCTTGCAAACCTCGCACGTATGCGACGATGAAGCCCTCGTCGCCGATCGGCAGCGTGCCGTATTGCTTCACGAGATCGACGATTTGTGCAAGTTCGCCCTTTGCAACGAGGTCCGCGAGCGCGACGCGAGAGAGATTGCCGACTGTGCCTTTGAATCCTTCGCGAAGTGTGCCGTTGCGAAGCGCGTCGAGGCTGAGGACGGCGACTAGTCGTGCTTCGGAGGGTGTCAAGGGCTGCACGGCAGCGTCTTTTCCCGAGTAACGTCGGCGGCGAATCAGTGTTTCGCAGTCGGTCCAGCGGCTGGACTGCGCGAGCACCACGAACTGCCGCGAAAAGACTTGCGACTGTGCGGCAGGGCTGAGGTCTTCGGACGCGAGCACCACGTCCAGCCAGCGCATCGCGTCGACATCGTTGCCGATCATCGCATTGCACATGGCGGTACCAAACACTGCTCTCGCAATGTGATCGAAGCGCAGATTGGCGCTGGGGAATCGCTCGATTGATGGAGCGCGGCCCGGAACTGCGTTGAGCAGCACGCCGAACGCTTCGAGTGCTTCTTTTGCAGCGGTTTTGTCGTTGTTGAGGTAAGCGATGTAGTACTTTGCCCATCCTTCGTAGTACGCGCCGATGGAACGAAGTCGCTTGGCTTCGGCGAGGTCGGCTCGGAGCAGTTGATCGTCGCCGCTCGAGCCTCGTTCGCGTTGTTCAAGAGCATCGACGCGTCGATTGAGCCTTGCGCGAATCTGCGAAAAGGCGGGCAAGACATCTTGCAGGACCCGCAGTGCTTCGACGCGTTCCTCGGGCTGTGCGAGTTTGAGCCTGACACGCTCAACACTTTCTTCTGCACGGAGGTAGGTTGCCTTCGCGAGATCGAGGCGGAGTTCTGACGAATCTGCGTCTGGAACTTGATCGAGCAGGTTTCGGCTGAGCGTTTCCAACTCGCGACGCTTATCGAGATCGCGTGATGCGCTCAACATTCGGACGTAAAGTCGAGCGAGGGCTTCGGCGGGTTTGACTTTGTCTTCGGGCTTTGCTTCGGCGATGCGTTGGCGGAGTTGCGCCGCAAGCAATCTGTCGAGTTTGAGGTCGTTGAGATATTCCTCGACAACTTGTTCGGAATCGTCGGGAATTTCATCGGCAGACGGGGTTTTCTGCGTTTGTGCGAATGCAGGTGTTAGTGCGGTGCCCGCACAAAGCATGATCGCCAAGATTGAATATCGTGTCTTGGAGAGTGAGGAAGTGGTCACGAGCCACCTCCCTTTGGTGCAGCAGCGGCTGGTGGAGGTGTTGTGACTGGCGCGACGGGCTTGGGAGCGGACTTGATCACTGGCAAGATTGCCTGTGCCGGATGCGCAGGATATTGCTCCAAGAACGCTCGACGAACTCGACCCGCACCTTCGATATCACCATCTTCTGCAAGAGCACTCGCGACTTCGGCGAGGGCAAGCCCCGCGAGATAGGGCGAGATGCTTGCGAAGCGTGACGGGACGTGCAGCATGTGCACCATGCCAAGGCTTTGCTGGTCGTTGTTGCCTGTGGCCTTGCCTTGCGCCATCATGGCGCGTCCCAGCGAAAATCTTGACCATGCCTGCACCCACGCTGGCGTGTCGGCGGATTCGATTCTCGCTTCGAGCGACTTCATTGCTTCTGCTCGCTGCGAATCATCGCCACACCTTGCAGCGACAACGTCCCAGACGAGTTCGAGTCCGGGCTCGCCCATGGTCTTTGCGGGCAGCGGCTGCGACTGCGTTGTTGTTCCGCTGGATTGCTGCACTTCATCAAGCGCGCTGACGCGGTAGAGTTGTGCCAATTTTCCGGCTCGGTCCATGGGAGCGACGTCAGACGCCGGAGCAATTGCGCTCAAGACGACTTGCAACGCGGGGCCCTTGATCCAAATCGGGGGCAACTGCGGCGCGAGGCCTGTGGTGGCGTCCACAATCGGCACGGCTCGCAAGTCATCATCGGGCTTTGCGCGATCGAAGAGCGTTTCGCTTTCGCCTGTCGCGAGCAATGCGAGCCACGCTTCAACTGCGGCGTTCTGGGCCTGGCGAGACAGTCTGCAACGTAGTAAGCCGCTCGCAACGACGCCTGCAGTTGCTCCGGATTGGCCTCGATACTTCACGAAGAGTTGTTCAAAGAGTTGCTCGGCGCCACTAATGTCGCCTCGCTCCATGCGGACGCGGGCACGCCAGGCAAGCGTCGCTACTTCGTCCAGTTCCGCAGCTTCCTTCGCGTGCGGGCCTTCGACTCTTGCAACTTGGTCCCAAGAAATGACTCGCACACCGCCATCGGCAGCGACGAGTTCAACTCCCGCAAAGGTCACGGCTCGTACATCACCTGCCGGGCGGGTGATGCCGCTGCGCATGGTGAGGTCTTGGGCGAGTGCTGGGAGCGTTGTGCAAGTAAAGAGAGCAAGAGTTGCTACGTGAGCGACACGCGTGGCAAAGTTACTTCGAGCGTGAGTGCAGCCTACCTCAGACCCTCTCCGCGGGAAATGGCTGGCTATTGAGGAGGCCGGGTTGTTCGATCGGTTCAGCACGTTCGAAATTTCTATCTCACGCAGCACAGGCACAACGCCTGCACCACACACTTAATCCGCAGGCACAAAGGTGTATGTTCCCCCACTGTTCTTCGCAATTCGCTTCATGCCTTCTTCGCCTCGCGGGTCGCCAAAGCAAATCGTGTGGACCGGGACGGGTCGTTCCTGTCCTCGATTGAGCAGGTTGATCTCATCCGGCACACTCGCGACCATGTCCAGAAATTCGCCGTCCGTCATCAGAAAAATGGCGTCGGGGCGAGGACGAAGTTGACCAAAGACTAATCGCATACCGGGCAGCACGAGCGTATTGGGCCCAAGGTCCAGGTCCTGCAATGCATCGACTTCCGCAACCATGTCACGCTTAGACGCGGCTGTTGCTTCAACCCAGCCGATGCGTTTGCGCAGCGGCTTTGCAACATCTGAAAAAAGCACAACGCAGACTTGTGCATCAGGCTGCAAGCCTTCGATGGTGGCACGCAATTCATTCTTCAGTCGCACAAGGCGTTTGCCAGCCATCGAGCCCGATGCGTCGAGCACGAAGGCGAAGCGGGTTCCGCCTGCTTCGACGCCGAAGAAACTTGTGCCGTTGCCGCCGGTTCCTCCAAGGCCCCAGCCGCCAGTGCCTGAGCCGCCAACGTCGACATCGCCGCCGCCGGCGAGATTGCCGACTTCCCCGATGCCACCCGCGGAGAGCGAACTGGTTTCTGTCAGACCTTCAGTCACCAATGGCATCTGCGCGGGCTGAGTGCTGGCTTCTTCGGGGACTGCGGGCAACGATCCGCCCGTGGACGCGGCGGACAACTCCGACAACTCGGCACCGGTGCCCAACGCCATCTCGACCAAACCTTCACCTGCAGGTGCCGGAGCGCCGATGCCCGAACCGCCAAAGCGGATGAAGTATGACAGAACTCCGCCGCCTGTGTGAAGGAAGATCGAGACCAAGATTGCGACGATGCCAAGACCAGTCGCCCAGCGCCTGAACAAGTCGGCGGCGGTCGGTGGAAGCGTGGCGTCGCGCTCCATCGTCGGGTCACCAATCGGAACTAGTCGTGATGCTCGTGTGGGCATGCGGGGCAGAACTTTCTTTGAGTGACGCCTAGGTTGTGCTTTGAGGGCACCGCAAAGACGTTTCCTCTTCAAGTATGTACCGGCAGGTCGGCGTTTGGTTCCGTGTGTATCGACAAACCCGGACAGAACCCGCCAAAGGTGCCGGGAGGCGATTTGGCGTTCAATCCGTCCCGCACCCGCACCTCGACCGTACACTGATTCGCATACCCCGGCTTGCCAGTTCCGGCAGGCCCCTCCACCACCATCACACGGGCCCTTGCGCCCATCAAGACCCTTTCATCTCATGCAACCTCAATACAAACGCGTGCTTCTGAAAATCTCCGGCGAATCGTTCTGCAAGCCGGGCGGCTTTGGCATTGAGCCCGAGTTCCTCGACCACATTTCGAGGGAGATCGAACTTGCGGTGGATACGGGTGTACAAGTCGCGGTCGTCGTGGGTGGCGGCAACATCATCCGCGGGGCGGAACTCGCCAAGCAGGGACACATTCAGCAAGCAACGGCCGACCATATGGGGATGCTGGGAACGGTTATCAACGCCCTCGCCCTCAAAGAAAAACTGGTATCGATGGGCGTGGACTGCCGGGTCATGAGCGCGATCGAAATTCGTGCGGTTGCTGAGATTTTCATCCGCAGCCGAGCCATCCGGCACATGGAAAAAGGCCGGGTCATCATCTTGGCCGCAGGCACGGGCAACCCGTTCTTCACCACCGACACGTGTGCGGCTCTGCGTGCCACGGAACTCGACTGCGACCTGTTACTCAAGGCGACCAAAGTCGACGGCGTGTACACGGCTGACCCCAAGAAAGACCCCAACGCGAAGCGGTATGACGTGGTGACGTACGCCGAAGCGATGGCAAAAAACCTGCGCGTGATGGACATGACGGCGATTGCAATGTGCAACGAGCATCATGTGCCCGTGCTGGTCTTTGACTTCCGCGAGCCTGGCAACATCGCCAAAGCAGTGCGGGGCGAGCGCATCGGAACGTTGTTGCACCATGGATAGTTCAATCGCGGGATAGATTAAACGCGGGCTGTAGAAAACCCAATCTCAGCAACGCGCGATAATGTCGGGCTGCTTGGCATGGAACCGCATACCGCACGCCCGAGCGAACAAACAGACGATGAATGTCGTTGTGCTACTGAGCACGAGCGCAGAGAGCGACGAACGGACTTGGAATTCTCGAACGGAAACGGCATGAACGTGAGCAATACTTTCTCCCATCGCATGAAGCGTCTTCTGAGTCAGCACTGCTCGCTCCCGATCGCGCTGATCGCTCTTGCGGGCACGTGCGTGCCTGTCATTGCACAAGACGCACCAACTCAGCCACCGGCTCAACCGGCACCGAGCGAGCCTGCTCAGCAGCCGAGTGAACAACCAGCCCAGCAGCCTGCGGGTGAAGCGCAGCAGCCGGCCCAACAGCCAGCATTGACCTTCGCACCCGCACGCGAGCCGGATTTTTCTGAGCAGCAGCGTTTGCGGCTTGCTCGCGTCCTCACTCGCACAGTGCTGATGGACCTTCGCATGAACGCGGAGCCCACCAAAGAGGATTACACGCTCGCCGCGATTCTGCTCAAAGACATTTCAGCGATCGTGCCGAACGATGCTCAGGTCATCCGTCGCTGGATCGAAGCGGCACACGCTGCGGGCGATGAAGACATGGTGATGGATGCCACGCGTGCGCTTGTGAAGGTTGATCCTTCTGATACCGTTGCACAACTTCGCTTGCTGACCAAGCGGTTCTCTCAAATCCAGATCGCGAAGGACCGTCTCAACGCGTACGAGCAGTTTTTGGACAAGGCAGGTTCAGTTGACGCGTCGGTGCGTTCTCGCATCGCTCTGGACGCTGCACTTTTGGCCCGCGACATCGGCAGCGAAGAGAAGTTTGTGGCCCTGCTGACGAAAGCAACGCAGCTCGACTCTACGAATAAGCCCGCCGCGTTCCTAGCGTACGTCTACTTCTCGCAGCGTTCGCCCGACGACATGGGCCGCTTGGAACTCTTGAGCAACCTGCTCATGGCCGACCCGCTGGACGCCAGCGTGCACGTTCAAATTCGCGACTTGCTCGCGTCACGCGGCTCTTGGAGCACCGCTGAACGATTCCACGCAATCGCGAATCGCATTCTCGACGCAAAGCAATCGGCGGGGTTGGAGCAGGATGTCGAAACGCTCTGCCTGCAGATGAACTCTCGCGGCGCGAGCCCCGCGCTTGCATCCGTGACGGAGCGCCTCACGATCAGGCGAGACGCAGCAAGAGCGATCTTTGAACAAACCAAGAAGAGCGACGAAGCACTCGCCGCAGTCGCGCCGGAAGATATTCGCCTCGAAATTCCGCTCGAAGAATGCCGTCTCGTCGCGGCTCACGCCGCCGATAATCGCGACGCGCTCAACGCGTCGATCACCGACATGGGCAAGTCGGCGGGACTCATGATCGACATTCTGCAGGACGCAACACGTCGCCCCGCAGACATCGACGAAGCCGCGGCTCAGGAAGAAGTCATCGAAACCGTGTATCGCCTCACGATGTGGCGGCTTCTGATGAACATCGAGATCGACTTTGCCAAAAACGTCGTGACGCAGATTTCCGAGAAGATGGCGGCGGACGATCTCCGCAAGGATCGCTTCACGCCTTGGATCTCTCTCCGCTCTGGCGATGCACAAGCGGCGCTCACGCAGTCACAGGAACTGATCGACGCAGAGAAAGACGATGAATGGACGCTGGTGTGCCACGCGCTGGCACTCGAAGCGACGGGCAAGTCTGCCGACGCTGCTGAAAAACTGCGAACGCTGTGCTCGGTCGCGCCGCTGACGCCATTGGGCGCATGGGCGAATTGGAAAGCGACTGCGTTGAGCCCGCAAACCGACACGCAGGTCGCACGCGCGATGGCGCTCTATTGCCGCAACACCATCCCGCAGTGGATGGACCTCATGATCACCAACGTGGACGGCTTCGAACGCCTGTCCGCAACACAGCCCTTTGAAGCTGAAGTGCTGTCGAATTCAACGCTCGCGATCAGCATGCGCAACACCTCGCCCATCCCGCTGGGACTCGGCGCAGACCGCACGATCAACTCGCGTCTACTCGTTGGTCCAAGGCTCGACGGCACACACCAATTGCCCAACGAGTTGCTTCAGCCAGAAGTCATCGAAGCGAATCAACGCCTGCGACTCATGCCGGGCGAAGAACTCAAGATTTCGTTCTGGCCCTCAGAGACTTCCATCGGCTGGGCGATCGACAGTGTGTGCGATCAAACCTCACGCCTGCGTTTCCGAACGCTGCAAGGATTTGAAATCGACAAGGACGGGATTCGACACGCAGGCGCTGGCTGTCAGGACTTCGACGCGAACACGATGAGCATCCCGCCGCTCGAAGATGCACATCTTGACTTGCCCGCACTGACAGAACGAGTGCTCCGCGCAAGCGAAGCACGTGTGCCAGCGTTGCTGCTTGCGTCTCGTTTGCGTCTCGCGACCATCGCCGCAAATCCGAACGCAAACTTCAACGGTCCTGAAGTCCAAAACCTGATGCGTGCGTGGACCGCTCGCTACGCTGGCTCAGCACCAATCGTCCGCGCCCTGATCCTGTGCGATCTGCCTGGCCCCGCAGATATGCAAATGGTGACTGTGATGGATGAGATCATCCGGCAGGACCCCGATACGTTCGCACAGCGCTGGGTCCTTATGACGCGAGTCGCTGATCCAGAAGACCCGGCTCTGACCGCTGCACTCACGAGCACTGATCCAGTCACGGCTAAGGTTGCTGAACTGCAAAAGGCTCGGCTCGCCGCTGGGCAAAAGACGTTCAGCAAGTACGGCATCAAGGGATTGCTGCCGAGCGATCAAAAGGCTCAAGACGCGCCAGCCGGCGGTGCGGCAGCCGTCACGAAATAACCTCGCGTTACTCCGCGTCGCCTTTAACGATCACGAAGCCCACCATCCTGCGGTCGGGTTCCGTGCCGTACTCGATTTCGACCATCACGACAGGATCGGGTCGACGCGTCGCGAAGAAACCACCCGCGCGAAACGCATCGCCATATTCATCACGAAACTCTCGAAGGTCCAGCGAAAGCCGATCGCCTGACTTCCATTCGCCAATCGGACGAGAGAAGCGACGATTGATCCACATGCGTGCATCGGTGAAAGTTTCGCCCGAGGTATTCGTCGCCATGAGCGTGGTGCCATCTCGCACGAATTGCACATTCATGACTCCCGCATGCGTCAGTTTCGTCGGGTACGGCAGCGCATTCTGAAAGTCTCGCGTTTCGGTCGAAGAGCACGAAACGATGCTACCGCTCGCTGCCAGCAGCATCGCCAACATTCCGACTCTCGCCCATGAATGACAGATCGTGCGATTGAACATGCACCTAAAGTATGCCGTCTTCGAGAGAAATCGCTTCACAATGTCTTGCGAATCCGCTAGCAAAAACGCGACCGCTCCAAGCCCCGCCATTCGCCCCGGCGCGGAGTCACTCAACGCGCACATGATCGCACGAGCAATCGGAGACGGAACGTGGCACTGGCCGGGCGGCGGCCCAAACATCGGCATAGACCCGCGCATCGCCGCGCTCGTGCCGGGCTTTGACGCACCTTTTTTCCAAGCAGGTCTCGCTGGCTACTCCGACGCGGCGATGCGCATCATCGCACGCAGACACGGCTGCCCATTCTGCGTGACGGAAGCGTTGCTCGATCGCACGCTGCTCGCTGGCGGGCGAGGATTTGACAAAGCAGATCTGGGCGAACTCAAAGACAACATCCCGGGCGGCGTCGAAGACCAACCACTCGCGTGCCAGATCATGGGCAGCGATCCAGCAGAGATGGCCGCATCCGCAATCAAAGCCATCGAGCAAAAAAAACGAACCGACAAAGCCTATCGCATGCTCGCTTTGGGTACCCCGGCTTTGGGTACCCCGCCTCTCCGAGGCGGGCACGGAGGCGCAGCCGACGTGAATTCTTCTTCCTCTCACGTCCAACACCTCCGCCTCCCCGGCGGCGAACAACTCGGCGCGTACGACCCAACCGAAGGCTTAGGCGACGATGTCGATTGCGATTGGGAATGCAGTGTCGAAGAAGTTGATGAAATCGAAACTCAATCTGCAACCGCCCACCCCAACCTCTCTCCGCAGCAGGTACTTTCCGAAAACACTTCGTCTCTTCATCTCTCCGTCTCTTCGTCTCTCGCCTTCCAAGCCATCGACGTCAATCTCGCCTGCCCCGTCAAGAAGATCGAAAGGAAGTCTCGCGGCGGTCACTGGCTGACTGATCCGCGTGGCGCGATTCGCCTGCTTCAAGCGGTGCGTGAAGCCGTGCCCACGTCGGTGCCCTGCACGCTCAAACTCCGCCGCAGTTTTGACGACACGCAAGAGATGATCGACAACTTCCACACGATCTTCGCCGCTGCGTACGACATGGGGTACGCGTGGGCGACGGTGCATGCACGCACCGTCGAACAAAAATACATCGGCCCCTCGCGCTGGACCTTCCTCAAAGACCTGCGGGCCAAGCATCCCGACAAAATCATCTTTGGCTCAGGCGATATCTGGAACGTGGAAGACATCTTCCTCATGATCGGATACGCCGGAATGTCAGGCGTTTCCGTCGCTCGCGGCTGCATCGGTAACCCCTGGATCTTCCGCCAAGCCCGCGAACTGATGCAGGGCAAACCGCCCACGTCACCAACGCTCGCCGAACAGCGCGACGTGTTAGGCGAACACTTCCGCCTCGCTCTCGCGTGTACCAGACGCTTCCGACAACCCGAACAAGCCACAGCGATGATGATGAGGAAGTTCGCGATTCGTTTCGCGATGCATCATCCTGAGTTCGACGCTGTACGAAAACGCTTCATCGCCGTGAAGTGCCTTGCCGATTGGACAGCAGTGCTGGAGGAACATTATCAAAAGCGATGAAAACAAAAGTCGCGAAGACAGAGATGCGTCTTCACACGCGATTTCGACCCAACGGGTCGTCGGAATGTAGCCACGGGCAAGCTTTGCTTGCCCGTGGTAGAAAGTTGCAATCACAAGTGCCCTGAAGGGGCACAGGAACTCTGATCAACGCTCGCAAACACTCAATCACAAGCCATTTCATATACACCTTTACCTTGAACGCACCCATTCCATCTACCTTACTCGAAGTCGCACATCTCTGCGTTCACTTTCCAATTCGCTCTGGCTTGCTGCAACGCACGACTTCCGTTGTCAGAGCCGTCGACAACGTCTCTTTCGACATCGCTCCGGGCACGACGCTTGGGCTCGTCGGCGAATCCGGGTCCGGAAAGTCCACCGTTGGCCGGGCCGTGCTGCGACTCATCGAATCAACATCCGGCAGCGTTCGTTTTCAGGGCAAGGAACTGACCACCGCGACTGATTCGCAGCTCCGCATGCTCCGCCGCAGAATGCAGATGATCTTTCAGGACCCGGGCAGTTCGCTGAACCCGCGTCACACAATCAGCTCAACGCTTACTGAGCCGTTGCTGGTCCACAACGTCGTCTCGACACACAAGGAAGCCATCGAACGCGCCAAGCAACTGCTGCAACGCTGCAGCATGCCCGACAGCGCACTCAATCGCTATCCGCACGAATTCTCGGGCGGCCAAAAGCAACGCATCGCCATCGCCCGCGCCCTTTCGCTTGAGCCGCAACTCATTGTGTGCGACGAACCCACCAGCGCGCTCGACGTCTCCATCCAAGCCCAGATATTGAATCTTCTCCAAGACCTCCAACGCGATCTGAAGTTGTCCTATCTCTTCATCAGCCACGACATGGGCGTCATCCAGCACATGTGTCCGACCGTCGCGGTGATGCACAAAGGCAAGATAGTGGAATCAGGTCCGCGCGAAGAGGTTCTGCACGCACCGAAGGATGAATACACGCAGCGACTAATCGCGAGTGTGCCGTAGGCATATTCGATATCATTCTGGCGAGGTATGGCAAAGCCCGATCTTCCAGAGTCGCTCGCGGTTGAGCGCGATGCAATCATCGCTGAGGTGTATGCCGCTTGGAAAGGTGTCAGCCGCGGCGGGGCGCCGTCGTGGAACGAGGTCGATTCACAGGACGACTACGCAACACCACAAGAACAACTGGCGGCGCGTGCGACTGACAACGAACGCTCATGGGAAGAGCTAATCAAAGTCGAACGGATTTCAGTTGCGAACGATTGGAACTTCATGTTTCTGGACGGTGTCGCCAAACGGTACTACATCGCGCCATTGCTCATAAAGTCTCTGAAAGCGCGTGACTACGACGTGGTGCACTGGATTGAATCGCTAAAGAAGTTGCAGCACGACCTTCACCCGCGTGATCAAATCACTCTACGCCAGTTACACTGCCTCAATCGTGCCACCAAGTGGCTGACAAATATCGCCAGATGGAAACTGGAACATTCACGCAATTGATGATCGCTTACTGAACACGATTCGGTGAGTCGAACGTCACTCCCCCACCACCCGCAAGTCCCCGTCTTCCCCGATTTCCACCAACCCCAACTCCTTCAGCGCAATGAGCGCCGCATCTTGCTCGGCTTTCTTCTTCGTCGCACCCCAGCACGCCTCAAACTTCCGCCCGCCAACCTCAACGCAAATCTTGAACGCCTTCGCATGGTCTGGCCCCTGCTCATCCAAGATGCGATATTGCGGCGTGCCGCCCAACTCCTGCTGCGCATATTGCTGCAGCACACTCTTGAAGTTTTGCTGATGGCCGCTCCGCGCAGCCTGATCAATCACCGGACCAAACAAGGGCTCGATGAACTTCGCTGCGACGTCGTACCCACCATCAAGATAAATCGCACCGATGACGCTCTCAAGCGCCGCCGCGCCGAGCGACGTTGGCAGCGTGCGCGACATCAGCATGCCTTTGCCAAGAATGAGATGCTTCTCAAGTCCGAGCTTGCGCGCCACCGCCGCACACGTTTCGCGCGACACTGCATGACTTTTGATCTTCGTCATGTCGCCTTCGCGCAGGTGCGGATACTTGCGATACAACGAAGTGCACACGCACAGCCCGAGCACGGCGTCGCCCAAAAACTCCATCCGCTCGTTATTGCTCTTGGGAACTTTGCCGTTGCTTGCAACGTCAGCTTCCGATGTCTCGCCCGACATCGAGGAATGCGTTAACGCTTCTTCGAGCAGCTTTGCATCCGCAAACGCGTATCCGATCGCGGCTTCAGCGTTGGACTTTGCACGCACATCCATACAACGAAAATCCAAATCCTCTTCTCGTCTGGCGACAACAACCGCCAAACCCAGTTGGTCAATCGACTGTTTTCAACCTTCTGTCGCAGTATACCACCAAACCCCAAATCCACCACTAATCCCACCACCCAACTTCAATGACCCCAAGACATAATCCGCCCAGCCCCCAAGATTTGACTATGTTCGCACCAGCAAAGCCCTTATGCTTGGGGACAAACCGGGTTGAGGCGAGCGAAGCCCAAGTTCAGGCACTTTCGTCGCTTTTGCACTCCCAAGCCTAGACTAGCCAACCTCCAATCTGCCTCCTATCATCTCTACCCAAATCCAAAAGATTTGGTTCGTATTTCGTAAGGTCGGCCGCCACGCGGCGTTTCTTGTAACGATTGGCAGAGGTTTTCTATGCACTATCCACACCGCATCAGCCGCATCAAGCGCAAGCGCGCCATTGGGTTTCGCGCACGCATGTCCACCAAAAACGGCCGCAAACTCATCAACCGTAAGCGTCGCGTGGGTCGCAGCCTGAACGTTGCTGACAAATAAACCACGCCTGTAGTTTCGTGCCACCGACTGGCGAAGCCGGTCGGTGCAGTGCTGCAACAACATGTGAACTGCCAGGGTCATCTCCGACCACGCAGGCAGTCATCACTGGCAGTACCAACCACCACGAACACCTCAATATCTCACACAATGCACGCCCGACGCCAGTCCCTTCACAATTGACTGGCGTCTTTGTTCATTTTCTGGTATCTTGTCTCCATGATGCAGCGGTGTCGCGCCTTCACGCTGATCGAACTGCTCGTGGTCATCGCCATCATCGCGATGCTCATTGGTTTGCTGCTCCCGTCGCTCAGGCAAGCACGCGAGTCTGGCCGAGCCGTGAAGTGTCTCTCCAATCAACGCCAAATCGGCATCGCACTGATGTCGTATGCCGACGCGTACAAGGAATGGATCCCGCGCGAGAGCGGCAACAGCGAAGAAGGCGCGGCTCGCATTCCCAAGATTCCCGCTTGGTTCCGATCGTGGACTGTCGGCCAACGCGCCGAGTACAACATCTCCTGGGCCTTCAACCTTCGCCCGTTCCTCGATCTCCAAGCACACTCAAACGACAACGACGGCAACAACGCCGACCGATTCAAGTCGTCGGTGTACTTCCGCTGCCCGAGCCGAACTCCCGACGATCACAACATTCACTACGTCAACAACGGCATCCGCTTCCGAAGGCAGGGCAATCAAACCATCATCGACGAGAACTTCACCAAGCCCCCGATGCAACTCAACCGCATCTTGAATCCGGTGCAGACACTGTATCTCACAGACTTCGCCGACGATCCTGGCAACCTTCGCAGCGCGAACTACAACATCTCCGCCTCGACCGACATGCACTTGTCTATTTTCTACGACATCCGCCGACTCACAAACGTGAATGGCCCGGTTTCAGGAGCCGATCCAACTCTCTGGCGCCGCACCGCACCCAATCGCCACGCACGCGGAGCAAACGCGGTGTACATGGATGGCCACGCCGCGCATATCAGTGCTGAAAAACTGCTTGATCAGAATACTTGGGATGATGGCGATCGGCGGTAATCGAGCGCAGTGTTCGCAATGGTTCAAACGGATCGCGCTGAAACTCGTGCCACCGACTGGCGAAGTCGGTCAGCGCGATTGTGAAACCTGACTGGCATTGTTGCGATTCCGCACCGACCGCCCAAAGCGGCAGTCGGTGGCACGTCTACGTTTCACCGATAGTTGATATCAGTGATTGTGTTCACGCTCCCTTCTTCTTTTTTCTCTCACTCTCCTTTGCTCCAATCCTCGGCCCGTCCATCTTTTCATACGTCGTGATCACCTGCTCGATGTATCCGGCTTTCTGCACTGGCGGATGCACAACTTCAATCAATCCGGCGTCATTGCTTGCGTTCGACTTCACACTCTTTCTTGATCGTTTTGCGGACGCGCCAACTTCATCCGCATGCGATGACTCCGCAGCATCAACGCTTTGTGACATAGACATCGAACTACCACTTCCCACCCGGGCGTCCGTGCCCTTCCGACTTCCCCTAGCGCCAGCGTTTTTCTCTCCAACCTTCTCCGACTTTCGATCATCAACTTCAATTGCCTCGCCCGTGTTACTCTGCAACGCCCTCATCAACTCATGCTCACCGACTCCGAATCGACTCGCATCCACTCGCCCGAACTGCTCCACGATCTTCGCCTCAACTGCACTCACAATCGCCGCTCGTTCAGCCGCGGGCACCATCAAGAGCGCGGCGAGCCACCGTCGCGCCAAGTCTGGCGTTGCTGGCTGCAACAAGTCCGCCAACATTCGCACATGATCCGCTGGCGTCACTCTCAGCGTCTGGGCGTCTGGATTTGTGCCAATCGAACCACTCTTCCCCCCTCCGCTTTCCTGACGACGCTTACCCCGCGCTGCGTCGGTTGGTGACATCGCTAGTCACTCCCTTTCCCCCGCCCGCCCCCACTCTCGTCCGGTCTTCCGTCTGCTAATCCCGACGCTTTCTTCGCATCGATCGCATCCACGATTGTGCGTGCGGCCCCCAACGCTTCCTTCACGTCGACGACGCTCGAACTCGCATTCTGAATTGCTTCAGCAGAACTTACTTCCTCAGGAGCCGGCAACCTCGCCCGCAGCCTTGTCTCCATCGTCTGCAAGAACACTTCGAGCCTTCCTACTCGCTCGGCGAGACGTTCCAAAGTGAATGCAACCGCCGCGAGCAATTCGTGTGCGTTTGCATCCCGCAGCGCGAATGACTTCACCTCCGATGCCCGCATCGGTCCATCACCCGTGAGCAGCCACGTCGGATTCACCCCCTGCGACTTGCACAGCCCCATCACGAAATCAACGCTGGGCGGCTGGCCCAGCACATACCGCCGAACCGTCTCGGCGTTGATGCCGGTGAGTTCGCTGAGTTCGCGATACGTTCGCTGTCCGACGACCGTCCGCAAGCGATGATGAAGCCCGTTGCTGCTCACACAATCATCCTAACAAAACTCGCTTTCTTATAAAGGGTTTCGTACGGATTTTGGCGTTTTTGAGTGAACAACAATGTAAGTTCAATGTTTTCAACACTTTGAACAACAACCTTCGTTCACTCTTTGTTCGTAATCTCTTGTGGATAACTCGTTAGTAATGTGTACTGCTATCGCTCTTTGCCGCGCGACTTGCTCGGGCCAGGCCGCTTGAAAGGAATGACTCCCGCAGGTTCGTAAGCGATGCCCCAAATAAAAATCTCGCGCGACACGTCGCGGCTCGCCTTGGGCTTGGTCGTGCCTGCTTCCTTGAACATCGTCTTCGTGCGCTTGATGACGTCGGGCGTTGGTTCACCTTCGAGAATTTTCATCACCAACTTCCCACCAGGCCTGAGCACACTCGGACACAAGTCCAGCACACGCTCGCACAATCGCGCGGATAGAAAATCATCACCATGTCCTGACGTATTCGGTGCCATGTCCGACATCACAACATCAAATCGCCTCGACTCATCGCCCAGCAACAACACCGACGCATCCGACTTGAACGCATCACCAACCAACGTCGTCACGTTTTCAGGCAAGTCAATCGTCACCGGCGTCAAGTCGATGCCCACGACAACTCCATCATCACCAACTAACTCCGCCGCGACTTGCAGCCACGAGCCCGGCGCGCAGCCAAGATCAAGCACCGCGTTGCCTCGTCGCAGCAGTCGCTTGCGCTCTTGAATCTCCAGCAACTTATACGCCGACCTCGCGGCGTATCCCTCCGCCTTCGCCTTCAAGAAAAACTCGTCATGTAACGTTCTTGGTTTTGCCATCTGAATAGTGCCTCGATGCCTTCGTGTGCTGTAGCACGCTGCTTTGTTCACTTGTTATTGAACGCGTTTTTGATCATCGCAATCTGCTTGAAGAGTACCTCCGCTTTCTCATTCACATTTCTTGACGATCAATCGCCTGACATCCACCAGAACCTCGCACGCCCCTACCACCAATCTTCGCGGGTGTGTCGTGTGGTCAACGATCATCTTTGCAACTTCGCCAATCAATCTCGCGCGAACTCGATCTCGCTTGGTCGTTCCTCCAACTTGTCGGAGAGCAATCGTCAGAGCCTCGCGAAGCACCGGCAGTCTCGCATCCGCAAGAACTTCTCGCGAAAATACTCTTGTATTTCCAGTCTTTTTCGATGCATCATCTTTGCCCGCTCGCTTGAGCAACCTCTTCGCGCTCTGACGCACAACCTCCCCCGCCTCCGCACACAACGCGGCACTTCGTACAACGCGCCGAGCAACGCCCGGATCAAGCGCACGCAGAGCGGGCAGCACATTCTTTCGCAACGCGGCTCTCAATCGCGTCGTGTCGTCATTCGTCGCGTCGTGTCGCCATGCGAACTTCGCCGCGTTGCATAGCGCCTCACAATCCGCGCGAGTAAGGCCGACGATGCCGCTAGTTTCAAATCCAAGCATGGGCCGCACGACGATGCACGGCTTCTTTCCAACATTCATCCGCCGAACAGGCATCACGCCCCGCATCGCACGAGGCCCGCAGCCCCGCATCATGCGCATCATCACCGTTTCGAGCGCATCGTCCAAGTGATGAGCCGTCGCGATGAATTCGCAGCGATGTTTCTGGGCCAGCGTTGCCAACGCCTTATATCGCTTTGCACGAGCACCGGCTTCGAGATTCGTTTGTTCGTGTACTTCCGAACGCTGCGCACGCTTCAGGGCACCACGACGCGCCTTGTCACCCTTGACAAACACCTGCGCCTCACAAAATGGCACACCCAGCCACTTCGCCAACTTCTTCGCGTGGTTGCGATCGGCGAGAGACTCCTTCTTGCTCCGCAGGTCATGCACGACATGACCGATGACAAATCGCGATGATGCATCGGAGACCGCCGCGCACAACGCGATGGCCAACGCGGTTGAGTCTGCCCCGCCTGAACAGGCAAGCAGCGTCTTTCGTTTTCCGTCGCGAACCGCCGAACCACCCGTTTGTGCTCGCCACGCGTTGGCAACTCGGCGAATGACAGGCCCGCTCACAAACGCCTCGTTGGATTTCGCTCCGGGCCGGACAAGTTTCTGGCTTGTTCTTAATTGATCACGCTTAGGAACGCCCAGCCCATCAGCAGATCGCAATTGAGACCGCTTTTTCGCCGCCGCTTCCCCCATGGACGGACCCGCCGCGCCCCCCATCGTTCTCAAGGCACTGCGCGTCACGTTCCAAGGCTTCACGGGTCGATGATATGAACTCGATCCGCTGTCCACTGAGAGCAAGCCATGCAAGCGAACCAGCCCCAATTGCCCCAGACCCTCCACGACGCCGCTGCCGGCCCGCGTTTTTCGACCATCAACCTGACGCCGCTGCCCGAGGGGCTTGCGGGCTCTGCGACCATCGACCCGACCGTCAGCGTTTCAACGTCGGGCGAAGTGACGAATTCTGAAACTTCGTCGCCCACCACCGAGCAAGTGGCGATGCAGGAACAACTGCTCACCGCAGATTCAGCGCCGCCTCAGGCGCAGCCTTCGGGCACAACGCTCGCAGGCGTTGCAGTCGCCGCGGGCGCGGGGTTGTTGCTGTGGGCGTTGTGGCAATGGGGTCGCAAGGGAGCCGTTTCGCGCCGCGAAGCCGCGTTCCAGAGCAAAGTGATCGCCGCGTCGCCTCACACCACGATGCCAGTTTCCTCGGTCGCTGCCCCGGTCAGCACACCCTCGCCCGCCCATCAGCAACTCATCGCCGCGGCGGACCGCATCGCGAAGCAACTGGAACAACGCGCCGGCCAACTCGAACGCTTCATCGAGCAAGCCGACCATCGCATCATCGAGTTGAAGAGGCTGTCGATGACGCCAGTCGCCGTGAAGACAGTTGATGCAGCAACACCAACGACAGCGACCAACATTTCAGCCCAACGATCCCAGTTCCCGCGTTCAAATCGCGAAGCAACCAAGCCTGCAGTGCCAGTTGCTCCAATCGTGCCACAAGCAAACGCAACAGCGAAGTCAGCGAATGCCATGACATCAGCGGCGTTCACAACCGCACCAATTTCAACAAACCCAGCCGCAGCATCGCTGTCCAGCCAACACGCCGAAGTGCATGCACTCGCCGACGCCGGCCTGACGCCCGTGGAAATCGCGAAGCGACTGTCCAAGCCCACGGGGCAGATTGAACTCATCCTGAACCTCCGCAAAGCCGCGATGGTGGCTTAACAAAAGCGATGAAGCGAAAAACGATGAAGCGATGAATAAGGCAGAAGTCTTGTCTTATTTATCGTTTTATCGTTTTATCGTTTTATCGTTTCATCGTTTCATCGTTTCATCGACACGTCGATTCGCCGTTGCGTCACGCCACACGAAACAACGCAACGCCCAAAGCCCCGACAGCGATAGTCAAACTCCCCACTTGCACGCCGCGCCGAATCCACGCCGCCGCGAGCGGAAAGACATGTCGCGCTCCATGCGTCGCAAATACATGCAGGCCACAGCTCACGCACGACAGCCCGAGCAACTGACGGATGGCATCTCCGCTTTCACCAAAGAGGTCGTTGTTCACAATACGGGCCGAGTCCGCATCAAGCCCCAACCAAAATCCCCCAACGCACAAGCCCCACGCCCATAGCGTCGTCGTCGCTGCACGCACTGTGGCACGCACACGCACGGCCTGCTTCCTATTCATGACTCACGCCGACAACTGAACAATTACTTGGCAGCGTCCATCTTCTCGCCCTGATTCAGTTTCGATTTCGGCTGCGGCTTCACGCTGGGATCGGGCTTGATCTCTGAGAGCGGCTGCGGCACGCCCGGCGGCATCACCACGGGCGGGGCGTACGTGCTCGCCAGCGGCGCGTGCGCAACAGTGCTGTTCGCTGACTGCCCCAACTCTGTTCCAGAGAGCGTCACCTTTGCTTGATCCGCAACACTCAAGGTCTCAATCGTCTTGAGCTTCATCGCAATCGCGTGAAACAGCGTCTCAAGACTTGCCTGTTGAATCGCCTGCTTTTCAACATCCGGCACGAACTTGGGGCCTTGCCCACGCACCAGCCACGTCATCGTCACGCCGTACGCCGCAGAAAAGTGATCGAGAAATTCCACTGAAGGGGGCGACAAACCAAGCATGTACCGCCGCACTGTCTCACTATTGATGTGCGTCTTGTCGCTGATTGCCTTGTACGGATCATTCGCGGCAACCTCGCGCAGCCGGCGCGACAAACCTTTGAGAAAAAGTTGCCAAGTCTCGTGCGTTGACTCCCCGCCAGGTTCACTTCGTTCGTTCATCCCGAGGTTCCTTATTCAACCCGCGATCCCGGACCGTTTTCAGTATACCAATAACATGGTTTCGCGTCACACTGTCTGTCCACTTTCCACAAAGAAATGGGAGCGAATAGTTACTAGCCACTATTCATCGCACACCTATGCGAGTGATGACACACGACGCTGCTCACTGGCACGCGCGCGATGCATGATGTTTTTGAACGCCTCGAAGTGTGTGATTACTTGCAGTGCATCTGGCCAATTCTGGTGGTTTTTTTGCTTTTACCCCAGCCGCGCGCCAGTCGGTTGCGTCTTCACGAACAAATATCATGCGAACTCCGTTGCGATTCACAGAATGATGTGAACACAGTGAAGAGAGCACGACGAACTGAAGCACAATCAACCTCTAGGTCCTCCAACTTAATATTGGTCTTTTCCATTTAGTACCCTGCGTCACGTATGCGACTCAAAAACCTCCTCACGCAGCATACGGAAGGACGTTTCTTGCTCGCGGAATGCCCTCCTCGGGTGCTGAAAGGCCGATTCATCGCGCAATTCGGCCTCGTCCGCCGCGCAGCGGGTCGCACTCGGATCAACGGATGCCACTTCATCCTAAAGAAAGGCCGCCGCTTCGCTAAAAAGTGCGCGACGACGCGCGAAATGGACGTTTTTTGGATGACGTGATGTCGCCGAATGCAGTCACAGGGAAAAAGAGACGGAGAGAAAAAGAGACGAAGTGTTGAAATGTTGTTCGTTGCAACGCCATCACTTCGTCTCTGCGTCTCTCCTTCTTTTCGTCTCTTCTCCAACGAGCCCCGCATGAACGTCCTCCCCCGCCGCATTCAAGATCAACTCGATTGGTTCGACCAGCACGCGCCGGTGTGGCAGCACGCCGCGACCAGGCCCCTCAATATCGGGATTTCTCCAACACAAGCCGCCGCGTTCGCAGACCTCGCGCAGGCCGCTCGGCGAGCGCACGAGGAACAGCTCGCCGCGCTCGAGGCTGCTCGCATCGCGACGCAGCGAATGCAAGCCGCGGTCGACGCGGCTCACGAGATGGCGAGCGACCTCATCGCGAATGTCAAGGCCACAGCAGCGACATCGAAGCATGCAAGCGCCGTATACCACGCCGCACAAGTGCCCGCCCCCCGAGCTTCACGGCCCGGAACGATGGACGCGCCGGGCAAGCCGGTCATTCACAGCGTCGAACTTGAGCCCGCGACCGGCGCACTCACCATTCGCTGGAACGCTCGCCAGCCCGCCAACGCGAAGAACACCGTGTATGTTGTCAAGCGCCGCGTGCTGAGCGCTTCACTCTCGCGCAACATCGAAGCATTCGAGTTCGTCGGCATCACCGGCGACAAGCACTTCACAGATACCCCTCCGACGCCACCACTGCTGTCAGGTACAGCCGCGCCATCGATTGAATACATCGTGCAGGCACAACGCGGGACGAGCGTCGGCGAGGTGAGCGATGTGTTCGTCGTCAACATCGGCGCGGCGGCACAGACAGCGAAGACAAACGCGTTACGGTTGGCGGCGTAATCGAAGCGATGAATCGATAAAACGATGAAGCGATGAATAAAGCCACCATCCCTGTCTTATTCATCGTTTCATCGTTTTATCGCTTTCTTACCCCATCACCATCCCACCATCAACCACAATCGTCTGACCAGTCAGGAACCCCGCTTCGTCACTCGTGACGTACGACACGCACGCCGCGATATCTTCCGGGTTGCCCAGTCGCTTGATCGCCATGAGTTTCGTGATGCCTTCCTTCACTTCGGCGGGCAGATTCTCCGTCATGTCGGTCTGGATGAAGCCCGGCGCAATGGCGTTGCATGTGATGCCCTTGCCGCCAAGTTCCTTCGCGATGGTTTTCGTGAGCCCCAGCAATCCCGCCTTTGCCGCGGCGTAGTTTGCCTGGCCCGCGTTGCCTGCGACACCCGACGTCGAACTGATATTCACAATCCGCCCAAACTTCCCACGCATCATCGCGCGAGCCGCTGCTCGCGTCGCGACAAACGCGGACTTGAGGTTGGTATCAAGCACCATGTCCCAGTCCTCGTCGCTCATGCGAAGTGCAAGGCCGTCTTTGGTGATGCCCGCGTTGTTCACGAGGATGTCCAGTCGGCCGTGCTTCTCGGCAACACCTTCGACCGCTTTCGCGAACGCCGCGGCGTCGCTGATGTCACACATCGCGACAGTCGCGACACCGCCGGCGCTTTCGATCTGCGCCTTGAGATCATTCAGCGGTCCTTCGCTGCGTGCCATCAGCACAACGTGCCGCCCATCCTTTGCAAGACGCAACGCAATCGCTTTGCCGATCCCACGCGAAGCCCCTGTCACCAGCGCGACCCGCCGTGATGTGTCCGTTGTGCTCATGATCTTTGTTCCTGCTTCAATACTTCGCCGCACGCCCAAAACACGCGCTCGGCATGACCCACTTCGTCACTGTGTCACTTCGTCACTGTGTCACTTCGTCACTGCGTCACTTCTTCATTACTTCACCTGCGACGCCGCGTACACAAACGCATCCCATTCTTCCTTGTTCATGCCGACGATCTGCTGGATGTGCTGCATCGCTTTGCGACGATCAATCGGCACGCGCAGCGCCGGGCCGCCTGTCGCCGTGATCCACGTCACAAGGTCGCTCAATTCACGGGGCGGGAGCATGCCGCGATCTGCGAGTTGTTGCTTGCCGACGTCAGCCTCTGCCTTCGCCTGGTCAGCACCACCACCAAGTCCTGATGCAATCGCATCAAACAACGGCCCAGTGGGCACGCGGCCTTCCTTGATGAGCACTTCCGATCGCAGATACACGTTGATAGACGACACGCCCATGCGGCCGGGCGACGCAAACTCGTACTTCGCCAACTTCTTGTTCGCTTGTTCGAGCAGCCCCTTGCTCATCATCTCAAATTGCGGGCTCTGTTTGCCCTGTTCGTAGAGCGTCGCCGCATCGCTGCGCGTGCCACCCACGAGTTTCGCAGTTGCATCCATGAGACGATCAGAAATCACTGACTCGCCCTGCGAAATCTGGTCGACCAACAACGCGAACGCTGCCGGGTTAGGCTTCACACCCTTCTTCGCTGCTTCCTTGCCTCGCTCAATCACGTCGCCCATCATGCTCGCCATCTCCGGAGGCAAGCCCGTCAACCCGGCCATGTCCTTTTGCGTCACGGCAGCGCCCTGCACCTGACCAGCGAGGCTCTGCGACAGATACATGAACACGGCCATGTCTTCGGGCACGTTCGCCATCGCCTGAGCGATCGCATCTTTCATACCCGCCATCTCGCCGAGAGCCTTTTGAGCGTCATTCGAATCAGTCGACATGCCAGTCGGCGCCGACGACGATTCAGACGCGGCCCCTCCACCCGCCCAATCACTCGCCCGCGGCTTCGTCCCAGCCGGCGCTTTCGCACCAGTCAGCTTCCACGCCGCGCCTTCCTTGTCGCCCTGCCAACCAATCACGTACGCCTCGCCCGGCTCTTGAATTGCCATCTGCACGGTGAACGTTGTCGGTTCGGCTTCAGCCATCGATTGTTCCACTTTCAGAACTCGCACGCTCTCGATGCGCTTCGTCGCGACTTCCCAGTCGCCCGAATTGACAAGCCCGTCGAGCGTCGTCTTCGCGTCGTCCTGCAGCATGGGCCGCATCGCGTCGGAATCACCCTTCGCGAGGCTGCTTGCGAGTTTGATCACTGCCTGTGCAATACCAGCGTCCGTCGGCGCGGCATCCTGCGGGAACACCACGCGCTGGTCGGGCTTCAACTGTGCCATGATCGGCCCGATCTGCACAGGCTCCTGCACCACGCGAGGTGGTGGCTCAGAACTCTCCGCCGGCGCAGTGGTCGCGGCCTTCGGTGGTGGCGGCGGCGGTGGCGGCGGAGCCTTCTTGTCCTTACATCCAGACACCAACGCGCCCATCAGCGCGGCTAACCCAAACGTCCCGATTGCAACGACAGAATGACGCAGCTTCATGGCGAAGAATAGCGGGCTTCCCCCAACAAAAACAACACGTGTACGACATCAAGACGCGCAAGCGTTACCTGCTGCGGGGCCAGACTCAAACCTCTCCCACACGCCGCATCTCACCGCATTTTCTTTGGCTTTGGTGTCTTGTTCAAAGCATCTGCGGAGCGAACGAGCGACGCAAGCGACTTCGCGGGCACTGCCTCTCCCTCGCGAAAATCAATCGCCCGGCGTGTTTTCCCCTCCAAACTCGAATTGAAAATCCCGTCCGGATCATCAACCGCCGCCCCCTTGGCGAACGTCAACTTGACCGCAGCCTTATACACCTCGCCGGTACAAATAATCCCCCCACCCGCACTCGACCACACCGGCACGTCCCACTTCCACTCTTCAACCACATCCGGCAGCGCGTTCCTCATCACTTCACGCACCCGCGCAAGCGTCTCCCCTCGCCAGTCGCCACCAAGTTCTGCAATCCGAGCATCGATCATGCTTGATGCTGATGATGACGGAGTCACAGCCTCACTCTTCGCACTGGCACTCCTTCGACTCGACTGCGGCTTGCTCTTTGACACCTTCTTTTTCTTCGCTTGCTTCTTCGCCATGAACAAAGCGTAGCGATGTGCGCAACGCACATTCCAAATTCACATCTTCACACCATCCAACTTGCTCGCCTGCCTCACCCAATTCACGAACTGAGTCTCATCAACTTCGCCGTCATCAAATACGTGAAGATATCGAACATCCTTTTGCTTCGATTCCACTAGCGGCAATGGCTTGAGCGACGAACCCTCAAAGAACGCAACCTTCACATACTTCTCAAAGCAATGAAACGAGAGAAACCACGTCTCGCCGCCAGCAGCACCATACAACGGCGAATTCCACTTCACGGCTTTTCGCACATCGGGCACGGCTCGCTCAATCAATGCGTCGAGTCGCTGGCCGACATCTCGCTTCCATCCCGGCATCGCCTTGATATACGCCTGCGCCGACGCGTCGCCATCGCCCTTCGCGATCTGCGGGTTGCCGCCAGACAAAAGACTAGGCGACGCCGATGGGGCTCGCCTCGCTGCTTTCTTCGATGACTTTTTCATGCCTCAGATGATACCGACGCGTCATTCACACGCGGATCTCATTACTTGGGCTTCTTGGGAGTCGCATCGGGCGTCGCGGGCGTTGTCGCAGGTGTCGTCGTTGGCTTCAAACTTCCACCCGGGCCACCTGAACCACCCGAACGCACAATCGTCCCGCCCACCACCGCTGATTCACTCGCGTTCTCAATCGAACCGATCTGCGATGTTGCAGTATCTACGCCAAGCGACACATAGCGTCGGCCGCCAGCCGTGCGAACGGTCGTCGACTCGCTGGGCCAGTACGGATACCCATTGATGCCGCGATGCATGTAGTCCGGTGCCTTCACCACAAGAGCCTTGCCCTGGAAGATCTGAATCGATCCGCCATCGCCGCCGTTTGATTGCCATTGCTCGGATTCGACGATCGTGGTAATCAAGTCGAGCACTTCCTGAGTGCGCTCCGAAAGTGGTCGGCTCGTTGGCTTGTCATTTCCAGTGTCTTGGAACGGGCTCTGCCCGCCACCGCCGCCACCACGCTGACTTGCCTGCAGCGCCTGCTGCAAATCAAGTTCGGGCGCGTTGTCGTAATTGGGAATTTCCAGAACGAGGTCAGAGATGTCATAGATCTCCGTCCTCTTGAACTTGTTCAATCGCTCGCGCGGCCCTACTTGCATCGCGCCAGTGTCGCTCATCTGCCACGTGCTGCCGGTCCCCTCGCCAGCAACGCCAGCCGCGACATCAGCACGCGTGAGCACCAACTCAAGCACGCGCAGCGCGGTGAGGTTGTCCGCCTTCACCGTGATCATCGTGTCCTTGGTCAACCCCGCGCTGTCGTTGTCGCCCAACCACATCACTTCGAGGTCCGCGCTGGTCACAGTCTGAAGAAAGCTCATCACGCTCTCAAGGGTCGTGTCCTGAAAGTTCACGCTAATGCGCTTCATCATGCGGTTGATCGTCTCAGCCTCAGGCCGAGCGAACACGCGAGTCTCCTGCGAAGCATCAGCAGTACTCGTCACCCCCGACCCCCCCGATGCGCCCGAAGCCCCCGCTCCCGACTTGACAGCACCCTGCGTCTGCGCAAATGCACTTCCCGCAAGAACCGACACCGAAAGAACGGACATCATCATTCTGCGCATACAGCACTCCTTGCGAATCGCCCACGAGTGACTTGTTCTTCAACTGACTTGTGCAGGCTCGTCGCGGCTGGGATCAGGGCAAGCTCGGGAACGACATTGTTAGTCACCCGAAGCTCACAGGAATCGTCTTCCAAATACAGCACATCTTGCCGATTTGGCGCAATCCCACACCCTTCATCGACCATTCTCTGCGCTCGCTGCTACGGCGAACGCACACCTGCCTGAACAATCGGACTCGCCAACCAAACCCCGGTTTCCCACATTCTGGCGACATTCGACCAGTTTCCCGAAAAACCCCATTCGCCCCAGCCACAACTACAGCCTTTCCGGAAAAGGTGTCGATAACCACGGCGTGGGATTGGCTCTCTCCGCGAACGACTCGCACCCCAGTCCCGCTCAGCAATACGAGATTGGAGCCCGCATGAACACCACATATCCAAACTTCCCCACCCCCACGCCCGCCACAAACTGGAACCCCGCTTGGAACCAATTCAACACCCAGCCGTGGAACCAGTATTGGAACCCGCAGTTCGGCTTCTTCCCCACGTTCCAAAATACATGGCCCACGCCCTACACAAACTGGACCAATCAGTGGCAGCAGCCGTGGAACCAGTACACGCCCTTCAATCAGTGGCAGAATCAATTCCAAAATCAGTGGCAAATTCAGTGGCAGAACCAGTGGAACACACCCACGCAGTTCACCCCTTGGAACAACTGGAACCAGCCAACGTGGTACAACTACGCCGCGCCGTGGCAGACCTACCCGCAGCCGACCTGGAACAACTGTTTTCAGCCGAGCTTCACTCCCACTCCTTTTCCGACGCAGAATCAGAACACACCCTTCCAAACCGCTCCATGGTCAACCCCATGGAACGCCGCAACGTGGAACACCACCAACACCTCGCCCCAAGCCAACTTCGCAAATAGCTTCCAAACCAATCCGCAAGCCTTCAACCAAACGCAAGGCCAAGGCACGCCGGTGACGAGTCAATTCCCGCCCCAGTTCAGCGCACCGTTCAACACGCCGTGGGGTAACTCCAACGCACTGGGCCTCTTCGGCACAAACCTCTTCAACCCGCAAACAGGCTTCAATCCCCTCGCCTCCAACTGGATCAACAACTTCCCCGCCCAGCCCAACTTCAACGGCTTCACGCCAAACTTCAATGGCTTCCCACCCATCAACGCAAACCAATACGCGAATCAATACGTAGGAAACCCCATCGAAACCAACGAATCCCCGATCGCGCCCACGACCAAGCGCCCTTTGAACCGTCAGGGAGCATGATCGAGTTCAAGCGACATAACTAACTCACTCCCCGCGCCCCGACGCAAGTCGGGGCGTTGGTTTTTCCGAACCAATCGTGCCACCGACTACGCGAATCGTGGTCGGTGCCGCGCCACAACAGACACACAATTCCCGCCTCCACACCAATCGCTGAAATCTCACTCCAGTCTCGGCGGCACGCAAACAATCAACCACATGTCCGAACTCCCCCCCAACTCTCAACCTCCACTCTCCTACCCGCCAATCGCCGACCCCTCGCGCCCCGCATGGCGCATGGGCCCAGGCTCATCCGAAGTCCCCGAATTCCTCGAAGGCCCACGCGCCCGCATCGACGAATTCTTCCGTGCCTGCCGCATCTTCATCGAGTTCATCCGAGGCTTCCGCGCGTTGCACTTCGTCGGCCCGTGCGTCACAGTGTTTGGCTCCGCACGTTTCAAAGAAGGCCACAAGTACTACGAACTCGCTCGGCAAATCGGCGCAGGCTGCGCGAAAATGGGTCTTACCACCATGACCGGCGGCGGCCCGGGCATCATGGAAGCCGCGAACCGCGGTGCACGCGAAGCGGGAGGCCGAAGCATCGGCTGCAACATCATCCTGCCCGTCGAACAGCGAGAAAACCCCTACCTCGACAAGTTCGTCACGTTCAAGTACTTCTTCGTTCGCAAAGTCATGCTCGTGAAGTACAGCTATGCCTTCGTCGTCATGCCGGGCGGCTTTGGAACCATGGATGAACTCTTCGAAGCACTCACGCTCGTGCAAACCAAGAAAATCGAAAACTTCCCAGTGATCCTCATGGGCATCGAATACTGGCAGCCCATGCTCGACCTGATCAAAGACCGCTTCATCAAGTTCGGCACGATCAGCGCCGAAGACGTCGACCTCATGACGATCACCGACGACCCACAAGTCGCGCTCGAAGCAATACGCACGGGCTTCGCCGCGCACTACGCCACAAAGCCAAGCACGCCTTCACCCAATCCAATTCTGGGCGAGAAAAAACACTGACCTTCACGCGACGTTTCAAACCTTGCTGCAGCGATACGCGATGATCGTCACCTTCTCCAGCGTGATCAGCCCCTCCTTCACCATCTTGTCCAGCACCGGAATGAACTTCTTGATCTTGTCTTCCTGATCAACAATCTCCACGACCACAGGCAGCGTGTCCACCATCCCGTTACGCACCTGATGAATCAGCGAGTTCGCACCATACCCCATCATCCCGCGAATCGCCGTCGCCCCGGCAAGACTGTTGTTTCGGGCAATGCGGACAATCTCCTGATACAGGGGCTTGCCCTCCCATTCATCATCCTCATCAACAAACACCCGAAGCATCTGCCCTTCGCCCTGAATTTTCATGGAGGCCTCCTGGTCAACTGACGCCAACCCCACAGGCTCTCTCGCTCTCTATCAGCATACCAACAAAAACGCGGCACGCAAGGCCAATCTTGATGCCTTGCTGCCGCATTTGATTTCAACTTTTTCTGGACACTCGTGCCTTCGTGCCCAAGTGCCTCCGTGCCTACTTCTTCAACGACGCCATATCAATCACAAACCGATACTTCACATCACTCTTAAGCATCCGCTCATACGCCTCGTTAATCTTCTGCATCGGGATCATCTCGATGTCGCTCACGATGCTGTGCTTGCCGCAGAAATCCATCATCTCCTGCGTCTCCTTGATGCCGCCGATGAGCGAACCCGCGAGCGTCTTCCTCGGCATGATCAAGCCAAACGCATGCACAGGCTGCGGATTGGGCGGCACGCCCACCATGCACATCGTGCCGTCGAGTTTTAGTTGCCCCAAGTACGCATTCACATCGTGATCCGCCGAGACCGTGTCGAGAATGAACTCAAACGACCCCGCATGCTTCTTCATCTCGTTTTCATTCTTCGAGATAATGACCTCATGCGCGCCCAATCGCTTCGCATCTTCAACCTTGCTGGGCGAAGTCGTGTACACCACCGTGTGCGCCCCCATCGCGCGAGCAAACTTCACGCCCATGTGACCCAAGCCGCCAAGGCCGACGATACCGACCTTCTGCCCAGGCCCAACTTTCCAATGCCGCAAAGGCGAATACGTCGTAATCCCCGCGCACAGCAAAGGCGAAGCCGCGGCTGGATTCAAATTCGTCGGCACCTTGATCGTGAACGCCTCATCGCACACGATGCTTGTCGAATACCCGCCAAACGTCATGCCCCCCAAGTGTTTATCGGGGGCGTTGTACGAAAAAATTGGCCCGTTCATGCAGAACTGCTCCAGCCCCTTGCTGCAGCACGCACAACTCCGGCACGAATCCACCAAGCATCCAACACCGGCGATATCCCCAACCTTAAACCGCGAAACCTTGTTGCCAACGCGCGTGACTTTGCCGAGAATCTCATGCCCCGGAACCACCGGAAACACCGTCCCGCCCCACTCGTTGCGAGCAAAGTGTAAGTCCGAGTGACACACGCCGCAGTAGAGAATGTCAATCTCAACGTCCGTCGCGAGCGGATCACGCCGCTGAATGGAAAATGGAGCCAAAGGCGTCGTTGCGTTCTGTGCGGCGAAAGCTTTCGTTGCGGTAGGCATACTGAGAATCCTCTCTACTCAAGTGCGTTCAATCGAAAAGTAAAAATGCGGGCCCCGAACATGCGCGAACCATAACACCACCCCGGCACAGTAGGTTGATGCCGCCCAAACGCGCAGGATTCGCAAATCAAGCAATTCAAGTTTCTCAGAGATGACCGCGACAACTTCAGGCGTTCAAAACACAAACTCAACACAGAGAGCCCAGAGACCACAGAGAAAAATCAAAAATAAAAAGAGAGCGGTGAACCCACCACTCTCCTTCATTCTCTGTGCTCTCTGCGTTCTCTGTGTTAAGACCGAACCACCAGCAACGCCCGCCCCCTCGTTCGCTCGTTCGCTACTTCGCTCGCTCACTCTCCCCCTCATCCTCATCAAACGGCGCTTCCTCCACGTCCTCCTCGCCAGCCTCCTCAGCCTGCGAGTCCTTCGGCTCAAACAACGCCTCCTGCTTGATCGGCTTCGCCTGCGACGCAAGTTGCGTGCTCGGATCTTCGGTTTCGTGTTTGAGTTCGATGCCCTTGGCCTTCGCCTCCTCCGCCGCCATCTGCTTGATGCGGTCCCAGTCTTCGACGCCGATCAACACGTCGCGAGCCACCGATCCCTTGTGATCGCTGATGATCCCCGCGATGCCCATGAGGTCGATAAGGCGCGATGCACGCGTGTAGCCAATCGCCAGACGCCGCTGCAGCAAACTTACGCTGCCGCGCTTGGTTTCCAGCACAATCTCCACAGCCCGATTGAACATCGGGTCTTCCTGAGCCGCCTGCAAACTCGCGCTGGAGTTGTTCTGGCTATCGGCGATGCGTTGTTCATCGCTGCCCGAGCCGCCACGCAACTGCACCAGCGAGCGTTCAAAGCTCGGTGCTGCAACTTCCTTCATAAACTTCACAACCTTGCGGATTTCGCGATCATCCACAAGCGTTCCCTGCGCACGCGTCAACTTGCTGCTGCGAGGCGACAAGAACAGCATGTCACCGTGTCCAAGCAGCAATTCGCCGCCCTTCTGGTCAAGCACGATGCGTGAATCCATACCGCTCGCCACCTTGAACGCGACTCGGCAAGGCATGTTGCTCTTGATAAGACCCGTCACCACGTTCGCCTGCGGGCGTTGCGTTGCCAAAATCAAATGGATACCCACCGCACGCGCCTTCTGCGCGATGCGGATGATGTGGTTCTCCACTTCCTTGTTAGTCATCATCAAGTCCGCCAACTCGTCGATGATGAACACCATGTAAGGCAGCTTGCGCGGAACCTTGACTTCCTCTTCAGGCGTCACGCCCATGCGTTCCTTGAGTTCTTCCCAAGGCAACTCGTTGTACGCCGCGATATCTCGGCAGCCCGCTTCCGCAAGCAGCTCATACCGCTCGTCCATCTTCACCGTCGCCCATTCAAGAATCGCCGCCGCCTTGCCCATTTCAGTCACAACCGGACACATGAGATGCGGAATGTCCTTGAACTGCGACATTTCGACCATCTTGGGGTCAACCAACACCATCTTCAGTTCGCTGGGCTTCTTTGTATACAAGAAGCCCATGATGATCGTGTTCATGCACACGCTCTTGCCGCTGCCAGTGGTACCAGCGATCAGCATGTGCGGCATCTTCGTCAAGTCTTCGATCAAAGGCTCGCCGCTCGCGTCTTTGCCCAGGAACATCGGCAGTTTCATGGTGTTGTACCGCTCGGTACGACCCATGAGTTCCTTCATGCGGACCTTTTCTTTCGTCAGGTTCGGCACTTCGATGCCCACCGTGTCGCGCCCCGCCATGTTCGACACAATGCGGATGTTCTGCGCCTTGAGCACGCGAGCAATGTCCTTGCTCACGGCTTCCAGCGCCGACACCTTCGTTCCAGGCGACAGCCGCACGTGGAACAACGTGATCACCGGCCCAGATTCAACCGAATCAACCTCACCCTCGATCTTGAACTGCTCCAACGCCTTGATCAGAGCCTCGGCCTGCTCTTTCACCGTGGCTTCAAGTACCTGATTGAAGTTGGCTTCAGGCTCTTCAAGCAAGTCCAGCCCCGGGAACTTGTACTTCTCGTTTTCATCAATCGCCGCCTGCATCGCGGCAAGATCAGCATCCGTCGCGCTGTGTTTGTTGTTCTGCCCAAACAAGATGGGCAGTTTCGCCAACTTGTCGCGCAGCTGATCCTCTGTATACACCTGCGGCGCCGCGTGCGTCTCTTCGTCCTCTTCTTCCTGCTTGCTCGCAGCGTTCTTGGCAGTTGCTTCTGCTTGTGCTTCCGCTTCTTCTTCGACATCAGCAACCGCATTCTCTTCCAGCGTCTTCTCTTCTTCCTTCGTCAGTTCTTCCGCCTTCTTCCCGCCAGCTCGTTTCCCAACCTTCGCGCGAGTCATCACCTCGCCCGTCTCCGGATCAATCTCTTCTTCAGCCGTCGCCCCCAACTCCGCACCCTTGCGGACCGATCCCGCAACGCCGGGCACCTTCGCATCATCCAGGTCCGTCAAACGAACCTTCTTCTTGCGCTTCTTGGGCGACAGCACATCCATCAACGCATGGAACAACCCGCGTCCAGCCTTGCTGGAAACATTCCCCGCACCCCGCGCCGCCGCCGCGCCCGCCGCCAGCGCAACCTCACCAGTCGCACTGCCAATGTTCTTCGCGGCAGGAACACCATGCTCCTTCGTCACATCAAATAGCCAACCCACCAGCGCCATGAACCACTCGTCCATCGCGACCATCGCGCCGAGGATCAACCCCAGCAACAAAAACAACGCCGTCCCCATCGTCCCGAATCGCAGCCCAAGCTCCGCAGTCATCACCTTGCCAAGCAAACCACCCGCAAGGTCAGGCATCGACCCCGAGTTTGGCAGGAACAACGCCTGCAAACCCGAGAATGCACCCGCCAGAACAATTAGCCCGACCAACCGCACCAGCAAGTGCTTGAGCCCGTTCCCCATCGCCGCAGACAACAATCCAACACCAGCAAAAATCACCAGCACCCACGCGCCAAACCCCATGAGTTTGAACAGCGCATTGGCCACGATGGCCCCGAAAGGCCCGCACCAATTCGTCACCACCGCGTTAGCCGGCCACACAACATGCGTGGGCGGGTCCGCAGGGTCATATCCGATCAGACTCGCGAGCACAAACGCCCACGCCGCGATCGTCAAAATCAAAAAAATCACCCGCGACATGTTGGAGCCATCAGCCCACTTGGAGCGTTTGGAAGTAGCCATAAGACCCACTAGATCGGCAAAACCCGCCGTCCAACGCCAACTCCCGCGTCAGGCTCTCGTTCGCCTCAAAAACACGCAAACAACGCCCACATCGCGCGTTTCCCGCCGCCCCAATTCCGCAAAACCTGCCCCTTTTTCCAGCCAACTCGCTATTCAGATATCGACTCTTCCCTTTCAGCCCAAAGGCCTCCCACCATGCACCTCTCTCACCACATCGCCACCGCCTCGGCTCTCGCCCTCGCCGTCTCCGCCCAAGCCTCGCTCTCCCGCTACACCACCGTCCCCCCGGGCGGCTTCGCGCAAGCCGCGTGCTATCGCATCACCTGCGGCTGCACTCCCATCAGCCCCGGTGGCGACCTCCAAGCAGGCTACGGACTTGGTGATGACTTTCATGAACAAGCCTTTACTGGCAACAACTCAGCCAGCGCGTCAGCGTCAAACAACACTGGTGGTGCCGCAGGCCCCATCAACCAATCTATCTCCGGCATCGCAGGCCTCGGCTACAGCCGCGCTCAAGGCTCGAATGCGTACACCGATGGTGCAACATTCGCCAACGCCATCCTCGACGGCGGCTGGAACGAAACCTTCACCATCAGCCATCCATCTCTGAACGGCCAGCCCGGTTACATGGTCTTCCGCCTCCACGCAGGCGGCACCATGCACACGACTGGCGGGTCTGGTTCTACGTCGGTTCAAGTGATCCCGTACAAGAACAACATCACGCTCGACATGAACCCATATTACAACCGCGAGAGCGCAGATCTCATCGGGTCAGGCTATCAATACGGTCAATGGGCAATCGCTTCGTTCGGCCAGCCCGAAAGTCGCAACGTCGACGGTTTCGTCACCATGTCCGTCCCCATCACCTTCGGCACGCCCTTCACGCTCGGTGTGTGGACCCGTTTCATCGGAGGACAACGCAGCAGCGGCGGCTTCAACCTGCCAAGCGCTGGTTCATTCGACTTCTCCACCCGCGGCATCGAATGGGCCGGCATCACCAGCATCCGCTCCTCCAACGGCACCGTCATCACCGACGCCAACATCGCTTCCGGCAGCGGCATCAACTGGACCCCGCCCTTCGAAGCCTGCGACTCCATCGACTTCAACAACGATACCAGTTTCTTCGATCCCCAAGACATTGACGCATTCCTGAGCGTCTACAGCGAAGGCCCCTGCATCCCTTCATCCGCCACCTGCAACGACATCGACTTCAACAATGACGGCAGCGTCTTTGACCCATGCGACATCGACGCCTTCCTGCTCGCGTTCAGCGAAGGTCCGTGCACGCCTTGCGGCCAGTGAGAAAATCAGCCTCTATCGCACCATCATTCTGCACTTTGCACAGTTCGTACGATGCTCGCTCACTCCGGAGCCAAACCCATGCGTCAAACAATCCTCACGATTCTCGCTCTGACATCACTCGCCTCCCACGCCGCGATTGCACAAGTCACGGTGCCGATCAACCCAAGAGGCAGTTTCATCCGCACGAATCAAGACAGCCCAACGGCTCCCGCAGTCCGCACACTGACAAGCCTGGGCATCGCCCAAGGAAACCAAATCTGCATCCGTGTGCTGGGCGAGTTCACGTACAACACGTCGAACGCCATCGGCCGCTCCATGCACGCCGTGTTCTCTTCATCTGACACGGTCCTCGCGTCCAACCTCCAATTCCGCGTCCCCGGAGCAATCGATGCTGGCCTCGACTTCACCAGTGCCAACACATACTTCGGAGGCCTCCCCACCGACATTCCTCAAGACTTCCTCGTCTCTGCCAACACAGGCGTCGACCATGTTGACGTCATCGTCCCCGCCGGTGCAACCCATCTCTTCATCGCAGTCCCCGACTCCCTGTTCAACGACAACAACGATACCGACAACGACTTCGCGGCGGAAATCACAGTCCTCTGCGCAGACGCCCACTGCTGCGACTCTATCGACTTCAACAACGACACCAGTTTCTTCGACCCCCAAGACATCGACGCGTTCCTGAGTGTCTATAGCGAAGGCCCCTGCGTCCCGTCCACCGCCACGTGCAACGACATCGACTTCAACAACGACTCTTCCCTCTTTGACCCCTGCGATATCGACGCATTCCTGCTCGTCTTCAGCGAAGGCCCGTGCACAGCGTGCGGCTTCTAAGCCAAATCACCCGCTCACCGCCGCCAAAGTCACACCCGTTCTGACATCCGGAGTTTTCTCCAATGAAATCCCCATCTCGCCGCATGAGCATCACGACCGCAACCCTCACGTGCGCCCTTGCCTCGCACGCCGCGCTCGCTCAGACCGCGTACTTCAACCAGCCCACAGACACGATTCAACTCACAGGCAACACCGTTCTCGGCAACGCCTACACAATCGAAGCCTACGTCTATGCAACGTCTCTATCACAGACGGCTCAGGGCAGAATCTTCGCTGAGCAGTTAGACTCGCTCGAAGATAAGTGGCTCGTCGCGAACGGCAACACAACCTCTGGCGGCACATGGAACAACGCCTGCGACGCTTCGCGTGCCCAAGGAACCCCAATCTCACTCAACTCGTGGCATCACATCGCATTCATGCGCGTCGCTGGCACGTACAACGTCTACGTTGACGGCGTCAGGCTCGATCAGCGCCCCGCAACATGCAACACGCTCAACAGCAACAGCAGCCGCATGAGCATCGGCGCATTCCGCTATATCTTCGCGAACACGCTGCACGAGTCATTCATTGGATATATCGACTGGGTGCGAGTGTCGTCCATCGCGCGATATCCCGTCTCCGGCTTTGCTCCCGTCACAACCGAACCCACAATGGATGCCCCTGCCCTCGTCCTCCTCACCTTCAACGACCCACCCGGCACGACAAACCCCGCCGTGCAAGGCCAAACTCTCGTGAGCGCACTCTGCGGCGCAGGCTTCGCGGGCGCAACCTCCCCCCAATTCGGAACCGGCCCCTGTGACTCGATTGACTTCAACAACGACACCAGCCTCTTCGACCCACAAGACATCGACGCCTTCCTCAGCGTTTATAGCGAAGGCCCCTGCGTCCCCTCAACCGCAACCTGCAACGACATCGACTTCAACAACGACTCCTCCCTCTTCGACCCCTGCGACATCGACTCCTTCCTCCTCGTCTTCAGCGAAGGCCCCTGCACACCCTGCGGGCAATAGTGACTTACATCCTTACTACTCTTAGTACCGCGCACGCATACGCCTCCGTCTGCCGCGTTTGCCCACAGGAGCCTCACATGCTCAGTCGCCCGCACTTCATCGTCGCCATCGCCACGCTTCTGTTGGCGATCTCCTCCGCACACGCCCAACTCCGAGGCCGCGTCGAGCAGCGTTCGCTGCTCTCCGCAAGCGACGGCCATCTCATCCGCTACAACATCTACCTCCCCGAAAACTACGACAACTCGGACGAGTTCTATCCAGTCATCTACCACCTGCATGGCTTGGGCGGCAGCCAGGACGGCCCACACAACACACAAGTCCCGCAGAGTTTCGAACTCGCCAAAGCCGCAAACCTCATCGGCCCCGTCATCGTCGTCTTTCCCAACGGATATCAAGACTCATGGTGGGCAAACAGCGCAAACAGCAACAAGCCTGCCGAGTCCGACGTGCTCGAACTCATCCCGCACATCGATTCCACGTTCCGCACCATCCCCACACCAGAAGCCCGCGTCATTCAAGGCTTCTCCATGGGCGGCTTCGGCGCAACCAAGTTCTACTCGAAGTTCCCCAACCTCTTCTCCTGCGTCGTCGCCTACGACGGCGCATTCCTCAACTGGATCACCTTCCTCATCACCTTCAACTCAGTCGCAAATGAAGTCTTCGATGGCAACCAAGCCATCTTCGATCAGTTCTCGCCGTGGTACTGGTCAGCACAAAACGCCAACGCGCTGCAATCCAAGCCACCCGTCCGCATGGTCGTCGGCTTGCTCACAACTCAAAACCGCCAGTTCCGCAATCACCTCGACAGCAATGGCGTCCAGCGAAACTACCTCGAAGTCGCCTGCGGTCACGACCTGGGCTGCCTCCTCAACCTCCAAGGCCAAAACTCCGCCGCCTTCATCGCCTCCCACCTCGACCTCACGTGCGACAGCTGCGGCTGCGACTCCATCGACTTCAACAACGATACCAGCCTCTTTGATCCACAAGACATCGACGCATTCCTGAGCGTTTACAGCGAAGGCCCCTGCGTCCCATCCACCGCCACCTGCAACGACATCGACTTCAACAACGACACAAGCGTCTTCGACCCCTGCGACATCAACTCCTTCCTTGTGATGTATAGCGAAGGCCCGTGCACCCCATGCGGTTCATAACTTGTGCTCAACCGTTGCGCACAGTATGTTTCCACAATTTGAACCGTCCAACTCCACCACACTCGCGTTGTGCTGATCAAAACGCACTCATCCAGTCCGGCAACAAAAGTTACTTTTGATGCCCGGATTGTGTGGCAAAACTCTCGACTTCTGGTAGGATGGTGTACCTTGGCTTCAAGGAACATCGTCTCTGTGCTTTCTCAGGAGTCTCTTGTGGCGCACCATTCTCTCCGTACTGTCGCTTTCTCCGCAGCCGTCTTGTTCTTTGTCGCTGGCCACGCGCTGGCCGCCGAGACCGCGAGCGAGCAGACGAACGCAATCCGCTCGCTCCAACTCACATACCCAGGCGTCTTCACACAACAAGACTCCGCCCGCGTTTCGTTCATCGCGGGCGCACCCATGAACGACGCCGCTTCTGCATCGCAAGCAGCCGACGAATGGATCCTTCGCCACTCAACCGCCCTCGGACTCGGCTCGCTCGCAGTCGGTTCAGACCTCATTCGCGCTTGGGAAGGTGACGTCGGCGTTGGCAAGCACACCGTCATCGCATACAACCAGTGGATGGATGGCCTCCCGGTTGAACGAGGCAGCCTCCGCATCACTGTCTTGAATCGCACTGCCCCAACAGGCCACTTCGCGTCAACCACTCATCACGTCGTCAGCATCGGCAGCAAACTCATCGCCGCTCCCAGCGAAGGTTTTCAGCCCGACCAAGTGAGCGCGCAGCAAGCCCTCGACCACGTGCGCGGCATTGAACGCTTCTCGAAGTTCCAGGAATGGTCCGAACCCGTGCAAGTCGTGTTCGCCGGAATCGACGAACTCGCAGGCGACATCTCCCCAGTCCGCGCATGGAAATTCACCGGCGCAGATCGCGCCGATGCGATCAACCCACAAGTGCTGACGTTTTTCGTCAACAGCGCAACCAACGAGATCGAGCATGTTCGAAACGAAATCTCTCACGCCGACATCACGGGCAGCGTGACAGGTCTTGCAACTCCCGGCAACATCGCCCCGAGCGCATCCAACCCCGCCGCGCTCCAGGGCGTCAATCAGATTCGCGTCGACGTCGTGGGCTCCAATCCACTCGTCTCTGCATTCACCAACCGCGACGGCACGTTCACAATTCCTTGGACTGGCACAGACCCCGTCAGCCTCAGCGTCTCAACCCAAAATGGCCTCTGGAGTCGCGTCGACAACAACGCCGGTACGGAAATCAACCTCACATTCCCCGGAGTTACACCCGGCACGCCAACCGAACTCAACATCAATCCCACCGACAACCCCGCCAACAACTCTCCGACCACAGCGCAAGTCACCGCTCTCATCCACACCAATATCACCCACGACTTCATGAAGGACCTTCAACCGTCCTTCACCACGATCGACAACAACATAACGACCAATGTCCAACTCGCCCAAACCTGCAACGCTTTTTATGACGCCGGCGCTCAGTCCATCAACTTCTTCAGCGCAGGTGGCGGCTGCGCCAACACCGCCTTCAGCAACGTCATCAACCACGAATATGGACATTACCTCGTCAACCGCCGCCCACCGTCTGGCTTAGGGCAGGCGGCCTTCGGCGAAGGCTTCGCTGACACCGTCGCAATCCTGATCCACGACGATCCCATCATTGGCGAAGGCTTTTTCCAAGGCCAAAATCCATCCTGGGTCCGCAATCCAGGAATTGCCGGACGCATGTATCCCTGCACAGGGGAAATTCACTTCTGCGGCGAAGTGCTGGGCGGACTCGTCTGGGACCTTCGCAACGCTTTCGTCACCCGAGACGGCACGCCGGGCCTTGACCTGCTGCGTCAACTCCACACCGACTGGTTCATGATCACCCAAGGTGCAGACGCAAATGGCAACTCAGTCCACCCCGTCACCGCGACTGAATACATCACCGCCGACGATGACGATGGACAAATCGGCAACGGTTCTCCAAACTACGGCATCATCCGCGTCGCCTTCATCGGACGAGGCATCCCCGAAAGCACGCTCCCATGCGTCGATGACCGCGCATCCATCAGCGTGCTCACTGGCGTCCCCACCTTCACGACAAGCAACACGCCTCTCACGTACCAACTCCGCGTCCGCAACGGATCGCAAACCATCGACTCCGCAACCGTGCGCGTCGAGTATCGCCTCAACGCAACAGGCAACTACTCATCAGTCCTCGCAATCCCCACCGGCGGCGAGTTGTACAACGTCACACTCCCAGGCATCCCCTGTGGTAACTCAGTCCAGTTCCGCTTCGCCGTCAACACCACCGCAGGCGGCACAGTCATCGCGCCTATCGACAACGCCTGCGCCAGCAGCACATTCTCGACATCCGCATTCGACTCCTTCATCGACAACACAAACACCTTTGAAAACGGCGCACAAGGCTGGCTGGAAAGTGGCCTCGCAGGAGGCGTCTTCCATATGGCAAACGGACGATGGACGCTCGCCGTGCCCAGCCCGACCACCGACGCCCCCACCGCCGACACAACACCTGACCCCGGAAACAAAGCCTGGATTACCGGCGTGGGAGACTTCATGTCTGGCGGCGAAACCGTTCTCACTAGCCCTGCGTTCGATCTTTCCACAGTTGACGATGCCACGGTCACGTATCAACGCTGGTGGGCCAGCCGCCACGTCATCAATCAGAACCCAGTCCAGGACTACTTCAAGGCACAAATCTCCGTCAACAACGGCACCACGTGGTTCACCGGCGAAAACCTCGGCCCCAACGGCGGCAGCACCGGCTGGCGCACGGGTTCATTCAGCCTTTCCTCCCTGGGCCTCACACCAAGCACACAAGTTCGCGTGCGCTTCATCGCCGCAAACCTCGGCGCTGGCAACGTCGCAGAAGCCGCCATCGACGACCTCACCATCCGAGGCACCATCTGCAACAACACCGCATCCTGCGACTCCATCGACTTCAACAACGACACCAGCCTCTTCGACCCACAAGACATCGACGCCTTCCTCTCAGTCTACAGCGAAGGCCCCTGCGTCCCTTCGACGGCAACCTGCAACGACATCGACTTCAACAACGACACAAGCGTCTTTGATCCGTGCGACATCAATTCCTTCTTAGTCATGTACAGCGAAGGCCCCTGCACCCCCTGCGGCGTCTAACAAAAACAAGAGCCGAGGTGCGCCAGCACCCGGCGGACTAACCCCCAATCCCCAAAAAGCCCCTCCCCCCGGGAGGGGTTGGGGTGGGCGACTACCCACAACCTTCAATCCCCACATCCGCATGCCACTTTGGCACCCCACACCCCCACTCCAAACCCACTGGCAGCCCACCCACCCCACCAATACTCCACACTACAAAACCATTCTAAAAAAGCACTTACGCCACACAGCAGCAAACCCACCCACTCCGGCACCCCATTTGCCATGATCTGTTCATGGTCATGGTCCAGCGCCATCCAGACCCCACCCCCACCAGCGGCCCAAACGCCGCAAATCCCGCCGCGCTCAGCGCGAATTCGGGTGGACTCGGGGGCCTCGGGGGGCGTCTCAATCTACTCCTTTCATACGCCGGCTGGGAACCCGATCCGTGGATCGACCGCCTCCCGCGCCTCTTAGAGCCCATGGGCATCCTGAGCCACCGCGTCGAGTCAGGCCGCCAGGCCTCGAACGTCATCCAGTCCGTGCGAATCCACATGGCAGTCGTGGATCTCGCCCTCCCCCTCGACCAATCCCAAGGCGCGACGCCCCAACCTCCCGAATTCGCCGAAGGTGGCCCGCGTCTACTCGAACTTCTGGCCCGCCTCGAAACTCCGCCGCCGGTCGTCGCCGTGAAGCGCAGCCGCACTCAGCGCGATGATTCACGAGACATCTCCGCCGCCCTCAAACTCGGCGCCTTCGCCATCATCGACCGCCCGCGCGACGCAACCGACCTCGACCTCATGCTCGAAGTCTTACGACGCTGCCTCGCGCGACACTATCAAGGCAAGTGGCCGGGGATGACATAACCAATCTTTCGTAGGCCCGGCGTCTCGCCGGGCACTGAATTCACAATCGTCTTTCGTTATTCGTTCACCACAGAGGCACAGAGACACAGAGGAGGAAAGAGAAAAGAAAGAATGTGAAGAGAAGCCAAAGCAGGTGCTGTCCTAAACACTCACACTGTCTTCTCTCTTCCCCCCTCTGTATCTCTGTGCCTCTGTGGTGAAATCGATCTTCAACCACTGTCCGTATATCAGTTTTTCAGGAGCAATCATGGCCGCACCAACCAAGTCCAAGTCCTCTTCCGCCGTCCGCCCCCTGGGTGACAAGATCCTCGTCCGTCGCGACGAAGCCGCCACCAAAACCGAAAGCGGCATCTTCCTCCCCGAGTCGAGCAAGGACAAGCCCAAGACCGGCATCGTCGAAGCCGTCGGCACCGGTGCCCTCAACACCGACACAGGCGAACGCATTCCTCTCGCCATCAAGAAAGGCGACCGCATCATCTTCACCAGCTACAGCGGCACTGAAGTAAAGCTGAACGACCAGGAGCTGCTCATCATGAGCGAAGATGATGTGCTGGCGGTGATCGACTAATTGCAAAGGCACTGGGGACTAGGCACTTGGCACTGGCAAAGAACGCCGGATGCTCACGAGCCTTTGCCAGTGCCTGATGCCCAGTGCCCAGTGCCTATGACCCCCACCCAACTCCGCACAGCCCTCCGCGAACTCAACGGCGAACGCGATCTCACGATCACTTTCGCCGACGTTCACTCGCCCGGTCGCCTCGTCGAATCCGTCGAGGTCAAAAAGGCCATGCTCATCCCCGACGAAGCCGACCACCTCGTCAAAGTCACCGACGGCAAAGCCGTCTACATCCTCGACGCCGAGCGCGTAGCTTGGCTGAGAATCGGTATCAAGTAAGACACATTCACCACAAAGACACATAGGTCACAAAGAAAACCAAAACAGACAAGCTCTTTTTTCTTCTTTGTGCTCTTCGTGTCTTTGTGGTGAAATTCAAATCACCAGTCAGTAACCTCAGGAGTCTCACATGGCAGCCAAATCCATCGCATACAACACCGACGCCCGCGAACGAATCCTCCGTGGCGTTCAAAAACTCGCCCACGCCGTCAAAGTCACGCTGGGCCCCTCGGGCCGCGTCGTCGTCCTCGAAAAATCTTTCGGCGCCCCCACCGTCACCAAGGACGGCGTGACCGTCGCTAAGGAAGTCGAGCTCCCCGACCAATACGAAAACCTCGGAGCTCAAATGGTCAAGGAAGTCGCCACCAAAGCCAGCAAAGACGCAGGCGACGGCACCACCACCGCCACCATCTACGCAGAAGCCATCTACGCAGAAGGCCTCAAGGTCATCACCTCCGGCGCAAATCCAAATCAAGTCAAGCGCGGCATCGACGCAGCCGTCAACGAAGTCGTCTCCGAACTCAAGCGCATGAGCAAGAAGGTCGAAACCTCCAAGGAAATCGCCCAAGTCGGCACGTGCAGCGCCAACCACGACGAACAAATCGGCAAGATCATCGCCGACGCCATGGAGAAGGTCGGCAAGGACGGCGTCATCACCGTCGAAGAAGGCAAGAGCCTCGACACCGAAGTCGAACTCGTCGAAGGCATGCAGTTCGATAAAGGCTACCTCAGCCCGCATTTTGTGACCAACGTCGCCCAGATGGAAGCGACCCTCGACAACCCCTACATCCTCATCTCCGAAAAGAAAATCTCCAGCGCCAAGGACATGCTCCCCATCCTCGGCAAGATCGCCGAAGCCGGCGCTTCAGTCCTCATCATCGCCGAAGACGTCGACAGCGAAGCACTCGCCACACTCGTCGTCAACAAAATCCGCGGCGTCCTCAAAGTCGTCGCCGTCAAAGCCCCAGGCTTCGGCGACCGCCGCAAGGAAATGCTGGGCGACATCGCCACCCTCACGGGCGGCAAGGCCATCATGGAAGAACTGGGCCTCGACCTCGAGAAGATCGAGCTCACCGACCTGGGCCGCGCCAAGAAGATCGTCGTCGATAAGGACAACTGCACCATCATCGAAGGCGCAGGCAAGTCGGCGGACATCAAGGGCCGCATCGACATGATCCGCCACCAGATCGACGCAGCCTCCAGCGACTACGACCGCGAGAAGCTCGAAGAGCGCCTCGCCAAGCTCGCTGGCGGCGTCGCCCAGATCAACGTCGGCGCCGCAACCGAAGTCGAAATGAAGGAAAAGAAAGCCCGCGTCGAAGACGCCCTCCACGCCTGCCGCGCAGCAGTCGAAGAAGGCATCCTCCCGGGAGGCGGCGTCTCCGTCGTCCGCGCCCGCAAAGCACTCGACAAACTCCGCAAGAAGTTCGAAGGCGACGAAAAGGCCGGCGTCGACATCGTCTACCGCGCCCTCACCGCCCCCATCAAGCAAATCGCAGTCAACTGCGGCCTCGATGGCAGCGTCATCGCAAGCAAGGTCGAAGAAAGCAACGAAACCAACTTCGGCTACAACGCCCTCACCCACGAGTACGGCGACATGATCAAGATGGGCGTCATCGTCCCCACCAAGGTCGAACGCGTCGCCCTCCAAAACGCCGCCTCAGTCGCCGGCCTCATGCTGACCACCGAAGCCGCGATCGTCGAAATCAAGGAAAAGAAAGCCCCAGCGGGCGGCCATGATGATCATGGTGATATGGATTATTGATTCTTATCTGACCATACCAAGAAATTGGTATGGTTAGTTTGTTGTATGAAAAAAAAGCACGTTATCTTGGTATTGCTGGGCGTCTGCGTCACGTGGCTCGTCTTGGGGTTCGGGCCGATGGTCTTCAACTCAAAACAAGACGCCGCTGCGATGGGTGACACTTTTGGTATCGTCAACGCATTGTTTTCTGGCCTTGCATTGGCAGGTGTTATCATTGCTCTCAGATTTCAAAGCGATGAACTTTCACTTCAGAGAGAAGAACTGCGCCTGACTCGAAACGAACTTGCAAGGCAATCCGAGGCTCAGCAGCAATCACAGCAATCGCTCGCTGAACAAGTTAAGATGATGACCGAATCGTCTAGAATAAACGCTCTTTCCATTATTATTCAAAGCGCTGATGCCGAACTAAACTCATCGGCTGTGTCACCGAGTCGTCGTGACGTAATAATAAAAGCACGAAGCGCTGCACTGAAGAAATTACAAGGCATCTGGAGCAACCTAGACGAAGAAGAGAACAATGCCACAAAATAAGCCAGGTGCCCCGATCCGTGCCATCAATCTAGTCGGCTTTGCGACTAGATTGATGCGAGCATCAACCACACTCCGCAGTGCTTCGTGCCATCGAAGTCCTCTGCTTTGAGAGGACTTCGATGCTTCCTGCACTCCACATCGAAGTCGCCGCAGAGCCGTCGACTTCGATGGCACGCCCTACGCCCACCCACTCCAGTTTCTTCCGCATCTCTCCGTCCCTCCGCGATCAATTTCTCCCAATCGACCACGTTTGTGCGCCACTTTCGCGCCCTCCCCCAAAATCCCCTTGCTTTTCCCACCCCTTTCCCCGATCATTGCCGCATGCTTGGCGGCTCATCATCTCTCCCCACCCTCACCCCCGAATCGCGCCACATCCTGACGCGCTTCCTCGCCCTCAATCTCGATCCCCTCGCGCTCGCGGCTGACCTCGCCAAAGACCTCATCGAAGTATTCTCGATGCTTGCCGACGAATCCCTCGCCGCGTGGATTACACACGTTCAATCGCTGATGACCGCCCGCCGCCGCGAACTCGCGCTGCAGACGTTGGAACAAATCTGCAAAACCAGCCCCGACCCAATCGAACAACGCCGCTCCGCGACAAGACTGCTGAGCGCAACCCGCCGCGCCATCGAAGTCGCCTCGCCCCCCGAGCAAAAATCAAACTCCAAAAAAGCAACAACGGGCGAGTCGACTTCGATGCCCGTGACTCCGCTGACACGACCAAACTCTTCACACAGCGCACAAGAAACCCTGCGCACAATGCTCGAAGCGATCAAAAACAAGTCGCAAAGCCAAGCGCAGTCCCGAGCGACCCTCGACGCACACATCTCAATCGAAGCCAACATCAACGGCTCCACAATCGAAGACAACTACGACGACTCGGTAAGCCAATTCGAAAACGACCCCAACTTCGCACCGCTCAAAATCATCCATCGAGACGTCGAGATCACCTACGAGCCCCCAACCCAAGACACCGAAACCACCTTCGAACAACCCATCTCCTTCAAAAATCCCCACTCCACCACACAACTCCTCTTCACCCTCTCCCACAACACCCAAAACTGGATCATCACCAAAATCCAAGCCCCGCCCTAAGTGGTAAAGCGTGCCATCATCAGCGTTCACGTTATTCACATGTCGTTGTAACAAACCTGAAACGCCACACCGCTACCCAAGCCGTCGATCGGCACGCGGGGGATACTGCGAGGTGCATCGACATGAACCAGAGGCGACTTCGTCGAAAAGGCAAAACAAAAATCCCCGCTTGCATTCAAGCGGGGACTCAAATCTCTTACTGCATTTTCTGTCGCGACTCCGCTGACAGATCAACCCTTTGGCTTGAGGCAGTTGGGGTCGTTCTCAAGCTTGAGATGTTCTTCCTGCCGCTTCGCCACAGCGGCCTGTATCGCCTCCATCGTGGCCGGGCGGTCTTTGTCGAGAGTCACGAAAGCCTTCTTGTCCTCGAAGCAGACTTTGGCTTCGGTCACGCCCGGCACGCCACGGAGTATTTCAGTAAGTTCCTTGGCGCAATTGGGGCAGCCCATGCCTTCAACCGTAAACGAAATCACGCCGGGCTTCTTGCAGATGCAGTTCCGCTGTTCCTCGGGGCTGCACTTGCTTGCGGAAGCAACCGACTTATGACCTGCTGCAGTGCAGCCGGGCATCATGAGCATTGCGATGAGCAGCAGAATAATGCCAGGAAGGATGAGCAGTTGAAGTTGCAAGTGGAGTTTGCGTCGCAACATGCTCGGCGCCGCTGCATGGCTTGAATTGGTGTTATTCATGAAAGGTTCCTTTGTTTGGAAAGTCCCGGCAGCCAAAAAGGAGACCGCCGGGATGCAAGTTATTGATGAAAGAGTGGAAGATCAGGCCCGGCGGCGACGAGCCGCCAGCAGGCCACCAAGTCCGAGCAGCGCGGCCGCGCCCGGTGCAGGAACAACATCAAAGCGCACGGTCACGGGTGCCGAGTCCGCATACACACCGTTGCTATCCCACGCGATGAAGGTCACGTCGTAGAGGCCAGGTGTACTGAAGGCATAGCCCTGCTCGTGGTCATGCCCGGCAATCATGGTGTCAAACGACCGGCCCAGGCGGGTCGCTGCGGTGCTGTCGGCCATCGGCGTGAACTCGCCACTCAGATCAAAGTCACCCCACACCAGCGACGCCGGGCCGCCCGAGAGCGCTGTGACCGAGGACAACTCCCACATGAAGTTGCCACCGTCAAGACGTCCGGTGGCGAAGTAGAAGTCGCTGGTCAGGAGCAACTCATCCCCGGCGAGCCAGCCGTTGAGCGGGCCAGTCTGGGCGAGTTCATCGACGACGTCATACACGGCGATGTCACCATTGAGTTGCAGCCGCCCGCCGGAAATCGAGAATGCCGACTCAGCGGGGTAATACCCCGCGCGAATGAGGATCTGATTCTGCGGAGTGCCAGGGATGGTGTCCACGGTCATGTGGTTGTGATCGGCGAGCGCCGCGCCCGCGAAGGTGGAAAGGACGACGGACGAGAGAACAACAGAACGAGAGAGAGTCATGGAATAAACCTTTCAGATTGGAGAGATGCGAACAGGAACAAACGAAATAAAACGGGTTCAAAGGACTGGCGACCGAGAGACAGCAAGCGGCTCACCGCGCCGTCTCCGGGTCGAAGGGACTGGTCGATGGGCTGAACCGGGCGGAGAGGTCGGACCACGCCCATGCCGAGGCGTGACCATCGGCAAAGAGGAAGTGGCCCGCGCCAAGGTGCCGCGTCACCGCGACCGCCGCACGCACCTGCTCGCTACTAGCGAACTGGTGCGTGTTGAGATGGTCGGCGGTGCCTTCACCCTCGGGCTCGTAGATGTAGATAGTGGCGGTAGGTCGCGGCAGAAGTCCGACGCGGTCGAATGCCCGTAAGCGTCCTCCCGGCAGCGGCTGGCGTGTGATGGGGTTGTAGTCGATGCCCGGTGTGAGCGGCTCGAAGTGCTCGTTGGTGGCGTACGAGGTCAGCCTCTGCTCGCGGAAAGGATCAAGCAGGCAGCGGCGGAACTTGCGGTCCACGCCGTACTCCTCCAGTGTCGTCAGCCATGCTCCGGGCGCGATCAGCGACCCGGCGGTGTGGCTGGAGATCGGGAAGCGTTCCTTGTTGTCATTGCAGTACATGACGACGGCCTGCCCCATCGAGCGCAGGCCCGACAGGCACACCGTCCCCTTGGCCGCCTTTCTCGCGTTTGCCAATGAAGGCAGCAACAGCGAGATCAGCAGCCCAATCACTGCGATGACCACGAGCAACTCGATCAGCGTGAACGCCGACCGCGCTGCTGCAGCGTGTGGATACACTCGCACAGGGAGTCTCCGGAGCCGATGGACTGCGCAACACGGACACGCCGCATCTCGCGCCCAGCGGCGCAGATTGGAAGGTGAACCAACGCACAACGATGCGCCCAAGGCGGGCGCGGATCAGCCCAGAATGGCGATCACTCGCGGCGGCGGCTCGGGAACATCAAGGGTGCGAGATGGATACGCCACATCCTTTGGCCGCTCGGGCACAAAGACCGCGGGTTCGGGCAGAATGAAATCCACGACACGCATCGGCGGCGCGGGTGGCAGCGTCATCGTGAGCAGTTGTTGAAGACCCTTGCACGAGAGCGCTGAGATTGACGGCCCCGGCCAAGACGCCTTCTTTTCGTCGCCGCCCTTGGCGCAGCACGACGATCCGCTCGCAGACTTGCTCGCGGTCTTTGTCTCGCAGCAAGCCTTGCCGCAGTGCCCATCGCACGACCCGCCGCACTCGCATGCCCCGCCGTGGACCGGTTGCGTGGCGATGCCCCGACGCAACTCACCCTTGATCCGCTCGACGCACATCACACAGTGTGCACTCCCGGGCTTGATCGCGTTGGATGCTGCGATCCACTGCTCATTGCTGAACTCGACAACCTTCGGCGGCATCACCCCGTTTTCGATCGCCCAGACCAACCGCTCGTGCTCGGAATGGCAGCAGCAATGCGTCCAGCACTCGTTGGCCGACGCACATCCGCAGCCGCAGGATTCGCAGGGGTATCTTTCACCCGACACCTGTCCAAACCATCCCTTGATAGTCTGAGGCGAGGGAATCACGCCAAAGGATGCCACCAAGTAGACCGCCAGCAGCACCAGCGAAACGCCGGAGAACAGGGCGGGATGGCGGCGAAAGTGCGACACGTACCAGTGTAGTTCTTGCTAGACCGGAATTTCTACTCCGTGGCAAGAATGGTTCATGTACGAAACCGCGCTCGCCTGCGCGGCCAAGCTCGGCAAAGTTTCATAGCAAGAATCGCCGCAACAACGCCCCAAAAAGCACAACGGCCCCAACGTCGACCGGGGCCGTCAGTGGTTCCAGTCTAGTTTTCGCAGCCAGGTCACTTACGCAGCGATGCTGGCCTGCGCCTGCTCGCTCCACGGTCCGCGTTCGCCGGTGGGCGAGACCCACCGCATCCAGACATAGTTGATCTTGCCGCCGTCGGCAGCATCGAAGTTCATAACGTACGGCGCGCTGGTGTCCACCGCGACAAACCGCAGGTCGTTCTCGCCGCTCGGGGGCGTCGTGCCGACCTTGTTCCAGATTTCCACGCCCAGCACGCCCGCGGGCTTGGCCTTGCGGGTGGGCGTGGCCGAGTCCACGAAGCGCAGCGTCTGCTGCAGGCGGTTGCCGCACTCGATCGTGATCGACGGCGCGGTCGTGGGTGGGCCGATGGGCGTCGGTCCCTGCGCGACGGTGATGCCCAAACTCTCGCGCTCCGCATCGCTCACCAGCGGCGACGCCTGCAAGCGACGCACGAGCGGGCGAATCACGCCCACATACGCAGCGCGTGCTTCGTCTTTATTCTGCTTCGCGGCCTTGGCCGCGTTCACTGCCGCAACATGCGCTGGAAACGCAGTTGCCCACACAGTCTGTGCTGTGGTGATGGGCGTCATGTCCGCAGCGACCAAGCCGAGTGCCGCGAGATTGGCGTTCGCGTAATTGACAAATTGATTCTGCCAAGCCTGAAACGATGCATCGGGACCGGGAATGTAATCAGCCATCTTTTGTTTCCTATCTGAATAGATTCGGCGGCCCGCGAGTGAAAACGCTCCACCGCAACCCGAGCCGTCAAGCAGCGCGCGGGGGATACTCGTGTTGGTGTCGGCGGGCGTGTGAATGCACTTCACTCGTGAAAAGAATTTTCAACACAGAGAACACGGAGAGCACAGAGAGAAAAAAGTCGCGAGCGCAAAGAACGTGCGCGTGCGTGAAAATCTTTACGAGCCCCACGCGCGAGCGTGGGCGACCGCCACAGCGCAACACCAGTTCTCAGGACGTGCGAACACAATTGGCAAAGCCCACGCGCACAACGCAACGCCACAGCACAGTTGCACCCAACCCACACGCGCACTTCGCCCCAACGGGGCGACGGTGTGTAGCCACGGGTGCAGCGCAGCGCAACCCGTGGTAGCCGTGAATCAACCTGACCCGACCCGGCACGGGCGGCAAAGTAGATCGTCGGTCCCCGACGATTCGTGTACCCCCACGCTCCACATGGGGCGAATATCGATCTGGAAGTTGGCTGGGAGAGACTACAGGAAGCAAAGTCGCATACGCGCTTCTACGTGCCATCCTCGGCGCACACCTCACCCGCATATTCTCTTATGCACCCTTTCTTTTCAGATTCAAGGATCGATACCCGGTATGAGTGCAAAGGTTGGACAACGTAAGCGCCTGATTCAGGTCACCGAAGCTAACCTGCGCAACGGGCACTTGTACCTGACCGGGCACCTCGGCTTCTTTCCCGCCGACTGCCTCGGCTCTTCCAGCAAATCCGGGCCGCTTGGCCGCATGCTGACGCTCGACGTGGAAGGCCTGAAAGCCCCGGTGCAGACTGACATTCCAACTGATGCGAATTCCGGGGCCCCTCGCAAGTTCTTTCGCAATCGAGCGTGGGTTGCAGCGTTCTTCAAAGCCGCGAGAATTAAGGCTGGGGAATTTGTAATGCTGGAAAAGACCGACCGCTTTCGTCTACGCATCGCTCGCGCCCGTCAAGATGATATCGAACGACATGTCGAGATCAAAGCTGCTCGCACAAAACGAAGGTCCGCCGGATTGTCGCTGACCCCCAGCGAAGAAGTGCCACTCCGTGGGCAGAAAAACTATCGCTGGCCTACCGCCGCTCCGGTCGCGGAGTATCACGCTTCCCAACATCCAAGCGATGATGGCCTCGCATCGATCCAAAGCGTCAACTGGAACAAGTTCCGCACGATTGATTTGTTCGCTGGGATCGGCGGCATCCGCCTCGGATTCGCCGCCCACGGCGGTCGCACTGTCTTCTCGTCGGAATGGGACACACTCGCTCAGGACACTTACGAAGCCAACTTCGGCGACCGTCCTCATGGAGACATCACAAAGATCACGCCCAACGAGATTCCCGAGCACGACATTCTCCTCGCTGGTTTTCCCTGTCAGCCCTTCAGCATAATCGGCGAGCGAAAAGGATTTGGCGACACGCGGGGAACGCTCTTCTTCAACGTAGAGGAGATTTTGCGAGTGCGGCGACCGCCTGCCGTCCTGCTGGAGAACGTCAAGCAGTTCAAGACGCACGACGGAGGTCGGACTTTCCGCACCGTCATCGAGCGACTCTCGCAACTAGGCTACTACACGCACTCCGCGATTCTAAACGCTCTTCATTACGGGGTGCCGCAGAAACGCGAACGGACGTTTATCGTCTGCTTCCAAGCAGATCTGGATTTCTCGTTTCCGCAGCCAGTCAAGGCGATGCCGTCATTGGCGGATGTGCTGGAACCTGACAGCAACGTCGATCCCAAGTTCTTTGCGTCCGAGCGCATCCAAATCAAACGGCTCCAGCGCCTGCGCGAGCAGGGCGTGGCACCGTTCTATCCCTCGGTGTGGCACGAAAACAAGGGCGGGGACATCGGCATTCACCCCTTTTCCTGCGCCCTTCGGCACAACGCATCGCACAACTACCTCTTGGTCAACGGCAAACGTCGCTTGACGCCGCGTGAAAGCCTTCGTTTGCAGGGTTTCCCCGAGGACTTCAAGATCGTCGTCGATCATCGCGCCATTCGTGCTCAGACGGGCAACAGCGTTGCTGTCCCCGTAATAAAGGCCATCGCGGCCCAGATGATCCGCTCGCTCAAACAGGCCAAACTCCGGCATCCCGAGTCGGCGCAATCCTCTCTGTTCGCCAACACCGCTTACTGATCCACGATCTTCCAGCACGAAAGCCAAGCCGCCATGGCCACACCGCCCAACCCAGCACTGATAGACGCGAAGGAACGACTCGATCGACTCATCGCGAACGCCCGCAGCCAAGGCCTCATGCCCATCACGATTGCGGAAACCCTCTTCCACGTTCGAGGCGGGACCGCGCGACTGAGCGAAGCCGATAGCGTTCGCAAGAACTCCTACCACTGGTGTGCCGCGATGAACCAGCGGCTGTTCAAGAAGGGCCTCAGTCTCAATCGTTCCTACTGGGACAAGCTTTTTACTGACCATATGCCCGGCAAATCACTCGCTGAACTGGACCGCGCTAACCGCGATGCCGCAGGCATCGCCGAGACATACGTCTACGCCCGATTGCGTCAAACGGTCGAGAGTCTCCAACCCATTCGCGCCATGGTCGTGGCTGGCCGAGGTGGCGTGTTCTCGCTCGCCGCGTTCCTGAACGCGTTCGAGAACGATCCGAAACTCCGCCGCAGCGTGGACAAGGCGTACGAGATCGTGGTGCACGCGCTCTTCAACGCCGTCGCGTCGCGCGTGCAGGCCCAGGTCACTGTCTCCGTGACGATGCGTGATCCATCCGTGCTGGCGGACTTTAAAGACTTCTGCGAAATGCTGCTGGGCGTCAACGCGGCAAATCCCAGTGTCACAGTGCCGGCCAAGCTTTACCGCGTGGGAGGCGCGAACTCGCGTGACGGCGGCGTTGATCTGTGGGCGAACTTCGGCCCGGCGATTCAAGTCAAGCACGTGACGCTGGATGAGAGCAAGGCCCAGCCCATTGCCGATGCGATTTCGGCCGATCAGATGGTCATCGTCTGCGACAAGATGGAGAAAGCTTCCATTGAGGCTGTCATGAAGCAGGTTGGGTTGGCCGCGCGGGTGCGGGGGTTCATCACCAAGGCCGACTTGACGCGTTGGTACGACCTCGCGCTGAGCCAGCGGCATGCGAAGGACATGGCGGCTCCTTTGTTTGATGCGCTGCTCGCGGAGTTTGATGATGAGTTCAGTCTCGCAGACCCCGCCGCCATCGACGCAATGATGCGTGAGCGCGAGTATGACAAAGTCACGCTCGCTGAAATGTGGGCCATCGACAAACCGGTGCAACGCGGCAAGAAGAAGACGGCGAGCGGCCCCGTGAAGTCGGACGCGATGAAGAAAGTGAAGCGAAGCGGAGGCAAACCGCGCAAGAGTTCCAAGCCGTGAAGCCGCGCCGCGCTCCTTCCCAGCCTCGTCGCCGCATCGACACGCTCAGCAGCGAGCAGCGCTCGCGTTGCATGGCGGCTGTCAAAGGGCGCGACACCACACCCGAGCTCGCCGTCCGGCGCATGGTGCATGGCCTGGGCTACCGCTACAGGCTGCACGCGTCCGATCTGCCCGGCAAGCCCGACATAGTGCTGCGGCGTTGGCACGCCGTCATCTTTGTGCACGGATGCTTTTGGCACCGCCACCGATGCCGATTCGGACAAGCGACGCCCCGCACGCGCGCGGCGTTCTGGCGAAAAAAGTTCGAGCGAAACATCGCGAGAGATCGCCGTGTGCGTGCGGACTTGCGTCGCCAAGGGTGGCGAGTCCTTGTCGTATGGGAATGCCAACTGCGAGATTCTGAACGAATAGCCAGATTGCTAGCCGGATTTCTAGAATCATGCTGAAAGTTCCGCAGACTCTGCCTTTGCCGTTGCACGAGCGGAACGGCGGCCCCCCGAAAAAATCCCGTGGTCCACGGGTTGTGCTGCGCCCGCCTTTGGGCGGGCTGCGCTGCACCCGTGGCTACAGACCTGCGCCCCTTTGGGGCTTCAAGGCAGGGCTTGCAAGCCCAACTGCTTGTTTCTCTCCGCGCTCTCTGCGTCCTCTGCGTTGAATGCCTTTTCTTCTTCCCGCGCAGCGGAGTCCTACGCCGCCACCGTCGCCGTGGCGATTTCTGACCACGGCCCCTTTTCGCCGCGTGTGCTGACCCAGCGGGCCATGTAGACGGCGGTTTTTCCACCATCGCCGGGCTTGAACTCGGCGCGGAGGGTTGGGCGGGTGGTCATGGTGAGGAAGGAGAAGGGAGGCATTGGGGGCTGGGCACTGGGCACTGGGGCGGAAGAAGGGGCGGAGCGTTTGTCTTCACTAATGCCCAATGCCTGATCCCCAGTGCCTAGTCCCAATTGTCCGGCGCCAGGCTCAACGAACTTCACCCACACCTCGGCCCCCAAGACGCCGCGCGGTTTTTTGGTGCGTGTGGGCGTGGCGGTGTCCACCAATCGCAACTCGTGAGTCAAGCGTGCGGGTGACTGCACCGTTGCGCGGGGCGCGGTTGTTGGCGGCGTGCTGCGCGTCCCGTTCGGGGGGCGGATGGAGATGCCGATGGTCGCGCGATCGGCGTCGGTGGTTGCGGGGTAACTCTGCACGAAGTTGGTGACGGGCCGCACGGCTTCTTCTAACGCTGCCCGAGCCTCGTCCTTATTTTCAGTTGCCGCGCGGGCGGCGTTCTGTGCGGCGACGTGCGCGGTATAGCGGTTCACCCACCCCCCGTACGCCAATTGCAATTGCATGGGATCATCCAATCCCTGCTGCTGAAAGTACTCGGACACGGCCTGCACATAGTGCTTCGCCCACGCCGCGAACTGGGCATCGCCTCTGGGCATGTAATTCGCCATGAAAGACCCATCGGCCCCCCGAGCACGAACCTTGACCCCCCGAACACAAAACATTGGCACACGAGTACGAAAGACCTGTACACGGGTCCGGACGATTCGGAACTGAGTCCGGACGATCCGGAACCGGGTCCGGATTGTCCGGAACTGAGTACAGATGGTCTGGAACTGAGTACGGATGGTCTGGAGACGGGTCCGAAGTGTCCGTACTCGGGTACAACTGACACGGACCCACATCCGATTCAATCGGACTCAGGCACGGACAAAATGGGCTTGGGGCCACACGGGGTGTGTCTGGGCGCAGCCCAATCGGGGGCGAACGGCGGGTGCCTTCATGTGACGTTGACGCTACTTGTCGCCCTTGCCCACGGCGTATCCCGCCGCGCCGCCAGCGCCCGCCGCGACGACGTATCCGCATCCCGTGACAGCGAAGACCATTATCGCCGCCGCATAGACGAGCGCCAACACGGCGAATGTCTTCTTGATCACAGTTTTCTGAGCCATTGCCTGCGTCATCATGTGTGGTTCTCCTGAAGTGTTCTCGTGCGCGTGATGGAATGTGCACGCGTGCCTGTGAACACGGTGAGAAGCACCCATGAAGCGAGAGAAAAGAGAACATGAAAATCTTTTGATGCGGGGGCGGTCGGCACGGACCGCTGTGCTACGCCCTCTTCGCCCATCGCAACTTCGCCGACCTTGCGCGCGGGTTGTCTTCCTTCTCGAATTCATCCGCCACGATCGGGTCGCGATTCTCTGCGGCGTAGATGCCGTCGCGGAATCCGTCGCGGAACGCGTACTTGACGCGGCGGTCTTCGCCCGAGTGAAAACTGATGATGGCCGCGATGCCGCCGGGCTTCAGGACCGTGGGCAGCACAGCGAGGAGGCGATCCAAGTTGGCGAGTTCACGATTGACAAGAATGCGCAGGGCTTGAAACGTGCGAGCCGCCGGGTGCAGCTTCGCGCCCGCCGCACGCGTAATGGTGAAGTCGCGAGCTTCGCACACGATCGCCATGAGGTCTTGGGTGGTTTCAATCGGTGCCGCTGCTCGGCGCTGCACGATCAGCCGTGCGATCTGCGGCGCATCGGTTTCGTCACCCAGTTCGAGCAGAGCATCCGCGATTTCGCGCTCGCTCATGCGCTGGAGCAACGCCGAAGCCGGCTGCCCGCGCGTCGGGTCCATCCGCATGTCCAGTGGCCCGGGTTTGCGATACGAAAAGCCGCGCGTTGGATCGTCAATCTGCGTGCTCGCGATGCCCACATCCGCCAGCACGGCATCAACGCTGCCTAGCGCAACGCCCGCTTTCGCCAGCACGTTTTCGATCCCCGCGAAGTTTGTCTGGAACAACTGGAACGTCGCGCGTGTCCGCACGCGTTGCAATCGGGCACGGGCCAACGCCAGATTCGCGCCGTCCAAGTCGATCCCGATCAACATCCCGCCTTCGCCCAGGCGTTCGAGCATCGCCGCACTGTGTCCGCCCAACCCCAGCGTGCAATCCACGACAATCTTCCCGCTGCCAGCTCGCTCTCCGCGAGTGTCGTCGTCGCGCAGCGCGAGCACGTCGAGCACCTGTGGGAGCAGCACCGGGACATGCGGGAGATCAGAGCGTTTCTTGGCGATGGAACATGATAAGGTTCAATCGTGCGATGAAACATCTACGCCAAGCTGGGCGAGGACCGCCGCGTTGGCTGATGCATCATCACCGTGGTCGCGATCAGCACGAGGCCCGCCGAACCCACAATGATGTAGACGACGCGGCTCATCGCGGAGCCCGCGCCGAAGATTGCGTCCACGAGATTGAACTGCGCAGCACCCACCAAGCCCCAGTTGATCGCGCCAATGACAACCAACGCCAACGCGACTAAATGAACGATTTTCATGATGGAGCTTTCAAGTATCCCACGCGCTTGTTATGCGGCGAATGGGGCGGCCCAACATGAAAACTCAGACTTTACTTGCGTTTGGCGGATTTGCGAGTCTTTGCCGCGGCGTCCTTGCGCTCTGCGGCACGTTTGCGATCATCTCCGCTCTTGTCATTCACGTGTGAAGGCTCGACGCGGCTGCCTTTGTGCGACGTGCTCGTCGCCGAACGACCCTTGCGACCGCTCGCACTCGACAAGTTTCCACGCTGTCCGCCCATATTGCTCGCCATATGAACCTCCTTGGGAATGTTCATCCCATCCTTTCATGCTACGCACGCCGCGCACCATGCCGCGATTCTCATTGCCTCAATAGATTATTGTTTCGCACCATTCAAACTCGTCGCTCCGCATTCCGTACTTTGCTTGGATAAACACGTTCCGCAGGAGTAGGGACCATGACACAATTGCAAAGCACACAACCGTCCGATCCCTCGCTCGATCCCGTCGCGCTCGCGCTTTCGTTGGAGGCTCCGGATCAACCTGATGAGCATCTCGTTCGTCCCTCGCTTGCATCGCTGATTGGCAGTGTCGTTGCCATCATCCTGCCGTTCCTGGGGCTGATCGCTGCGATGATCTTGATCTGGCACACCGAGTTCAGTTGGCTCAACCTCTCACTCTTCTTTGGTGGCTACGTCATCACCACGCTGGGCGTGACTGTGGGTTATCACCGGCTGTTCACGCACAAGTCGTTCAAGACCAATCGTGTCGTGACCGCGGTCCTCGGCATCCTTGGCTCGATGGCGCTGCAAGGCTCCATCCTTCAATGGGTCTCAACGCATCGCCGCCATCACCAACACACCGACCGGCCCGACGACCCGCACTCGCCGCATGCATATGGCACAACCTTGATGGGCATGCTGCGCGGCATGATTCACTCGCACTTTGGCTGGTTCTTTTCCAAGGCGCCGACGCGCGAGGTCATGAACAAGTACGTGCCGGACCTGCTTGCAGATCCGGTTGTTCCGACGATCAGCAAGTGGTTTGGCTTTTGGGCCATCTTCGGCTTGCTGCTGCCGGGAGCGATTGGATTCGCCGTCACGCAGAGTTGGCTCGGTGCATTGATGGCGTTCATCTGGGGCGGGTTGCTTCGAGTGTTCTTTGTGCACCATGTGACTTGGAGCGTCAATTCAGTGTGTCACCTCTGGGGTCGGCGTCCTTTCAACACTCATGACGAAAGCCGAAACAACCTGGTCATGGGCATCCTTGCGATGGGCGAAGGCTGGCACAACACGCACCATGCGTTCCCCGCATCGGCGCGACATGGCCTGCGGTGGTGGGAAGTTGATGTGAGCTACTGGATCATCAAGTGCATGTCGTGGATCGGCATGGCGAAGGAAATAAAAATTCCTCCGGCAGAGAGAATCGAAGCGAAACGATCACGAGCACGCGTCACGCATTCGTAGAACGCACGACGAAGTAAACAAAAGACCCCGGATTGCTCCGGGGTCCTTTTCATTTCTGATTGTCATCAGTGAGAATTACCAGCCGCCGCGGCCACCGCCGCTGCCGCCACGACCACCACCGCCGCCGCCGAAGCCGCCGCGACCACCACCGCCGCCGCCACGACCGCCGAAGCCGCCGCGACCGCCGCCACCACCGCCACCGCCGCCTTCACGCGGACGAGCTTCGTTGACCGTGAGGTCACGGCCATCAAAGTTCTTGCCGTTGAGCGCGGTCATCGCCGCGTTCGCTTCTGCGTCGTTGGTCATTTCAACGAAACCGAAACCGCGGGGACGACCCGTCTCGCGATCCATCACGAGCGATGCCGAAGCAACCTGGCCATGCTCTTCAAAGAGCTGGCGGAGCTGATCTTCGGTGGTCTTGAAAGAGAGATTACCAACATACAACTTCATACGTTCTATCCAAGCCCTTGAGACAATTCGAAAAACCAGTGCTTGCATCGAGGGCGCATGAAAAGCGTTGGTTGCCTGGAGACTGCCGGCCCATGCCGACACCTCCCAGATCAAATGATAGGCCGCTCCCCGCTCTAAGATCGCCCATGCAAGACACTTCCCGCCGCCGTGTCACGATCGTCGTCGTTGTCGTCATCCTACTGCTCCTCCTGCTGCTACTGAGCCGCTGCCTGATGCAGAAATCACCGGCAAAGACTGAACCAACCCCTTCAACAGCATCAACCGCCCCCGCCCCCACCACCACCCAAACTCCCACGCCCAAAGCCGAGCCCGCCGAAGTCCTCTCGACAGCAACGATCGCTGGCCCTGCTCGCGTCACCGCAGGCACCGAGTTCCAAGTCACCTGGACCGGCCCCGACAACGCAGGCGACTTCGTGACCATCGTCCCCAAAGACGCCCCGCCTGAGAAGTACGGAAGTTACATCAACACCAAGCAAGGTGCGACCATCACACTCACGGCACCGATGGACGCCACCGGCAGCGACGCCGCGAAGAACGGCTACGAACTTCGGTACGTGACCGGCAAGTCGCGCACAATCTTGGCCCGAGCCGCGATCGAAGTCATGCCCGCCGGAGCGACCATCGACGCGCCCGATCAGGCAACCGTGGGAACAGACATCGAAGTGAAGTGGACAGGCCCCAACAACCAAGGCGACTACATCACAGTCGCAGCGAAAGGTTGGCCCGACGAGAAGTACGGCAACTACACCCCAACCACGGCTGGCTCGCCGCTGCGAGTGAAAGCGCTCGCGGACGCTGGTGATGCAGAGTTGCGTTATGTCAGCGGGCAAGGCCGAGTCGTGCTTGCACGCCGAGCGATCTCGCTGAAGGCGGCGGACATCGCGATCACTGCGCCCGATCAAGCCGTGGCTGGTTCGACGATTGAAGTCGCGTGGACCGGACCGAACACCGCAGGCGACTACATCACTGTGGTAGAAGTTGGAACCGCAGATGACAAGAACGGAAACTACACAAATACAACCAAGGGAACGCCGTTGCCCTTGCTCATGCCCGTCATGAACGGCAAAGCGGAATTGCGATACGTGATGGGTCAAGGTCGCAAAGTGCTTGCGAGGCGAGCAATCACTCTCGTGCCCGCAGAAATCAAAATCACTGCGCCCGATGAATGCAAAGCAGGTGAAGCCGTGAGCATCACGTGGACAGGCCCGAACTTTGGAGGCGATTACATCACGATTGTGCCCCAAGGCACTGCAGACGGGAAGTACGCCGCGTATAAGAACACGACTTCGGGCTCGCCCATGAGCGTGAACGCGCCGAAGGAACCTGGAGAAGCGGAGATTCGCTACGCGTCAGGACAGGGCGGCGTGGTGCTCGCGAGAAAAACGATCATGGTGAAGTAGATGACATTCAGAGGCAGTGTGGTTTCGACTATCGCATCAAGCCATGCAGCAACTTCTCCGCTTGCCACCTTCGCTTTTCTGCCCCGAGCGACGGCGCTGTTGGTGTGCGATTCGCGTCGAACAGCGTGACCCTGCCTTGCTCGTCGACAGTGAAGTCAAACTTGCCAAACGCGAAGCCAAGTTGATCGCGGCGAGCGCGGAGTTCGTCTGGGATCATTGACGGCTCGAATGGTTCTTCAAAGTTTGGAGGCCCCAAGAACGGCGGTCTCACAACAGGCGTCGCGCTGACGCGAATCGCGAGCGTTTCTGCGTGATTGCAAAAGACCCAACTTCGCAATACATAGCCGTTGTCGCGTCGCTCGGGACGGAATTGCTCGACAACAAGCCACGGATTGTTCCAGACCATCCACGGCACGTCCTCAACACGATCAAAGACGGGATACGACTTGCCGCCCAGTTCGGCCCGCATCGTCCACGGCAATCGGCGATGCGCCGAGCGAATGACTCGTTGCAGCACATTTGATCGCTTCGCAGCGACGGCTTCCTTCAGGCCTGCACAATTGCGATCCGTCTTGACAATCACCGGGCCTTGATAGCCATCACCTTGTGTCACAACATGCTTGCAAATGACACGCTTTGAGATATCCAGCGTGCCAAAGTTGACGGCTTGGCCGAAGCGAGATGTGCAAGCAGCGAATGATGCATCTACTTTGGTCACATCAACGTGCAAAATACCAATGTCAGCGTGCGGGATCGTGGCCGGGTCGCTTCCGACGTGAACCGCGACGCCCCGCTCCATCAACACACGGGCCATGTCCGCGAGCGTGTATGCGGTGCTCCAGAAATCGTCCGTGGGATGCACCAAGATGGAGACACTCTTGGGGAACATTCGAGGAACAGCATAGCCGAACGGAACTGCGGTATCACAGCGAAGACATGAGGAGATACGCAGAAGGTAAGGGCTTCTGATCGTCGCGCATAAAACGGCAACGAAAGCAGTTGCAAGAGCATCTAAGTGCTAGCACGCTCGCGGAAGCGAGTTTTTCAAGTTCGTGTTCGCTTCAAGTTCACCGATTATTCTAAGGCAACCATGTCAATACACCCGCAGACCCGCATCGGACACGTTCACCTCAAAGTCGCTGACCTTGAGCGTGCGATCAACTTCTATCACGGCGTGCTTGGCTTTAACGTGACGCAGAGGCTTGGAACTCAAGCTGCGTTTCTCTCCGCAGGCGGATATCACCATCACATCGGCCTCAACACGTGGGAAAGTGCCGGTGGCAAGTCGCCAGCGCGAGGCACGACCGGGTTGTACCACGTTGCGATCTTGTATCCCACGCGAGCGGCTCTCGGCGACGCGCTGCGACGACTCGTGAACGCAGGAATCTCTCTCGACGGCGCAGCAGATCACGGCGTGAGCGAAGCACTCTACTTGCGAGACCCCGACGGAAACGGCGTTGAGTTGTATTGGGATCGCCCCAAGGAAACGTGGCCAATTGATGCAAAGCGTGAACTCGCGATGTTCACCAAGGCACTGGACTTGAATGATCTCATGCAGGCGTGATTGATTTGTTTCATTGCAGCAACGATATTGCTGAATAGCATTCGACATGCAGCAGTTCTTTCTTCTACTTGTCGTTGCGGTACAGGCGTTGTGCTTTGCAGGTTGTGCGATGGAGCGAACGAAGTCTCATCACGAAACAGGCCTGCTCTACCGCAGCGTGGACGTTGATGGCGTTGAGCGTCGGTATGCGGTGTACTTGCCGCGCGAGTATCGGGCGACGGACAAGTGGCCTTGCATTGTGTTCTTGAATGGGTCGGGTGAGTGTGGCGAGGATGGGCAGCGGCAGTTGACGCAAGGGCTGTTTCCGGCGATGATCAATGCGCCGACGGACTGGCCGTTCGTTGCGATTTTTCCGCAGAAGCTCACGCGTGCGAGTACGTGGCTGGATCATGATGCGTACGTGATGGCGACGCTCGCGAAGACGCAGCAGGAGTGTTCGATTGATGCAAGCCGCATTTACTTGACGGGCTTGTCGCAGGGCGGAGCGGGGACGTGGGCGATTGGCGCCAAGCACGCGAATGTCTTTGCGGCGATCGCACCCGTGTGCGGATTTGGCGATGCGGACTCGGTTGGTCCTGCGCTGCGCGACATGCCGATCTGGGCGATGCACGGGGAGAAGGACGATGTTGTGCCGATTGTGCAGAGCGAAAAACTCATCAACGCGGCGGCGCATGGGCGGCCAATCGATCTCAATCCACAGAGCGGTTCAAGTTTGAAACCCGACACGAAGAGCCCGCTGCGTTTTTCGCGATTCCCTGACCTCAATCACGGGTGCTGGGATCGGGCGTATCGCGATATGGAACTTGGGGAGTGGCTGTTGTCGTTTCGAAAGCAGCGTGTCGGACTCTGCGGGACGTTTCGCTTGAATTCACCACAAAGACGCGAAGAGCACAAAGAAAAGCAGTGAAAGATTGCGAGTGGAAGAGTTATGAGCCGCAGGAGTGGTTGACGCGGGTTGTACAATATGTGCACTTGACTGGCTCACACTTTCACAAATCGATTCGTACCGCTGCCGCGGCTCTGGCGAGCGCTGGAGTTTGTGTGTTTGCCCTTGGCGGGCCAGTTGTCGAACCTGTGACGATCACCGGCGAGAACGATGTCGCGGCAGTCGCGGCGAGTGCGGTTGCGGGATACGCGGCGTTTGGCGATAGTTTTCAAGACAGCGTTGAAGTTCGAGACATTTCTGGCGGCGTGATTCGCACGATCAGCAAGTCAGAGATTCTCGCGTTGTGCCCGTGGATGACGCTGGATGGTGGACCTGACGGAATTGGTGGCGCGGTGCTGACGCCCTCGGGGACGCAGTTGTTCATGCTCGTGCATGATGATTCGACACCGAGCGATGGATTGGGTAGCGACGCGATTTTGCGTTGGAGTCAACCTGGCAATACATTGTCGTTGTTTGCGAGAGCAGACTTGTTTGATCGTGGCGATCAGTTTCCGCATACCTCTGCGGTGCATGATCGGGCGTTTTTGTATGTGGGAAACAACAACCCCAGCGGGCAGGGAGTGATTCGGGCGTATCTTGCGAATGCGGCGGTCGCTTCGGGGACGTTGATGGCGACGTGGTCGCTGCCGGGGAACGCGGCGGTGCGTGGGCTTGCGGTGGATCGTGAATCGCACACGTTGTTTGCAGCGAGTGATGGAGCGATCTATCGCACAGCGCTCACGAACAACTTTTCGACGCCGCCGACTTGGACGCTGGTGACGAATATCACGGGCGTGCGCGGGATGGCGATGGCGGATGCGTATGGCGGGTCGGCGCAGCGCGGGTTGTATGTGCTGCGAACGAGCGCAAGTGCGACTTCGTCGATTGAGTTCATTCCGACGGCGTTGGCTCTTGGCGGATCGGGCGTGCCGTTTTTCAATTACACGTCTTCGCAAACGATGTGGCACAACATCGCGGCTCGCGGCGACGGCAAACTGGTCGTCGGCGCGGATGAAGATGCGTTCCTGATTCGCGATGATGCGGACACGAACTTGTCGTTTCCTGCATGGCAACTCGATGAATTCCAACAGGTCTTGACGTTCTCGCGAGGGCTCATCTCGCCCGATGGCGAGCCCGCCGGGTGGGTGATTGATGCGGACACGATTCCGACGCAAGCGAGATTTCATCCTGCAACGCCAGATGGCGCGGCTTGGGTGGTTTTCATGCTGCTGACGGCGGACGAGATGCTTGGAGATGCACAGGCACAGTCGCAAGTTCGGAGCATTTTGACGCGATACGGCGGGCTTGCGAGCGACAACATCAAGCCTTCACGAACGTTTGATGGAATTTTTCGACACTGGATTGATCCCCTGACAGGCGCGGCGAAGCCGGGATGGGATCCGGAGTTTGCGACGTTATCGACGATGAAGATCGTCGCGGCGGCTGCGCGTGCGATGCAGTATTACCCGGACGATCCGGTGATCGCGAAAGCCGCGTCGCGGATCATTTTCAGAACGCGAAACTGGGACTCGTACATTCGCGCGAGCGATCGTGCGTTGTACTTCAAGGGCCTTGCCGTCGGACCTGACACAAACTCTGGCGCAAGACCATTCCACGAAGGCATCATTTTCGTGGATCAAGCCGCGGCTTATGGCGGCTCGTCCTCGCAGACCGCGTTGTCGTTTTGGCTTAATCGGAGTGGGTTGCCGTCGGCTTCGTACTTGCCCGGATTTCCGATTACTTCGACAGCCAACGGTGCATTCGAATCTGCATTCATCAGCGTGTATCCGGCAATTTTGACGCCCGGGTATCGCGCGAGCAGCGGAGCCAATGGGTGGCAGACGCAGATCAGAAACGTGCGATGGTCAAACGCGGCGTGGACGGATGACTGGGGCTCGCGGTTTGCGACAGTGTTTTCCGCGGGCACGACACGCAGTGATTGGGGCGGGTACAACGCAGACAACTTGCAGAATCATCCGGGTGATGTTTCGACATTTCCATCGATGATGGGACTGAGCGCGTTGGGCGATGCCAACCCAAGCGTGGGCGCGTATCACGCGTATCGACGCGGGGCGCGGCAACTCTTCCGCACTGGTGCGAACATGCTGTATCGCCGCAGTGATGTTGATAGAACATACTCGCCGAATTCCGCCGGCCTGCCTGACGTGTGCCTGGGTGCGCTCGGGTTGGCGGAGTTGATGCAACCGGGCTTGATTGATTCAGTGCTTTCGCGCGAGATGCCGCGGTTTGAGATGTGTCCGACAGACCTCAATGGTGATTCTCGCGTTGGTTTGGATGATGTGTATGCGGTCAATGCAAGCGTGAGTGACTTGAATGGAGATAGTGTGGCGGACGGAGCAGACGTTGTGAGCCAGATCAACTGGGTGAGGCGTTGGGAACGACGCCAACTTCTGGCGAGATAGCCAGCCGCATTGTGTTGACATCTGGTTGATTGGAAGAGCTTCCCTCGAATGAAGACTCGGCACGCTCTATCAAAATGCAAAGAGCGGCATTATGCAGACCCGCCGGCTCGACTTGCACAACATCTGCGGATTTCGAGTCGAAGTACCATACGAATTACTCGCACATTTTTCGGCGATAACCCGAAATTCCGCGAGTAATCTATCTGCATCATGAATGCCGCGGCGACAACTCGATCTCGCATTGCTAAACGGATGCCCTCGCGGGCCTCGATGTTGCGTGCAGTGCGTGATCGCGACGCAACGAGCAACGGACTGTTCTACTTTGCCGTAACGACCACTGGCGTTTTCTGTCGGCCTCATTGCAAGTCGCGTGCGGCTCGTGAGGAGCACATTGAATTTTTTCCAACTGCCCAGGAAGCGCTGCTGCACGGCTATCGAGCCTGCAAGCGGTGTCGACCAGATGCTCTTCGTAACGCGAATGAGCCTCCAGCAGTTGTCCAGCAACTCTTGAACATGATCACCGATGCGTGGCCCGCGCCCGTGCGCATGAGGCATGTGATCGAAGCAGGATTGCCGTTCGCGTCGGAGATGCGTGCGTTCAAGGCACACACCGGACTTTCGTTCGCGGCGTATCAACGAGCAAAGCGAGTCGGCGCGGGGTTGAGCGCGATTCGGAAAGGAACTTCGATGGCTTCGGCACAACTTGCGGCAGGATTCGGCTCGTCGAGCGGCTTTCGACATGCGATCAAGCAGTTGTTGGGGCAGCCGCCAAGCAAAGCGACGAGTTCACACGTGCTGCACGCGGCGTGGCTGGAATCGCCGCTCGGTCCGATGATCGCGGTCATCGCAACTGAGCCCGCACCAGCGTTGGTCACACTCGATTGGATTGATCGCAAGGGACTCGAGCGCGAGTTGTTGCGTGTGCGAGCGAAACTAGGCGGCGCAGATGGCGAGGCTGCGATTGTTGCGAGCGAGCATCCTCTGCTGAAGGATGTCCAGAAGCAACTGAAAGCGTACTTCGCAAACGCGAAGCACCAGTTCACGATTCCTCTGCACGAAAGCGTCGGCACTGACTTTCAGCGGCGTGTATGGGGCGAATTATGCAGAATTCCGATCGGCAAAACGCGTAGTTACCTGCAGCAGGCGACGGCTCTCAAGGACCCCAAAGCCGTACGCGCGGTGGCTCTTGCAAACGGTGCAAACTTCCGCGGCATCGTGATTCCGTGCCATCGCGTGATCGGAAGTGACGGGTCTTTGACGGGATACGGAGGCGGGCTGGATCGCAAGCGGTGGCTGCTCGAACACGAAGAAGCGATGCAGCGAGAGGCTCTCTTTGAGTAGGTCTAATAGGACCCCTGCGGCTTTATGTGACCTACCGCGCGACAACGTACACGACGTATGGGTCAGTCAACTCATCGTCTTCACGCATCGGCAAGACATACAGCGTGTTCTCCGAATCAACTCCTGCTGCGAGCGAGTTGTAGACTTCGACAGTTCGAAACCCTGCGTCGTGTATCGCATCTCGCATTTCCGGGATGGACCACAACCGCCAGTCATATGTAAACGCCCGCTCAATGCGTTTCGCTTTTCCACTGTCGTTGAACACGCTCCCAGCGGGCAATTCAAAGTTGATTTCGCAGCGGACTCGGCCTGTCAGCGAATGACACTCGCGCTGATGCCACTCATACCAGAAAAATCGCTTCAGCGATTTTTCGCGGAGACTTTTCTGCTTTGCTTGCTTCGCACTCGCGATTACTGGCCCGGCCGGAATCTTGATGCGAGTGATGCCAGGCGTGAATGCGTCTTTCCCACCAAAGAGGTCGCACGCGAAAACACCGCGAGGATTCAGGCATGAACGAACGTGCTTCAGATACTTGATCAGGTCGCCGCGCTCGTGGAAGTAGCACACCGGAAAGTTGGTCGCCGCGATCACGTCGGTTTTCTTTCGGCAGTTCATCACGTCGCTTGCAATCGCTCGAAAGCCGTCAGCCTTCGGAATCTGCTTCAACACCGATCGATCATTGTCAACCCCGACCGCACCAACATGCGTTCCGATTTGGTGCGAACCCGGCAGATTCAATTCATTCGCCAGTTGCAACCAACCCCGTGCAAGAGCCGCCGTACCGCAGAAGTCCTCGCGAATCGTTTTGGGCTTCTTCCCATGCACAGCGGCCAAAAAACCCGCAATTGCAAGCGGGTTAGTCACGGCGAGTTCATAGAGGCGGTGTTTGAGTTGCATTCGTCAGTAGAACCAATCTACTCAATCGACACGATAGTAAATCTCTTCACGCCGCGAGGAGCATTCACGCGAATCTCTTCGCCCACCTTGCGCTTGAAGAGTGCTTCGCCCATCGGGCTGCGGTCAGTCACTTCAATGATGTCGCCCGTGTCCTGGCCCGACGCCTCGCCCACGAGTTTGTACACGTCAATATCGCCGTTGCCTTCATCGCGCAACTTGATCGTTGATCCCACAACCACCGTGTCCGCCATCGCGGCTTTCATGCGGTCGTCGATGACCATCACGCTCTTGAGCTTCTCCTCAAGTTCACGGATCGCCATTTCGTTGCGGCCCTGATCGTCGCGTGCAGCGTGATAGTCGCCGTTCTCGCGAAGATCGCCGTGCGCGCGGGCTTCTTCGATGCGCTTGGTGATGAGCGGCCGCTGCGCGATGAGGTCGCGGAGGCGTGCTTCCAACTTGTCCTTGTCCTGCTTGGTGACCATCTGCATGGCAAAGTTCCTGAAACGTTGGGCCGCGAGTTTCTTTCGAAAGACTCGATGTCCGGCGATGACTGTCAAACACACAAAATCGAAAAGAGCCCTCCGACCGGGCGGGTTGTCGAATCGACGACGCCCGGCGGCCCAAAATGCTCGCTTCGTGATTTGCCAAAGTTTATCCCACGCGCCGCCCAGCGTCTCGGGCCCAAGTCACTGAGCAACCGAAGCCGCTCGGCGTGATTTCCGGGCAAAAACAAGTCCCCAAGCAATGGCCGCCGCGAACGCAACTAGCGAAATCGCGAGCCACTCGACCGGTTCCACATGAATCGTTTGGCCCAGCCAAGGCTTAGGCTCCGTGAGCGACCACATGCCCGTGGCGGGCGAAGCAAGCAGCAAAGCGTCGGTGATTTGTGATGATGCTGTCGAAGTCGTCGCGTCTTGTTTCGCGAACAGCAACACGCCGGGAAGGATCGCAGCGACACACATCGCGAGCATCACGCCGGTGCGATGAGAACGCGACGCGGCGTGCGGATGGCCATAAGCGACGCGCATCGATGCACTTTCTCTCTGCAAAGCTAACGCGAGTATCGCACCCGCAAGAAATGTCCACGCCGCGAGAAACGTCGCGAGTCCAAGACAATCGGGCGCAGGCCACGCCGCCATCCAAGGGAACGCCTGCGGCACAATCGCGCCCAGCGACGGCGCGAGCACCAGCACGCAGTCCGCCAGGAACGCACGCTCAGGATTTGGCGGCGCTTCTTGGCTCAGCCGAACCATGGGCCACACAATCCACACGCTCGACGCGATGAGCAGCATCAGCAGCCTCGCTGCGGGACGGTAAATGTCCGACGCCGCAAGCCCAGTCCAACCCAGCCCCGCGAGCATCAGCGCGATCGCACAGAAAAGATACAGCACCCACATCGCCGCAAACGACCGCGGCTCACCTCGACGATGTGCATACGGATCCGGCCCTTGCTTCGGCGGAATGAGACCAAGTGATTCCGCCGTTGATTGCTGTGCTGCCGGAGTTGGATCGGAAGAGTCCATCGACTACTCATGGTATGAGACGCCCAACCGTGCCACCGACAATGCTCTGATTGTCGGTGGAGAACTCGCACACTCGTCGCGATTCCGCCAACGTTCACGAGCGCACACACCAGTCCAGTCTCTCTACTCCCTACATCTCCAGAAAGTTCTTCAGCAACTTCGGACCTTCCAACGTCAAAAAACTCTCCGGGTGAAACTGCACGCCTTCCAGCGGCTTCTTGGACTTGTCCGCCCACACCCGCCGCAGCCCCATCACCACCTTGCGCGTGTGCTGTGGCGTCAGTCCATCTGCCTCCCCCACCACTTCATCGGTCCACGCAGACACTTCCCACGCGTCTTCGCTCCGTCCGTTGTTGCTTGGCTTCGGAATTGTGTCTTCCAAAATGACCAGCGAGTGATACCGAGTCGCCTCAAACGGATCGCTCAGCCCCGCAAACACACCCGTGCTGTTGTGCCGAATCGGACTGGTCTTGCCATGCACAGGAATCGCGTGCCGAGTCACCGTCATGCCGTGCATGTCGGCGATCGTTTGATGCCCAAGACACACCCCAAGAATCGGCACACGCCCCGCAAACCGCTCGATCATCGAAGCCGAACACCCCGCTTCTTTCGGCGTGCAAGGTCCAGGCGAAATAATGATCCGATCCGGCCCCTTGCCACTATTCAGTTTCTCGGCTTGGTCAGGCGTGATCTTGTCATTTCGAACAACAAGCAAGTCCACATCCACTCGCAGAGAACGATCAATTTCGCCAAGCCGCTGGACGAGATTCCAGGTGAAGGAGTCGTAGTTGTCGATGAGGAGTATCACGAAGGATTCTATAGAGGTTGGCAAACCTGACGAGACCTCGGTCTCGTCAGGTGGATGGACGCTGGTTGTGAACATGACATCTTCGACGTTCGACCTCCACTCGCGCGGAGGGCTCGTTGGTCGATCACACAATCACATACTTCTTCGGGTCATAAGTCGGCCTCGGCGCCTTCGGCTTGATCTCCTGCAGTGTGTCTCGCACGATCTTCGACACCGCCCAGTTGCGATACCACTTTTTGTTCGATGGAATGACGTACCACGGCGCGTACTCCGTCGAGCACTTCTCAAGCACTGCCTCGTACGCCTTCTGATAATCACTCCAGTACTTGCGTTCCTCGACATCAGTCGGATTGAACTTCCATTGCTTCGCGGGGTCGTCGAGACGAGCCTGCAGGCGTTCTTTCTGTTCATCTTTGCTGATGTGCAGCATGAACTTCAAAACCACGACATGATTCTCAGTCAGGTACTGCTCAAACTGATTGATCATTTCATATCGCTTGCGCCACACGGGCTCGGGCACGAAGTTATGAACGCGGACGATCAGCACATCTTCGTAATGCGCGCGATTGAACACGTGAATTTCGCCCCGCGCGGGCACCTCGGCATGAATGCGCCACAGAAAATCGCGATCCGCCTCCGCTTCCGACGGCTTCTTAAAACTCGTGACGTGGCACCCTTGCGGATTCACGCCGCTGAACACGTTGCGGACGACGCCATCCTTGCCACTGGTGTCCATGCCTTGCAGCACCACGAGCAAGCCCGTCTTGTTCTCGGCATACATCACCTCTTGCAACTTTGCGATGTCCGCAACATGCTGCGCAGTCGCCTCGTTCGCTTGATCCTTCAGCTTGTCCTTGGCCTTCTTGTCCTTGCCCTGCGTCTCAACGCCCGGCGTCGCACCGGGATCAATCGATGCAAGAGAGACCTTCGAGTTTGGATTGACGCGATGCAGCGATGGAAAGTTAAACGGCATGCAGAAGGCTATGCCGAAGCACGAAATCTCACGCCGGATCGCTCACGCATCGCCCGGCTGAGTCGACGGGGCACTTGGCGACTGAGCAGCAGCCGACGGAACCGAAGACATCGCCGGCTTGCCACTCTCTGTCGAAACACTCGTCATTTTCCACGTCTTGCGAATCGCCGCAAGCACTCGATCCATCATCGCAGAGTCGATCTTTCGCCGCTCAAGTGCATATCGAGCAAGCGCGACACCAGTCTCGCCTTCGTCAAAGACAACGTGAGTTGCGCCAGCGGCTCGCAGCCCATCACCATCGGCAAGATACCGCGTCCGCACAATCACTTCAATGTTGGGATTCAGTTCCCGCGCGTGCAGCACCAACGACGACAGCCCGTCGATGCCCGGCAGCGTCACGATGAGGTACGAAGCCTTCACAATCCCTGCTTCCTCAAGAATCGCCGTTTGCGTCGCATCACCATACAGCGCGGCTCGCCCCGACTTCGCCAGACTCTCCACCGTCGCAACATTCATATCGATAATGACCGTGTCAAGTTTCGCGTCGCGCAGCATGGCATCAACAACGCGGCCCACAGGCCCATACCCGGCGATGATCGCAAGCGGTCGCTCACTCGCCGCCGCGAGCGTTTGGCCTTTCGCGTTGAGTCCAGCGGTGCGCTTCGCGTGACGAGCATTCAAGATGTTCCACAACCAAGACATCTTGCGAATCGCGTTTTCGAAGCCGTCGATTGACCGGAACAACATCGGGTTGAGCGTGATCGACACCATCGCGCTCGCGACAAGCACCTGCATGCCCGCTTCGGGCATCAAGTTGTGCTGCAACGCGGCTTGGCCCACGATAAACGAAAACTCGCCAATCTGCGCAAGACCCAACGCAACCGTCAGTGCAGTGCGAACGGGATAGCCACAGATCGCGACAATGAGCAGCGCGGCGATAGGTTTCACAATGAGCACGACCACGAGTCCAGCTGCGACCAGCAGCGGCTCGCGGATAATGAACGCCGGATCAAGCAGCATGCCCACGGACACAAAGAAAAGCACAGCGAACGCATGTCGCATCGGAAGTGCATCCGCCGCAGCCTGATGGCTGACTTTGGATTGTGCCACGACCATGCCAGCGAGGAATGCACCCAGCGCGACCGACGCTCCGAATACTGCAGCAGCCCCCACCGCGATCGCAATTGAAAAGACCAGCACCGTGAGCGTGAACAACTCGCTCGAACGAAGTTTCGCGACGATCGTGAGCAGCCAAGGCACAACCTTGGACCCGATCACAAACACAACGATCACCATCAGGACAAGTTTGCCCAACGCAATCGCGATGGTTGCGAATGTGCCGCCGCTGGATGTTGTGGCACCGGTTGGATCAACCGCGAACAGTGGAACGAGCACCAGCAGCAGCACCGTCAGAATGTCCTCAACGATGAGCCAACCCACAGCGACATGGCCGTGACTGGTGTTGAGCATCGAGCGATCCATCAGCACGCGAAGCAACACCACCGTGCTCGCGACGGCCATTGCCATTCCAAGAACGATGCCGCTCTTGATGGTCCAGCCCATCGCCATAAAAATCGCGACGGCGGCAACAGTTGCGAGAAGACTTTGGCCAATCGCGCCGGGAATCGCAACGTTTTTGACGGCAAGCAAATCCTTCAAATGAAAGTGCAGACCGACGCCAAACATCAGAAGAATCACGCCGATTTCAGCGAGTTGCTGCGCAAGCGAAACATCGCCCGCGAAGCCCGGCGTGTACGGACCAATGACAACGCCCGCCAGCAAGTATCCAACGATGGGCGACAGTTTGAGTTTCTGCGAAAGCAACCCAAGCACCCACGCAGCCGCGAATCCCGCGGCGATCGTGGTCAGCAACGGCAAGTTTGCCACGCTCGCGCCAAGCGTCAGACTAATGAATGGGTCCGTCATTGGGCATGATAAGTGCGACGCATGGGTTTTTGTTCGCGCGTGCGAACAAAAAATCTCACGGCGAGAATTCAGATCGCGTGGTGCGGTATCACATGTCACACAAGCACCGTGCCAAATGAAAAAGAGCCAGCGTCTGCTGGCTCGTTGATCAATTCAAAGTGCAATGACCTTACTGACCACACGCAGTACACGGCCCTTCACTGAACACAAGCAGGAACGCGTCGATATCGCACGGATCAAACACCGATCCGTCGTTATTGAAGTCAATGTCGTTGCATGTCGCATTCGCCGGGATGCACGGCCCTTCGGAATACACGCTCAGGAACGCATCGATGTCCTGCGGATCGAACAGCGAGTTGTCGTTGTTGAAGTCGATGTCGTCGCAGGCCCTGCCGCGAACGAAGTTCGCACCGGGAATGACGCCCTTCGTGAATCCATATTGCTGACGACTCACGATCAGCCCCGCGCCGCCTCCACCCTCGAAGAACTCGATGCGGATCGAGTGATATCCCGCCTGCAAACCGATGGTCCCAGCCCGCTCGATCATGCCATGCGTGCCGTCATTCTCAACGATGCGTTGATTGCCGATCCACAATGCTGAGCCGTCGTCAGAGTTTGTATAGAAGGTGTAGAGCGAAGTCTGCGGAGCAAGGAAAAAGCCTGTGTACAAGGCTCCCACGTTGTCCGTCCGAGTCGAATTCGCAAACACGCCGGTCGTGCTGACGTAGTTGAGCGTGGTCACCGTCGTGTTCAAGAATGGCGTCAACGTGGTGAAGTCAGGCAACACAGTGGGCGCGGACAGGTCGTAATAGCGAGCATCAAGTCCCGCACCCGTCACCAACACACTGTCGCTCACTCGGAACAACGCCGGGTTGAAGACTTCCGCCGTCACCGCGACCACCTGCTGATTCGTGCCGTCCGACAGCGTGTACGTGAAACTATCCGTCGCCTGCACACCCGCCGGCGGCGTATAAATCAACTGATCTCGCCCGCCAGGCCCGGTCCCCACAGAACGAGCAATCGTGCCGCCTCGCTGCGAAGTGGATTGAAACGTCGGAATCGTCAGCAACGACCCGTTACGGCTGAAGTCATTCGACAAAACATCAATCGTCACCGGAGTCAGCGCAATCACATTCCCCGCGTGATCCGGATATCCCTGCAACTGACTGAAGTCGCCAATCGTGAAACTCGCAATCCAATTCGCCCATCCCGACGAAGTCCGGCGGTATTCGCCAATCACCCAAAACGTCGTGTCGTTGGTGGGATCCGTCGCGATGTCGTAATAGTCGCCCCAGCGCCCACCCCCGGAAAACTCACCCAGTTTGATAATCTGAGGCAACGCCATCCGCCCCGTCGGATCCGTCGCATCACGCCCCGTCACTGCAACCGCGATGTTCTGCGTCGCGCTCGAAGTGCCAACGACCATGCCCACGTCGTTGTTAGAATTCGCATAAATCGCCGGGAAGAACGAATGAATGCCCGGCCCCGGATCAATATCACCCGATTGCACGAGCGTAATGACGCCGCTCGTGGGCCACGTGCCCGTATTCATCTGATACCAGCGTGCAAGCGTGCGATCGCCAGCAACACCAATATTGTGCGTCGCGTACAGCATGCCATTGCGCCAGCAGACGTTGAAGATACGTGAATCAACCACGCTGACCGCCGTGCCGCCCGGCGTTGGAGGCCCGCCCGGCCCCGCATGACTCGGCACAGTCACCGTGCGCTGTGTCAACGTCGGAGCCGTCAGCGGATTCGTGATCGCCTGCACCTTCAGGCTCGTAGAACTATTCACAGACACAAAGAACGGCGCGATGTTGGTTCCAAAGTGCTGTGCAACTTGCACCGACGCCGAAGCGCCATCACGCAACGTCGCGAACGTCACTGGTTGCCCAGTCAGCATCGGCGTCTTGTTGAAGATGCGATATCCGACGCCACCCCACCCCGCACCGCTGCTCAAACCAAACAAGTTCGACGTGACGTAATACGCCTGCGAGTCATAGCCCGCGCCCGGATAGTCCCACCAGTGCGTGACGCCGGGCGAACTTTCGATCACGGCGTTCGTTCGATATCGATACCACACGCCATTGGGATCTGTGTCATCCGACACCGCGATATCGATCCACGCTTCTTGCGAACTGGTGTATACCTCCGGCGAGATGACAACAAATCGCTGCGCGAGGTGGTCGTAAAAACACTTTGGATCAAACACAAAGTTCTGCGCACCTTCGGGCTCAAAGAACCCGGGATTGCCCGGACTTCCAAGATCAGTAATGAACTGCTGCGTCCCCGTCTTGGTGTAAAACACAATCGTCTAATTGACTGTCGCGACGATGTGATTCGGCCCCACGGCGAGCGACGGGTCGGGCGGATTCCATCCAGTCTGCGTCGGACCGACCCATAACGCTTCCGGATGCGTTCGGATGTCATCCATCATGTCGCCGATGGGCGGCTGCGGAACCACTTCCGTGAGCCCAGTAACCTCCGGCGGCTTCCCATGTGGCGGCAACACTTCGCGCACGCGCCGAACCTGCTCGAGCGACACGTCACACACTTCGGGCATCGACTGCATGAGGCGAGTATCAATGATCGTGGCATGAACCGTTTCCCAAGCCACATCGCCCGGGTTGTGCAACACCAGCGGAGCAGGCCTGTCATCGCCCGCTGGTGAAGTTGCATGTTCGATTCCGTCAGGCGCAACCGCAATCGGCGGCGTGATCGACACCATAGCCTGCGGCGCAGTGTCGCACCCTCCCGCCAACATCGACAGCACACCCACTAATGACAAGATACTCACAGAAGAAGAAATTGAAAGACGATTCATCGAACCTCCGCAGAAAGAAAATCGGATCGCACCACCGATGGGTGATGCGAACCTCGGAATAATTCGCGTCGATCAGCCGTTGGGTGCCGCGCATCACCAAAAAACGCACAAATTCACGACTAAAATCAACAAAAAGAGCACGCCCCGATCCTGACGGAGTCGGGGCGTTGGGTCACATCAATATTCAATTGCGATGTCGCTCAAGCGTTGCGAAGCAGCCACAGGAGATATTCCAAGGCGTCTTCGATCGGCCCAGCAGTCATGACCTTGTTGGCTGTGTTTGCAGCCTGATATCCCAAAGTGTGGCAGAGCGTGGGAAGCACGGCGACAGTCACCGCGAGACTTGCCCAGACGCTGACCATGCCATTGTGCAGGCGCGTGGAGGAAACTGACGACGAAATTTTGTTCTTCATGACGACGGGGCTCCGATATCTGCGTGAGTCCGCGCCGTGAAACCGGCGCAGGATGGACAAAGCCAATCCCTGGCCAGCTTGCAGTACGTGAATCCGTGTACTGCAACCGTTATTCTATTCCGGGCTTCGTTTTTGGCAAGAGATTTGGTTCACAACTGGGTCAGATAAGGTTCGGAGACCTTGAGATGGAAAACGAAGCTGAACTGATCGCGAAGGTGCAATCAGGTGATCACGAAGCACTTGTTCAATTTGTGCGTCGCTATGAACCCCTGATCAGGTCGCGATTCCACGAGCAATTCGCGACAACTCCCACCAAGACAATCTTCACGACAAGTGACTTTTTTCGCACGGTTTTAAGGCGAATTGATAGCGTTTTGTCGGTGCGTGGCTCAGCATCAAGGCTGGCTTCACCAATCAACATTCTCGAACGCATCATGGTCGCGGCTGCCACCGACTACAAGAAGAACCTCCGTTCGAGCAAGGGGAAGTCCCCCATGCCACATTGGTGGGACGTGAAGTCCCTCCCACCAGGTGCACAGCCGCCCACAGCCGAGCTTGATGCCTTCGCCGCGACTCTTGATCAGACGGACAGCAAAATTTTCGAAATGCGAAAAATCGGCAAACCTCACCGAGACGTTGCCGAAGCACTGGGGATGTCGGTCGCCGCAGTCCGCATGCGCTGGCACCGAATTATGAACAAGTTTCGGGAAGTAGCTCCCCCAGGACAGATTTGAAGCAATCTCTTCCTGTATAGTGTGGCTTGAATTGGCGGAGGACAAGCCAGAGGGAATGCGAGAATGAGGGGCAAGGAAGCACAAGTCGACGATATCTTCGTCGAGCGAACGAACGCGCAGGCACTTGTTGAACTGCCGCCGCTCGAGTTGCTGCGTGAAGCGGCTCGCGGCACGGACGCTGAACTCGCCGCGATCATCTTTGAGGACGGCCGACGTCGTCACAAAGCAGGCGCAGAAGTTTCGCTTGCAGACTACATCAAAGCACTGCCCGAATTGCCGCAACGTGAAGTCGCACTGGACGCGGCGATTGGTGTCTGCCTTGGCAGATATCACGCTACGCCCGAAGAGCGGAGTCGACGTGCGGCGATCGAGCGACAGCAACATCCTGAACTCGCAAGCGCGATCGATCTTGCATTGTGCCTCGATCAATTGATGGGCTCGCCTGATAGAAGCAAGAGCCTGCACACCCCTGATCCAAACGCACCTCATCCGACAGAATTGGGCCCGCTGCTCGAAGACGGCAAGTCGCGCTACTTGATTCGAGGCATCGTGGGACAAGGCGCGAGTTCGACGGTCTACGAAGCAGAAGATCGACTGCTGAGCGAAACCACGCACTCCAACCGCGTCGCAATCAAGCTGTTTCATCGCGAGAACATCGACCCAGAGTTGTTCGAACGCACGCTTGCGGAAGCCCGCAAGGCGAGATCCATTCAACATCCCGGCGTGATCCGAGTGCTTGACGTTGGCAAAGAAGGAACAAGCGCGTACATCGTGCAAGAGCACGTACCGAGCGAATCGCTGGACACGTGGCTCGCAGGACGAGGCAAAGACGCCGACAATCGCACGATCGTCAAGTTGATTCGCGACGTCGCTTCAGCCCTCGGCGCCATCCACGCTGCGGGCATCTGGCACAGAGACCTGAAGCCCGCGAACGTCCTCGTGACTGAAGCCGGTCAAATCAAAATCGTCGACTTCGGTTCATCACGCAACCAGCAAGCATCGGAAACCGAACTTGAATCTCATGGCGGCACTCTCGCATTCATGGCTCCCGAGCAATTCAACATGGAGCAGGGCGCGGATTCGCCAGCCGCGGATATTTTCTCACTGGGCGCAATGCTCTTCTGGATTTTCGTCGGCAAGTCTCCCCACGGCGTCTCCCGCGTCGACGCACTCGCCTCGCTGAGTGAAGGCACCCCAGAGGACGAACTCCAAGAAGCACTCTCGCGATCCGGCATCGGCTCACAACTCTCTCGAATCATCTTGAGAGCACTCTCACATCAGCCTGCACAGCGATATTCGTCGGCAGACAGTCTCGTGGCAGACTTAGAGTCGTGGCTTGCGTTCAAGCCGATCGAGTGGCAGAAGCCAAATGCGTTGCGACGATTGCATCTTCTGTTACAGCGTCGTCCCGTCACAATCGGCCTGACTTTGCTCTTCGTCATATTGGCCGGCGCCGGCGCCTACGGCTGGATTCATGCCATCAGAGCAGAAGAAATGGCGAGGGAGAGTAAGTTCGCAGCAGACATTGCCCAAGCCAAAGTCGAAGCAAAAGAAAAATGGTCTGAGGAAGCAAAGCAGAAACTCCTTGACAACTTTTCAAAATTCCCAGAAATGGTCAACGACGGAGTCAAAGAAGAAGTTTTGATGAGCCTGTGGATGTACGAGTGGTCACACAGCCCGGCCATCTTTGACTCGCCCGTGATGGCCGGCATGGTGTGGAAAGAAAGAACGTCAGTGGTTGAAAATATTCAATCCCGACTGCTTTCCAAGTATCAGTCAGACACCGTTTCCTCTCAGTTGCTTTCGCAGCCTTTGGCGATGTGGCAAATCTACGATGGAAACTATGACAAAGCAGAGAAACTGCTCGCCGATTCAGAAGCATACTGGACATCAAAAGCAGTCCCTGCCACGGACCCTTGGATTCAAGATATTCGCAAACTTTCTGCTGCCGCCAAGCTGCTCCGGCGCCTCGACGAGCTCAAACTCAGCCCACCCAATGACGGAAGAACCATTCAGCAAAACTTAGAAGTTGAAATTAGCAACGTGAAGAGCTACGTCAATCAAAGCAAGCTCGAACTCGACCACGGCCCTATCACGAAGTTGCTCAACAAAGCACTCGCAGCCGCGATGGCTGCAAACTAGCAACCTGCCAGCACCTAACTCTCTCGCCCGACTTCAATCAATTCACCAAATTGCTTCCCGATCAGGTGAATTCCGCCTGCATTCTTCACACACACCAATCCAGTCACACACGCCCACTACGCCGTGCTCCAATAACAACAAAATCACACACATTCCGGCGGTCGGTTTCAAGAGCCACGTTGCGCGAAACGAATTATAAGAACAACACAAACTTGGCATGTTGTGTCGCCAAGCACTGTGTTGCAGCTGAAAAAACAGGGTAAACACCCGACCAAAGGAGAGGGCTTTTATGGCAGTTCTTGGAGATTCACCTACTCGTGCAGCCCACAATCATGTGTCGCTCGTCAGTGGGATGAACGCAGCGGCGGGGCAAAAGGTGCCGGGGTTCAAAGGTTCCAGCAACGGGGGCATGAAGGTTTTAGTGACGCATGACGCGAGGTCAATCGCCGCAATGCTGTCAACCCATCCGTTTGTCACATCTGTGTCCATCGAAGGTTCGCAGAAGTCCAACCTGCAGAACATCCTCACGTCGATTCGTCCTGATGTCGTCGTCACGTCTCTGCCCGCATCCGGCGCGACAAGCAGACTGTGTGCATCGCTGGGAAAAACTGCACCCGCACTCGTGACGTTTCTGAATGAATCTGATCCCTGCCTACCGCCTCCGCTCAACATCGCGGATCGCAACTGCGACCTGATCACGCTACCCCGCGACTGCGGACAAGTGGGCGAAGTGCTCGCCCAGATCTGTCAAAACAATCAGTCGACTCCGAACACGCCACGATTTGAACGCGTCCTCGTTGTCGCGAAACGCGGCGAAATCGCATCCCGCATTCTCCGTTCATTGCTGGGCTGCTCGCCTGCAATCGCGCCGCTCTTTGTGGACAGTGTCGATCTCGCTCATCGCTGGCTGCAAGCCGCAGAGTTTGATTGCGTCATCGTCTCCGGCGCACTTGATGACGGCCATGCCGCAGATTGCCTGGAACTGACAAATCCCGCGTTCAGACCGCCCGCAATCGGCATCAGTGCCGCGCAGGACGTCAACGAGTTCGCCGCACTTGCTCGCGCAGGCTGCATTGACCTGATGACGCCCACAGAACTGCAAAGCCGAAAAGTCTTCCATCAACGCGTGCGCGACAACATCGCTGTCGCGAAGTCTCGCCGCGCCGCCGCAGATCCGATCAACGAGCACTTGATGGAAGTCCTCGCCGAAGAGCAGGAGAAGTTGATCGCCGACGCTCGCTCCGACAGATTGACCGGCGTCCTCAATCGCTCTGCGTTCGACGACTTGCTCGATGACGCGCATACGCGCTGCCAAGCAGGAGAATGTGGCTACTCGCTCCTCTTGCTCGACATCGACAACTTCAAGTTGATCAACGATCGCTGCGGGCATCAGCGTGGCGACGAAGTCCTCCGCATCGCGGCTCACACCATGTCCAAAACGCTTGACGGTCGAGGCTTCCTCGCTCGCATCGGTGGCGAAGAGTTCGCCGCCGTGTGCAACGACTGCACCGCCGACGAAGCGGCTCAAATCGCAGAAAAACTCCGCGCATCGGTCCAAGACGCCTCCCCCAACGACATCCGCCTGACCATCAGCGCAGGCTACGTCACCGCCCCCCGCCCCGGTGCCCCAACGCCCAAACACATCATCGAACTCGCCGACGCGGCGTTGTATCGAGCCAAACACGCAGGCCGAAACCGAGTGATCGCGGCGTAACTCGCAGTGTCAGACCAGGCTAGCACACGACAAGACTCCGTTTATGGAGTCTTTTGTCCTTTGAATGGCAACCGGACTTGGCACTCGCGCATGTCGAGATTTCATATGCTTTTCGGTCGTTCCTTGCGTCGAAAAAACGCGTCGCAACTTCAATCCGGCTGAATCTCATCCAGCCAAGAACGCACAACCCATGAAAAATCACTGAAACGCCATAACTCCGCCGACGAACAAGACCCCAACTAATGTGCTTTTTTCTCGGTCGGACCCTTGTGCTTTCAAGAAAATCAGGTATGCTGTTTGGATCAAAATTCTCGTGGAAAACGCGGCGACGGACTTCGTGTGACTGACTCGCGCGATCTGAGATTGATTTGCACGCGAGTTGAGCGAATTTGGCGAAGTTCATTGTGTATCAGGACATATGGTTTTGTGTTGTAAGCGAAGGGGTTGGGGTTGATCGTGTGAGGCTTGGGGATGCCGTCGGTCCGTGGTGTTGTTTGTTGCCTTTATCTCGAGTCTGCGAATCGCATTCGTTCATTCGAACGGCTGCGTGTGGTACGAAGCAAGGAGTTTGCAATGGCAGGTGTTCTCTCCACTCCAGCGTCGAACAATCGACGCGCTTTCACGCTCATCGAGTTGCTGGTCGTGATCGCAGTCATCGCGCTGCTCATCGGTTTACTGCTTCCCAGCCTCTCATGCGCGAAAGAAATGGGCAAGACGCTCAAGGAACAGTCGCTTGGTCACAACCAGGCCATCATGTTCGCGAGCTATTACACAGACAGCCGCGACAAGGTGATGCCCGGTGGTCCGCACTGGGGCTGGAACCACACGCCTCCCGAAGCACGAAACGGGCTGTATCCGCCCGATCCTTGGAGCCCCGGCGCTCGCATGGAAGGTTCGATCACGAAGGTGTGGGGATGGCACTACATCCAATACTCCAACGTCGATCACAACATGTTCCAGATGGACACCGCAACGATGCGTGACTTCAGAACACGCTCGATGGGTGAACCACCAGACGGTGCACGCATCACTCGGTACGGCGATACCTCTTACGCAGCCGCACTCGCGTGGCACCCGACGCTTGGGTATAACGCGATTTATGTCGGCGGCTCATATCAGCACGGCGCGTTCCGTGGTCAGCCACCGGACACCGGCCCAGGCGGCGGCAACAACATCGACGATACATGGGGTGGCGAAGAAGCCTACCCGGCGAACCGCAATCCGTACGTGTCAGGTGGACCGTTCTATGTGTCGCTCGCTTCAGACGTCCGAAGCCCGTCGACGCTGGTCGAATTCACCTCGACCCGCGGCGGTGACGTTTCCGGAACTGCGTTCTGGGGTTACGGTGGGACCGATCCAAACACACCCGGCACAGGAAAGTTCTTCCCGGGGTACTGGCTTGCCAAGCCGCCGAGGCCGCATCCTGTGGGCATGGGTAGCTGGCGCCAACCCTATTCCCTTGGCGGCGGCTGGAACGCTTCAAATTCGTTCAACCCGTCAGCCGTGCCCTCCACATGGGGCAACGTTGACTTCCGATACGGCTGCAAGCGCCGTTCTGCAGGCACGCCAAGTTCATCTGCGCAAGCCGTCACGGTTAAGTTCGACGCGAGCGTGAAGATGCAGACGGTTGAACAGCTGCGCGACATGCGTCAGTGGAGCAACTTCGCGGATCGTGAAGATTGGAACTTCCAGGTTGCTCGCTAACGACATTCGGATATGAGCCAACAATACCGCGCTCAGGCACGACGTCTGAGCGCGTTTTTTTATTTGCACAGGACAGTCATGGAAGCACTTCGAAACAAGAAAATTGCGATTCCTTTGCTTTGCGTTCTCGGGCTGCTCGCCATTCTTGGAGCCTGGTGGGGTCTTTCTCGCATGCCGCAGTCTGGAGGTATTCAGACAACCAGCGTGAAAGGCGAAGCTGCAGTCAAGGCTGGCGCGGATGCTGATACCGCCGAACTCGAAAAAATGTCTGTGGAGGAGTTAAAAACAGTCATCGGTCAACGCAAGGCGATGCTGAGCGCGGCGATCTCGTACAACATCGAAAACGACGTCAAGATCGCGAAAGATTCTCTTGATCGCGCCGAAGCCGTGCTCAAGGGAAAGCAATGACGAAGTACGAAGTGAACTTGGACTCGGACGCCAAACGCGTGTGAGCGGCAGCACGTCCGTGGCAAACTCACACTTCAAAAGTCAAATGCCATTTCGTTGCACGAACCTGATCGACCACAAAAGTCGCACAGTCATGGTCATGCTCCGTCCGTCCTAGAAAAAGCCGGACGTTCGTCAGCCGTCGCCATCGACTTCACCACGATCAACCACACTCGTGCGCACGCCGCTGGTCATTCAAGAATGCTGTGCGCAATTTGTTGGCCCGATTTCACTCCACCAGATCAAACCATCCCTTGTCATTTTTCTTCACCCGCCGCACCGGATTCCCCGCTTCGTGATCAAGCACGAGCGTCCAGTTTCTCTCCGCCGCGTGCGTTAAAAACCACGTTTTCGTGATCATGCTCGTATAAGGCTCCACGTCATACGCCAGGCTATACGCCGCGCCGAGATGGTCTGCGGTGGGCATGACATCGGGAGTAAACACAATCGTCTGCCCCGACTCATCCCTAAACATCATCGCCTGCTGTCCCCAAGTGTGTCCCGGCACTCGGAAAACGAAAATGCCGGGCATGATTTCGGTGGCGCGTTGGTCGAAGGTGAGCAGCGGGGATTCGCCGCGGTCGGGCGTGCGCCATTGTTCGAAAGGGGCGGGGGAATCGATGAGTGCGAGTTGGTCTTTGATGGGGAGCAGGTGATCTTTGAAGTAGGTGCGCGTCATGACGCTGCGATTTGCGAGAGCGTCGTCCCACTCGCGGGATTGCGTGAAGATGGTGGCGTTGGGAAAAGTGCGTTTGACGCCGTGATCTGCGCGAGCGCCAGCCATGCCGCTCGCGCTGCCGATCCAGTCGGGCGTTTCGCCCGTTCGCACGTTTCGCGTGAGGCCGCCGGCGTGATCGAAGTGCAGGTGTGTGACGACGACGCCTCCGATGTCGTTAGGATCGCACGAGACTTCGTGCAGTGCGTCTGAGATGCTGCGACCATCCATCGCGAATATGTCGCGGCTCTTGGCGTCGAGTTTGTCGCCTGTTCCAGTTTCGAGGAGGACGAACTTTGGTGCAGTGCCGCGCCAGCCGCCAGTGTTGCTCCAGCCTCGGCCTGTGCCCGAGGTTGCGAGCGGGACATCGGTTTTTCGTTCGAGGAGCAGGCAGTTATGCTGGACGCGGATTCTGCCGCGATCGTCGGTTGGGACGGATCGCGACCAGACGGTGCGTGGGATAAGGCCGAACATTGAGCCACCATCGAGGCGAAATTCGCCTGCGCGGAGGAGTCGCCATGAGTATCGGATGTCCATGCCCATTCTAAGAACCCCGAGCGTCAGGGACGCGGGTCAGTCTCTCGCATGTCCGTCACAATTTTGCAGCCGCACCGTCATTTTGAACGCAGAGGAAGACAGAGGGACAGAAAAGAGGAAGACGGAGGTCGTGTTGAGTGACAATTCAGCACCACGATTGCATCGCATTCGCTCTGAACAATCTCTGTTTTCCTCTCTCTCTGCTTCACCTCTGTCTTCCTCTGCGTTCAAATTCGCGAACATCACCTCACAGCGCCAAAGGAAGCCGGCTCGCCGACGCTTGGGGTTCTAAAATCATTTATGCAGGGTGTGCTTGATCTCCCCCACCATCTCTTGCCGCTGGCGACGACTGTTGCGGGCGCGTTGTCGCGTGTTGAAGAAGTTTTTGATCAGCAACTGGCGAGCGATCTGCCGCCGGTGGCTGACTTGGTCAAGCACATCGAGCATTATCGCGGCAAGATGCTGCGGCCTTCGCTGGTGATTGCGGTCGGGCTTGCGGCACATCCTCGCATTGCGCAGACTGCGCCATCGGACTATGACCAGTTACTCACGCACGATCATTACGTGATGGGCGCCGTGCTTGAGATGGTGCACATGGCGACGCTTGTGCATGATGATGTGCTCGATGAAGCAGACACGCGCCGACGCGGATTGACCGTGAACAAGCTGCGTGGCAATGAAGCCGCAGTCATTCTGGGCGACTACTTATTTGCTGCGGCGTATCACTTGTGTTCGACGTTGCCAACGAACGCGGCGGCGCTGGCGGTGGGACGGGCGAGCATGGTGACGGCGGCGGGTGAACTCATGCAGTTGCATCACCGCGACGATTTTTCGGTGGATGAGCCGACGTATTACGAGATCGTTGCGAGGAAAACGGCGGAGTTGATTGCGACCGGTGCGGAACTCGGTGTACTTGCGAGTAATCCTGTAAGCGATCCGCAAAGCAGCACTTCGCACGAGCTGGAAGCCCGTGGTACCCATGGCGTCCGGCACGCGATGGCGAGGTTTGGGCGGTGCCTTGGAATTGCGTTTCAGATTCAGGATGACTTGCTTGATCTCGTCGGCAAAGAGAATGTCGTTGGCAAGTCAGTTCACAAGGACGTTGAAAAAGGCAAGATGACGCTGCCTGTGATTCATCACCTGGCAAACGCATCACCTCATCAGCGCGGCCAAACGCTCATGCTGCTCGAACACGCGAGCGGTGATACGCGGCATGCGGCACAGCAGGAATTGATTAGTGCGCTAGAGTCCACGGGATCAATCGCCGCAAGCCGAGCGTCGGCGGCGAAGTTCGTGGATCATGCCAAGCACGAGTTGGGGACGATCAAGGATTCGCCCGCGAAGGAATTACTGCGGGTGATGGCGGATAGTGTGGTGGGGAGAGCATTTTGAGAGCGTGCAACTGAAAAAAAAAACACCGACCACGCTTCGCGTAGTCGGTGGCACGAGGTTCAGTCTGCTTCGTAAAGCTACTTCTGCATCTTGCTCATCGCCGCTTCGATTGCATCAAGGCGTGCTTTGAGGTCGGCGATTTCTTTTCGCTGGGCTTTGATGGCTTCGACGGCGACTGGGACGACGCGGCCATAGTCGAGGCCTGTCGCTTTGCCGTCTTCTGTGCGTGTCACGAGTTGCGGCAGCACGTCGGCGATTTCTTCGGCGATGAAGCCGATATCGTGCGTGTGTGAGCCGTCGGCGTTTTGGGCTCGCCAGTCGAACGTCACGCCGCGAAGACGATCGATTGTGTCGAGCGGGTTTTCGAGGGTTTTGATGTTGTCTTTGTATTCGCGGCTGGAGTACGTGACCCACGCATTCGCGCGGCCCTGGCCTGAAGGTCCGGCATTGTTGGGAAGTTCGAGGCGATAGCCAGCGGCGGACGCCGCACCCGTGCCGATGGACATCAGCCCCCCATTCGTCAAGACTAGCTGTTCGCCACCGTTCCACACGCGCCACGTGTTGTCTGTACCTCGGAAGTACGTCCACGCTGAACTCGTACCGGTGTAGTATCCGTAGAAAGGCCAGCCACCAGACTGAGTCTGCATATACATGCCACCGTAGCTGCCCGAGGTCGCGTTGGTGTTAATGTCGAACTTGCTCGCCCCGATCGGAGTTTGGCGGCCAAAGCCCACATACCCGCTGGAGGTATTCATGGTGAGGCCCCAGCCCGCACCGTTGTTGCCGTATAGGCCGACATTGTCATCGTCGAAGAGACCGACGAACGCTTTGCCAACCGGCGCACTTGGAGGTGTTGAAAGCCAGACGCCTGGCGTGACGGTGTTGGCACCGCTTGCGCCGATTATCTGGAGGCGACCATTGACGTCGGGCGAGCCTGAGAGGCTGGTCCATGGAACGTTTGTAACAGTGTTCGCAACGCTGGCGTACGTCGCTGCGAACGCGGTGGGTGTTGAGGACATGCGCTGGCGAGGTGACAGTGTGGTGTATGAGCCGCTCGGAGAAGTGCGGACTGAGATTTCGAGGAAGGTATCGCCAATCGTGTCAATGAAGGAGCGCGGATCGACTGGAATATTGACGGTGAAGCGGCCTTCGTTGACATTGACGCCTGAAATCGCGATAGGTGATCCATCCAGCGCATCAGCACCTGTTGGTGTACGGAAGTGCTGGAACTTCATGTCAGCGGTGCCTGTGTAACGGGTTCCGGCGTTCTTGAGTTCGCCTTGGTAGGTATAGCCGCTGTTGCCGGTGTTGGCGCGAATCAGGAAGTAGTTTGGTCCGAACGAGCTGATATCGGCGACGTCGTTGACAGTGAGCGAACCGAGATTCGCGAGGTTCATGCCTGCGGGACCATCGATGAAGTATGAGGTGCCGCGAACGTAGTTGGGGGCGGGGCGCCCCGTGAGGAAAAATGTTGTGTATACCGGGTCGGTTGCGGCGCTGAATCCTACAAAGAACGTGCCGTAGACCGTCACGGGCGCGGTGAGCTGGTACGTGCTGTAGCTTCCGAACGAATTGCTCTGGACAGTGACGTTCTGCTCGTGGACGAGCACGGCGTTTGTGAAGTTTGGACCATTTGACTGCCAAATCGCAATTCGACCCGGCGTTCCTAACGCGAGGTAATTCCACTGCACAGAAATGCTGGTGATTGTGTCACTGAAGGTTCCATTGTTGACTTGGTAGCGATTGACGCCGCACACGTCGTGAACGGGGGGACCACCACCCCAGATGATGTATGTCGAGCCTGTATCCGGGAATGAATACGAGGGAGCGACGATAGTCGACGGTTGATCGGTCGAGCCGTTGGGGTCGGGCACAGAGATGCAGGGCCCTTCGTCAGCGCGAGCGGCGGTGACACAGAGGGCAATCACACTAAGAAAACGCAACAAAGCACGCATGGCAAGGCTCCACGTTGGCGGCGCGGCTTGAGACACGCAAGCGAGCACCACGGGAGACCAAGCGAGAGTCGTGCTTGGAGTGCGACACGAATTTTGGAAAAATAGCGGTGGGCGGACACTGGGCGAAAACACGAAAATTTGTGCTTCGTCGACGTGGGCGAGATCAACCCTTGTTCTTGTAGTAATCCAGGTTGATTTGCACGTACTTGCCCCACTCGCTGGGGACGTCTTCCTGCTGGTAGATGGCTTTTACCGGGCATTCGTCGACGCACAGGGCGCAGTCGATGCAGGTGTCGGGGTCGATGTAGAGCTGGTCGCACTTGCCGAAGTCGGCTTCGTTTTTCGTCGGGTGGATGCAGTCCACGGGGCAGACGTTCACGCAGCTCGTGTCTTTGGTGCCAACGCAGGGTTCGGTGATGATGTGGGGCATGTCAACAAAAACTCCTCCCTTAGCCGCGCCTCATGCGCGGTCGTGGGAGGAGTATGTTAGAAGGCAAAGTTGAGGCTCGCAAGCGAACTTTGAGCAACCAGACTACGGCACGCAGGGGCCTTCGCTGTAGACTCGGAGGAAGGCTTCGATGTCTTGGGGATCGAAGATGGAGTTATCGTTATTGAAGTCGATGTCATTGCAAGTCGCCCAGGCGGGGATGCAGGGGCCTTCAGAGTACTTAGAGAGGAAAGCGTTGATGTCCTGGGGATCGAAGAGGGAGTTGTCGTTGTTGAAGTCGATGGAGTCGCACTGGATGTCGATGCGGGCGGTGCGCATGTGGAATTGGTAGTTGGCGTTGACGGGACGCAAGCGGATGACGTTCAGGCCAGCGCTCAGCCGGAGGTTGACGGGGGTCGTCCATCCATACACGCGATTGACGGAGTCGCCGGTTCGCGGGATTGAAATGGTGCTTTGCTCGGTGCCGTTCACGTAGACGGTGACGTACGTCATGTCGGCGAAGCCTGCGGCGTCGAGGCGAAGGGAATAGATATCGGTTTCGTTGGCTCTGACGAGGTAATCAACTTGCGAGCCCGGGCCCAGCAGCGGCATCGGGCGGGATTCCCAGTCGGGGTCGCGGCGAATGTGTTTGCGGAGGTCGATAGTGCCCGGAGCGGCGGTGCCGATGGACAACTGGGGGTGCGGAGCGTTAACGAGTGCGTCCACGGCGCGAATCTTGGGCGTGTTCTGATTGCTCATCAGTTCTGTGAGCGAGAACGCGCCGAAGGGAGTTATCCAACTGGTTGCGCCGGAGACAAACCACTGGAATTGGCCGCCGCCTGCGGCGAACCATGCTTGGAGATACTGCGTGCACATGACGCGCATTTCTTCGCGGTAGAACGCCTGGCGCTTGGCTTCGAGGTTGTTTGGGCCTGCGGTGTCCGGGCCGCCTTCGTAGGCGCACATCGGGGCGAGGTTGTGCCACGTCGTGAGCGCTGAGAGTCGCTCCATGTGAGCGCTGGTCAGGAAGTTGTTGAGGCTTTGCTGCATCGACACGAGCACTTCGTCGGGCGTCAGGTCGGTGCGGACATCGTCGATGCCGCCAATAGAGAAGTATGGCGCGCCGGCGAGTGAGTAGATGAAGTTTGCGGGTGGGCCGTGGATGGCTTCGATGTAGTTGACCATCACGTCCCACATATCGCCTTGCAGGAATTGGCCTGCGAGAACCACGCGGAATCGGCCGTTAGTGGAACCGGCGGGGAACTCCTCAGCAAATATGCGGCTGATTTCGACGGTCTTGCGAGCGTGCAGACGCCAGCGGAGTTTGTTTGCGTCGGTGGTATCGTCGTACTCAAGATCGCTTTGCGTGTTTGCGGCTTCTGCGACAGCCTGGTCATACAGCCAGTCACCTTGCTGGAACAAAAAATTCCACGTTTCATTGCTGTATTCAACGTACACGTGCAGTTCTGGATTCAGGCGGTCGCGAACCAAGCGTGCGAACTGGCGAATGTAGTTTTCGTCTGCAAGGTGCGGGATGTTGATCCAGAGATCCTTGCCCAGCGCATTGCAGAGATCGATGCAGACTTCGTAGGGGACGCCTGAGCCGTCGCGGTATGTGCCGCTCTCGGGACGATTGCGCTGCGACCACTGCGAGATTGTGCAGTTGTTGGTACGTGTCCAATCCATGAAGCGCAGGACGTTGAATCGTGCGTTGTGGTCAAGGAAGGCTTGGGTGAATTGCTGGCCGTCGACAGTGCCGGGGCGCATGATCTTGACGTTGCGAACGCCGCCCTGCGTGCCGAAGAAGCCGATCATCATGTCGACCGGATTGGGCGGGACAACGAGTTCAGCGGTGACCACGCCAGTTGCTGCATCGCGGGAGACATTGCGAATTGTGCCCGTGTTGACCAGCGGGCGGATTTCGGGCGTGGTGTTGCATTCAAACGAGATTCGGTACACGCCATCCAAGCCTTGATTGGGAGGCTGGCAGCACATGATCACAACGCCCGCATCTTGCATGGGCCAGCCGTTCGCGTCGAGCGCGATGGATTCCTGGCCTAACCACGGATCAGTGGGCGAACCCCACGGGCGAGAAGTGCGGAAAATATTTGCGAATTCGTGAGTTCGGCCCCAGTCAGACACGCCGGCCAGACCCGCGCCCAAAGGCGGCGCGACCTGCGCGTGCGTCTGAGCGACGAACAGTGAGGTCAACAATCCAACAACAGTCGACACGACAGCCCAGCGGGCTTTCACACCATAACGCATGCGCAACTCCTTTGGCGCGGTAGAGCCAAAATCCGTTTGCAACAAACTCGATGGAACAGGTTGGTCACTGTCTCCCCGCCACGCCGCGCTCAGAACGCACGTGGCAACAGCCACCAACAACACTCCCCACGCCCCCGCAGCCCGACCCCCGGCCCCGAACAACCAAACCCCCAAACCCGCCCGGCTTGCCGCACACACCATCCTTGCTCAACAGAACAAAGCTGCACACCCACGAGCACACCACAAATTGTCTCTTGGAAGCGAGAACAGATCTCGCGAAGGGCTTGAACGCGATCCAGCGGGAACCACCTTTCTGGAGGATGCATTCAGCCTTTGGTCCGTCCGAAAAGCCTAGCCCCCGGTTCCGCTCAGTCCAAGAAAATACGGAAAATTGTGCGCGTTTTCGGTGGTTGTTCCCCAAATTCACGCAAAAGGGCAAAGCCTCTGTTTCGCGTTTGCGAACCCGCTGACATGCGTTAAAATCGGGTTTGTCATGTCAGCGATCCCACCACATTCCTCGCTGACGAACGCGTCTTTGCTGTCGCGCGTGAAGAACCCAGATGACTTTGAAGCGTGGCGGGAATTTGAGTCGCGGTATCGCGACCTGCTTGTCAGATTTTGCAAGTCGTCTACTGGTGGTCGGTTGCAGCAGGCGGACGCAGAGGACGTGGCTCAGGCTGTGCTTGCGAGCATGTTCCGCGCGATGCCTCGATTTCAGTATGATCGCTCGAAGGGGCGGTTCCGAGATTATTTATTTCGGTGTGCGAGAAATGCGATTTCGCAGATTCGTGGGGGCAAAGCCGGGCGGCAGAGTCTAAACGGAGCCGGAACGCCGCTATGCCTTGATGAGAATATGGATTCCGCTGGGTCGGGGACGCCTGATCCGGGGCTGGCGTCAACATGGGAGCGCGAGTGGGTCGCGCACCACTATCGACTCGCGCTTGATGAACTCAAGCGGTCGTTTGATGCGAAGAGCGTGCAGATTTTTGAGGCGTGTCTGGCGGGCAAGAGCGTGACGGAATTGCAATCGATGTTTGGGATGACTGATCAGGCGATTTACAAAGTGCGCATGCGTGCGAAGCAGCGTTTGGAAGAGATCATCGCGAGACAGATTCAGGAAGAGGACGAACTTGGTGGTTGACGAGCCCACATCTTCTCTGCCAGATGCGAACGACGCGAGCACGCCGCGCGATGCGTTTCGTTCTGCGTTTGGATTTGACGACGCGATGGACAGTCGATGGATGGAGATCGCGCGAGAGGCGACGACTGAAACAACGTCGCTGGGTCGGCTGGGTCGATACGAGTTGCTCGCGGAAGCGGGACGGGGTGGGCAGGGGATTGTGTATAAGGCGAAGCAGCCCGGAACCAATCGCACGATTGCGATCAAACGGCTGTCTGCTGGAGTGCATGCGAGTGATGCGAGTCGGGCGAGATTTCATCGCGAGGTGAGTCTGGTTGCGTCGCTGGATCATCCGGGCATCGTGAGTGTGCTTGGGATGGAAGAAGTGCCGGGGGAATTGGGCACGCACGAGTTGTTGCTCATGGAGTGGGTTGATGGGATGGCGATTGATCACTGGGCTGATGCACAATCGCGTTGGCAGGATGTGCTGCCGGTTTTTGTGCAGGTGTGTGATGCGGTGGCGTTCGCGCATCAGCGGGGCGTGATGCATCGTGATCTCAAGCCCAGCAATATTTTGGTGGATGGCACAGGGCGTGCGCGTGTGCTGGACTTTGGATTGGCTCGGCCTACGGGACCCAACCTGACGATCAGCCGAACGACGGGGTTTGTGGGGACGCCTGCGTTTGCGTCGCCTGAGGCGGTTGGGATTTCAACGTCTTCGCTGTCGGGAAGTTCGCTGCGAAACGGGGCTGGTGCGCTCCAAGGCATTGATACGCGGAGTGATATTTTCTCGTTGGGAGCCGTGCTGTATCGGTTGCTCACGAAGCGAGAGCCGTTTGATTCGAGTAGAGGGATTGGGCCGCTGTTTGATGCGATTCGAGTGACGGAGCCGAAGTCGCCTCGCGGGATTGTGCGTGAGTTGCCTCGCGAACTTGAGGCGATCGTGCTGAAAGCACTGCGCAAGTTGCCTTCGGATCGGTACCAGAGCGTGGATGCTTTCGCAACCGACTTACGGCGGTTTCTTGCGGGAGAGACAGTCGTTGCTGTTCCGCCAAGTTTGGGGTATCAACTTCGCAGCCTCGTCCGACGACATCGTGCGGCGAGCGTGGTTGCGGTTGCGGGTCTTGTGGGCGTCTTGCTGTTTGCTGGGACGGCAACGTGGCTTGCGATCAGGTTGGGGAAGGAACGCGATGCGTTGGCGGCGGCGCAGGTGGAGATTAAGCACAAGTCGAGCGAGGCCGAAGCAGCGCTTCGTGATGCGTTGCTCAAGAGCAATCAGCAGCAGAGTACGTCGGCGTTTCTGACGAGCATTCTCGGAGAAGTGGACAACTTGCAGGAGGGGGATCGTGCGGTCACGCTCAAGGAATTGCTGGATCGGGCGGCGCAGCGGCTGCGGGCTGGGGAATTAGCAGATCAGCCGGAGGAAGAAGTTCGATTGCTTCTCACGATCGCGGAAGCGATGCGCGGGATTGCGCAGTATGACGCGGGGATTGAGATCGTGAACGATGCTCTTGCGCGTGCGAAGCGGAACTTTGGGGAAAGATCAGAACTGGTGGCGCGTGCGCACCATAACTTGGGCCTGTTGTACGAAGCGGACCAAAATACCATCGCGTCGCTGAGCCATTATCTTCAGTGTGAAGATTTGTATCGTGAGATTTACGGGCCGACAAATCCCTTGACTACTACAGCGTTTCACAACGTTGGTGTGGGCTTGCGGGGTTTGGGATATACGCGAGATGCGTTGGAGCGGTACTGCGAGACGTGGGCGAAAAGAGCGGAGATGTACGGGGAGTTGTCGGCTGAATCGATTTCGGCGCAGCGTGGCGTGGTCGTTGCGTATCGAAGTTTGAACGATACCAAAACTGCAGCCGCGCTTGCGGCTGATGCGCTGGCGCGGGCGCAGCAGCAACAGTTGCCGTCGCGAATTTTGATCACGCTTCTGGTTGCTGATTCCCTGGATCAGCAGAAGCAATCGGACGATGCGCTGCGGATGAGGCTCGACGCGTTGGAAGAATGCAGGTCGCAGACTCCTGTGGATTCTTCGCTTCTGATTCGATGCCTTCAGGCTGTGGCACGTGCGCATGTCGCTCGGAACGAATTAGATCTCGCGGGTCCCTACTTGCTGGAGAGTTCGCAGATTTCAGACAATGTGTATGGCAAGGGACATTGGCATTCGGTGCGAACTCGCGTGGAGTATGCGAGGGCGCTGTGCGGTGCTGCACGCGTTAGCGAGGGGCTTGAGATTCTCTTTGAGCAGTATGACAAGTACTTGCTGATTGATTCGCCCAATGTGCTTCGGGTTGAATTGGCCGGGGCGCTCGCGGATGAACTGGCAAAGGCGGGGTATGTGCAGGAGGCAATGACATACCGAGAGGAACACGCGGAGGGGTACGACTTCTTTTATTCGCCCGCGAATGGAGCGGTGAGTCGATGGGAGAGCTTCGCGAAACTGGCTGGAGAAACCGGGCACCCGGAAAAGCGTGAGTACTCCCTGACCCGTGCGTTGGCGTGCGAGCAATCCACAAGGAACAGGCCGTCGAAACTCGTGGACCTGTCGCTTTCGTTGTGTGAAATCCGGCGGGAACTTGGGAATGACCAGGGAGCGCAAGAAGCGTTCGCTCAGGCGACGGGGTTTGCGGGAGATGACCAGAAACTGACGAAACGGGTCGCGGATTGGGTGGCGAAGTGAGGTTCGGCTGACTTGATGGGCAACAGTCGGCTACTGTTTAGGGCACGCCGAAATACTGGCGTGTGGTTCTCATTCGTTCATGGATGAACGATTAGGCTTGCTCTGGCCCACTGACCGATGGATTGGCACAATGGCCCGCTTACACATCGAATCTCAGACACCGACTTCCATTCGCCTGCGTGGACGTGATCTTGTCGCGTTCGCGGGTTGCAACTATCTTGGGCTTGGGGCGCATCCGCGAGTGATCGCGGCGCTTACTGACGCGGCTCGGCGGATGGGGATTTCGACGACTGCTTCGCGCGAGACAACAGGCAACAGCGTGAGCCATGAGTCGCTTGAGGCGGAACTTGCTGCATTCATGGGGCAGGAAGCGGCGATTCTCTCGGCGGAGGGGTACACGGCAAACTTCATGGCGCTGCAGACGCTCGCGCTCACGCATCGCATCGCGTTGATTGACTCGCATGCGCATCGCTCGCTGCGGCATGCGGCGATCGGTGCGGGGATGCAGGTGTTTGACTATGAACATCTGTCGGCTGAGTCGGCGGGGTGGCTCGCGAAGCAGTATGCGGATCAGGGTGTTGTGATTTTGACGGACAGCGTCTTCGCGGCAGACGGCGCGATTGCGCCGCTGCCGGAATTGCTTGCGGCGTTGCCCAAGCATCGCGCGACGTTGGTTGTGGATGACTGCCACGGATTCTGCGTGCTGGGCAAAGGTGGACGGGGCACGGTGAATCACTTTGGGTTGGATGATCCGCGGATTGTCCTCACGACGACGCTCGCGAAGGGACTGGGCTGCTATGGCGGAGCGGTTTTGGGCCGCAGGCAGTTCATTCAGCGCGTGCAGGACACGGCTTGGGTGTATCGCAGCAGCACGCCCTTGCCTCCCGCGATGGCGGAGGCGTGCCGCGAAGCGGTGCGGATTTTGCAGGCGGACACGATGCTCGTGGACAACTTGCGCAGCAATATCAATGCGATGAGGCAGGCGTTGTTCCTGCTTGGGTTGCCATTGCCGCCAGCAGATGTGCCGATCTTTACGTTTGCGCTGTCGCCTGCGCCTCGGCAGGAACTGATTCACATGCGGCTGATTGACAAGGGGCTGTTTGCGCCGCTGATTGAGTATCCGGGCGGGCCTGCGGATCGGTACTTCCGGGTTGTTGTCAACGCACAGCACACGGCGGCGCAGATTGACACGCTGGCACGCGAGTTGGCGAGGGCGTTGGACTCCACACGCAACGACATGACGCCCACGCCTGGTTCGGCAGTTGTGGAAGTGAAGCCGGGAGTTGGTATCGCGGCTGGTGTTCGCTGAACCTACTTCGTGATTACTTGCGATCAACGCCTGTCGTTGCACTGGGCGGGCTGAAGAGATCGAGCACTTCGCAGCGTTCGATGGCGACGCAGCCGTGCGGCTCGTGCGGTGGCAGCACGATGACTTGGCCTGTCCTGAGTTCGACTTCGCGGGTGTTGCCTGGCTGGCCCAAAGTAAACTTTGCGAAGCCATTCAGCATGACGACGAACTGTTCGTTTTCGTGTGAGTGCGGCGCGAGAGTGAAGCCCGGTTCCAAGACGACGTGGGACATCATCATGTTGTCGCCCATGATGCGGCGGCGCGAGATGAGTGGCATCGGGAAGTCGGTGGGTAGCGATGCGAACGTGTGGATAGTGGCGAGTTTTGAGTGTGACATTGGCGTGCTCGGTTGTTCTTATGGGCCAGTTGATGCTGGTGGAGCGACTTCAATCAGATTGGTGTGCGTCCATGCCATGAATTGCAGAATTGCAACGCCTACGGGCATAGCGGAGATGCCGATCGCGGCGATCGCGAGGGCTTTGCCGAGGCGGTCGCGTTTATTGCCGATCACTTCGCAGATTAGGACTACGAGGATGACTGTAGAGTACTTGAGCAGGATCAAGCCCCAGTGACCGAACATGTCGATGAACTGCTGGGCGATGCCGTTGAGTTCTCGACCGCCGAACTTCCAGACGATGAGATAGGTGAGCATGATGTCCAGCGAGGATGCGAGGACGTACCAGGCGTAGAGGTCTGGGTATCGTGCTTTGCCGAAGATGGGTTCGAAGAAGCGCACGTGGGATTCAGTTGGGGATTCAGTTGGGGATTCTTGGCGGGTTGGGAACGCAGATCGTCATTCAACTTGCAAGTTTGACGCGGACCATTGATTCGAAACTCTCGCGAATTGCGATTGATTGCGCCTTGTCGCCCAGCCACAGTTCGGATTGCAAGGCAGCCTGCTCGACGAACATCGCTGCGCCGTCGATGACGTGCCAACCTGCTTGGCGGGCGAGGCGGACGGCTTTAGTATCAATCGGTGCGTAGACGGTTTCGATGAGCGTTGTGTCTTGGCCTCGCTGGGTCATGAGGGGAATCGGTAGCAGCGAGCGATCATCATGGCCTTTCATGCCGACGGGCGTGGCTTGGACGAAGGTGTCGCACGGTGCACGCTCGATGTCTTCGAGAGATGCGGCGGTGATTGCGTCGGTGTCGTTGTCAGTACTTGCGAATGCACGGAGAGAAGCGGCGACGCTTGCAGCTCGCGGGGCATCTCGATTGAAAATTGTGACTTTGGCACCCATGAGCAACGCTGCGAACGCCGCGGCCTTTGCGGCTCCGCCTGCACCAATGACACCGATATGGCGACCACGCATGGCGGTGGACTTGTGGGTGTTGGAGAGAGCCGAAGCGTTGATCGAGGCTGCGGCGAACGTGTCGAACTCACCAGTTGCGGATTGGGCAACGCTCGAAGTGGCGTGTTGAGCGTCTTGCATGAAGAGGCGAGCGAATGCGGCGACGTCGGTGTTGCGGACTTCGCATTCGATGACTTCGCCTGACGCGTTTCGCCTCACGGTGAGCGTGTTTGCAGCGCCCGTCGGGACGGCGGCGATGTCGGACTTCCACTTGAGTTCGCTGGCGAGTTGCGCGAGGTGTTCTTTGTGGGGCATCGTGACGCTTGCGCCACTGAAACGGAGCGTGGGGTGCTCGATCAGTTCCATCAACGCGGCTCGGAACGACGCGTAGGACAACTTTGGATCGTCGTACGAAGCGATCGGGAGCGGGACGTAGACGCTGTTGACGTTTGCACCGCGGAACGCGGCGTTGTGAACGAGGGGCGAGAGCGAATGCGTGACGGGGTAGCCGATGACGCCGTAGACGTTGGTTGATTGGTTGATGTCGCGAATGCGGTAGTGCTTGATGAGTTCGTCGAGCGTGGGTTGGCCCGGCGCGCTGGCGGTTTCCTGGCGGAGTGCGGCGAAGGTGAGGAAGGCTCCAAACTTTGGCGCGAGGATACGGGACATAACGCCAAACTCGCCCATGCCCAGTGCGATTGTGGGTTTTGAGAGTTGAGCAGGAAGGGAGAGCAGTTCGAGGCTGTCGTGCAGGCTGCGTGCGCGATAGGCGACTTTCACGACGCTCGCAGCGACTTCGTCGTTTATCGCGACAACGCGGCGAAGCAAGTCGCTCGGACGGCCTGTGAATTCGTGCGTGGAGAGAATAAGACTGGTTTTCAGGTCACGCGACTGTGAGGCTTGATGAATGATTTCTTTGACGGGTTGCGAGACGGTTTTTGAGCGAGAGAAACTGCTCCACTCGATATCAATGTATCGAGGTGGATTTCCGACTCCCCCACTTTTTCCAGCGTCCATCAGCAGGCGACGCAGCAACTCGATGCGGTCGTTTTCGGTGCCTTCGTAGTCGCCGCCTTCGCCGGAAGTTCCGCCAGTGCGGCATGTGACGATGCAGGGCAGGGGCGACTGATCGACGAGATGTTTGAGGCACGCGATGACTTGCTCGCCCCGGGTTTGATCGTCGAAGCCATCGAAGATCGAATCCACTCGCCATTCAACCATGTCTGCGCCGCGTTTTTTCGCTTCGTGCGCGTCCGCGAGTGCGGCGGCGTCGTCGAGGATCGAGTGGACCGTGATAGGGACGCAGATAAGAGTCACGGCGGAGCGTACGGAGCGAAAAGCCGTCGCACGAGTCGCTCATTCGTGCGACGGCGTGTGTTCAACTGCCGCCGCAGCCACCTCCACCACATTCGCCACCTCCGCACCCTGATCCCCCGCCGCAGCCGCTCCCGCCGCTACATCCGCTGCCGCCTCCGTCTGAACTGCAGCCGCTCGCACCGCAACCGGATCCGCTTGAGTCTCCGTGATGACCGCCGTCACCATGATGACCGTGGTGACCATGGCCTCCATGCAGCCCGCCGCCGCTGGTGAACGCACAGCCCGCAGATGAACATCCCGAGCTGTCTCTTGATGCTCCGCCAAACTTCTTCTGTGCGAGTACAAGCAGCATCAGTACGAAGAAGACTGCAAGAAAGATGAGCAAGACAAGCACATCTTTTGTCATTGTCGACCCCATCGTCGGCACGGACAGACCGCCGCCGTTCGCTTGATGCACGCTCTGCATCAACGAGCTGCCTACGGCTGTTCCGTTTGCGTGCGCACTCGCAATCTTGATAAGCGATGCTCCGACCACAGCGACGCCCGTGAGAATCATCGCGGCTTTCACCGCACGAGCCACCTTTGCACGCGAGACAAGATACACGTTGTTGAGATCAACCCATCGCCCATTGGTCGCAAACCGCAGGTGCGCCTCCGGCCACACGTCCGCCGGCGGCTGACCAAAGAACCTCTGGTACGAATCAAGCGTCCGCTCATACCAATCGTGAAACTTCGCGGACTCACTCGCCCCGCCCTTCGTCGGCCCGTGATGAAACGGCTGCTTGAGCACATCCTTGCACAGTTCGTCCCAGTACGAACGCGTGTAGATCATGTGGAGGTGCCACACGGCGTCCACCTCCTCGCTGGGCGTGACGCTGTGACCAGCGTGAACACCTAGAAACAGAAACTTCTTGTACTCTTCGATGGCCTTCGCAGCGAATTGAGGCGACCAGCCTTGCTCGCGGGCGAGGCGAGCGGCGAAGGGAAGCGACCACGTCTCATCACCAATCGTGAACTGCTTGAGCCTCTCCCACAGATCGCATTGAGCATGCGTCCAACTCGCCGCGTTGAGCAGTGATGCGTCCACTGCGGCTTGGTCGCTCGCTTGCAGTTCAGACTGATCAGTCACCACACCCGATTGAATCATGACTTGAGTCATACACACCCTCCAGTTCATCGCCGCGATTGCGACGAAACGCTCTGGGCAGCCTGGTGATCGCATCACCAATTGCCACCCTTCGCCCGTGTGTATGAGGATTCTGTGTGTGGAATTACCTTCGCGTTGGCGGCGAATGTGTTACTCTATTTCGCAACATTTCAATTGAAAAACAAGCGTTTCGTCGAACGCGGACCGAACCGAAACCCGCGTGCCACTACTGGTAGTGTGTCGCGGTGGGATTTGATTATTTAGACGTGCGCCAACGTTCGCTTCGCCGCTTTGCGATCCTGCTGAACGAACTCCACAGCGTTGCGGAACATGCGCATGCCCGGGGTTTCGCGAGCGCGCAGGTCGCTGGGCAGGCGCGTCCACCATGGATGACGAGTCCACTCGAGGAAGCGTTCGGGGTGTGGCATCAAGCCGAAGATGAGGCCTGATGCGTCGCAGATTCCGGCGATTGCGCGGGCGCTGCCGTTGTAGTTGTCGGCGTAGCGGAGCGCGACTTGGCCTTGTGCTTCGAGTGCATCGAGCACGGCGTCATTCATCGCGACGAAGCGGCCTTCGCCGTGTGCCACGGGGAGTTGAAGTGCGTCGATTGGATAGTCGCTCACGGGCGAGGTGGCTGAGCCGCTAACGAGACCTTTTGTCCAGATACATACGGAGTTGGGGTTGTATTGGACTGGGACCCAGCGATCGCAGAAGCGGGCGTCTTTGTTGTCGGAGAGGGCGACGGTTTGCGCGGGGGGAGTTTCGGGCCAATCGGCAGTCTCACCAGTTTGCCCACGCTGGCTCGGGGGGCGCGTGGGGCTCGTGGGGCCAGGGAGCAAACCAATTTGCACGAGCGTTTGGAAGCCGTTGCATGCGCCGATGATGGGGCAGCGGCGTTCGATGGCTCGGCGGAAAGCGGGATAGAGACGCTCGCGGACTTTCATCGCGAAGATGCGGCCGCTGGCGATGTCGTCGCCGTACGAGAAGCCGCCGGGGAAGCCGAAGAGGTCGAAGGAGTCGAGGGTTGCGGGGTCGGCGATGAGGGCGTCGAGGTGGACGAGTTCAGTAGAAGCGCCTGCCAGGCGGAATGCGCGGAGCATTTCTTGGTCGCAGTTGGAGCCGGGGGCGCGGAGGACGAGGGCGGAGGGCATGGGGAAGAATAAGCGATGAAACGATGAAGCGATGAAACGATGAATAGGGCTAGGCAGAACGGTTTTTGGCCTTGGACTTTCTCTTGGTCGCGACCACCATCGCACCGATGACTTTTTGAAGGGAATCGCATTCGGTTTGAAGCGGCTTTAGGCGCGTTGGGGTTATCCACGCTTGTTTTTCTATCCTTTTCAGCCAGAATCGAGTTTCTGCCAGTTCTTTCGCAGCAATGCCCATGCACTTCAGCCAGTCCTTGGTACTCATTGCCTCATTTGCTTCAAAGATGTTTGCGCCAACGCTGGTGCCGCATCCCACCAATTGATCTACGACTCTCAAGTACACCCGTCGACGGTCAACTCTTTGGCCAGAACTAACACCCGATCTGCAACCCCCTCAGCCCTCTCTAAAACTGCACTGTTTAGTCGTCCCATGGCACGCTCCTTGTCCTGGATTCTACCGCATTATTCATCGTTTCATCGCTTCATCGATTCATCGCTTACTCTTGCACATGCCACAAGTCTTCCCCTTCCACGCAATTCAGTTTTCACAAGGTGCGGGCTCACTCACTTCGTTGATCGCGCCGCCCTACGACGTCCTCGACAACGCTGGCAAGGCCAAGTTGCTTGCGGCGAATTCGAAGAACATAGTTGGGATTGATCTGCCGCACACGCCTGCGAAGGAACTTGGGCCGCCTTCGGCGTATGAGAACGCGGCGAAGCAGTTTCGGGCGATGCTGGGGGACGGCACGCTGAAGAAGTCTGACAAGCCGGTAATCTTTGCGTATCGCCAGACGTTTACGAGCGAGGGTGCGCATGGCAAGCAGACGTTCCAACGTTGCGGCATGGCGTGCACGGTTGAGGTTGTGCCGTTTGGTCCGCGCGCGGGCGGCGGGATTTTGCCGCACGAAGAAACGTTCAGCGGGCCGAAGGAAGATCGCATGGCGTTGATGAAGGCGACGAAGGCTCAGTTGTCGCCCATCTTCGGGCTGCACGCGGATGAGCATGGGCAGGCGACGAAACTCGTGCGCGATGTGATGGCAAAGACTGCGCCGACGCGTGTTGCAGAGTTGACGGATCCGACGCAGACTGTGAAACAGGAATTGTGGGAGATCACGGACGCAGCGACGATCAAGGCGTATCAGGATGCGCTCGCGACCGAAGATATTTTCATCGCGGACGGGCACCATCGCTACACGACGCAGATCAATTATCTCAAGCAACTGGAGTCGCAGGGCAACGTCCCAGCGAATCACCCGGCCCGTCGCAGCATGATGGTGCTGGTGAGCATGAGCGATCCAGGGTTAGTGATTTGGCCCACGCATCGCGTGCTGGGCGGGATGAAGGATTACACGTGGGGCAAGTTCTTGACGGCAGCCGCGGAGCACATGAAGTTTGAGCCCGTTGGGGGCGGCTTGCGCGGGCTGGACAAGGCGCTCGAAACGACAACGCATATGGGCGAGCATCGATTCGGGTTGTACGACTTCGCGACGGGCAACGCGAGTCTTGCGATCCCGGCTGCACCGGATGCGCTCGTGGGTCGATTCCCCGAAAAGCCAAAGGCGTGGCGCGATCTCACGGTTGCGTTCTGTCAATACATCATCGTGGAGCAAGTCTGCCAGGGCAAACTCAACGCAGGACAAGCCGTGAAGTGGGCGTTCCCGCACACGATCAAGGAAGTCGAGGACATTGGCAAGGGAGCGGAGACCGGCGCGGGAGGTGGAGCAGGCTTTGCCCAACTTGCGGTCGTGGTTCGACCTACGCCGCTCGATGCGGTGCGCGATGTGTCGCGTGCGAACCAATTGATGCCGCAGAAGAGCACGTTCTTCTATCCGAAGTTGGCGACGGGGTTGTTTGTGAATGCGTTGGAGTAAGAAGAGACGAAGAGATAAGAGACGAAGAGACGGAGTGAAGGCACGACTTCTGTTTGCAGTTCTCTACTTCGTCTCTCCTTCTCTACGTCTCTTCGTCTCTCTCCCTATCATCCGCCTCAGCCACGGAGGGCTGTCATATGCCGCAGGAAACGCTTCTTGACGATGTTGAAACGGAAGTCAAACCACGCATGAAATCCGCAAAGTCTGCCCCGAAAAACGCCCCTCGCGCCACCGCCGAGAGCATGGCCGCGAAGCAGCGGGATATTTCTGTCTCTGAATTTTTCGCGAAGAACCGGCACTTGCTGGGGTTCGACAGCCCGCGCAAGGCCGTGCTCACGACGGTGAAGGAAGCAGTCGACAACTCGCTGGACGCGTGCGAAGAGGCGGGGATTCTGCCGGACATCACCGTGGTGATTGAGGACTTGGAGCCTAATCGACCCGCGAGCGCGAAGAGCAGCAAGTATCGCATCACCGTTGTTGACAATGGCCCGGGCATCGTCCGCAAGCAAGTCGAAAACGTCTTTGGCCGCCTCCTCTTCGGCAGCAAGTTCCACCGACTCAAGATGTCGCGTGGTCAGCAGGGCATTGGTATTTCCGCGGCAGGCATGTATGGATTGATCACGACGGGCAAGCCCATGGTGATCCAGACTCGCCCGCACGCGCACAAGCCGGCTCACCATATTGAACTGGCGATGAACACGAAGACCAACCGCGCTGAAGTGACGGTTGATGAAGAGACTGACGACTTCCCGCTGAAGAAACTTCGCGAACTGAACACCGCCGTGCGCGATCTCGCGGCGAACGACGAGTTCCTCAGTCACAAGGCGTACCCGACGGGCACGAGCGTCACGATTGACCTTGAGGGTAAGTATCAAAAGGGCCGCGGCAGCGTTGATGAGTTTTTGGAACTCACGGCGATCGCGAACCCGCATGCGAAGATCACGCTCGTCCGCCCGACGCGCACGACAGGCGACGAAACCGAAGAAGCCGAACTCACGTTTAACAAGAAGAGCAAGGCGAAGGCAGAGATCAAGACGGTGGACGAAGACGGGAAGCAAGTTGCTTCTGCCGCAACCCCAGAGCCGCCGCCTTCGCCCAAAGACACTGCTGTGACCGAAGACTTGGGACCTTTGGTGCTGTTTCCGCGTGCGGTTGACACGCTGCCTCCGGAAACCAAGGAAATTCAGCCGCACCCGCGAGGTGTGGAGTTGGGAACGTTGCTGCAGATGCTGAAGGACTATCAAGAGTCTGACGGCGGCACGCTCTACAACTTCCTGCAAGAGAAGTTCTGCCGCGTGAGTTCCGCGACTGCGGGCGACTTCTGCAAAGCCATCGGCGCGACGAGCCGCACCAAGGTCTCTGACATCGAATCACCGCAGGCTGAGAAACTCTACAAGGAGTTTCAGGAAGCCAAACTCGCGCCGCCCCCCACTGACTGTCTTGCGCCGATCGGCGTACAGCAGTTGCTGAAGGGCATGTTCAAGGGCGTTCGCGCGGAGTTTTACGCGGCGAGCAGCCGAGAAGCGGCCGTGTATCGTGGTCGCCCGTTCCTGATCGAAGCCGCGATCGCGTTTGGCGGCCAGTTGCCGACAGAAGACACTTCTCGCGTCATTCGCTTTGCGAATCGCGTGCCGCTGCTGTTTCAGCAGAGTGCCTGCAGCGCATTCAAGGGCGTTGCGGAAACCAATTGGCGAAACTATGACCTGCAGCAGCCGCGTGGTGGGTTGCCGGTGGGCCCGCTCGTCATCATGATCCACATGGCCAGCGTGTGGGTGCCCTTCACGAGCGAAAGCAAGGAAGCGATCGCAGACTACGACGAAATTCGCAAGGAAATGAAGCTCGCGCTCATGGAATGCGGCCGCAAACTGGGCACGTACCTCCGCAAGCGTGCCAAGATGAAGCGTGAAGGTGAACGCCGCGACGTGTTCCAGAAGTACATCGGCGAAATTTCAAAGGCCGTGAGCGCCATCAATGGCGAAGATACGAAGAAGTTGTACGACGCTTTGCTCGCTCAAGCGAAGAAGCGCACCGCAATCGCCGACCAGCAGTTGGACGACGAAGGCCGCAAGATCAAGGAAGAAGACCCGGCGGACCAGGAAGGCGTGTTGATCGTCGAGTCGGCGATGGATTCAGTGGCGAGTGTTTCGGAATCGGATGATGACGATGCACCCGCATCTGCAAAGTCAAAGTCCTCACGCTCGCGTGCGTCGCTCGACGACATTCCATCCGACGCGCCCACGGCCAAGAAAGCCAAAGCCGCGGCGGCAGCGCTGAAGGTCGCGGCGATGCAGCACGACGATGAACCGACGTCGCTTGATGTGAAGCCTGCGAAGCGACAGGAAGCCAAGTCGGAGCGATCTGCGCCGGCGAAGAAGGTTGCGTCCAAGAAATCAGAGCCTGCAGCGAAGGCGGCTTCGAGCAAGCAGTCTTCCAAGACTCCGAGCAAGCCTGCAGAACTGCCAAAGCCCGCCGCGAAGCCAGCAACGCCTGCGAAGGGCGAGAAGCCTCGCGTGAGGCTTGTGAATGGGAAGTATGTTCCTGTGGATGAACCGAAGTTGTTCTAGTCTCATGTGATGGTGGCACAGGCGTCCTCGCCTGTGCCCGTAGCAAAGCACATTCGGGCACAGGCGAGGACGCCTGTGCCACTCCGAAACACACCTCAAAGCAAAGCCATGGCAAAGAAATCCGCAGCCACCACCGCCCGCATCAAAGAACGCGACTCACGCACGCGCGGCAAGATCGTTGATCTCGCCGACGCTGTGACAAAGTCGGCTTTGGCGATGCGCGAGCCCAAGATCGACATCCCCACGCGCGCCAAGTCCAACACTATCTGGAACAAGAAGCGCGGCATCCTTGAAATGGGCGATGCGTCGTCAGAGCGATTGTTGTTCAACCTCGGGCAGGCCAAGCAGTTCATGCAGACGATGCTGCACAGCAATTCGGTCCGCGAATTGATCGAAGCCGAAAAGACGCTCAGCCTTCGTGGTATGTTCTATAAAGGACTGCACACCGTCGCGGGCACCAAGGGCGAAAAGACCTTTGGCGATCAGGACGAGTCTGACGGCATTCTCGAAGACCTCGAAGTGTCGCTCGAAGCACTCCGCGAAGAGTTGCACATTTACGCGAAAAAACGCGGCACGATGATCGGCAACATCACGATCGTCGATAATGGCGACGAAATTGACTGCCGCAAGATGGGGACCGGCGGGTACGCGATTCCCGGCATTGTCGAACCGGACATCATTCAATTCAAAAAGTGCGAAGCAAAGTTTGTGCTTCACGTCGAAAAAGATACCGTCTGGGGTCGATTCAACGAAGACCGCTTCTGGGAAAAGCACAACTGCATCCTCACCGAAGGCAGCGGCCAACCAACTCGCGGCGTACGTCGGTTACTTCGCCGACTCAATCAAGAACTGGGCTTGCCGATCTACTGCCTGCTCGACTGCGATCCTTGGGGGCATTACATCTTCAGCGTGATCAAGCAGGGCTCGATCTCGCTGGCGTTCGAAAGTGAGCGTCTGGCGATTCCCGAAGCCAAGTTCATCGGCATCCGCTCGAAGGACTACAAAGCCTGCGGCCTCAGCGACGATGTGCAGATCGTTTTGACCGACACGGACATCAAGCGAGCGAAGGAAATCGCTGCGTACCCGTGGTTCATCGACAACAAGCATTGGCAGAAGGAAATCGAAGGCATGATGAATAACGGCTTCAAGATGGAAGTCGAATCGCTCATCACCAAGGACATCAGTTACGTGACTGAGGAGTATGTGCCGCAGCGGCTGAAGGCGAAGGACTGGCTCGACTAATCGCCATCACATCCCAAACAAACCGGGCGAGTCTTGCTTGCCCGGTTTATCTTTGGGCTTGCGAGGTTTCTCGGATTCGGTGCCTTCGACTTTGGAAGTGAGAACGCCGTCCGCGACGCGAGTTCGCAGGTGCGAGCCTGGTCTGGCATCGGCGACTTTGCGGACGAGCGAGCCGGCTTCATTCAGCGTGACGGAATAGCCCCGCGCGAGGACTTGGATGGGGCCCACGGCGTTGAGTTCACGCTCTGCACTTTCAAGTCGGCGTGCCGCGATTTCGCGGAGCGAGTGAGTCGCTCGGCGCAGGCGTTGTTCGTGGGACGAAACTCGCTCTCGCATGCTTGCAAGGACCGCGCCGGGTTTGGTTCGTTCCACTTGCATGGCGATTGTTGCGAGGTGTTCTCTCGCGACTGCAATTTGTGACTGTGTGGCGGCGAGCAGTTCGTCGTGGAGGTCGTCAATATTCTCGTGAAACGACGCAATCCACGCTGCGGGCTCGGCGAACATCGGTGCATCGCACGCGTTCTCAAGCGTGAGGCTCTTTTCGCGGATGCTGCGTTGCATAAGTAGCCGCAATCGCTCGCCCATCGATGCGACTTGTCGAAGCAGGGCATCACGATCTGGCGTCAATCGCATCGCGGCTTGCGTGGGCGTCGCGCAACGTTCGTCAGCGACCAACTCTGCAAGAGTCACATCGGTTTCATGGCCAATCGCTGCGACGACGGGAATCGAACTCTCCACGATCGCCTGCGCGACTTCGCGGTGATTGAAACACCAGAGATCTTCCATCGAGCCGCCGCCACGGGTAAGCAGGATCGCGTCGATGCCTCGGCTGACTGCTTGATCGCTCACGAGTTGCAAGGCCTCGACGATTTCGGGCACAGCAGCGTCGCCTTGCACGCGAACATCGACTACAACAACGTCAACGCCAGGGCATCGGCGTTTCATGGTGACCAAGACGTCTTGCAGAGCCGCGCCAGTTCTACTCGTGATCACTGCGACACGACGCGGCATGACCGGCAAGGCACGCTTGCGTTCCGCATCAAGCCAGCCCAACGCACGCACCTCTTCGACCAACTGCCGGAGTGCGGCTTCGAGCGCGCCGGCGCCGACGAGTTCCATTTTTTCAACGATCAGCGTGACCTTGCCAGCCTTCGCGTAGAAGTCAATCCGGCCTGTCAGCAATACACGCGTGCCTTGCTGCGGGCCCCCGCCGTTCGCTGACACACCTCGCACTTTTCTCGCCGCGGACGCGAACATCACGCAGTTGATGACGGCGTCTTCGTCTTTGATGTCAAAGTACCAGTGCGTGCGATCGCGAAAGCCAGTGAGTTCGCCAACAACTCGCACGGCTGCCGGAAACCCGCGTTTGAGCGCGGTGTCGATGCGAGCGGACAACTGTGAGACGGACAGCGGAGCGTCTTCGCCGCTTGCAACTTGAGGTTGGGCTGAAGTACTGCCTTGTCCCCCGCCATCTGTTTCCGGCTCTTGCGACGGCGGAACTGAGGCATCCGATGCAGCCTTCGCCCGCTTGGTGGGACCTGCAATTTTCGATGGGTCAAAGAGCGGTCGCTGCATGAGTGGGAACGGTAGCGGCTACGATCTGCCATCATGACGACCGCTACCTCCATTCGCGCCCCCCGCACCGAAAAACAACAGAAAGACGGTCTCACCCTAGTCGAGGCCATCAACGAAGCGCTCGCGCAGGAAATGGAGCGCGACGAACGCGTTGTGCTGCTGGGTGAAGACGTGGGCCTCAACGGCGGCGTGTTCCGCGTGACCGAAGGGCTGCAAAAGGTCTTTGGCCCCGACCGCGTCATCGACACGCCCCTCGCTGAATCGGGCATCATGGGCACGGCGATCGGTCTCGCGATCGGCGGTATGCGGCCCATCCCGGAAATTCAGTTTGAAGGCTTCCTTGGTCCCGCGCATGATCAACTCGTCAACCACGCGGCTCGCTACCGCACTCGCACTCGCGGCGCGATCAACATTCCGCTCACCGTCCGCGTGCCGTGGGGCGGCGGCATTCACGCACCCGAACTTCACAGCGACAGCCCAGAAGCGATCTACACGCACTTGCCCGGAATGAAGGTTGTCGTGCCCAGCACGCCCACGGACGCAAAGGGCTTGCTGCTCGCCGCGATCCGCGATCCTGACCCTGTGATTTTCTTTGAACCCAAGCGCGTCTATCGCAGCTATCGCGAGCAGGTGCCCGAGGGCGATTACACGATCGAGATCGGCAAAGCCAAGGTCATTCAGGAAGGCAGCGACATCACGGTCATTACGTGGGGCAGTAACGTCTTCCAGTGCCTCGAAGCACTCGACAAGTTGCCCGAAGACATCAGCGTCGAACTCATCGATCTGCGCACGATCAACCCGCTTGATCGCGACACGATCGTCGCCAGCGTGCAGAAGACTGGCCGCTGCGTCGTCGTGCAGGAAGCCCCGAAGACCGCCAGCATGGCCAGCGAAATCGCGACCATTCTCATGGAGCACTGCTTCCTGCACCTCAAGTGCCCCGTCCAGCGCGTCTGCGGCTTCGACACGATGATGCCGTATTACAAACTGGAACTCGACTACCTGCCCGATGCGAAACGCATTGTCGAGGCGATTGAGCAGACGATGGCGTATTGAGGTTTGGCTTGGGTAGCCCGGCTTTCCAAGCCGGAGGAACCGCCAATAGTTTCGATGTGCTGAATGCTTCTTATCATTCGCAATGTGGTGCCGTCATTGCGGCTATGACATTTCAGGAACCACGCACGACGCGACCGTCAAGCGCTGTCCCGAATGTGGCGTGAGTTATTCACTGGACCACGTTTGGTCTTGGCACTCGAAGTTGCAGCATGACGCCACTCGGATCGAACTGTCCGTCATTTGGTGTGCAGCGGTCTTGTCATTTCTGACTTCAACAGTTCCGATTCTCGCTTGGGCCGACACGTGGCGAAAAGCCGGCATAATGCCCACGAAGAACATCCCCGTAACCGGCATCGGCGAGTACTTTGGCTTCTTGTCGAATTTTTTTGGAATAATCGTGCTCTTTGTGCCAGTAGTCTTAGCGGCTGCGCACATCAGACGGGGAAATGCTCATGTCAAGAAGTTTCGGCGCGTCTGGTATGTATTAGCCGGACTGAGTATCTTGTTTGTGCTCATCAGCCTCAACTATCCATCGCATCTGAGCATTTTGAAATGGTGGCTTTCGCACACGTGATCGCTCTGCGATGTCTTGGGATCGTGGGAACAGAGCAACTTCAATCTCGTAATGCTTGAGCAAACGCCTGAGTGAATGCTGTAGGATTGCAGAGGTTGCTGTTGAGCACCTGTTGCCGCAATGCAGGTCGCTGTTTGCGTAACTCTCCCACTCTCCCGGCTAACCCAACCACCTTCCCCACATACTCCTCATCACTCCTCGCAATAAACGCACTCGCCGCCTCCCCATAGACCGCCGTCATTATCGATGCCCCGACTCGGCTGGCGTGCGTATCGCCACAGCGAGTCAAGACGGGCACGCCCATGGCGAGCGACTCGCAAGTCGTCGTCGCGCCGTTGTACGGGAAAGTGTCGAGTTGGATGTCGCACGTCTGGTACATCGCAAGGTGCGACTGATTCGTCGGTGCGTATCCGATGATCTTCACGCGATCCATCGCGAGCCCCGCGTCTCGCAGCCTTGCTTCGAGATCGGCACGCACCTCTTCAACATTCGTGCCTTGGGACTTGATGACAAGCGTCGCATCGGGCACGCGGCGGAGAATCTCGGCCCATGATTTGAGCGTTGCCTCACTATATTTTTGCAGACTGTTGAAGCAACAGAACACAACACCGCCCGCACCGCCTTCGCCAACTGGCGGCAGATCACTTGGCGGCTCAAAGCAGAACAGCGGCTGGTGACTTTCGTCTTTTTCTTGCCCAAGCCGGATCAATCGCTCGATGTTGACGCTCTGAGCATCAGCACTCGGATCAGTCATCCAATCCACAATTCGAATGTCGATCTCTTTGACTCCAGTGGTCGCCGGATACCCAAGCCACGTTGCTTGCAGCGGCGCGGCTCGCATCGAAAATGCACGAAGTCGATTGCCCGGCGTATGTCCGGCGAGATCAACCAGCACATCAACGCCGTCTGACTTCACTTGCTCCACAAGTTTCGCATCGCTCCACGTCCACACGTCCCGCCAACCCACGGCCAGCGATCTGCACTGCTCAGTGATGTCGTCCTGCGTGGGCTCGTTGGAATAGAGCACGAATTCCAGCGAGCCAGAGTCCTGTGCTTGCCGTAGCAATGGTAGAACGAACCACGCACAGGAATGTCGTCGAAAATCGCCAGAAACCAAGCCAATTCGCTTCACTCCGACTCGCTTTGGCGGCAGTTGCGGCGACGAAGATTGTTTTTTGTTTGTTGTTGGCAATCCCACTTTGACACGATGCTCGGGCAGCAACTGGGCCAACGCACAATGCGCTTCAAGCAGGTCTTTTGCGCGACCGTCAACATAATTCAGCAGCGTGGCATAGGCGAGCCGTGCCTCGTAGTGCTGCGGGAACGCTCTCACGACAGGTTCAATGAGGGCAAGTGCCTCTTCGCTGCGCCCGAGTTGCCGCAGACATTCCGAAGTCACTACCGCCACCACCGGCGCGTTTGGCAACGTGTCCATCGCTAACTTGCCAAACTTCGCGCCGCTTGCCCACTTCGCCAACTGCCTCAAGCAATACAGCATGCTCTCAGCGATGCCCGCCTCACGCATGCCCATGTTCCATGCCTTTTCAAACGCAGCATGCGCAGCTTCGTACTTCCCCTGTGCCGTCAGGCAATTCCCGAGCGTGCCGTACACCGCCGCGAGATTCGGAGCAAGTTCGACTGCACGCTCCGCGTAGTACAACGCCTGATCCAACTTTCCGCTGAGCAGCAATGCCGACGCAAGCAAGTTCACTGCATGCAGGTTTTTGGGTTCGCGACGAACCAGTTCAAGCAACGTCGCAGCCGCGGCGTCGTTTCGGCCGGCATGCATGTGTTGGACCGCAATTTGCAATCGCTGATTGAGCACGGCACAGAGTACGCGAATTCGACGAGACGATCAGGACGCTTTCTCGTCGCTGTGCCATCACGCTAACCAAATCGTCGCGGCTTACTACCAGAATCCGCTGGGAATTCCTCGCGTCGTGTCCACGCGAATTGCCCCCTAATCTGCATGCTTGATTTCACCTCCCGCCACGCAAACCCAGCACGCATTTGTCCGCACCAACCTGCGGCACAACATGCGATGCTCCGTCGTCGATGGCTGGTTTTACATGGTGATGTTCGGACTGGCGGAAACTTTCTTCGCGTTGTTCATCCTCGAAATGTTCGAAAGCCCGGTCGCATCCGGACTCATTCTGACAGTTCCGTTGATGCTCGCAAGCCTTGCACAACTCGCATCGCCCAACATCACCCGATGGGCTGGTTCCTATCGCACGATCGTCACGGCGACTGCTTGGCTTCAGGCCATCGCGTGCATTCCGCTCGCGATCATCGCGTTTCGTGGCTCTGCACCAATGTGGCTGGTCTTCGTGATCGTCACGATCTATCACTGTGGCGCGATCGTGGGCGGTGCCCCATGGTCCACACTCATGAGCCTGCTCGTGCCGGGCCCGCTGCGAGCACGATTTTTCGCGGCACGCAATCGCAAGCTCCAAGTTGGTGCGATGATCGGCGTCGCCATCGGCGCGCTGCTGCTTGAATACTCAACCGCGTGGATGCCCAAACTCATACCGCTGCTGAGCAACATCGGTCTGCATGTTCCTGAGTCTTGGTCCACCCGGCCACAGCTCCCTGCGTTCGGCGTGCTATTCCTGCTCGCGACTGCCGCGAGAGCTGTGTCGGCGGCGTATCTTGGCCTGCACAAAGAGCCGCAGCATGCGAGTAGTTCGCTGCGAATTCTCAGCGTCACTGAACTGCTTGATCGAGTCCGCAAAGGTCCCGGAGCCGCCCTCATCGCTCGCCTCTGCACGTTTCAATTCGCGATGATGATTGGCTCGCCCTTCTGGGCTGCGTACGTGAAAGACATCGCCCACGCGTCGTTCCTGCATTGGGCCGCGATGATCATTTGCTGGATGCTCGGACGCGCGCTTGTCGTCGGCTGGGCTGGTGAAATCGCCGCGAAACACGGACGAGATCGCCTCATTCTCATGGCTGCCTTGCTCATGGCTCCATGCCCAGCATTATGGACGTTCTCGACAAACATCGGCTGGCTCGTGATCGCACAACTGTTCTGCGGCATGGCCATCGCCTGCTGGGACCTGTCCGTGTGGCTCTCCACCGTTTCCACATTTCCCGAAGAAGAACGCACCAGCATGCTCGCGAAGTTCGGACTGTTGCAATACACCTCCGGCGCTGCAGGTTCATACGCGGGCGGAGCAATGCTGAAGCAGATGGGCGACACACGCGTCGCGTTTATCGCAACGTTCCTCGCATCAACGCTGGCCCGCACGCTGGTCCTCGTTTGGATCGCTCTGCCCCACCATCGTGAGAAAGCCAGAACGCAGCCAACAGCCAGCGCGAAGTGAACCAACATCCTCGCATTTCGTGTTCTAACATCGCCCCATGTTCGAATCACTCAGGCGCATGCAGCCCGGCGCGTCCGTCGGAAGCATCCTCTTCTACCGCTTCGTCGCGTGGTTTCCTCGCAACGCGGGAAGACTCTTTTGGGGACTTCGCGCAATCGATATCCACAAAGTGCCAGCGACAGGCGCCGTCGTTCTCGCGGCGAATCACCAGAGTTACTTCGACCCGCCTTTCATCGGCGGCCAAGTCATGACGCGAAACTTCGACTACATCGCCCGCGAAGGCCTGTTCAAAGTGCCACTGCTCGGGCCATTCATCCGTGCGCTCAACTCCATTCCAGTCAGCGGCGCGGGCGGTAAAGACATGGCCTCGATCCGCGAAGTCATCGGCCGACTCAACCAAGGGAGAGGCACGCTGATTTTTCCTGAAGGCTCGCGCACTTTCGACGGCAAACTACAACCCTTCGCCGCAGGCGTGCTGCTACTCGTGAGAAAAACCAAGTGCCCGGTCGTTCCCGTCGCCATCACCGGCGCGTACAAAGCCTGGCCCCGCCGCAACCCACTGCCCATCCCTTGGAAAGCACGCGTGACCGTGCAATACGGCGACCCGATCAGCGCGGAGACGTTGCTTGCGATGTCAAACGAAGATGCGATGAAGTTGATCCGCGAGAAGATTGAGGCGATGTTGAAGAACTTGGGAGACGAGGGCGTAGTCAACCATCATTCTCAGGTATGACTTCCGACTTGTGTCACGCCCCCACCCTTCGCCTCCAAAAACCACTCGCACACCTCTCGCACCGCGCCGTGCCCGCCCGGCCTTGTTGTCGTGCGTTTTGCATGCGCATGCACGCTGGGCCAGGAATCCGCAACTGAGATCGGAAAGCCAACGTGCTGCATGCAGGGAACGTCGTTCACGTCGTTGCCGACATATGCGACGGTCTTCGGATCGAGATTGCGTTCCTTCAAAATCCTTTTGAGCGCACCGAGTTTGTCCGCCTCACCTTGTACGCAATCGAGATTGAGTTTTCTGCAACGTGCGGCGACCACCGGGTTCACCTCTGCCGACAGCACGAGCATGGGCATGCCCGTTTTCTTGAGCATGCCGATTCCCAGCCCGTCGCTGCGATTGCACAGCACGCCTTCCGTGCCGTCCTGCATGACGAGAACTTGATTCGTTGTGAAGACGCCATCGAAGTCGAAGACGAGAAGAGAGATGGGTTGCATGGGTGATTGTTGGAAGGCGAGCAGCAGAAGTCTGATTCTTCTGAAACGAATGCGAGACCGCTGGAAACTCAAGCACAACACCAGTTCAAGCCCGCATTCTCGCTGTTTGAATATGATGGATATCTGAATGAAGGATGCAATCAACATAGTCCAGCGAGAACGTGGCTACGTCGTCATCGAGAAAGCGTCGGGGTTTTTGTCTGTGCCGGGCAAGGGCGAGCACAAGCAAGATTGTGTGATTGCGCGGGTCAAAGATGCGATTCCCGAGGCCCGCGGTCCCATGATGGTGCATCGGCTTGACATGGACACCTCAGGCTTGATGGTGGTTGCGCTTGATGAAGACGCTCAGCGTGAGTTGTCGAGGCAGTTTGAGCATCGCGAGGTTGAGAAGGCGTACTTCGCGCTCGTTTCGGGCATTCCTGCGAGCGAATCGGGGCTGATTGACGTGCCGATGCGAACTGATATTGACAACAGGCCTCGCCAAATCGTCGACTTTATTCATGGCAAGCCAAGTCAAACGCGATTTCAAGTGCTGTCGCATGAAGTAGACCGCGCACGAGTGCGATTTGAGCCAATCACAGGCCGAAGCCATCAGATTCGCGTACACGCAGCGACACCCACTCGCATTCGTCGCAACGATGTCGAGCAAGAACAATGGACCACTGGGGGGCTTGGATGCCCGATTGTCGGCGACCCGCTGTACGGCGTTGCAGAGCCTTCGCAGCGTCTCATGCTGCATGCGGGGTTGCTTGCATTTTGGGATCCAGCGACGGGGAAACGCGTGCGGTTTGAGAGTGCGACGCCGTTCTAAGGATTGACTATCAGTTTCACGCGTGGGCGAGAAGTCCAATCTTTCGCAGGCATCTCACGCCGCGTTTTGATTTGGTTTGTCCATCGTCGCACGCAGCATCGCGTCGTACTTCGCTCGTTTGGTCGGATCCTTTAGAACGAGATACGTCTTTGCGATCAGCCGGAACTTTTCTTCCGCATTTTCTTCCCGACATTGATCCGGGTGGTACTTCATCGCCATCGCGTGATACGCCTTGCGGACTTGCTCGTCGGTGGCGTCGATCGTCAAGCCGAGATGCTGGTAGATGTCCTCAACCGCGACGCTGAAGGTCGGGGGCGGCGGCGATTGAGCGTTGCTAGTGCTCGACGATGCCTGACTTGGCTTTGCGCTCGATGCATTGGCAGCGGGCGAAGCCTGCGGGTTTGTAGCCGCTGCTGGCTTTGCCTGCGCTGTGTTGTGATTCGCAGCAACCGCGGCTGGATTTGAAAAGAAACTGACGCCATTGCTGGTGTTCGTGATGCAGCCAAAGTGCGCGAATTGATCGATGGCTTTCTGAATGCCGGGGCGGACGTCCACAAACCTGAAACCAACGTGCGTTTCGTTGCCTGTGAATGACGTCTTGCGAATCCACACGACTTGTGCACTGACTTTGACGCACTGACCATCGTTGCAAATCTGCAGTGGCAGGATTTGCTTCACTTCAAAGTTGGGCTTCTTGGGACACTTCAGCCGCATTCCGGTGGAGGAAAGATCGACGAGTTGTCCGAGCTGGAGCACAGACAGATTGGCCGCGTCATGGCGTTCTGCCACGCGGTTTCTGTGAGACTTTTTCTGGCCTGAGACCCAGTTCCAAGGCATTGTTGTAGTATCGAGTTTCCAGAGTGGCTGGTAGCGACTTGTTGGCAATAACCGCGTCCGTGTAACCGTCATTGTGACGTTTGTACGGGCTGGTTGGGCTGAGCGAGTAGGCCACCTCTCGGCGTTGGGGGAAAGCCCTGATCACTTTGGCTGTTGATTCTCGGATGCAGGATCTGTTGCCTGTTCACGCGTCCGCCATTGTGCCTCAAGTTCGGGTTTGTTGACCGTTTTGAGACTTTCAGCAATAGCCTTCGCCGCGGACTTGGCGCTGGGGACGTGCGCGCCTTTCTCCGAGAGTTTCGCGTAGGCGGGTTCCGCGATCGCGATTCCCTGCTCGACTTTGTTGTTTGAGATCAGCGACGACGCGTACGCGATTTGCGAACGAGTGCGCAGCGGGTGACCATCGGGCAGCACTTTGTCTGCGATGTCCAGAGCCTGCTTCGCGAGGTCTTCGGACAGTTGGAATTGCTTCAACGTGCGCACAACGCGAGCGCGATTTCCGAGCGTTATCACAGTGCGGATGCTCTCGGGTTCCTTGACGACCATGACCGCAGCAAGCGCTTCCAACGTCTGGCTGGCCTTGTCAAGTTGGCCCGCTCGTTCATACGCAAGCGAGAGGTTGTTCATGGTGTTGAGCGTGTTGCCGTGGTCCGGCCCGAACACCTCGCGCATGGTTTCGAGCGTTGGTTCGAGAACCTTGACGGCATCGTCGTTGTGTTTGGTGTCGAGCAGCACCGTACCCAATGCAAGCGCAACCTGCAACGTGTCCGGATGTTTCTCGCCCAGCACTCGCTTGGCCCGCTCCAACGTTTGCTCGGCCAGTGTGGTCGCTTCTTCATCCTGTGCAGACGCGTCGAGCAAGCCGACCAGGTTTGCGTTCGCAGCGATCGCGTCGGGGTGATCTTCGCCGAAGTTTTTGACAGTCGTGTCGCGGTTGCGCCGAGCAAGCTGCGTGGATTCTTCAAACTTTCCCATGTACTTGAGCAGCAACGAAAGGTCGTTCACCACGACCATTGTGCTTCGGTTCTCCGCGCCGAGCGACTTTTCCCGGTGAGCCAGCGATGCGCGAAGGAGTGGCTCGGCTTCATCGAACCTTTCCATATGACGCAACGCGACCCCCAAGTGCATCTTGAGGGTTGCTGTCAGGTCGTGGTCTTCTCCTACCTTTGCAATGACGAGTGAAAGTGCTTCTCGAGTGACTGCTTCCGCCTCTTCGTTGCGATCGAGATTGATGAGGCAGTTTGCAAGGTCGCCCGTGTATGGTGCCCACGACATCGGGTCATCGTTATAAATCTGCTTCGCGAGATCGACGGCTTTCTTCGCATAGATTTCCGCTCGCTGCGTCTCGCCCAGCGCCATGAAGTTTTGGCGGATCACGTCGTACAGGTGCAGACGCACCTTGGGCTTGTCGGCAAAGTCCTTCTCCGAATCCACTGTCGCCTTTTCAAGCGCCTCGCGGACTGTCATCTCTTTGCCTTTGGTGTGCTCGGGAGCGGCCTGCCCTAGCAACGACACGAGGTACGCAAGTGCTGCATTGGCGTTCTGACTTTCCTGTTCGGCGTCCTTGCGGGCTTGTGATTCTGCGGCGGACAGCCGCTGAACTTCTTTCAGTTGATCGGCCAGGCTCGCATTCGCCTTCTCTGCTCGATTCGCCTGATACAACGCAGCGACCAGACCTGCGGTCAGGGCGACAAATACTGCTGCTGTTGCGATGACGAGCGTGCGATGACGCTGTGCGAACTTTTTCGCTTGATACCACGCGGTTTGCTTATGTGCAACGACGGGTTCGTTGTTGAGAAAACGCTTCAAGTCGTCTGCGAACGCCTGCGCGGTTTGATAGCGCCTTGTCGGATCCTTCTCCAGCGCCATCGCCGTCATGTCGTCGACTTCGCCCCGAAAGGTGTGCATCGTGCGCGACAGCCGCCTTGGTTCAGTTGAGCGAACGGTATCGATTGCACTGAACAGATCCTTGCCGTTGAGATTGATCGGCACATCGCCACTCAGCAACTCATACAGGATTACGCCCAGCGCGTACACGTCGCTGCGAGCGTCCACCTTGCTGGGATCGCCCGCGAGTTGCTCAGGACTCATGTATTCAAGCGTGCCCAGCAATTGCCCCGCTCGCGTGTGCATCGTCTGTGCTTGCATGTCGTCCGTCGCGAGACGAGCAACGCCAAAGTCCAAGACCTTTGGACGATTCGTGGTCGGATCAATCAGAATATTGCCCGGCTTCAAGTCGCGGTGAATGACGCCTCTGCGGTGCGCGTGGTCGATTGCTTCGGCGACTTGCGCAACAAGTTCAATCTTCTGCTGCGTCGTGAGATTCGACTGCTTCACGAACTTCGCGAGCGTCGGGCCTCGCACCAGTTCCATCGCAATGAACATCCGCTCCGAGCCCCCCACCATCGCTCGGCCCGCTTCGTAAATCTGCGCAATGCCGGGATGCTGCAGTTTGCCCAACGCTTCGGCTTCGGCTTCAAATCGTCTCGCGACTGAACGCGAGGACACGTCAGGCCGAAGCAACTTCAGCGCAACGCTGCGGCGAGGCGTCTCCTGCTGCGCTTCATACACCACGCCCATGCCGCCATAGCCCAGTCGCTTGATGATCTTGTACGCGCCGACCTGGCTCAGGCCTTCATCGTTGTTAACAGTCCGTGCGAGTTCGGGCGAGAGCACGTTGTTGAGGTTGAGCACGCCACTGTCGAAAAAGTCGTGCGTGTTGTCGTGGTGATCAAGCAGCGACTTCACTTCAGCGTACACCGTCGGCTCGGAATCTTTCAAACGCGCGAGCGTCGACTCTCGCTCCGTGTCGTTGCGCGACAAGGGCGACAGGCGATCGAAGATTTCGCGTGCAAGGTCTTCTGTTCGTTGGCCGATCACGCAAACCTCCGAAGGTTGAGTCAACGATCTGCTGAACCCCAGCGCATGGAAACCGCCGGGCTGAATCCGGGATGCTAGAACAGCGTTTGCATGACGGACTTTGGGCAGACAATCTTGCCTTTCCTGCAAAGAAGTTTTCGACCCAGCCCGCAAAGTTGGTCTCCCTATCCCGGGGCCATAAATCCGCGGCTAAGACCGAAAAACACCAGCCGCGCGTCGAGTGGTTGTCAATCTACGAAAACCTCCGGGTATCACGCTTGCAATACGCCAAAACTGTGGTACCTTACAGCGTGCTACCTGCGGGGCTTGCAAATTCGCAAACGCAGACGCACGCCACACTTCTCGCGAGGTTGGCGGTTGGTGGCAGCGCGGGCTCATCGGGAGCCGCGTGGCGGGAGTTTGTGGACCGTTACGGTGAACTTATCCGGGCCGTGTGCCGACGCCACGGGCTGCAAGTCAGCGATACCGATGACGTCTTGCAGGACGTGCTGCTGTCATTGTCCAAGTCCATGCCGGGGTTTACGTATGACCCGAGCATCGGGCGTTTCCGGTCTTATCTGAAAACCGTCGTTCTTCACGCGATTTACAAAAAATCGCGTCAGAAGCCCCCTGCAATCAATCTAGGAAGTATGTCGGGAGGCTCCACTGGGCTGTCGTCTGGACTTGGAGGCGTCGGTGGAGCCGGAGCGACTGTCTCGGATGATCCGGCGGAGGACGCGCAGTGGGAGCAGGAATGGAGACAACACCACCTGCGACACGCCATGCGGATCATCGATGCCGAGTTCTCCGCACGCGATCGCACGGCGTTTGAGCGCTACGCGGTGATGGGCGAGAACGCGGAAAGCGTTGCGAAGGATGCAGGTGTGTCGATTGAAGCGTTGTATCAAATCAAGTCGCGGATCACAAAGCGATTGGGTCAGTTGATTGAGGCGCAGGTGATGGAGGAGGGTTGAGTAGATTGGCGGTCCCCGCCAATTTTCCTGATGTCTTCATCGACCGTCTCGGTCGACGAGATGTGAGACGGTGAAAAGACTTTTTCTCGACACGATGCAACAGGTGGACCTTCGTCAGTGGAACGTCACGTTTTTCTCGTTCGGGCTGATGTAAGCGACTGAGATGAAATAAAAAGAGACCTGCGTTCTCATGTTCAGCGTTCATTATGTCTAGCACACCGACACAACCTGACAGCTACACGACAAAGTCGGCGAGTTCTTCGCAGTCTTGGTTTCAGGATGAAAACTTGCTGCTTGGCGAACTCAAACGCTCGCGCGGCGCGGCTCAGCAGGTCGTGATTCCGGGCTACGAAGACCTTCGAGAAATCAAGCGGGGTGGTCAGGGCATCGTGTACCGCGCGGTGCAGCGTTTTACGAAGCGCGAAGTCGCCATCAAACTGCTGCTCGATTCCGCGTATTACTCACAAACTGGTCAGCGACGATTCGAACGAGAAGTCGATCTCGCGGCGAGCCTGCGTCACAACGGGATCGTCCGCGTCTATGACAGTGGACGTACGACGGACGGCCGGGCCTATCTCGTGATGGAGTTTGCGGAGGGCGTGCCGCTGGATGAGTTCGTGAAGCAGTCCGCGGGCGACATCACCCGCACGCTCAACGTCTTCCTCAAAGTCTGCGACGCTCTGCAATACGCACACAATCGCGGTGTTATTCACCGCGACATCAAACCGAGCAACGTCCGCGTTGACGCTGACGGCAACCCGCGAATCCTCGACTTTGGCTTGGCAAAGGTTGGCGATGAAAGCAAAACGGATTCATCCACCGGCACGCCCCGCGATGTGACCATCACCACCACAGGCCAGTTTCTGGGCAGTTTGCCCTGGGCAAGCCCCGAACAGGCCCGCGGCGAGCAGGACCAGATCGATACCCGCAGCGATGTGTACTCGATGGGCGTGATGCTCTATCAACTGCTGACAGGTAAGTTTCCGTACGACATCTCGGGCGCGTTACACACCGCCCTCAACAACATCGTCACGACGCAGCCCACGCCCGCGCGGCAATCAAACCCGGCTCTCGACGAACAACTCGAAGTCATCCTCGCCAAAGTGCTCGCGAAAGTTCCCGCAGAACGCTACCAAAGCGTTGGCGATCTCGCAGACGACATCCGCCACCACCTCGCAGGCGAACCCATCCGCGCCCGTCGCGAAAGTGCCTGGCGAGGATTGCAGCGCACCGCCAAACGCTACCGCGTCGCTGCTATCGCCGGCGCAATTGCTCTCTCTGCCGTCTCGATCGGCACTATCGTGTCCGTGCAATCTGCCCGCACCGCCGAACGCCAGCGGACGATCGCACAGCAAGAGGCAACCCGCGCAAACGAAGAATCCAAGCGAGCCACGGCGGAAAGCGACAAAGCCAAGGGCACCGTCCAATTCCTTCAAGACCTCTTGACCAACGCCAATCCCGCCTCAGGCGGCGCGGCGGACGCGAAGTTGATCGACGCTGTCAATACAGCCGCCGACCAAGTCGACAAGCGTTACGAAAAGCAGCCCCGCACGCTCGCGCAGTTGCACTCAACGCTGGGTAACATCTATCTGGGCCTCGACGAAATCGCCAAAGCCAGAACGCACCATCAGCGTGCGCTTGATCTCTACAACTCTCTGTCCACGAGCGAAGACACCCGCGAAGACAAGTTGCTCGCTGAGGGCAACGTCGCAACGTCGTACGCGTACGAAGGCGACTTTGAAAAAGCCGCAAGTTCGCTGAACACCGTGATCGAGCACTACAAGGCGGCTGGAATCACGACATCGAAGGAATTGGGATCGACCTACGCAACGCTGGGCGTCTGCCTGCGTCGCGTGGGAAAACCCGACGAAGCGCTCGCCGCGTACGAAGAAGGTCGGCGTGCTTTGGTTGGCGACACGGAAGAGATCAAACTGCAGCGCATCGGCATCGAAAACAACATCGCCAGCGCGTACCACAGCAAGGGCGATCTGGATCGTGCAGAAGCGCAGTACAAGCAGGTCATCAAGGACTACATCGCGATCAAAGGTACAGACTTTTCCGAAGTGCTCGTGACGTCGGGCAATCTCGCGGTGCTGTATCTCGATCAGAGCAAACCCCAACTTGCGCTCGACACACTGCTGCCCCTGAAAGAAGCCGCGGAACGAACCTTTGGCTCAGTGCATCGCTCCAATCTCATCTTCCTCAACAACATCGCCAACTGCTACGAGCAACTGGAGCAGTGGGACAAGGCGCTGGAGATTTACGAAGACGTGATCGCGCGATATCGCAAGGCGGGCAAGGAAGGCACGCCCGAGATGGTCACTCCACTCGCGAATCTTGCGGGCGTGTACGCGAAAGCCAAGCGATTCGACGACGCCATCCGCGCCGCTCGCGAATCCGTCGACATGGCAACCAAGGTGTATGGCGCGGACAACGCAGCGACGCTGTCTTCGATGCAGACGCTGGGTGTCATGCAGTCGCGAGCCGGGAAAATCGACGAGTCGGTCAAGACTCTCAAGCCCGTCTACGACCTCACCTGGAAAGACAAGAGCCCATTCCCAGAGCCGTGGCGGCGTGCATTGATGGCCACGACCTACGCATACTCACTCGCGCAAGCCAAGCAATTTGACGAAGCGATCCGCGTGCAGACCGGAGCGAACGAGTTGTGCTTGAAGGAAGTGGGCGTCGATCACTGGGCGACCAAGCGAGTGTTCGATCAAGGCGCGAAAGTCATGGACCTCGCGGGCAAGACGAAGGAAGCCGAGGAATTGCGGGCGAAAGTTGGAACCAAGAAGTGATCCGTCCCCGCAATGAAGATGCCGCGACGCGTTCCTACTCTCAACGAATGTTCACGATTCGTGTCGAACATTCCATCGCCGCGGCTCACGCGATCATCATCGCTGGCGTTCGCGAACCGCTTCACGGCCACAACTGGCACTTTCAAGTGACAATCGAGCGTCCGAACCTGGACGCCGAAGGACTCGTCTGCGACTTTCATGTTGTACACCACCATCTCGTCGACGTGCTCGCACCATTTCACAACAACAACTTCAACAACGTCCCGCCGTTCCGCGACAGCGATGCCGACGCACTCAATCCCACCGCCGAACTCATCGCCAAGTTTGTGTGCGATGAACTGACGCACCGACTCGCGAATGTGTTGCCCAAAGCGTGCAAAGTCGCGTCCGTGAGCGTGACTGAGGCCCCGGGCTGCGTTGCGACCTACTTCCCCGGGCGATAGAAGTGGTTTTCCCGTCGATTTCAGATGAAAAACTCGCGTTTCGCGTCTCACTTTCACCGCACCGCGAGCCCTCGTACATTTTCGCCCAGTCAGTATGACCTGAAGGGTTTGGAGGTTTTCAGGTGCTCGCTCACAGCGACGCATCCTGATCAAGCGACGCGATTGTGTCGATAGAAGAGAGACGAAATGGCGGGAGTGACTTCAACATTTTCGGTTGCCGAAGAGATATCAGGCGAGCAGCCCAGCAAGTACTTCCATCGCGACTTGTCGTGGCTTTCGTTCAACCATCGCGTGCTCGCACAAGCCGCGGACTCGGAGATGCCGCTGCTTGAACGCGTGCGGTTTCTCGCGATCTTCACGAGCAACCTCGATGAATTTTTCATGAAGCGTGTGGGTCTGCTGAAGCGTCAGGTGTCTGCAGGCGTCGAAACGCCTTCGCCCGACGGCCGCACGCCCCACGAACAACTCCACGCCATTCGCGACGTCGTGACAAAACTTCTGGATGAACAAGGACAGATTCTTGAGAAAGCCGTGCTGCCCGCACTCGAGAAGGCTGGCATTCGCGTCGTAAAGGAATCTGACCTCACAGCGAAGGACCGCTCGTTTGTCGAAGAGTGGTATCGCGATCACGTTTTCCCTGCCCTCACGCCTCTCGCCGTCAATCCCACGCACCGATTTCCATTCATCTCAAACTTGTCCAACAACCTCGGTGTGCTCGTTGAGAATCCGGGCGACAGTGTTGCAGCGGCGCTGGCTGCAGCCGCAAATCAGGCTCTGCGCGGAAAGAAAACGCGAAGCGAGCGAGGACCCGGCCTGGGCAACTCGACATTCGCCCGCGTGAAAGTCCCTGGAATCATGGGCGGATTCGCAAGACTCCCTGATAAAAGCAGCGACGTACGCCTACTGCCAATGTCCGAATTGATCCGATCGCATCTGGGTGAGTTGTTTCCGGGAATGAAGATCTTCGATCGCTTCGCCTTCCGCGTGACGCGTTCAGCAGGCATTCAGAAAGATGACTTAGATACCGCGAACCTGCTGCAGAGCATCGAAGACGATCTCAAGCAACGTAAGTTCGCTCGCGTCGTGCGTGTGGAAATTGAACAGAACGCACAGCCGCACACCGTGCGTTGGCTGCTCGACAAACTCAACGCGGATCCGCAAGACTTGTACGAGCGCCCCATGAGCATCGACATGCTCGCGCTCTCGGAACTTGCAGATCTCAATCGACCAGAACTGAAGTTCAAGCCTTGGAAAGCAGTCGTGCCAATGCGCCTCAGCAGCGCGCCGGGCGGCGGCGGCGGCGCGAACCCGGCAAACTTCTTCTCGCAGGTTCGCAAACAAGACATTCTCGTCCACCACCCCTACGAAAGTTTCAACGCGAGCGTCGAGCGATTTATCGCCGCGGCTGCATCAGACCCTGACGTTGTCACGATCAAGCAGACGCTGTATCGCACGACGCCAGACAGCCCGTTCATCGAAAATCTAGTGCGTGCAGCAGAATCGGGCAAGCAAGTCGCCTGCCTTGTGGAACTTCGTGCGCGATTCGATGAAGGCCGCAACGTTCGCTTCGCGCGGCAACTTGAGCGTGCAGGCGTCCACGTTGCGTATGGCGTCGCGGGCCTCAAAACCCACTGCAAAACCAGCCTCGTCGTGCGAAAAGAAAAGGGCGGCTTGCGTTGCTACGCGCACCTTGGCACGGGCAACTATCACCCGAAGACTGCTCAGTTGTATACCGATCTTGGCTTGCTCACGTGTGACGAAGAAATCACAGGCGATCTCGTGCACCTGTTCAACTTCCTCACTGGCATGGGCAAGGAGCCTGCGTGCAAGACGCTGCTCGTCGCGCCGTTCACGCTACGTCAACGCGTCAATCAGATGATCCAACGCGAAATCGATCTCGCGAAGAAGGGCAAGCCCGCACGCATCTGGGCGAAGCTCAACGCGATGGAAGATCGCGACATGACCGATCGCCTGTACGAAGCCAGCAAGGCGGGCGTGCAGGTGCATCTCATCGTGCGAGGTTTCTGCTGCCTGATTCCGGGCGTCAAGGGTCTCTCCGAAAACATCCGCGTCAGTTCCGTCGTGGGCCGATTCCTCGAACACTCGCGCGTCTATCACTTCTCAGGCGGCGCAGTCGACCCGCAAGATGGCGATTGGTACATCTCCAGTGCTGACTGGATGTACCGTAATCTTTCCAACCGCGTCGAAGTCGCGTGCCCCGTGCGCGATCAGGACGCACGCCAACGCATCGCGCGAATGTTTGAAGTCCACTTCGCCGACAAACGCAACGCGTGGGACCTGCAAAGCGACGGCGTGTACACGCTCCGCTCGCCAAACCAGAAGTTGCCGCCAGAGAGTGTCGAGCGTCAAGGCACGTTCGAAACGCTCATGCGTGACGCGATGGCGTGATCACGCTTGGTGGCACAGTTTGTTACTTCTTCCGCCGCGCCCGCTCGGCATTGACCAGATCGACCGCCCGCTGAATTGCCTGATCCACCTTGTCGTTCACGATAAACACGTCATACACGCCCGACTGACGCGCAGCCTCAATCTCCGCCTTCGCCGCGGCGAATCGCTTAGCGATCTGCGATTCATCTTCTCGCTTACGGGCCTTGAGGCGATCCAGCAGCACGGTTTCGCTCGGCGGCATGATGAAAATCGCGAACGCGTCGGGAATCTGCCGCTTCACCGCGATCGCACCTTGCACGTCTATCTCAAGAATCATGAGCCGACCTCGGCGGAGTTGCTCAACGACCTGCGCCTTCGGCGTGCCATACTGCTTGCCATACACGCCCGCCGTTTCCAGGAAGTCGCCCTTCGCCTTCATCGCGTTGAACACGTCGTCGGTGACAAAGTGATAATCAACACCTTCCACGTCCACAGGCGTCTGCGCGCGAGTCGTGTACGACACGCTGAAGACTGAGTCAGGCACCGTGCGCTCAACGCCGCGAGTGATCGTGGTCTTCCCGGCTCCGCTCGGGCCAGAGATGATGAGAAGCAAGCCGTTGTCGGTATCTGTGGAGAGGCGGTGAGACATGACGCGCGAAGGTAGGCGGGCGGCGATGGGTCAGCGAAAGCCATCCCTTTCTCGCTGACGGTGGTAAATGCATGACCTTTTCAGTGCTTCAAGTTGTCTAGTTTGCTCGGTGATATCGAAGAATGCTTCAAAATGAGTGTCGATAAAAGTCTTCAGATTCGCTCCACACCAAGGACAGAATGACATCGGTACTTCCGTGTTGATACACCAACTGACATTTTGACCATCGGTCGCACAAATCACGTCGTTGCGTGGAGGCGTACTCCTTTCTTCCATTCCGCCTATTTCTGTGTCGAGCGGACGACAGAATTTGGCAGCAATTCCTCGCGATTGAAGTGCGAATCCACAGTTCTCACGCGAGAAGTAGTACGCTAACACGGCTAAACCATACTCGCCTGCCATGCCCAACGAAATATCGAAAACATCGCAACAGACGCTTGCCATGAAGTCTCCCGAACATCATCGATTCAGCAAATCATCCAACACCGCCGCCCTCACCACCACCCCATTCGTGACCTGCCTCAAAATCACGCTCTTAGGCCCGTCCGCAACTTCCGCATCCAACTCAATCCCGCGATTGATCGGCCCCGGGTGCATGACAATTGCCTTCGCCTTGAGTTTGTCCGCCCTTGCCTGCGTCAACGCGTAGAACTCGCGGTATTCGCGTATTGACGGAATCAGCGGATTGGTCGCCGGCGCACTTGCTGACGCCGGCCCCGGGTTCTTCGCTCCGTCGTACCGCTCAAACTGAATCCGCAGCATCATGATCGCGTCCAGCGTGGGCAGCACGGCGTCCAGATCATGCGTCACGGCACAACTGCCACCACCTCTGCCCGCTCCCCCCGACCCCCCCGCTCCCCCACTCCCCAGCGCCTCAAGACTGCGCGGCGCGAGTCCCACGGGCCCGACACACACCACATCCGCTCCCAACGTCGTCATTGCTGCGATCGCGCTGCGTGCGACTCGCGACGCCGAGATATCACCCACAATCGCGATTCGAATACCTGACAAGTCAAAAGCCTCAAGCCGCCCCAGCGACTCCGCGAGGGTGTACGTGTCAAGCAAACCCTGCGTGGGATGCTCATGCTTGCCGTCCCCGGCGTTGAGCACCGGAATCCCAACCCGCGAAGCGATTAACGCCGCCGCCCCGCTCTGCTTCGCACGCACAACCAGAGCCGACACCCCCATCGCCTCGATATTGCACGCCGTGTCAATCAGCGTCTCGCCTTTATTGACGCTTGAGGTCGACCCCAGCAAATCAATCACGTCCGCCCCAAGGCGTTTCGCCGCGACCGTGAACGACAGCCGAGTCCGGGTCGAATCCTCGAAAAACAGATTCGCCACAACTCGACCATCCAACAATTCGTTGCATCCCGCCGGATCGGTTTCCAGCCGCCGAGCCATGTCGCGGGATTGGCTGAGCAAACGGACAAGTTCAGAGCGAGATTGGCCCTGTAGCCCAAGCAGGTGACGAGCGGTGGCGGGTGGCGTGGCGGCTGGCATATCGGGAATGTAGAGGGCTTGGAGGGCAACTGGAGCCTCCTGAGGGCAGGCAAACCCATCCCGCCAATTAATTTGCCACGAAAGTCTCAAACTCACCCCCGAAGTTGATCCCGAACGGGCGTTGAAAAATTGACAGTTCAGATTTCTTGCATTCGCTGAGTGGACGCCGATACCGACGCGGCTATGGTCTTCCCCTTGCGACGGCGTTTGTCGGGTTGATGGAATCGACCCGAGGCAGCAGCCGCAGGACGGGAACAACTGGCATGGAAGGCAGTTCGGAAAACACTCGTGGCGAGCAACCACAACAGGCAAACGCTCATGGAGGATCTATGCCGACTCTTCGCGCGTCACTTCCCACAACCCGCGACTCCATCACCCACAAGTTCTCCATCGGGAACCACGAGGGCTACCTGACCATCGGCCTGTACCCCGACGGCCGCCCCGGCGAAATCTTCATCAAGATGGCCAAGGAAGGCTCCACCATGTGCGGCATGTGCCAGGCCTTCTGCCGCGCCTTCAGCCTCTCCATCCAGCACGGCCTCTCGCTGGAAGACGCCCTCCTCCGCTTCCGCGGCATGCGCTTCGAGCCCATGGGCTACACCAGCAACCCGGACATCCCGGAAGCAAGCAGCATCGTCGATTACGTCGCGAAGTACCTCGAGTTGCACTTCTGCAACACGCATGCGCGTTAACGAACACCCCGCCCCGCCGCATACCCACTCGCCCACGCCCACTGAAAATTGAACCCGCCGATGCGACCATCGACGTCGAGCACTTCGCCGCACAGGTGCAGGCCCGGGCAGATTCGGCTTTCCATCGTCTCCAGATGCACCTCGCTCAGCGGCACACCACCCGCCGTGACTTCTGCGAATAACCATCCGCGATCACCCGTCACCGGCAGCGGACACTGCGTTGCGAGCGTGATGAGCGCACGCCGTTTTTCTCTCGTCAGCGTGTGAGCGGGCGCGACCGGATCGATCCTCGCTTGCTCGCACATCGCTCGACCAAATCGCTCCGGAATTTCATGATCGCTCAGCCATCGCACAGGCGTCCCCCGCGTCTGTTTCGCAAACTGCTCCAATTGCTGATCCGCCTGCTCAAACGCGAGCGTTGGAATCCAGTTGATAACCAAGTGCGACTGCGCATCAGCGAGATGCGCCTCGGTGAAGTACCGTGAGATATCAAGAACACCCGGCCCAGAAAGCCCAAAGTGTGTGAGCAACGTGCTGTTCGTGAATAACTTCAGCCGCTTGCTCGTGCCGCTGCGCAATTCAATCGTCGCGTTCAACGTCAGGCCTGACAACGCACACAGCCAATGGTCCTTGGGCAACGTCAGAGGTACTAACGCCGGAAACACATGAGGCGTGATCGAATGTCCCAGCGACTTCGCGATCTCATGTCCCTTGCCGTCACTGCCGGTCTTGGGGAGACTCTTGCCGCCGGTGGCGAGAATAACGCGACGCGCCAAAATCACGTCGCCTTGCATTTCGCGCCGGATCACAAACTGTTCGCCCTCACGCTCCACACTCTCCACCCGCCACGGATGCACGATCTCAACACCAGCGTCCGCCGCAGCCCCAAGCAACGCGTCCAGCACAGTCCGCGCCGAATCCGTTACTGGAAATAACTTCCCCGTCTCTTCGCGTTTCAATTCAACCCCGCGCTCTCGAAAAAACTCGACCGTTTGCTCAACGCTAAATTGCCGCAACACTTTCTTGATCGCGTTGGGCGATGAACCCGCATACGCCTTCTCATCAACCGCGTGATGCGTGACGTTGCAGCGTCCGCCACCAGCAACTAGGATTTTTGAGCCGATTTTTTGTGCGCCATCAAGCGCGATAATGCGTTTCGGTACGCCGTCCCTGACGTTTGCCAGCCTCGGAGAGTCGGCGTACCCGATGCCGCGCCCCGCCCAAATCCCAGCAAACAACCCCGCGGCTCCGCAGCCGATGATCGCAACGTCGTAGATTGGAGTGTTGTTGCTCAACGCTCGCTCGTTGCCCGTCTTTAGCGAAGTTGCCCGACGAGAATTACATACCCATCCGGATCATGCACACGAATCTCTCCGGCGGGCATGTAATGGGGATGCGTGACCTCAAAGACAACCTTCCGCCCGCCATTGGGCCCAGCCACACCACTGAACACACTGCCATCATGCAGCCCCTTCGCAAGCAGATGCGTTCGCAGCGCCTTCACATCATCTGAATACATGTAAAACAACACCGCCTGATCATCCGGATTGATCGGCCCGCTCGCCTGCGCGAACATGATCTTCGCCTTCCCACTCACCGCACTCGCCCAGAACGCACGATCACTCTGATCCGCCAGCCGCGAATCGGGAACGAATCCCAGGTGTGCGTATAACGCGAGCGAATCGTCCACGCTTGCAACGTGAACGAAGGGCACAAGAGCATGAACCGCTGGAGTAGGCATCGCACATCGTAGTGCGATCCTTGAACTCAACTACTGCTTGCGGAAGTTCGCAAACCACTGCTCGCCCCAGATGCCAAACAAGGGCAATGGCTGGGCCTTCGCATTGATCGCATTGATGAGCCCGATGATGTTGAACACGATCAGCGTGATCCACACAAGGATCATGAGCGGCACAGTGATGCAGACGACAAGAGGTATGAAACTCGCGATAAATGCCGCCGCCGAGAAGCACAACGCCACGATCCACAGCACAAGGCACTGTTTGCTGTGATACAACGAAAACGCATTGTTCCTCATAAAGAACGGCACAAGGAAAAACGGCACGCCGACAAAGTTGATGACGTACGAAACAATCGCGAGCGCCTTGCCTCCGGCGACTTCCGCCGACTCTTGCGCCTGCGCTCGCTCCGCGCTTTGCGGTCCCATTGCTCCGGGAACAGAAGTCGGAGGATTCGGGGGCATGCTCTGGGGGTTCGTGGGATTCGGTGCGTCAGTCATCACGGCTCCTTGTTTCACGTATTCTGGCATCGTTCACATCGACCATCCACCAATCCACACGTGAATTCGCGGCGATGCACGCTCTGTTGACCAAATCACACACTCCCAGTGTTCCCAATCGCCAACCCCCAATGCCTCATCCCGAGCGCCTCTCCCTACCCTTTTTGAACATGCGGCTCTTCCTCGAAGAACCAATCTGGCTCTGGACGCTCGCCTCGATCGTCCCCTTCGCGTGGCTTGGCCTGCTGCTCTTTCAAGCGATGGCCCCGGTCCGCCGCTGGGTCTCGATTGCCATCCGCATTTTGCTCACCCTCGCCCTCGCCGCGCTGCTCGCAGGCGTCGCGATGATGCGAGAAACCAACAAGCTTGCCGTTGTCGCAGTCATCGACGTCTCTGGCTCGGTTGAGCGCTTCTACCAACCGCCTCGCAACACCGCAGACTTTGGAGGTCTCGCCGCAAAGGATGCTCGCGACGCCGCGAAGCGATTTCTCCAAGCAACGCTCGCCGACCGAGGCATCGAAGACCTCGCTGGACTCGTCGTCTTCGATGGTCAGGCAACAGTCGCAAGTCTCCCGGGCCCAGGCCGCATTTGGGAACAAGAACTCATCGGCACAGGTAACGACGGCACGAACATCGCCGAAGCACTCCGCATCGCGTCCGCGATCATCCCGCCCGACGCCGCAGGCCGCGTCATGCTGTTTACCGATGGCAATCAAACCCGAGGCGACGCCCTCGCCGCGGTGCGCGAAGTCCGCAGCATCGCAGGCCGCGAACGCCGCGGCGGCTTGCCTATCGACGTCGTGCCCTTCTCTTATCGATTGAAAGAAGAAGTTCTCGTCGAAGCCGTCGATACGCCCCCCACCGCTCCCGCGGAAAGCACGATTAACGTGCGCGTCGTGCTCTGGGCAACGCAGCCAACCGAAGGCACGCTGCAACTGCTCCGCGAAGGCTCAGCCATCGACCTCAATGGCGATCAGCCCGGCCTCGGCAAGCGTGTCGCGCTGAATACAGGTCGCAACGTCATTCAACTCGAAGTGGAACTCGGCGAAGGCCGCGTCCATCGCTTCAAAGCGCTGTTCGAGCCCGACGCGAAAACAAAATTCACCAATCAAGAACTCGCCGGCACCGCTCCGCGAGGCGTTTTCGCAGGCGACCAAGTGCTCGACAACAACCAAGGCGAATCGTTCACGATTTCGCCCGGCAAAGGCTCCGTGCTGCTCATCGATGGTGTCTCCAACGCGATGGACAAAGGCGTCGGCATGACGCTCGCCGAAACGCTCCGCCGAGCAGGCGTCGAAGTCACCGCGATACCACCCGAGCAAGCCCCAACGCAAATCCTCTCGCTGCAAGCCTACGACATGGTGATCCTCGAGAATGTCGCCGCCGACGCGCTCGACCCTGCGGCACAAGAGGCCTACGTCGCCTTCGTGCGCGACCTCGGAGGTGGCCTCGTCATGATTGGCGGCCCCGATTCCTTCGGCGCTGGCGGCTGGAAAGGCACGCCCATCGCATCCGTCCTGCCCGTCGAAGTCGAACTCCCCGACCGCATCGTCGCGCCTGAAGTCGCAACTGTCTTTGTCCTTGACAACTCAGGCTCCATGAAGCGCCCAGTCTTGGGCTCGCGCCTCTCCCAACAGCAAATCGCCAACGACGCAGTCGCACTCGCGATTGGCTCGCTCGACCGCAACGATCTCGTGGGCGTCGTCACCTTCAACAGCAACGCCGACACGCTCGTCCCTCTCACGCCCAATCGCGAATCCAAGCAGACCATCGAAACCGTCCGCAATATTCGCAGTGGCGGCGGCACCGACATGGCCTCAGGCCTCGAACGCGCCATCGCCCTCTTCGAAGGCGTCAACGTCAAAACCAAGCAATGCGTCGTCCTCACCGACGGCAAGTCCATGCGCGACGACGAACTGATTGGCCTCACCGAAAAGTTGCAGAAGATGGGTGTCAAAGTCAGCACCATCGCAGTGGGCGACGACGCCGACACGCAAATGCTCGATCAAGTCGCCCGCAAAGGCAACGGCACGTACTACCACGCCATCAATCCGCGCTCGCTCCCGAGAATCTTCCTCAAAGCCGTCAAGGTCGTCCGCACGCCACTCATCCGCGAAGGCGAATTCCAACCCGCCGTGCTGCCCAGCGGCTCCTCGATGATCTCAGGCATCCGCGAAACTCCAACACTCACCGGCCTCGTCCTGACTCGCGTGAAAAAAGACCCCACCGTCGTGCAATCAATGATCTCGTCCAAAGGCGAGCCACTCCTCGCCTCATGGCAAGTAGGCCTAGGCCAAGTCGTCGCCTTCACGAGCGACGCACACAAGTGGGCCAACAACTGGATCTCCTGGCCTGGCTACGAACGCATGTGGGTCCAAATCGTCCGCGCCGCATCGCGCCCGCCCGATGGCCGAGGTGTGCAAGCAACCGCAAGCGCATCAGGCGACGATCTCACAGTGCGCGTCGAAGTCCGCAACGAAGACGGCACACCCTCGTCAGGCCTGTCTGTGCCCGCAACACTCTACGAACCCTCCGGCAGTTCGCGCGAAATCAATCTCACCGCAACAGGTCCGGGCGTCTACGAAGCCAACGTCCGCGCGACCGAAACCGGCAGCTACGTCGCACTCGTCAAACCCGCCGCAGGTGCGAAAAAACTCACCCCCGCCATCGTCGGCACCACGCTGCAAGAAGGCGTCGAGTATCGCACGCTCGCGAGCAACGATTCGCTCATCGCCGCGATCGCACAAGAAGGTGCTGGCCGCGTTCTCGACATCACGCAACCCAAGAGCGTCGACCCCTACAACCGCCAAGGCATCAAGCCCGCCGAAGCCATCATCAGCCTCTGGATGCTCCTGATGACCGCCGCTTTGGGCCTCTTCCTGATGGACGTCGCCTCCCGCCGAGTCGCATGGGATCGTTTCGTGAGCAAGCGATTCAAGTTGCCAGGCCAGGAACGCGCCGACGACATCGGCGCCGCCGGCGTGAAGCAAGTGACTTCACTCAAAGCACGAATCGAATCAAGCGAAGACCAGCGCCAAGCAGTCCCATCACTCGCGCTCAGCGACAACGACGCCGCGGCCCTCGCCGCAGCCGCCAAAGACCGCCGCCGAGCCGCACGTCTCGCAGCCGCGACTGCCGCACCAGCGCCAAGCCCATCTACAAATACACAAACCGCTCCCGCCGCGACCACGCCACCTGCAAAATCGCAGCCGACAACTCAGCCCGCATCCACCGAAAAAACAAAGCCCCAAAGCAATGAAACCGAGCAAGGCTCAAGCCTTCTCGCCGCAAAGAAACGCGCCGCCCGCCGCTTCGACGAGTGATCACACAAACTCAGATCACTTTTCCTTCGTCCCAAGATTGTTCTTGAGGCTCTCCAGATTCTTCCGCATCATCGCCGCCCAATCGCCGTCCCCCAGCGGATCAAGCTGCGCCACGTCCACGCCTGCCTGCTTTGCAATATTCTTCGCAAACGTCGGATCAAACTGCGGCTCAACAAAAATCGCCTTCGCCTTGCTCTGCTGAATCGCCTTCACCACTTCGCGAATGTCCTTGGGCGTCGGATCTCCCCCACTGCCCGACTTGATCGCCGCGACCACTTTCAAGTCATACCGCGCTGCAAGCCGCGAATACGCGTCATGATGACAAATGATCGGACTGCCCTTGAGCGGCGCAAGCCCCGTGCGATACTCCTCATCAACCGCCTTCACTTCCTTGATCGCCTTGTCCTTGCCCTCTTCGATTTGCTTCAGCGCATCAGCCGACCAATCAGCCCTCGCGTTCTTAATCGCGTCCGAAACCTTGGTCACAAGCCGCTCCACCATCGCCGGATCAAGCCACAAGTGCTGATCCACTGTTCCATGTGCATGATCGTGATCATGGTCATGATCGTGGTCGTGATCATGCTCCTCGCTCTGCTTGAGCGATTCCAACTCACCCCAATTCAGCACCACCTGCTTCGCGTTCTTCGATCGCTTTAGTGCCTGCTCAACCCGAGGCTCTAACCCCAATCCCACAAGCACCACCACATCCGCCTTCGCAAGATGTGCGACATCCTCCGCCGTGAACTCATACCCATGCTCACTGCGCCCAGGCCTCATGAGCATTGTGACATTGCTCCCCTTGGGAAGCAGCGACTCCACCAAACTTTTCAAAGGAGGCACAGTCACCACGACATTGAGCGACTGCGCCTTCACGCTATCTTGCGTGATCTTCGCCGTCTCATCACGCCGCTCACCCTGTGCCCACGCACTAGCACAAATTCCAAGCACCGCACCACACGCCGCGACCCGTGCTCCAACTGACATCAACCGCAATTGCTTGTGCATGGCTCTATTCCGGAAATCTTTCGATCGACCGCGACCAAATCGACTCAAAACCACAGCCTCTCGTTATTGAGAATGCATAATCAAATATACACCCGATGAACCATCACGGTTCGAAAATCCCCGCATAAGCCGTAAGAAAACGCCCCGCACAATGCCGGCTCAGCCAGTCATCTCCAAATGTCTGCCAATAAGTAACTTAGAAACACAACAAAGCATCCCCTACTCCGCCTCAAACAACGCCTCGACAAATGCCCCAGGCTCAAACGTCTGGACATCATCAGGCGTCTCCCCAACTCCCACAAACTTCACCGGAATATCCGTCACCTCTCGAATCGCGACCACAATGCCGCCCTTCGCCGTGCCGTCGAGTTTGGAAAGAAAAATCCCGGTCACATTCACCGCCTTGGTGAACTCTTCCGCCTGCCGCAACGCATTCTGCCCGCTCGTCGCATCAAGCACTAGCAGCACCTCGTGCGGCCCGCTCGGTATCTGCTTCTGCACCACGCTGCGAATCTTGCTCAACTGACGCATCAGCGGATCTTGCGTATGCAATCGCCCCGCAGTATCAAGAATGAGCACATCGACTCCACGCGCCTTCGCCGCTGCACATGCATCAAACGCAACCGCCGCAGGATCGCCCCCCTGCTGCCCCTTCACCACTTCAACATTCAATCGATGCGCCCACGTTTCAAGTTGCGCAACAGCACCCGCTCGGAACGTGTCACACGCACCAAGCAACACCGTCTTGCCTTCCTTCCGCAGCGTCGCACACAACTTCGCGATGCTCGTCGTCTTCCCCGCGCCATTCACACCCGTCACCAGAATCACGCTGGGCTTCTCTCCTGCGGGAGCAAGTTTCAGCGAGCGATCCTGCGAAGGCCACAGCGCAGTGATCTCCCTCTTGAGATACTCCAGCGCCTGATCACCATTGTCCATCTTCCCCGAACGAAAGTCCGCCCGCAGCCCCTCAACGAGTTTCGTCGTCGTCTTGACGCCAACATCCGCTTGCAGCAACCGCCGCTCAATCTCGCTGATCAGCGCTTCATCAAGCCGCCGCCCCGTCAAGATATTCCGCAGCCCAAGCGCCCCCGTCACGATCGCTTCGCGAGTCTTGGTCAGCCCTTGCTTGAACTTATCGACGATGGAACGAAAGAGACCCAGAAGCGACTCCTGCAACGCGTGCGACGGTCAAAACGAGTCGCGATTGTAGGAAAGCGTACAACCCGTCGCAGCATTTCAGCGCACTTCATAGACCTTATTTCTCGCCTCTCATCGCCCGATACGCCGCCGCTTTGTCAAGAACGCCCTGCGCTGCAGTCTGCACCCGCGCAAGCCGAGTCCCGGCGGGCTCAGTCAACTTCCAAATGTCTTGAAACGCTGTATCAATCAGGTCTTTGTACTCAGGCCAGTTGGGAGATGATGGAGCAAGAAACGCCCGCGGGCTCGCCGCCATCGCCGTGTGCAGGCGCACGCCTCTGTTCGCGTGATTCGCGAAAAACTCCTCGCTCACATCCATCAAAGGCGATCCCTTGCAATGCGCCGCCGCCAACGCCTCGACGTTCTCGCGCCGCTGCGTAAACGCGATGAATTCCATGCTCGCTTCGGGATGCTTTGCCCCGCGCGGAATCATGAGGACGTCGGTGTCGATGCAGGTGAGGGGTTGCGACTCGTCGAGCAGATCGTCAACGACGGGCAGCGGAGCGACGCCATAATCGAGATCGGGCTTGAAGGCTTTGATAAGGTTGGCGAGCCACGGGCCTTGGATGACCATCGCGACTTCGCCTGTTAGGAACGCGCTTTGGGTTGTGCCGTAGGGGCCAAAGCCTGAGCGGAATTTTTCGACGTTGTCGATGCCGAAGAGCTTTGGGTATGTCTGAACCCACTCGTAGGCACGGATGGATTCGGGAGATGCGGCGAGTGCTTTGTCTGTCTGTGGGTCGTAGATGGAACCGCCGAACATTGCGGGCCAGATCCATGACCACCAGCCGGGTTCCATGTGGATGAAGCCGGCGCGGGTGAGTGGAGATGAGCCGAGCGTTCCGTTGCCCTGCGTCGTCGACAACACTTCATTCGCAAGATCAAGTTCGCGAATCGTGCGTGGCGCCTTCGTCGGATCAAGACCCCGTGCCTTCAGTTCTGCCGCTCGCTCGCGAAACAGCGATTTGTTCCAATACAGCGCCAGCGTGCCAGCCGTGTTGATGATCCCGTACCAACCCGCAGCACTCGCGTCCGGCCCATACGTCATCACGGGCCGCATCCCCGGCGCGTACTGCTCCAGCGAGAGCCCGGCGTTCTTCGCAAGGTCTGACAGTTCCAAGATCGCATTCGCGTTCGCGTAGCTCGACACGTTGAAGGCGTACAGCCCCAGGATGTCGGGCGGATTGCCGCCAAGGATCGACACCATCGCCTTCTGATGGATGCTGTTGGTCATCACGTAGCGGACGAACAACTTGTCCTGCGACTCGTTGAAGGCGTCGACGATTGCTTCCATCGCCTTGCCTTCGTGGCCAGTCCACTTTTCCCAGTAGTCGAGAACGAGGCGGCCTTTGGCGAGTGGCGGAAGTTCCGCGCCTCCCTTGATGATGTACACAAGCCCTGCGGCTCCAAACAGAGCGAGCGCGGATCGGCGAGTAATTTCTGAGCGAGTGGCCACGACAGGGCTGTTGTCTACTTGGGCTTGGCGGGAGTTTTCTGGACGGGGCCGAACGGACTGTTGCCTGACTTGGCCTCTTCCTTTGCCTGCGCCTTTTCTCGTTTGATACGCTCGAACATCTCGTTCCAGTCCTTTTCGTTCACGAGAATTCCAGTGGGCTTGCCGGTCTTGGGGTTGATAAGACCTTCTGATGGGTCGAGTTTCTCACGCCCACGGATCATCTTGTCGAGTCTGCCACGCGGGATGCGTTCGACATCATCGGTATCCGTATAGCGAATCGTCAGCATTTCCGTCATGGATTCAGGGCTGTAAATGTTACCGCCGCTGTTCATGCGATAAAAGTAAAGACCTACGGCGAGCGCGGCGATCAGTCCCGCAGCGACCCACCCGGCCCATGGATTCTTGTTCATGTACTCTCGAACTCGATCAAACATTCGTAATCCTTATTGCGCATCGACAAGAATTTGAGGCAACTCACGCTAGCGCAAGTACGCATGTCCCCAGTTGTAGAAGTCTTCGAGCGAGCCCACAGGATCGGTTTGATCCTGATAGTCTCGATATTCCATCAGGCGGATCGCTTGGTCACCAAAGAGCAAGTTACTCTTGCCGGTGTGTTCGCCAGGGACTTCATCGCCTGTTGAACTCCGTCGCGGGTTCGCCTTTGCTTGATGTCTTGGGAATTCGTCGAGTGCGTCCATGCTCCACACGACAAACTGCGGATATCGCCAAAGTCGAGCTCGCTGGCTCGAAACCCCAACGCCGGGGTAGAAGCCGGGAGGAATGCTGCTCGGAGCAATCGTCGCAGAATCATTGAACCAATACTCCGTGAACGTCGTTATCGTTGGCTGCGGATTTCCAATGAAGCCGGGGTACGGTAAAGTCAGAACTCGATTACCTAGAAACTGAAGATAACGAACGTTCTCCGGATCGCGGACACTCATGAGCCCCTTTGCAGCGGGACATATGAACGGTGCGTTTCCAGCATCACCCAAGTACGGTTGCAGCGTCGCGACCATTTTCACGGGTTGGAATGGTGAACTCCCAAGGTCGTACCCGGGGTTTGCAGGGTCTGGATCGCGCAGACTTGGAAACTTTGGATCCTTTTGATCATCCATGTACATCTGGATCGCTAATCCCAACTGCCGCAAGTTGTTCTGGCAAATCACGGTCCACGTGGTGCGCCTCGCACCCTGCAGCGTTGGAAGAATCAGCGACATCAGCAAACCAATGATCGCGATCACCACAAGCAACTCAATCAAAGTAAATGCTCGTGTCACCCTCGACGTACAACGACTTTGGACGGATTGGGGGGATCGGGGGGAACAGGTGGAACAATGTGAACGCATCATGTCGGTCTCCAAAAACTGCCCGCCTATCGAGAACTGACTGAGTCCAAACTGAATCGGCCTCAATCACTTCCATTCTACAGCCACTTCGCCAACACCGCCATGGGAAATGTGCGTGTTTGCAAGTTGTTCTGTCAAAATCGCATCGGGCACGGGAACGCCGTTCAGCGTCACGGTGGGTCGAGCGTTGGGCTTCCACTGTTGTGCGTCGAAATGAACATTCAGCGTCCAACTTCGCCACTTTCTTGCGAATCGAACCTTGCCCAGCCCTGAGAACGGCACGGGATCAATCAGCAACGCGGGCTTGGAATCCGCCCCCCAGACTGGCCTGACTCCCAAAACCCATTCATGCACCACCCGCCGCAACCAAGCGGCCGACCCCGTATACCAAGTCCACCCCGCCGTGCCGGGCTTTTCGCCCAAAGGCCCGTCAACATTACCCGGCAGCACATAAGGCTCAGCCGCGTATCCATCGGCATCTCCGCTCGGGGGGCTTCCGCGAACAGGCGGCGCGATCGACTTCCAAATCTGCTCAACCGCCCCCTGATCACGCATCCCACACGCCGCCGCTAGTGCCCAAGTCGCGGCGTGCATGTATACCCCGCCATTCTCTCGGCTGCCCGGCGAATATCGGGTGATATACCCAATGTCCGGATCAGGAATCGAGTACGCCGGCGCGAGCAGCAGCGGGCCGTACGGAGTCAGAAGTTTCTTCTTCGCAGACTGCCACGCCGCCGCGATGCGGTCGTGCGAGGAAGTTTGTGCTAGCACGCTCCACGTCTGCGGATTGAGATGTATCTTCCCTTCAGGCGAGGATGAAGCGCCGATCCACTCGCCGTTGTCTTTCGTCGCACATCGGAAGTGCCCCTTCGCGGCTGCATCTCCCGATTTGCCCTCAGCATCCCACGCATGCGTATTGATCGCATTGATCAGCGCCTCACGCCGCGCCTGACAGCGAGACGCTCCCGCGGCATCGCGCAGCGACGAATACATCATCGTCCACTCGCTGAGAATCGAACACAGGAACATCGCAAGCCACACAGACTCGCCCTTGCCCTCAAGACCAAGCGCAGAGAGCCCGTCGTTCCAGTCACACGACCCAATCAGCGGCAATCCACGCGGGCTCATTCGCTTGAACGACCGCTCAATCGCCCGCTCGCAGTGATCTTTCAGCGACGTCACCAACTTCGACTTCTGGAACGGCGCATTTTCATTGAGTATCGCGAAGTCGCCCGTCTCGCGAATGTACGACGCCGTGACAAACGCAAGCCACAAGTAATCATCGCTGCACTCGGTGTGATTACCAAAGTTCGCCAGCGCATGCCACCAGTGATTGACGCTGCCATCCTCAAACATGCGTGTCGCATGCAACAGAATCTGCGACCGGCATCGCGCAGGCTCCAAAGGCAGCCACACCTGACTGTCCTGCAACTGATCGCGATAACCAAACGCGCCCGACTGCTGGTAATACCCCGTACGTCCCCACGAGCGCGCGCTGATCGCCTGATAAGGCAGCCACGCGTTCGCGAGCAAGTCGACATCTGGCGAAGAGGACTCCACCCGCGTCGGCGCAAGCGTGTCGCTCCACAACTTTCTCGCTCCCGCAAGCGTCTTCGCCGGCGCATCTGCATCGCGATACTGATCGATCAACGCCTTGACGCTGGCCTCGTCCTTCGCAATCGCGATCACATAATGAAACGAAATCGAAGCACCCGCCGCAAGCGTGAAGTCCCCGCCCAACGCAGCGCATGCATCGCCAAACCTTCCAAAACCGCCCGACTTCGCATCCGAACCCGGCACGCAATCCTTCTGCATCGTGCGAGGCGTCGCCGTGCTCGTGTAGCGCCCCAGAAACGTCGCCTTATCCGCAATCGCGATGTCGCGTTCAAACGCCGGACCAAACACCGCATGAGCCGCGGCGTGAGGCCAGGGCACGTTCCAGTGATCCTTCTCGCTCAGACCGGGAATATCCCACATGTTCTTCGTCGCGATGATCGCTCGTCGCTTTGGATCATGCGTCGTCGTGAAAAACAACTTGTGAAACTCACGTTTCACGTCCGGAGCCGCCCCGCACGTCCATTCAAAGTACGACGACATGCGAAGCTTGCGAGCCTTCGACGAAGTGTTTTTGAGCTCCACATGCCACAACTCCACACCATCAGTCGCCGCGACGCTCAAAGTCCACTTCGACTCAATCCCATGAGCCGCCGTCTCAAACGTCGTCGCACCTAATTCATGCGTGCAGCGATACGAGTCGTGCTTGGTGTTGCAAGGCGCCGGCGCAACGGACCAAATCTCGCCACTCTCGCGATCCGCAAGATACAAGAACTTCCCATAGCAATCGCGGATGAGGTCCATTTCCCATCGAGTCAGTACATTGTGCTGCGCATCATCAAACCACGAAAACCCGCCGCCCCGATGGCTGACAACCAGCCCATACCGCCCATTGCAAATGACATTCGTCCAAGGCCGCGGCGCTTCAGGATTGGTAATGACATACGCCCGCTCACTCGCAAAGTGCCCGTAGCTGGTCGGAAAAAACTTCTGTTCAGAGACCGTAGACATGCATGAATTTATGCTTTGATTTCTCTCGCATCCTGATCCAATCCAGTTTGTCACCCATACCGCGAAATCTCGCTCATACGCTCACGAGACCACCCGTCAGGAACCCCCACATGCAATCCCGCGTCGCCATCATCTCTCTTGTCGTCGCCATCGTGCTGGGCCTGCTCACCGTCGTCGCATATCGAACTCCTCGAGGTCCGCGCTCGACCAATTCCTCGTCGCAGCAAACCTCGCAATCAACTCCAACCCCGCTCGCGCGACTCGACCCCATCACAGTGTCAAAACTCGAAGTCATCGACGCTTCAGGCAAACTCGTCCGCTCCATTGAACGCACTGAACTCGGCTGGATCGCAACCTCCGACACCATCAACTGGCCCGTCGACGCAGGCCAAGCTCGCGGCTTGGCCCGCCTCATCAGCGACGCCGCGAAGCAGCCCATCGTCGAAGACGCTCTCCCGCCAAACGCAACCATCCTGAAAATCACCTCAGATTCCGGCACTCCCATCGAAATCGCCATCTCCCCCACCGCCCTCGCAGGCTCCACACTCATCTTCGAAAAAATCCCCGGAGGCAACACAATCGCTCGCAAAGCCTCCGGCGACTGGAACGCCCTGCTCTCCAAACAAAGTCTCGATGCCTGGCGCTCGCGCAGGCCGCTTGCAGTGCAAACCGACACCGCTAAATCGATCACCATCAAAAGCGGCTCACGCGAAATGACGCTCGCACGCGACAAAGGTCCGTGGCGCATGACCGCTCCCAAAGCCGTCCCCGCCGATACCGACGCCACCAACAAACTCATCGAAGGCCTCGCCGCCGTGACCGCCGAACGCTTCGTCGAAAGTGGCTCCTCGCTCGCAGCCATCGAACAATCCTTCGCAACGCCCGTCGCAACCGTGCGAGTCATCTCCTCCATCCCCGGCACCGCGACCAAAGGCGACGTCGAACAACTCTTAGAAGTTGGCGGCCCCGCCGACGCCAGCGGCTCACAGTTCTTCGCCCGCACCACCGCAACCGCCACGTGGGACAAAAAACCTCTCTGGGGCCCACTCACAGTTGTGTTGACCCGCCAAGCAATCGAATCACTCGTGCAGGATCCGGCGGGGTATGTGAGTAAGCGCAGTGTGCAGGTGCCGTCGGCGGATGTTGTACAACTCTCTGTCGTGAATCCAGTCGTGAGTCAGGACGGCACGAAAGACACGCCAGGGTTTGTTCTTTATCGAGATGCAAACGGGTGGACAATCGGCAGCACTTCAGATTTCATTTCGTCTGGACCACGCCCATTGAAAGACGGCGAAGCACTCGGGCAGCTACCCTCGCTCTTGTGCGACACGCCCGCAAGCGCAGTGATTATCGATCCGAAACTGGTCGATCCCAAACTCGCCGCGACCTATCAGCAGTTCGGCGATCTTCAACTGATGGCGCGTGGCGACATCCGGCACAAAGACATGACAATCGGCCAACTGAAATCCGCCACCGGCAAAACGCTGCTCGTCGTCAAAGACCTCCAGTCCGACATCTGGCGCGTCTATGAAGGCTCCGCCGATCCCGACAAACTCATCGCCCCAATCGCCGCCGCGTTGAATCAGCTGATCAAGAACTAGCTTGCTCCACCGCGCTTTCCCTTCCCTGCCACCACTTCCAAATGAAGTACACCGGCACCCCCGCGATCAACACTCCAATCCAAGGCAGCGTCCCCTTCGGATCGTCCATGATCGCGAGCGCCGTCATCGCCGCGCTCGCCAAAACGAAAATCGCCGGCACCACCGGATACAGCGGTACGCGGAAAGGTCGAGGCGTGTCAGGCTGCTTCATCCGCAAAATGAAAATCGCAATCGCCCCCATCCCATAGAAAATCCACATCGTGAACACAAAGCTGTCCGCGAGTTTCTCAAACTTGCCCAGGAAAAGCACCGCCGTGCAGGACAACGCCAGTTGCACCCACAACGCGACCGCCGGCGTCTCAAACTTGGAATCAACTTTGCCTAGGAACCGGAACAGCAGCCCATCCCTCGCCTGAGCAAACGTCACCCGCGCCCCGGTCATCACGCTCGCGTGCGACGATCCCAGCGTCGAAATCATGATCATCGCCGTGACCATCGTGCCGCCGATCGGTCCCACCAAAATCGTCAGCAGCAGCGGCGCAATCGTCGTCGTCTCGCGCATCGTCATCAGCGGGATGTGCCACATGTACACAAAGTTCGCGAGCACATACAGGATCGTCACCGACAGCGTGCCGAGAAAAAACACGCGAGGTAATGTTCGCTGAGGCTCCTTCACCTCGCCCGCAATCGCACCCACATCGCTCCACCCGTCATACGTCCACATGATCGCCGCCATCACCGGCGCGATCGCTTTCAGAAATGACGTTGGCGACTGCACCGCGACAAGCCCGTTCTGACTTTCGCCAACGCCCCACCCGCTCCCACGCACCGCCGCAACCACGCCAAGCACGATGATCGCCGCAAGCGCGGCGAACTTCAGCCCCGTCACCACAATCGCAAACCGCGCCGACCCCTTCACTCCCAGCACATTGATCATCGTCAGCACAATGAGCGCCGCGCACGTCAACACCTTCGCGTTCCAATCCAGCCCTGTCAACTTATTGAAGTGCTCCGCGAACACAATCGCGATCCCACCCGCCGCCGCCGGCTTGGTGATGAGCATGTACGTCCACCCAAACACAAACGCCGTGCACGACCCATACCCCTCGCGCAGAAACACGTAGATGCCGCCACTGCGCGGAAACATCGTCGCCAGTTCCGCAAACGTGAGCGCCCCGCACAACGCAATCGCCCCCGCCGCGAGCCACAGCGACAGAATCACCGTCGGACTGCCCAACTGCTGCGCAATCGAAGTAGGCGTCTTGAAAATTCCGCTGCCGATGACAACCCCCACCATCACAGCCACGGCTCCGAAGAAGCCGACTTTGCGAGGGAGGTCAGTGGTTGGTGCGTTGAGTGAAGTGATATCGTGACTCCGTGAAGAGTGAAACGGTGAAACGGTGAAACGGTGAAACGGTGAAACGGTGAAACGGTGAAACGGTGAAACGGTGAAACGGTGAAACGGTGAAACGGTGAAACGGTGAAACGGTGAAACGGTGAAACGGTGAAACGGTGAGAATTGTATTTTCCCTTCACCGTCTCACCGGATCACCGTCTCACCGTTTCAAGAAAGAACTCGATCAACGATCAACAAATCACCCCACCAACTCCGCCAACAACCTCACCCCCCACCCTGTCGGCCCATCAATAAACATCCCTGCATTCTTCTCCGCGACGTGCACGCCCGCGATGTCCAAGTGGCACCACGGCACGCCTTCCTTCACGAAGTAACTCAGGAACGCCGCGCCCTGCCCCGCGTGCGCCTTGCGATTTGGGTTGCTGTTGACGATGTCCGCCACCGGGCTCTGCATCATCTCGCGATATTCCTCGTGCATGGGCAACCGCCACACGCGCTCGCCCGTCGCGCTCGCCGCGGCTTCCACCTTCGCACGCAGCGCATCATCATCACAGAACATGCCCGCGTACGTGCTGCCCAGCGCTGTGATCACGCCGCCCGTCAGCGTCGCAAGATCAATGATCATCGCCGGATCATCCTTCTCGCACGTGTAGCACAATGCATCCGCCAACACGAGCCGACCTTCGGCGTCTGTGTTCGTCACTTCAACCGTGACACCATTGCGATACGTGAGCACATCGTCAGGCCGATACGCCTCATCACTGATCGAGTTCTCCGCGCTCACGAGATACGCAATCACGCGCTTCTTGGGCTTGATCACCGTCGCGATCGCATGCATCGCGCCCAACACCGCGCACCCGCCGTCCTTGTCTCGCTTCATCCCCACCATGCCGTTGTTGATCTTGAGCGACAACCCGCCCGAGTCATACGTCATCGTCTTGCCAACGAGCACCACAGGCTTCGCATCCTTCTTGACGCCGTCGGGCGTGTACTCAAGCCGAATCATGCAAGGCTTGTTCTCGCTGGCCTTGCCGACATTGATCAGCCCCTCGCACTTGTCTTTCGTGAGGTCCCCATCCTTCCACACCTTGAACCCAAGCTTGCACTGCTTCGCAATCTTCTGCGCCTGATCCGCCATCCAATAAGGCGTCGCGATGTTGGGAGGTGTCTGGCTCAGCGTGCGTGTGATGTTCGCCGCCGCCGCCACACCCAACCCGCGCTGCATGCCTTTTTCAAAGCTCGCATTGCTCGTACCCAGTTTGATCGCGACTCGCTCGACTTTCTTCGTCGCCTTGCCCCGGAACTCATCGCACACCCACGCGAGCAATCCAAACGCCTCACCCACTGCGTTACCACAATGCTGCACATTCACCTTCTCAACCGGCTTCTTCTTCGGTCCTTTGTCGCCCCCGCTCGCACCCTCGCTCGTGATCGCCCCGACCAACTCCAACTGCACCGTCTTCGCCTTGATCGCAGACAACCGCCGCGCCACCGCCGCACCCGCGCTGCGCATGATGCCCGTCGCAGAAGCTGCCGTGAATCCGGTGCGCTCCCCAAGCCCCACAACAATCACTCGCCGAAACGCCCCGCCTACCGGCACAATCGACTCGCTGATGCTGCCCACATCCCCCGTGCTCTCCGCCAACCCCGCCGCAATCGCGCCCGCCCCGCCCGCAGCCTTGTCAGCCTTCGCACTCTTCGCATCAAACGGCTCATTCTTGAATCGACCCAACACCAGCACATCACCAGAAGCAAACGAAGGCGCGATCTCGACGGATGCGAACATATGAAAAGTCCTTTGTAATCCAAGAAAATAGTCAGTTTTCAGCAGGCTTCGGCCCACTGCGCAACAGTACGCACGACATTCCCGCGACAAACCGATACAATACCGTGTAGTCATGATACTCAACGGCGTTACCATCCCCGAGCAAAAGATCGCCGAGTTTTCACAGCGACACGGTATCGCACGACTCGCGTTCTTTGGCTCAGTGCTGACCGATCAATTCACTGCAGAAAGTGATATTGATGTTTTGGTCGACTTTTTCCCCGATCGAGTGCCCGGTCTTTTCGAGTTTGAGTCAATGCGAGATGAATTGACGACTCTGCTGGGCCGCACGGTCGATCTTCGCACCCCAGCGTTCCTCTCACGCTACTTCCGTGATGAAGTCATTCGTCACGCAAAGGTGGCGTATGCCGCGTGAGCGAAGGTATATTCGGCGCAGTTACTCAGAACGCCATTCGGATGGAAGATGATTCAATTGCATTCTTCACGCCGAAGGCGTGGGAGTGAGTAGCCGGGGGTGGAGGAGGCTTTGCGACGACACCCCCGGAAGTATCCGTAGTCGCAAATGCAGTCTGAAAGACTGCTCGTAGTGTTTCTACAAGCATGACTTGTACGACCAGTCCTTCGGACTGCTGTGAGTTTCCTGCGACCGATCCGGGGGTGTCGCTCGCAAAGCCTCACTCCACACCCCGGCTACTAATGACTACGCCTTCGGCGTGAAAACGCTGAGGCACACGATTACTCGAATGTCGCTCCAGACTTACTCAATTGCTGAGTTCATTGAGAATGTTGGCTGCTTTGCTCGCGAAGCGAAAGCCGCTCCCCCAGCGCCCGCTGCAACCTCCCCACAACTTCCCCTCGCACCACATCCAAGTTCACTTCCCCCGCCCCTCCCAAAATCTCCGCGAGCGAAGTCACGGGCCGTCCCACCAACCCGCACGGCACAATAAACGAAAAGTGCCGCAAGTCTGTCGTGACGTTCACCGCGAGTCCATGCATCGACACCCACCGCCGCACTCGCACGCCAAACGCCGCGACCTTGGCCAATTGCTCGTCGCGCTGCACCCACACCCCAGTCGCGCCCGGATCGCGCCGCCCCTCAACTCCAAACACCCCGCACGCATCAATCACCACTTGCTCAAGCAACCGCATGTAGTCATGCAGCCCAAGATGCACGCGATTCAAGTCGACAATCGGATACACCACCAACTGCCCAAGCCCGTGATATGTGATGTCCCCGCCACGATCCGTCTCCGCCACTTCAATCCCCTGCGCCGCCAAAAACTCTTTCGACGCCAGCAAGTGCCCCGCCGCATCAGGCCGCCGCGACACCGTGATCACCGCCGGATGTTCCACCGACAAAATCACCCCCGCCGGCAACTTCCCTTCATCTCGATTCGCCAACACCTCCGCATGCACCGCCACCTGCCGCTCATAAGCCTCGGCGTATGACATCCGACCAAGATCGACATGTGGAAAAGCAGCAGTCACGGGCAATGATACGAAGAGTCGATTCGGAGTAGCAGCGAAAGTCAGCTGCGATGCAACGATACAAACACCACGACGCTCCGACGACTCATGGACACATCACAAACCTTGTGTCGCTGCATCGTTGCATCGCTGTATCGCTCCCCCGCCTTCTATTCATCGTTTCATCGCTCTATCGCTTCATCGCTTTCTCTCAATCCCCTACCCTCCCCCATGGACGCCCTCCTCCAGCGCCTCGCCTCCTGGCACTCCTTCACCGCCATCGTCGTTGGCGACTTCATCCTCGACGAACTCGTCTATGGCGACGCCGAACGCCTCAGCCCCGACGCGCCAGTCCCCGTCCTCCTCGTCAAGCGCCGCGAACGTCGCCCCGGCGGCGCGGCGAACGTCTGCATGGACCTCGCAGCCCTCCGCGGCAAAGTGATCGCACTGGGCGTCACAGGCAACGACGACTCGGGCAAAGTCCTTCGCGAATTGCTATCAAAGGAAGGCGTCGACGCCTCAACACTCGCGACCGACTCGCTCCGCCCGACAACGCTCAAACAAAACCTCATCGGCCTCGCTCAATCCCGCCACCCGCAGAAAATGTTCCGCGTCGATGAAGAGTCCCGCGAACCCATTGGCGAGCACGTTCAAAAAGAACTCCTCGCCGCATTCGATCGCGCGATCGCAAAGGCCGACGTCGTCATCATCGAAGATTACAACAAAGGCGTCTGCAGCGAATCACTCTGCCAAGCCATCATCCTTCGCGCCAAGCAAGCCAACAAACCCGTCTTCGTCGATCCCGCGATGCACGCGGACCCGAAAAAGTATCGGGGGGCATCCACCATCACGCCAAATCGCACCGAAGCCGAACGCGCCACAGGCCTGCGCACGCATTCATCAAACGACCCCGCACACAACGCCGCCCTCGCCGGCAAACTCATGCGCGATCTCGATCTCGAAACCGTCGTCCTGACCCTCGACCGCCACGGCGCACTCCTCTTGGAACGCGACGGTTCCAGCGCAGCGATCCCCACCACCGCCCGCGAGGTCTACGACGTCTCCGGCGCAGGCGACATGTTCCTCGCAGGCCTTGCCGCCGCTCGCGCCAACAATTTCACGTGGCAAGACAGCGTCCGCTTCGCCAACGCCGCCGCAGGCCTCGAAGTCGAAGTCTTTGGCGTCCAACCCATCCCCTTCGAACAAGTCCGCGACGCGATGCTCCGCGAACTCGGCAAGTCCCAGCCCGGCAAACTCCGCACCGTTGAACAAGTCCTTGCCCAAGTCGCCGACCTCAAACGCCGCAACAAAAAAGTCGTCTTCACCAATGGCTGCTTCGACGTGCTGCACAGTGGCCACGTCACCCTCCTTGAAAAAGCCGCCTCGCTCGGTGATTACCTCGTCGTGGGCCTGAATACCGACGACAGCGTCCGCCGCCTCAAAGGTCCGTCACGCCCCATCAATGGTCAATCCGATCGCGCCCGAGTCCTCGGCGCCCTCGAAAGCGTCGGCGCAGTCGTCCTCTTCTCCCACGACCGCAACGGCAACGACACTCCCCTCGACCTCATCGAAAAAATCCTCCCCGACGTCCTCGTGAAAGGTGCCGACTACACCAAAGACAAAGTCATCGGCGCCGAAGCCGTCGAACGTGCGGGCGGCAAAGTCGAACTCATCCAACTAGTCGAAGGCCGCAGCACAACGGCTGTCATCGAAAAGATGAAAACATGAAGTCGTGTGACTTCTGCACCTTGCAGTAACACGACGCTACGGAATTTCATTTCTAACACAGAGAGCACAAAGAACACAGAGAGAAAAAAAACTCTATCTCAGTGATCTCTCTGTGTTCTCTGTGCTCTCTGCGTTAAATTCGAACGGAAACAGACGCCCCCACATACCTCACACCTCAACACTCGCCCCCCACTCCGGCAAAAACGTCCTCTGAAATCCGAGCGACTTCTCCACCGCATCCCTCAACGCCATCCGCGGCTGCGCTTCCCCGTGCGTTAGCACCAGCCGCGAAGCCGGCTTCCCGTTCTTTGCTCCATAATTCCCCATCCACGACATGAGATCGCTCTGCCCCGCATGCGCCGAAAATCCGCCCAGCGTGTGGACTCGCGCCCGCACCACAATCGGCTCCCCGAAAATCCGCACCTCATCTTCACCGTCAACAAGCCGTCGCCCCAAACTCCCCACCGCCTGATACCCCGCGATGATCACCCGGCAATCCCGCTTGTACAAGTTGTGCCGCAAGTGATGCATGATGCGCCCGCCCGTACACATGCCGCTCGCCGCGATGATCACCATCGACCCACGCCGCTCATTCAGCGCTCGGCTTTCTTCTCCAGTCTTCGTCACATGCACATGATCCAGCCCCAGCGGATCTTCGCCGCTCGCGATCATCTTGCGTGTGTCGCCGTCCATGTCCTTCATGAACTGTTTGTACAACTGCGTTGCTTCCGCGCCCATCGGACTGTCGAGGTAGACATCAAACTTGGGACACCGGCATGATCGCTCGAGTTCGTTGAGGTAATACAGCATCGTCTGCGAACGCCCGACCGCAAACGCCGGGATCAACACCTTGTCCTTGTCCCACATCGCCTCGCGCAGAATCCCCGCAAACTCCTCAACTGTGTCCTCAAGCCGCCGATGGTCATGATCGCCATACGTCGATTCACAAATGACTAAATCAGGCTGCCGCCCATTCTCGCCTATTGGCGCCTCAAAATCTCGCATCAACACCACGCCCTTGGGCCCAAGGTCCCCCGACATCACAATCACTTTCTTCGTCCCATCCGCAAGCGTGCACGTGATCTCCAAACTCGCCGACCCCAGAATGTGCCCCGCCTCCGTCCACCGCACCACAACCCCCGGCGCAACTTCCTTTGGCTTCTGATACTCAATCGGCGTGAGCAACCCAAGCACCACCGGCACATCCTTCGGCGTATACAAAGGCTCCACAGGAGGCTTCCCCCGCATCGCGTTCATCCGCGACTGCCGAATCGCATCATTCTCCTGCAGCTCCGCCGAATCTTCCAACATGATCGGCACCAACTTGCAAGTCGCCGGCGTCGCATAAATAGGTTTGCGATACCCACGCTTGCCCAGCAACGGCAATCGCCCCACGTGATCAATATGCGCATGCGTCAACACCACCGCATCCAACTGCGCCGGATCAAACACAAACGCCCGAGCATTCCGCGCATCCGCTTCCCGCCCCCCCTGATGCATCCCACAATCCACCAACACCTTCGCCCGCCCCGTCTCAATCAAATAACAAGACCCCGTCACTTCCCCAGCCGCACCATAAAACGACACGCGAACAGTTGAAGCAGTAGCCATGCAGGATGCTATGGTGGAACTAGCGTTGACCAAAAGAAGGCATCACGGCACAAGGCACGCGGCATCTAGGCGAATTCGTTTCCTATACTCCCTCCCACGCAAACTCGCGTGCAAAATCTACGGAGCCCCATATGAGCACCCCCGCCCCCACCACCCTCACGCCCGACTCAATCTTGAAGTCCACCGAAGCCGCGATGACCAAGGCAATGGACTATCTCAAAGCCGAGTTCAAAGGAATCCGCACAGGCCGCGCAAGCCCCGCCATGGTCGAGTTCCTCAAAGTCGAAGCCTATGGCTCGATGAGCGACCTCAAAAACAACGCCGCCATCAACGTCCCCGAGCCCACGCAGATCCTCATCAAGCCCTTCGACGCACAACTCGTGGGTCCCATCAAGACCGCGATCGAAAAGAGTGGTCTTGGCATCAACCCCATCGTCGAAGGCAAACAAATCCGCCTCGTCCTCCCGCCCATGAGCCAGGACCGCCGCGTCAAGGAATCTGCACGCATCAAGAAGATGTGCGAAGAGCAGAAGGTCATCATGCGCAACGCCCGCCGCGACGGCAACAAGCACGCCGACGACCTCAAGAAGAACACCGCGAAGCACTACCCCGAAGACGAACTCGAAACCCTTAAGGAGGAAATCCAGAACCTCCTCAAGAAGTACGAGACTGAGGCGGACAAACTCCTCGAAGCCAAGACCAAGGAAATCATGACGATCTGAGCGTCAGAAGATTCACCACAAAGACACGAAGAGCACAAAGAAGATACAGAACTGAGAACGCGAGAGCGACTGCGCGGACATCAATCGCCATGTTGGAGCCTGCCGTTCCCGGTTCCCCGCTCGCCAGGTTCCTTTCGCTGTTCTGTTTTTTCTTTGTGCTCTTCGTGTCTTTGTGGTGAAATTCCTCCTCCGATTTCCCGTTCCAACACCCGAACTCACGACCGTTTCCGAGTTATTTCGCCCCTTCCCCTCAACTTCCGTTCCAGTCGCAATCACATTAGCCGATAACACGAACACCGCGGCATGGTCGCGGCGTACGTTGCTACGCCCACGCCGTGCGCACTCGTGTTCGCACGCTCGCCACATCAACAGATCAGGATCGCCTTCGTTTGATCAGTTTTTCACCCATGGTCGCAATTGCCCTGCTGGGGTTCGTCCCCTTCGGGCTGTTGCTGTTCGCGTTCCTGCCCGCTCGTCGAGCAGTCGCCGCGATCTACATCCTTGGTTGGTGCTTCCTGCCGCCCGCCGCGAGTTACAAACTCCCGGGACTCCCCGACTACAACAAGTTCCACGCCATCATGATCACAGCGATGCTGGGATCAGTCCTCTTTGACATGAAGACGCTGCTGCGCTTCAGACCACACTGGGCGGACATCCCCGCCGCAGTCTTCATGTTCGTCCCGTTCTTCAGCAGCATCACCAATGGCCTGGGCGTCAACGACGGCCTCTCCTCAATGTTCCAGAACTTCAGTTTCTGGGTCGCGCCATACTTCTTGGGACGCGTCTACTTCTCCGACCTCCCCGGCATACGCGAATTCGCCATCTGGATCTTCATCGGCGCAGTCCTCTGCATGCCGCTCTGCTGGATCGAAATGAAAATGAGCCCCCAGCTCAACCGCTGGGTCTACGGCTTCCACCAGCACGCCGCATTCGACCAGACACGCCGCTACGGCGGCTGGCGTCCCATGATCTTCATGCAGCACGGTCTCATGGTGGGCCTGTGGATGGGCGTGGGAACCCTGATGGCCACCATCCTCTGGATGTCCGGCGCACTCAAAAAGTTCCTGGCAATTCCCATGTCCGTCTGGACCACGATGCTCGCGCTGACCACGGTCCTGTGCCGTTCCTTCGGCGCACTCGCACTGCTCGCCATCGCGCTCGTCATCGCATCCGTCGCGAGACAGATTCGCGTCCCGATTCTCGTCGTCGTCTTCGCCCTCATGCCCGTGACCTACGTTGCTACGCGCAGCACAGGGCTCTGGGACGGCATGGAACTCGTCAGCGCAGCTCGCCAAGTAGCAGGCGAACAGCGCGGCGGCTCCCTCGAGTTCCGTCTCCGCAGCGAAAACGCACTCGTCGACCACGCTCTCAAGCAACCCATCTTCGGCTGGGGCGGCTGGGACCGCAACCGCCCCGACCGCAAGGAAGTTGGCTACCGCATCGCCACTGACGGCCTTTGGGTCATTCAAGTTGGTCAACGCGGCCTCGTGGGCATGGTCTGCTTCATGTTGATCTTCCTCGTTCCCCCATTCCTCTTCTTTAGACGCTGGGGCATGGTGGGCATCACACATCCATGGCTCGCGCCGGGCCTGGGCCTCACGCTTGCGATCTTGATGTTCCTCAACGACTCACTCTTCAACTCGATGATCAACCCGATCTACACCGTCGCCGCCGGCGCAATCAGCGGCTTGGTCTTAACTCCGGAAATCCGCGCCGCCCTCGCCAAGAACATGGCCCTCCGCCAAGCCCGCCAGAACATCACCAACGCCCGCTCCCAGGAAAAAGCCGGCTTGGGAGGCGCAACGCCTTCACTACGATAATTCGTGCCACGGGCTTCCAGCCCGTGCGAGCCACCAACTCACGCCGGACCTGAGCGACACACGATTCACAATTCTTCAATGCCCACACCCGACCCAACACCTCTGGGCCCACCGCCCCGCCCCACCGACAAACTCACGGGCGTCATCGTCACTTATAAATCCCGCAAAACTATCAGCGCCGCACTCGCCTCCGCCAAACGCTGCGCCGACGACGACGCACTCAACCGCGCCGGCATGGGCTTTCACCTCGTCGTCGTCGACAACGCCACTCCCCCACCAGACAACACACGCGACATCCTCGCCCGCGAAGCAACCTTCGCGCAAGTGATCTTGGGCAACGCCAACATCGGCTTTGGCCGAGGCTGCAACGTCGGCCTCCGCGCGACGACAACGCCCTACATCGTCTTCTTCAATCCCGACGCGCAGTTGGAACCCAACGCCGTCCGCACCATCATCGAGTTCATGGACGCACACCCCAAGTGCGCGATAGCAGGCCCCGCGATCGTGCATGGAGGCGAAGGCTCCGACCACGAACACCAACACATCCAACACGTCGGCGCACTCGCAACGCCGATGGACATGGTGGGCGACGCGATGGGCCTCTATCGCTCCATGAAAAAACGCCAACCCGTGCAAGTGGGCGCACAACCCTTCCGAACCGAATGGGTCAGCGGCGCAATGCTCGTCGGCCGAACCAAAGTCCTTCAAGACCTTGACGGCTTCGACCCACGCTTCTTCCTCTACTGGGAAGAAACCGACCTCTGCCGCCGCGCCCTGAACGCAGGTCACGAAATCTGGGCGATCCCGCAAGCCGTCGTGCATCACATCGGTGGCGTCTCCGCCGCCGAAGAAAGCGACGACCGAGTTAAGGGTTGCATCGCCGAACACTACTACAAGTCGCGCCACTACTACTTCAGAAAACACTTTGGATTCATCCCCGCCGCCCTCGCCGACGTTGGCGAAGCCCTCTTCATGCCCCTCCACGAAACCTTCCGCAAAATCCGCGGCAAGAAAACCAACCCCATCTTCAAACGCTGGAAACACCCGATGCTGAAAATGCCAAACGACGTGTAGATTGGCGGTCCCCGCCAATCCGTCTTCATCGACCGTCCCGGTCGATGAGTAATCCAGTGACATCATTCATGCACGCCGAATACATCACGCCACCACGCCGGACCTGAGTTCGCAAAGCAAACGAAGGTCCGGGTCAAACAACCAGTTTCTCAGAACACCAATATCTCGCCGGAGAATCATTACACACCATAAATCAAGTGACTTCAACACACAGCATGTTCCGACATCGTCGTCGCAACAAAGCAATCCTCATTCTCAGTCATATTCTTCTTCGTGTCTTCGTGGTGAATCTGTTCCTTTGCAAACCCCAGCATTGCCCGACTCCGCTTCCAACTTCTCCCTAGGCATCGTCGCCATCGGCCGCAACGAAGGCGAACGCTTCGAGCGCTGCATTCTCTCGCTCAAGCGCGAAGCACAATCTCTCACCATCGTCTACGTCGATTCTGGCAGCACCGACAACAGCGTCGCCTTCGCCAAGTCGCACGGCGTCCACGTCGTCAACCTCGACATGTCCCGCCCTTTCACCGCCGCCCGCGCCCGCAACGCAGGCCTCGACAAACTCCTCGAAGTCTCGCCGCACACCGAGTTCGTCCAGTTCATCGATGGCGACTGCGAAGTGATCGAAGGCTGGCTCGCCGCTGGCTCCGCCGCGCTCCAGCAAAATCCGCAAGTCGTCGCTGTCTCGGGCCGCCTCCGCGAACGCTTCCCCGAAAAATCCCTCTACAACCGCCTCGCCGACCTCGAATGGGACCGCCCCCTAGGCGAAACCAAAAGCTGCGGCGGCGTCGCGATGATGCGAATCGAAGCCGTGCGGCGAGTCGGAGGATTTGATGCGGGGTTGATCGCTGGCGAAGAGCCGGAACTCTGCGCACGCATGCGAGCCCATGGCGGCAAGATTCTGAACATCGCCGACGACATGGCGTGGCATGACATGGCGATGACGAACAGTTCGCAATGGTTCAAGCGCGCGAGGCGGCATGGACATGCGATCATCGAAGTGAGTTACTTCAAAACGGCGGCGAGTCGGGGGCTGTTCAAGCAACAGTTGAAAAGTGCTTTGTTTTGGGCTGGAATCGTTGTTTTTGGACTTGTGATGGCAGTTGTTCTCTTCTCGCCCGTCATCACAGTGCCGCTCGCCGTCATGACTGACATGGCAGATTATTCTCGGCACGGAGAACTCACTCAAGGCGCGGAAGGCGCAGTGAGTATTTCGCTCGCCGCGTATTCTCGATTGGTCTTGTGGTCGGCGAAGTGGATCTTGGGAGGTATTTTCCTTGTCAGCGCGATGTGGTACTTGCAGATGCTTCGGATTGCTTGGAAGGCAAGAAAATCGCAAGGACTTGCGACTTGGGATGCGATTTGGTATGGGCGGCTGATCATGGTTTCGAAGGAGTATCAGGTGCGGGGGATGATTGATTTTTTGTGGCGGCGGTGGCGGAAAAGGGAGGCGACGATCATTAGTTTTAAGGAGGGTTGACCAGCGGTGTGCGCATGCGGCAGGTTGGTCTGGGGGCGTATTTGGGGCGGGGGGAGGGGTTTTTTGGGACGATCCATGCGCGTGCGCGCGGTTGTGGTCGGGCCCGGATGTACTGGACCCGCCTCATCATCAATGTTGAGGTGATTCAGGAAAAAGAGGAAAAAGGTGTCACGAGGGAAGGACACGCAGTGCGCACGCACACGGTCGCACTGGCGCACGAACATGGATGCACAGGCAGCCTCAAAGCAGGCAGCCTGTGGCACGAGGTTGCGCCACCTGCCACAGACAGACGCCCGCCGAACGCAGGCAGCCTGTGACACGAAGTTGGGGCACCTGCCCATTCAATTAGGGCAAGAGTTATCACTTCTTCGGTTTAGGACTGACTAGAGAACTTAAATGCAGCGACGCCGACTGCTGTCGACGTCGCATTCGATCCCCGATGTCCAAAAGCCTGTCCAGCACAGATTCGCCAATTACAGGCAGCGGTATTAGGTCAACCCAAGCAGCCAACGAATCGTCGTCATAATCATACAACTTTACATAACTTTCAGCGTGCTCGGAATTTCTAACTTTCTTCACATCAAACTCACCAATTGATTTTATCTTTTTCTTGCCCTTACTGGTCTTATTTTGCTTGTATATATAATCAGAATACCAATTTCCGTCATATCGACGAATAATAAATTGCACAACTGAATACAGATCGTTCACTGCCGTGCCGCCGGCTGCCAGGTACTCACCATCGGCTTGCAAATACAACCCACTTACGAGCATCCGAACCCAAGCCATTCGTCTTGGAGTGCCTGTTAGATCTAAAACCGCGTTGCGAATAACGTCAATTTGAGGTATCAGTACTTCCCTTTCGATCATTCGTTGATCTAATTCCCACGCGAGCAAAAGTACCTGATCCGAAAACAATCGCTCCAGAAGTGTAGGTGTCAGTTGCTTTCTAGACTCTTCTGTATGCGAAGAAACAAAGTACTTTGCTGCAAAGTACTCTTGGAATGAGCGATGAGAAAACGAATACATCAATCCATCAAGATTCAAAATACACAACGCTTGAATCAGGTCGTCCCTTACTAACAAATTATCAAACGCATGCCCAGTTGTCTGACGTGCGAAGTCGAGTGCTAGAGCAAAATCGGCTTCAGAAATGGCAATGGTGTTGTTCCAGTATGTATAAAATCCGAAAGATTGAAGTATGTCCAAAAATTGTTCTTTTGACAGACCAGAACGAATACGTCGTTTATACCCATCTTTTGTCGCATCATGCTTATACCATAGCGTCTCAAACACCTGTCCATAAAATGAACTCATAGTTGTAGAAATAGTTGCCTGATACTCATAAGTCAGCAGCATCACAGTTAACAATAAAGGGTTTTGTAAAAAACTCTGGTGACTACCCCATAGTTCTCTTTGAATGGCTGCCAAAAACCGATTTTTTACATTCGCGTCATAGTCCAAGACTTTTATGAGCGCTTCTGCCTTATCCTGAGAAAATGGCAAAACGTTTAATTGCTCAAATCGATCCCAACCTATGAACCTTTCGTCTGGTCTTGAAGTAACAATGACTGGTGTCTCAGGACTTTCGTTTGTCAGTTTCTGAATGGACTTGCAGACTTCATCGCGTTTTTCAAAATTGACTTCATCAAGTCCGTCTAGCAACAAACAAAATACACCGCTTTTTAAGCAACGAACAAGCACTTCTGTGTCGCTAGAATTTGATAATTTTATTTCGCTGAATAGTACGGACTCAAAAGTCTCACCATCTGCGTTGATGTTTCGAAGATCTATGAAGAGCGGAATGTAATTGAGCTTTGTTGCAAAATCAACAAACAAATGTCGAAGCAACATCGATTTACCATATCCACCGGGTGCAGATATTACCGCGTGCTTTGTTAGTTCTAGCAAATTCTGTGCACCTAAACTGCCAATTTTTGTCTTGCCATTTTGTCCGACAGACTGCGCGATGTAGAAATCGTATATCGGACGTGGCGAATCTCGATAAATTATGGTTTTTACACGAGATCGCCTCTGCACTTGGTCTTCAATGTAATCAGTAAATGCAATGCGAAGTCGAACCCGAAGTTCGTTGGCACCATTTTTAAATGTAGAAATTACAGAATTGATCGTTGCAGCAAGAGCTCTTGCGACTAAACCAACTGCGATTTTGTTTGGATCGATAGATTGTTCTGGATTTATGTGCTGCATATCGAAGCCAAGACCTAAATTAACTTACATATTCCCAATCACCGCATCCGCAAACTCTGAGCACTTCACCTTCTTCACTGTAGTATCACCTTCCGCCTTCATGAGGCGTTCGAAGTCGTAGGTGACTGTCTTGGCGGAGATCGCGCCGTCCATGCCTTTGATAATCATGTCGGCGGCTTCGGTCCAGCCCATGTATCGCAGCATCATTTCGCCGCTGAGGATGACGGAGCCTGGGTTGACCTGGTCGAGGTTGGCGTACTTGGGGGCGGTGCCGTGGGTGGCTTCGAAGATGGCGTGGCCTGTGGCGTAGTTGATGTTGGCGCCTGGGGCGATGCCGATGCCACCCACCTGGGCGGCGAGGGCGTCGGAGAGGTAGTCGCCGTTGAGGTTGAGGGTTGCGACGACGTCGAAGTCTTTGGGGCGGGTGAGGACTTGCTGGAGGGTGATGTCGGCGATGGAGTCTTTGACCATGAGTTTGGTCTTCCACTTGCCGTCGCCGTGGGTTTTGCCGATCGCGGCGAGGGTTGCGTCGACTTCCTTGACGATTTTGGCGCGTTGGTCGGGGGTCATCATGTCGAAGCCTGGGTCGATCATTTTGGCGTTGGCTTCGCTGGTGAGGCTGGGGTTGGAGTCTTTGTTGCCGAGGATCCAGGATTCGCGCTCGGTGACGCATTGGTCGCGGAAGGCTTGGACGGCGACTTCATAGCCCCAGTCCTTGAAAGCACCCTCGGTGAACTTCATGATGTTGCCCTTGTGGACGAGCGTCACGGACTTGCGTTTTTCGCGGAGGGCGTATTCGATGGCGGCCCAGATGAGGCGCTGGGAGCCGTACTTGCTGACGGGCTTGATGCCGATGCCGACGGCGGTGGGCAGGGGCATGTCTTTGACTTTGTCCATGCCGCCCATGGCTGCGGCGAAGTAGTCGAGGGCTTTTTCGCGGGTGCCGAAGCGGATTTTGGCGAAGTCTTTGGGGAAGTTTTCCTGGAGGAAGTTGAGGAACTTCGTAGCTTCGGGTGTGCCCGAGGCGAACTCGATGCCGGCGTAGATGTCTTCGCAGTTTTCGCGGAAGATCACCATGTCGCAGTCGCCGGGGCGCTTGACGGGGCTAGGGACGCCTTTGAACCAGCGCACGGGGCGGAGGCAGACGTAGAGGTCAAGCATTTGGCGGAGCGCGACGTTGAGCGAGCGGATCCCGCCGCCGACGGGCGTGGTGAGCGGGCCTTTGATGCCGACGAGGTGCTGGCGGAAGGAGTCGAGGGTTGCGTCGGGGAGCCAGGCGTTGGTTTCGCCCAGAGTGTCCTTGAACTTGTTGAAGGACTTCTCGCCTGCGTAGACCTCTTGCCAGTGGATTTTCTTTTGGCCCTTGTAGGCCTTGGCGACTGCGGCGTCGAAGACGCGGACGCTTGCACGCCAGATGTCCGGGCCCGTGCCGTCGCCTTCGATGAAGGGGATGATGGGGTCGTTGGGGACGGAGAGGCCGGCGGAGGTCATTTTGATGGAAGAGGGCATGGGGGGCTCCGAAGAAAAGCGAAAAGTGGAACACGAAAAGCGGAAATAGGAATTCGGCGCAGGGCGCCGAGGGTGGCTAAAGCCACCTTGTGCGAGGGTATCAGGATTCGGGAGTTGGGGCGAGGGATCGCGCAATAACGGGTAGGGGACTTTGTGGGGGGAATGGGGGAAAGTTGGTTGAACTGGGGGTTGCTGGCGGGTGTTGCGCGGTGGGCGTGAATTGTGGGGTGGGGTTGGTCGATTGTGGGGTAGCCGCGGGATGGATCTTGCGGTGTGGTTTGTTTGGCGCTTCGAGGCGAAGGATCGCACCATGCGCGCGACGATTTTGATTGGTGGGCCTGAGTTCCCGGGCGCGGCGGAGACGCGGCTGCTTGGTGAACTGCGCGCGGGTTGGCCTCACGCGGATGAAGTGGATATCAAGCGGCTGACCTGGTCGCAGCTCTTGCTCAAGACTAGTGATCCTGACCCGATTCGCTGCTCACTCGATGAGGTCGCGGTGTTGATCGCGACGAAGAAGTGTGATGTGGTGGATGTAGATCGCTGTCTCGAAGGTTTGGCGGACATGGGGCTGCCGGTGATTCTGCTGGCGGATGATCATGCTCGCTGGAAGGCTTACGAACATCGCGGCGTCATGGTGTTCGCGATGGAAACGCCCGGCAGCGTGATCGCTCCGATGCTGTACGCACTCAGCACGCGTCAACAGTTTGTCGCAGGTCTCATGCGCGAGGTCGCGATCATGCAACGCTGTCAAGCGGGTGTGCGAGCCGAAGTCGAACGCATGCACGAAGAACTGCATCTCGCAGCGGGCGTGCAGCACGAATTCACCGCGTCGCCATTGCCGACGCTCGATGGCCTCAAGGTCAACGTTCTGTACCGCCCCGTCAACGCAGTGTCGGGGGACATCTACAACGTGCGGCAGGTCGATGACGAAACGATTGCGTTCTTCGTCGCGGATGCTGTGGGTCATGGAGTGCCCGCCGCGCTGCTCACGATGATTTTGACCAACAGCCTCATCACCGCAGACATGCTCAAACTCGACGGTCGAGGCATGCCCGTTCGGCTGACTCCCTCCGAAGTCCTCGCTCGTCTCAATCAGCGCCTCGTTGATGGCTCCATGCACACAGGCCGCTTCGCAACGGGCCTGTATGGACTCGTCAACACTCGTACCGGACACGTCACAGTCGCCGGCGCGGGCCACCCGGCCCCCGTCATTCTCGGCAAGTGCGGCATTCGCGAGTTGGAAACAACCGGTCCATTGCTCGGCGTGTTTCCCGATGCTGAATTCGACTGCGCGACGACCACGCTGCACGATGGCGAAACGCTGTTGCTGTACACCGACGGATTGGAAGCGGCGTTCCCGCGCATCAAGCATTCGCAGACACAAGACGCTTCAACTCCGTCCCCCACTTCAGTCGCCACGTTGCCCGCAGTCTCCCGTCACGTTGAACAACTTCGCATGGTTTTCCACGACGAACGCCGCGCGATGGACGCGGCGGCGTGCATGGGGCAATTGGAAGCATTGCTCGACGAACAAAGCGGCAGTTTGCATCAGGCTGACGACATCACCGTCATCGCGATGAGCGTTGCGGGGAGTGCCGCTGAACAGAAACTCGCGGCGTAACGCTCAAGGCAGGGGTGAAGTCACCGAGTATTGCACGCGAGCCGCGAGCAGCCAGTGAATTTGTGATCCAGACGTGCTCATGCGGGCACGCAGAAAGTACACGTTGTGTTCGTTGTCTATCAGTTCACTGACGCCGCCATTGCAGGCGTGCTGAATGGCGTTGCTGGAACCAGTAGTAAACGTCGTTGCAATCTCCGTCACAACTCCGGTCAACAGATTGATTTTGCCGAAGGACACTGAGATATCGCGGCTTGAATGCGAGTCCCTTGCGTCCAAGCACACGTTCACCACCGTTGCACCATCAGGTACTTCGAGCGGCGCAAAGTACAGGCCCGGATTTCCAGTGCTGTCCTGGTCCCCCACTGTTCCCGAGTTCGCAGTTCCAAAGTCGTCGATGATCTGAAGCCCGCCCTGCGTTCCAAACGATGAAGAATCGAAGTACTGAGGCTGAAACGCGGAGGGATGAACGGACTTCCAACGCAGTGTCGGTGCCACGCGAATCGAGCCATTCACATCGAGAGTTTGCTGCGGCGTCGTGGTGCCAATGCCTACGCGCCCGGTCGCGGTGACATTCACAACACGCCCCGCAGGAGTATTGAGAAAGATGCCGCCCGCGTCGGAATCCAAGAAGATCGCATCATCACCCAAACTTCCATCACCAACATAGCCCTTGCGCACGCCATTCACGTTGTTGAACGAGAGATACGAGATGTTCGTGATATCCGCGTTAGTGCCTTGAATTCGAATGCCTTCACCGGGCGATGATCCAGTCGATGTCGTGAGCACTTTCAGCGGCGCTTCAGGAATTGCCGAGGCTTGCGATGAAACAGACGCAGGACTCACAACCAATATCTGATTCGCACTTCCGTCTGAGGGTCGCAGCGACGTTGCAACGTTCGCACGATTCGCACGCGGCGCGGCGGTGATTTGCTGCCGAGGTGCGAGTGTTGTGAAGCCCGTACTGACAGTGCAATCCAGCCCGGTATCCGGACGAACCAGCACTTCGATATACCGCTGCGCATCAGCAGTAAACGCAGCGGGCACATCCACCGTCGCGCTGAACCGACCATCAACAACTGCAACGTTGTTCACGCAGGTTTCAGGAAGAAACGAGACCCCGCCAGTCAGAGTGCTGTATACGCGGAATCGCAAGTCAAACGTGCCACTGACGGGAGTGCCGTTCTGCTTGAGTTCACCTTGATACGTGAAGGCCGTGGTTTGGGCCAAAGCATGGGTAGCGAAAGACGCTGTGAGTGATGCGACGAGAAGAACGGCGATGCGATTCATGGGACGATTCCTTTGCGGCGACCTGCCACACACGAACAGCGCAGGCCGCAGAACAAGGGACCCCTGAAAAATGAAAAATGATTGCCAAAGGCTGGAAAGCAGACAAAACAAACACTCAATTTGAGAGCATTTCCGCTCGCTTCCACAGCGTTTCCAAACTTGCAAGCGTGGCGTCAGCCTTCGGCTTTGGTGGCGATTCCGTACCAAAAAAGACGAGGCGAGCCTCCTCCAATTGCCAGCGATACTCCTCCACCGCTTTCGGCAAGTTTCCCGGTGCCAGCGCCCACTCGCCCGCATCAAGATTCACCGACGGCGCGACGCGGCGTGCTTGCGGCAGCGGAGCCTTGGTCTTCTGCGACTTCTGCTGAGCCTGCTCGCCCGCCGCCTCTAACTCGCGACGCTCCTGCGACATCGCATTCGCAACCCAGCCCGTAAATCGCTTCCAATACGGCAGAAACTTGGCGAGCGCATCCGTCTCCGCTCGCGAACCTTCTTCCCGCATCGAAAACAAGCGATCGCGCATCAAGTTGCTGTACTTCGGAAAGTCACGCAGTCGAGTCGGAGGCACGAACGAAAGAAATCCGCGCGGCATCAAGTACGCAGCGTGTTCTCGAATGTCCGCAACGCTCGTTGCCCATGCACGAGACGTGCCGCTGCTGATGCGGTGCGCGACTTTGAAACGCGGTTCGAGAATCTTGGCGACGAGATCGCCGGTATCGCGCAGCGTCGTGATCAATCTCGGCCGCTGCTCGTCAAGTCTCTCCAGAAACTGCAATTCATCAGTGATCAGCGACTGATTCTCCATGAACACACGCTCAGAAGTGATGGAAAGCAGTGCATCGCGCAACTGCGCCTCATTCCCGAGCGCGGCGAAGTGCTTCAGCATCTCACGCCACTGAGGCAGCGCATCAATGGAGTAATTGAGTTCCTCATTGATCGCAAGCGTGAACAGTCGCCGCACGCCTAACCGATGCACAGCCGCCGCGCGATGCTGATGTTCAAAGAGCACGACATCAACGGATGTTTCGCGATCAACCAACGCGGGATAGAGCGTTGTGGGCTGCGCCTTTTCAACGCTCGCGGCGAGGCCAGGTAGGCCATTCCACGGAACTTCATCCGAAGGCCAGAACTTGAGCCCGTTTTGCTCAATCGTCGAACGCACCGGTGCGGTCGCGACGTTGGCGAGTTTGGACTGAAACTTCGTGAGCAACGCATCAAGATCACGATCGATTGCGAGTTGTTTCTGCGATTCATCCACAACACGAATTCGCAGCCGCAAGTGCGGAGGCAGTGCGCGAAGAGGCCAGTCGGCGGGCGGAATCGTGACCAAACACAGTGCCGCGACCGAAGACGAAAGCGCCGTCGATAAGTCGCCTTGTGCGAAGTTCAGCGAAGGAGCGATCGTTTCGGCGAGCGATTCAGGCGATCCATGTGATTCAATCTTCGCACGCGTGGCTTTTGGAATTGCCTTGATGAGCGACGCAATCACTTCAGACATAAGGCCTGGCACAAGCCACGGCGCTCGCTGCTTGAGGCCGGCAAGCTGCGCCAAGCCAACGCTGATCGTTACGCCGTCGCTGTCTTTTCCCGGAGCGAGTTCATACGCGAGCGGCGCGGGCTCGCCGTTGAGCGAGATATTGTCAGGATAATTCGACTCTGTCAGCAACGGCGCAACGTCGCGCCGCAGCGTGTTTGCAAGTTGAAGTTTGAGCATTTCCGGCGTGCGTTGCTTCTGCTCGTTGTACCACGAAGCAAACTCCACTGGCGAAGTGATGTGCTTTGGCACACGCTCTTCAAACCACGCCGCGAGATCTTCCGCACTCAAAGCGATGTTGCGTTTGCGCAGTTTCGCTTGCGCCGTACTGACACTTTCCAACACTGTGCGATTATGCTGCTGAAAACCCAGGTCCGTCTGCCATCGGCATGCTGCGAGCGCCTCTTCAATAAACACTTTTCTTGCGGCGTGCTTGTCGTGAGTCGCGAGATCAGTCGCTCGTCGCGGTACAACGACAATGCCGCTCATCGCGACACGTTCAAACGCTCGCGGCTCGCCGGTCGCGGAGTCAAGGTGGTAGTCAGACATCTGTCGACGGAACATGTGCCCAGCGACTTGTTCGATCCACGCGGGATCAATCGCCGCGACAGTTCTTGCGAACAATCGCGTCGTTTGCACGATTTCAGCGGCCATGATCCATCGCGGATTTTTCTTGAAGAGTGCTGAGCCCGGAAAGATGTGAACAACGTTGCCTCGCACGCCTCGATAATCGTGCGACGCCCCATCTTCGCGAGCCGCGACGTTGGTGATGAGCCCGGTGAGCAAGGCACGATGAATCGTCTCCGCACTCGCAGGCTGCGATGCAGACGCCTTGAATCCAAGTTCCTCAGCAACTTCATGTAGTTGCCGCGTCGTGTCCGACCACTCACGCATGCGAGTGAATGACAGAAAATGTTCGCGGCACCAACTCGCGACTTCCCCCGTGCGTCCACCCTCTGCAACTTCGCGATACTGCGTCCAGATGTTGAGCAGCGTCAGAAAATCGCTGGTGTTGTCGCGAAACACCGACTGCGCGAGCTCGGCTTCTTCCTGCCGACCCGAAGGTCGCTCGCGCGGGTCCTGAATTGAAAGCGCAGCGGCGAGCGGCACGATTTCATCAAGACAATGCTCTTCCGCACCCGCGATCAACATGCGTGCAACGCGTGGATCAAGCGGCATCTTGACGATGCGAGCGCCGATATCTGTCAGCGTGCCAGTGCGTGATGCAGTTGTAAACGCGCCGATTTCGAACAGCGTGTCGTATCCATCTTGAATCGCCGCGTGCGTAGGCGGATCAAGAAACGGAAACGTCTCCGGGTCACCCAAGTTCAGCGACTTCATCTGCAATATCACGCCCGCAAGGCTCGCACGTCGAATTTCCGGATCAGTGAGATTCGGACGCGTGTTGAACGAATCCTGCGAGTACATCCGCACGCACACACCCGCCGCGACACGACCACAACGACCCGCCCGCTGATTCGCACTCGCTCGCGAAATAGGCTCAATGGGCAATCGCTGCACTTTCGAAGTCGCCGAATATCGGCTGATGCGAGCAAGCCCGGTGTCAACCACAAATCGAATCCCCGGCACAGTGAGCGACGTCTCCGCAACGTTCGTCGCAAGTATCACGCGCCGCTCGCCTGCGTTGGTCGGATGAAAAATGCGATCCTGCTCCGCATTCGTCAGTCGCGAGAACAGTGGCAACACTTCAAGCCCACCATGCCCGCGCGAAGAACTCTCCAACCGATTCGCAACCAGTCGAATTTCTCGTTCGCCCGGCAAAAACACCAGAATATCGCCCGAATCTGCATGCGTTGTGTGCAGCGACAGCACCTCCTCGCACACGTCCTCAATATCCACATCAGTCTCGTTGTCGCCTCGCGACGATCGCGACGCACGCGGCGGATGATACTTGATCTCAATCGGATACGTGCGCCCCGACACTTCCAAGACTGGCGCACTCGCCGCGCCGCCAAAGTAATTGCTGAATCGCGCGGGATCAATCGTCGCCGACGTGACAACCAGCCGCAGGTCTTTTCGAGACTTGAGCAACTCCTTCAACACGCCCAGCGCGAAATCAATATTCAGCGATCGCTCGTGCGCCTCGTCGATGATGATCGTGCTGTACTGCGACAACTGACGATCCGCCGCGAGTTCGGCGAGCAACATGCCGTCCGTCATCACCTTGATCTGCGTTGCCTTCGTCGTGACATCCTGAAAGCGAACCTTGTACCCCACTTCATCCCCAAGCCTCACGCCTCGTTCCTCCGCGATGCGAGCCGCGATCGACCTCGCCGCAATCCGTCGCGGCTGCGTGTGCGCCACGCAACAGGGACTCGCGCCGCGAGCCTTGTCAATCTCCAAACACATCTGCGGCAATTGCGTCGACTTGCCCGACCCCGTCTCGCCACAAATCACCACGACCTGATGAGCACGAATCGCCGCTTCAATTTCATCGCGGCGGGAGAGGATCGGAAGCAGTGCAGCCATGAGACGTGTCGTCGGAGTTGCTTGAACGAGAATCTACTGATACAGAAGCCGCTGCTCACTTCGTTCTGACTGCACACGCAACCACGAAGATGAAAGAAGCAATTGACAGTAGAACCGTCTCCAACCGTTGAATTGAACTCTCCACCACGCGTTCGGATATCCGTACCCACCCGATGGCACCCTCATCGTCAAACCAACGCGGATCGCCAATCGGCCGAGGACTTGCTCCACGGTAGATCGCGCGACATGTCCTCCGCAACGGGATTTGCTGCCAATCGGGCCGAGCACGCTCGCTCATGCAGGAAGTGTGCGGGGGATTCAATTCCATGCGACCCCCATCGCTTTGAGGTGGCCCTCGACCTTTCCTGTGTACTCCTCGACCTCCTCCTCAATCTCCGGCATCGTCGCGGCGTACCGCTCTTCCAGTTCCCGCACCCGTGACGCCAGCGCGTTCGTCAGACGCCCCACCTCGCCATCGATCACCGACCGCAGACTCGGGAACCACTTGTCCTCAACCACCAGCGACTTGATCTCGTTCTCGCTGAGCTTCGCGTACTTCGCAAGCACCGCCGCATCGAGCTCCGCCTGCGCCTCGCTCACGGCATCGCTGGCCGCGCCTTCGGACTCGATGAGCTCCAGGCACTTCTCCAAGGCACCGCGTTCGTCCGCAGAGTCCTTGTCCTTTTTGATCGCCTTGAGTCGCGCTGTCACGAGCGCCTTGGTGACGTTCCCCTTGTCGCTCTTGGCCTCCTCCAGGAGGTCCTCGCCGTCGTCGCCTGCGCTGGCCTGCTCCTCGACATACTCCTCAAGCTCGCGTGCCGCCGCGTCAGCCTTCACCTGCAAGGCCTCGACCGCCGCCTGCTCCTTCGTGAAGTATTTCGCGACCACTAAGGCCGGCGGCAGCAGGTCCATCTTGTACTTCTTGGAGCCTCGCCCACGCCCGATCGTGAGGTCCGGCTCCTCCTTGATCTTGCGCTCCTTGTCGTCGATCGCGAGGCGCGGCTTGGCCGCCTCCACCCACCCCTCGCCCGCGATGAGTTCCACGTCGTCCTGCATGGTCGCTTCCCAGTAGTCCATGAGGCGCTGGTACGCGTCGTACTTGTCGAGCAAGGGCACCTTCTCGAACACCAGGCGGCCCATCAGGTCCTCGGAGATCTCCACAATGACCTGCTTGGGCTTGAGCTTGCCCCGCAGCCCGTGCATGAGGAGGGGCTTGTGGGCGTTGCACCACTGGCTAAAGACGTGCGACACCTTCGCGGCGAACGCGGTGAACTCCGTATGCGCGAGGATGGTCGCCTTGACCTTCCCGGCTTCGACTTTGGCCTCGGCGTAGCCGGGTCGGTCGCCCGGGCCGAAGAGGACGGCGCGGAGAGATGGAAACACCTTCCAGTAGCGTTCGAGGTCGTCGATGTCCCGCTCGGGGATGCCGCCGCGCATGTGGGCTTCGAGGTCGTGGAGGTCCTCCGGCTCGGAGGAGTCGATGTAGCGAGGAATGTTCAGGTTGTAGTCGTTGGCGGGGCTGGCGATCTCGCTGATGGGCACCATGCGAGAGAACCGTTCGAGCTCGCGCTGGCTGACAAACGTGTCCACGATGCGGTGGATGTCCTGGGCGCGGAGGCGGTTCTTGTTACCGTCCTTGATGAAACCCTTGCTCGCGTCGATCATGAAGATGCCCGCGCGAGCGTGAGCGTTCTCCTTGTCGATGACAATGATGCACGCGGGGATGCCCGTCCCGTAGAAGAGGTTCGCGGGCAGGCCGATGACGCCCTTGATCAGTCCTCGCTCGATGAGCCGCTTGCGGATGTCGGCCTCTTTGTTGCCCCGGAAGAGCACGCCGTGCGGCAGGATGATTGCGCCCTTCCCGTTTGACTTGAGGCTCTTGATGAGGTGGAGAAGGAAGGCATAGTCGCCGTTCTTCGCGGGCGGGATGCCGAACTCGAAGCGGTCGTAGAGGTCGTTGGCTGCGTCCAGGCCGTGGGTCCAGGACTTCACAGAGAAGGGCGGGTTGGCGACCGCGAAGTCGAACTGCTTGAGGCTGTCGTCTTTGTTCTTAAAGTACGGGGAAGAAAGCGTGTCGTCCTTCCAGACCTCTGCGGTCGCGTGGCCGTGAAGGATCATGTTCATCTTGGCGAGCGACCAAGTAGCGAGGTCTTTCTCCTGCCCATAGATCGCGATGTTCTTCGCGCCCTCGTCGGCGGCCTTAAGGAGCAGCGACCCTGAGCCACAAGTGGGGTCGTAGATCGTCGGCTCGCGGAGCCTTGAGCTGGACTCGATGCCGATGACCTTGGCGAGGATGCGGGAGACTTCGGCGGGGGTGTAGAACTGCCCCTTGCTCTTGCCACTCTCAGTGGCGAAGTGCCGCATGAGGTACTCGTACGCGTCACCCAGGAGATCGTCGCCCTCGGCGCGGTTTGCACGGAAGTCCAGGCCTTCGAAGATGGAGATCAGCTTCGAGAGCCGATCCTGCATCTCCTTCCCCTTGCCGAGCTTGTCCTCGTCGTTGAAGTCTGCTTGGTCGATGACGCCCTTCAGGTCGTTCTTCTCGGCGAGCTTCGCGATGATCTTGTTGATCTTGTCGCCGATCTCCTTGTCGCCCTTGAGCGCGGCCATGTCGGCGAAGCTGCCACCCTTGGGAACCTCGATCTGCGCGTTCGGTGCGGCTGCTCGGTCCGACACGTACCTCACGAACAGCAGCGTGAGGATGTAGTCCTTGTACTGCGACGCATCCATGCCGCCACGCAGCTCGTCGCACGAGGCCCAGAGGGAGGAGTAGAGCTGGGATTTCTTCAATGCCATGCGTGAAAGGACCCCGTTCAAGAGACTCGTTTGGACCGTCGCGCTGGAGAGGGGCCGGTACCCGCAAGCCATCCATCGATCGCGGCCCGACTGAACCGCCAGTGCTTACCGACCTTCTTCCCCGGCACCCGCCCCTGCTGGACAAGTTTGTAGAGGGAAGACTTCGACACCTGCAGATAGCCCGCGAGGTCGGCGATGGTCAGGACCTCGGGCGCAGACCGAGCGCCGCCCTTTGCTCGCGGTTGTCGGATCATGTGCGGATGGTAGCAGTTGGTGGCTGTCGGTAGATCGCGAGGTCTCAGCTGACGCAGGGGAGAAGGGCACAAAGCCTGGCTTCCCGACGGACCCAAGTGTCCTTGCTCACAGGGGCAGCGGTATTATCTCCATAGCTCGCCGCTGTGGCGAGCACGTTCCCGCATCAGGAGCATCCACCGACACAATCCACGGTCGCACCCGCGACCGACATCCCGTTCGACGCGCGAGCGTCAAGTCCTGCTTCCCAGAGAAACCGCCAACTTGAGCCGCAAGGCTCTCGATGTGAAAGCAGCGCTTGGTACCGCGCCCCCGCAAGGGGGCGTCGGCCATGCGTTGTTTCACATGCCCCTTGGCGGGGGTCTCTGGGAGCGACCGTGGTTCGGCGGCCCCGCTTTTCGTAGGTGCCGGGCTGCGGAGTCCTCCCCAGGAGACCCGCCCCATGAGCACCGCCCAGCCCCAATCCAAAGCCGTCAGCATCCTCTCGAAGGTCGTCCTCCTCTTCCTCCTGGCGATTCTCGCGGTCCCGCTCTACTTCGGCCTGCGACCCGCCGCGCCCAGCTCCGCGCCGGCGCGCTCTCCTGGGGAGGAGCGCCGTACCGGGAACTTCCAGCCGGGTGACGAGGTGATCATCGGGGAGCCGGGCAAGGGCAAGTGGGCCGTCGTCGCCGACAGCGCGGCCTGGGAGCGCTACCTGACCGTGCAGCGAGCGAAGGACACCCTGGGCGAGACGGAACTCCGGATGCAGAATCGGCTGATGGGCGTGGAGGGCGGCACCCGCGCCAAGATCATCCAGCGCGACGACGACCTCTGGGAGGTCCGCGTCCTGGAGGGGCCGTGGATCGGTCGGTCGGGCTGGCGGACCTCTGAGCCATTCAGGTGGCCGCAGAAGGCCAACGACGGGGCCCCCGGCACGCCCTGAGGCTGGTTACCACTCGCCCGCGGTTACCACCCAAGTTGCCACTCGTTGGGCGAGTATCGCCCATGTCTTCACCATGTATCGGACATGCGCGGGTGGCTTGGGCCAACTCTCAAAAAGGCTTACAAAACCAATGAAAAAGGCCCGTTTGCACGGGCCTAGATCAAGCGAGGCGGACGGGACTCGAACCCGCAACCACCGGATCGACAGAATACCTAACAACCACCATCTTTGCCGTTTTAATGCTGTCTGGTTTCGATGTCGGGTCCATTTCGGAGGTCTTTCCGGTAGCCGATACCGGATCGGCTGTTAGGGTCCAAAGCGTTGAGCGTTCAACAGGCGATTCTCGCCTTTGCGTGGAAGCGTCGGTTCCTTTTGGCAGGTGGTCGATGCGGGTACATGAGCCAAGACCGAATCGTCCCGCTGACCATCGAACGCCGAATCGCCATCGTCCCCGTCTACTCCGACCTGACCTGCCCCCCTCAACCCGGTCCAACTTCAGGTACCGTGTACCGTGGGTGGACCATGGAGGGCATGATCGATGGCAAAGCAACGATTCAGCGCGGAGCAGATCATTCACAAGTTGCGTGAGGCCGACGTGGAGTTAGCCAAGGGCACGGTTGTGAAGCAGGTCTGCCGGCAACTCAACATCACCGACAAAACCTACTACCGCTGGCGGCGTGAATACGGCGGCTTGAAGGTCGACCAGGCCAAGCGGATGAAGGAACTCGAAGCAGAGAACGCGCGGCTCAAACGCATCGTTGCCAATCAGGCCATCGACATGGCGATCCTGAAGGAGGCGGCGAGCCCAAACTGGTGAGCCCGTCGCGGCGACGGCGGGTGGTTGATCACGTTATCGATCACCTGCACGTCTCGCAGCGGCGGGCGTGCAAGGTGCTGCATCAACCCCGCAGCACGCAGCGGCACGAGGTGATCGTGCGCGACGATGAGGATGCACTGACCAAGGAGATCGTCGAGTTGGCCAGCAGCTACGGCCGCTACGGCTATCGAAGGGTCACGGCGATGCTTAGGCACACAGGCTGGCGTGTGAATCACAAACGCGTCGAACGCATCTGGCGGCGTGAGGGACTGAAGGTGCCCAAACGCCAGCCCAAACGCGGGCGATTGTGGCTCAACGATGGAAGCTGTGTGCGGCTGCGGCCCGAACACAAGGATCATGTGTGGGCGTATGACTTCGTGACGGGACGTACGCACGATGGACGGGCTTTCAAGATGCTGACGATTGTCGACGAGTTCACGCGGGAGTGCTTGGCCATCGATGTTGCACGCAATCTTAAGAGCGATGATCTGCTCGAACGTCTGTGCTGGCTGATGACAACGCGAGGAGTTCCCAGGCATGTGCGCAGCGACAATGGTCCTGAGTTCACGGCGAAGGCCGTGCGTGCGTGGCTGAGCAAAGTCGGCGTCACAACACTCTTCATCGAGCCGGGCTCGCCATGGGAGAACGGCTACATCGAGAGCTTCAACGGCAAACTGCGTGACGAGGTGTTGAACAGGAGATCTTCTATTCGCTGAAGGAGGCAAAGGTGCTGATCGAGATGTGGCGAAACGAATACAACACGATCAGACCGCACAGCAGCCTGGGCTACAGGCCGCCAGCCCCGCCAACGATCTCGGGGGACAAAGGACGCGCGCGGTGGAGGCCTGCTCCGCTGCGCTACGCAGCCCTCCACCGCGTGTGCACATCACCAATCAACGGACATAGACTCTGGTACGAACCGTGGGGGCAGGTCAGAATCCGGTACGAGGTCGAGAAGTGTTGACACGATACCGGATTCGGCTGTTAGGGTCCGATGCCCAAAAAGCGAAAACCCCCGCCCGAAGGCAGGGTATTTTCAAGCGAGGCGGACGGGACTCGAACCCGCAACCACCGGATCGACAGTCCGGTACTCTAACCAATTGAGCTACCGCCCCTTTTCCTGCTCTTCCTTGGCGATCGTCTTGCGACGCTTCGCCAAGCCGCGTGATGTCGACTCCGCGGGTGGGCGGAACGATAGGCGAAAACTGGCGAGAATCAAGCGGCAGGATTCCTCACGGTTCGCAACATTTGACGCCCCAACGGATCACAATGCCGCCTGGCAAATGAAGCCCTGCGCTTTGAACAGACGCGGGCAATATGAACCGCCCTTCCCAGCATCTTTCTAATTCTAAATCACTCCGCGATCCTCTGCACCGCTCCGCCCCTCCGCGATCCAAACGAGCCAAAGCCTCACTCAAACCCCACCAAATGAAAAACCGCCCGATCTCTCAGGCGGCTTCATCACTCACTTTGATCTTCGCTCACTTCTCCGCAGGCAGCGAAATCTTCCCGATCTGCTGGAGTTCCCAGGCCTTGCCGCCCGGACCCACCTTTGAGCCATACATGAACATCACCGCACAAGCCGCGGCCAGCGCGATACAAGCGACCATCGACAGGAACGTATACACGTTCAGGCCGCTGGCTTTCTTCTTCGAGGTGGGCATCTGCATGCCGAACTGTGCCATCTGAAAATCTCCTCAGCGTATTTGCTGGTTTGCTGTTTTGTTTTTACTGCTCGGGGGGGGCACAATTACTGAACGCGGCTGACGACGATATCGCCCGCCTGCACTTCGGTCGAAAGGTTCAGGTTGTCGAACTGAGCGACGCTGAAGCCAAGGTCGGTCTGCGTGACGGTGAGGTTGCCGATGAAGTTGTTGTTGCGAACAACGTACAGACGCATGTTCTTCGCGATGCGGTCGTTGGTGCCGACAGTGAGCTTCGCCATGAGCTTGCCGCTGGCTTCATCTTTCTGCACGCTCTCAACGCTGCCCTTGATCACCGGGCCCGCGTACGTGAAAGGCTTGCTGCCCATGTCAGAGACCATGCCCGCCGAAGCCCGGCCGCCCTGCGAATCCGTCTTGATCTGAGCGAGTTCTTCCTGGAGAGCGCGGTAGTTCTGATCGAGCACTTCGCGCTGGCTCTCGAGGTCGCTGATGCGGTCTTCGAGATCAAGGCGCTGCTGGCGGAAGGCGAGTTCGCCCTTGCGGAGCGCTTCGACTTCTTCGCGGTAGTTCGTGAGGAGAATCGTCTGGGTCTTGCCGTTCTCGATGAGTTCATCGATCTTGGCCTGAAGGCTGGTGCGTTCCGCAATCGCGCGGTCGCGGTCACCGATCACCTGCGAACGCTCCTGCTGCAGGTTGGTGATCTGGCCCTTGACGCTGGAGAGTTCGTTCTGTGCCTGCGAGATTGTCTCGTTCAGGCGAGCCACTTCGGACTTCTGCTGAGCAGCAGTCGACGCGGCTTGCGACTGCAACGTCGCGTAGCGGGTCTTCTCTTCCTGATAGTCGCGACGAATGCGATCCGTGTTGGTCGCATACGCGATGGTCAACGCGGCGAGCGCGATGCTGAGGATCGTTGCAATAACGACGAAGACTTTGGTCAGAAAGTGCACAGCCTGCTCCTATGGTCAAACGTGATCAAAACGGATGCACAGTGATGCGTTCACAAAGCGACACAACGGTGTATCAAGAGTTCGGAGTTCTTTTTCGTCCATGCCGTCGCGTGAGCATTGGAGTTTCTCAATCCAATCGCCCACAGCCCGCGCCCCCGAACCAGCCCCTCGACCCTGCCCCCCGACACCAGCAACACCAGCCGTCATGGCCAGCCCGCTGATCCGCGTCCATTACGTTAGGCTATCCGCACGCGGTTGGCTTTTGGTTGCTCTGGAGAATTGGGTAGTCAATAAATTGACCGACCGAACAAAAACAGAATTCACCAACGAACCTTCCGCGTCGAGTAGATTGGCGGTCCCCGCCAATCGTTTTCGTCGGCGGTCCCCGCCGGCGACTCCACAACGAGCCCTCCGCGCCAGCGGAGGCGAACACCCACTTGCTCCAATATCACAACTTGGAGGTCTCCTCCGCTGGCGCGGAGGGCTCCTTCCAACCTCAATTCCCCCACTTTCCTTGCCAACCCCCAATCCACGCGCCATATTCCACTCATGCGCCTCGGGACTCTCGCCACCGCCCTCTTCCTCACCGCGTCCGCCCACGCCGACATCGACCCCGTCAGCGGTATCGACTTTGTGACGGTCGGCGCACCCGGCAACGCGCCATGGCAAGGCAACGGCACGCCGGGAGATCGTGCGATTGGTCGCGGCGGTGTTGGCTACGAATACAAGATCGGAAAGTTTGAAGTCACCTCCGCCCAGTGGGTCGATTTCTTCAACGCCGCCTACGACCGACCTGCGGGTGACACAATTCCGCACTTGATCCCGCCCGACTGCTGGGGTGGTATTTCTACAACTCCAACTCACATCGAAAACCCGAACGCGCGGCGTTGGACCACGACGCCGCAATCCGCGATGTTGCCAACCGGCGACATTTCGTGGCGCATGGCGGCGATTTACTGCAACTGGCTGCACAACGGAAAAGCAACGAACCGTGAGGCGTTCCTCAACGGAGCGTATGACGTGAGCACGTTCGGGTATCAAGGCACTGTCTTCACCGATCAACTCACGCACCATCCCGATGCACACTACTGGATACCGACATGGGACGAGTGGCTCAAAGCCGCGCACTACGACCCGGTGAAGCAAAACAGCGACGGCTCTCTCGGCGGCTGGTGGCTCTATCCACATCGCAGCGATGTCGCGCCGGTGTACGGTCCGCCCAACGTATTTGTAAACGGCGTGCTTTCGCAGGCGAATGCTGGGTGGGACCAACTCGACTATCCGGGGTTCAACCCGTTTAGTGTGCAACTGGGCGCGTACGCGCAGGTGACGAGTCCGTGGGGCTTGCTGGATGTGGCAGGAGCGACGCGAGAGTGGACGGAAGAAACTGTTTTTGTAAATGGGGTGTTTCCGGCAGACCGCTACTTTGATGGAACGGCTTGGGATTTTTCAACTGGAACAGTTGATCGAATCAATTCCGTCGGTGGTGACTTCCCAAGCCTTGCCGTTTATGACCTCGGTTTTCGTATCGCAACATCAGTTCCTGCACCTGGCATCTCCGCGTTAGCAGTCTCGCTCTTTGCACTCGCCGCACATCGACGCCGAAGCAGCGGATGAACCAACGAATCAACCCGTGCCATCGAAGTCCTCGGCTTTGCGAGGACTTCGATGCCGAGCGTGAAGTTCTCATCGAAGTCGTCGCCCCCCCTCGAAGCCGCCGACTTCGATGGCACGGCATATGGCTGGAACTTGCATAAGTCGTGTTCCATTCTCACCTCTCTTTTCCTCCGCGCTCTCCGCGACCTCCGCGGTAAATCCTCTTCCCAAAACCCCACCCCCAAAAAGTCAACTCACCCCCAACCACAAAATCCCAACACCCACACAAGTGCGCACGCGCATGGTCGAGCTCGCTCAGTCCCAAAAAATCTCGTCAGCCGTTCGACCACCGCCCCACCGCTCTCCACGATCAACCAGCACTGTGCGCACACCGCTGGTTTTTTCAGAACGCTGTGCGCAATCTTGTGTCCTGGTTTTTCCGGGTTAGCCCTCACTCACAAACCACCGAATCCGTGTGCTAAACTGTGAAAGCGAGTCGGCGTGCTTGACGCCGAGTGCTCGCTGTTCGCACGGTCCCATTGAGGGCCTTCAACGGAGTGATTATGGCCATTCGCATCGGCATCAACGGTTTTGGTCGCATCGGTCGTCTCGTCTACCGCATCGCATACGAAGCAGGCGTCGAAGTGGTCGCCGTCAACGATCTTGTCCCCGCTGACAATCTCGCGTACTTGCTCAAGTATGACACCATGCACCGTCAGTTCATGGTGGGCGGCAAGCCGGCGGACATTTCTGCGACGGAAAACAGTTTCACCGTCAACGGCAAAGTCTGCAAGACGATGGCCGAAAAAGATCCGGCGAAGTTGCCGTGGAAAGATCTGAAAGTGGATTACGTGCTGGAATGCACGGGTCTTTTCACTGAATTTGAAAAGGCAAAGCTGCACATCGACGCCGGCGCAAAGCGCGTGATCATCTCCGCGCCCACCAAGAGCGAAGCGGCGGTTGTGCCCACGTTCTGCATGGGCGTGAATCACGAGAAGTTTGATCCGAGCAAGCACACCGTTGTCAGCAACGCAAGCTGCACGACCAACTGCCTCGCGCCGATCGCGAAAGTCATTCAAGACAACTTCGGTCTCGAAGAAGGTCTCATGACAACTGTTCACGCCGCGACCGCGACGCAGCCCACGCAGGACGGCCCATCCAAGAAAGACTGGCGCGGCGGCCGCAACGCGTACCAGAACATCATCCCCGCAAGCACCGGCGCAGCGAAAGCCGTGACGCTCTGCATCCCAGAACTCAAAGGCCGCCTCACCGGCATGAGCTTCCGCGTCCCCACAGCTGACGTGTCGTGCGTTGACCTCACCTTCAAGACGGCGAAGGAAACGTCGTACGCCGAAATCTGCGCGGCGATGAAGAAAGCCAGCGAAGGCCCGATGCGCGGCGTGCTTGGTTACACCAACGAAGAAGTCGTCAGCAGCGACTTCATCGGCGACCGCCGCAGCAGCATCTTTGACGAGAAGGCTGGCATCGAGCTCAACAAAAAGTTCTTCAAGATCGTGAGCTGGTATGACAACGAAGCGGGCTACTCGACGCGATGTGTGGACATCATCAAGTACATTGCTGGCAAGGACAATGTGAAGTAATTCTTTCAAACTTCAATTGCAACTGCTCGAACGACGAAGGCGGTGCCTTCGTCGTTTCTTGTTTTTGACATGAAACAAACGCTCTTCTGGGACGTTATCCCATTTTTGCGGCTGTTTTGTTGTGACAACATGCACTAGCATTCCGGACTCGTTTATGGCTCCTTTAGGAGGGCTTTCTCATGGTGCTCCGCATCGCCGCAATCGCGTTCCTGGTGTTCGCTTCAATCGCACGCGGGCAGTCATGCACCGCGCAGTGGCTCAGCGGACAGATTCCTTCTCCAAACGGACCAGTTCGAGCGCTCACGCTCTGGGATCGAGACGGCGCTGGCCCACAACTCCCGGTGCTCGTCGTTGGCGGCTCGTTCACGCTGGTGGGCACACTCCCTGTCAACAACCTGGCAGCGTGGGACGGGATTGCGTGGTCAGACATTGGCGGCGGTGTCACCGGCACGATCCACGGCACAACCACAGTGCTCGCCCTTGCGGTCATGGGCAATGGCGACCTCGTCGTTGGCGGACAGTTTGACAACGCGGGCTTGGGCGCGAACACAATCGTCGCGAATTGCATCGCCCGCTACAACGGTACATCATGGCATCGCATGGGGCAGGGCGCTCCAAACTTCTTTAGCTCTGTGCTTGCGCTCTCGCGCAGACCCAGCGGCGATCTCTTTGGCGTCGGGGGCGAAATGGTTAATGACGACAACACGCTCGCCAGCGGCGCAATCCGTTGGAACGAAGCCACAAGCCGTTGGCAGAACGTGGGAAGCACTCCACCAAACATCGAGCAGCTTCGTACGGTTCTCGCGTTGTCAAATGGCGAAGTGGTGTTTGGCGGTGTGCAAGGCAACCCACCCCAACCCGGATCGTCTGCGGCGTGGCGCTGGAGCGATTCTCAGAATGCCTGGCTCCCCTTCGGGTCAGGTGTCGGCGGGACACACCCGCGCAACCAAGTATTTTCTGTTCTCGAAGCAAGCAACGGCGACATAGTGCTCGCAGGGAACTTTACAGTCGCGGACGGGGTTGCCGCAAACAGCATCGCTCGCTGGAATGGCTCACAATTCTTCGCATACGGAAGCGGCATCACCTATCCAAGCCAGCCTTTCCAACTCGCCGTGCGAGCGTTGGCGCAGATGCCCAATGGCGACATCGTTGCGGGCGGGCAGTTTGACACTGCGGGCGGCAATGTTGGCGGCAGAATCGCTCGCTGGGACGGCGCGACATGGACACGTCTTCCGCAAGGCGCGGGCGACATTGTGTGGGCGCTGCTGCTCAATCCATATCCCAACGAACTCATGATCGGAGGGCAATACACCTTCGCCGGCGGCTCATTCTCCAACAAGTACATCGCTCGCTACGTCGATATGCCCGTGCCGTGGACCGCGACGCAGCCCGCTCCCACCAATCTCTGCGACGCTTCGACTGCGTTCTTTACTGCAGCCCCAGCTCGCGGCGCACTCAACGCGTCATTCCGCTGGCAGCGCAATGGCGTTGATGTTTCGGATGGTCCGGGCGGCGCAAGCGCATCTGGAGGGGTCGTCACCGGTTCATCCGGCACAATCGCGTCTCCCACCATCGGAACGCCCATCACACTGATCATTTCCAACGCACAAACATCGGATTCCGGGTCCTACACGATCATCTTCACGAACCCTTGCGGCAGCAGCACAAGCCAAGCCGCGATCGCAACGATTTCCACCTGCGGGCCAACGTGTGACAGCATCGACTTCAACAACGACACCTCATCGTTTGATCCCCAAGACATCGACGCCTTCCTCAGCACCTACGGCGAAGGTCCCTGCATCCCGGAGTCCGCCACGTGCAACGACATCGACTTCAACAACGATGGCTCGCTCTTTGATCCGTGCGATATTGATTCGTTTCTGCTGGTGTTCAGTGAAGGGCCCTGTACTCCTTGCGGTGGGTAACGCGAAGAGCGCGACAGCGGAATTGATAAGCACACGCGGTGAGTTTGGAAGATTTGTGCATGGTAATTAGCTGGGATTCTTGATTCGCCGTAAAACCACCTAAAACACGACTTTGCGTGATTTCTAGTACTCGAAATCACGCTTCCGGTCATTCATCTCTGCTATGATCGCCTCCATGCCCACCGCCTCCTCTCCAGAGCCGCAGCAGCATGGAAAACCCCACGTTCGTGAGTCCCTTGAAACGCCCTCGCAGCCTGTTGAGGTGCTTGGCGGCATTGGTGGGCCAAAGCACGCGCCGGGTGGATCTGGCGGGAATGGTGGCACCCCGAACGTGGCGAGTGAGTTGTTTCGGGGGCATCGGCCGCAGGACTTGGCGGAGATATCGCCCGGGGCGAGCGAGACGGAGTTTTTCAGTCCGATTCCGAGCAACTACCGCAAGGGGCACCACAAGTATGTGATTGTGCTGGGCACGGTGATGAGCGGGTTGGGCAAGGGGATTTTTTCCAGCAGTCTGGCGAAGATGCTCAAGGACAAGGGGCTGTGTGTCGCGCCGATCAAAATGGAAGGCTACCTCAATATGGATTCGGGGACGCTGAATCCGTATCGGCACGGCGAAGTTTTTGTGCTGGAGGACGGCACGGAATGCGACATGGACCTTGGCACGTATGAGCGGCTGCTGGATCAAGACCTCACGGCTTCAAACTTCACAACAAGCGGCAGAATCTTTGACACGATTCTCAAGCGCGAGCGCAAGGGTGAATATCTTGGGCGCGATGTGCAGATGATTCCGCATGTCACTGGCGAAGTGAAACGCAAACTGCGCGAACTTGCGGTGAATGGTGATGGGCGTCGGCCGGCGGATGTAGTGTTTGTTGAAGTGGGCGGCACGGTTGGCGACTATGAGAATGGTTACTACATCGAAGCGATGCGCGAACTGGCGTTTGAAGAGGGGCCGGGGAATGTGTGCTTTGTGGCTCTGACGTATGTGATCGAGCCGCCCGCGCTGGGCGAGCAGAAGAGCAAGGCGGCGCAGCTTGGCATCAAGCGACTGATGGAAGCGGGCATTCAGCCTCACATCATCGCGTGCCGGGCGAGCAATTCGGTGGGCGAAAAGATCAAAGAGAAGATCGCGATGTTCAGCAACGTGCCGATGAAGCGGGTCTTCTCGATGCACGATCGGGACAGTATTTACACGATTCCGGAAGAAATGCGCAGCGAAGGTCTGGATCGCGAAATCCTGTCGATGCTGGGGCTGCATGATCGCGTGAATGTCGGGCAGGAAGATCAGCAGCGCGAGAAGTGGAACACGTTCGCGCGTCGGCTGACGGCAGCGAAGCCCCGCAAGATCAATCTGGGCATTGCGGGCAAGTATGCGAACCTGCGGGATGCGTATGCGAGCATTGACAAGGCGCTGGAGCATTGCGCGGCACATCTTGGCGTGGATATCGATACGAATTGGATTGAGACGAGTGATATCACAGATCACAACGTTGCGTCGATGCTGGGCGAGATGCACGGCGTGATTGTGCCGGGCGGGTTTGGGAGTCGCGGCGTTGAGGGGAAGATCGCGTGCGTGAAGTACTGCCGCGAGAAGCAGGTGCCGTACTTGGGCATTTGCTTGGGATTCCAAGTCGCAGTGATTGAGTTTGCACGCAATGTCTTGGGCATAAAGGATGCAGACTCGACGGAGTTTGATCCGAACACGAAGAACGCGGTGATCAGCGAGCTGCCTGAGCAGAAGCGGATTGAGGGGCTTGGCGGCACGATGCGGCTGGGTGGGCAGGACGTGCTGATCACGCCCAACACGCTCGCGAGTTTCTTGTACAACAACCAGACGTCGATCCGCGAGCGGTTCCGGCATCGCTATGAAGTCGAGCCGGCATTCATCGCGCCACTGGAGCAGGCGGGGATGATTTTCTCTGGTCGCCACCCGTCGCGGCCCATCATGCAAGTGCTCGAACTGCCTCGCACGGTCGCGCCGACGAGTGGCGGCGGGGTTCGAGGGCTTGCGGGGGCGACGAATGCCGGCGAGCAGCGGCATGGCGTGACGCATCCGTTCTTTATTGGTGCACAGTTTCACCCGGAACTGACGAGCAGGCCTCTGCGGCCGCAGCCGCTATTTATGGGGTTGGTCGCGAGCGCGATTCAGCGGCATGCTGTGATGACGGGAACCGTGCCGATTGGTGCGAACGACCCTTGGGCGAACGACCTGAAGCGATGGACGCCCCGCGGAATTGCGGCGAGTGTGCAGAAAGTTTGAATCGCCCAATCGCCGATCACATCTGTAACAATACACAGTGTCGCACGAACAACTGCCCCGCTCCGAAGCGCTGAGGGTGTCTGCGCACGCTCGAACTTGGTTTTGCAATGTCTGAAAGTTCCGTTCCAACTCCTGGGGAGGCATCGCCTCCCCCACCACCGCCCCCGCACCCGACCTCTGGCACGACGCTCGCGCAGCCTGCTCCGACATCGGCGCGTCCTTCAACCTTCGGCGTCTTGCGTCACACGCACTTTCGCAACATCTGGATCGCGGCGTTTATTTCGTCGTTGGGTGGGTGGATGGAAATCGTCGGCGTGCAGTGGGCGATGACCAAGGCGACACTCGCGCCGGAGTGGACGGCTCACAGTTCCCTTTCGGCGCCAATCATGATGGGGTACTTGGGGGCGGCTCAACTTTCGCCGCAGCTTTTCTTGGGGCTGGTGGGCGGCGTCTGCGCGGACATGTTCAATCGCAAGACCATGCTGATCATCACGCAGGCGGTTCGCATGGTGATCGCAGCGGTGTTGTGTGTGCTTGCGTTTCGGGGTGTGATTTCGCCTTGGCTGCTCATTCTGCTGGGTGGGCTGGATGGGTGCGCGATGGCGTTCAATATTCCGGCGTGGCAGGTGTTGACGCCTCGGCTGGTGCCGCGGGAAGAGTTGATCGCCGCGATTACGTTGAATGGATTGCAGTTTAATCTGGCTCGTGCGCTTGGACCCGCGATTGGCGGGCTCTTGCTCAGCATTCCGGGGCAGGACAATCCGTGGCTGCTATTTTTGCTCAACACGATCAGTTACTTGTTCATTCTGGTTGCGATTTGCTTTACACCAGATGCGCCGGCACCGGAGCATCCGCCCGGATATAGCCCGTGGTCGTTGGTGCGCGAGGCGTGGAAGTACTTGCTGCATCATCGTGCGCCGCTGTACCTCATTATCGCGATCAGTGTGTTCAGCATGCTTGCGACGCCCTTGCTGCGCATGATGCCGATCATCGTGAAGCAGACGTACTTGCCGGGCAAGCCTGAAGACATCCAGGAACGCACGTACGGCATTTTGCTGGGGCTCATGGGTGTCGGCGCCGTTATTGGTGCACTAGGCTTGAAACGTATTCCTGTGTGGTATCCGAAGCATCACTTCGTGCCGCTGAGCATCACGTGTTGCGGGTTGTGTCTGTGCTGGTACGCGTTCTCGACGAACATGTACGTCGCGGGCGCGGCGGTGCTGATCACAGGTGTTTTCTGGATGTGGTCATTCAACGCGGCGTTTTCGGCGTTGCAGTTGTTGGTCGATGATCGCATTCGAGGGCGTGTGCTGGCGATTTGCAACACGATCTCGTTCGGCGCGATGGCGCTGGGTGCTGTAGGCGCGGGCGCGATTGGCGAACTGGTTGCAGGCAAGCACGATGAGGGCGTTGGAGCGCATGCTGGCTTGGGCGTGTGCTCGATTGCATTGGTGCTGGTTGGCGCCGTCATGCTCACGTGGCGCGTGCCGGAAATTGATGGGATTGCACCGGGAGAGCCTGGGTACGACAAAAAGCCCGGGTTGCTGCGGGGCATTTTGGCGACGACGCATCGGGAGAATCACTCGCGAGGGGCGTAATTCGGTTTTGTTGTGTTGGAATTACGCCGCTTTCTTTACCGCTTCGGGTTTGGCTTCGGTTGTTGCCTTGCGGATGGCTTCTTCCATTTCGGCGAGCATCGAGCGGATGTTTTCAATAGGCGCGCCGATGCGGATGAGTTTGAGGAGGTCGTCGCACAGTGCGAGCAAGGCCGGGTAAGTCTGCATCGAATTCTGGCCGGCAGACTCGGGCTCTGACGATGTCACTTTGAGGAGCATGTCCACTGGCAGGGGCTTGTCGAACTTCACGCCCACGTCGTGGACGGTGCCTTTGACGTGATTGCAGCGGATCACTTCGCCGCTGGCGGTGACGACGGGCTTGCGCTGTGAATCGCACACGACGAACATGCACTTAGTGCCCTTGTGGACGTAGTTGCCGTAGAGCATTGCCAAGCCGCCTCGCGAGATATCGCGGAGCGACACGAGCACGCGCTGGGATGCGCCCTGCTGCAAGAAGAACTCACCCAGGATGCTGTACTCTGGGGGCAGCGCGTAGCGCGTGTCCTGGCGTTTGGCGGACATCGGCTCGGAATTGGCCTTGACGGCGATTTGCTGCAACAGTGCCTTGCGCTCTGCATCGCTGAGCCGAAGCACGTTCATTGGCGTTTCCATCGCGACGCTCCCGGACTCGAACCCATGGTGCCAGTCGTCGTATAGTTCCCCGGCGGGCCATAAACGAGGCATGGACGAGTGCTTCTGGTAAGGTCGGTTTCTTATATTCACTTCTGAAGCAATGCAACAAAGAAGACCAACAAGACAAGTAACAATCGGTGATGATCGCGTTGGAAAAATTTACATCGGAGGCGGGCTCCCCACTTCGGGTGTGACGGTAACGCAGCCATCACCCGTTTCGGTGCAAACGATGACGGCTGGATACACGCACGACATCGATGCGTGCGTCCGCGAAATACACAAGTTGGCTGCTGCGGGAGCGGATATTGTGCGTGTTGCCGTGCCTGAAAAGAAGGATACGGACGCACTGCGGCACATCATTCCGCAAGTTCAGGTCCCGATAGTTGCAGATGTGCATTTTCACTTTCAGCGGGCGTTGGAAGCGGTGGAAGCAGGGGTCCACAAGATCCGGCTTAACCCCGGTAATATTAATGACAGAGAACAAGTTATCGAAGTAATACAAGCGTGCAAAGCACGCAAGTTACCTATTCGGGTGGGCGTCAATGAAGGCTCGATTATTGAACGCAAGGACAAGCAGAAGCGGATGAAGGAATTGGGGGCTGTGTTCAGCGATCGCAAGCATGGGTACATGTTGGCGATCATGATCGCGAAGTTGGAAGAGTATTTGGACATCTTCTACGAGCAGGATTTTTACGACATAGTCATCAGTGCAAAGAGCATGGATGCAGCGCTGGTCATTGATGCGTATACGGAAATCTCAAAGCGATTCGATCATCCACTGCATCTTGGCGTGACGCATGCTGGGCCCAAAGAGACGGGCTGCATTCGCAGTGTTGCGGCGTTGGGTGCGCTCTTGTGTAATGGGATCGGCGACACAATTCGCATCAGTTACGCGAATGATCCGGTGTATGAAGTTGAAGACGGGTTGGAACTGTTGTGGTCGCTGGGGTTGCGTGAGCGGAAGGGTGTAGATTTGATTGCGTGCCCCACTTGCGGGCGCATTCAGGTGGACTTGTTCACGCTGGTGCAGGATGTTCGCAAGCAACTCGCGGCGAAGGTCACTGTGCCGATGAAAGTCGCGGTGATGGGGTGCATCGTCAATGGACCTGGCGAGGCTGAAGGGGCGGACGTCGCGGTTTTTGCGGGCGATCGTCGCGGGATTATTTATGTGCAGGGCGAACGCGTTGCCAACGTGCCTGAGCCGGAGATTCTGGAGCGGCTGCTGAAAGAGTGCTTGGACTTCCAAGGACGAGTGCTGCGCGGTGAGGCGAAGTTGGGTGAGAAGAAAGTATCGATCGTGCCGCCTGATCCGAAGGGGGAGCTTGGGAGCGGTTGGGAAAAGGTTGCGGCGGGATTGGTGGAGAAGACGACGGCGCTCACGGTTGGGAAGACGTGAGCTTTGTGCCACCGACAAGGCTTTGCTTGTCGGTGGACGGGCTGTGCATGTTCAAATAATTTTGTTGGTTTGGCACCGACCGGCTTCGCCAGTCGGTGGCACGTATTCGAGCAAAAACACATCGAAGTCGCTGAGGGCGACTTCGATGGCACGGGTACAAGCTGAAAAAACGGATTACTTCTTCGCTTCGGCTTTTGCCTCGGCTGCCTTGGCGTCGACGCCGGCTGCTGTCGTCGTGGTGACGGTTGACATTGGGTCGTGCTTCATGCCGCGGCGGCGGTCGCGGAGGCGGCGGCTCTTGCCGGTGCGCTCGCGGAGGTAGTACAGCTTGGCGCGGCGTGCGTCAGAGCGGCGGACCATCTCGTACTTGGCGACGAGGGGGCTGTTGACGGGGAAGATGCGCTCGACGCCGACTTCGTCGACGATCTTGCGGATCGTGGCGTATTCGTTGATGCCGCTGCCGTTGCGAGCGATGACGATGCCCTGGAAGACCTGGGTGCGTTCCTTGTCGCCTTCGACGATGCGGAAGTGGACGTTGATGATGTCACCAGCAGCGAAGGCTGGGATGTCGGTCTTGAGGGCGGACTTGTTGATTTCAGAGATGATCGCGTGCATGGTTGCTTTCCGGATAGCCACGGGCCAGTTAGCTCAGTGGGGTTGGGATATTAGGCTGCAGGGTTGGGATTTGCTAGTTTCGCCTTTGCGTACCGCGACACGGGCCATGATACGCATGATTTTACAGATACCTAACGAATAAGTTTGTGATGCGCTTACTTAGCGGGCTCAACGCGGTTACGATGGGAGGACTTGGCCGCAGAGCCAGCACGCGCGTTCTTTTGTATGACGACGAACCAAACGTCATCCTTTGTTGGTCGTAGCGCTCCAGTGCCTGTGGAGCCGATGGCTGCCAGCGGTCCAGATTTGGGGGGTTCTACCAAAACCGTGACGCTCACGGGGTGGGAAGGCGTGCCTGTGCCAGTTGAGGTACAGGAAGTCGGAATTCCCAACGGCCGGCCCATCGTGTTTTTGCACGGCTTGGTCGGACTGAATGACCACTGGGAAGAGTTGGTCAAGCGGATCATGCATCGCAGCCGGTGCGTGATGCTCGAGATGCCTTTGCTCGAACTCGAGGGCGAAGACTGCTCGATTCACGGCGCGACGGAACTCGCGGTGCGGTTCCTGCGGGAGTACTTGCAAAGCCAGCCGTCAGTGCTTGTTGGCAATAGTTTCGGCGGGCACATTGCGGGGCGCATTGCGATCGAGAATCCTGAACTCGTGCAAGGCCTCGTCCTCGCCGGCGCAAGCGGTATTCTCGAAAAGAGCATGGTGAGCGACATTCAGATCAAGCCATCGCGCCAGTGGCTGGAACGCAAGATCGGCGAACTGTTCTTTGATCAGCGGCACATGAACCCTGCAGACGTCGATCGCGCACACAAAGTGCTGACGGCTCGCGGCAGTGCTCGCGCGATGGTGCGGCTGTCGCGCACGGCGCGGCGGAATCACCTTGGCGAAGACTTGTGCAAGGTGCAGTGCCCAACGCTTCTGGTGTGGGGAAAGCAGGACGTCGTGACGCCGCCTGAAGCGTGCGAGCAGTTCGCGGCGAACATCCCGAAGAACCGCGTGGTGTGGCTTGATCAGTGCGGGCATGTGCCGATGGTGGAGAAGGTTGAGGACTTCGCACGCGAGTTGAATTCATACCTCGACCTCGTCGGGTAACGACACAGTTGTGCCACCGACTGCCGCTTTGGGCGGTCGGTGCCGAATTGCAACAATCTCATCCATGTTTCACGGTCATACCGACCGGCTTCGCCAGTCGGTGGCACGTCAGTGCTGTAGTGTACTGAGAATATCTAGAACACCTTCGACTTCGTGGAACTTTGAAACGTAATCAGCGTGAGGTTTGAGCTTTGGATCGGCGTTGGAGGGGCAGGCGAAGAACGTCACGTTTTCTCGGATGGACATGTCACCCATCGTGTCGCCAATACCGGCGAGTTGAGGTTTGCTGAGGTTGCACATTTCCATCAGCCGGCGGATGCCACTGGCTTTGCTGACGTGGGTGAGTTCGAGGTTGATCCAGGCGACCGTGTTGGAGACGCGGAGGTTCCAAAGTTCGCTGCGCACGCGTGATTCGATTGCTGGTTTGAGGCTCATCAGGAACGGCGTGCTTGGGTGCCAGAGGCTGATGCTGGCGGACTTGCCTGGCTGGATGACGACGCCTTGGGGCAGAAGTTCTGTGTGAAGCCAGCGCGTTGCGCTGGCAATGACTTCGAGATCGCGCGGTGTGATGGCGGGGTCCATCAGGAAGCGATTGTCGCGCGGGTCGTAGAGCCAGACGCCCATTTCGCAGATCACGGGCAACTTGGTATTTGAGATCAGGCGGCACATTGCTTCGGCGTAGGGCTGGGGCCTGCCTGAGCAGAGCGTGATGATGTTTTGATTTGTTTCGCAGGCAACGCGGTTGTGCGCGGCGATCAGCGCGAGTTTGTCGGCGTCGAGGGGCGCATGGCTTTCGGGGCCTAGGCAGCCGTCGATGTCGCAGATGATGGCGCGGAAGGGCATGGGGGAGGATAGGAAACGGTGGGTGTGACAGTGCGAAGGTGCGAGGATGCGAGATGTGTTTCTTCACTTTCGCACTTTCGCACTCTCGTACTCCCGCTCTTTCGCACTTTTTGTCAGTTGCCTCCCGAGGTTGTGTGGTTGTATCCGATACTGTCCGGGCGTGAACTTGTATCCGTTGAAAGGGATGCCTCGGCAGGGCCAGATTTGGTCTTGGATTTCCTTTGACGTCGCGAATCAGTCGTTTACGCTGATCATCAACACGCTGCTGTTCTCTTTGTTTTTTCAGAAAGTGGTCGTTCGCGATCCCGCCATTGAGAACACGTGGTGGTCGGGGTTGTTTGCAACGAGCATGTTGCTGGTGGTGGTTGCGAGTCCGATCGCGGGCGCGATGGCGGATGGGAAACATTGGAAGAAGGCGTCGCTGCTTGTGTCGGGATTCTCATGTGCGGTGATGACCTGCTTGCTGAGCGTCATCGGGCCCGGGCAGATGTGGCTCGCGGCGGCGTTGTACATCCCGGCGAACTTCATGTTCAACATTGGCGAGAACTTTCTCGCGAGTTTTCTGCCGGTGCTTGCGAAGCGTGAAGACTTCGGAAGAGTTTCGGGGTTCTCGTGGGGCGTTGCGTACTTCAGCGCGCTCATGATGCTCATCGCGACGGCGCTGGCGATGAAGTTGCTGCACTTCACGAGTCCGGAGCAGTGGCGGCCATTCTTTATCGCGGCGGGTTTGTGGTTTGCAGCGTTTGCGCTCCCCACGTTGATCTTCTTGAAGGAAGAGGGCACGCCCGGCGCGACGGACAAGGCGAGCGTGGGAAATCCGCTGGTGGTGGGCTTCACGCGGCTTCTCAACACGACGCGTGAGTTGTCGAAGTTTCGCGATCTGGCGATGCTGTTGCTCGCGTCATTGTTTTATGGCGCGGGGATGAGCGTAGTCATCGCGTTTGCGAGCATTGTCGCGAAGGACTTTGGATTTTCTGATGAGGCGATGGTCACGTTTGTCGCGGTCATCACGGTGTCGGGGATTGTCGGCACGCTGATTCCAACGCTGCTGCAGGATCGCATCGGTCACAAGCGGATGACGCTCATTTTGCTTGTGCTGTGGGTTGCGACGACGGTGTATCTTGCGATCATCGCGAAGCAGCATGCGCCGGGGTCGTCGAAGGTGCCGGTGTGGATCGCGGGGAACATGCTGGGATTAGGACTCGGCAGCCTCGGAGCAGCGAATCGCGCGTTTGTTGGATATCTCACGCCTGCGAATCGCAGCGCGGAGTTTTTCGGGCTGTGGGGTTTGGTCTTCAAACTCGCGGCGGTGCTGGTCGTGCCGTTCGGCTACGTCAAGGACAAGTTTGGCTTGCCTTCGTCGCTCGCGGTGCTTGCGGGGTTTGTGATTGTTGGGTTTGTGTTGACGTTGTTTATTGATGAGAAGCGCGGGGCGGCGGCTGCAAGCACTCCACTCCTTGAAGCACATTCCGAAGCATCGAACGACCAAACGTCGATTCATAGTGCGGATTCAATTGCTGCGACAGCCAATGTTCAGCCGCAAACAGAGGAACACTCGCTCCTGGTCGGATTCCTAATCAAGTATCGAAAGTCGAAAAAGTAAAACGGCTTCGACGACTACGCGAACAAATCTCGCAGCCACTTCACGTCGGCTTCATTCATCGGCTGATCTTTCATCGCGGCGACGTTGCACGCGGCTTGGTTCGCGTTGCGGAATCCGGGGATGACGCTGCACACATTTGGATGAGCGAGGAGCCAGCGCTGGGCGATGGATGCGAGAGTCTCGATGTCTTTCGCGGCATTCGGCGTTCGTGATTCGGCATTCGTCGCAAGTGAGAATGCGCCGGTGCTTGCGCGTTGTTTTACTTGTGTGAGTTTGGCGCGGACTTCACGGAGCGTTTCAGGGGCGAAGTCTTTGCGATTGCTGCGATACTCGCCTTCGGCGAACTTGGGCGGGTTGTCGGGGTCAAACTTGTCGAGCAGGATGCCTTGGTCGAGCGGGCCGAAGGCGATGAAGGTGCAGCCGTATTGGGTCATGAGTTGTTGGAGTTTGCAGCCTGGCTTGATGAAGTCTGTATAGCGCAGGTTGGCTTTGCTTTGCAGGACATCGGGCTTCAAAACCGGAATCGCGCGTTCGAAGTCTTCGTTGCTGTACGCGCTTTGGCCTACTGCGCGCACCTTGCCTTCTTTCACGAGCGCGTGCATGGTTGCCGCGGCTTCGTGGAGGTAGTCGTGTTGGTTGCCGTTCACGTCAGGGCCGACGTATGAGCCGTGGTGGAAGTAATAGAGATCGATGACATCAACCTGCAAGTTTCGCAGGCTTTGTTCGCATTGGCTGCGGATGTGGGCGGGGTGATAGGGATAAGGCGCGGTGCCCCAGCCGTGTCCGACTTTGGTGGCGATGACTTGCGAGCCGGGCTTGACGCCGAGTATTTTCAGACAGCGGCCCAGCATGCGTTCGGCTTTGCCATTGCCATACACGTCGGCATTGTCCCAGTGATTGACGCCCGCGTCGAGGCCCACCTTAATCGCTTGCAGGATGTCGGCTTCGTTGACATCGGCCCAGCCGATGGATTGGCCGGACTGCGGCGACCAGTTTGGGCCGCCCATGGTCCAGCAGCCGAAGCCAATTTCTGAGATTTTGATATTTGTCTTGCCAAGTGTTCGGTAACGCATGGGTGAACGTACGCAGGTTGTGGCGAGGGTGCAGCCGCTACCATTGAGGGTTCATGCCATCTTCAACCTCATCATCCGCGCCGCACTTTGCGGTCTTTGACATAGAGACGACGGGGTTTTGCTTCGCGCATGACGATCGCATTCTTGAGGTTGCAGTGGTTCGGCTAGATGGCTCAGGCAACTTGATTGACGAGTATCACACGCTGGTCAATCCCAAACGCGACGTGGGCAGCAGCGGGACGCATGGCATCAAAGCAAAGGATGTCGCGCAGGCGCCGGAGTTCAAGGAAGTCGCGGGCGATATCGCGCTGCGGGCAAAGGACGCAATCATCGTCGGGCACAATGTCGTGTATGACGTGAACTTCCTACGGGCGGAGTTGAAGCGGCTGGGGAGTCACGTCGCAGAGCCCGCGGCGATTTGCACGCTGGAACTGAGCAGGGACGTGTATCCGCAGAGCGCGACGCGTCGGCTGTCGAACATTTGTGCAGACTTGAACTTGCCTTTGCCTTACTCGCAGGCTGCGATTGACGATGCGAGAGCGACGGCGCAATTGCTCAAACACCTGCTCGACGTGATGCCAGCGAGTGAACGCAAGCAGTTACTGAAAGAAATGCCGGCACCGTGGACGTGGCCTGATGTTGCGCCGAGTGGGAAGTCTGTGCTGCGGCCTGCGGCGGGAAAAAAGGCGAAGCCTTCGTATATCGCGGCGCTGGTGGACAAGTTGCCTTCGGTTCACGACATTACAACGCAGGTTGCAAAGTATCTGGAATTGCTTGATCGCGTGCTGCGATCGGACGATCACGCCCGCGGAAGCGAAGGCGCTGGCGGACCTTGCTCGCGAGTTGGGCATCGTGCGTGAGCAGGCCCACATCGCCCACGACCGGTACTTGCAGGACTTGGTCCAGGTCGCGTTGGCGGATGGGCAACTGACGACGACGGAACGCAAGGACCTTGAGCGGGTGCGGCTGGAACTAGGCATCTCGGTCGATCAGTTTTTGATGATGTTCAACTCGCCGAAGATAGGTACGCCAAAGGCGCCAAAACCCACAAAGTAAGATTGTTCTGGGAGTGAACGATGTCAGACATACACGATTCCTGCATGCCGTGGAATCTTCGCTCAAAGCAAAGAGCCTTCGCGGTTTCGCTGCTCATCATTTTTTCGCTCACCTTCGCTGGATGCATCGCAAATTCCAAACGCCCGGCCGACAAGTGCCCCGTGCACGACAAACCCTTACACGCTGAAATTCATCGCAACCCGAATGCCGTGTACCACCCGAGTTCATCGCGAATGCGTTCTGATCCGGAGTATGACGCGGCGAAGGCGCTCAGTTTTCCGTACGGCGAACGTGAATTGTCCGGCGGGTGCATTCGGTTCGGCAATTGGTTCATCCCTCGATCTGCATATCTCTGGTATTGTGAATCCTGCCGCTTTGCACGTGATGAATGGATGGCGAAAAGAAAACTCCCTCAGTCGAACCCGAACTAAAACCCTTGAATGCAGTTTCGACGGGACGAAGCAGAGTGCGCGAGTGGGTGCTTCCCATGGTTATCACCCACCTTTGGTGTGCAGGATAACACTTATTCCGTGTTGCTCGGCATACGTGCTTTAGTCGTCATCGCGAGCAGCCGATTCGGTCGGAATGAACATCAACAGACTCGGCTCGTTGCAAACCCCGTCATTCCAGATCGCCGCGTTTCTCAATTCGTTGAACGCACGCGGCGTGCGGTCCATCGTGAAGGCGGACGCTGCGGTCGCGACCACAGCGACACCAACGACGACTGAGACTGCTCCTACGACGCCCACCACGCCAACTACCCCCACTACCCCTACTACCCCCACTACGCCCAGCACACCAACGACACCCACAACTCCCACAACGCCTACGACCCAGACGCCGCGAGGCTGTGATTCATGCGAGATTTCTGATGAGGCTCGCAACGCGAATCGCTGCTGCGGCAACGAGCGCGGCGAGCGCTCTGAACGCAAGCAGCTTGATCCTGAGCGACTCCTGCGTCTGGCGGACAAGTTTGCGAGCCGGGCTGAGCGTTTAGAGGCGAAGGCTCAGAAAATGTTGGATGATGATTGTGATTGCAACGACAAGAAAGCCGCGAAGCTGATGAAGCGTGCGGAGAAGTACTGGAATCTTGCAGAGAAGTTTGCGAGCATGATCCCAGGTGGGGATGACAGCAACACGCCGACGGCACCCACGACACCGACAAGCCCCACCACCCCGACGACCCCCACGACTCCGACAACACCAACGACGCCCACGACTCCAACAAACACGACACCGACGCCAACTTCGACATTGAATCTGGTTGGCTAATGCTGGACGAGAGAGAGCGAAAGGTCCCGCGAAGTGCAGGGCTTTTTTCGTTTTTGAATCGGCGGCTGTTACAGCGTGAGCTTGGCAACGATCGCATAACACACGAATCCACTCACGAGCCATATGTGAAGACACAGCACCCAGTTGTCCAGCGGATCGTCTCGCAACCATGAGAAGCCGCGCCACCAGACGTATGCAACTTCGCTCATGCCTCCCTCGTCCCACGCCATTTTGAGGCGGACAGGCCACACGACGAGCCAGCCCAGCACGATCATCCCGGCGATCAATCCAAGATACCAAAGAATCTTCGAGTCAGTCCATGACGGGCTCGAATGCATTGCAATCACCACCGCGCCGCACACGATGTGCAGGACCACACCAGCCAGACACACCTTCGCGGCAAGCGACGTAAAAAACGGCTCGTCCGGTCCCTCGCCGGAGTTTGAATCCAGCAGGTTAACGACATCGTCTGTGTCAATCCAATCAAAGAATCCCATGAATCGCTCCTACGTGAAATTATTGGGCGAGTCGTGGTGCGTTGTGCACGCGATCCTGCAAATGAAAAACCCGCGATTGCTCGCGGGTCCTTTGAAATTCAGTTGCGTTTGCGAAACTCTTCGGCAGAAGATTTACTTCTTGCCGTACTTCACGCCGCAGCCGTAGGGCTTGGTTTCGGTGGTTTCGACGCTGGTGCCTGCGAGGAGGGCATCAACTGCCTTCTCGACGTAGTTGACCTTGCCGGCTTCTTCGGGCGAGGCGTTGTCGTCGATTGCGCCCATGTACGCGATCTTGTTGTCCTTGATCACGAACATGTGGGGCGTGCGCTGTGCGCCGTAGGCGTGGCCCACTTCGCCCGATTCATCGAGCAGCACGGGGTAGCTCATCGCGAAGTCCTTCTTGGCCTTCTTGTTGAGTTCCAGACCGTTGCCTTCCATGCCCTTGCCGCCGCTGTTGATGGCAACAAACTTGACCTTCTTGCCTTCGTACTTCTTGGTGAGGTCCTTGAAGGTCGTGAGCTTCTCGTGGTGCTTGAGAACGAACGGGCAGCCCGGGTTGAACCACTCGAGGACGACGATGTTGCCGTCCTTGGAGAGGTCAGCAAGCTTCACGACGTTGCCGTCGGTGTCCTTGAGTTCGAAGGCTGGGGCTTCGCCGCCAACCTTGACCGCCGCGCCAGCGGCCTTCTTCTTCGCATCTTCGAGTTTCTTCTCGGCCTGCTTCTTGGCGTCCTCAGCCTGCTGCTTGACGGCTTCCTTCTTCGCTTCCATCGGGTCCTTCTTCGCGGTGTCGTCGACCTTCTTCTTCGCGTCGTCGATCACCTTTGTGGCCTGCTTCTTGGCCTGAGCGGGTGCTTCGGTCTGAGCCGAGGCGAAGCTGGCAAAGCCAACGACAGCGAGCGAGGCGAAAAGGACGGACAGTTTCGAGCGTTTCATACAAGCATTCTCCGGCAGTTGCCACGATGACGACAGGTCAATCGAGGGCAATGCGAGTGATGTTTTCAGAGTGATCAAGACACAGAGAGGCGCGTTGAGTTACTTTCCTGCATCGGCCTCCACATGCACAACGAAGTATTCGCTGGCATTGTGCGTCGTGTCACGGGTTTTCACCTGCAAAATACCCCGTACGCACACCGAATTTGAGTGGTTTTTCGCAGTATCAGGGGTTTCGCCTAGGGGCTTGGAATCGCTTGCAGGCGACTTGGACGACTTAGCGTCGATTGCCAACGGGATGTCGAGCGAATTGCCCTCTGCAGTCCACGCGGCAAAATCAGAACTCGGGTGGGCGCACTTGTTCGCTGGGAACCAGGTCAGGGCTGTAGCCTTGTCGTTGGCACGCAGTTCGAGCGTTGCAGCATTGGCTGCGTGGCTGATGTTGGCGGTAATGCCCAGTTCCTTTGCGCGAGGGCCCGTCAGCGGCTGGAGTCGGCTTAGGTCGCGTCGGGCGTTTTCGATGAGTTTGACAGCATCTGATTGGGAAGGCCGGCTGGAATGATCTGCTTTCGCAGGTGCTTGGGTCGGTTTCGGAGCCGGGTCATTTCCGACGCGGAGCGTGATTGTGTCTTTACCCGATTCAGGTATGCAGCGATCCGAGCACACAAGCCACTTTGCTTTCACACCAACTTTGGCTTCGCCAGCGGGCACGGTATCTGCAACGCGGAGTGGGATGAGCAGGGTGAGCGTGTGTTCATACACGTGTTCAACCACGAATTCGCTGGGTTGGGAGCGATGCGGGATGGGCCAGATCACGTCGCCGGCGACTTCAAGACCTTCGGGTAGTTGCAATTCCCAATTGGGTTCCATGCCGTCTTCGGCGTAGCCATTCCAATACATGTGCCATTCGGGGTCGATCGCGAAGTGCAGGGCGAGGGTGGTCGTTTCGCCCGGCTTGATGGAGCCTGTTTCATGCAGCAGGAACGCGCGGACGTGCGTTTCGTTCATGGGTTCGCTTTCGCCGCTTGCTTCGGCCGGCTTGGTGCTTTGCGCGAGGGCTTGAGTGTGCGTCAGGGCGAAGGCAGCGATGCAGAGGGCACGCGTCAAGATGTGGGCGAAAGTGTTCATGGGTGTTTCCTGCCGCGGATCGTAATCCTACATTGTTCTATGCTGAAAACGACCTTTGTGATCGCGCTGATTGGGCTTGTCCTGACGCTGGTTGGATGTCAGAACACGGTATCCGACGCGAAAATCGTGTATATGGACGTTGCCAAGGCGAAAGAGCGTTTGAGCAAGGAGTCCGCCCGCAAGGACATCGCGGTGCTCGATGCCAGGTCAAAGGCGGAATATGACGCAGGGCATATTCCCGGGGCGGTGTACATGACGCCCGCGGCGTTGCCTGTTGCGGAGGGCAAGACTGGCAGCGGCGAGGTGGTTTTGGTCGACAAGGACCTGATTTTGATCTACGGCTCCGACGCGGGATCGCAGTTGCCTCGGGCGATGGCGAAGCGGCTGCTCTTGCTGTCGTATGACGACGTGTATGTGCTGCAGGGCGGCATGCGGGAATGGGTCAGGCTGGGCGGGACAGTGTCCAACGCTGCTGGACAATAATGCGGGTTTTTGGTGCTGACGACCGACCCGTGTTGCTATCCTGTTGCGCCGCGAAAAGACACAGGCGAGGACGCCTGTGCCACCAGCCGTGCCGCCCCCGTGCCCCCCCGTGCCGCCAAGAGTAGTTTTCGCCTTTTTGAGTGAGTTTCGCCGATGCACAAGGACGTGTCTCAGCCGCCATCAACACCGAATTCCTCAGCCGCACCGACTTCGAACGAAGGGACGGAGCAATCTGGCCATTCGGTCTCACGACGCGAAGTGATGACCGTTGCGTCATTGGTTGGCGTCGTTGCGTGGCTGCAAGGCTGCGGCGGGCGCACCAATCTCGCGAAGAACTTTCCGCAGCCACTGTGGCCAGACAAGGAACCAAGGATCGCGACGATCAGCGATCCGGTTGCAAAGAACACAACGTGGTATCCGCCGCCCCCGGCGAATGGAACTCCGGTGCCCGCGAATGTACCGGACTCGTCAGCCGTGGTGCCCACTGCGGGCGTCATTGCGCGAACAAACTGGACGCGCGAGCAGCCTCGCTGGAAGTTGTCTCGTCCCATGAATGGTGTCGGGATGATTACGGTGCATCACGATGCGCTCAACGCGTCGGGCATGCGTGGATACGGCGCGAGCGTGCAGCGGCTCAATAGCGTGAGGCGGTCGCACCTTGATCGCGGACCCACGTGGGTTGATATCGGGTATCACTACATCATCGATCCGGAAGGACGCATCTGGGAAGGGCGGCCGATCTCAATCGAAGGCGCACACGTCGCGAACACCAACGATCACAACCTTGGCATTATGTGCATGGGCAACTTCAACGAGCATCGCCCGACGCAGGCGCAGCTCAACACGCTCGACGGCTTTGTCGCGGCGCAGATGCGGGCGTATCGCGTGCCAATGTCGCGCGTGTACACGCATCGAGAACTGGGCACGACTGAATGCCCGGGCACGAACCTGCAGAATTACATGAAGCAGACGCGAAGCTCGACGGGGCGGCTGCGGAAGATGGCGTGAGGAACGTTGATTGTGAGTGAATGGCCCTTCGCGATTGCGGAGGGCTTTTTTTTGATTGAACACAGAGAGCACAGAGAACGCAGAGAGGAAGAAAGCGAAACAAGGAAGACCGTGTTGTTCGTTTGCGAGTGAGACTGTCGCAACTGCGAGAGAGCACGGGATTACTCGTACTTCTTGCCCTTGTGCTCAATCCAGCCACCCGGCTGCTTGCGTTCATACTTGGGCGCATGCGTGAAGTGGACGGTGCCGCCCTTGTCTGTATATTCGTACTCGCCTCGGAACGTGATCGTGTCGCCTTCGTTCACAGGAACACGGGCGCCGACGTCGATGTTGTGGGCGATCAGGATTTCGATGTCGGTACTGAGCCTTACGATGAAGCGTTGGTGTTTGTCGCCATCGCTGTCGTCGGGAAGAATTTTCTTGACTGTCCCCGAGGCTTCAACCCACGTGTCTGATTGCTGCTTGCGGAAGAGTTCGGCGATGCCCCCATCGCTTTGTGCTTTAGGCTTGCTTGTGGTTGGCGTTGACTGCTTCGGAGTTGGTGTTGTTGTCGAAGTCTGCTTCGGTGCGGGCTCAGAAGTCTGCCTCGGCGCGGGCTGCGTTGGTTGCGGAGTTTCCGGCTCCGTCGTGCGTGGCTGCGTAGGGGCTTGCTTCGTCTCCGCGGGCGGTTGTGTCGTCTGCGTTGGCTGCTGTGGCGCGTTGCCGCCCAAGTAGCCTTTCTGTTTGAGCGCGTAGACGCCGAAGCCGATCAGGAAAATGGCGATGGAGACCCAGATGGGTTTGCCTTTGGATGTAGGGTTCATGGTTGCCATGGAAAAGCATAGTAAGAACGCCCGCGCATATTGCGCGGGTGTTCGAGCTTACTTGATTGTCTCAACTATTACCGGCTGCTGAACTGCCAGACACCTTCGACCGCCTTCAGGAATTCCTTCTCTGACGGGCCGTTGGTGGGAATGATCGCCTGGATGATCTTGCGGCGCGGGATGCTCGACTGCTCGTTGGGCAGGCCAAGGTTCGCGACCGCACGAAGTGCTTCGCGGCCCTGGTTCAGATATTCGAGTGCCATCGCGTCTTCGGGCGAACCCGTCGTGCCCTGGCTTTCGAGATACGCGCGCCAGCCTTCGCCCGAAGGCTTGTTGGACTTCTTGGAGTACCGCGCCCACGCACCAGCAAGCACTTCGCGTATGTGTGGCGTGCGATCACCCACGCGAACCTGACCCTGTTCGTCGTAGAGCGTGTTGCCTTCGTCGTCGGTGAGCGGGCCGTACATCAACGCGCGATACGCGTTGACGGCGCGGGCCGCGCTTTGCTCGCTCATCTGATCGGCGCGAACGCCGCTCTCTGCAAGACCAGTCGCTGGCAAGCGATCATCGAAGTTCCGGCCCGACAAGCCCTCAACAACTTCCGCCGTCGTGCGACCACGCGTGCTGATGCCCAGTTCCGCGAGCGCGGCGAACGCGTCGGTCTCGGGCAATGGAGGCGGCACGCTCGCCGGGCCATTGACGGGCGGCCAGGGCATGTTGATGGCGGTTGTGATGTTGGTGCGGGACGCGCCGTCGGCCTTGAGATCCAAGGGCAACAGCAACTGTGCATTCGTGGAGTCTGCAAAGTCGCTGGCGCGAATCGCACGAGCCGGCGTGCGGAACGTAAAGCCCGAGAGTTCAGGATCAATCTGGCCATTGCCCGGGTTGAAGGTCGGAACGATGCCGCTGCCAATCACGTTGGGCGTGCGGGAGAAGTTGATCGCACCACTAGCGACGTAGTCGGTGCCAGTATCACGAACTAATTGCCGGCTGCGATTCTGCACTTGACCCGCGTTGCGAGAACGAATGTTGATCGCGCTGCCCGTCACGCTGAAGTTGCCCAGCACGGTTGCGTCGTTGAGCGTCACTGCTCCCGTGCTGTTGATCGTCAAGTTGCCAAAGCTCACGATCTTGTGGCCTGCAGCAACATTGAAGCCGCCAGCGGCTGTTGTGACAGTGAATGCGTCGGTGCTGGTCACGCCCGATGCGGTAATGCGGCCTTGCTGATCGAGTGCGTCGGTAAAGACGATGTTGCTTGCGACAGCGTTGCCGCGGGCAGCGCCCAGATTCAAGCCACCCAGGCGACGGCCCGTGCCGATGTTCCCGCCAAAGCGGAATGATGCGCTGTCAACATCGCCAGCGGACGTGCTGAGCAGCGTCAGCGTCGGATCGGTCACCGTGGTATCGGCGTTGATGGTGCCTCGGAACGTGATGCCCGTCGTGCCAGAGTCGAGCGTCACGTTGTTGCCCGCAAGCAGCACGGCGTCGCCAAAGTCCATGCGGCGGGTGGTCGAGATGTTGTTCGCAATGAGCGTTGTGCCCTCGCCATTGGTCGTGATGCTGCCAAGGCGACGCAGGCCTCCGACAATGCCACGGAAAGTGGTTTCGCCGGTGTCCGTCGTATTCGCGGCAGTATTGATCGTGAGGTTGCGTGGCGTGTTGTTGGCGTCGGAATCAAGCGTGCTGCCAAAGAGCACGTCGTTGGCATCGAGCGTGAGGTTCGCGCCCAGCGTCACAGCGTCGTTGAAGAGTTGGTCGCCTGTGGTGCGGACCTGATTGGTTGCGATGATGGTCGAGCCGTCGGCGTTGGTTGTGAGCGAAGTGAGGCGGTTGGTGGAGCCCACTGCACCCGCGAAACGAGTGACGCCGCTACCGCCAGTGTTGACAGTGAGAGCGCGAGTCGTTGAATCGCTATCAACGGTGCCGAAGAAAATCACGCCGCCATTGGTGGTCGTGATGCTGGCATCGGTGAGCAACTGCGTCGCGCCGGCGATAGAGATGTCACCCGTGCCGGTGCTGGTGAGGTTGCCATTGAGGAACGTTGCACCTGAGATCAGTTGGCGGCCTGTCGTGCGCGTGTTGCGCATCGTGATGCTGTTGCCAGTGATGTTCAGATTCGCGACGGCGAATTCGTTGGTCGTGGTGCTAGTGCCCACTTCCTGAGCGAAAACCACATCGCCCGCCGCGGCGTCGATCGTGAGGTCCTTCGCAGAGCCTTCGGAGTTGACGGTGCCTTGGAAGATGATGTCCGCGTCGGTGCTTGTCGCAGTGGTGCGGACCGTGGTGTTACCCGTGAGCAGCACGTTGTTCGCGAAGGTGATGGTCGCGGAGTTGCCGCCCTCGATCGTGCCATTCGTGCGGGTGGTACCCGTGTACAACTGATTGCCCTGCGTCGCGACGTTGCCCAGCGCGATGGTCTGGCCCGTGACGTTCATCGACTGCAGGCGTGTGGTTGCACCGACTGCTCCATTGAACGCCACGGCTTGACCCGCCGCGACCACTGTGAGGTCTGCTGGCGTCGTGCTGCTGGCAGAATCGACCGTGCCGCTGAACGTCACCCCCGGACCGCGAACGGTGGTCGTGCTTGCGAGCAGAATCGGAGTGGTGAAGTTAAGAGCAGTGGTCGTTTCGATGATGCCGCCAATAGTCGTACCCGCACCCTGTCCCGTCGTACTCGTCGAGAGGCTCAGCAGCGGGCTGGTATTGCCCGCGCCGCCCAGAAGGCTCACGCCCGTCGCACTTCCAGCAGTAAATGCTCGGGGGGTGCCGTCGCTGTTGACGCTGCCTCGCAGGAGCACCTTGCCGACCGCGCTGGTCATGGTGTTGTTGCCAGTCAGCGTGATGTTGTCAGCGATATCGATGTCGCCATTGGTGCGGATGAGCGATGCGCCGATCGACATCGTGCCCGAGTCGCTCGTCAAACCGCCCAACTGGCCATCAGTCGCGCCGCCAACGTCGCCCAGGAACGTCGTCGCGGGCGAGTTGACGACAAGCGTTCGCTGTTCGGTCGCGGCGGAGTTAACCGTGCCTTGGAAAGACACTGCGGTAGTGCCAGTCGCGGTAATGTTCTCTTCGAGAATCACCGGACCACCAAAGACGAGTTCTGCGCCGTTGACGTTCTGGTTCAGCGTAACTTGTGCACCGTTGTACGTCTGACGGCCCAGCGTGTTGGTGCCTTGCAGCGAGATGCTGCCAAGACCAGCGTTCACGGTAAGGTCTGCGCCTGCAACAGTGCTGTTGATGCCCTGCTGGAACGTGACGTCATCGCCCGCGTTGCCCGAACTGGTGATGTTGGAGTCCGCAGTCACGTTGAGAGCCTGCTGGAAAGTGACATCACCCGCGTTGCTCGAAAGATCGCCCGCGAGGTTGACGACGGTTGCGTAATCCTGACCCAGTTGCGTGCGGACGCCACCGTTGATGTTGGTCGCCGCGGCGGTCACAGAGATCGACTGGAGTCGTTCAGCAGCGCCGACGACACCATTGAACGTGACATTGCCAGCCGTGCCCGCGTTGAGGGTCAAGACGCGATCGTTGCCAACTGCGTCGGCGTCGATGGGACCATTGAACGTGATGTTCGCACCTGCGGGCGTGCTGGAGGACGTGTCAATCGTGACGTTGGAGTTGAGCCGCGTGCTGCCTGCGAGGAGCACCGTCGCGCCGCTGGTGGTGATGTTGTTCGAGATGTTCAGGGTGTTGGCGCGGAAGGTCAGAGAATCGCTTGCGCCGGTCGTGGTGATCGCCTGAGCAATATTGATGATGCCACTGCCACCCGATGGTCCCATGCGGAAACGCGTCGCGTGGTTGAGCGTCAGTGGACCAGCGAAGTTCATTGTGCCGCTGCTGTCGTTGCGGCCAATCGTCAGCAGGCCCAATCCATCCTGCACGAATGCGAGTTCGTCACTGAGGATATCAAAGACATTCGACCCGCTGTCACCTGAATCACCGACGCGAACATCGGCTGTGCTGGAAAGAGGCTGCAGAATCAGCGACCCCGCGCCGGACACGTTGTTGGCGAGGTCAACTTCCGCCGCAGCCAGCGTCAGTTCGCCCGCAGCGACGTTGATGAATCCTGAGTTGCCAAGCGTGTCGGTGAGAGACCTCACCTCGAAGTTGCCGCGAGTGGTAAGACCATTGGTGACATCGATGATCCCGATATTGACACCATCGGCGTCGTAGTATGAACCGGCTGCGGTGCCACCGACATCGCCGCCAAGTTGATCAACATCGTTCAGCGCGTTGGTGAGTGTGTACTGCGAGTTGCCGAACAGTTTGAGGTTACCGGCGATGATCGGCCCCGTCTGCGTGACAGTGCCCGTCCCTGAAGCCGGGTTGTTAAACCGCAGCGCGATGGTCTGCGTCGGAGTTGCTGTCATGCCTGCCGTTGCGAGGCTCGTGCCCACGAAGCGAATTGCTGAGCCGCCAAATGTCGCGAAGTCCAGTTCGTCGGTTGTCATCAGCCCTGCGCTGGAACTGCCGAAACTGACGCCAGTGAAGCCTGATGAATTGATGATCGTGCCAAACTCAAGCGATGAAATGTCGAGCGTGCCGTTGGAGTTGTCGCCAATGCCGATCGTTGTTCCCGCCGTGCGATTTTCGACGCTTAACACGCCCGTACCCGAGAAGTTGCCCGTCGCGATGTTCATGGAGTCAGCGCGGAGCGTGAGATCGCCAGCGTTTGAACTGACCTGGCTCGTGCCAGAGGTGAAAGCGATGCCATTGGCGTTGCTGGAGAGGCCAGAGATCGTGACACCCCGCCCGCTCACGTTCGCGCCGCCATTGAGTTGCACGCCGTGCGATGCGAGCGAGCCGACGCCCGTGCCATCGAGTTCGATGCGCTTGCTGCCAGAGGTAACGCTGCTTGTAACGCCGCTGATGAGCACGCCCACCGAGCCGCCGCCCGAACTGCCTGTGCCGGTGATGCGAAGGGCAGGATCGGTTAAGACGCCCCCGGTGGAGCTGATCGCGCCGGACGCCAAGACGAAGCCGTGAGAAAGGTCACCAGCACCCAGCGCGTTGCCAGTGATCTGCAACGCGCCAGAGCCACCAGAGGTGATCGTTCCGTCTTCGATGCTGACGCCATGATTGCGAGCGCCGTCGCCATTGCCTGATCGACCAACGATGATGAGAGAACTATTGGACGACGCGTCGATGGTTCCATTGCCTACGCGGACGCCGACCACGTCGGTTCCCGACTCGGTAGCGCCGCCTGAACCAAAGAGTCGCAAGGGGCCGCCTTGTGTGCGGATCAAAGTGTTTGTACCACTGATGTCGATGCCGTTGTTGGCATCGCCACCTGCGCCGCCTGCGAACGAGCCACCAAGGCCATCAATCCGGACTGATGCGCCGCGAATTTCTGAGTCATTCGAAATAACAACGCCTGCAGCGCCAGTCACGTCATTGCGTCCGACGCCTCGAATTTCGACATCGCCTGCGCCGGCGTCAATGCTTGCGTTATTGATCGTGATGCCGTCGGGGTTGGTAGCAGTGCCGCGAGCCGCGGCTGCCCGGAGCAGAGTGTCGTACCCGGTCGTGCCGGGCTGATTCGTAAACGTAGAAACCGTGCCACCCGCGAGCGTGATGTCGCCGCCACCTGAGGTAAGCGAGGAACCGGAACCCAGCACGATTGCGCCAGCGTTGCCATCAGGATCGTTCGCGTCAGCAGCGTTTGCGATGAGCTCAAGATCAATGTTGCCGCCGCCAGTTGCGCCGACGGAGACGCCACTATCCACAAAGATGCTGTTCGCGGCTTGTAGACGCAGCGTCGCGCCGGTGCCGGTCGAAAGCACATCGTTAGAGACGCGGATATCTCCATCCTGCGAACCCGTCGAGCCTGTGGTGATCGTGACGCTCGTGCCCGCATCAAGCCTGCTCGTGATGTCGCTGGCGAGGACAACGCTGTCGTCCTGATTGGGCGTGAAGACATCGGGCGTGAGGGCGTTGAAGTCGCCCGTCGTCGGACCCGTGCTGTTGATCACAACGTTTCGCGGATCGAGTAGCCATGTGCCGGCGTTGCCAGTCTCGCCGCCTCGTGCGTCAATGCGTGAACCATCAACGCTCAAGTGACCCTTGGAACTGGTTTCGATGAAACCACCATTACCAGATTGAGCGCCCTTCGCGGAGATCGATGCAAACGAACGTGTGGTTTCGTCGGACCAGATGACAACGGTGCCGCCCTCGCCTCGTTGCGTTGCGTCGGCGGTGATCGTCGTGCCTGAGTTCACGCTGGTGACTGATGCGTTGGCGAAGTCGCCAATCTTCGTGCCTTGCACATCGCCACCGATGCGCACCAAGCCGCCGCCGTCAACGCCGCTGGCGTCGATGGTGCTGTTGTACAGCGCGATGCGCTGGCCGACAACGTCAACATTGCCGCCAGTCTTGCTGGCTTCGAGTGCCTTGCGTTCCTTGGGTGTCAACGCCTGCTGAACGATCGCGGACTTGCCGACGTTCGATCGCGACTTCTCATCGCGGACGATCTTCACGCCTGCAGGCCCAACAACATTGCTGTCGCTGACATCAATCGTGCCACCAACAACGACATCGCCTGTGCCCTGACCTTGCACTTCGACGGTGCGTGCCCGCACAGTGCCCGTCGTGTTGATCGCGAGACCATACACATCACCCGCGGCCATGATGACCTTACCGCTGGACGCGCCGCGAGTTGAGGTCGTATCAATTGTTCCTGTGTTCGTCACAGCAGCGTTGTTGGCATCACCAGACGCTGGGCCACTCACGCGGACGTGCATCGCACCGTCACGCTGCGAGATCACCATGTCTTGACCCGCCGCCATCGCGACAGTGCCTTCGGGCGCAACGATGTTGCCCATATTGGCAACGCTGCTGCCTGCGAGGACAATCGACTGGCCCTGTAAGTCACCATGATTGATGACGCTGCCCGTCATGCCCGTCACGCGGTCAACGCCATTCACAAAGTCGCGATCCGAAATGTTGCCGGCGGCGGCAAACAAGCCCGAGACGTTGACAACGCTGCCACGACCAAACACCACGCCCGCCGGGTTCACGATGTACACGCGCCCGTTCGCGGACAGCGAGCCATCGATGCGCGTCGGAGCCGCACTGTTGATGCGGTTCAAAACTCGCGACTGCGAGCCCGGCTGGATGAACTGGACTGATTCATTGGCGCCGATGTTGAAGTTGCGGTAGTTGATGATGCTTCGATCGCCCGCGCGGATCACGGTCTGGTTGCCGTTGCGTTCGATCTGCACATTGCCCCGCACAACCTGCGCACCTTCAGGACCAGCGAGCGCGGGCGAAGCGATGAGCAACGCCAACGCAGACGCGGCGGAGCGCCAGCCGCTCAGCATGTGACCAGCGTGGAATGCTGAGGCTTTGGTCAGGAGCGAGTACGCTCCCGGACGAAGGTTGCTGGCTGCGTTGGATGATGTTGAGGTGCTCTTTTGGTGACGCATAGGTACAACTCCGCGCCGATCAGGTCTTCTGTACTCAGGCAATACCCATAGGGCGCTGCTGAGATGATGGTTCAACTGGATGAAAAGGTGAGCTTCTCGTGCCACCGACTGCTGCTCTGAGCGGTCGGTGCGATGCCGAAAGTTGTTTGCTTTCTTGTGCTTCGGCACCGACCACGCAAAGCCGTAGTCGGTGACACGTACCGCGTTCTTTCCATCTCCTTACGCCTGCCCGCTGGGGGTGGCGCCCACGTTTCAATATTCTCTCCGAAATTCCAGGTTTCGCAAGGCGAGTACCCGGTTTTCCGCCGCATCCGTGCGGTTATTGTCTGGTACAGGCCGACCACCCCTTCGTGCCTGTCTCAATACACGCCTGTCAGCAGGAAGTGGATTTCGTTATCGCCCGCATCCACGCCGCCCGCAGGCTGGTCAACATCTGCAAGCGCAAAGCCCCAGTCCAGGCGAGCCGTGAGGTATCGCTTGAATTGGAACTCAACACCCACGCCCGTACCAACCAACGTGTAACTGTCTTCGCCCGGCTGCGCGAACGCGATGTCCGTGCTACCCACGTCGAGGAAGCCCTTGAAGATGAGGTCCCAGTCGGCCCGGCCGAATGGCTCTTGCGGAGCGAAACGGAAGTTGGTCATGTTCGCGCCCATGAAGTTCTGCGCCCATGCCTGCTTATTCGCGCCGATGTTGCCCGGCTCGCTCACTGCGAACGTGCGCGGATAGTGGAAGCGATATTCCGCACTCGCGATGAACACCGAGTCGCCAGCAACAACGCTTTCGGGATATCCACGCACAGAGAACATGCCGCCCGCGACATCTTGCTCCGTCGGGATCAGACGCTTGTTGAAGCTGTACTGTCCTCGTGCCGAGAGCGCGATTTCGTGTGCGAGAGTCGTCGGCCCGCGATCGCCCGTGCCCTTATACACCTGGCTGATCAAAGGCTCAACATAGAACGAGTGGTACGCGTCAAACTTCAGGATCTGCCAATCTTCGTCGACCGGCGTCCGGCCCAGTTGGTTCAGGTTCTCATACGTCGCGCCTGAGAGGCCGCCGTTCTGGAATTCGTACGTGATGCTCGCGTACGTCTCCTTCACGTCCTGCACCTTCTCGATTCGTACACCACCATACGGCACAAAGTACGACTCTTTGCCTGATTCGAGGAACAGGTCGTTGTTGGTCTTGACGCTCGCAAACTTCACACCGCCCACCAAGTCGATGAAGTACTGATTCTTCTGATAGACGTTGTAAATCGCTTCCGCGCCAAACGAGTAGTTCTGACCAGTGAAGTTTTCGCCAGACAAGCCAACTTCCGACGCGTCGTATTCGCTGTAACTGCCGTACACCTTCGCGCGGAGCTTGTCGCTCTTGATCGGGAACTCGTACGAGCCCATCAGCGCGTGGCTTTCATCGAAGCCGCTGGTGATGTAGTCCAGACGCAGGATGTCGTCTCGGCTGGTCAACTGATTGTTCACAAAGCCAAAGCGTTCACGCCACCGGCTCGTGTTTTCAGTACCAGTGTTCGAAATCTGCCCGTAAATGCTCCAAGGCTTGGCTTCGTTGATGATGTAATCGAGCGCAACTTGGCCTTCCTGTGCACCCGGCGCGACAGCAACATCCACGCGCCGGCCCGGATGGCGATTCAGACGGAAGACATAATCATCGATTGCCTGCTTGTCGACAAGCGAGCCTTCGGCAACCGGGCTTTGCTCGCGGATGCGTTCATGCACCGCGTTCGCCGTGTTGATGCGTTCGAGTTCGCCGCTCGCGATGCGCTTTTCAAGACGGTCGCCCGCCGCGACGCTTCGAACCTGCCCAATCACACCCGTCCACACGATGAGTCGCAGATCGGTGTTGCCTTCGAATCGCTTATCTTCGCCCGTCTCAGCGTTGATGTCATCCGGATGCAACTGCACGATGATGCTGGCAAGGCCCTGATCCTGCAGGCTCTTGACGATCGACTTCGCAATCGAAGACAACGCCGCACCACTGAAGTTGCCAGGATTCACGGCGGTGATATCGCGCAAGCGAATCGTGACCTGCTCGCCACCTGCGCCGGGCGACACGTAGCCGTCAGCGGACGCACCAAGCACAACCGGCGCTTCCAGCACTCGCTCAGCATCCGGGTTCTGCGGATGCTCGCTGCGGTACTCAATAAGGAAGCGAGTGACGCGGTACTTGGTGCCCTCGTCCTTCACGAGTGACTTCTCGCCAAGACGCGACGTTGCTGTGCCAACGAGCCGCTCCGCGCCGGGCAATCCCGGGCGAACTGCGTTCACGTCATAAGGCTGGCCCGCGCTTGGTGTCGACTGCGCCATAACCGGCGCAACAACACTTGCCACGCCAGCGAGCGCGAACAAAATGCGGGATGTCAGTTGGTTCGGACGGATCTCTCGGGACGCATTCGGCATGCGGAGTCCTCTTTCAATGGCGCATGAATCCCGCGGCTGCGAGACTCCTGCGAAACACAACGGTCCCCTCACAAGCAAGGGGTAGGTAGGGCACCACGGCCAAGGTTAGGGCCTGTCAGCCCGACAAGTTGGCACTCACAAGTATCGGTCTACGCGCAAAAGTGACGCGAATTCTTGGACAAGCACCAAGTGGTGTCAAAGTCGCTGGTCTGACGAACGCCACCAAGAAGGTTCGTCCTCAACCTTCACGCCGAAGGCGTGGACATCAGTAGCCGGGGGTGGAGGAGGCTTGGCGACGACACCCCCGGATGGTTTGCGAGAACTCTGTGCAGTCCGAAGGACTGCTCGTACAAATCATAATTTTCACGGGTACTACGAGCAGTCTTTCAGACTGCAATTGAATGATCGCGACGCTTCCGGGGGTGGCGCTCACAAAGCCTCGCTTCACCCCCGGCTACTGATGTCTACGCCTTCGGCGTGAAGTCACAGTTTGTCTGATTTGCTTCCTGCCTTGAGCACTCTAGATCACACCACCCACTTCGATCTCTCTGTTCAATGCCCACCCAAGTACGCCTTCCGCACCTGATCGCTCGCGGCAAGTTCCGCCGCAGGCCCTTGCATCGTGATCCGCCCGACCTCGAGCACATACGCGCGGTGCGCGACTTTCAGTGCCATGTGGGCGTTCTGCTCCACGAGCAAGATCGTGGTCCCCGCAGCGTTGATGTCCTTGATGATCTTGAAGATTGTCTGCACGATCTGCGGCGCGAGGCCAAGCGAGGGTTCATCAAGCAGCAGCAACTTTGGGCGAGCGAGCAAAGCGCGGGCGATCGCGAGCATTTGCTGTTCACCACCCGAGAGCGTGCCAGCCATCTGGTTGATGCGTTCGCGCAGCCGCGGGAACAGATCAAGCGACTTCTCGCGGTCCTTGGCGATTTCCGAATGATCGCTCCGCGTGTACGCCCCCAGCGACAGATTCTCGTCAACTGTCATCTGCGGAAACACGCCTCGACCTTCGGGAGACTGAGCAAGACCAAGTTTCACAATCTCATGCGGAGCGATGCGAGAAATGTCCTTGCCTTCATACAGAATCGAGCCGCCCGCAGGTCGCAGTAATCCCGAAATCGTGCGGAGCGTCGTCGACTTCCCCGCCCCGTTGCTCCCAATGAGCGTCACAATCTCCCCGCGCGACACCGTGAGTGACACATCATGCAACGCTTGAATCGCGCCGTACTTCACCGCAAGTTGTTTGACTTCAAGCATGGCGAGTGCTCCGCAAAACGAACAGCGAAAAACGAAAAGCGAAAATTCGCCCAGACTGAAAACCATGTTGTCCACGCCATGTCTTCATTTTCGCTTTTCGCTTTTCACTTTTCGCTTTCTTCCCCCACGCCCAAGTACGCCTCAATCACTTTCGGATCTTCCTGCACTTGCTGCGGCGAGCCACGACTAATCACTGCACCATGATCAAGCACCGTGATGTGCTCGCAAATATCCATCACGAGCCCCATGTCGTGCTCGATCAGCAGAATCGTGACGCCAAAATCATCACGCACCCGGCGGATCAACGCCCGCAGCGCCTTCTTCTCCTGCGGATTCATGCCCGCCGCGGGCTCATCCAGCAGCAGCACTTTCGGATTCGTCGCGAGCGCGCGGGCGATTTCGAGGCGACGCTGATCGCCATAAGGCAGGCTTCGGCCTTGCTCATCGCGACGATCATCGAGATCAAAGAGCTGCAGGAGTCGCCGCGACTTTGCTTCGATTCCGATTTCTTCGTTGCGAGCAAAGCCAGTGCGGATAATCGCGCCTGCCATCGATTGCTCCGCACGAACATGGCACGCGAGTTTGACGTTGTCCAGCACGGACAACTCACCAAACAGGCGAATGTTCTGGAACGTGCGGGCCATGCCCATCGCCGCGATCTTGGAAGGCCGCAATCCAACGATGGACTTGCCTGCGAGTTCGACAACACCGATGTCCGGCTGGTACACCCCGGTGAGCAAATTGAACACTGTCGTCTTTCCCGCACCGTTCGGACCGATCAAGCCGCGAAGGCAGCCCGTAGGCAATTCCAACGAAAAGTCCTGCACGGCTTTCAACCCGCCAAAGCTCTTGGAAACGCCGCGAGCCGCGAGCGCGACACCCAGCTCGCGAAACCCTTGATCCATCAGCGGCTGCGAAGAGGCATGCGTACTCATGGCTTGCCTCCCTGCATTGCCTTGCGCTTACCCGTGATGCGTCCAAAGAAGTTCGCCACGTCCCGCCACAACGCACGATCCCAGATTTCGCGAACGCCAAGGAGACCTTGCGGGCGGAAGATCATCATCAAAATGAGCGACAGCGCCCAGATGATCATGCGGTATTGGTCCAAACCTCTCAACCACTCCGGCAACAACGTCACAATCACCGCCGCAATCATCGCCCCCGAAATCGACCCCAACCCTCCCAGCACCACCATGATCACGATATCAAAACTTCGCGAGAACCCAATCTCATTCGGATTCATCGACTTGAAGTGCGCATATAGCGCACCCGCCATCCCCGCAAAGAACGCGGCGATCACAAACGCTCGCACCTTGTACTTCACCGTATCAACGCCCATCGCCTCGCTGGCGATTTCATCTTCTCGAATCGAGAGAAACGCCCGGCCAAACGTGCTGCGCTTGAGCCGCGACGCGACCACCAGCGTGATGCCCATGAACAGCACCACCCAGAAAATACTCGTGTAGTCCGGAGTCGCAGAGAAACCCAACGCCCCGCCCACGCGCGGCGCAACCTCAAACCAACTCGTATCAGTAACTGCCTGATACACAGGCTGCGAAACGCCGGTTGTCGGATCTATCTTGGTGAATTCGTACGCCAGCACCGACGTCACACCCTCTGGGGACGGCCCACCCGGATACACCTGATTCCAAGGCAGCATTTTGGGCTGCACCACATTGCCCGTACGCTGAATAAGCACTCGCACGATCTCGCCGAAACCAAGCGTCACAATCGCGAGGTAGTCTCCTCGCAGACGAAGACTCGGCAGACCAACCAGATATCCAACGATCGCCGCGACAACGCCGCCCGCGATGATCGACCCGACAAAGAGCGCGTCACCGCTCGCATACAGAGGAAGCGACGTGGGATCGACGTTGAGCGATGTGCCCGAAAGCAACCCGCCGTGCGTCTCGCTGTCGCCGTATATCGCGTGCGTCAGGTAATACGTGATGGAACCCGCGACATATCCGCCCACGCCCAGAAACCCGGCGTGACCAATCGAGAACTGCCCCGTAAACCCATTGACGAGCGTCAGCGACACAGCGAGCATCACGTTGATGCCAACGCTCTTCACGAGCCCCTGGTCATATTCATCCAGCCACTTGCCCAATCCAAAGTGCAGGATCAGAGCAATGATGACCGTCGCCAAAAACGGCAACGCCGAGCGAGCGATCACCATCGGCAGCGACATCGCCTGGCCGAGGGGAATTGGAGGTTGTACAGCGATCGGTTTCATACCTGCAACACGTCAATCTCTATCTTCTCCGCGTTTCTCTCCGCACTCTCCGCGGCCTCCGCGATCTATCTTCAAACCTTCTCCACAACCGCCTTCCCAAGTATCCCGCCCGGCTTGAACAACAACACCAAAATCAAAATCACAAACACATACACATCCGTGTACCCCGGATGCAGATACGCCGCGCCAAAGTTCTCAACCGTCGCAATCGCAAGTGCCCCCAGCACCGCTCCGCGAATGTTGCCGATGCCCCCCACCACCGCCGCGACGAACGCTTTGAGTCCCAGCAGCGCCCAGCCAGTGTCCGCAGGCTGCGTCACAGTTTGATACTTGAGTGCATACAGAAATCCACCCGCCGCCGCAAGTGCCGCACCCGTCACGAACGTAAACGAAATAATCCGATCGACCGGCACACCCATCAAACTCGCGATGCGAGTGTCATGGCTCACGGCTCGCATGCCCCGGCCCAGTTTGGTGTGGAACACCAGCCAATCAAGTCCCACCATGAACACAATCGCCGTGCCGATGATCGCAATATCAGTGAAGCGAACCGGCACAGTGCCAATTGAGAACAACGTCTTTGAATAGTCAATGAGCGCCGGCACCGGATGAGGTTCCGTGCCGAACAGGAACTTCAACTGACCCGCGTTCTGCAAAAACAACGACACCCCGATCGCTGTGATCAAAACATTCAGCCGCGGCGCACGTCGAAGAGGCTTGTAGGCAAGACGCTCAATAGTGAATGCGAGCGTACCACAAATCAAAATCGCCAGCACCAGAATCAGCGGCCCAAAGTACCACTCTGCAACCACACCCGGCGCAAGTTTGCCCACAATCTTTTCCGTAAGCACCGCCGTCGAGAGCGCCCCCACCACCACAATATCGCTGTGGGCAAAGTTGATGAACTTCAGGATGCCGTAGACCATCGTGTACCCAAGCGCAATGAGCGCATACAGGCACCCGACGGTGAGGCTGTCCTTGATGGCTTGGAGGAATTGGTCCATACGACGTAGAGAGGGCGAGCGTAGGGCGGGTACCACGGGCTTCCAGCCCGTGCGGCGGCGGCATGTGTGCCCCGGCGGGGTGAGTATCAATCTTCATGCATCGCAACGATGCGTCGGGTCGCTTCCCTCTGCACTTGCACCTCATCGAATTCCGGATGCTCGCTCCGCACCTCGGAAACGGTCTTTGCCCTGAGTTCCCGATTCAGTCGATCCATATTCGCCAGCCGCTCCGCGAATGTCATTTTTCGATACTTCTCAGCCGTGGCGTCGTCAATGACCTCCATCCGAAACTCCCGCCCCGTCGCGTCATACAAGACCTCATTCGATTCCTGTTCTGGCATGCGCCATGGTAGTGCGTCACCGTCATCGCCCATCCTGTCACGACAACAAAGTCAGCTCCTTGCGTACGCTGCCTCATGCCCGCAACTCACCCATCCAATACCCCCTTCGTCCTCATCATCCGCGACGGCTGGGGCACCAATCCCAACCCAGAACACGATTCCTTCAACGCCGTGAAACTCGCAAAGACGCCCGTCGCAGACAGGCTCATGAAGGAATACCCCTGGACGCTCATCAAAACCTCCAGCGAAGACGTGGGCCTTCCCCCCGGCACCATGGGCAACAGCGAAGTGGGCCACCAGAACATCGGCGCGGGCCGTGTCGTGCCGCAAGAGTCTTTGGTGATGACCAAGGCATGCGAACACGGCTTGCACACCAACATCGCGATCAAAGCCGCGATCGACAACGCCAAGAAAAATAAATCGCTCCACCTCCTCGGTATCGCCTCCGACGCAGGCGTCCACGGCCAACTTGATCACCTGTACGCCATCCTCCGCGCCTGCAAAACGCTCGGCTTCACCCAAAATGTCTACCTTCACCTCTTCACCGATGGCCGCGACACAGGTCCATTCACAGGCAAGGGCTTCATCGAACAAGTCGAGTCCAAGTGCCGCGAAATCGGCGTCGGAAAAATCGCCTCGCTCTCCGGCAGGTACTACGCGATGGACCGCGACTATCGCTGGGAACGCGTGAAACTCGCGTTTGATGTGTTGACCGGCAATTCGCAGTCAACATCAACAACGTTCCCCACTGCCGCCGCCGCGATTCAGCACTACTACGACAATCCGACGAACTCAAGCCAGACAGGCGATGAGTTCGTGCCTCCCCGCACCATCACAGGCGGCGCGTCGATCCGCGATGGCGATTCCGTCATCTTCTACAACTACCGAGGCGACCGCCCCCGCGAAATCTCCGCCGCGTTCTGCTTCCCGGATGACAAGTGGACGAAGGTGAAGCCCAGCCCAGACTCCGGCAAAGCCGGGTTCGATCGCGGCTCGAAACTCAACCTCTTTTACGTCACGATGACCGACTACTGGGAATCGCTCACGCCCTTCGTCAGTGCGGTCGCGTTCCCCAAGCCGCCCAAGATGATCAACATCTTTGGCGAGTGGCTGAGTAAGTCTGGCTTGCGACAATTCCGATGCGCCGAAACTGAAAAGTATCCGCACGTTACGTTCTTCTTCAACGATTACCGCGAAGAGCCCTTCACCGGCGAGTCCCGCGAGATCATACAGAGCCCCAAAGTCGCAACCTACGACCTCCAACCCGAAATGTCCGCGCCGGGCGTTCGTGATGCAGTGCTTCGCAGACTTGCGTCACCCAACGACTGCGAAGATGTCATCGTCGTCAACTTCGCAAACGCCGACATGGTGGGCCACACCGGCAAACTCGACGCCGCGATCAAGGCGTGCGAAACAGTTGACGCATGCGTGGGTCAAATCGTCGACGCCGCACTCGCTCGCGGTGGCGCATGTATCGTCACCGCCGACCACGGCAACAGCGAGCAGATGTTTGACCCACAAACCAACGCCCCGCACACCGCGCACACGCTCTACGACGTCCCGCTGATTCTCGTCAGCCCCAAACACAAAAACGCATCACTGCGAGGCGATCGCGAAGCGAAGAACTGGTTCAATCCAAGCGCAAGAACAAATCGCGGCAGGCTCGCCGATATCGCGCCGACGATTCTGCAGGTGTTGGGCGTCGCGCAGCCAACCGAGATGACGGGTAAGTCGCTGTTGCTGTGAGGCGGCATTCGGCATTCGGCATTCGGCATTCGGCATTCGGCATTCGGCATTCGGCATTCGGCCGGATTGTCTTCCTAATTCACGTGTCAAATCGAATCACAAACAAATTCACAAATCTCAAACCACGAATTCCGAACCACGAACGCCGAATGCCGCTCCCCTAATGCCCAATGCCCAACCCCCAATGCCTAAATAAAGACCAACCCGCACTCTCGCGCGGGTTGCCTGTCACATGAGTTTGTCGAAAACAACTCAGACCATCGCCTTGAGGGCCTTGAGCGGGCGGACGCGGAGCTTGGTGCTCGCGGGCTTCGCCTTCACGGTCATCATTTCGCCCGGCTTGAAGGGGTTGGCCTTCTGCGTTGCCTTGGTGGCGGGCTTGTAGATCGCCTGGACCTTCATCATGCCGGGCACGACGAAGATGCGGGGCTTGCCTTCAGCCGGCTTCGCGAGGTCAACTGCCATGACCTTGCCCAGTGCTTCGAACACGCCGGCGACCTGCTTGCGGGACAGGCCGACATGATCACCCAGCACTTGATAGAGCTCGCTCTTCTTGCGGGGTTTCGAGGACTGGGACAGTTTCGGGGGCTTGGGGAGGGCGACAGCGTTCTTCTTTGCCATAGTTCCATTCTCCGGTTCACGATCCCTTCTCCGAAGAGACCGGGCTCATTTCGAGCCTGTTTTCTAGAGTCCGACGCGGCTTCACAACCGGTCACGCAGCATTTTGTATCCGAGTTTCCGACTGTCCGCAACCTTCCGGCGCACGATTTCACCGGAATTTCAGCACTTTTTTCGGTGTAGTAGACCAAAACACTGCACAAGTTGTCGGTTTTTCTGCGAATTTCTTCATTCCCGACCCTGAGAAGTCAGGCAAACAGCCCACCCTCGCCCGCCTTCGCTCCCCCACCGACCTCGCGAAAAGCACTGTTTTTGGGGTCGAAATCGATGTGAAAGTCAACCCCAATCGCCGCGTGATCAGACAAGTTCTCTTTGACGCAACGTGTCTCACGGAAAGCACTTGGCGACTGTCCGCCGCACTGACTGCTCGCCGAAATCAGCGGTTTGCTAGCCCAAATTCCATCAATTGCATGCCGCTCGCCGGTCGGACCAAACCACGTCGGCTGCTGGCTGCTGACGCTCGGACAAGTCACATCCACATATCCATGTGTCGCCAGCATCCCCATCATCCGTTCGCAAGTCTGGCCGACACGCTTGCCACCACGCCAAGCGATTCGCTCCGAAAGCCCTTCCCGCGGGGGGCAGGAGGGGTTTGGGGTGGGAATGTTTTCAAGGTGCGTCGTCTTCGCACTCGCCTTTACGCCAGTCCTCTGCGTATTGAAATCTCCGGCGATAATCGCTCGCGAGTCTCGCACACTTCGCGCCTGCTCAACCACCAATTGCCAGACTTCCGCTCGCGCAGTCTCGTTGTTTTCGTCTGGCACATGCACGCTGAATACTGCAATCCCAAACTGCTCAATACTCGCGGCGACAAATCGTTCTCGCCACGTGTCCTTCGCAATCGCAGTGAGCGCAAAGCGTGACGCAATGGCAACACGATTGCGCGTACTCGTCGCTTTAGGTTCAACCCAATGCGAAAGACCTGCGTCGGCCAACATCGATCGGAGTTGCGAGCCGCGCGCTTCGCGAACTTCGCTGAGCGCGACGACATCAGGCGCGAGCGATTGAAGAAAGAGCGCTTGTTCGGGCGTGCGGGTGTTGCCGCCGCCGTGGCGGAGATTCCAGGCGACGACTCGCAATGGTCTGGATGTTTCCGTGGGCGGAATCATGCACTTGTGAACACTGTACGTGCGCGCGGAACGAGTGCTTTCGTGGAGGGAAATAAGACTGAATATTGCGCACAGCGATCTTGTGAAACCAGCGATGTGCGCACGGTGATGGTTGATCGAGCGCGAAGTGAAGGCGATGCGGAGCGAGGGATGGTGGTTTTTTGGGACTGGGTGACAGCGACCATGCGCGTGCGCTTTGTGTGGTGCGCGTGGATTTTGTGGATGGGGGCGGGTTGACTTTTGCGGATGCTTTCGCTGCGTGTGAGCGTGAGAGTGGGTGAAGTACTCTTGCGCGTGGAAGGTCGCCCACGCTTGCGCGGTGGGGTTCGTGATACTTCACTTTGTCTTGCCGACTTCGGCGCGAGTGACAAGTCGATAACTTCCCTCGCCATCACCATGCTCGCGTGCGATTGCCTGCATCAGGCCTGTTGGATCGTCTTCGAGAAACTGGATTGTTTTGATGCGAGCCAGCCGGCCGCCCATCATCTGCTTGGGATTGATGCGGTCGAGCATTGCGAGGACTTGTTGATTGCGTTGTTCAATATCGATGCCGCCTGAACGCGCGATGCCGCGGGCGAGGAGGAAAATGATGTCTGGCTGCAAGCGAAGTGCGGCTTCGATGCCCATCAGCGGTTCGCTCTTGCCCACAGGCGACACTGAATCAATCCACGCACGCACGTTGCCTTTCGCGCTCACGTTCGCCGGAGTCAGGTCGGGCTCGCCGTTCGCGTTGATGTAGTAATAACTGAGCGGAGCCGCGCCGCTGGTGCCGCCGCTCGCGGGCTGGCGGAAGACGATGACCTGAAAGTTCTGATCCGGATTCAAACGCGCGACAGATGACGCGAGTTCTGCTTTGATGAACGTCAAACTCGCCGCCATCGGGCCAGATCCATCAATCAAGTACACAATGCGCCGAGCCGGATTCGCTTCGACGCCTGCGAACGATGCCTTGGGATCTTGCGGCGGAGTGGGCGGCGCGGGCGCATCTACCCATTTTTCGGGCGACACTTTCGCGGGCGTCACATCAGGCTGCGGCACAACGCCAGGCGTGGGCTCGGGAAGATTCTCCACCATCTTGCCAAATGCATCATCGCGCGGGGCTTCAACAACTTCCTTGGTTGGCTGAGGTGGCTCTGGCTCGGGCGGCGCCTCCTGCGGCACTTCAACAGCAACCTCCGGCGCACTTTCTTCAAGCGGAGCGAAGGTCATCTGCAACGCAGTCTCCGAAGAGATGTCCGTCAGTCTCCCGCGCTGACCCGCGATGAAACTGGTGATCCCGAACGACGACACCAGCAATCCGTGCAGCGCGATCGAAAACACAACCGCACGTTGCAACGTGCGGCGTGCCGCCATCTGCGCTCGATACTGCTGGGCAAACATCTCTTCCAGTGTATTTCGGCTGTCAAGCACGCCAGTGCGTCGAGAAATTTGTTGCGTGCAACGAGTCGCGCTTGCATGAGTGTTGAATGTGCACCTCGCCTTTGCTCGCCGCGCACGCAGATTGCCGGACGGCACCGACCGCGAAGCGCAGTCGGTGGCACGGGGCCGAACGGCTTGTTTCGACCAAAATACCGAAAAAATCAACCTTTTGCGTTTCCCGGCATCCAAACTCCAAACCGGCTGGGTTCCTATTGTCTATCGTAGTTGAGACTCAGGCTCAATTGCGGACTTGCGTGTCAGGAATACTCACCTGCCGGTTCGCTTGACCTGTCATAAATCTCTTTCGATTCAGCAATTACACTCCTCGGAGTTTCTATGAACACCAAACCCATTTACATGGATCACGCAGCGACGACCCCGTGCGACCCGCGAGTCGTTGAGGCCATGCTGCCGTACTTCACGCAGAAGTTTGGCAATACCGGCAGCCGGAATCACATGTTCGGTTGGGACGCCGAGGCGGGGGTTGATCTCGCGCGCGAGCAGGTTGCGAAGTTGATCGGGGCGGACGAAAAGGAAGTCATCTTCACGAGCGGCTCGACGGAGAGCAACAACCTCGCCATCAAGGGCGCGGCGAATATGTACGAGAAGGCTCCGGCGGGCCAGCAAAAGCGCGGGCACATTGTCACTGGGCTCATCGAGCACAAGGCTGTGCTTGATCCGTGCAAGCGGCTGCAGAAGGAAGGGTTCGATGTCACGTTCATCGATCCGCCCGCAGACGGCGTGTACACGGCGGAGATGATCAAGAACGCTCTGCGCGAGGACACGATTCTCGTCAGCATCATGTGGGCGAACAACGAGATCGGGACGATCAACGAGATTCGCGAGATCGGCAAACTCTGCAAAGAGAAGAACATCATCTTCCACGTCGATGGCACGCAGTGGGTTGGCAAGATGCCGACAGATGTCGAGAAGGACAACATCGACCTGCTGAGCTTCAGCGGGCACAAGATGTACGGGCCCAAGGGCGTCGGCGCGTTGTATGTGCGTCGCAAGAAGCCGCGCGTGCGATTGCAAGCCCTCGCCGACGGCGGCGGGCAGGAACGCGGCTTCCGCAGCGGCACGCTCAACGTCACGGGCATTGTGGGCCTTGGCAAAGCGTGCGAAATCGCGATGCACGAGATGGACAAGGACGCGGCGAGACTGTTCAAGCTTCGCAAGCATCTGGAAGAGTCATTGCTCAAGAGCCTCGACTACAGCGCGGTGAACGGGCACAAGGACAAACGCCTGCCGCACATTGCGAATATCAGTTTTGGATTTGTCGAAGGTGAAGGCTTGATGATGGCGGTGAAGGACATTGCTTGCAGCAGCGGCAGTGCGTGCACGAGCGCGAGCCTTGAGCCGAGTTATGTGCTCAAAGGACTTGGCGTGGGTGATGAACTCGCGCACAGCTCGCTGCGACTCAGCCTTGGTCGTTGGACGACGCAGCAAGAAGTGGACTTTGCAATCGAGAAGATCACGTTCGCGGTCAAACGCTTGCGCGAAATGAGCCCGTTGTACGACATGCACAAGGAAGGCATTGATATCAGCAAGGTGGAATGGGCGCAGCACTAAGAAGGGCACTGGGGACTGGGCACTTGGCACTGGCAAAGGTGCTTGCTCCCCGAAGAACATGCAGCTTGGAAAAACACTTTGCCAGTGCCCGATGCCCAGTGCCTAGTGCCTGCGGCGGTGACGAAGGAAATATCTATGGCTTACGGACCAAAAATCATCGACCACTACGAAAACCCCCGCAACGTCGGCTCGTTTGGCACACAGGCCGACATCAAGGCCCGCAAGGACATCGGCGTCGGCCTCGTCGGCGCGCCCGAGTGCGGCGACGTGATGCAGTTGCAGATCAAAGTTGGCAAGGACGGCGTCATCGAGGACGCGAAGTTCAAGACCTTTGGCTGCGGCAGCGCGATCGCGTCGTCATCGCTCGCGACCGAATGGCTGCGCGGCAAGACGCTCGACCAGGCCGAGGCGATCAAGAACACGCAGATCGTCGAAGAACTCTCGCTGCCGCCGGTAAAGATTCACTGCAGCGTGCTCGCAGAAGACGCGATCCGCGCGGCGTTGGCGGATTACAAGAAGAAGAATGGGATTGCCGAGGGCAAGGAAGCGGCGGCGCATTGATCACTGCTGACGAACGAGGCAGTAGTTCTTGTTGCCGTTCAGCAATCTCAGAACGCCCGTCGAGAGGTTTCCATCGTCGTGCTGTCTGTCGAACTCTTCCCAGAGACCTGTCGGACGTGGATTGATCCAGATCGAGAAATTGCAGCCCGACGTGTTCCACGGCGATGCGTTTGAGCCGTTCCAGTCCCACAGTGCGTTGGAAAGAGGAGGTTTCGTTCCGAAGGTTTTCTTGCTCAGGTATAAAGCGAACTCGGTCGGATAAACGCCTTGGGTTTTGTCTGACGGCAAAGTCTGAAAGTCACCAAGGTACATTTCCGCAGCACGGTCCATCGCTGAGAGACTTGAGTAGGCAGACGTCATCGCGTATCGCTGGCGAGAATGACCAAGGCGTGCGGCGGCGATAGCGACGATCGTGCCGATGATGGCGACGACCAGGGCAAGTTCGATGAGAGTGAAACCACGCCGTGTACTCACAACCCGAATATGCTATTCAGCGAAGTCGAAGTCACGTTGCACGCATCTGTTGGTGGGAAAGTTGTGTCGGATATTCTGCACAGGCGGCATAAGCGGGCGAATGCCGATAAGTCGGTCTTGCATGTGATAGCTGATTGGCGGTTGTTGATTGAGAGAGTTTCGTCGGGTTCTGAAGATTGTGATCGCACTGGGAATTGAACCCTTTCGCTCTTTGCACGTACAATAGATGAAGGAGTTTTGAACGATGTCCGCAACCCACACCCACGATCACGCCCATACTCAATCCCCCACCACCGGCGTCATCCTCACTGAGACCGCCGCGAAGGAAGTGAAGAAGATCATCGTTGAGCAGGAACTCGACGCGGAGAAGGTTCGCCTTCGCATCGGCGTCAAGGGCGGCGGGTGCAGCGGGTTCAGCTACATTCTTGACCTCACTGAAACGCAGAAGGAAACCGACGAAGAGTTCGAGCAGCATGGGGTCAAGATCATTGTTGATCCCAAGAGTTTGCTGTATCTGAACGGCGTGACCGTCGACTTCCGCGACGAGATCATGGGCCGCGGGTTTGTGTTCAACAACCCGAACGCGAGTTCGTCGTGCGGGTGTGGGAGTAGTTTTAGCGTGTGATGGGCGGTCACTCAAAAAGCACATCAAGTCTGCATCATTTGCGGAAGAATCAAAGCGTCTTCGGCATTAACTTCATACTCCTGCAAACGCGGCAGAACGACAGAGAACAGTTGATTTTCATCTGCGCGTTGACGGATCGTAGAAACACGGTACATCACGCCGCCCATCAACTCTCGTGGAATCGTTGCCAAGAATTCGCTTCGAGCCAGTTCATCATTCTGCAGGTTCCGTGCGATCCATCGGGCGTGAATGCGGACTTGATCAATCAAGTTTTCCAGACCGCTCACAACGCACGCAGCAGGCACTCGCTTTCGCAACGCTTCAGAGCGATCCGCAACTGCTGCGAAATTGGATTCCGCCCTGTCCCCTCTAACATCTCTCCATGCACTTCTACTTTTTATGTCGATTTGCTCACGGAACTTTGTCATCGCGAGTTCGATCGCATCGATTCCCGACTTTCCCTCTAATGAGAAGCTGTAGCACGATTCTCTCAAACGAGCCACGCGTCGGGAAAACTCAGCTCGAGCAATTCCGAGCTTCTCTTCGGCTCGTAGAGCCAATTCTGCCTGCAGGACCTTCTCTCTCAGGCCTTTGTCTTTTGCTAGTTCACTGACAAGAAGTCCCAGTTCTCGGGAACTCTGAGTCGCTAATTGCGCTTGTATTTCAAGCGCTCCTTTGGCGATTTGCATCGCACTCGCTGCTTTGGTGATAGACCCTTCGATTTCCTTTGTAGCTGCCTTCGTCAACTCGACAAAGACGGCAGCCGATTGTTCCGACTGTTTGCGTGCCTTGTCAATGCTCTCAATGTTTTGCGCTGCGAGTTTGCTTTGTTCTACGCTCCAAGTCTTCAGAGCACTGACAGCATCGGTGAAAGCCACAATGCTCGTATCCAGCTTTTCTGTAAGCCTAACTTGCGCATCAACCGACTTCTTCTGCTGGACCAGAATCTTTCGAACTCGCTTGGATTGATCTTTGAGTTCAACGCCCTGTTCCGCCAACGACTTCAATTCCTCGCGTTGAAGATAGACACTAATACACGCTGCTCCAAATGCGAGCAATGCAAACAGCGCACTAAAGGGACCAAATTGTTCACCGAATGCACCGAGCTGGTTAGAATCTCCTTCAACCCACGAAAAAACAGTCCACCAACAAAAGACAAAAACCGGCCACAAAAACCACACCGCCAATAGGACAAGACCCCACCATTTCCATTTGGAAAACAACCCACGAACCATCGCAACCTCCGGGTCTTGCTACTTACTCGCGCAGTACGCCGTCAAGATATCGCGCGCGGCGTACAAGTCCTTCTTGTCGATCATCTCGGTGACGGTGTGGATGTAGCGTGTGCCGACGGTGATGCCGACTGCTCTTGCACCAGCCGCGGCTTGCTGAGCGGCTGCGCCGTCCTGGCCGCCCGCGGCGAGGATCGTGCGCTGGTACGGAATCTTGTTCTTCTTCGCGAGGTTTTCGACTTCTTCGGTGAGTTTGTAGTCGCTGATGAAGCTGCTGTCCTTGATATGCAGGCCGAAACCTTGGCCGTGCTTGGTGACCGTTTCTTCGGCGGGGACGCCCGGCGTGTCGCAGGCGAGGGTGACGTCGATGCCGAAGCCGATGTCCGGTTCGACGGCGTGGCTGGCGGTCTTCGCGCCGCGCAGGCCCACTTCTTCCTGCGTTGTGAATGCGACGATGACTTCGCATGAGTGCTGGGCTTTGGTCTTCTCTAGTTTGCGAACGCTCTCGATGCCCAGCCAGCATGCGACGCGGTTGTCGAGGGCCTTGCTCACGAACTTGTCGCCGATCTCCATCGCGGGTTCATCCATGACGACGTAGTCGCCAATCTTGAACTTTTTCTTGACCTTGTCGGCGCTCATGCCGGTGTCGACGCAGAACTCCTTGACTTCCGGAATCTTCTCGCGGTCCTTGGGGCTCGAAATATGGATGGGCCGACCGCCCGGATTCATCACGCCCTTGTAATCGCCATCGGCGGCGACAACGAGGACTCGGCGCGAGAACAGGTTGCGAGTATCAAAGCCGCCCGCGGGGTTCATCCAAAGGAAACCCTTGTCGTCGATCGCGGTGACGTAGAAACCGATCTCGTCCATGTGGCAGAGTTGCATCACGCGGAGCGGGCCGCCATGCTTAGTCTTTTCTGCGCCCTTCTTGGCCTTGCCGCGAGGGGACCGACGGCAGATGAGGTTGCCCATTGCGTCGGTTTCAACGGAGTCGAAGAGGCCTTCGATTTCGCCTTCGATGAGAGCACGGACGCGCTCTTCGCGGCCTGGGACGCCTGGTGTTTCGCACAAACGCTTGAGTAGGTCGAGGTTTTCCATAGTCTGCAAGCGTAGGGACGGGGGTTGCGGGTGCTGAATCATCGAGAATGGGCGGAGTTTTGCGGCGTGTTCGCTAGGGAGTTTGGACCGTTGGCATGTAATAGACCAAATAACAAGCGCAACGAACTGTGCGGATGTTGGTTTCGACCCGCTCAGCGGATTGCCCTCAGTGAGTGGTTTGGTTCACCACATTGAGTGTGGCAACGCGCATCTTTGCCGTTCTCCGAGAAAATCGTTGACTTTCCGCGACCCAATTCTGGCTTTCTGCGCCCAAAGTCCCGCCTCACCCCTTGACGAAACTGGCAAACTTGATAACTTGGAGACGGCTTGTTTCGCGCCCAATTCTTTTTTTGGGGGTGTGTGATGAGTACGGATCGTGGTGGTTCTGATCGACTCGATGGAGTCGAAGGCAAAGTCAAGTGGTTTGATCCACGCAAAGGTTTCGGGTTCATCACTGGACCTGAGGGCCAAGATATCTTCGTGCACTTCTCTGTGGTGCAGGGCGAAGGCTTTCGCGTGCTCAAAGATGGCAGCACTGTGCAGTACTCCGCCGAGAATACGGATAAGGGGTGGAAGGCGACCAAGTGCGTGCGCGTCGAGCAGGTTGAGGTGACGGATCCGACGAAGAAGCCGGGGTATTCGAGGTCGCCGAGGCGGTGAATGAACATCTATTCGTGCCATCGAAGTCGCGGCTTTGGGCGACTTCGATGTGGTTGCGCGTACAGCATCGATGTCGCTGAAAGCGGCGACATCGATGGCACGTTAGGTTGCATCGTTCAACGCTGCGATCAGGCGATCGACTTCCTCGTGCGTGTTGTAATGTGCGAAGCTCGCGCGGATGACGCCGTCGTTGGGGTCGAGGCCCACTGCTTCGCACAATCGGTACGCATAGAAGTTGCCGTGCTTGACGCCTACGCCTTGTTCGTTGCAGGATTGCACGATGGACTTTGATGGTCTTCCTCGCGTGGAGACGAAGCTGATGGTGCAGACGCGGGAAGAGTCGGCGGCGGTTGGGCCAATGACTCGGAAGGCGGGCTGCTTTGTGAGCCACTCCATGAAGTGTTTCTGCAAGTCGTTTTCGACGACCTCGAATGCGTGGAACGCACGCTCCACGATTGCTCGCGGCTCGGGCGGGTGAGGCACGCCTCCCCATGCACGCACGGCTTGCGACAAGTAATCTTCCAACGCGGCGATCCCCGCGCACGACTCGTGATTCGTGCCGCCCAATTCAAACTTGCGCGGCACTTCCGACTTTGAAATAAAGTAGTGATTCGGGCCTGTCAGTTCCGCCATCGCGTCCATCTTGCCGAACATCGCCGCGGCGTGGGGGCCGAAGACTTTGTAGGTGCTGTACACGTACCAATCGGCGTCGATCGCTGCAACGTCGATCGCGCGGTGCGGAGCACATGCAACGCCATCGACGACGACTCGCGCTTTTGGTGCTTGCTCACGCACGATGCGAGTGATCGCCGCGGCGTCGACGACTTCGCCAAGGATGTTGGAGACTTGCGGGAACGCGACGATGCGGGTGCGATTTGAAAGCAGCGACTTCAGCGCGGCGATGCGCTGGGGGCTTTGCGCGCTTTCGACTTGTTCACCGAACATAGTCGCGCCGCTGATTTTCCAGGTGTTGACTTTGATGCCGAACTTCGCGAGCCTGGCCCAAGGGCCGAAGTTGCTCTCGTGGGCGGTTTCGCAGAGGACGACTTCATCGCCAGGTGAGAGAATGTCGGCGTAGCAGTCTGCGAGCATGCGACAGAGTTGGGAGGTGCTGGGGCCGATGATGACTTCGCCGAGAGAGGCATTGGGGATTGGGGACTGGGCATTGGTGGACGCATATGCACCCATGAACATTTTGAGGTAGTCGTGGGCGCGTTTCACAGTTGCACCTGCGCGTTTGCTTTCGACGTATTCCGCGCCGGTCTGTGCGAAGTTCTCCTTCAAGTACTTCGACATCGCATCAATCACAACGCCGGGCAACTGTGAGCCGCCTGCGTTATCGAGAAACGCGGTCTTGGACTGCGTTGCCGGGAAGAGCGAGCGGAACGGGTTGGTTTTGACGGGCGAAAGCGTGGGCATGCGGGACAGTATGAACACAAACGCAGACCGAAGTCGGCCTGCGTTTGCGGTTATTGCAGAGGTTGTCCAATCGATTACTTCTTGAAACTCTTGTCGGGCGTCTTGGGCACCGGCGGAATCTCAATGGGCTTCGCGGCGATTTCCTTCTTCAGGTGTTCGACCGCCGCTTCGATTTGGCGATCCTTGCCCATGAACGTTTCATGCGGCAGGTTGTCAACGACGATGTCGGGCTCCACGCCGTGGCCTTCGACGAGCCAATTGCCTTTTTCGTCAAACACGCCAAACTCGCCTGCGGTTGCGATGCCGCCGTCCACGACGTTGTTGCTTGAAGACAGCCAAATCTCGCCGCCCCAGGTGCGTGTGCCGATGACTTTGCCCAGGCCCAAACGCTTGAAGCCCTCGGCGAACGCTTCGCCATCGCTCGCCGTGCGTTCGTTGATGAGGCAGCACATGTGACCACGGAACGCGAACTGCATGTTCCAACTATTTGCACGGCCCGCGTGCTGATTCCAGAACATCCAGACTTTGCGCTGCAGGCGCGACAAAAGCCAACTGTCGATGTTGCCGCCGCGATTGTCGCGCACGTCGATGATGAGGCCTTTGCGGTCGTAGACAGGATAGAAATCGCGAGCGAACTCGCTGAAGTTCTCGTTGCCCATCGCGCGAAGATGGACGTAGCCGATGTCGCCGCCTCCAAGTTGCTCGACCATGCGACGGCGTTCGACTTGCCAACTGCGATAGCGGAGGTTGGCGTCGTCACCTGCGCCCAAAGGCTTGACGATGACGTCGCGTTCGCTCGCGGCAACGTCCCCCACTGCCGGAGACTTGACATGCAGCAGCACCTGTTTGTTCGCAGTGGTGCGCAGCAGGCTCGCCGGGTTTGGAACGCTCATGACGTTGACGCCGTTGATCATCGTGATGACGTCGCCTGGCTTGAGCGACACGCTTGGCTCCAAGAGCGGCGAACGCAACTGCGGTTCATCGGGATCAGCCTCATACAACCGCCGCACTTTCCACCCGCCTGCATCTGGATCAACCACCATGTCCGCGCCGAGGAAGCCAAAGGTGATCTGATCGTCGCCCGTGCGAATATCGCCACCATATACGAAGTGGTGCAGCGCGGAGAGTTCACCAGTCATTTGCGCGAGCAAGTCGGCGAGTTCGCGGCGATCGCGCACTCGCTCCACCAGCGGCATGTACTTCTTCAGCACCGCGTTCCAATCAACGCCATGCATGTTGCGGTCGTAGAAGTAGTCGCGGAGCAGTCGCCACGCGTCGATGTACATCTGCCGCCACTCATCGCGAGGCATCACGCTGAGGGTCCATCCGGAAAGATCGACCATCGCCTTGTCGTCGAGCTTCGTCTCGCCATCGCCTGCATCAACCACGTACAGACTTTCGCCTGAGTGAATAAGGAGCTTCTTGCGATCCTGAGAAATCAACGAGGCTCGAATGCCGCCAGCGACGGTTTTGGCTTCGGGCTTTTGGTTGGTGATTTTGAGGACTTTGAGCGTGTTGGCTTCGGAGCCCGCGTCGAAACTGTGCCAGTAGAGCGTGTTTTCGCCTGCGAACAAGTTTGAGTAGTTGCCTGCAGGGACGGGGACGATGTCAATGCGAGCCATCAAGCCGTCTGCATCGATGACGACCGCGTCTTTCTTTTCATCCTTCTTGTCTTCCTTCTTCTCGTCTTTCTTGTCGTCGGTCTTCGCTTCGCCCTCAGCCTTTTTCTTCTCTTCTTCCTTCTTCCTTTCCTCTTCTTTCTTCGCGTCTTCCTGCTTCTTCTTCTCCACCGTCCAGACTTCATCATCCGCCTGGAATGGATTACGTTCGCCCTTCTTCAAAGTCAGTTGATAGATGCGGGTTTGTTTATCGAAGAACGGCTCTGGCGCGCGTGGTCCCCACGGCGAACCAACCACGCTTCGCAGCGTGCGGTCGCTGAGGAAGTACAGGAACTTGCCGTCCTTGCTCCACGTGGGCGAGTAGCTGTCGTATCGATCGCTGGTTGCTTCGAGCGTCTGCTTGGTGGAGACGTTGTACAACTTCACCTGCGTGAACAAGTTCGCGGCGGGCGAGGTGTATGCGAGCCACTGGCTGTCGGGGCTCCAGGAAAGCCAGTCAAGATTCTCTGACTTGTTTTCTTCGACGAGCGTGTTGGTCGCGGATTCAACATCAAAGATCCACAGCCGCTGCAACTTGTCGGTGTGGGCAATTTTCTTACCGTCGGGGCTGGGTTTGTTCTGCCAGCGCACGGTCGCGGCGTCCTTCGTAAGTTGCTTCACGTCGCCCACACCATTCGCGGGCAACTGGGTCAGTTCCAGTTCGCCTGATTCGTCGCTGATCGCAATGATTGTCTTGCCGTCGCTGCTGAACTTCGCATCGCGATAGCGAATCGCCTCGCGTGTGTCCGCCTCAAGGCTTCGGCCTTGCTTTACCGGGAACACAAACACCTTGCCGCGAGCCGTGATGACAACGCGATCACCATCGGGCGAGATCGCGAAGCTGCTCATCGCGTCCATGGGTTTTTTGACCCAGCGCTCGCGCGTGTGATCGACATCGCTCGTGAGTTCGATGTTCAGTTTGCTGCCTTTGCCCGTGGCGAGATCGTGCATCCACAGGTCCGCACCCAATTGATACACGGCCGTGTTGCCCGCGCCGCCAAACGAGGTCATGCCGATATCCATGTCCTCATGCTGTGTGTGCTGCTTGAGGTCTGTGCCGTCAAGTTTCATGCTCCACAAGTTCATGTGCCCGCTGCGATCGGTCGTGAACACGACGCGCGGGCCGCTCTCGCTGTTCCAGAAGTGAGGCCGCTTGCTAGTGCCCGGATAGTCGGGCGTGAGAGCCGTCGCCTCGGAGCCTTTGGCCCATCCCATCGCGACGGCGTTTGATGCATCTTTCCCGGGCATCGTGAATCGCCACAGATTCTGCGCAGTGCCGCCCTTGTAGCGATCTGTGTTGCTGCCCTGCATGGGCAAACGCGTAAACACCATTTCGTTCGCGGATACAAACTCTGCGTCGTCACATTGATCCAGTGGAATGACGTCGCGAGCGCCGGTCTTGATGTTCACCATGTTTGTGCGCGAGCGCGGCATGGTCGTGTTCGCACCGGTGGACCACAGAATGGTCTGATCATCCTTCCATCCCACAAAGTTGATCCTGCTGCCGCCGTCCCACGATCTGCGCGTGGGCAATCCGCCCTCAATCGGCATTGAGTAGATTTCGACTGGTCCTTCATAGGAACCAACGAACGCAATCGTCTTTCCATCTGGCGAGATCGCGGGCAATTCTTCGATGCCTTCGTGCGAAGTCAGGCGGGTCGCCTTTGCAGGCGTGCCTTTACTCGCCTCTGCAAGACTCACTTTCCAAAGATCACCTTCCGCGACGAACAACAGCGTGTCGCCACGCAGTGCGGGCATGCGGTAATATCCGAGCGTTTCCGGCACGCTCGCCCGCACTTGCGGCATGTCCGCACGCGCACTCGGAGCGGGTCCAAACTTCATGTCGCTTTGTGCGAGTGATGAACCGCTGAACGCAAATAAGCCAGCGCACGCGCCAGCCACCAACACCAACCGATGAACGCTGATCATGCTGAGCCCTTCAAAGGTGCGAGACATACGACCTCCGCAAGCCGCACGCAGTTGCGGCCAGAGATGAGCGGAGAGCGTAGACGCCGTCCGGATCAATCCGCTTCTACCCTTTTCCATGCCCAGCCGATTGCCCACCGCCCACCTTGTCCAACCCGCAATCGCATGGGAAGGCAAAGCCGCGAACCACGAGCACGTCCGCAGGCTGCTCGACCCGCTGATCGACGATGACAAGATCGCAGAAGGCGACCTGATCCAGTTGCCCGAGATGTTTGACACGGGTTTTTCGTTCAACGTCGAAGCGACCAACGACAAGACGGGCGAAACACTGCAGTTTCTGCTCGATCTCGCTGACGACACCAAAGCAATCGTCGCGGGAGGTCGCACCATCGCTCCCTGCCACAAGTGTGCGGCGAAAAACGTGATGACCATCGTGGGCCCCGGGCAGAAAATCATCGCTGAGTACACAAAGTCCTACCTCTTCTCGCCCGGCGGTGAGAACAAACGCTTCGAACCAGGGAACGAAGTCGTGACGTGGCAATGGTCCGCCGCGAATCTGAAAGTGCAAACCGCGATCTGCTATGACCTTCGCTTTCCCGAACTTTTCAGGGCTGGCCTCGCACAAGGCGCGCAGTTGATCGCACTCGGTGCGTGCTGGCCCAACGTGCGTCAACACCACTGGCGAAGTCTTTTGATCGCCCGCGCGATTGAAAATCAAGCAATCGTGCTGGGCGTCAACCGCTCGGGCGACGACCCAGTCAAAATTAACGGCGACAAGGGGCTGCACTATGCGGGAGGGACGATCGCGATTGGGCCTAAGGGAGAAGTACTGGGAGAACTTGGTGAAGAGGCCGCTGTGCTGAGCGTGCCGGTTGATACAACGTCGGTCACGCAGTGGCGGGAACAGTTTGGAGCGTGGCGGGATATGAAGTCCAAGCACTGAAGAACAGAATCGACGATACGATAAAAACTGCTTTACGCGTCTGTTATTGGTGAATTGAGCGATTCATCGCTTCATCGCGCAATCGCTGCATCGTTTCTTTTCCCTATACTCCGCCCATGCTCGCCCTCGACATCACTCGCCTCGCCTTTTCCTACCCGCGCAGCGCTGACGGCGAACCACAGTTCGTCCTCCGCGTGCATGAATTGGACTTGCAGCCGGGCGAGCAGTTTCTTCTTACTGCAACCAGCGGCACGGGCAAAACCACGCTGCTCAACCTGATCGCAGGCATCCTCGATCCGCACGAAGGCACCGTCCGAATCGCGGGCAACACCATGCACGCCGCACACGGCGCGGCTCGCGACAAAATTCGCGGCAAGCACGTGGGCATGATCTTCCAGACGTTCCACCTCCTCGTCGGATTCTCCGCGATTGAAAACGTCATGGCCGCGATGCTGATGGCGGGCGTGCCGGAGCGCGAGCATCGTGGCAAGGCTAAAGCGTTGCTTGATCGTCTCGGCATCAAACGCGCTGACGCGCCGGTGGAGCAACTCTCAACAGGTCAGCAGCAGCGTGTCGCCGTCGCACGTGCGCTTGCGTGCGACCCTGCAGTTGTTCTCGCCGACGAACCCACTGCAAGCCTTGATCCTGAGAACGCGGTCATCGCGATGGACCTGATTCAAGAAGTCTGCCGAGAAAAGAACGCGGCGCTGCTATGTGTGAGCCACGATCCGTCGATGAAGTCCCGCTTCGCCCGCACTGCAACGCTCGCAAGCCTCGCTGAAGAAACTGCGATCGCGGGCAAGGGAGGTGCACAATGAACGACTTCACGATTGTGCTGCGAAGCCTGCGTGTGCGGCTCTTTTCGACGCTGACGACCATCCTGTCCGTCGCGATTGCTGTCGCACTGATCATCGTTCTGCTCACACTTCGCAATAGCGGCAAGGCAAGTTTTGAGCGAGGCGCGGGCGACGTGCATCTGCTCGTCTCGCGCGATCCAAGCGCAACCGTCTCCGTCCTCAACAACATCTTTTACGCCAACGCGCCGCAGCAATTTCTGACTTGGGACCGCGTCGAAAAACTCCAGACCGAAGCCCCGTGGCAATACTGCGTCCCCACTGCGCTGGGCGACACCTTCCGCGCGTACCCCGTCGTTGGCACAACACCAGAATTTCTGACCTCCTTCAAGCCCGCCGACAAACAGCCGTGGCGTTTTACCGCAGGCGAAGCGTTCAAGGGCAACTTCGAAGTTGTCATCGGCGCCACTGTCGCACAGCGCGGGCGCCTCAACATTGGCGACACCATTTTCCTCACGCACGGCGGCTCCAAGGGCGTCCAAGGCCAAGTTATGCAAGGCGACGTTGAGCGTGCTGGCTCACACGACGATCATGGCCATGATGATCATGACCACGATCACGCACACGACCACGATGACGAAGAAGGCTCAGCCCCTCACATTCACCGCGAGTTTGGATACAAAGTCGTGGGCATCCTCGCTCCCACGCTCACGAGCCACGACCGCGCACTGTTTGTGAATCTCGAAAGCACCTGGATCATGCACGCCCACGACCGGCGTTTGCGCGAAGCCAAGAACCCCGAAGAACTCAAGACAACCGCCGCGGATGTCATTCCCGAAGATCGCAAAGTGACGGGCGTGCTGCTGCGGCTGGTGTCTCGCACTGAAGACGCACTCCCAGCAAACTTCCCGCAGGTCTACGACCAACTCCGCCGAGACACCACGATCACGGTCGCGAATCCAGAAAAAGAAATCACAACGCTGTTCACGATCGTCGATCAGGTCAACCGCGTCTTCCTCGCGATCGCGATCGTCGTACTCGTCAGCAGCGGCGTGTCGATCATGCTCGCACTGTACAACTCGATGGCGCAGCGTCGTCGCCAGATCGCCGTGCTGCGCGTCCTCGGCGCAAGCCAAGGCCGAATCTTCAACCTCACGCTTGCGGAATGCGCGATGATCGGTCTCGCTGGCGCGATTTCCGGCATCCTCCTTGCATACCTCGGTGCGGCGTTGGCCTCCGACGTCCTGCGAGCCCGCTTTGGTCTCATCATCCAGCCGAACGTCGAACCGATGACCATGCTGATGCTCGCCGCGGCAACGGTGGTGCTCGCGTGCATTGCGGGCCTTGTGCCGGCGATCATGGCGTATCGCACGAGCGTGGCGAGTAACTTGAAACCTGTGGCGTAATGGATTCGTGCGCCACTGCACAACCCTTCGTGAGTCATTGTTTCCTGTGCCCCTGCCGGGGCAGTTGGACTTATGCACCGATGACCACGGGCGAGCGGTGCTCGCCCGTGGCTACAGGCCATTGACCCTTCGGGTCAAAACTTAGACTTTGAAACACAGCAGGAAACAGTCGTTCTTGAAAACGAAAGGGCCGTGCTACTGCGAAGTCGGTTCTACACTCCCCCATGCTTCAATCACGTCGATCGGTGCTCAAGGCTGTTGCTTCACTTCCGTTTGCCGCCGGTGCGCTTGCGAGCGTGCTGCGTGAACAGGAAGGCTTCCCCAAGGTTCAACCAGGCGCAACTCCTCAGCCCGATCCGAAGAAGATCGAGCCCAATCTGACCAAGCCTATCGACGTTCCCAAGTTCACGCCCGCCGAGAAACTCTTTTCGATTTCGCTCGCGCAGTGGTCGCTGCACAAGGCGCTCTACGCGAAGGAACTCGATCACCTGGACTTCCCCAAGACCGCGAAGCGCGACTATGACATCGACGCAGTCGAATACGTCAGCACGTTCTTCGCTGAGAAAGCCAGCGAGACGTACAACAAGGAACTCAAGAAGCGCAGCGAAGACGAAGGCGTCAAGAGCGTTTTGATCATGGTCGATGGCGAAGGCGATCTTGGTGACCCCGACGAATTCAAGCGCCTCAAAGCCGTCGAGAATCACCAGAAGTGGCTCGATGCTGCGAAACTGCTGGGCTGTCACTCGATTCGCGTGAACGCCCGCAGCACGGGCGAATACGAAGACCAGAAGAAACTCGCGGCGGACGGTCTACACAAGTTGTGCGAAAAAGCCGACCCGCTTGGTCTCAACGTCATCGTTGAAAATCACTGGGGACTTTCGAGCAACGGCAAGTGGCTCAGCGAAACCATCAAACTCGCGAACCACCCGCGCTGCGGCACGCTTCCTGACTTTGGCAACTTTGATCCTAAGGAATACGACCGCTATCAGGGCGTGACCGACATGATGCCCTTCGCCAAGGGCGTCTCGGCGAAGAGCTACGACTTTGACGCAAACGGCAACGAAATCAGGGTCGATTATGATCGCATGATCCGCATCGTCCTCACCGCGGGCTATCGGGGTCGGATCGGCATCGAGTACGAAGGCGAAAAACTCAGCGAGCCCGAAGGCATCAAGGCGACCAAGAAGTTGCTGGAAAAAATCCGCGCGTCGTTGGTTGGCGAGTTTCTCTAATCCTTCGTGATGGAGCGTGCCATTGAAGTCGCTGGCTTTGCAGTGACTTCGATGCAGATTGATGCAGGAGCATCGAAGTCGCCGCAAAGCCGCCGACTTCGATGGCACGAACTCAGCATGACTTCAACTCCACTTCGTCCCCTCAACCTCGCGATGATCGGTGGCGGTCAAGGCGCCTTCATCGGAGCCGTGCATCGCATGGCTGCAAACCTCGACGGCTGCTGGCGTCTGTGCGCTGGTGCTTTGTCGAGCAATCCGGCGAAAGCGAAGGCTTCAGCAGCGGAACTTGGAATTGAGGCGAATAGGTCGTATGGGTCGTATCGCGACCTTTTGACTGGTGAAAAAAAGTTGACCGAGGGCGTACGAGCGGACGCCATCAGCATCGTCACTCCCAACGCAACCCACTTTGAAATCGCAACGGCCTGCCTCGAAGCGGGTTTTCACGTCATTCTCGACAAGCCAATGGTGACGTCTCTCGCGCAAGCCCGCTCGCTTCGCGACACTGTCGCCAAAACCAAACGCATCCTTGCCATCACCTACAACTACAGCGGCTATCCGCTGGTGCAACACGCCGCACACCTTGTGCGTTCGGGCTCGCTGGGCCCAGTTCGCAAAGCGGTCGTCGAGTATCACCAAGGCTGGCTCGCAACGCCGCTCGAACAAACTGATGCAGGCACCGGCGGCTTCAAACAAGCCAGTTGGCGGTGCGATCCCGCTCAAGCCGGCGCAGGCGGCAGCATTGGCGACATCGGAACTCACGCCGAGCAACTGCTGCGAACTGTGACGGGCATGCACATCGAATCACTCGCCGCACAACTGACGAGTTTCGTGCCCAACCGCACGCTCGACGACGATGCCGCGATGCTGCTCAAGTTGCGCGACGATCGTGGCAACTCGGCACGAGGCGTGCTCAGCGTCTCGCAAGTCTGCGTGGGCGAAGAAAACAACTTGACGCTGCGAATCTACTGCGAAAAGGGTTCGCTCTGGTGGAATCAGGAAAACCCCAACCAACTCAAACTCGCAACGCTCGACGGCTCAACCCAGATCATCACGCGAGGCACCGCCCAATCGCCGGTCGCTCAGGCACTGACCAGAGTTCCGCCGGGCCACCCCGAAGGCTTTATCGAAGCCTTCGCCAATATCTATCGCAACGTCGCCCTGCACATTCATGGCCAGCACCATCAGCCCTACCCAACTGTCACGGACGGATTAGCCGGAAACGCGTTCATCGAAGCCGCCGTGAAGAGCAACGCGAACGCAAGTCGTTGGACAAGTGTCGAAACAAACTAAGACGCCCAGGTCCGTCTTCACTTTCGCACTTTCGCACCCTTCGCACCCACCGCTCTTTCGCACTTCTCCCCCCGACCCCCGACCCCCACTACCCTCCCCCGCATGCTTCAGTGGCTCGCTCGCCAGTACGGCAAGCGCATCGTCAACGTGAATGTCAACATACTCGCGGCGGGCGCGATGGCTATCGGCGTGCTGTACGCCGTCATGTTCTGGATTCACCGCCTCAAAATCGACGCACACATCGCCGACCAACTGCACGTCAAAGTCGTTTACGTGAACATGGCTCTGTCGTTCGTCATCGACCTTGTCGCTGACCTCGCAATCTACTACGTCCTCCACTGGTACGCCAACCACGTCCCCAGTCGATTCGGCGGCGGCGGCAAACTGCTCAACCCCGAATACAGCGATCTCACCTTCATGCAGGACGCGACCAAGATCCAGTTGGAACGCATGGTCCTCTCCCCGATCCTGTACGGCATCGCTTTGGGCTTCCAACACGTCTACCAAGACGACATGTCCCCGCCCGCAACCGCTGCGATCGGCTTTACGCTGGGCATCTGCACCACTCGCACCCTCCACACAATCTGGATGCTTTGGGAGCAAAAGCGCCGCCGCGCAAAGATGCTCATTCAAAAAGCGGGAGCTCCCACCGGCATGAAAGATGCTTCACCCAAAGACGTGGTGTGATACCACTTATAGCCAAAACCGATTCCCAACTCCGTCTCTACGTCTCTTCTTCTCTTCGTCTCTTCCTTTCCCCCGCATAACCTCGTCCCATGCAAGTCTGGCTGTGGGTGGGTTTCATCACGCTTGTCCTCGCCCTTCTCGCGCTGGACCTCTTTGTTGTAAATCGCAAAGATCAGGTCGTCAGCGTCCGCAAGGCGGTGATGTTTACGTTGTTCTTCGCGACGTGCGGCGCACTGTTCTCTGTCGCCGTGTACTACATCTACGACGCAAATCTGTGGGGGTATGGCGAACGATTCGTCCAAAGCACTTTCACAATGCAGGCGGACAAGGCGAAAATCCCGCTTGCAGATCGCGCGACGTGGACGCCCCCTGCAAACTCAGAAGCCGCCCTCGCCGCGGCGAATCCGGGCAAGACCGCCGCAGTCCTCTACTTGACCGGCTGGCTCATCGAGTACGCGCTCTCGATGGACAACATCTTCGTCATCGCGCTGATCTTCACCTACTTCCGCATCCCGGGCAAGTATCAGCACCGCGTGCTCTTCTGGGGCATCATGGGCGCACTCATTCTGCGCGGCCTGATGATCGGCCTTGGCTCAGGCCTCGTCAAAGAGTTTCACTACATCCTCTACTTCTTTGGTGCGTTCCTCGTCTACACCGCTCTCAAACTCGCCTTTGGCGGCGAGAACGAATACGAGCCTGAAAAGAGCCCGGTCTTCCGCATCGCGAAGAAAATCTACCCGCTCACGCCCAACTTCGACGGCCACAACTTCTTCACCCGCATCAACGGTGCTCGCTTCGCAACGCCACTGTTCCTCGTGCTGGTTATGGTCGAAGGCACCGATGTTGTCTTCGCCGTCGACTCCATCCCCGCCATCTTCTCCATCACGCAAGAACCCTTCATCGTCTTCACCAGCAACATCTTCGCGATCCTGGGTCTGCGAAGTCTGTACTTTGCACTCGCTGGCGCGATGCGCTCGTTTGAATACCTCAAGTACAGCCTCGCCTTCGTCCTGGCATTCGTCGGCGTGAAAATGCTCCTCCCAGGCTGGGCTGACCTTGCGGGCTGGATGAACACGAAGTGGAACCTGACCCTTCCCACCCCCGAACTCAAGATCACGCCTTTGTGGTCCCTGGGCATCATCGCCGGCTCACTCGCGTTGGGTGTCATCGCCTCGCTCCTAAGAAAATCACCCCCCGAAGAACCCACCAAGTCTGCGGAATCAGGCGCAACCCATCAATCCCAAGAACAAAAGGCTTCTTGATGCCTTGATGCCGTCTCTTCGATGCCTCGTGCCATCTTGAGCCACACCAACGCCTTCGGCTCAATCGCCCAATCAAATGCACCCCAACAACCATCACTACCCTCAGCCGATTCACAATCGCTCCCACGCACCAACCCACCATTGATCGTCACGGATGGCTCTTCTCTGGATCATCGCCGCGCTCTTTGTCATCACACTGGTCCTGCTGGACCTGTTCGTGGCACGACCGCGCCTGAGCCAGATGTCCAAGTACGCGCCCGCAACCCGACGGGCCCAACTCGCTTCTCCCATCGTCAGCGCAATCGCACACGGCACCGCCTACCTCATTATCGCGATGCTGATGTCCTTCGCAATCTATGGCATCTACGAGCACAACTTTCTGAACGCAGGCCTGCGTCCGCATCAAACATCGCCGCTCGACGGCGCGGAAGCAACGCTCCAATACATCTCATGCCTGCTGCTTGAACTGAGCCTGAGCCTCGACAGCATCTTCGTCCTTGCTGCAGTCTTCACACACTTCCAAGTCCGCGAAGAACTGCGCCCAAGGCTCCTCCTCTGGGGCATGTTCGTTGCGCTCGCGTTCCGCTCGGTCTTCATCCTCACGATCGGTAAACTCACCCTCGACTTTGGCTGGTTCCGCTTCATCCTCGCGGCGATCCTTCTTGTCGCCGCAGTCCGCATGCTCGTGATCCGCAAGGAAAACGTTGACCCCGAAAAGAACCTGCTGTTCCGCGTTTTCCGCAAACTCGTCCCCATCAAGTCTGGCGAGTCCGCAGACCCCGTCGTCGTCTCGCAAGGCCGGGCCAGCATCACCTCGCTGATCGTTCCCATCCTCATGATCGAGACGGCGGACGTCTTCATGGCGATGGACTCCATCCCTGCCTCGCTCACGTTCACACGCGAACCGTGGATTATCTTCATCGCCAGCGCCATGGCCATGCTCTGCGTGCGCTCGCTCTCGCCCGTTTTCATCAACATCATCCCGCGCCTTCGCTACTTCAAAATTGGCCTCGTGATGATCTTGGTTTATTGCGCGATCGTCGTTGCGATGCCCGAAAGCAAGATCATCAAGAGTTTCTACACCGAAGGCTGGAAAGTGCCCATTTGGGGCAAACTCGCGTTCGTCGGCGGCGCACTGCTGCTGGGCACCATCCTCGCAAGCCTCTTCGGATCCATCACGCCGCGGTCGGGCAATCAGGACATTTCTCCACTCGGCGAAGAAACCGATCGCATCGCCCGCGTCGCGCTCACCAAAATTCGCCGCATCACGATTTTCCTTGTCGGCTGCGTGGGTTTGCTCGCGGGCGCGATCATGGCCGTTGGTCCGGGCCCGGGCATCCCCGTCTTGGTCATTGCGCTCGCAATTCTCGCAACCGAATTCGTCTGGGCCCGCGTCCTAGTCAACAAGTATCGCAAACACGCCGAAGACGTCGCCGAACGCGCTGCTGTCGAAGCCAGAAAACGCTTCAGCCCGTGGGCGATGCTGGGCGTCTCCGTGATCTCCATACTCGCAGGCGTTGTCCTCCATCTCTATGGCCACTTCGTCATCAACTTCGTGTGGAACATGCTGTTCCACAAGCCACTACTAAACGGCCGAGTCCCCATAGGCCTCGTCATCGGCGCACTCGTCCCCATGGTCCTAGGCCAAGCCTTCGTCGCCTACTTAGCCTACCTCCGCAAACCAAATCTCCCCAAAGAAAGCAACGAAACCTGATCGCGCTGAACTCCGTCACTTCGTCTCTCCGTTACTTCGTCTCTCCGTCTCTTCCCCGTGCACCCCCGCTTCTCCCAATTCCCCCGCGACCTCGCCCAGCGAAGCCACACAACCCGCTTCGGCGACATCCCCGTCCTCCTCGCGCACCCTGATTGGCAGAACAGCGAACCCACTCCAACAGCCAACCCCGCCCCCACCGTTCTCTGGCTCCACGGCCGGACCGCAAATAAAGAACTCGACCCAGGCCGCTACCTCCGCTGGGTCCGCGCCGGCATCTCTGCATGCGCGATCGACCTCCCAGGCCACGGCGAGCGAGCCCTTCCAGAATACGACTCCCCAGCGCACACGCTCGATGTGTTGGAGCAAGCACTCGCCGAAGTCGACATCATCATCGAACACCTCGCCAGCCCGCAGTTCCACAACGCCTTCAACCTCGACAAACTCGCGATCGGCGGCATGTCGCTGGGCGGCATGGTCACGCTGCGAAGACTCTGCTCGCCCCATCCCTTCAAGTGCGCCGCCGTCGAATCAACCGCAGGCTGGCTCTCAGGCCTCTACCTCCCAGAAACTCCGCACGTGGGCATCCCCAAGCCCTTCCCACACCCACCCGAACGCATCAAACAACTCGACCCGCTCCTGCACCTCGTCGACAAATCAGGCTCGTGGAAACCCATCCCACTGCTCGCCCTCCACAGCCAAGCCGACCAACTCATCCCCTTCGCCGTCCAACAACACTTCATCACCCGCCTCCGCGAATACTACCAACAACGCGGCGTGGGCCCATCAATCATTGAACTCGTGAGTTGGCCGGAAACGGGGGCGCCGCTGGAGCACAGCGGGTTTGGAAGAATGTCGAACGAAGCGAAGAATGTGCAGGTGGAGTTTTTGAGGAAGTGGTTGGGCTGATTGCGCTCGTCGCTCATGCGTCACCATGGCGTCGGAATTGAAGTGAGAACGAAATCGATCAATGGGGAGGACTTGATGCCAAAGTTGAGCGAGTTTTTTGGGATCATCATCAGCATGTACTTCTACGACACGGGAAAGCACAAAGCACCCCACTTTCACGCGATGTACGCGGGCGAGGCTGCAACCTATTCGATCGATTCGTTGACCAAACTTGCGGGCAGTCTCTCGCCGAGAGCGGAACGGCTCGTGCTGGAGTAGGCAACACTGCATCAAGCCGAACTGCGCGAACAATGGAATCGCTCGCAACGGGGAGATTCGCTGTCGAAGATTCCGCCGCTGGAATGAGGCATAATATTTTGCATGGTTCGCGTTCTTGAAGTCCAATTCGAAGCCCCATCGCACCTTCGACTCCAGTTCAGCGATGGATTCGTCGGCGTTGTCGACATCGGGTACATGATTCGTAATGGCGGCGTCTTCAGCGCGCTTCAAGACCCTGCCTTTGCACAGCAAGTTCGCGTTGGCATGAATGGCTTGAGTGTGGAATGGCCGGGTGAGATCGACCTTGGTGCAGAATCGCTCCGCGCGAGCGCGGTCGCTGTGCAGCGGAAGGCGTCGTAACTAGAACTTCAAATGCCGATTCATAGCCGAATCGCTTAGTCCATAATTACTGCAGCCAGCCATGCAACATCACGGTCAGTCAACAGACCATGAGTTGAAGTCTCTCGAAGCTGAGATTAACGCAGCCTTCAGCGATGTGACTCGAGCTGACGGCATTTCATGGAATGAAACGTACGCAATTGATTATTACAGAACAGATGAAGAGTGCGCAACTGCTCGACTCTCAGACCGAGACACTCACTGGAAGCAACTTACTGATGATGAGAATTGGTTGCCCTTTCCAGGAGTTGGCGGTTTCAGTTTTATCGACTCCAAAGGATTTAGATATTACCTTCCACCCACGATGATTCGTTTCCTTCGTGGCACAGAGGGCGAACGGTTTCAAGGCGAATTTGCGGATGACATGGCTCAACTTATCGATGCCAAGGATGTGATGTGGACCGTTCGTCAATTGCGGTGCATTGCTTGGTTTATCTCCTACATGGCAAGGCACGACACCCGATTTCCTGATGAAGAAGGTGTTTTCGAAACCTGTCGCGAAGTGTGGAGAGTTCTCTACCAGCGAGGCTGGCGCAAACGTTTCGAGGGCCCTCATCCCCCCTACCCTCGCACCCCATGATGCGAATTCTCCACGTCGGTCTCGGCCCTCTGGGCGTCAAAATTCTCAACGACCTCCACGAGCGCGAGGTTGGGCACGTTGTCGCCTGCGTTGACACGTCGCCCTCGCTCGCCGGCACTGCCCTGCACACGCACGTGCCCAAGGCAAGTCCCAGCGTTCGCGTTTTGGGCAGTCTCGAAGAAGTCCGTGACTGGGACGTCATAGACCTCGCGATCGTCACCACGAGCAGCGACCTCGCGAAGTGCGCCGACACGCTCCGCACGCTTCTTCGCCGCGGCAAAGCCATCGTCAGCACCTGCGAAGAACTCGTGTACCCTTGGCTGCGCCACGTCGCGCTCGCTGAAGAACTCGAAGAACTCGCCAACCGCCACGGCGGCCGACTCCTGGGCACAGGCGTGAACCCGGGGTTCCTGATGGACGCCCTCCCCGCCTTCGTCACGAGCGTCAGCAAGTCCGTTCGAGGCGTTGCGTGCTATCGCGTGCAAGACGCGAGCGCCCGCCGCATTCCCTTCCAACAGAAAATCGGCGCGGGCCTCGACGACGCGGGCTTCGCCGCGAAAGTCAAAGACGGCACGCTCCGCCACGTGGGCCTTGGCGAAAGTCTCCACTTCCTCGCTCACTACTTGGGCCTGCCCATCGAACGCTGGGAAGAAGACATCGAACCCGTCAAAGCCTCGCGCGACATGCAGAGCGGCGTGGGCCCGATCGCTCGCGGCAAAGTCGCTGGCGTCCGCCAAGTCGCTAAAGGCTACTTCGACGAACGCGAAGTTGTGCATCTTGAATTCCAAGCCGCGATCGGCCAGAATGAGCCCTACGACCGAATCGTCGTCGAAGGCGAACCCCGCATCGATGTCGTGATCCCGGGCGGCGTGCATGGCGATATCGCAACAAGCGCGATTGTCATCAACTCACTCCCCCGAGTGCTCGAAGCCAAGCCCGGCTTGCACACGATGGCGACGATTGCCCCGCCGTTCTTTGTGCGGGCGGGCGCGAAGCGGTAAATTACGAACCCTCCGCGCCAGCGGAGGACGACCGTCACACGCGTGATTGAAACGCAACGCGTCCAACCTCCGCTCGCGCGGAGGGCTCGTTGTCACACCGGAAAGAACTCCGCAATCAACTTGTCAGCTTCTTCTATATTCCCCGCCGCGGCATTCCAAAACACATACGCCGCCTTCGGCAAAAGTAATCGCTGATCCGTCTTCGCCAACTCCGCCGCGAGCGACTCACGGATCGGCACGTTCCGACTCTCCGACATCGCCATCACGCGCTCTGCCTCAACGCTTACCAAGAAATTCGCAAGCAACTTCGCGTTCTCCGGATGTGGACCGCCGGCAACCACGCCAACAGTGTTCGGAATCACCGTGGGCCCGCACGAAGGCAACTTTTCAACCGACGCAACAAACCCCGCGTCGCCCGGCTGCTTCGCCTCATCAATCGCCGCCTCAAATCGATGTCCAACAGGCCACTGATTCGCCTGACCCGCCCACACATCGTCCGTGTCCGTGAGTCCGACATCCGCCTCGCCCTGCGAAATCGCCGCAACCACCGCCGAGTTCCCCGCGTGCAATCTCGGCTCATTTTTCTTGAGCCGCGTCAGCCACGCACGAACTGCCTCGGGCCCATGCTGCCAGCACAACGAAACGATGTGCGTCCGCGTCGTCCCAAATTGCGGCTGAGCAATCGCGATTCGCCCCTTCCACTTCGGATCACACAACGCCTCAAGCGTCTGCGGCGCATCCGCGTCCTTCACGCGATTCGTATTGAACGCGATCACTCGCGCCCGCTGCGCGACGCCGTACCAACTCGTTCCAAACAGCGGCGCAGGCCAGCCCGTCGCGAAGTCCGTCTTCTCACATGCTGGCCGCCAAGGCATCAACACCTTTTCTCGTTCCAAAAACACGCTGCTCATCACTTCTGAAGACCACCACACATCCGCCGCAGGCTTTGCACGCTCCGCAAACAGCCGCTGCATGATGCTCATGTTCTTCGTCGCTTCAGTATCCGTCACGACACTGATCACCAGCCCCAACTGCTTGCTCGCCGCCGCGACAATCGCGTTCACTACGACAGGATCAGCACTCGTATACAACGTCACCTGATTCGCAAGCGTCGCATCCCGCTTCGGACACGCAGGGAGGAGCAGCGCCGTCGAAGCAACGGTCGAATACGCAAGAAACTCACGGCGGGAGATTGATGGCATTGGGAAGCGTATCGACTTCGACAAGGAACCTCATGCGAATCGCCAAACGAACCATCGTGCCACCGACTGGCGAAGCCGGTCGGTGCCTTTCTCTCAATGAGCACAGTCACTTGCACAAAAAAACACCGACCAGCCTTTGGCTAGTCGGTGGCACGTGTGATCAAAATCCAATTACTTCCCAGCCGGCTTCGCATCCTTCTTGCTCTGCTCAACCTTGTCCTTGAGCCGACCAAAGTACTGCTTCACCGCGCCTTCCAGTTCCTTCGGAACCTTCATCGCTTCCATGCCCTCCGCCGCGGACTGCTCGCCCGACGCGACCGCATCAGCAAACTCCGCGATCGCCTCGCCCTTCACCTGCTCGCCATACACCAGTCGGCTGCCGATCACAGCACCCTTGGTCGTCTTGACGTCCGCCTTCTTCTTCTCAAGCGCGTAGTCCGCGGGTTCAGCTTCCGGGCTGCGTCCATCGCCCTGCCCAGCGTTGCCGCTGCCTTTGCCGCGCTTGTTGCTGTCACCAGCGCGCCACTCGCCGAGCTTGCCGCTCCCTTCGCCCTTGCCTTCACCATCACATTCGCCCTCGCCCTGCTCGCCGCCCTTCTTGCCCATCTTCTGCATGTCCTGGCCGAGCTTCGCCATCTGGTCCTTCGCTTCATCGAGCGCGGCGTTCAAGTTCTCCATATCCGCCTGCATCATCTCGCCGTCATTGAGCGCCTGCTTCAATTCATCCATCGCCTGCGCGCCCTGCTGGCCCATGCCCTGCTTGCTCATCGATTCGCCCATCTTGCTCATCGACTCGCCCATCTTGCTGCACTGGCCCTGGCACTGACTATTCGCCTGCGCCATCTTCATCAGTTCATTCTTCATCTGCTCATTCATGCCGGGCATCTTGCTGAGTTCTTCCTGCATCTTCGCCGGATCACTCGCCGCCTTCGCCATCGCTTCCGCCGACTTCTTGTCAAGCCCGGCGTCCTGCAGCTTCTTCTCGAGCGCCTTCTGGTCCTTCGCGAGGTCCTTGAGCTGCTTGCCCATGTTTTCCAGTTGCTTCTTGAGCTCTTCCTTCTTCTCCGGGCTCATCTCGTTGCTCTGCAACTGCCGGGACAACTGATCCAGTTGATCCTTCGCCCCGCTGAAGTCGCCCTTCTGCAGCGACTTCGCGAGTTCATTCAAGGGCCCTTGCCCGGGCTGCTTGAGCTGCTCCATCGCTTCCTTGATGGCCTCGCTCTGCATCGCCTTCTCAGACAACTTCGCGTCCTCAAGCTTGTTCGTGAGGTCCGTCAGTTCCTTGAGCGCGGCTCGCTTGATCGCGTCCGGATCATTTTCCTTCTGCGCCTGCTCGGGCACGAGCGGATCGCCCTTGCCTTCCATCACATCAACCTTCGCCTTGGACAAAAGCTCCTTGAGCTTCTCCTTGTCCTTCGCCATCTCCGTCTTCACCTGCAGAACTTCCGCTTCCTTCTGTTTCTGTGCGAGCTTGGGCGCGTCGATCTTCAGCAAATCAAAGTTGGGCAGCGCGTACCAAATCACCGCCAACGCGATGCCGCCCAGCACCGGCGCAGGCCACGCGGGCGGCGTTTCATAAGGAACCACCACCGGCACACGCACTTTCGAAGCCGCAGTCGTCGCAGTCTCAGCAACCGCAACCGCCCAAGGCTGATGCGCCTTGATGTCTGACTCAATCGCCAACGCAGTGCTCAGCGACTCCTTCAAGTCCGCGCGCTGATCAACTTCCTGCGCCACTTGCATCGTCTTGCGCCGACTCACAAACGCCCACGCAAACGCCGACACGACCGCCGTGCTCGCAACAGCAATAAACACCGTCCGCCAATGCGGCCCCATCGACGTCGTCAGCCCCAGCACACGCTCCACAATGCGCGCAAGCAGCACCAGCCCGATCCCAATCGACAGCGTGATCGCCAACGCCTGAACAAAGTCGTTCACAAACAACCGACGCCCGGCCGACTTCACGATGCTGCGGACTTGTTCCATATGGACTCCGAGTAAGCTCCCAATACCGTACGGCCCCCGTCCCTCCAAAGATCGGGCAATCTCACGTCAAGTTATAGAGATTCAGACGACAAGGGTTTCATCAGACTACCCGATCCTCAGTTCATTAAAGCACAAATCTATGCGAAATTGAACACATTCGCTACCCGACGGCCCCTTGACTTTCTATAAAATTCAGTCATGAGCAGCGTCCTCATCATCATGAATCGCCAGCGCGAACTCGTGGAGCGTTTCTGCAACGCTGGCGCGACTTCGGCCAGCACTGCAAAGCCCCTCAGCGCAATCGGCGTCGAACAGAGTTTCATGTTCTCTCGCATGAGTGCCAGAGGCGTGTTCGTGCCCGCAGAAGGCGATCGCTGGTGGCACGACGCATCCGCGTGGAATCGCTACCGCGACTGGCAATGGAAACGGCTCGTGAAGAGCGCTGTTGTGATAATTGCGATCTGCATACTGATCTTGCTTGCACTTGCGATCCGCTAAGACAAGCAGCCCCAACCGTGCCATCAATCTGCTCGGCTTTGCGTGCAGATTGATGTGGGTCAGCGTTTGTTGCCCGCTCCACATCAATCAGATCGCAAAGAAGGGTTCAATTGATGGAAGTTCACCTTCCGCGTCAAAGACTTCACTGTGCCAACCGAACGCGACGGCGGGCGAACTGTCCCAGCGCGCCAACAACCAAAACAAAGGACGCGGGTGACGGCACTGTTAGCACGAATCCGCGATTGTCTCCGGCGAGTAGGCCCACGCCCACGAATCGAGTGCCATCGTCGCTGACGCCATAGACCTGCAAGTTTGTCCACTCGCTCGTATCGACGCCGCGGGTCAAGAAGTACGCCGACGGGGTCAGGAGGCCGGTTGCCTGCGACCACACGAATCCTTCCGCGCCACTGGGGCGGATTCCGACGGCGATGGAGCCGTCCAGGGACATGCCCTCGATGTTCGCGCCCAGATCACCCGAGCCGATGGTGACGGGTTCGGAGAGGGGCGTTGACCAGAACGCGAGTTGGCGCACGTTGGTGCCGATGTCAAAGACGCTGCCAGCGATGACATTTCCATCGCCGCTGATGGCGGTAGCTACGCCGGTGTCCCACACGGGGCCCATGGGGAGGAACTGGCGAGTGTTGTTGTCCCACAACGTTGGACGCGAGACGACGGAGCCTTCCCAGCCAACAATCTTTGCGCCGCTGTTACTGATGGCGATGGCTTCGGATGGCGAACTCGTGGTGGAAAGAAACGTGGCGGTTTGATTGTCCCAACGCACCGCGGCATACGACTGGCCGGCGTTGATGAACACGCGTCCGACGCTGATCACGCCGCTGGCGTCCATGTCCATCGCATCGGAGCGAGCGTTGGGGTCAGCACTTGCGGGGAGGCCCAGTTCTTGGGCAACGGGGTTGGTCCCGGCGTTGATCCATCGCACCGCCCGGGGCGAGGGTGATCCGCTTGTGGTGCGGTTTCCGAGCATTCGATCTCCGGAGCTGCTTGTTGCAGTCACGAACGCGCCATTCCAGCTTGCGAGCATGGGCAGCGGAGTCGCACCACCCGCCTGCGTCCAGCGAAAAGGAGTTGCGACTGACCCGACATCAAACGTGCCGCCGGCGATAGAGCCGTCAGGCGTGATGCAGAGAGCCCGGGACGTACTGAAGGGAGTAGTGTCCACAGCAACGATCTGAGCGTGGCACAGCATCGCGTAGCCAGAGTGGGCCGTGATCAATAACGCCAAGCGGCAAGAAGGAGTCATGTTTACAAGATACGACAAATGTCGAATTTCGCCAGAAAAACAAGCAAAAAAAGGCCGCAGGGCGAGAAAACAGGAACTGAGCGCAATCTAAACGAACGATCGTTCAGGGCGGATGGCCCTAACCGTGCCATCAATCTGGCCGAAAAACGGTCAGATTGGTGGCACGGACGCTCCCGTCAAGCCAACCTACCCTATCAAATGGCACTCGTCGTCACAGGCACCATCGGCATCGACTCCGTCTACACCCCCACTTCCAAGGCTGAAAAGGTCCTGGGTGGCTCCGCGACCTACTTCTCAGCCGCGGCGAGTTTCTTTGGCCCCGTCCGCCTCGTCGCGGCTGCGGGCGAAGACCTGCCCGACTCCTTCCGCAAGACGCTCGGCCACTTCGGCAAGATCGACCTCGCAGGCCTTGAAGTCCGCAAGGGCAGCAAGACTTTCGCGTGGGGCGGCAAGTATCACGAGAATATGGTCTCGCGCGAAACGATCTTCACGCACCTGGGCGTGCTCGAAGAACAGCCCCCGACCGTTCCCGGCAGTTTCGCCGACAGCGAAATGGTGTTCCTTGGCAACACGCATCCGGGCGTGCAACAGAGTTTCCTCTCCAGCTTCCCCAAGCGCCGCCTCACCGTCGCCGACACGATGGACCTGTGGATCAACATCGCCAAGCCCGACCTCATGGTCCTGCTGCGGCAAGTCGATGGCCTCGCACTCAACAACGACGAAGCCGAACTGCTCACGGGCAAGAAAAATCCCGTGACCGCCGCTCGCCACATTCTCGAAATGGGCCCGCGCTTCGTCGTCGTCAAGAAAGGCGAGCACGGCTGCATCCTCGTCCACCGAGACGGCATCGCCGCACTCCCCGCATATCCAACTGAAACTGTCCTGGACCCCACCGGTGCTGGCGACAGCTTCGCCGGCGGCATGATGGGCAGCCTCGCCGCGACCAGCGCGATGGGCGGCAAAGTCGACCTGGGCTCCTTCGACCACGTCCGCAAAGCCCTCGTCTACGGCACCGTCACCGCCAGCTTCACCGTCGAAAGCTTCAGCCTCGACCGCCTCGTGAAACTCTCGCGTGCGGAATTAGACAAGCGCTTCGCCGAATACGCGGCGATGGTGCGGGTCTAACACGTTGTCTATACGTGCCATCGAAGTCCTCTGCTTTGAGAGGACTTCGATGCTCTGCGTGAACGTCGCATCGAAGTCGCCGCAGAGCCGCCGACTTCGATGGCACGATTGCTACCACCCGCGAAATTGCAACGTTTCACGTTGCAATGCGTCGAACAATCAATCATGCGCCGCCCCCACCACACTGCCTACCTCCTCACGTCCATCTGCGGCCTACTTCTCACTCCATCAAAAGTCCTCGCGCAACCCGGCACAAACTCCACGCAACCCAAGCAACCCACTCGCACAACTCAACCGAAACCTGCGGGAAAACCCACCCCCAAGCAACCCACCAACATCCTCGCCAACCAGCGCAAAGCCAACGACATCGCACGTCAAGCCGAGGTCGCCTTCGCGGCGGCTGACTTCGCGAAGGGCGAAGCACTCCTCCGCCAGCAATGCGACCTTGAACCCGAGAGTTGGATCCCGCGGCACAACCTCGCCATCGCTCTCGCGATGCAGGACAAACAAGTCGAAGCCGCCGCGATGCTCAAGGAAGCAATCGAGATGGGCTTCTTCGATCTTCGCGGCTTGCAACGCACTCGCCCGCTCGAAAAAGCCGCCGCGATGGCGCCGATTGATGAATGGATAAAAGACTGGCCCGCCGTCCTCGAACGTCAGGCGCAGCGCACCCTCGCAAACTTGCAAGAAGCACTCGGCCCCGGCGCGGAAATCACTCGCGACGACGATCACCGCGTGATCTACGCAACATGGGCCGACCCGCGAAGCTTCGAACGCGCACACACCGAACTGCGCTCCCTCACGACGTGGGCCAACACCGAACTCTTCGCAGGCATCGCGGATGGCCCTGACTATGACAAGAAACTCGATCCCATCATCGTCGTCGCACTCCCGCCGCGCAATCGCTTTCAAAAATGGATCAACGCCCGCTTCGGCAACGTCGATGGCAACTCACTCACGCAAATCGGCGGCGCGTACGAACACCTGCAAGTCCGCCTCGTCTCGATGGACCTGGGCACCTCGCTCCGTCACGAATTTTTCCATGGTCTGCACTGGCGAGTCTGCCATCGCCTTGGTCAACGTCACCCGATCTGGCTTCAAGAAGGCCTCGCGTCTCTCGTCGAGGACATGGATGGTCTCGAAGGTGGCAAAGCCAATGCCGCGCCAGCGAAACCTGTGCCGAGTTGGCGCACCAACACCGCGAAGCGTCAATCGCGGGGCAGCGGCATGCTCTCGCTCGACGACATGATCGCCGTCACGCCCGAAGCGTTCAACTCGCAGCGTCCACTCGCAAAATACGCACAAGTTCGAGCATTTTTTCTGTTCCTCTATCAGCGAGGCCAACTCTCGCCGTTCCTCAAAACCTATTGCACGGACAACGAACATGGATTCGCAGTCGACCAGTCCGGCAAGAAAGCACTCGAGCACATCTTCGGCAAAGACACCAAAGAACTCGACAAGCAATTCCGCGCATGGCTCAAAGATCTGCCCGAAGTGTCTGAAGAAGTAAAGCCAGGCCAGGCAAGTCTCAACATCAGCATCGAATCAGGCAATGGCGATGGCGTCATTGTCGTCGACATGCCTGTGGGCGGCACCAAGTCCGCCGCCGCAGCCGCCGGCGTCTCCACGATCCGAATTGGCGACGTCATCATGTCAATCGAAGGCCGAGCAACACGCGACACCGCCGAACTCATCCGAGTGCTTGGCGACTTCCAACCCGGCCAAAAAGTCACCGTCACACTTCGCCGCGACGGCGTCGAGCGCGATGTCCCCGTCACCCTCGGCGAAAAGAAATAAGAACAAGAGCCGAGGTGCGCAAGCACCCGGCCCAGCACTCGCTCAAACAAAGTTTCTACGTTCACCCTCGAACCGAAAACTCCACCCTACAAAGTCAACCCACAAATTCCCACCGACCATCAACTCGCGCACACTCATGGACGCCCACCCAACGTCCAAAAATATCGCATATCCAAGCCAAAATTCGCCTCCACGCACACCGCGATCAACCACACCCGCGCGCACACTCATGGTTTTTCAAGATCGCTGTGCGCTATTTTCTGCACCCACAAGCACCCACTAACAGCCAGATAAAAAACGACGGCGATTCTTCCGAATCGCCGCCGCACTGACTCTTGAGAGTCAAAGAAGAGGTTTGTCTTTGCTTCAGACTTTCGTCCTCAGCACTTGAATTTAGAGCGGGCACAACGCGCACGGGCCTTCGCTGAACACCTGCAGGAAGCTGGAGATGTCGCAAGGATCGAACACGCTGCTGTCGTTGTTGAAGTCGATGTCCGAGCAGATCGATGTTTCAGGGATGCACGGACCTTCTGAGTACACGCTCAGGAAGGCGTCGATGTCCTGAGGATCGAAGACGCTGGTGTCGTTGTTGAAGTCGATGCTGTCGCAACCCTGCGGCGTGATCGTGAGGTTGCCTGCACCAACCGTGCTCACGCTGTTCGTGCCGACGCGGATGATGTAGTGCGTGCCGGCGTTCACCGCGAAGTTATCGATGAGCGACGGGCTGGTGCAGCCGCTGATGCCGACCGCGTTGTCGTTGCACGCCAGTTCGCTGCCGTAGCAGGAGTCGTAGATGCTGAGCACGGTGTTGAGCGTGCCGGGGCATGTGGTGAAGCGAACGTTGCCGGTCGCCGTCGCGGTGTAGTTGAACCACACGTCGCGCGACAGTGCGGTGTTGCAGCTCGCAGCGAAGTCGTTCGTCGCTTCGTTGAGATCGAACGGATTCGCACCATTGACAGCAGTCGTCGCGCTGAAGCAGTTGTCGTTCGCCGCGGGCAATGGCGCTGCGGTGATCGACATGTTCATCAGGCTGGTGCCTGAGAGGAACGCTGCTGTGGGGGCCGAGATGCGAACGAGGTAGGGAGTGCTGCCCGTGAGTGAAACCGACAGGATGCGGCTGCGGCTGCTCGTGCAACCAGTCGTCGGACCAGAGGTATAGTCGTTGTTGCAGGCAAGTTCATTGCCGGAGCAATCAGCAAACACGCTCAGAGCCGTATCAAAGTTCGCGCCGCAGGTTTCGATGCGATAGTTGCCCGAAGCCGGAGGAGTAAAGCGATACCAGCGATCGGTCTTCGTACCAGCAGTCACGCATGACGCGCCGCCGATGGGATCGTTGATGTACGCGCCGCAGGGCGATTCGCCTGCGCCCAGTACGTTTGTGCCCATCGCAACGTTCGTCGCGGTTGCGCACGTGTCGTTGACCGCTGCCGGGAATGCCGGATCAAGCTGAACGACAGCGTTCGAGCTCGTTGCCGGTGAGCCGCAGCCGCCAGTGATCACGGCGTAGTAGGTGCCTGCATCAGATGGGGTCAGAGGCGAGTTCACGCGAAGCTGGAATGAATCCGCACCCGTGACGTTCGAGCCGCTGGGCTGCGCGCCGTTCGAGAGCGGGTTGCCATCCTTGTACCACTGATACGTGAATGGTGTCGTGCCAGAAGCGGCAACGTTCAGGATGATGCTGCTCGTACACGCGCTGAAGTTCGTTGTTGCAGAAGGATTGTTGGTGATCGTCGGAGCGACACATGAGGGGTCGCCTGACTCGATCAACACCCACGGCACTGCGCCGATGACGATCTGTGTGCCGAACTGGAAGCCTGCGAATGCGGAACCATCTGGCGACACTGCGACCGCTGCACCCAGTGCAGGCAAGCCGCGAGCGGGGTCGCCCGCATCGCCAACCGGGCCGTATTGACCGCCCGGTGCAACGCCTGGAACGCCGCGCTGGTTGTTGAAGTCATACCAGTCTTCCATAACGGGTTCACCCGACACGGTGTGATAGATGAAGCCGCCCGTCATGAAGCTTCCGCACGTGCTATACGTGGCGGAGCCAACGATGATGCTGGCGTCGTCGTTCATTGCGATCGAGGAACCAATGGTCGGCGGCACGCCGCACGAGAGCACTGAGTTGGGGAGCCAAGTTGCTGGCGTCGTGAGGTTGCTGCCGAGGTTTTCCGGGCCGTCCCATGTCTGCGTACCAACGTTCCACGTCCACTTGCCGATGAATGAGTTGGTGCCGTCAGTCGCGCGACCGACGATGATCGTGCCCGCTGCGTTCATCGCCTGTGAGCTAGGTGTCGATGACAACGCGCCGCTGGGAAGAATCTTCGCGATGCGATGAACACGTTCGCAGAAGTCGTGCGTGAGCATGCGGGTGATCGCGAGCACTTGGAACTCACGCTTGAGAGCATGGGTTTGTTTGAGCGCGATGCTTCGTCGGAGAGCGGGCGCGAACTTGCGTTTCGGGGCAATGGAAGCATTTGGGGTGTGCAGGCGAAAACGCGCGTGTCGGCGACGATGGTTGCACCGTCAACGATCACTGGCAAAGTTGATTTCGTCATGTTGTCGGGGCTGATTGGTTTCAGGCGCTTGAGGCCTGGCGTGCAGTGGCGGTTGTATCGTGCGCAGTTTCACACTGATCGGGGCAAGGCGATTGTCGGTGCGCCGGGGCGCGAAGAAATCGAAACTAAGCAAGATGGTGATTTGCCTCTGCTTGTTCGTGATTTTTGTTCGCCCAATATGCCCCAGTTGATCACGAATGACACCGACGATGGGCTTGAGGTTCGTCTGCCGGGCGGACAGGTGGGCAATCGCGCGGCGTTTGACTGTTTCTTTGGGTACATCTATCGCGGCTTGCCTGCGGAACGCTCGCCCGACAACGAGTACGGCTCGTGCGCCGCATCGATCAACTTGCCGGCGGAGGCGTTGGTGTTTGACTTGCTTGTGCATAAGGATGTGCAAGTGCCCAAGACGCCTGAGATCAAGTTGTATGGGTTTCCGCATGGCGGGCCTGAAGATCCGTCGGCGCAGACAACTGCGAATGAGTTGCCGATTTTGGAAACAGTGACTGAACTTGCGGGGTCGCCTCCTGCGGTCGCGACGCCTGCAGTGCCGGGGTTGAGCAAGCTGGTCAACTCGATTTACGCGCGGATGGACTGGAAGCCAAGCGACTTCCGCGGCGTGCGCGTCCATATGAAGTATCCGCCTATGTCGTCGCGGCTGGTGATGCGGTGGCCTTTGGTGTAACGGATTGCGAAGTGATGTGATTGGCCTGGTGTTTGCGCACCTCGGCTCTTGTGCGCAACCTCCCCTCGCCACGCACTGGTTCGCTTGCAACAGGTTTTCCAGAATGTTTGCAGGACTTGTTTGAAAGCATTGGATGCGTCGAAGTTTGCGCGGGGGTGGCCTAACGTGGCTTATGCACACGGATGTCGCTCTCAAGCCTGGTTCTAGTGTTTCTGCGGCTTCAAATGCCGTGAATTCTGCGGGCATTTCGACGGCTTTGTCGTTTCCGAGCCGGGCGGAGGTCGTGAAGCCTGAGTCGGCGATGCGGGATGTGATGCAGGGTGCTTCGCGCGTGCAGATCAAGTGTTTGGATCATGGGTTTGTGGCGTTGATTGATGCGATGCCGCGGCTGGTGCCGGAGGGGGCGACGGCGGACAGTGCGATTGTGCAGGCGGCGCGGGTGAGTTATGGACAGGGGACGAAGCAGATCAATGAAGATCGCGGGCTGATTCGCTATTTGCTGCGGCATCGGCACACGACGCCGTTTGAGATGGTTGAATTCAAGTTTCACATTGCGATGCCGATTTTCATCGCTCGGCAGTGGATTCGGCATCGCACGGCGAATGTGAATGAGTACAGCGCGCGGTATTCGATTTTGCCGGACCGGTTTTACACGCCGAGTTTGGAAGCGGTGCGCAAGCAGAGCAAGAGCAATCGGCAGGGCGGGGAAGAGACGTTTGTGGGGAAGAGCGAACGAGGGGAGGGGAAGGCACTGGGGGCTGGGCATCAGGCATCGGCAGATGCGGCTGGAAATGCGGCACACTCTGAAGAAGCACGCACTGCGCAGGAGTTTTTGGAGTATTTGGATCGCGCGGAAGCGTTGTACAAGGACTACCAGAAGTTGACGGATGCGGGGGTTTCTCGTGAATTGGCTCGCATGGGGTTGCCGGTCAATGTGTATACGGAGTGGTATTGGAAGTGCGACTTGCACAACGTGCTTCGTTTCCTGAGTTTGCGGATGGACTCGCATGCGCAGCTTGAAATTCGGGAGTTTGCGACGGCGATGCATGATCTCATTGCGTCGATCGTGCCGCTCACGATGGAGGCTTGGCGGGATTATGAGTTCGAGGCAATGCACCTGACGCGGCTGGAGATTGACGCGCTGAAGGCGGCGAAGGCTGGGGTGGTTGGGGCCATCAATTCGACGAACAAGCGCGAGCAGGCGGAGTGGGAAGCGAAGGCTGCGAAGCTTGGCCTGGGTTGGAAGGCTTGAAGTGTTTTTGAAATCCCTCGGTTGGGGTGAACTTTTCAAAAGATGTCGGCGTACCCCTGATTCATGATCGGGACGCAGTCTTTGCGCATCTGACGCAAACGCCCTATAAGCGAACGAACTTGACCTGGAAACGCCCGTTCTCACAACGACGAGGGTTTTTTTGGGTCCTGATTGGGTCGATTTGGGCGCTGGACGGCCCTAGCGGGCAAAAAAGTGCAGTTTGTCTTGCCACTTTTCTGGCATTTCCTCCAGCATGGTGCATGTTTGTTGTGGGTAAGGAACGAGCAGTTCGTTCTCAGTCATTTCCGTGTTGGGACTCGCACCCCAAAAGTAAAAAAGTTGTGAGGAGAATGTTTATGAAGAATGTTATCGTCTCTCTCGTCGCTCTCGCTGGCGTTGCCGGCATCGCAAACGCCCAGGTTCAGCAGGAGCCCATCGGCGCCACGTTGACCTACCAGGTCGCCCTCCCGGGTGGCGCATGGGGCAGCAGCGTGAACGCTCCGGTCGGCACCCGCGTTGAATGGCGCGCGGTTCTGAACTTCACCGGCACGCAGGCTGCCGCGGCTCTCGGCCGTATCTACTACCAGCCCGTGTTCAGCAACACCGACAACGCTGGTGGCACGCAGGACCAGCTCGGTGCATGGCGCAACGGTGGTGCGAGCGGTCAGGGCAACACGACCCTCGCTCTGGGTCTCCTCTCAGCTGCCGAAGGCAACAACAGCAGCTCGCTCGCTGACTACGGCCGCGTTGTGTACGGCTTCACCAGCCGCAGCACGACTGCAGGCAGCAGCGGCGCTCTGACGGGCATCCGCCACAACGGCGACAACGGTGCACCGGCTGGCAGCTACATCCGTATCGCTGGCACGAACAACACCAGCTGGTACCCCGCTTCGATTCCGAACGGCTCTGTTGCTCTCAACAACCAGATCCTCTGGGGCGTTGTGTCTGACAACAACACAGCGACCAGCACTTGGTTCGCCACGGGCACGCAGGGCGTCGTGATCTTCCGCCAGGCGTTCATCGTCGGCGATCAAGACAACCGCACGATCTCGCTGAACAGCGAAGCAGCAACCCTGCAGCGCGCTGGCGGCAGCAGCGGCACCGATGACACCCGCTTCATGACCTGGGCAGCAGCTGGCGAAGGCGGTTCGACCGCAACGATCCGCGCTGGCGTGAGCTACGTCGGTGCGACGATCAACGTCCCCGCCATCCCGGCTCCTGGCGCTGTGGCCCTCCTCGGCCTCGGTGGCTTGGTCGCTGGCCGTCGTCGTCGGGCCTAATGCCTGAACGGACCTGAGAACTGCTCAGTCCGAAGTCAAAAACCCGTCGTCCCGATGCGAAACGCATCGGGACGATTTTTATTTTTGGTCCGAGAATACCTCAAACTAGGGTGATGAAAACGGTTATTTGCGTGTTATTTGATCAGAGATTGTGAAGCATGCAAAAATCTGTGGAACTGCGCGACAAAAAAGGCTTGCAGAGTTTTATGAACTCGGCTAATCTATGCCTCTGAGAGACAGACCCTGTCTTTGGCAAGCCTTTCCGTGGCTCGCCAAGGTTGGTCTCAAGACAGTTCCATTGTTCGATGGAGGAGATTTTTTTATGAAGAACGTTATCGTTTCCCTCGTGGCCCTCGCGGGCGTCGCTAGCCTCGCTAGCGCTCAGATTACACAAGAGCCCGTTGGCGCGTCGCTTCGTTACGAAGTGGCCGTGAACGGCGGCGCGTGGTCCAGCAGCGTGAACGCCAACCCCGGCGATCGCGTTGAATGGCGCGCGGTCCTGAACCTCAGCGCCCCCGGCGCTGCGGCTCTCGGCTCGATCTTCTATCAGCCAGTCATCGTGAACGCTGACATCACCGGCGCTGGCGCTTCGCGCGACAACCTCGGCGCGTGGCGTAACAACGGCGTCAGCGGCCAGGGTAACACGACCCTCGCTCAGGGCCTCCTGTCGGTTGCTGACGGCAACAACAGCGGCGCTCTCTCGAGCTACGGTCGCGTTCGCTTCGGCTTCACCAGCCGCAGCACGACGACTGGCAGCAGCGGCGGCCTGACCGGCTTCGATCACGCTGCAACGGCTGATACGGACATCAACGGCCTGTCCGCGAGCGGCGGCTTCGGCCTCATCCGCATCGCTGGCTCCAACAACCCGAACTGGTACCCCGCCTCAATCCCGGCCGGCACTGTCCCTCTCAACAACCAGATCCTCTGGGGCGTTGTGAGCGACAACCCAGCCCCGACCAGCACCTGGTTCTTGGCTGGCACGCAGGACCTCGTCCTGTTCCGTCAGGCGATCACGCTCTCGGATAACACCGATCTGCGTCAGATCTGCATCACGTCCGAAGCAGCCACGCTCTTCCGCGCAGGCGGCGGCGCTGGCACCGACGACACCCGCTTCATGCGTACGGCAGCAACAGGTGAAGGTAGCTCGAACGCCTCGATCCGCAACGGCGTCGAATACATCGCTGGCTGCATCAACGTCGTCCCGACTCCGGGCGCTGTGGCTCTCTTGGGCCTCGGTGGCTTGGTCGCGGGTCGCCGCCGTCGCGCCTAAGTTGGCGTAGGCACTCCGATATCGACAGCGAACAGCTGTCTAGTCTGAAGACTCTCGCTCGTCCCGGGTTAAGACCTGGGACGAGTTTTTTATTTGTAAGAGTGTTTTTGCCGAGGGGCAGTCGCGAAACCAGCTTCACAACAAAGGCACTTTGGGCATGAAGAGGAAAGGCGCAAGGCAAAAGACAGCGAGTGATGTGTCGAAGACCTTTGTAACGAGCTTGGATGCAGGGTTTTTGGGATGTTCAGGTTGTGGTGTGCCCCAAGTTCACCATGTTTGTACCAGCAAGTTGATTCGGATGGTCGGTTTGTCTGTGTATCGAGGACATCATTCCGTGACATCCCGCGGCAGGTATCATCCAAGGCGATCATGGCACAATCTTCTCAATATGCCGCGATGTCCAATGGTGTTCCGTTTGGGGTCATCGCGCGAGGTGAGATTGGGGACTTGTCGAAGGCGTCTAAGAACGAACTTGTGCGAGCCAGTCGTGTGGCAATAGGACTGGCCGCGGATATGCCTGTTGTGATGAGCGGGCACCAAGCGGAGTTGTGGCATCCGGGGATTTTGGCGAAGCGGTTTGCGGCGACGGCGTTGGCGGAACTTCGAGGGGCACAGGCTGGGTGGGTTGTGGTTGATACTGATACGAATGAGGGCGGGGTCGTTGCGTATCCGTCGCGCGATGTGAACGGGAATCCGGCGAAAGAAACTTGGGATTGGATGGGTGGAGCGGGCGACGGGACGAATATTCCGTTGTGTTGTGTGCCGTCGAGTGGTGTGGCGGCTTTGCCGGATGAAAAAAGTGCTTGGAATGCAGGGGTTTTTGCACACTTGAAGCGTGTGCGCGACACGATCTTGAGTGTGCAAGAAAAGAGTCGCACGGCGGCTGAGCAACTGACGCATGCGACGCAGATGCTGCTTCGCGATGTTGAACCGGGCGCTTCGGTGACGGTCACGATGGCTTCGGGGTTGTGTCGAACGCCGATCTTTGAGCGGTTGTGTAACGCGATGATCGCGGACCCGGCGGGGTGTGTTGGGGCGTACAACGCCGCGGCTGCGAAGGTGAGCGGGAGTGGGATTCGCACTCTTGCGGCGAGTGGCGGATCTTTTGAATTACCAGTGTGGCAGATTGAGGGGAAGCGTCGGCGAGCGGTGAGGGTCAAGGGTCGCGACGATGGATTACAGATCAATATCAATTCGCTTGCGCCGCGTGCGTTGATGCTGACTGCAGTGATGCGGCTTGCGTTGTGCGATGTGTTTATTCATGGGCTGGGCGGCGAGGTGTATGACCGCGTGATGGAAGGTTGGCTGAGTGCTTGGCTGCCCACGGTGAGTGATCCGGAACTTCGTTCGCTCACGCTTGCACCTTCGATTGCGGTTTCGGCGACGATGCGGATGAAGTTTGAGGGTGTGCATGTGCCCACTCCAGAGGAGATTGCTCGGCGTGCGTGGGCGTTGCATCATGCGCGGCACAATCCGGGGTGGACGGGGTCGGCTTCGCCGATGGCGGAGGCTCAGAATGCAGAGCGGGGTGGTTGGGTGAAACGGAAGCGAGAGGTGCTTGCGACTTTGAATGCGGCGAAGGAACGCGGGGAGGAGCCGCTCCCCCACTATCGTGCGCTTCACAAGTTGATTGAAGAGTCACGGCGGGAGTTTGCTCCGATGCTGGAGGAACTGCAGAAGGAAGCAGACAACGCGGCGGCGATGAAGAGGCTTGCGGATGTTGTACACGATCGGACGTGGAGTTTTGCGTTGTACGATGCGGGGGAACTGGCGAAACTTCGTGATGAAGTGAGTCGGCGGATTCGTGAGGTCTATTCGTTGCGATGAGTTGATACGCTTTGCGTTGTACGAACGGTGTCGCTGGTGTTCGGCACTCGAGTTCGATGTGATGTTGTCGTCGAGTGTGTGGCGGGCAATTCATGCATCGGGGTGAGTGGTTGCATCTTGGAATGATTTGATGAAAGCGATGCGGACAGCTCGGTGGTTGATAGAACATCGCAAGAGTGGTGTTTTTGCCTGTTTTTTTGTGTTTTTTGCTTCTTTTTGGATGCTGGCAGCGGGCTGCAAGAAACAGGATTCACAGCCTGCTGTGTCGAACATCGTGGCGGCGTCTACGAGTCCTCGGGTGGCCGTGCTGAGTCCGGCGGCGGCGATCATTGTGAGGGACTTGGGGTTTGAGAAGAATGTGGTGGCGCGGCATGCGTATGACGCGGTGTTGGCGAAGGAACTGCCGAGCGCGGGGGATCAGGCGGGGATCAATTATGAGATGCTGCTGCGGGTTGATCCCACGCTGGTGATTACTCAGTGGGGCGCTCGCACTTTGCCTGAGAAATTGATGACGCTGGCGAGGGAGCGGAACTGGACGGTGCTGGATGTGAATCCGCTGACGCTGGCGCAGATTGCGGATGCGACGACGAAGATTGGGGCGGCGCTGTCTTCGGACGATGTGGTTGTGACGCGGGCGAGTGAATTGGCGGCGAGGGTGCGAGAATGTGGTGTTGTGTCGCCTAGGAATGAAGCGGAGTTGAATCGGGGTGCGGCAAAGGGCTCGCTTTCGGTGTTGATGTTGGTTGGGGTTTCGCCCATTACTGCGTTGGGGCCTGGGTCGTGTCATTATGAGATGTTGGTTGGTGCGGGGGCGACGCCTGCGCTGAAAGAAGGGCTTGCGTTTCAGAGTTTGACGAGTGAGGATTTGATTCGGCTTGCGCCGGATGCGATTTTTTTGTTTGATCCGAAGCCGAGGGATGATGCGAGTGATGAATTGAATGAAGCATCGCGCGGGGATGTGTGGAAGCCGCTGCGCGAGTTGAAAATTGAGGCGGTGGCGAGTGGGCGGGTTGCGGTGATTGATGATCCGCTGTGTCTTATGCCCAGCACGTCGATGATTGGGGTTTCGAAGGAGATGAGGCGGTGTGTTGAGCGGTGGATTTTGGAAAGATCGAGGGGTGAGTGATTTAGGTGTGTCGGTGTCACTTGGATCGCGGTTGCGAATCGCTATGAAGACATCGTGCGCCTTGGAAAACTGATTTCACCATGGAGGACACGGAGGGCACGGAGATAATTCTTGAATGGCCTTCCACTTCTTTCTCTGTGTTCTCCGTGTCCTTCGTGGTGAATAGGTTTTGTGCGGCACATTGGCGAATGCTGTTTTTCAGGCCATATTTGTGCCGTTTTTGAATTTGGACTTGGAGTGTTCTGCGAAGTGACCTAGCATCTGTGCTATGGCTTCGAACGCTCATCATCAGGTTGTGACGGATCCGGTTGCGGTGTTGCGGGATCGGTTTGTTGCGGCGATTCGTGCGGCGTTTGCATCGCTTGAAGGTGATATTGATCCGATGATCGTGCCAAGCAAGCAGGCGGGGCATGCGGACTATCAGAGCAATGCGGCGATGGGGTTGTCGAAGAGGTTGGGGAAGCCGCCCCGGGATGTGGCGGCGGAGATTGTGGCGAAACTCGATGTGAGCGATGTGTGTGAAGCGGTGACGCCTGCGTCGATTGCGGGGCCTGGGTTTATCAACTTGAGGCTGAAGGCCAGTGCGCTGGCGGATGCGCTCATGGGGATGGACAATGCGTCGCTTGGTGTTGAGCAGTTGGATGCTTCGCGAGTGCAGACGATTGTTGTTGACTTGATGGGCGTCAATCTTGCGAAGCAGATGCACGTCGGGCACTTGCGAAGTCCCATCATTGGCGATGCGATCGCGCGGCTGATGCAGCGGCTGGGGCACAAGGTCATTCGGCAGAATCACGTGGGTGACTGGGGACTACCTATCGCGATGGTGACGGCTCGCGTGATGCGGTTGCAGGCGGTGGGAACGCTCGACATCAACAAGATCACGCTGGATGATCTTGATAAGGCGTATGCGGCGGCGCAGCGGGAGTGTCAGCGCGATGTTGAAGGGTTGAAAGCCGCGCAGCAGTGGAACATGGGGCCAAAGGCTGTCGCGGAACTTGAGGCGCAGGTTGAGGGGGCGACGAGTGCGTTTCTTGAGGCGCGGCAGACGTTGCTCAAGTTGCAGCAGAAGGAGCCTGCGACGTATGCGGTGTGGCAGAAGATTTATGAAGTCACGATGAAGGTGTGCATCGAGGTGTGCCAGTTGCTTGAGGTGCGTGTGACGAACGCGGATTCGGCGGGTGAGAGCAGTTATGCGGATGAACTTGCGTCGATGGTGGATGATCTCATGAAGCGCGGGATCGCGATTGAGGATCAGGGGGCGATCATTGTGCGGTTGGATAAGCCGAGTTCTGCGCCGGTGGGGAATGCCAACGCGGGCGCTCGTGATCCGCATGCGGATGAGGCGGATCCGATCAAGGAGCCTTGCCTGATTCGCAAGACGGATGGTGGGTTTTTGTATGCGACGACCGATGTATGTGCGGTGCGGCGGCGTGTGCAGAAGTTGGGGGCGCATCGGGCGATTTATGCGATTGATGCGCGGCAGAATCTGCACTTGCGGCAAGTGTTTTTGACGAGCAAGATCGCGGGGTATGCGACGCATCCGACGACGGGGCGGTGGTCGCGGTTTGATCATGCGGCGTTTGGAAGTGTGCTGGGTGAGGATGGCAAGCCGTTCAAGACGCGGAGCGGGGATAGCGTGAAACTTGCGGACTTGATTCGCGAGACGTTTGATCGGGCGGATAAGGCGGTGCGGAGCAAGTGTGCGGAACGGGGTGTGTCGCTGAGTGATGAGGAGTTTGCGAAGACTTCGCGGTGTGTGGGGATCGCCGCGCTCAAGTATGCGGATCTTTCGACGGACAAGGCGAAAGATTATGTCTTTAGCTTTGATCGCATGCTTGCGTTTGAGGGTGATACGGGGCCTTACCTGCTCTATGGAGTTGTGCGCATCAAGAATATTTTCCGCAAGGCGGCGGAGGCTGGTGTGGGGAATGCGTGGGCTGCCACGCCTCTCAATATTGCTGAGCCTGCAGAGAAGGCGCTTGCGCTTGCTTTGCTGCGGTATCCATCGGTGCTGCGCAGCACGGCGGACACGATTGAGTTGCATCGGTTGTGCCAATACGCGTTTGAACTTGCGGGTGCGTTCTCGAGTTTTTATGACAAGTGCCCGGTGCTGAATGCGGGTGACGCGAAGACTCGCGATAGTCGGCTGCGGCTGTGTGACTTGACGCGGCGGGTGTTGGAGGATGCGCTGGGGTGTGTGGGGATTACGGCGCCTGAGAGGATGTGAACAGAGACGTAGAGATTGAGAGACGAAGAGACGAAGTGGTCAAGCAGTGAGCCATTAGCTCTTTTTGACTTCGTCTCTGCATCTCTTCGTCTCTACGTCTCTTTCTGACTGCACTTCGCCATCGTCTTCGAGCGCTACTCGCACGGCTGGCGTGTCGAGATCGTCGAATTGGCCGTGTTTGACGCCCCAGAGGAATGCGGCGACTCCGGCGCCGACGATGAGGATTGCGAGAGGGAGGACGATGAAGAGCACGCTCATGCGAGTACCTCCTGGGGGTGTGGTGATGGTGCGACGTGTGTGAGACGGTTGTCGCTCAGTGATGGGCTGGGGAATGTGCGAGACTTGAGGGCGAGGGCGAGGACGCTGAGGGAGGCCATGGGCATGATGATCGCCGCGAGCAGGGGGTTGATGATGCCTGTGATGGACAGCGCGGCGGCAACTATGTTGTAGAGAATGGAGACGAGGACGCAGATGCGGATGGTGCGCATGGTGCGAGCCGCGCCTTCGAGTGTGGTGCGGATGCCGGTGAGGCCTGGGGTGGTCAGGTAAATATCAGTCGCGGCGAGGCTCGCTTCGGCGCCCCCTTTGACTGCGATGCCAACGGTTGCAGCGGCGAGTGCGGGTGCGTCGTTGACGCCATCGCCGATCATGATGACTGGGCCATGCTGGCGTGCTTGGGTGACGTGGGCGAGTTTTTGTTCTGGGGTGAGGCTGGCGACTGCGTCGGTGTCGGCGATGTTTAGTTGCTTCGCAACTGAGCTAACGACGTCGTGGTGATCGCCTGAGAGGATTCGCACTTGCCAGCCCAGTTCGCGGAATTTGTTGACGGAATCGGATGCGTCTGTTCGCAGGGAGTCACCGATGCCCACGAACGCGACGAGCGAGTTGGATTCGCAGATTGCGATGGGGGTGAGGCCTTTGGCGAGCATTGCGTTCGCTGCGCGGATTGCTTCGTGCGGCGCGGCGATGTTGTCTCGCGTGATTCGCTCCATTGCGTCGTTGAAGCGTTCGACGCGGATGTTGATGCCGTCGACGACGCCTTCGATGCCTCGACCGAGGATTTCGCGGGGTTGGTCGACTTGATGCGTCGTGTCGTCGGTTGTGAATGCTTCGCGGATTGCGGCGGCGACGTGGTGGGTTGATGATCGCTCGAGGGCGGCGGCGCGACGCATGGCGTCTTGACTGCCCCACTGCTCGACTACTTTGCTCTTGCCTTCGGTGAGGGTGCCGGTTTTGTCGAGGAAGATCGTGCCGGGCTGGTTTGTTGGTTTTGCGAGTAGTTCGATGGCTGCGGCGTGTTTTACGAGAATGCCGGTGCGGGCGGCGCGGCCCATGGCCATCGTCATGACCATCGGGGTTGCGAGGCCAAGGCCGCAGGGGCAGGTGACGACGAGGAGGGCGACGGCGTTGGTGATGCCTTTGGTGAGGCCGACGCCGTCGGTTGGCAGAGACATCCACCAGAGCACCACGGTGAGCAGACCGACGACGAGCATCACGAAGATGAAGTGGCCGGCGAGTTTGTCGGTCCATTGGATCGTCGGGGCTTTGCTGCGAGAGCCTTCTTCGACGAGTTTCATCAGACGGCCGACGCGGGTTTGTTCGCCGGTCGCTTCGGTTTTGATGCGGAGTGGGCTTTCGATGTTGACGGTGCCTGCTTCGCAGTGATCGCCCAGCGAGACTCGCACGGGGCGGCTTTCGCCAGTGAGCAGAGAACGATCGACGCTGCTTTCGCCCACCATGATGGTGCCATCGACGGGGACGCTGGCGCCGGCGAGGACGAGGACGACGTCGCCTGTGCGGAGGGTTTCGACGGGAACGCTCTTGGTGCCGGTTTCGGTGATGAGCTGCGCTTCGGAGGGTGTGAGGCTAAAGAGCAGTTCGACGCTGTCGGCGGCGGCGCGTTGTTGGCGCTGCTGGATGAAGCGGGCGACGATGAGGAAGAAGATGAGGACGCTAACGGAGTCAAAGTAGATGTCGCCCACGCCTCGGACGGTGTTAATCACGCCCCAAACTGTGCCGGCGAGCAAGCCTGCGGCGATTGGGACGTCGAGGGTCAGCATGCGGGCGCGGAGGCTGCTGAGTGCGCCGCGGATGAAGATAAAGCCAGGCCAGAACATCGAGACGACGCTGAGCAGCATGCTCACCCAGCGGAACAACTGGACGTGTGACTTGTCCATGTCGTTGAAGACGCCTGCGTAGAGGGCGAGGGCGAGGAGCATGACGTTACTGGCGATTGCGCCGGCGACGCCCAGCCTCACGAGCATCGCGCGGTCGTCAGTCTTGCGGATGTCGCGTGCTTTGACGCCTCGCGCGGGGTGTGGGCGGTAGCCCAGCGTGTCGAGGATTCGTGCGATTTCGGAGAGTTGAATTTTCGTCGTGTCCCACGTGACGGTGAGCGTTGCCTGGCGGACGTCGAGTCTGGCTTCGCAGACGCCCTCATTCGGTGCGATGCGTGGCAGTTTTTCGAGGAGCCAGACGCAGGCGGAGCAGTGGACACCTTGCAGGAGCAGTTCGATTGATCTCCAGTTCTCACTTGCGGTGACTGGTGTTGCGTAGAGCGCGAGGAAGGCGGGGTCGTCGAATTCTTGGAAGCTGCGGGCGGACTTATTGTTGGCGGTGATGAGTTGCGAGCCTTCGCGGAGGGCGTAGTAGCGTTCGAGGCCGCAGCCGTGGATGACGGCGTATGCCGCGCGGCAGCCTGCGCAGCAGAATTGTTCGGATGTGTGCGCGTTGAAGAGTGCTGCGGGGACGCTTTGGCGGCAGTGTGAGCAGACGGGCTTTGCGGTTGCCAGCGCTTGATGCGCGGTGGCGGGATTGATTGCGTCAATCTGCATTGATCACACTCCGCTGGTTTGAGGCTGGGGCGTTGCACGTTGGGGAGATGCTGAGGAGGTTGGTGCGTTCGCCTTTGGCTTGGATGATGTGTGCGTTGTGACCTTCGGACGTTGGCATGGCCATGCGACCGAAGATGGTGAGGACGCCGCAGATGAGGAAGAAGACTGCGGAGATGATGGGCATGCGGCGTTGGAGCGGTGCGCTGAGGAGCGATATGAAGAGGCTGAACGCGCTGAGTGCGGGGATGGTGCCCAGCCAGAATGTGGCCATCGCAACGCCGCCTTGCCACCAAGTGCCGGTGCCTGCGGCGATGATGACAAAGGTGTAGAGCCAGCCGCAGGGGAGGAGGACGGTGGTGATGCCTGTGAACAGTGCACGCGTGGCGTCGGGTTTGCGTTGGAGTGAGGATTGAACTCTAACGAGGAGTTGCGTGGGAGAGAAGGGACTGGGAGCGAGCGTTGGTTGTGTGCGGGCAGCGAACTTGAGCACGCCGAGGCGGCGGATCAGGAGCAGGGCGCCGATTGTGACGAGAGTAATTCCGGCGAGGATTGCGGCGATTCGTTGAACGCCAAGGAGTGCGCCGCCTGCGTCGAGTGCGCTGCCTGCTGCGCCTGCGGCGATGCCGAGGGTGACGTAGGTCATGAGGCGGCCAAGGTGATATGTGGTGTGAAGGAGTATTGCACGAAGGGGGCGGCGGCGGTTGATGGTGAGTTGGGTTGGGACTGGTGTGGTTTTGGGGGTGATTGGATTTGTTGCGATTGCGGCGAACGCGCCGCACATGCCGGCGCAGTGGACGCTGCCTAAGAGGCTTGCGATGAAGATGGCTAGGAGCGTGGGTTGCATGGAGTTCTGCGATTCGATTTCGCAACGCTGCACATGAGACGGTTCATTTCACCACGGAGGACACGGAGAGCACGGAGAGGAGTTGAAGGGCGATCATGTTTTTTCTCTGTGTGCTGCGTGTCCTCTGTGGTAACTTGGTTTATTTTTCAGCAATCTGGGTTATTTGGTGGTCAGAGGTAAGTACACGTCCTTGAGAAAAGACTTCGAGTAGACGTGTTCGCCTTGTTGGATCGTGAGTTGCATGGTCCAGCGGCCTTCTTTGGGTACTGAGATTGATGTGGTGTATTCGCCATTGTCATTCGGATTGAACTTGGACTTCACGATGTCGTTGGGGAAGGCGTCGTGGAAGGCTTCGAGCGTGACTGCGGCGTTGGTCAGCGGAGACTTTGCGGAGTCTTGAACGGTCGCGGTGAGTTCGCAGGTGCCGTCGGCGTTGGGCTTGACGGCGAGTTGCACGTTCCAGCCGAGGGCTTCGCCTGCGCGGAGTTTGGCTTGGTCTTTGTCCCACGATGCGGCTTTGGTGTCGTAGTCGGTGACGACTTTGAAGGAACGATCGCTGTTGGCGAGGTAGACCGTGACGGCGCAGATGGAGATGTTGAGGCCTAGGAACAGGAAGATCAGGCCTGGCCAGGCGAAGGTGCGGGGGTTTGAGGGGGTTGTGATCACTTGGCACCTTCCTTTGATTCGTGTGAGGAGTCTTGTTCGTGGTGTTCGTCGTGGGACTTGTCTTCGTGGGACTTCTCTTCGTGAGATTTGTCTTCGTGTTCTGTGCCCTTGATCTGGTGCGTGCGGCCTGGGCCCATCATGTTGAACTTACTTTCTTTGGTGAACTGCTGTTTGCCTTCGCCTGTGTACTTCACTCGCACCTGCGTTGTGTAGTGGCCATTGCTGAAGATGTCGGTCGGGGCGACGATGGTTCCAGGCACGACTTTGCCTTCGCTGGGAGCGAGCGTGACGACGGCGTTTTCAACGATGAGTTTGGTTTTTGGATCGACTGATTCGAAGGTGTATGTGGCTTCTTCGTTGGAGCGGTTGATGAGTGAGAAGCGGACTGGGTTGGCGATTTCGCCGCTGGGCATGGTGTAGAAGGGTGCGCCGGTGCCGCGACGGATGGAGACGTAGGACGGGTCGCGCGTGACGAGGATTGCGACGAATGCTGTGAAGATGATTGTCAGGATCAAGGGATACACGATCACGCGAGGGCGGAGGACCTTGCGTTTTTCGCCTGACATCGCGGACTTTGACGAATAGCGGATGAGTCCGGTGGGGCGATTGAGTTTGGTCATCACGGCGTCGCATGCGTCGATGCACTGCGCGCAGTGGATGCATTCCATTTGCAAGCCGTTGCGGATGTCGATGCCCGTCGGGCAGGTGGTGACGCAGAGTTTGCAGTCTACGCAGTCGGCGATGCGTTTGTCGGTGTTGTGTGATGAGAGAATCGGGAGAGAGATGCCGGCGGCTGCGTCATGTGTGCCGAGAGCTTTGCCCGCTTTGCCTCGAGGTTCGCCCCGTGTGCGATCGTAACTGACGATGAGTGATTGGCGATCGAGCAGGACGCTTTGGAAGCGGCCGTAGGGGCATGCGACGAGGCAGGTTTGCTCGCGGAAGAACGTAAAGTCGAACATCATCGCCATTGTGACGAATGCCATGACGAGGAAGCCCGTGGGATGTTCAAATGGGCTGCGTGTGACCCATGTCACGAGTTTGTCGATGCCGACGAAGTAGGCGAGGAAGGTGTGTGCAAGAAAACAGGACGCGAGGAAGTAGGTTGCGTACTTCAGGGGCTTGCCTGCGCCGCCTGATTGGAACCAGCCGAGGATGCCGGTGGTTTTCTTGGGCTTGCCGGGTGTGCCATCGAAGAGGCGTTCGAGTGGGCGGTACAAGAATTCCATGTAGACGGTTTGCGGGCACGCCCAGCCACACCAGACACGGCCTAGCAGCGCGGTGATGAGGAAGATGCCGAGGAAGATGCCGACGACGAGTAGTGCGAGGAGCAGGGTGTCGGTCGGGAGGAAGGTGTGACCAAAGAGCGTGAAACGTCTAGCGATGATGTCGATCAGTACGGCGGGCTTGCCGTTGATTTTGATATAGGGGATCAGGGTGAAGATCGCGATGAGGAAGTAGGCGACGGCGCGGCGTCGCGTCCAGAATCGCCCGGCTGATGGGCGCGGTTTGATCCACTTGCGCGAGCCGTCTTCGTTAAGCGTGGAGAGGACTTTGGGGGGGATGACTTCTGAAGCGGACGTGACGCCGGCAGTTGTCGATGGAGTGGAGTTATTCGAAGGTGCGGTGTGAGACTTGTCGGTGAGTTCGCACCGACCGCCTTCGGCAGTCGGTGGCACGCTCTCGGGATGTTGGACGGTGTTTGGACTCATGATTTTGGTCGCCCAGAAACTGTTTTGTGCAGCTGGCGGAACGCGACCTTGCAAACCCACAGAGACTCGTGTCGCGTTTTACCAGGGGGGAATGACTTCGCCTTCGGGAGCTTTTGGTGATGCGGGCTTGGTGCCGCGGAGGTTTTTGACGTATGCGGCGAGGAGGACGCGTTCGTTCTGAGAGAGACGGGCTCCCCAGGGCGGCATCGCGCCGTTGTTTGCGCCGAGTTCGATGACTTTGTGGATGTCTTCGATCTTCTTGACGTTCTTGTAGCTGTCGTCGCAAAGGTTCACACCATTGATGCCGCCGCCATCGCTGGCGTGACAGGATGCGCAGTTTCCGACGAACATTCCCTTGGCGATGCCCATCATCGCGTCGTCCTTGGACATCTTGATGATCGTGGCTTCGTCGGCGGCGAGATCGCCGATCTTGCCAAAGATGCGTTTGTTCTCGGCGATCTTGGCCTTGTTCCAGTTGTCGTGAATGGTGAAGGACATCGGACTGAGGTGATAAAACGCGAAGTAGAGCAGCGAGAAGAGCATGGTCGCGATGAAGATCGCGTGCCACCAACCCGGCGTTGGGTTGTCGTATTCGCGGATGCCGTCGTATTCGTGATCGAGCAATTGCACGATGTTGGCTCGGCGGATAGAAACGTCTGACTCAGCGGCTTCGGCTGCTACCGGATCGCGATTGAGATTTGGGTTGAGGTCGGAGTGCATTGCTTTGCTCCGCAAGGTGTGAACTGGGTAAGAACTTTGAGGCTGGTTTCGAAACGTTGGTTCCGTGATTGCTTTTGGTTATTTCCGCTTGCTTGCGCAGGAGATGTTGTTGACTGGTGCGTCTTCGAGCGGGATGCGGGATGCTTCGTCCAAGGCTTGCTTGTTGCCTTTCGCGAAGACTCGCCACATCACGGCACCGAAGGCGATCATGAAGAAGATGAGGCCGACGATTGGATAGACGGAGAGCTTTGCACTGCTCATGATTTCGGTGAGACTCACTGTCCACCTCCCTTGTTGTCTGCGGGGGCTGCTGACGGCGTGCGTGAACCTGAAGCCTGCGCGACTTTGGGTGCGTTTGCGTCGGCTGGCATCACGGCGAGCTTTTCAAACTTCTCGTAGGGGTTCCAATCTGGAGCCTTTGAGATGTCTGTGCCTAGACGCTGCAGGTATGCAACTAGCGCGATGACCTTTTTGCCTTCGAGGCCTTCGTAGCCGCCTTGCTGCAGGAGTTCGGTGCTGATCTGCTTGGCCTGTGCCTTGGCGAGTGCTTCGGCGTGGCCTTCCTTAACGGCGTCGCCATAGGGCACGCCCAACATCGCCATGCTTTGCACTCGCATTCCCACATCCGCGAAGTCGAGATCGTCTCGGAGTAAGTGTGCGTAGCTGGGCATGATCGACTGCGAGATCAACTGGCGCGGGTTTTCGAAGTGCCGCACGTGCCAGTCGTGGCTCTTGAGGCCGCCTTCGCGGCCAAGGTCTGGACCGATGCGGCGACTGCCAAACTGGAATGGGTGGTCATAGACCGTTTCGCCTGGCTTGTGATATTCGCCATAGCGCTTGGTTTCGGCCCAGATCGGGCGGATCATCTGGCTGTGGCAGTTGTAGCAGCCTTCGCTGATGTAGATGTCGCGGCCAGCGAGTTCGAGCGGTGTGTAGGGCTTGACGCTTGCGATGCTTGGGACGTTGCTCTTGATGAGGAACGTGGGGATCATCTCGAACGCGCTTGCGATCACAACAGCAATCAACGTGAGCACTGTGAACTTGATCGGCTTGCGTTCCCACACGCGGTGCCACCAGCCTTGGATTGCCTTGTCCATCGTGTGGCCAACCTGGAGGTTGCCTTCGGAGAGACGTGAGCCGGGCTGAGGATCATCGGTGTAGTCAGGGGAGAGAGCGGGGGCAGTGATTTCGGGTTCTGCGTATGTCGCGGGGCGTGCTTTCCATGTCATGAACATGTTGAGGCCAGCCATCACGACGCCGCTCAGGAAGAGTGCGCCGCCAACCACACGCAGCCAGTAGAACGGCACGATCGCGTTCACGGTCTGCACGAAGTCCTGATACTGGAGTGCGCCGGTTTCATCGAACGCACGCCACATGAGGCCTTGGGTGATGCCTGAGACGTACATGGGCAGGATGTAGAGCACGATGCCGATGGTGCCGATCCAGAAGTGCGTTGCCATCAGTTTCTTGCTCCAGAGCGGGGTCTGGAAGAGGCGGGGCAAGAGCCAGTACATCATGCCGAAGGTCATGAAGCCGTTCCAGCCCAGTGCGCCGCTGTGTACGTGCGCGATGGTCCAGTCGGTGTAGTGGCTGAGGCTGTTGACGCTCTTGACGCTGAGCATCGGGCCTTCGAAGGTGGACATGCCGTAGAAGGTGATGCCCACGACGAAGAACTTGAGGATCGGGTCTTCGGCGACTTTGTTCCATGCGCCGCGGAGCGTGAGAAGGCCGTTGATCATGCCGCCCCAACTTGGCATCCACAGCATCACGCTGAAGATCATACCGAGGGTGCTGGCCCAGGCGGGAAGGCTTGTGTAGTGCAGGTGGTGCGGGCCTGCCCAGATGTACATGAAGACGAGTGTCCAGAAGTGGACGATTGATAGGCGGTAGGAGTACACCGGGCGCTCGGCGGCCTTGGGCAGGAAGTAGTACATGAGCCCGAGGAAGGGTGTCGTGAGGAAGAAGGCGACGGCGTTGTGGCCATACCACCACTGCATGAACGCGTCTTGCACGCCGGCGTAGACGGACCAACTCTTGATGAAACCTTCCTTGGTGGGCGTGTGGCCTGTGAGGACTTGGCCCAGTGCGTAGGGAAGTTCAAGGCTGTTGAAGACGTGAAGGACTGTTACGGTCACGATGCTGGCGATGTAGAACCACAGCGCGACGTACATGTGGCGCTCGCGGCGCTTGACGAGTGTCATGAAGAAGTTGACACCGAAGAAGCCCAGCCACACGACGGCGATTATGAGGTCGATGGGCCATTCGAGTTCGGCGTATTCCTTGCCTGAGGTGATGCCCAGCGGCAGAGTGATCGCCGCGCACACGATGATGAGTTGCCAGCCCCAGAAGTGCAGGCGGCTGAGTTTGTCGCTCCACATGCGCGCCTTGCAGAGACGCTGCGTGCTGTAGTAGACCGCCGTGAAGACGGCGTTGCCTGCGAACGCGAAGATCACTGCGTTGGTATGCAGTGGTCGAAGCCGGCCAAAGTTGAGCCAACTGGTTTCGTAGAGGAAGGCGAGAGGCTTGGTGCCGTTGCCCGTTTCGGGCAGGTACGGCAGCGCGAGTTGCAGGGCCACGATCAGGCCGACCAGCATGCCCACGAAGCCCCAGATCAGGGTCATGATGAGAAACATGCGGACGATCTGGTCGTCGTAGCGGAACGTTTCCATTCGTCCGCCAGACGTTGTCTGTCCGGTATGAGGTACGCTTGAGGCAGCGGAAGCCATTCAGGAACCCTCCAAAATTGCCGTTTCAAAGCCAAAGAAACGCGAATTTGACAAAAAACTGTTGACACTAGAGGATAACAGGATATCTTTCTCCATAGTATTGTCGATAAACTAGTCTGTTGTCAAGAATGTATTTGAAGATTTTCTGATATTACAGGATTTCACCCTGATTGGGCGTGAAAAAGAGGTGTTCTTCCTGTTTTACAGGAATTGATTGGTCACGCCGTTCAATAGGACTCGCCATGTTGAGCCAAGCATCCGGATACGCCGCCACCTGTTTGGCCTACATCGATTCGAGGTCGGGGCCAGTGTTTGTCAAGGACATTGCCGACGCGACTGGGATTCCTGCGCCGTATCTCGCCAAGATCGTGCAAATCCTTGCGAAGAAGGGATTTGTCAAGACGCAGCGGGGTATTGGCGGGGGCGTGAGTCTGGCGCGAAAGGCTGATTCGATCTCGATTTTTGATGTGTGTGCGGCACTAGATGATCCTGGGGTGGTGCCTAAGTGCATCATGGGGACGGCGGTATGCAGCGACGAACGGGCGTGCCCGGCTCATGACTTCTGGAAGGCGGAACGCGCAAAGATCTACATGTTCTTGCAGTCCACGACGATTGCGGACCTTTCGAAGTCGAAGAACCGGTTGTGGTATCACGTGTTGTCGCCTCATGAACTCGAACAGAAAGTTGCCGCGGCTCGTTATGGTGGCGATACTGCTGCATGAACATGCACACGCAGTTGTCTGCCGGACGCCGAATTGTCGCAACTTCGCTCACGCTGGGTGCTTTGCTGCTTAGCGCGGGGTGCGCAAACAAGGGTGTTGTTCACAATTCCAAACTTGATCGTGAGGCGGCTGAGATTGTCATCACGCTTGATGGCGACATGCGCGACTGGCCTGGAGTCACGGCGGCGACTGCGGATGAGCATCATCTCTATACGCGCTTCAAAGTTGAGGGCGAGATTTACACGCTGCAGTCGGATCCGAATCCGACGGCGATTTTGATTGACGCGGATGCGAATGCTTCGACCGGGTACAAGGTTGAACCCACCGGCGAACTGTCTTCGCTGGGTGTTGACCTCGTGGTTGAGTTTTCGCCAACTCGCAGTGATGGGCAGGCGGGGCGAGGTGTGGTGTTGTTTGCGATGAGCAACGATGGCACTCGCACGCCACTGTCGGTGTATGACTGGGATTTCTCGTTTGCGCCGACGTATGCGAGCGAGTGGTATGAGGCACGGATTTCGCGCACGCCGAATGGCAGCGTGCCTGCGTCGATTCCGCAGGAAGGGTTGCTCACGAAGGGCGACGTTACTGGCGCGTTTGTGCGATACGACTCGCAGGGCAAGATTGTTGCGGCGTCAGACTTGTTCCGCACGACGGCTGGGCCGCGTTGCATGGATGTGGCGCGCAAGTCTAATCTTGAAGTGCCGCCCAAAGAGCCGGGCGTGCTGCGTGTGGTGAGTTACAACGTGTTGTTCTCAAGTCCCACGAAGAAGCCAGAGCCGTTTACTCGCATTTTCAAGGCGTTGGATCCGGATGTCATTCTGGTGCAGGAATGGGAAGCGGCGAGCAATCGCGAACTTGCGGAGTGGTTCAATACCAATCTGATGCGTGAGGGCGGGTGGGACGTTGTCGCTGCGGCGGGCAAGGTTTCAGAGGGCAAGGGTGTTGCGATCATCACGAAGCATCCGGCGAAGACGGTTGAAAACGATCTGCATATCTCTGCGAGTGCCGCTCCGGAACTGGCGAACGATCGAGTGCGGTTTGCACTCGCGAGTATTGAGATGCCCAAAGCGACTCTGCTCGCGGCGAGCACGCACCTCAAGAGCCGAGGCAGCGCGGGGAGTCCGGAAGATATGAAGCGGATCGCTGAGGCTGCGGCGATCAATACTGCGCTGCGTGAAGTCGCGTCGGCTCAGAAGCCAGCGTTCATGTTTATTGGTGGTGATATGAATCTGGTGGGCTCGTACACGCCTCTTGAGACGCTCGCCGCGGGCGCGGACCTTGATGGAAGCGATCTTGCCATCGCGACTCCACGCACGCTGGGTGATCGCACGAGCGTCACTTGGAGCGAGAATGGGAATGAGTTTTCGCCCGGGCGATTGGACTACATCCTGTATTCGGACTCAAAGGCGGGGATCATTCGTTCGTTTGTGTTGGATACAGCGAGGTTGTCCGAGCAATCGCTGATGGCGTCGGGACTCGAAGCGGGCGACAGCGCGGCGGCGAGCGATCACATGCCGGTTGTTGTGGACTTCATGTTAAAGTAAGTATGTAACTTTGTGTGAACGACTGGGGCGTTGCGAATGCCACTCAAATAAGACTATTCGCCGGCTTTTCATGCCGAAGGCATGGCAGCCAGTAGCCGGGGGTGAAGCGAGGCTCGGCGAGTGCCACCCCCGGAACGATCACACGACCGCTGTGCAGTCTGAAGGACTGCTCGTTCAAGTCTTCATGTTCGCCGGCACCACGAGCAGTCTTTCAGACTGCGATCGCTCTCTCGCTGACTTCCGGGGGTGTCGCTCGCAAAGCCTCGCTCCTCGCCCCGGCTACTCACTATCAGGCCTTCGGCCTGCAGAAACTGCGGATTCGAATGACATCCTCAAAGCACTGTCGGTGGCACGATTGTGAGTTGCACACTGTCACTGCGCGAAATCGACGACGACTCGGATCGCACGCTGATCCCGGACCATCGCGAAGCCGGATGCCGCGCGATCGAAGGCGACGCGAGGCGAGAGAAATGGCGTGACGTCGAGTTCTTCGCGGACGAGTGCGGCGAGTGCGTCGCTGAGTGTGCCGTGGCCTGCGAAGGCGACTTCGACTTCGCCTGACATTGCCCAACTGAGGTCAGGGCGGAAGCCTGCGTTGCTCTTTGCCACACTGTTGGGATGTGCTGCGGGCGAAATGCTTGCCATTTCTGCGGCAAATCCGCTGAATTCGGATTGCATGGGGGCAGGCAAGACTTTCACGATCACTTTGCCACGAGGGCGAACGAAGCGCATCGCGAGTTCGAAGCCTTCCGGGCTGCCTGTGCAATCGATGACGACGTCTTGGTCGTTTCGTTGGCCTGCGTCGCTGATGTCGCGGTGTTTGATACCCCAGCGTTCGCAGAGGGCGAGGCGATCTGGCCTTGTGCCTAGGACTCGCACGCTGGCGTTGGCGCGGACAAGCCATTGTGCCATGAGGAGACCGGTTGCGCCGTCGCCCAGCACTGTGACATAGGTTTTGTGTTCGATGCGGACGAAGCGTGCGGCGTGGAGGACGCCTGCGATGGTGTTGGCGAGAGCCGCGCTCTGTGCGGAGACTTTGGCGGGCACGAGTTCCACGGCGGTCGCGGGAACGGCGATGAATTGGCCGAGCGTGCCTCGCTTGGGTGCTGCAGCGTCGTTGCCAATGCCCAGGCCCAGCACTTCGCGTTGCAGACAGTGCGTGGCGACGCCACTGCGGCAGCGTTCGCACTTGGCGCATGCGATGACGGAATTGATGGCGACGAGTTTTCCGATGAAACGTGCGGGGTCGGGTGCGCCGGGGCGAGTTGCGGGACCTGCGCTCACAACAACGCCGCAGCCTTCGTGGCCTAGCACGCCTCGGTAGCCATTTTTCATCGCGGATGCGATGGTTGCGAATTGGACGTCAGCTCCGGAGATGGCTCCGTGTGCCAGGCGCACGACTACTTCGCCAGGGCCCGCGACGGGCGTTGGCGTTTCACGCATCACGGGACCGGATTCGGTCAGCACGAGTGCTTGCACAGTGTGTAAATCGGCTTTTGATGTTCAGTCGCGGGCGCGCGTGATGTAATCGCTTTGGCTACTTGGTCGGGCCACTTGCGGGTTGTGCGGGCTTTGCGGGTTGTGTTGAGTTTGCGGCCATGGATTGCACGGGTGAGAGGCCTGCGGGCGATGCTGGGGTTTCGATGGGTGGTGGCTGCACGAAGGGCAGGTATTCCCAGAATCGCTTGTCGCGCGTATAGACAGGGAACTGATATGCACTGCCTCCCGCGAAGGGTTGCTTGGCTTCGCGATACCACGTTGCCCAATCTTTGCGAGACATGCCAAGGTCCTGGCCTGTCATGATTCGCAGTGAGTCGCGAACCGCGAAGTTAACGCCGACGCTTTCGTCGTCGAGCGCGGCGATCAGCGATTCTGCGACGCGCGTGTCTTTGTATTGCCCCAATGCGAGCGCAGATTCGCGGCGGACACGTTCGTCGCCTTCCTTTGCGGGGTTGATGGCTTCGATGAGGGGCGTTATAGCGGCGTCATTGTGGAGACGCTGCAAGGCGCGGGCGGCTTCGATGCGGACGGCGTCGTCGTCATCTTTGAGCAATGTGATGACTGCGGGGACATCTTCGGGCTGGCCGTGGGTGCCGACGGCTCGAACTGCGACGGCACGCACGCCTGCGTCGGTGTCTTTGGTTGCTTTGCGGAACAACTCCATGTAGAGAGGTTCGCCCGCGAACGACGCACCGGCGAGCAATTGCATGCCTTGCAGGCGGCGGTTTGCGTCGAACTCGTCGATGGCCATACGGGCGGCTTCTTCGGGTGAAGGCGGAGCGAAGGCTTCGAGGACGGACTTCGCGCCCGGACGCATCGTGGATGAGGTATCGCAGCCTGTGAGCAGCAGTCCGAGCGACGCGGCGGCGAGGCACCATGTGCATGGTGCGTGGGAGCGAGCGAAACCGAGGCGTTGCGATGGGCCGCGCGAACTTTCCAGCATGGGGCATGATAGGTTGTGTGCTGGCGTTGCTTTCTTGGATTTGGGAAGTGGCTTCTGAACAGGGAGCGTTCAAATCGGAATGCAACGGACGAACTTGAAACTGGCAAAAGACCGATAGATTTTGGCACCCTTCGCACCGCCCCACTACTCTTTCGCTTGCAGACTTCGCCCAACAACGCTTCGACTCGCAGTTGCTCACCCAAGGGCAAGAAAGTGTCGCTGCAGGTACTGAAGACTGGTTCACACGGCGAGATGAAAAAGAGCAAAATGGGCAAGTGGCGGGCGATGGTGCTCGGGCTTGTTCACGTCATCATCATCGCGCACGTGCTTCAGTGGTATTTTCATGGCGTGACGTTGTCGCCGCTCGAGCCTAGCGAGTCGATGTACACGTTGGAGTCGGGCGAGGTGAATGCCGGGTTCATTCTGTTTGTGCTCGCGATTGTGTCGACGTTGATTTTCGGGCGGTACTTTTGCGGTTGGGGATGCCATGTCATTGCGCTGCAGGACATGTGTACGTGGCTGCTGGGGAAAATTGGAATTCGGCCCAAGCCTTTCCGATCGCGGCTGCTGGTGTGGTCGGGATTTATGCTTGCGCTCTATATGTTCGTGTGGCCCACGTTCAAGCGCGTGGTGCTGTCGCCCCTTTCCGATTGGTTTGCGAGAGTGTCTGCGGACTGGATCGCGACGCATGTTTTTCATGCACCGGCGGTTGGAGTCTATTTGAAAGACCCGCCTCGCGGATTGCCGTTTCTGCTTGGGAACGATCCGGTGTTTCCGGGGCTTCGGAATGGCTTGATCGTTGAAGATTACTGGGCGACGTTTCCGCCTTGGTTTGTGATTATTCCGTTTGTGCTGGTGTGCGGATACGCGGCGGTGTACTTCCTTGGCAGCAAAGCGTTTTGCACGTATGGATGTCCCTACGGCGGGTTCTTTGGGCCGGCGGATCGATTCAGCGTGGGCAGGATTGTCGTCAATGACAAGTGCGAGGGATGCGGACATTGCACGGCTGCGTGTACGAGCAACGTGCGCGTCCACCAGGAAGTGCGAGACTTCGGGATGGTGGTTGATCCGGGGTGCATGAAGTGCATGGACTGCGTCAGCGTGTGTCCAAACGAGGCGTTATCGTTTTCGTTCGCGAAGCCTGCGGCGTTTGTCACGCCCAAGAATATCTCTTCGAGCGACAAAGCGGCGAAGAGGGCGTATCGCAAGCCTGACTATGACCTCACGACAGCGGAAGAAGTCTTGGTATTTGTGTTTGGCGTGGTGCTGATGCAGTGCTATCGCGCGATGTTCAATCAGGTGCCGATGCTGATGGCGGTGGCGATGGCGGGCATCGGGGTTTTTGTTGGCTGGACGCTGTGGCGGATGATCAAGACGCCCAACGTGCGGCTGCAGAATCTGCAGTTGCGCACCAAAGGCAAGGTCACGCTTGCGGGATGGTTTTTTGTGCCGCTCGCGATTGCATACTTGGCGATGGGTGTGTGGTCTGGGTACGTCCGTGGATTGCGTGCGTATGGCGATTACTTGGATCAGCAAGTGATGACCCCTCAGGCGATGGTGTTTGGAGCGAATTACACGCCTAAGCAGGATGACAAGGAACTTGCGGAGCGAGCGATTGGTGTATTGGAGCGAAGCGGGCCTGTTCGGGATCAGCAACTGGGCGAACTTGCTCGCGGGATTGGCTGGGAGCACACGCCAAACACCTATGTGCGATTGGCCTGGCTCCACGCTGTCGCTGGCGATCGCATCACGAGCGAGAAGTATGCCCAGAAGGCCATGACGATCACGAATCCGGGGCCGCAATTGATCAGCGGCATCGCGACGATCATGCGAGCGAACGGGCGCAGTGCGGCGGAGTACGAAACCTACATGAAGAGCATGTTGGAACGCCGAAGTGATGCGCACCACGTCAAACTGGCGTTAGCGAATCTGTATGTTGGCAATCAGCGCCTTGAGGACGGGTTGAAACTTGCCCGTGAAGTTGTGAAGGATGTGCGAGGTGCGGACGAAGACGCGCTGGTCAATGCGATCTCGCTGCTGGCGCGAACCGGGAACAAGGACGAAGCGATCAAGGAGATGCCTGAGATACTGCGGCTGAAGCCCACCTCGGCTCCGCTGCGTGCCCTGCGTGCCGTGCTTGCGACGATTGACCAGAAGCCCGACGAAGCGGCAACGTGGTATGAAGAGGCGATCAAGCGGCAGCCTCGCAACACGATGTACTACGTGCAACTGGCACAATTGCACCTCGCGAACGACAAGCAAAATAAGGCGGAGGCGGTGCTTGCTCGCTTGAACGAAGTGTTCAAGAAGATCGGCCGCGAGAATGAAGTGATGGACCCGAAGGAGCGGGTGCGGCTGATGCTGTCGGGGCAGTGAGTCGGTCTGTGGTGATTGGGAATTTCACCACAAAGACGCGAAGAGCACAAAGAATGCAAGAGACTGGAAGTGGTCGTTTGGTAGTGCTGCGATAGCGGTCATTCGATTTGTCAATGTCCGGTACGGCTTTCTGAATCCCTGCAGAAGATTTCGTTTGCGTACGTCGGAGGTTTCCGTTTTCTTTGAGTTCTTCGCGTCTTTGTGGTGAATTCCCTCCAATGCGAGACCCGATCAAGACCTCGCCGCGGATTCGCCGATACAGTGTTCTTTCCATGGAGGATTTCACCTTGCGCACGGCTGCTCACGGTCTTGGTCTGTTCGTTTTTGGTCTCAGCCTTCTTCATTCCGCGACGCTGAGCGTCGCTCAGGCGGCGATTGGGGCGGGACAACTTCAAGATGAAGTGCGCGACTTGATTCAATCCAGCAAGCTTGGTGCGGCACGGGTTGGCGTGTGCCTGATGGACCCTCGCGATGGGACGCTGCTCGCCAGTTACAACGCGTATGAGCCTTTCACGCCTGCGTCGAACATGAAACTGCTCACCAGCGGCGCAGCGGTGATGGTCTTGGGGCCGGACTTTGTGTTCAAGACTGAGGTCGCGTTGGACGGCACGCGGCTCATTATCAAAGGCAGCGGCGATCCGGCGCTGGGCGATCCGGAAGTGCTCAAGCGGGGTGACAAGAACCTGACGGTCGATGACATGCTGCGGACGGTTGCGGGCGCGTTGCCCAAAGCGGGCATCACGAGCGTGAGCGAAGTGATCGTGGATGATCGCGTGTTTGATCGCGAGTTTGTGCATCCTCGCTGGAATAAGGAAAACCTGCACCTTGCATATTCGGCGCCGGTCGCGGGCATCAACTTTCATACCAACGTTTTGAGCGTGTTCCCCAAGCCTCATCCGAGCGGGGCTGGCGCGACGCCTTTGTATTCCACGCAGCCAGACGTCTCATGGCTTCGCATCGATACGAGCAAGGCACGCACAATTTCCAAGGGATCGAACACGGTGTGGCTGGCTCGCAATGGCGATGACACGTCGTTCATCATGCGGGGCGACGTTGCAGTGCAGGCGAAGGTCGCTGCGGACGTGACCCTGGGCGAGCCGCCGATTTTCTTTGGTCGCGTGATGGCTACGAACCTGATCAGCGCGGGCGTGAAGATCGCGGATCAGACTGTGGTGGGCTCCAATATTCCGACCAACGTGCGCGTGGTGCAGTCAGACGAAGCGATCAATGAAGGCCGCGTGCTTGCGGTGATCAGCACGCCGATCGAAGAGGTGCTGCGTCGCTGCAACGTCGATAGCGAGAATCTGTACGCGGAATCGCTGTTCAAGCGCATGGGCAATGCGATCACAAAGGAGCCGGGTAGTTGGACCAATGGCGCGGCGGTGATGCGCATGATGCTGTCGAAAGAACTGGGGCCGGAAGCCGCGGCGAGCACGACGGTGTCGGATGGGTCGGGTCTTTCGCCCGACAACAAGGTGTCGCCTCACACGGTTGCGGCGTGGCTGAGTGATATCTCCAAGAAGTCCTGGGGACCGACGTTCATTCACAGCCTTGCAACGCCGGGCGAGGGCACGCTGGAGAAGCGTTTCCGCACGACGAAGCTCCGCAATCAGGTGTATGCCAAGAGCGGTTACATCAAGGGCGTGCGATGCCTATCGGGATTTGTGAATGATCCGGCGAGCGGCGAGAGCCTTGTGTTTTCGATTTTGATCAACGACCTGCCCACGGGCGGCTCGGAAATCGAGCACATGGAATCGAAGAAACTGCACGAGGAGATCGTGGAGTTGCTGGATAAGACGTTGGCGAAGCGGGTTGGGGCGCGTGAGGCAAAGGTTGGGGGGTGATCGTGCCACCGACTGCTGCTTTGAGCGGTCGGTGCGGAGTCGTACAAATGGCGCAGAGGTCAACGATTGTTGACATCCGACGTTGATTCACGTTGGACAAAGAATCGCAGATACATTGGCGTTCTCCACCGACCGCTCAAAGCAGCAGTCGGTGGCACGTCATCCGCACGTCACATTCACATCCGCAGCGCACCCGGCCCGAACGTGATTGCGTTTTTGCCTTGGCGTTTGCTCTGTAGGAGCAGGTCGTCGGCTTTCTTGAGCAGTTCTGTTGGCGTCCGGCCATCCCATGGGAATGTTGCGAGGCCGCCGCTGATGGTGAGGGAGCCGGGTGTGAGTTCCTGCAGCTTGGCGAACTTCTGCGAGCTGACTTGCTTCTGGAAGCGTTCGGCGATGTCGCAGACGTTGCTGGGGTGGCGCGAGCCTTCCATACGCGGGCCTTCGGGTTCATCGAAGATGACGACGAATTCGTCGCCTCCCATGCGGCAGACGCGGTCGGTCGGGCGGATCACGCTGCGGAGCAGTTCGCAGGTTTGCAGGAGGATTTCGTCGCCTGCTTCATGGCCGTAGCGGTCGTTGTATTGCTTGAAGTTGTCGATGTCGAAGAGCAGCACCGTCACAAAGTGGCGCTGATTGCGGGCGCGGTCGAGTGCGCCTTCCATGAAACGCTCGAAGTAGCGGCGGTTGAGCGCCTTGGTGAGCGGGTCAGTGAACGCGGCTTCGCGGAGCTGCGACTGCTGCTCGCCCATGCGCAGCCACGTCGCGAGCCAGTTCGCGTGGGGCGCGAGTGCGTTGACAGTGGAGCGAGAGGAGCGAAGCACACCAAAGCGAGCGGGTGTGCGCACGACTTCGGTTGGGCTGACGGGTTCGTTGCTCTTCAGGGCTTCGGGCGTCCAGATGACCGGGCACTGTGCGCCGGAGAATGGCATCGTTGCGGAGTTCACATCTGCGGTGCGGACAAATTCGACCGTGCTGTCGCCCGTGCGATCACGAATGATGCCCATCGCGGCGGGGAGAGCGTCTTCGCCTCGCAAGAGTGCTGCGACGAGTTCGGAATCGCCTGCGTGCGACGATTCAGTTGCTGGAAGCGGCGGTGGCGTGGCTTGCTTCGCCGGTGCAGCGGGTTTGGGCGTTGGCTTGGGTTCAGCGGCGCGAGGCGTGGGCGCGGCGGCATTTTCGCTTTCGCCTCGCACAGTCTTGCGAATCTGGTCCGCGTTCTCGCTTCCCATGAGGAAGCCATCGGCGGCGAAATCCGCTGGCTTCAGAGCGGTTTGAGAACCGTCGGAGTCTGAGCCACCAGCACCAGTTCCTTCGAGCAAAATTCGCACGCCCGGATAACTTTGGCGGGCTTGCGTGACAAAGTTGCGCCATCGGCTGGCGTCTGCGGCGTAGTGATCGCGAGCGACAACCAGCGTGCAGTTGGCGGGCGCGCCCGCGTGATCGCCCTTTGCGAGCGTGAGTTCGGCGATTGCCTGGCCCAAGTTTGAGCATCGCACGATTTCGAGTTCGCTGTCGAGTCGCAGCGTTGAGTCGACACCCGTGCGACCCACGAGCAGCACGCGGCGAGCAAGATCAGACGCTGTCGGGGAGAATGTTGTCATGGCTGTGAGGGAGAAAGGGTTCAGGATTGGCCAGAGAAGCGTGGATCATCGCCCAGGAGCATCGCGAGTTCTTCGTCTGTGAGCAGAGGTTCTTGCGACGGAGGTTCAGCGGGGAGCAGGCTGCTTGGGACTGGAGTGGGAGGAACGGGCGCGACAGGAATCGCGGGCGGCTGCGCGGCGAGCGGCGCGGGTTCAATATTCGCGGCGGGCTTCGCTGCGGGCGCGACGGGAGTCTCATCATCGCCGCCAGCGAGACGCAACTTGTGAGTTGGGTTCCACGACTCTGTTCGGACAGTGTCGGCGGCTGGTACGTCGTTTTTTGCTGCTGTTTCAGCAACTTTTGGATCGGATGTATCGGGTCCCCAAGGGCCTGCCCACGCCGTTTGACCTGGCGCGATGTTGAGCGTTGGGCTTGGCGTCACACCAATGGTGCGCTGCGTTTCGGCTTGGTGAACGTCGATCTTGGGCTTGCGCGCGGGTTCTGCGAGCGGAGTTGGTTCAGGCTTGGTTGGCTCGGGCTGATGCGGAGCGTCAACGCGGTATGCGAGCAATTCCTGCTGCGAGACTTTGCGGAGCACGTCGAAGCGAGAGGGATCGAAGACCCACAGCGTCAACTCGTGCACGTAGGTCGTGAGGACTTCAAGACACTCGGCGAGACGTGTGAGGCGGTGCGGCTCGATGCAGAGCAGAATGCGCGGCTCGTGCTTTGTCAGATCGCGTGTCGACAAGCCTTCGAGCGTCGCGGCGATCACGCCGAGATCATCGTGGACATTGCGCACGTCGAGGTTGGGGCGATGCAACGCGTGCGAGAGGTGCGGGTCTTGGGGCACGCCGGGCGGCGACCAGACAATGCAGCGACCAGTTTTCTGCGAGGGTTTGGGGTTGTGATCTTGCTGCGCACTCACGGAGGGGATGGTAGGTGGTTGCGCGGATCATCTGTCGGGGAATTTGGGCGGTTTGCGTGCGTAGATGCACGCAAAGGCCGAAATTATTGGACAATTTGACGATTTTGCTTTGCCGACAGCGTCGGATGGATCATCGCGAAGTGGCGTGCGAAAGCAAGGAGCAGCTCGAGTGAAACTGTCGATATCGCGCAGAAAAAAGTCGCCGGGTGAATCGACGACTTGGTGAAACATGTTGATCGATTTGTTTACTCCGCCGGGAAGCCCTTGCACTTGGGGATCAACACTCGCTGCACGCGGTCCTTGCCTTCGGCGTCGTGTTCGACGACGGTGTTGAGGTAGGACACGAGTTGGCGGTTGAGGCTTTCGAGGCCTGGCTCCAACAAGTGCGTGTGCGCGGCGCGGCGGACTATGAGGGCAACGCCTTCCTTCACTTCGGCGGCGTTGCGCTCGAGCGTCTTGGTGACGAGTTCTTCGTCCTTGCCCTTGACCTTGATCACAATCGACATGTCCCAGATGTAAGCGCGGCCTGACTGCATGTTCTGGAACTTGTCTTCGACGAGCGGAATCTCGACGAGCGCTTCGGCGTTCTTCGCGTGTTCGTCTTCGACATGCTTGACGTCGGCGTGCGCGTCCTTGGGGCCGGTCGCGGACGCGAGGAAGTAGACGCCCGCGCCTTCAGCGATCATGATGACGGCAACAGCACCGATCAACTTGATCGGCGGGCCTTTCTTCGCGGCGGGCTCTGCGCCTTCCTTGGCGGGTTCGGCGGCTGCTTCCTTGGGTTTTTTCTCGGCTTTGTCAGACATGATGTGCTCCGAAGATGTCGCAACTTCCTTGCGGCGAACCTTCGCGAGTACTATCGAATTGATCTGCGGGCGTGTGCGGGGAGATGCGGGTAACGAGTGGTTCAATGCGGCAAGCGTGCCGATCATGACGAGGAATCTTGGACTTTCGTCGCGTTATTGGGCGTTGGGGCGTACATTGGCGGCATCATGAGCAACACTGGCGGACAACTGAATCGAGACGTGCGGGTTTTGTTGACCGCGGCGGGTATTGGTGCGCGTCTCAGACCGATTACCGACACGCTGCCCAAGTGCCTCGTGCCAATCGGCGGGCGGCCTTTGCTTGAGTACTGGTTTGACGCGTTCGAGCGGGCGGGGATTCGGCATGTGCTGATCAATACGCATCACTTGCCAGAACAAGTGCGCGAGTACATCGCGAAGAAGAATGCGACGGGGAATTTTGAAGTGGTTGAGACGTATGAGCCGCAACTTTTGGGAAGTGCGGGGACGATTACGGCGAATGATCGATTTGTGCCGCCATCGGGCGATAACGCGTCGCGCGAAGTTGCCCTGCGAGATGCTGCCCGAGCCGAGCCTACGAAGACACCTGGCGAAGAGGTGCTCATCATTTACAGCGACAACTTGAGCAATATTGATCTTGGGAAGTTTCTTGAGTATCACAGGTCGCACGCGGACCCGTTCACGATGTTGTTGTTTCGGGCACAGTTTCCGGAGAAGAGCGGGATTGCAGAGTTGTCGGGAGCAAACGCTGCACAGGCGGGGACGCCTGTGCCACCGGCATTTGCGACGGCGATGTGCGGCAAGGTGTTGAGTTTCATTGAAAAACCCAAGCAGCCCAAGAGCAACTTGGCGAACGCCGGGCTGTATGCGATGTCGCGCTCGCTGTGGCACGAGATCGCCGGGTGGAAGGCGTTTGATATTGGCTTTGATGTGCTGCCGAGGCTGGTGGGAAGGATGCACGCGATTGAACACGGACCGACGCTCGCGGCGAGCGGGAAAGAGGCCTATCACCGAGACATTGGAACGCATGAGAGTCTTGGGATTGCGGAGCAGGATGTGAAGAGGGTGTTCAGTTAAGCGCGGCGGCGACGACATGCGGCAGTGACCACAACAACAAGCACTGACAATGTTGGCGTTGAGGGAATTGTCACTTTCCAGACTTGCGTCGAGCCGGCGAAGGTGCCGGTGCCGACGAAGGTGCGGAAGTCTGAGGAGATGTCGGCGATTGTAATGGAGGACCAGCCGGTGAAGTCTGCGCCGTTGTCTTGGAGGTAGGTGAGGGTGGGTTGATTGGTTTGAGCGAGATAGTCGTAGATGCCGGTGGAGGTGAGGACGAGGTTGCCGTCGAAGCTGATTTTGATGACGTCACCGCTGGGCGGGTAGGAAAGGAAGACGTTGCCGACATCCTGTTCCCAACGGAAGGCGCCGGAGACATTTATGTAGCCGCCGCCCATCTGAGGACCGTTGTAGCTGTAGTCTCCGTAGACAACGCGTCCGTTGCCGGAGATTCGCCCGCTGGATTCTTCAGTACCTCCGAACGGGATAAGTCCGTTGGGTCGCCCGACATTGATGGATTCGCTGGAAGGGTATACGAGTGAGATGCCGTCCTGCAGAAAACTACCATTGAACTCCAATGCACGGGAGCCATCACTTGACATTCCAGACCACGCTGAAAGGTCTTGGTCATACACAACTGAAAACGGTGAAACACTGCGGCCCGGTCGATTGTCAACAACGTACTGACCCTGCGCAAAGTAGAATCTTGTCCTTTCAAAAAAGTCAGTGTGTCGGATGGTTGCGAGAAGTTCCAATCCGTGCTCACTCGAGCCCCCGAACGAAATCTCGACACGAGGATCACTGCTGACAGGAATCCAACCGGTCTCGGGCCACCACACGGCTGGGATCGTTGTGTCTTGCTGCGTCCCTGCGATTCGCCCAATGAAGTGAACACCATCCTTTGTCACGGATTCGACAGCCGCGAGCGACCCGGCGGGAGCTTGAATCGTTCTCCACACACCGTCTCGGTGATACCAACCAGCGACTGATGTCGCGTTCAGCCTGGTGTTAATCACTGTTGAGCCATCGCCAGAAAGGGATACGTAACCGCCGCTAAATGGGCGCGGGCCCAACGAAATAACCGGAACCTGCGCGGATGCGGCTTGAACAATTGCAAAGTACGCGAACGATGCGACCAGTGTGGTTGCATTGCGCGGGGGGCGAGTGATGATGTTGAGCATGGAAACCCCTTGAGAGACCAGAAGAAGCAGGCCCGATATCGGACCGAGTGGAGTATGCAACACTTTTGGGGGATGTGCCAGAAAAGTTGCTGGTTTTGTTGTGGTTTTTTGGTAGTTGTGGCCCGCGGCGGAGGGGGCGCAGTATTGAGTGCTGAGATCACGAATAATCACAGATGCCGAGTCACATCGAAGTCATTTCACGCGTCTTGATCGTTGAACACGGGCATGTCTTGTTGTGCAAGCATGCGAAGCGTGGCTACACGTACTTGCCGGGCGGGCATGTGGAGTTTGGGGAGAGTGCGAGCGATGCGGGTGCGAGAGAGTTGATGGAAGAGGCGGGGCTGAAGGTCAAGATGGGGGCGTGTGTGTTTGTCGAGGAGCATTCGTTTGTTCAAAAAAGCACGCGGCGGCATGAAGTGAACTTTGTGTTAGTTGCGAAGCGTGCGAAGGTGACTAGGACGTCGGGCGGCTCGACGCGACAAGAGATGCCCGAGGCGGTTGCGAGTTTGGAAAAGGAAATTGAGTTTGTCTGGTGGCCCGTGAACTCGCTGACGAAGGCGGACTTGAAGCCTGCTTCGATGGTGAAGGTCATTGGGGAACTGGTGAAGAAGAAGCGTGGCGTGGTGTGGCGGTCGGCGATGAAGAAGTGAGTACGAGACGGTGAGACGGTGAGACGGTGAATCGCTATTTACGTAGCGTGCATATTTCTTCTTCACCGTCTCACCGTCTCACCGTCTCACCGGATCACCGGATCACCGGATCACCGTTTCAAAACAACACGCTGCGAAAGTTCGCCCACCCCAAACCCCTCCCACTCGCAGAGCCTCGCGGGAGGGGCTTGAGGGGCGCGTACCTTTGGCCATGCTTCGACCCGCCGTGTTTCTTGATCGCGATGGCACCATCATTCGGGAGGTGCATTACATCTCGCGCCCGGAGCATGTTGAGATTTTGTCTGGCGCTGCGGATGCGATTTCGCGGTTGCGTTTGGCTGGGTTCTTGTGCGTCGTCGTGAGCAATCAGTCTGGTGTGGGGCGCGGCAAGTTGACTGAATCAGACATGCATGCGGTGCAGGCGGAAGTTGAGAAGCAGCTTCGCGAGCGCGGGGCGATGTTGGACGGGGCGTACTTCTGCACGGTGCCGCCGCCACCGGAAATGGATAATGCGGCGGATCGCAGGTCGCGCGTTGATCATCCGGATCGCAAGCCGGGACCCGGCATGCTGTTGCGGGCGGCGAAGGAACTCGGGATTGACTTGAAAAAGTCGTGGATGGTTGGGGATATGTTGAGCGATGTGCTTGCAGGCAAAAACGCTGGAGTTGTTGGAACAATTCATGTGCGGACGGGGCACGGCGCGACGCAGCCAGAAGCTTCGAAGTTGGCGGACCATGTAGCCGATAACTTGATGGGGGCGGCGGAGTGGATTTTGGCACGGAAGTGAACGACGTGAGAGTTTCATTTCAGCACACAGACACAAAGATCAGGAGGGTGAAGAGAGATGATGGGATGATGAGACGATGAGTCAGAAAAACCTAATGCTCACTGGATTTTTCACATCATCTCATCATCTCATCACCCCCTCATCTTCCTCTTGATCTCTGTGTCTCTGTGCTGAAAATAGAACTCACATAGTGGGTCAAGGACGAAGCCCTCCCTGACGGTCGGGCTGCATGTTGGGAGCTTTGATTGTCATCTGCGAAACGGCAAGTTCTGTACATCTCTGCGTTTGACCCTTGGGACCGCTGGACGAACTCCGGCGTGGTGCCGTCGATTTGCAATCGGCTGAAGGAACGCGGGCTGCTGTATGGGGCATGGAATTTTCACGATTCCAGTTTCGCGGAGTTGCATGGACGCAGCAACGTGCGGCACTTTCTCTTTCGCGTGAAGCGAAGGATCACGCAGTCGTATAAGAAGCCGCGGAGCCCGGTCATGGCACCGGCGGACGAGCGATCGGGCAACCTTGCGAGATTGCTCAGCAGATTGCCACACGGAACGCCCGTCGTGTATCACTACGTGCTGCCCATCATCAATCCCGCTCTTGCGATTCGGCGGTACTTGTTTCAGGACATCACCGTTGAGGATGCAGTTGCCGGCGGCGGGTTTGGATACAACTCGCTCTCGCGCGAGCAGATTGAACAGCAGAAGGAATTTCACAAGTCGGTCATCAAGAACGCGGATGGCATTCTGAGTTTCGCGAGTTTCGTTGCGGACTCGATTGAGCGCGATTACGGATATCCAAAGTCCAAGGTGTTTCCGATCGGTGCGGGCGCGATTCGACGCTGGGAAACGATGGAAGAGCCAACGCGTGCGCGATATGACCGCAAGCGGATCTTGTTTGTGGGCCGAGCCTTTGAACGCAAGGGTGGCGACACGCTCATCGAAGCGTTCAAGAAAGTTCGTGAGCGTGTGCCCGATGCAACGCTCACGGTTGTGAGCAGTATGGGCAAGTTTGAAGCCGGCCCTGGCATCGAGCACATTCCGTTTGCGAGCAACGAACAACTGCACGAGTTGTATCTCAACTCCAGCGTGTTCTGCATGCCGACGAAGTGCGAGACGTGGGGACTGGTGTTTGTCGAGGCGGCGAGTCACGGGCTGCCGATTGTCGGATTCGATGACTGGGCGTTGCCTGACATCGTCGACAATGGCGTGACCGGCATCTTGACAAGCAATCGAACGGCGGACGGGCTTGCTGATGCTTTAATCACCGCGCTTCAAGATCCCGCGAAGTTGCACGACATGGGCAAGGCAGCCGTGCGGCGTGTTCGCGATGTGTTGGAATGGCCTCATGTGATGGATCGGTTCTTGCATGCGGTGTTGCCGGAGGCGCTTGAGGGGAAAGAGCCGGTGTGGATGAGGGCACGGTAAGCGTCGAGCCAATTCTGGTCATATACTAGTCAGACATGATTGCACGCCAAAACAAGTCCACGATCTCTACGTACGACGCCAAGTCTCTCTTTTCGCAGATGCTTGATCGCGTTGAACACGGCGAAGAGTTGACGATCACTCGGCACGGCAAGCCGGTCGCGAGACTGCTTCCGGTGAACAACGAGCAACTCGCCATGAAGCGTGCATCAGCCATGGCACGCATGTTGATTCGCCGAAAGTACAACAAGTTGAAAGGAACAACTATCATGGACCTTGTGCGTGAAGGACGGGAGGCGCGCAAGTGATTCCGCAGTTTGTGCTAGACTGTTCAGCCGCGATGACTTTGTGTTTTGAGGATGAATCAACGAGTGATGTCGATGTATTTTGGGACACCCACAGAAAATCGCGAATAGTTGTTCCGTCTCTTTGGTTCATGGAAGTTGCGAACACACTCGTCGTGGCCGAGCGGCGAAAGCGAATCACTCGCCAGCGAGCAGATGAATCAATCGCCGATCTGTTGGACTTCGAGTTTGACATCGATACGGAAATGTCGGGACCTTTATCTGTGAGTGAACTACCTGACATAGCAAGAAAACTCGGTCTCACCGTGTACGACGCGGCGTATGTTGAACTCTGCGAAAGAACGGGGTTTCCGCTATGCACACTTGACAAAGCACTTGCAGCGGCTGCGAATAAAAAGAAGATCAAACTTGTAAACATGACTACAGGAGCGTTGGAATGAACATTCTCGTCACCGGCGGCGCCGGGTTTGTTGGGTCGGCTTGCTTGCGTTGGCTTGCGAAGCATGGGCACAACCCCATCGCGTACGACAACTTGAAGGAAGGTCACATCTCGGCGGTGCCCGCGGGCCGACTGATCGTGGGCGATATCGCCAACACCGACACGCTCGCGACAGTGATGAGCAAGTTCAAGATTGAAGCCGTGATGCACTTCGCCGCGGCGACGTATGTGGGCGAGTCGGTGACGAATCCTGACTATCACTACAGCAATAACGTCGCGGGAACGCAGAGCCTGCTTCGCGCGATGAACAAGGCGGGCGTGAAACGCATGCTGTTTTCGAGCACATGCGCGACGTACGGCATGAATCCGAAAGTTCCGATGGCGGAAGACTCGCTGCAGGACCCGTGCTCGCCATACGCCCGCACGAAACTCGCTGTGGAATGGATGATTCGTGACTACGCGCATGCGTACGGACTCGGATTTACGCTGCTGCGCTACTTCAATGCGGCGGGTGCGGACCCGGACGGGCAATATGGCGAAGACCATCGGCCTGAAACGCACTTGATCCCAATCGTGCTGGAAGTGCCGCTCGGCAAGCGCAAGGAACTGGCAATTTTCGGCAACGACTATCCAACGCCCGACGGCACGTGCATTCGCGATTACATTCACACGAGCGATCTTGCGCAAGCGCACCAACTTGCGATCGAAGCAACGGGGCCGACGACTGCAGAGGTCTACAACATTGGTACCGGCAACGGCCAATCGAATCTTGATATCATCAAGGCGTGCGAGAAGGTGACGGGCACAAAGATCCCGTACAAGTTTGGCCCGCGTCGACCGGGCGACCCACCAGCGCTCGTCGCCGATCCGACGAAACTGAAAACGCGTTTGGGCTGGAAGCCGCAGTTTGCGGATATTGTGAAGACTGTGGAGACGGCGTGGAAGTGGCACACCGCGCGGCCAAACGGGTATGCGGACTAAACTAGAGCCGAGCGGCACAAGCCGCCGGGCGAACCTTGCACAAATCGCAGAAAAGTGGAAAGGCAATGAGAAACGCAGCGTCAACCCAATGTTGACTCTGCGTTTCAATCTATCTATCCATGTCCGGTGCTTGCGCACCTCGGCCATTGCTTCGCTGCTTTTTCAGAGCGGTATGATGTCGGTATGGGGACACTGCGATATCCCGAGGAGTTTGCTGAGGAGCGCGAGGCGATTATCGCGGAGATATATGCCGCATGGAAAGACGTGACGCGGGAGGGAGGAATTTCGTGGAGTGAGGCGTGGTGTGTAGGCGATCCGCTGGATGACACACCTGAGGATCGCGCCGCTGCACGCGAGCAGGACGACGAGTTGGGGTGGGAGGAGCTTGTCGAAGAGCCGCCGTGGACTGATCGACATCACCCGGTTTTATTTTTCAATCCGGTGGCGAGCCGCTACTACGTCGCTCCCATGCTGGTTTGCACGCTTCGCGGCAAAAGTGCGGTACACCTCAAAGAGCTGCTGCTGCTCACGACAGAAGGATTCGACTATCGACATGATCGGTGGTCACTGCTTGATGACCGGCAGCAGCAGTGCATCGCACGATTTCTCGATTTCATGCATCGAACGGAGTGCTTTGAACATGGCGTTCACTTCCGATTCAGTCAATGGCTTGAGATTTCGAGGAGCTATTGGTATCGGTTTCACAAAAAAGTGTGAGTGCATTTGTCGGGGTGCGTGAGCAGTGTGCGAGGTTCGATTCGACCAAGAATTTTTGCGGGTTGCATGTGCGCACTACTGCTCTTGTCTTCGCGCTTACGATTTCACATGTCCGACCTTTGGGCCGCGAAGCGTGAGCAATCTCGGAAGAGTGTTGAGCCGCTGGCGGTGCGGATGAGGCCTCGTTCGCTCGAAGAGTTTGCGGGGCAGCAACACATCTTGGGTCCAGGCAAGCTGCTGCGACGGATGCTGAGTGCGGACACTGTCACGAGCATGATTTTTCATGGGCCGCCCGGGACGGGAAAAACGACGCTCGCGGAACTGATCGCGAAACATACGAAGCGGGCGTTTGTACGGGAGAACGCGGCGCTGGTGGGCGTGAAGCGGATTCGCGATGTAATTGATGAAGCGCAGCGCAGACTCGAACTCGAAGGCAAACGGACGATTCTGTTTCTCGATGAAATCCATCGCTTTACCAAGTCGCAGCAGGACGTTTTGCTTACCGATGTCGAGCGTGGGCTTATCACGCTGATCGGTGCGACAACGGAGAATCCGCTATTTGCGGTCAACTCAGCACTAGTCAGCCGCAGCACGCTGTTTCGGCTTGAATCGTTGAGCGAAGAAGACATCGTCGGTGTGTTGAAGCGTGGGATTGCTGACAACGAACGCGGGTACGGCAATCTTGATCTGCACGTGACTGATGAAGCGCTCAAGATTTGGGCGGTGAAGTGTGATGGGGATGCGAGGCGGGCGCTGGGCGCGCTTGAGGTGGCGGTCGAGAGTCAGAAGGAGCGGCATTCGGCATTCGTGATTCGTGATTCGTCGCAAGCGAGTTTGGATGCGTCGCGAGATGGTGGCTCTTCAACTACGAATGCCGAATCACGAACGCCGAATGCCGGGATCGTGATCGACGCCGTCGTCGCCCAAGACTCCATCCAGCAAAAAGCCGCCCTCTACGACGCCAGCGGCGATCAGCATTACGACCACGCGAGCGCACTCATCAAAAGCGTGCGCGGCAGCGATCCAGACGCGGCGATTTACTGGCTCGCACGAATGCTGGACGCGGGCGAAGACCCTCGCTTCATAGCTCGACGCTTGGCGATTCTTGCGAGCGAAGATATCGGCAACGCCGACCCGCGTGCCATCATGATCGCGGCGAGTTGCTTCACGATTGTCGAACGCATCGGCATGCCCGAAGCACGAATCACGCTTGCGCAGACGACCACCTATCTCGCTCTCGCGCCAAAGAGCAACGCGAGTTACGTCGCGATTGACGATGCGATGAAAGATGTTGCCGAGGGCCGCACGATTCCCGTGCCCGTGCATATCAAGGACGGCAATGTTCGAAAAGCCAACGAGATCGGCGTGCACGCGAAGGACGGCGAGGCGTACCGCTACGCCCACAGCGAAGGCACGCCCGATCCCCACCTTGGCATGATCGGAAATCAGGAGTACTTGGGCGTTGAGAAGCAGTATTACAAGCCGACGACCCATGGGGCGGAGAGGATTTTGAAGGAGGCGTTGGAAAGAGCGCGGGCGGCGAGAGAGCATCGCAACACGTAGTGTCGCGGATCACAGTAACAAACTCGTACCGGGTGCTTGCGCACCTCGGCTCTTGTTAGCGTGCAGTCCACTTCGCCAACGCATCCGCAACCGCCTTCGGCCCAGTCCCACCTTTGACATTGCGTTTTGCAAGCCCCGCGTGCAACTGCAGTGCGGCGAAGACGTCGTCTTTGGCTGCTGGGCAGCAAGCTTGCAAGTCGGCGAGTGGCAGTTCTTCGAGGGGGAGGTTTTGCTTGATTGCGAGCCGGACCGCTTGCCCGACTTGATCGTGCGCGTCGCGGAAGGGCACGCCCTTGGCGACGAGGTAGTCGGCGAGATCTGTCGCGTTGCTGTAGCCGCCCTGCGCGGCTTTGCGTGCGACTTCGGTGCGGACGGTGATGCCCTGGAAGATTCGAGCCGTGGCTTGGAGGCAGAGGCTGGTCTGCTCCATCGCGTCAAAGAGCGGCTCCTTGTCTTCCTGCAGGTCCTTGTTGTACGCGAGCGGAAGACCCTTGAGCGTGACGAGCAGAGACGTGAGCGACGCGATGACGCGGCCTGACTTTCCTCGCAGGAGTTCAGCAGCGTCGGGGTTTTTCTTCTGCGGCATGAGCGACGAGCCTGAACTGAACGCGTCGTCGTATTCAAAGAACGCAAATTCGCCGCTGCCGTAGAGGATGAGGTCTTCGCCGAGGCGGGACAGATGCATCGCGAGCGTTGCGAGTGCGCTGAGTGTTTCAACGACGAAGTCACGATCGGAGACTGCGTCGAGCGAGTTTGCGGTTGCGAATTCAAAACCAAGATCACGTGCGAGTTGATCGCGATCGATGTTGTACGCGGTGCCCGCGAGTGCACCAGAACCAAGCGGCGAGACGTTGACGCGTTTGCGAGCGTCCTGCAATCGCGCTTCGTCGCGAGTGAGCATTTCGACGTACGCAAGGGCCCAGTGCGCGAGCAGCACGGGCTGGGCGCGTTGCAAGTGCGTGTAGCCCGGGATGATGATCGTGGAGTTTTGCTGCGCGAACTCGATCAGCGTTTTGCGAGTCGCGGCGATTTCCGCGAGGCGATGATCGATGGCTTCTCGTGTCCAAAGGCGAAGATCGGTCGCGACCTGATCGTTACGACTGCGACCAGTGTGCAACTTCTTGCCAAGGTCCCCCACCATCGCGATCAAGCGACGTTCGACCCATGAGTGAACGTCCTCGTCGTGAACCGACTTGGTCTTGCTCTTGGACTTTGCCGCAACTTTTGGCGTTTGATCCTTCAGCGGAGCCTCGGGATCGGCAACGACCTCATCCAGCAAGTCCTTGAGTGCGCTTTGGAGTTTGGTGTGTTCTTCGGCGTTCAAAACACCGGCGCGATGGATCGCCTTCGCCCAGCCCATGGAGCCTTCGATGTCCTGCTTCGCGAGCCGGTAGTCGAAAGGGAGCGAGTCGTTCAAGAGTTGGAAGAGCGGGTCTGGACCGCCTGAAAATCTGCCGCCCCAGAGGGCCATGGGAACCTTTCGTGAAGATGACTGTCAACCGTGGGAGACGAGTTCACCACGGAGGACACGGAGAGCACCAACGGATCATATTGGAGAAAACTCGCGAGTGAAAAATGGTCTTTGCAAAGTCTGACTGCGGCTACATCGTTCGAAAACGTTGCTCGACAGTTTCAGAGTTGCGTTTTGCTGGCTGCTCGTGCGACTTCGTCGCGATACAAATCAAAAAAGTCGCTCGCGATTTCTCGCGAGCGACTTGCGATCATTCGAATAGGAAGTCAAACTCAGTTGCGACGGCGACGCGCTGCGATCATGCCTGCTGCGCCGACGAGGGCGAGTGCGCCCGGAGCTGGAATCGGATCACCAACGCGGAACTGGAAGTCACGGATGACGCCCATGCCGGCGTTGGGATTATCAATGACCCAGCCCCAACCAGAGATGCCGGGCACCCCTGCATACCCGCCATTGCCGAACCAGTCGCCAACGTGGAACGTCGTGCCGCTGTCGTGATTGATCTGGTCCCACAGGTTGATGGTGCTGCCGCCTGCGCTGAGGGGCGTCGTGATGAAACCGGTGTTGCCGGCGGTGTTGGCGTTGTTGGACAACACCACGGTGTCGTTGTCGCCCAAGTAGCCATCCGTCACGCCAATGTTCCAGGTGAAGTCGATGTTGTAGAAGCCCAAGTACTGATCAGCGGCGTACGCGCCACCGATGTCTCGGCCGCCGTAACTGGTGCCGTAGACGCGGATCGCGCCGTTGTTCACGTCGTAGAACATCCGCATGTCAGAGCCCGGCGCATCGAAATCGAACGTGAAAACGTCGTTGTCACCCGGGGTGACATCGAACATTTCGTCGAAACGCAAGCCGTATGGGGGTGGATCAGCTGAGCCGGGAAAGCTATGAAGCTGATACGTTGTACCCGGATTCAGAATCCAAGCATGGGCCGATGCGGATACAGCCAAAAACGATACACCTGCAGCCAACAGATAGCGCATGTCTCTCTCTCCTTCGCTTGTCTCTCTCTCCACCTACCCACCAAGCTTCCCCTCGACCCCAAGTGGAGTGACCGCCGCTCTCATACAGCGATCGGTCATAGTCTACCCGAAGCAAGCGTGTACATGCAAGTGCTTGTCAAGAAAAGTTGCGACTTTTCTTCGCTTGATTTGCGGACGCAATTACTTGTTGAAGCAGAGATTGTGGCACGATCAAGACGCGGCTTTGTGCGACAGCGTCGCAAGTCTGAGAATATTGGCCTGCGTCATCTGATCATCGACGAGTTCGCCGGTTATGCGACCTTCGCACAGCACTTGGATGCGGTCGGACAAGGCGAGGAGTTCGGGCATCTCGCTGGAGACCAGCAACACGGCTCCGCCAGATTCGGCGAACGCCCGTACGAGTTTGTAGACCTCGTTCTTGGTGCCCACGTCGATGCCTCGGGTGGGTTCGTCGAGCAGCAGGACTTTGGTGTCCTTCCCCATCCAGCGCGCGATCAGGAGCTTTTGCTGGTTGCCGCCTGAGAGTTCGCCTGGCAGGCTTGCAGGACTCGCGGCTTTCACGCGGAAGTTCTGGAACTTGTCGCGGATCAGAGACGACTCGCCGCCAAGGCTGCGGAAGTTCAGCGAGTTGGCGAGGGAACGCATGAAGGGCAGGACGGTGTTTTCGCCCACGCCTAGGAGGAAGAACAAACCTTGATTGCGACGGTCTTCGGGGACGTAGCCGATCTTGGCGTCGATTGGCCCGTTGGGATTTGCAAGCGAGACGGATTTGTTTTCGACAAGCACTTCGCCAGTTGCGTTGGGATCGAGCCCGAAGATTGCACTCAGCAATTCGCTGCGGCCTGCACCGACGAGACCGCCCAGCCCCACCACTTCACCTCGGCGAACTTGAACAGAGACGTTGGATAGTTTGCCGGGCGACGTCATGTTGCGCACTTCAAGGACCACGGGCGAACTTTGCGTTGCTCCGCCTGAAAACTCGCGATGCTTCGCGGTTTCGATGCGTCGACCGATCATCTGTTCGACCAACGTGGGTTCGTCGATCTGTTTCGTCACGTTGGTCGCGACAAACTTGCCATCGCGGAGAATTGTGACGCGATCTGTCACTTTGAAAATCTCGCCCATGCGATGGCTCACGTAGATCATCGTGATGCCTTGGTTGGCAAGATCGCGGACGATTTCCATCAGGCGATCAGCCTCGGCGACGCTCAGTGAACTCGTCGGCTCATCGAGGACAATGACCTTGGGCTTGCCCTTGGACTTTCCAAGCCCGTCGCTGCCGTCATCGAGAGCCGCGGCGATCTGACAAATCTGTCGTCGGCCCGGAGACAACCCGCCCAACGGTGCGTTGATGTCGATTGTTTTGTCGAGTGCGTGGACGAGGCGTGCGGCACGGTCTCGCATCGCGCGGAAGTTCACGAGGTTGCCACCGAGTTTGCTCAAAAGCGGCATACGTGCGGCGGGGATGTCATGAAGGCAGAGATTCTCGGCTACAGATAGATTCGGACACTGCGCGAGTTCCTGGTGTACCAATCGCACGCCAGCGTCGAACGCGTCATCCAGATCGCCCGGAATCAACTTGCGACCATCGATGATGACTTCGCCCGAGTCAGGCTTGTGCAGCCCAGCGATCGCCTTGCCCAATGTGCTCTTGCCGGCACCATTTTCGCCCATCAGCGCGTGTACTTCGCCCCTCAGAAAGTCCACAGAGACATCGTCGAGCGCTTGGGTAATGCCGAAGCGCTTGGAGATGTTGCGGGCTGAGAGGAAGGCATTAGGCATGATCAAAGGCACTAGGGGCTGGGCATCGGGCACTGGCAGAGAACTCGTGAACATCCGCAGCACTTTGCCAGTGCCTAGTGCCCAGTCCCCAGTGCCTACTTGAAAAACACACGCATCACTTTCGCGATGCGTGTGTGGAATATTTACTTCTTCAACCACTTTTCCGTCCACACCTTGCCGAACTCATCAACGTTGTCCTTCGTGACAATGTCAACTTTCGCGCGGACGCTGACGCTTGTGGGCTTCTTGCCGTCCTTGGCGTAGTCGAGGAGCATTCGGACGCTCTCGTAGCCCCACCCGAAGTAGTCTTGGCCGACGAGTGCTTTCACTTCACCCTTCTTCACGTACTCGAGGGGCAAAGGAAGCGTGTCGATGCTGACGACGGTCACACCCTTGTCTGCGACGCCCTGCAGTGCATTGCTGGTGTAGAGAGGCCAGCCGCCAACGAAGGCCCAGCCGGTCACATCAGGATTCGCCGTCTGCACGCTCTTGATCTTGGCGACTGCTTCCGGAGCGGTCTCGCCGTGGTAATACGTGTCCTTGACAGTGATGCCCTTGTGGTTCGCGAGTTCTTCCTTCACGCCTCGAACGCGGGCCTGAAGGTTCGCGGCGTTCTGGTTGCCCGCGAGAATCGCGACGGAGCCCTTCTCGCCCATGTACTTCACGAGTTGGCGAGCGAGTTCCTTGCCTGCGTCGGCATCGTCCATGCCGTAGATCGCCATGCGCTTGCTGGTGGGCGCGTCACTGTCAAAGCACACGACCGGGATGCCCTTTGCAACAGCGGCGTCGATCGCGCTGGTCAGAATCTTGGGGTCGGTCACGCTGACTGCAATGCCATCAACACCCGAGTTTGCAAGCTGCGTGATGTACTCAGCCTGCTTCTGCGCGTCTTCTTCCGGTGGTGTCTGCCACTGTGCGACAACGGTGATGCCGTCCTTCGTGAATTCCTTCGCGGCTGCCTGCGCACCGTTGTTCGCAGCAATGAAGACCGGATTATTCTGGCTCTTCGCGATGATGCCGAAGGTGAACTTGGTCTTCTTCGTGCCTTGGGTGGGAGCAGCGGTCCCCGCTGCGGAGTTCGCAGCAGCCGCCGCGTTATGCACCGCGTCATTCGGCATCTTCGCGCCAGAATGAATCGCATCGTTGGGCATCTTGGCGCCGGAGTGGATGGCGTCGTTGGGCATTTCAGGCTTGGTTTCAGCCTTGGGAGCATCAGCGGTCTTGACCGGTGCCGGCGTTGGCGTTGCGGGTTTCTTTTCTTCGCAACCGTTGGTGAGTGACATGCCAGCCGCGAGCAGCGCGATCAGGCCCAGTTTTGAGAAAGCGTGTTTCATGAGTTACTCCGAATTTTACTTGCCCACCGGCACAAGCCGGGTCTTGAGTTGATCAAGCACGACGGCGATGATGATGGCACCGCCCAGAACAACCTTGTTGTAGCTCTGGTCGATCTCCAAGATGACCATCGCGTTGTCGATGAGTTGGACGAGAATCGCACCGAGCACAGCACCCAACGCGCTGCCTCGCCCGCCCGAAAGGCTCGCGCCGCCAATGACCGCCGCGGCGATGGCCTTTAGTTCGTAGCCTTCGCCTGCGTTTGGAGCCGCGCCGCCGAAGTAGCCCAAGTATGCAAACGCCGAGAGCCCCGCGAGCGCGCCCATCATCGTGTAGACGATTTTCTTGACCTTGCCAACCGGGATGCCAGCGTAGGTTGCAGCGGTTTCATTGCCGCCGATTGCGTAGATTTGGCGACCGATGACGGTGCGGCTGAGAACGACAACGCCTGCGAGGCAGGTGACGATCATGATGAGGATGGGGACTGGCGTGATGCCGTTGCCCGCGTCCCACTTGATCACGTTCTGAAAACTGTCGGGAAAGTTGCCGACGCTTTGCGCTTGCGTAGGCAGCGCGGTGATTCCGCGGAACGCGGCCATCGTGCCCAGTGTGATGATGAACGGATGCACGCGAAGGCCAACGACCATGTTGCCGTTGAGCCAGCCGCAGAATGCGCCGATGATGAGGCACACCACAAGACCCAGCCCCAGCGATCCAAACGCACCCATCGCGGACTTGGCGAGCAAGCCGCCTTCGACTTGGCGACCTGTGTCGTGCATCGCGGCGATCAACTGCCAGGCGACTGCGACGAGCATTCCGACGCCGGCCCAGAGGAGTGCGGTGGGAACTGCGCTAGCCGAGAGGGAGCGCGTGTTGGGCGATGTTGCTGACTTGGCGTGCGCGAGTTTCGTGAGTACGGCGCGGGCGACGAGTGCCCCGACGCCTGCGATGGCGAAGACGTACCACAGCGATGTGCTTTCTCTAATCTTTGCAGCGGGGAAACCCTCAGTCGCCCACGGGTATCGCAGAGCAATCGCCGCGATGAGCGCGGCGAGGGCGTACGTGCTTCCTATTGAGAGATCAATCCCGCTCATGATGATCACGGCAGTGATGCCCACGGCCATGATCGCGATGAAGCTCGCGAAGAGCAGTATCTGCATCAGGTTTTCGAGGTTCAGAAACTTGTTGACCTGACGCGTGCGCTGGACACTTTGATTTTCGGAACCGCCTCGCAGTTCCCAGCCGTCGCTGGTTGCGAATGTTTGCTTTCCGCCCTTCACAGTCGCAGTGATCGAGCCTGACGTTTCAGCCACCTGCGTGCCCGCGTCGATCGGGATGAAGTCTCGCTGATCCTTCTTCCCGCTGAAGATCGTGAGGATCGTCATGAGCAGCACGATCACCAAGACAAGACCAGACTCCTGCGCGACGAACAGTCGCTTCAGCAGCGTGTTGGCGGGTTGGGAAGCGGTGTTGGAAGAAGTGGATTGCACGAGTCAGTTGCAGATGGTGACCAAAATCGTGGGATTGAGTGGCGACAATATAGGTGTGCGAAACGCTGGTTGGCAGGAATAAAAACGCCCACGGCGGGCGTGGGCGTTTGGCGCAGGAAAGCTGGGGATCAATCGATCGTTTGAATCTTGTTGGTGCGATTAGGGTTGACGGCGTTGATGCTCTTTTGCGCGGTGTAGTTCGGGGTAGAACGAGCGAAGAACTCGCGGGGAATGTTCTCAATCACGAATTGACCATGTCCGTCGGCGTACACAAAGTTCGCACCTTTGGTGCCATGATTGTCGTTTTTCGCGTAGCCGCTGATGCCGATATTAATATTTGACTGCATTCCTGCAGGAATGTTGAAGGTCACTGTGCCGTCAGTGGCGACCGATGCGCCGTACCAGGCGTCAGTTCCAATGTCCTTACCGTTCGTTTCATCGCCCCACATGGGAGGCGGGTACGGAATCTGCGGCTCGTCGGTGCGCAGGCCAGCCATGTACAAATAGCTGATGTTCGTCCCCACGATTTCACGTTCTGCAGACGGAATGGTTGGCGTGCGACGCTGAGCCGTCCACGCTGCGGGTGTTGTGTATGTTCCCAGTGGCTGCCCGTTCGGCGATTGAGCCTGGCCGTAGTAATAGTCTTCTTTGTCAGCCGGGCAGATCAAGTTGTCGAAGGCAGTGACATAATCGCGCATGACTGGCTTGCGATTCCCGTTTGGATATGACTCAAGCGTGTCAGCGTCACCTTCTTGTCCCGGAATGCCCTCCCAACGCTTGATCTGGCCTTCCTGCTCGTTCACACCATCGCCATTCTTGCTACCGATTTGATTGAGGCTGAAAATTCCTGCGAGGCCGCCTCGAACATGCTGGCTGCCGAGATAACTGTCACTGAGATCTTCGGGTATCGCCGGATACCAGCTCTTCCAGTCATTCGCGTACAGCGTCATTGACTGCCCCATGCTGCGACAGTTTGTAAGACACTTGAGGTTTCGTCCAGACTCTCTTGCTTTGGAAAGTGCTGGAATCAGGATGCCAATCAGCAGAGCGATGATCGCGATTACCACCAGTAGTTCAATCAGCGTGAAAGCTTTCGTTCGAGTATGCTTTGGTTGAAGCAACACCGCGTGTGATTGAAAACACGATTGCAGATTGGACATTGTGATCCTCGCGTGTTTATATTGTCATGAGGCTGGGCACCCGGGCAAAAAGCCGGACCTGAATTTGTAGGCGAGTCAAGGTCGTGACGTTGCAGAAAATGATGGTCTCGCGTTCACTTTGGGTCATTCATCCATCTTCGACTTGCCGACGACTTGCCTGAGTCGCGCCAAGCGACAATTAAACTCTAATGTATCTCAATAACGTCTGCTTCAAACGGGTCACACGGAGGCGGGGGTTTCACCCGATCGCATGGACGAATTGTTGGGATTTTGTGATATTCAAAGCTGCTCTCAACGGCGAGAAATGCACCGCTCAACAAGTATCCCTCGCAATCAGTTCGCAGGCCGTCCGGAAACAGTTTGATCGTTCACCTATTTCTGTGTGATTCGAACAGAAATTGCTCGCTTTTGCCCCTTGCCTTGTGGTATAATTTGGGGTCTGTTGCCACGTTTGGCAACGGACTTTGTTGCACGCGGTTTGTGGCTTATCGCCTTAGTGCGCGTGCGTTTGTGGCTGTTCCGACGCTGCTGCGCGTGGCGCTGCAGCTTTGGTGTCAAGAGAAGAGTGGCTCGAGGGTATTTGGAGGTTGAAATGAAGAACGTGATTGGTCTTTCTGCTTTAGGGTTGGCCGCGATTGCCGGCCAAGCCATCGGTCAAGTGACAGTGAACGGCGTGCGCGGCGCGGGCGAGCCCTACGCGCTCGTGTGGGCGCAGAACCAGCCCACGAGCTATGGCGACAATGTGCCGGGCTCGATTGGTACTTCCGGCAATCCGGAAGCCGTGGTGTTTGGTCTTGAGCTCGCGATTCCGCTGGCGGCGCTGGGCAACCCCACGGGCGGCACGATCAAACTTGCGGGAATCATGGGATCCAGTTCAAATCCTGCATCAGCCAACCTGAGCAATCAAGTGATTGGCGCGGATCCCCTGCCCCTCAGCGGCACGTACAACGCGGTGCCATTCTCTGGCGGCTTCCCGAACCTGGGTCAGGGCCGCACCGTGAACTTCGCGAACAACGCGGTGTTCCCGGGCAACCAGTATCTCACGATCACAATCCCGCCGGTCGCGAGCCGCGCTGCGGGCATGCCGACCCTCGACGGTCAACTCGACGGCCTCAACGGCAACAACGGCGCGGGCGGCTGGTGGGCTGGTGCTCGCACGTGGATCCAGACAAACTACACGAGCCTTGCGAACTCTGAACTTGACAACATGTACGTCCGCGTGTCGGACAACGGCACGCCAGGCAACGGTGCGGACGACATGCTGTGCTTGTTCGTCGCTGGTAACTTCAACAGCTATCACCGCGTGGGCCTGTTCTTTGACTACGAAGCGGGCGGCCAGAATCGCTTGCTCTCGGGCAACCAGAACTGGGGCTTTGGCTTCATTCCGGGTTGCAGCGCAACAAGCGCAGTCAGCACCGATGGTCTGACTTGGGACGCAGGCTTCGAACCCGACGCGATCATGATCGCCAACGGCAACACCACCGACCAGAGCTACTACGACTGGTTCCTGCTGCCTTCGGCGCCATCTGGCGCTGGTCAAGGCACGTACTTGGGCAACGTGAACTATGGTGATGTCGGCGGCGCGATTCTTGAAGGTGCTGCGGGCGTGATCCCCACGGGCGGCACTTTGCTCGCTGCGATCAACAACAGCAACAGCGAAGGCGTGGGCAATGCTCCCGTTGGCGGCAGCCTGATTCCCAGCCGCGACCTCTGCGGCGGCAGCGAACTCGACAACCTCTACAGCTACATCGACAACAACGGCACGCCGGGCGATGCAAGCGATGACCAGATTCACCTGTTCCTGGGCGCAAACCTTGAGAACAACTTCAACAGTCTCGTGCTGTTCTTTGACGCCGACGCGACCGACGGCCAGAACGTCATCCGAGGCTCAGGCGCGACGCCTCCCAATCCGTTCTTTGATTCGGGCAACGGCCTCAACCGCATGGGCTCGATCGTGATCGATGTTCCGGACCCGGACCCAGACATCATCACCCCGGGCCTGACCTTTGAGCCAGGTTTCACTGCTGACTACATCCTCCGCGTTGGCAACAGCGCCAGCGAGGTGTACGCCAACGCCGTGTGCATCCGTGCGAACGGCCGCCTCGAAGTCAGCGGCTTCCAGACCGAGTTCACGTCGTACAACGGTGGCGACAAGTATCCGGACAACAGCCCCATTGACTTCCCGGGCACCTTCGCGGACTATCAGGAATTCCAGAACACGGCCGACCCGCTCGAAACCAATGCGGCTCCTCGCACGACAACAAACCAGAACCCCACGCCCATCGGCCCGATCGATCCGCAGACGCTGACCCCCAGCGTGATCGTCGTCGATATTGACAACAACAACATCGCAGGCGTCACAGGCACAGGCGTTGGCGCGAGTGTCGCTGGTGCGGCTGATGTCGCGACGGGGGTTGAAATCCGCATTCGCGCGAGCGAACTGGGCTGGAACGGCACCACGCCTCTCCGCGTCGCGGGCTTCATCATGAGTTCTGACTACACCAACATCTCCAACCAGGTCATCGGCGGCATCCAGAGCGTTGGCTTCTTCGAGAACAACCTTGGCGAATCCAGCCAGGTCGACTTCAGCACCGTCCCCGGCACGCAGTACGTCACGCTACTCGCTGGCGGCGGGCCTGTCTGCGACAGCATCGACTTCAACAACGACACGTCGTTCTTCGATCCTCAGGACATCGACGCGTTCCTCTCGGTCTACTCCGAAGGCCCGTGCATCCCTGAAACTGCGACATGCAACGACATCGACTTCAACAACGACACGTCCGTCTTCGATCCTTGCGATATCAGCAGCTTCCTGCTGCAGTTCTCGGAAGGCCCTTGCGAACTGTGCCCCGTCTAATAAAGTGTTGAGAACTTGAATGTATGAAAAGGGTCGATCCACGTGGATCGACCCTTTTTTCATTGCACTTGTTTTGACTGAACTGCTCAGCAGCGCAGTCACACGGCGATTACTTGTTCGCCTTCGTCGCCGTGGCGCTGTCGGCAACCTTCTCCGTCGTCGGCGTGGTAGTCGCACCCACAGCTTTGTCATCGGTCTTCGGCTGGCTCGTGTCGTCCGCTGATGTCTCAGCCGTTTTCTGAGGCTGCTGGCCACGTCGACCTTGCCCACCGCCGCCCGGACCACCTGGCCTGCCTGCGGGACGCTCGGCCACGATCTGACCTTGTTCGTCTCGCTTGTAGCCTGCGATCTTGAGAGCTTCGTCATCCCACGCGCGCGTCAGCACTTCGCCCGGCTGGGGAGTGCGAAGCAGGACCACGTCTCGCTCGCTCAGGCCCGCCGTGATCTCGGCGGTTGTTTCACTGCGACGACCGGCTCTCACCGGATGCTTCACAAACTTGCTGCCTTCCGGGCGGTAGACATATTGCAACGCGCCTTCCGCGAACAGGGCCTGCACAGGTACTGTCAACGCTTCAGGAACCTTGTCGAGCATGACTCGGCCTTCAACGCGCATCGCGGGCTTGAGGCCGTCTTCGGCGGACACGTCCTGCAACGCGATCTTGACGGAATACTCGCGGAGATTCGGATCGCGCCAGCCGCCCGACTCTGCCATGACGCCGATGCTGTCGACTTTGCCTTGGAACACCTTGCCGCCCGCGGCGTCGATCTTGACCGCCACGTCCTGACCCGGGCGAATACGCCCAGCCATCGCTTCGTGTACGCGCACGACTGCGAGCATGTCGCTCGTGTCGGGCAGTGCGATGATGAGTTGGTTGGGATAAACCTGCTGCCCGATCTGCAGTGTTTCACCACTGCCGCCCCAGCGCATGCCCTCGACGCTCGTGCTATACACCACAAGCCCATCCGTCGGCGCGACCATCTTCGCGCCGCTCAGTTGGTCTTGCAGTTTCTTGAGACGTGATTCCGTCAGTGCAACTTGTGTCGAGCGATTGTCGCGATCCGCCTTGCGACTCGTGAGTTGGCTGTCGTTGTTCAGCCGAACTCGTTCAACCTCGGCGCGGCGTTCAGCAACGTCGGAGATTTTCTGCTTATCAGTGCGGACAAACTCGAAACTGTCAAAGACCTGCAAATCGAGGATCGACGTTTGATAGTCCGAAATCGCACGAATGTACGCAACTTCATCGCGGTCGCATTCGTCTTTGCTCAGGAACCCTTCCGCGAGCAGTTCCTGACTTCGCAAGTACTTCTCGGCGAGTCGTTCGAGTTCAAGCTTTGACGTATCGAGTTTCACGATATGGTTCTGACGCTGCTTGACAGCGTCGCCGTCGCGCCATTGATTGAGCGCGAGTTCCGCGAGCGTCAGTTCCAATTCAGCCTTGCGCAGACTACTTGCATTGTCGTTGGTCTGGATTTGCAGTTGGTTCTCAGCCGAGACGAGTTCGGCGCGAGCGCTGGCGAGGCGAGGGGTTTCTTCGTCGATCTGCCGCTGAATCTGATCGGCGTTGAGTTGAACGATGAGATCGCCCTTCTTGACGCGCGTGCCTTCGGGCACGATAAACTGAATCGTGGATTGCTGTTCAAGCGGACTGCGGACTTCGATCTGGTTTCGCGCCTGCAGATCGCCATTCGCGACGGTGGTGATTTCAAACGCCTGGCGTTTTACTTCCGCGAGGTCCGCAGTGCGAGCCTTGCTCTGCTTGTCACTGGAAGACTTGTTTTCAGTTTTCGGCGCTGACTCAGTCGCACGTGAAGCGCCCGCGTTGCCATCCTGAGCAAGAGCATGCACGCCAATCGCCCCCCCAGCAAGCAGCACGAGAGCGATAGTGGCTTTGGTCGCGATGGCACCCCGCGAGCGGGACTTGGAATTGGCGATTGATGGCATTGTGATTCCGAGAGAGAGAACTCGAGTGAAGATCGATGGCACAGGCCGGAAGCCCGCACGACGGCTGTCAGGGGTTTATACGATGTTGTGATGACTTCGTTGCCCACTTCCGTCGCAGAGAACCGCAAACTTGTGCTGGCAGTCGCCGCGCCGGTGGAAATCGTAGAGGTTCTGGCGGTGTTTGGGGTGTCGGGAACGCCACAAAATCGCGTTCCGGACCTGTGGACGCGAACGAAAGTCGCTGACGCAGTGCAACTTGGCTCGGTTCGATACTCCGGCGTTGACCTCCTCCATACCGGGGTCAGCAAATCAAACGCGGCTGGAG
>JAXMAK010000005.1:0-252144 GCA_046350435.1 Phycisphaerales bacterium
TCCGCGAAGTTCCCACAGCAAAAATCGCTTGCGCTGTCAGACGACTGATGATCCACGCTTGCTGGCCTAAAACACGCTGGATGGCCATGATTTCCTCGAAAGCGTTGATAGCCTGATCGATGTCGCCCGACTCAAGCGCAATATCCATGCGTCCGATTTCAACCCTGGTGAGTTGCCGTGCACCGCCCAACTCAGGCAGCAGCACGTTGAACGCAGCCTCATCACCGCTGACCTGCAACGTCTTCACCGCCCAACGCTTCTTGGGCATCGTTCGAAGCAATTCAAACAGGCCCGCATCCTCATACTTCGCAATCAACGTCCGTGCTAATTCTGCACTCGCTTTGTTGTACGCGTCTTCGAATTCATCCTTGTCCTTCGGTGGATTCAAAATGGTTGCAAACTCCGGATACAGCTCCCGCGACCTTTCAATCATCACGTCTTCGACGGGCTCAACCATTCGACCCGCGGCTGCATCCCACACCTCCGTTTGACTATTCGTCGCCTTGATCGACTTCGTAAACGTGGGCCAAATCATCGTCCCACCCCTGAAGTCCGTATCTGTGCGGTTCATCAAGTCAATCGCCTTCGTCATCACCGCCCACGCGTCTTCCCCAGGCGAATACGCGACAGGCTGCTTGCTCTCAACAAATTGCTGAATCGCCGCGACTCCCGGCCTCATCTTCGCTGCTCGTGACGCTTGCACTCGGATGAAAATCTCCCATCCAATCGCCGCGACTATCAACAATCCAACGCAAGCTACAGCACCAATCGCCGCCCGCTTGAAGACCGTCGCAACAGATCTTCTCCGCTGCGTTGTCCAAAAGGTCGGTTGATCCGGCGTTTCAACTGCTTCCTCACTCACCAATTTCCGACCGCCTGACACATCTCCGCCCACAAGTTCAACGAGCGAAGGATCAACCCGCGTCGTTGCCCCGCATTCCGGGCACCGCACTTCAAACACATCCGAAATCGGCAACCCTAACAACCCATAGTGACACTTTGAACATCGCCCCCGCATATCAAGCACGTACCGAATGCGGCCCCGCAGCCACAAGTCCCTCGTGAACAAAGTTGATAACCCAGCCGCGAGCAACCCCAAAGTCGCACAAACAAGAATCCCGACGTTCAACCACACGCGCTGCTGCCCCGGAATCATCCGTTCATCAAATGTCCCCCCTACTCCAAGATAAATCGCAATCGCACCACCGATGACGCCGCCCGCGACAAGCACAAAGAGCAACGCAAGCAACACACGAACGCCCAGCCGCAACCAAAACCCACCCCTCGCCGCAAGCACAAACTTCCCACACTTCTCATCCGAAAATCGATCCAACTGCACAAACGCCCGATGAAGCCGCGACGTGGTTATGCGAATCCCGAGAGGCATGTCTAAATATACAGCCTTTCAATCATCTCGTTTCGTCATTTCGGTGCGCTTCCACGTTCAACAGTCTTCCAACTTTTCACCGCCATTTTGTTATTGAAAGTGTGTCGACTCGATCGTCACAAAAAAAGCACGAACCAGAGGTTCGTGCTTCGACACTTCAGAACTCGTCTTTGGGTGACGTCAGAACGGCGGTCTCGCTCTAAAGTTCGCATCAACCGCAGTAGTCACGATCACTTCGGCTTCCTGTGACCGATTCGGAATATCCTGACCCTTAAGCCCGCCATAAGTCCACGCAAAACGACCATACATCTGTGCCATCGGTGTATTGTCTGCAGGTGGTTCCCATGTCTGGGGCTGGTAGTCGTACGTAATCGGAACGAAAGCACTTCCAGTGAACACGGGCCACGCACCCAAAGTCGTGCGATTGACCTTGATGTTCGACACAGACTGATCGAATGCTAGCAAAGGCTGCGCCGAAGTTGGCGACGCAAAGAACGTCCGCCGCTTGTTCAAAGCACAGTGGTTCGACTGAAGGTCATACAACTGAACCTTATTGGATGGAGCTCGAATATCTCCAAGCTTGCGCTTCCCAAGCACGCCTTGTTGCGTGGGCCCAAAGTAAAACCCGTGCGGCGCACCCGCCGGACCGCCTGCCGGAGTCGCTATGTTTGCGCCCGTCGTTGAACGATCCGCCTGATACGACGCCGCAACGACTGTGTACGACGAACTGAACGGCCAGCGCCACGCGTTGCCACCCGGCGCAGGCTGATTCGGCCCAAACGCGTTCGCGTTGAACGATTGAACGTCCTGCCACAAAAGACGATTCGCATCTTCCGGACACACCACCATCTTCGCTGGCAATCGCTGGTCGAGGTAATCCTGCAGAACAAGGTGTGAGTAATACACGTGCGGAATCCAAGCCGCAATGATGGGCAAGGTTGTGTTGCCGTAGCGACGGCGCACAATGTTCACCGCTTGTCGAGCGGCCGCTTGCAGATCATCTGGAGCGCCAGCCGTTGGATACCCCGCGAGAATATCCGGCGCTGAAATCTCTCCACTGGGCCGAATCCCCGACACCCACGTGAACGAGAAGAGTTTGTCTTGGAAGTCCGCAGCATACGTGTGCGTCGCAACACCGAACTGCTTCTGATTCACCGCACACACCGTGAGCTTGCTCACACACCGCCAACGCCCAAGCGCCGGCAGCAGCAAACTGATCAACAAGGCGATGATCGCGATCACGACAAGCAACTCAATGAGCGTGAAGCCCTTGAACTGCCCGCGCACATCGTTCCCCGAACTCAAACGCGAAACGTTCTTCATACCCGCGACTCCTTACTTGCAACAGCCGTTGCTTGGATCGCAAACCCGATCACAACACGCAATGCGAAAACGCTACAACACACAAATCGTGACTCTCATCGAAACTCAATCCGATACCACGACGAAGACGCACCAGACGCGCCTCCAAACTCCGAAAACAAATGTGCGAAGACAGACATCGCAGCGACGTTGGAGTTTGGCACACCAACAGAACACGTACAGTATCCGATAAAATCGAATGCTTGTCAAGACCCAAATTGGACGGTTGACCCGAATTTCCGCGCGCAAATTCAGGCCTCATAGACCCAGCCATCGCCCTTATTTGAGGTTCCCCCCAACTGAGCCTGTTACGACAGCAAATCCGAAATCCCACCCAAAATCGCTTCAGGCTCACTCATTCGCCCCGCCCCCAGCGTCCGGCATGCCTGCCACCCGGCATCAGGGCCTATGAACCTGAATCCGTCCTTTTTCAGCGTCTCAAGATTGCGCTGCGTGCTCGCCTGAGCCCACATTTCTGAATTCATTGACGGGCACAGCACGATGGGCGTCTTGTCCCGATCGATCGCCGACAGAATCAGTGTGACAACATCATCCGTGAGACCCGCCGCGAGTTTCGCCAGCGTGTTCATGGTGCAAGGCGCAACCACCGCCAGCGACACCGCCCGCGCCAGCGACACATGCTGCGGATCGTTGCTCTCGTGGTGCTCCCACGGACTCGTGTAGACCGGATTCCCCGACAAAGCCTGAAACGTGAGCGGAGTGACGAACTTTGTCGCGGCTTCCGTCATCGCAACCGTCACTATCGCACCGCTTTGCGCAAGACGAGACACCACCGTCGCAGACTTGTACGCCGCAATGCCGCCTGTAACGCAAATCAAAACCCGTTTGCCACGTGCGACGCGTGCGAGAGTCGCCGCGTCGTATGGCTTCGGTGAAAGAATGGAATCTGTATCAGGCATCCGGCGAATTGGTGGCACAGGCGTCCTCGCCTGCACACGAGCAACCAATCACGTCCAGCACAGGCGAGGACGCCTGTGCCACAAAGCATCTCAGCGAACGCTGACGTGCTCGATCTTGTTCGCGTCCCACTCCAGCGTGATCTTGTCCTGCATGATCTCTTCGATCACGATTTCAAGGTCAGTCCGGCCATCGCGCTCGACCAGCGGCCGCGCCCCATCGATCAATTGCTCAAGCCGGCGCTGCACCAGCGTGCAGAGCTTGAATCGGCCGCCCATCTTGTTCACAATTTCATCGCTCTTGAGTGCTTCGATCATGGTGAGTATCTATTCCCAAAGTAACCCGGGCAGTGAACCTGGACCCCGCATGCCCCAGGCCGCCCCATAATGACAAACACACCTTCGCCGACGACACGTCGTTTCAATATGCCTATCATCTCTTGACGGGTAAGGAATAATAGGCGAGTCACATTCGCCTTGGCAGGATTGGGGAATCAGTTCAAACCGTCTCGGGTAGGGCTTTTTTTCAACTGCCAATTCCACCCAGCATTGCACAAAACCAAGGTGCAATGCCGACCAACGTCACAGAACGCCGACCTTGTTTCACTCGATTCGCCGGTCCGGCTGCTCTCAGTGGTTTTGGCTTTGAACACCAACTTCTCGCCGCCCTCACGATGGTGTCGTCGGCAGTTTTTCGGGGCTTTGTCATTCGATGATCTGAATGCGACACACGCCGCAAACGCGTGGACGCGCGTGCTTGGAGCACGTTCATCCACCGCAACCAGCGTTGCTCAACTTCTCATTCAGTATCAGCGTCCGTTCAAAGGGAGCCCATGGCGACCCGCACGTTCTCGAAAGGTGAAAGCGTCATCCACGCCGGCAAGCCCGAATGGGGCCCGGGCGATATCGTCTCCGCGGAAGGCCAACTCCACGAAGGCAAGCCCTGCCAGCGCCTGACCATTCGATTTGCCCGCGCCGGATTGAAAACAATTTCTACCGCGTTTGCCGATCTAAGACCTGCCAGCGAAGCCCCGCTCGCCGCATTCGCAGCCCGCATGCATGCCGCTGCCCTCGCCGAGCCGATGGAATCAACCAGCAATTCGAACTTTGCAGCGCGAGAACGAGGCAAAGCCAGATCAAAAGATAGCGACATCTCAGCAGAATCAGAGTCTGGTCCGGAAAGTGAACCCAATATGCAAGACGTGATCGATCGCAACGAAGCCCAACAAGCTCTACAGAAGCTCCCCGAAAACATCAACGACCCGTTCCTGCCGCTCATGAAGCGAGTCCAGGCAACGCTCGGCGTGTATAAGTACTGGGACAAGCCCGCGGGCGTACTCGACTGGGCCACCGCCCAGACAGGCCTTCGCGACCCCATGTCCGCGTTCAACCGCCACGAACTCGAAGCCCAGATGGACCGCTTCCGCATCGCCCTCGATGGCCACTTCAAGAAACTGCTGAAGGATGCACGCCGCGAAGACGCTAAAGCACTCGAGCAGGCTGTTGCCGCCGCAGGACCCGCTGCCAAAGCCGCGTTGCGTCGCGTCGACATCGGGCGCTAAAGCGCGTTGCGAAAACACAACGCCCGTCATAAACCGTTGCCCTCACACATCGCACACTCGTCACGCGATACATCGTGCCGCTTCTCGCCTGCTTCCCAGCCGGTTTTATTGACCCGCGCATTGGCACGCGCTTGCTCTGGCACATTGGCTCACTCGTTGTATCTCTTCTAGTGTCGACCGGTTGGCGGTCGCGGCAAAATCAAAGACAAGAGGAGAAGCCATGAACGAGCAGGACTTTCAACAGAAACTGGGCGACCTTATCAACCAGATCAACGCGCTCCCCGAAGCGCAGCGCGCGCCGCTCACGGCTCTCGCGAACGAAACCAAGTATCGCCACGAACGCATGAAGAAGACCGTCGCAGACCTCCAGGAATCACTGGACTACCTGCGGCTCTCCATCAAGTACCTCGTCTTCGATCTCGAAGCCACCCGCCGCGAAAACGAATACCTCCGCAAACTCGTCCAGGCGCAGGGCGAACAAGATCACCACGACGACTAAGCCGGACAGACGTCCGAACATCTAGACATCTCAAGATCAGGAGCTGGCCTCACTCCCCAACTCCCAAATCATTCACCACGGCGTGCCAACCACCACGCCGTGGTTGCATTTCCGTGTTTGCAACTCGCAGATCGAGTCAATCCGACTTCACTCCCTGCACCCGCGCAATCTCGGCACGACGCTGCACATGCCCCTATGTCAGGTCATGATGCTCTTCAAAGACTTGGCGAAGAACGTCACGACTCGACCTCTTTGACAGCTCGGGCAGTGCATTGGTCAATTGCTCTGACCATCGCACAATCGCGTAACAGCAACGATCCCTGCCACCAACGCATTCTGCCTCAAACCACGACGACAAGTGATCAACCAAATCACTTCGTCTCTCCGTCTCTTCTTCTCTCCGTCTCTACAAAAAAAACGCACACGGAACTCTTTCAACTCCGCGTGCGCCGTTCCCCCCGACGCAGAACGAATGTTCCGCAGTCAGTGCGCGGGGATAGCCTGTGCCCGCGCCGCTCGCGGCGGAGGAAGCCGCGAGAGCGCGAGGGACAGTTCCGCTCGTGGTGCTTTCAACACCACTCGCGACACCTCATTTGCCCATAAAGCTCAAACTTGATTGTCGAACATGCTTCCTTGCGTTTTCTGAACCAGTGCCTCACAACTCGCACGCTCAGAAAAGTGAGCGAGAACCGCTCGCATAACAATTCGCCGCACCATCATCAGGTGTTCCGCAAAAGTGGTGGTTTTCCCGCATGGTTATTCCAATCAACGACATATCACAAGCACCCACAAGCACTTGCGCACAACCAAAACCCATGAGTTTTTCGATTCAGCTCGCGTCAGAATGCAAAGCCAAGCACGAGGAAGTAATCAACCGTGTTTGATCGATCCGCCGTCGCGTTCGAATCGTGCCGATGCTCGACGCCAAGCCGCAAGTTCATCTGCGACTCAGGATCAATCTGCCAATTGATACCCGCACGCGAGACCGCGAAGTAATCATCCGTATCAAGATGACGCCCACGCGGATAAATCTCGGTGTTCGCGTACAGACTTGTCTTAGCACTGATCTTGTAATCAAGGCTGAACGCCGCGATCGCGACGTTGGGAACAATCGCGTTCTCGCCGCCGATCTCTCGCACGCCGCCCAACCCAAATCGTGAGTTGATCGTCAGTTCCTTGTCTTGATACAAGCGATATCCAAGGCCCGTCGCGAGTTGCACTCGCGCGTCCCATCGCTGGCGATCATCGATTTCGTCGCGAGTGCTGACCCACCAGTTCCAGCGCGTATCAGAGAACTTCCACTCGTTGCGAGCTTCAAATTCGCCGCGGTCCTGTGTTTCGCCGTTGTTGTCCTGGCCATACATGTAACGCGCCGTCGCGTTCGTTGCCATCAACTTCGTATTACGGTTGAGATTCAAGAACAAGTGAACGTTCTGCGCATCGCGAGGCCCCGTCGTCCCGTTGAAGCCAAACTCAACGTTTCGCTTCCAACCATCCCAGAACGGTTTCTCATCCTTCGCAAACAACGCATCAAACGGATTCTTCGGAACCACAAACTCCGCCGGCGGCAACTCCACCTTCTTCACTTCAGGCTTCGGTGCGGGCGCTGGAGCCGGAGTTGGCACTGGCGCTGGAGCCGGAGCAGGCTTCACTTCTGGCTTTGGTTCCGGCTTCGGTTCAGGTTTGGGCTCAGGTTTGGGCTCAGGTTTGGGCTCAGTGGGCTTGCTGTCGGGCTGCAAAGCGGGAGGCGACAGCACGTTGTTCAACGATGGCTCAGACGACGCAATCCCCACCCGCGGGATCCGCACATCGCCCAGCACCGGGTGCCGCAAAATAATCGCCGTCTCTTCAACCGCTTTTAACACACCCTTCATCACTTCGCCAGATGTCAGCGTGATAGTGATCGATGGACCGGTGATGTCGCCAACATTCGATGGAGGCGGAGCCGTTGGTGGAGTCGGAGGATTTGCAGGAGCCTGGCCGCGCGCAGAGCCACAGACCATCGTCAAGGCGGCAACGCCAATGACGATCGCCACCCGCGCACCATGCTGAGGCCGGCGTGGCATCACTATTCTCCCTGGCACAAACAAATCAGGTCGAACGCGTCGGGAACACTCCCGCACACCATCTTATCGGAAAGTGCAAACGCCGTCACGAGGAAAATGAAACTTCTTTTGTAAAAGGTCCGCTAAACACACTACAAACAAAACCAGTCCAGCATCACCTCAAAAGATGACCGCACTCAACGACGCTTCGATCATTTTCTGCCGAGACAATCAACCGATTCCGACTGCTCAACTCAGCGAGATCGCAGAATCGCTGGAAACCTTGCGGATTTTCAACACTTTCCCGCTGACACCGATTCACAATCGACGCCGCCGAATTCCAACCCCGCCGCCCGCCCCTCTTACTATCCGCCGTGCACCTGCTCTCCCGCAAAGTCCGGCTCGCAATTCTGGGAAACCCCGCCGAAAATCTCACGCCCTCGCCCAACGCCTACGCCTCGTGGCCGGCGATGTCGGGCATTGGGGTGTTCGCCGAGTTGGACATTGTCGTGGTCGGCACGCTCACGCCGATTGGGTATCTGCTCGACATCAAGTCAATCGACTCCGCCGTGCGCGAAGCCGCGATGCCGATCCTTAAACGCGTCACGGCGGACACGTTCGACGGCAAACCAGAATCGCCTCAGAAAACTCTCGCGTCGCTCGCGGCAGCTATCGGCAAGGCGATTCCGGCACACGCCGCGCAGTCGCCCGTCAGTAACCCGACAGCACATCTGCACAGCCTCACTTGGTATCTGACGCCCCGCACGAAACTCGAATGGACCGTAAAGGCCCCCACTATGTCAACGTCAACAGCAACATATCTCCGCCAGAACTTCGACTTCGCGGCGTCACACCGTCTGCACGTTCCAACGCTGTCGGCTGACAAAAACCACGAGTTGTTCGGCAAGTGCAACCACGAAAACGGACACGGCCACAACTATCGCTTGGAAACGTGCGTGATCCCCGCCGAGAACTTCTCGCTCATCAATCTCGAACGCATCGTCGACGACGTGATTTTCAAGCCGTTCGATCACCGGTATCTCAACGAAGACACAACCATCTTCGACCCGCGCCGCGGCGGTATGAACCCAACAGTGGAAAACATCGCACGAGTCTGCTTCGAGCTGCTCCAGCCGCAGATTGCAAAGACAGGATCAAAACTCGCGCAGGTGACTGTGTGGGAGACGGATCGGACGGGGGCGACGTATCCGGTTTTGTGAGAGGCAATGGCGCGTAGATCGATTTTGAATGACACTTGTTCGCAGACAAAAATGATCGCTATATTCTCTCCCACTTCAAATGACGCGATCAGGAGATACCACGCAGTGAAATTTGCAACGATTCGCGAATTCGAAGTGTGGTGCGAACGAGTGCCGGAAGATGCGAAGGTGTCGGACTGGAACAAGTTGCGTCGAGAAAGTTCGCAGACAAATACAAAGATTCCTTCATTTGTAACGAAGGTTCGTTTACTTTCATCGACCGAATACCTCGTTCGGAATTTGCTCCAGTGGATGTTTGAAGCAAGTGATTCGCACCAAATCGGTTTATTGGCAAGAGATTTGGAGTTAGAGTTCACTGGGAATCGTCGCACCGCGTACAACGCTATTCGCCGCAGCAACGGAGATTGGAACTCTATTGATGATTCCCCTGGGCATATCGGCACTCTCGACGAGTCGGATCAACTTGTGACTATCGCAGCACTGTTGTTGCACTACGGTTGCGGCTTTTCGCTTTGGACAGACGCGAGCAGTCGAAGCGTCCATGTTGATCACGATGGACGCGTATGGCTGGTTGGCGGAAGTGCAAGTGACGTCGCTCGATTTGCAGAGCCATTGGCGAACAGAAAATGAACCCGCTGAACTGCACTTGGCTCAGCACGCCGACTTCGATCGCGCGGTTCTACTCTCGTGAATGCTCCCGCCCAAGTCACTGATCGGCATGGTTCACATTCCCGCAACGCCCGGCACGCCGCACTCGCGGCATGGCGTGGCTGAAATCGTCGCGCACGCGATCGCCGACGCACGCGTGCTGCGCGATGCAGGATTCGACGGCGTGATCGTCGAGAACATGCACGATCGCCCATACGTCAACGGCCCGCACGATCCAGTGCTCACATCAACGATGACCCGCGCCGTCGACGCCGTGGTTCGCGAAGTTGGTAAAGCACTCAAAGTCGGCGTGCAAATTCTCAGCCGAGGCGAACGCGAAGCACTCGCCATCGCCCACACCTGCGGCGCGAATTTCATCCGCTGCGAGAACTTTGTTTTTAGTCATGTGGCGGATGAAGGACTGATGCAGGATGCGGCGGCGGGGGCGCTTTTGCGGTATCGGAAGGTGATTGGGGCGGAGAGTGTCAAGATTTTTGCGGATGTTCAGAAGAAGCATGCGAGTCATGCGATGACGGGGGATCTTTCGATTGCGGATTGGGCGCATGCGGCGGAGTTTTTTTGTGCGGATGGGTTGATCGTGACGGGGCTGAGCACGGGGATGCCGACGGATGCGAGTGATGTTTTGATGGCAAAAAAGGCTGGAAAACTGCCAGTTTTTGTGGGGAGCGGGGTGACGCCGGGTCAGGTGGAATCGCTGTTTGCGAGTGCGGATGGATTGATTGTTGGGAGTTATATCAAAGAAGGTGGGAAGTGGGATGGGGCGATTGATTTGCAGCGGTGCCGGGAGATTGTGAAGGCGCGGAAGTAGTTTTTTTGGATTGGTGTGCGCACGGGGGTGGTCGAAAAAGGGGCTGAAGATTGCGCACAGGAGGCTAACTGGACCAGCGGTGAGCGCGCGGGGGTGGGTGATGTGGTGGCGTGTGGGGGCGATGGGGTGGGATGCTGTGGGATTTTTTGGGACGGGCGGGGTGTGACCATGAGTGCGCGCGATGTTGTGGATGTCGGGTTTTTGATGGGGAATGGGGGTTGACTTTTTGAAGGGGCTTGTTTGTGCGCGGGGTGGGAAGGAAGTTTGATGCGATAGGGCGATGGGCGCGAAGGAGTGAAAGTTCAGCTGGTTACGCAGCATGACTGAAACGATGCGCGAGGATTTGCAACTGACTCGCATGCATCATGATGTTGTCACTCGTCTTGTTCGTTTGCTACTTGCGTGTTCGCTTGTTGGCGTCGCGGCTCTTGCAGGTTGTACGTCGCCGCAGGCGATTGTGCTGGAGAGGCCGACGGCGGTGTTGCATGACTCGACGATTCGTGTGGTGCGACTGGATACCAGTGCGGATGTCGATCAGCGGGTTCAGGATACTTTTGAAGCGAGGCTGCGGGATCGGTTGATGCAGGAACAATTGTTTGAGACGCGCGAGCCGGGTGACAAGGCAATCACGCTTGAGTATCGGTTTGTGCATCATGAGCAAGGAAGTTCTTCTGCTCGCGTCGCGGCTGGAGTTGCGAGTTTGCTGGGGTCGCCTTTCTATGGGGTGGGCGATGGTGCGCTGGGTGTGGAAGTCACGTATCGCAGTCCGCGCGGGGAGAACATCGGGCGGTTGGTGGCGGATGCGCCGATTTCGGGTGCGTTTGCTAATGAACGCGGGGCGGCGTTGGATGCGGCGGGAGTGATCGCGAAGTACACGCGGGAGAATTACAAGGCGATGATGGAGGAGCGGGTGGCGAGGAGGTGAAGAGGAGTTTTTACGCGAAGGGGTCAAGGGTGCGAAGGCGCTGCGGTTACGGCGAGTCACACGCATCAATCTGGTTCGCAAAGCCGAACCAGATTGATGGCACGGTTGGGGCCACCCGCCGCGCGATGTTGTGGATGTCGGGTTTTTGATGGGGAATGGGGGTTGACTTTTTGAAGGGGCTTGTTTGTGCGCGGGCGTGGGAAGGGAGTTTTTGCCGCGAAGAGGGTGGAGTATTTGTAGCGGGTCGTGGTGTCGACGGCATGCAGGCATCAATCTGATTCGCAAAGCCGAATCAGATTGATGGCACGGTTGGGGTTACCTGTCTTCCAGATTTATCGTTCACTTTGTTTTTGCCTTGCTGGGGTCTCGCCACAGTCTTACTTGCTTTTTTCCTGCTTGAACAGAACGCACTTTTTCATGCCAATCGCGCCTTTCTTCCTGGCTCATGAATGAATCTTCCATTGAACAAGGCCACGGCTCTCTTGGTTTCACACTCTCGGCGGTCGACTCTAGCACAATTAGCAATGTGATCAGATTGTTCCAGAACTTTGTTTTGCGATCTGCATTGCAAAACGGTGGGGCACAATCAGTCACAGTTCTTGCAGAATCAATCCAGTTGCAAATTGGTGGATCATCAAATGAACGAGGTTCTGGCTTATGCGCCATTTCGTTTCGGATTCGTCGAATAATCTCAATGTAGCGAAACGCGCCAGGCGTGATGAGCCCAAGTACGCATGCCATTTTGCCGCGTGCTGAAAAAGTGCCGAGCGGCCCGTTAAACTCAAAAACGTCATCCAACAACTTACCTTGGACAACACAAGCCGACTTAAGTAGGGAGCCCAACGCGTCATCAATTACTCCGCCAGCCACTAAGACGAATCCGCGGTCTGTTTCGGATGCAAAGGCGTCGCTTATCCATGCGTATCTGTCGGGCGGCAGCGCGGCGGTCTGAGGTTCATTCTTGTCGTTTTTCAAACGAACTCCTGACATGTAGTAAGATTGCACGTGGAGTAGTGATGACGCCTATTCAAGTGGTTAAATATCACGGGTAGCATTCACGACTTGATGTCCAGCACATAGTTCACCGCCTTTGATTAATGATGGCAGGTGAATCAATCACATCGCTCGCTTGATCACGAAGAAAGTGCATTACCCGCTCCCAACCCGTCCTTCTTGACGCATTTTCAAGACCCGACAGACGATCTATCTGCAGCATAGCGGTCCGGTACGCATGACAAACCAACTCGTTTCTTGATGGCACATACCGAGCGGCATAATTCACAACTGTCGTGCAGGTCACATCCTCAATGAAGAACTCCTCACAGATGTTGCCGCACTGTCTGTCAGAGTAATCGTTGCTTTTTTTACACTCGCTTACGAACTCAACAAACTTTTGTGAAACCCTGAAACGGCTCCAATTTGAAATTCGCTTTCCATTCACGGTGCCAGGTGGTTGCTCCTGTTCGAGAAGATACGCTTCTTGCAACACAGGACCGATCAAAGAGTTGTTACTAGTAATTCTGCCAACGCCCACAGCCGCTGCCGCTCGGAGTGGAAAACCAGCAGCCAAGGATGCGAGGAACGTGCTGCTGGACCAACCCATGACATGAGCGATTCCTCTAGTGTTAACAAGTCCCATGGGAGTATTCAGCGGGGTAGCGAATATGAGTGCATCACTTATTCGCTGTACATGGATTTCAATTTTCACAGCATCACGGATTCGCTCTTCAATTTTCAACTGCTCTTGCTTGGTAGGAGGACCGAGGAATCTGTTCACGTCTTCCATCGCCAGTTTCTTAGCGTTCTCAGGAAATGCTTTTGCCGATTGTTCAAGCTCTGAGGCCCATTTATCTAAATTTTTTGACCATTCCAATTCTCGCTCAAGTGGCTCAAACTCTCGATTGGTGATTTCCCGCAAAAATCGTCCTACGAGCGGTTGGTGAACTTCTTTTGTACCCAAACGGTCCATCCAAATGGCAAGGCAGTCACACCAGTTGTCACGCATTTGTGATTTCCTTAGATATTACTCGGCAATCACTGGTCGTCCAGAAGCGGTAGGAATGACTCTCGCAGCCAGCTTAACGGCCGACCGCCCCACACACTTTCTTCGCCGCGTCGGTGAGGTCTGTTGCGGCTTGGAGGGTGGGGAGTTTGGATTTGGAGTTTTCGAGGAGTTGGCGGCCTGCGTTGACGTTGGTGCCTTCGAGGCGGACTACTAGGGGGACTTTGAAGCCGGTGGAGCCGTCGGGGTTTTTGTAGTTGGTGGCTGCGTTGACGATGCCTTTGGCGATGGTTTCGCAGTTCATGATGCCGCCGAAGATGTTTACGAGCACGCCTTTGACGTGTTTGTCGCTCAGGATGATGGAGAAGGCTTCGGTGACGGCTTCTTCGGTTGCGCCGCCGCCCACGTCGAGGAAGTTGGCGGGGGTGCCGCCGTGGAGGTTGATGACGTCCATGGTTGCCATGGCGAGGCCGGCGCCGTTGACGAGGCAGCCGATGTTGCCGTCGAGGGCGATGTAGGTGAGGCCGAACTTGCTGGCGCGTTGTTCGGCGGGGTTTTCTTCGGTGGGGTCGGCGAGGGCGGCGATGTCTTTGTGGCGGACTAGGCCGTTTTCGTCGAAGTTGAATTTGGCGTCGATGGCGAGGACTTGGGCGTCTGGCGGCAGCCCACCCCCTGCCCCCTCCCGGTGGGAGGGGGTTGCTATCACAAGGGGATTGATTTCGGCTAGGGAGCAGTCTTTTTCGATGTAGAGTTTGCTCAGCTTCAACATGATGTCGGCGGCTTGGTTGGCGAGTTTGCCGCTGAGGCCGAGCTTGTAGGCGATGGTGCGGGCTTGGAAGGGTTGGAGGCCTAGTTGGGGGTGCAGCGGTTCTTTGATGATGGCGTCGGGGGTGTTGTGGGCGATGGTTTCGATTTCGACGCCGCCTTCGCGGCTGGCGATGAGGATGTTGCGGCGGGTGGCGCGGTCGGTGGTGATGGCGAGGTAGAACTCTTCTTTTGAAGAGGCACTGGGCACTGGGGACTGGGCACTGGCAGAGGGTTTTCTGTCGGCGATGTCGACGGCGCTTGCGATCAAGAGGCGTTTTACTTCGAGGCCTTCGGGTGGGGTTTGCGGGGACTTCATGCGGTTGGTGAGCATGAAGCGGGCGGCTTCGGTGGCTTCTTCGGGGGTGCGGACCAATTTCACGAAGCCGGCTTTGCCTCGGCCACCGGCGTGGACTTGGGCTTTGACGACGGCGAATGGTTTTGCTTGGCCTTGCGTGACTTGTTTGAAAGTGGTTGCGGCGTCTTCGATCGAGGTGATCATGCGGCCTGCGGGGACGGGGATTTGGTAGGTGGAGAGGAGGTCACGGGCTTGGTATTCGTGGATTTTCATGGGGTGGATGGTAGAAAGGCATTGGGGACTAGGCATTGGGCATTGGCAAAGAGCGGCGGCATTCGGCATTCGGCATTCGGCATTCGGCATTCGTGATTCGTGATTCGTCGCAGGCGAGGTTGGAAGTTGCGTGCGGTAACCGGACTGCGCCAGCACGAATGCCTATTTACGAATGCCGAATGCCGGTTGAACAAAAAGAAGGCAAAGAGGCACGCGGCATCAAGGCATCGAGTTGGGATATGCTCGCTCATGGATGCAGGGAAGCATGATGCGTTCGGGGCGGTGAAGAACGCGAACTATCGGTTGTTTGCGGTGGCGTTTGGGTGTTCGTCGTTTGCGTTGCAGATGTCGGGGATGGCGCTGGGGTGGGAGATTTATGAGCGGACGGGTGATCCGTTTTTGTTGGGGCTCATGGGAGTGGCGCGGGCGTTGCCTGTGGTGTTGATGGCGCTGCCGGCGGGGCAGTTGGTGGATTGGTTTCGGCGGCAGCGGGTGATGATGTTGACGCAGGCGGGGTTCGGGATTGTGATGGCGGCGATTGCGATCGCGGTGCATGGAGTGGGTGGGATGCGCGGGTCGGTGTGGGCGTTGCTTGGGTTGGTGTCGTGCATGGGGATGGTGCGAACGTTTAATGGGCCCGCGCGAAACAGTTTGTTGCCTGATTTGGTGCCGCAGGAGATGTTTGCGAATGCGGTGACGTGGAACATCGGGATTTTTCAGGCGTCGGCGATTGTGGGGCCGCTGCTTGCGGGGTGGATGATTGACAAGATGAAGCACTCGTGGGGTGTGTTTGCGGTGTGCAGTGCGCTGTGTTTGATTTCGAGTGTGCTGGCGTGGCGGCTGAAGCCTGAGCGCGAGCCGGAGGTGGTGAAGGGGAGTATTTCGCTGCGGGGGTTGTGGAGTGGGATGGGTGAAGGTGCCAAACATGTGTGGCGGGACAAGTTGATTTTGTCGACGATCACGCTCGACTTGTTTGCGGTGTTGCTTGGGGGAGCGACGGGGCTTTTGCCGGTGTATGCGAAGGACATTTTGCATGTGGATGCGGTTGGGTTGGGGTGGCTGCGTGCGGCACCGTTCTTAGGGGCGCTCGGGACGAGTGCGCTGCTTGCGGCGCGGCCTATTCAGCGGAAGGCGGGGCCCCTACTGCTTGCGTGCGTGGCGATCTTTGGCGCGGCGATGATTGTGTTTGGATTTTCGACTTGGTTTTGGTTGTCGATGGCGGCGCTGGTGATTGCGGGCGGGGTTGATGGAGTCAGTGTTGTGATTCGGCATGTGCTCGTGCAGATGCGCACGCCGGCGAACTTGCGGGGGAGAGTGAGCAGTGTCAACTCAGTCTTCATTGAGTGCAGTAATGAGCTGGGGAGTTTTGAGAGTGGTGCGGTCGCGAAAGCCGTGGGCGGGGTGTATGGGGCGACAATTGGCGCGATCGCGAGCGTGGTGTCGGGAGGGATTGGGACGATTTTGGTGGTGATCGGGGTGGGGCTGACTTGGCGGGAGTTGTGGAAGTTGGATCGGTTGAAGTGAGAGGTTGCCGCGGAGGGCGCAGGGAGATTCGTGGATGGTTGGTTGATGCGCACGGGCTGGAAGCCCGTGCTACGATGTTTGGTTCGCGGAAGTAACTCAATGGTAGAGTGTCAGCCTTCCAAGCTGAATGTTGCGGGTTCAAATCCCGTCTTCCGCTTTTTCCGCTCGCGTGTCAGCGGGTGACGGGGTGTGTCAAGACATGTCAACCCAACGCTTTGTGGCAATGTGAACTCTCGTGCGTCAGCCAGCCAGGCTGACGCAGTTCGTGACTTGCTCTGCCTCTGTAAGCCATAGAGTGAACAGGGCGCGCTAGCAATGGCGCTACATGAACAATGGATGTAGAGAGTGAAAAGAAAGTGCGAAGCGTGGAAAAAAAGGATTAACGAGAAATATGGGTGAAGCAGGCCTTGGTCCCATTCATCTAGAGCGCTTTCAGTCGCGATGTAGCGAGTAGCCGCAGTGTCGGAAGCAGTTGGCGGCGTCGGTTGGTGTGACCTGGTCGAGGACGGACTGCATCGAGTTCCAGAGCGAGGTTTGTGTTCGGCAGGCCAGGCCGCGCAGGAGTTGTTTGATCTTGGAGAAGATCATCTCGATGGGGTTCATGTCGGGCGATTAGGGTGGTTGGAACAGCAGCGACGCGCCGCACGCCTCGATCGCGGCGAACTTTGACTCCTTTGTGGCTCGGCAGATTGTCCATCACAACGACGTCGCCGGGCTTGAGCGTCGGCGCGAGCACCTGCTCGACGAACGATGTGAACACGTCGGCGTTGACCGGGCCGTCAACGATCGTGGAGCAGCGCACACCGTTCACGTCGAGCGTCCCGATCAGCGTCGTGGTCTGCCAGTGTCCGTGCGGGGCGTACGCGACGAGACGATTCCCGATGGGAGCGCGTCCACGCAGCGCGTCATGTTCGTTTTCGCCCACGTTTCGTCAATGAAGATGAGCTTCGACGGATCGATGCCCGCTCGCCACAGGACCCACTCGGCGCGGCGTTGCACGACGTCTGGTCGATGTTGTTCCGCGGCGTGGAGAGTCTTTTTGTAGGAGAGGTTGAGGTCACGCAGCGCGTTCCACACCGCGCTGAGCGCACACTCAACACCGAGCCGCGCGCAGTTCCGCGAGCGTCGCGTCGGGCTTGTCGTTCACCAGTTGAAGCAGCACCTGGCGGTCAATCTTGAACGGGTGCGTTCCAACCGGCGCACGCGGCTACCTCGCCGTGCTCACGCCGCCGCTGGCACACGCCGTGCCCACGCGGTGCTGACGCCAAACGCCTTCGCAATCTCCGCCGTCTCGACGCCACGATCAAACGCGTCCAACACCTTCATCCGCAAGTCCTGCGAATACGCCTTCATGCCCGACCTCCTTGTCAAAGCCGGACCAGTATCCCGCAGAAACACCAAAGCGCAATCCCGTGTTTGCGCTACAGAGTCGGAGAAAGTGCTCTAGGCGGCGATAAGCAACAAGAAACCAGCATAGACAACTACGTCATATGAAATTCCACGATAGAAGTGATCTATGACCTTGCTGCGCTGTGCTGCTCGCAGTTCCGCACTTTGAGTTGTTGTTCACGCAGCGAGCGCTTGCCTAAAAACCATCTCTATGAGCCACAGAGCGTGCACGGCCCAGAGGCGTAAGTCCCTATCACGTCAACAGATTGAGAATTTGGATGAACAATGGAACACTACACGAAACGGATAATCGAAACCCTTCGCGGGGAGTGTTTGGATGAGGTCATCGTTCTCAACGCAGCCCACCTTTTTCGGGTTGTACAGGATTTCTTGGTTTACTACCACAGAGACAAGCCGCATCAATGGGTTGGGCGGGACTCGCCGGATCGGAAGGAGGCAGAGTCTGGCAATGGTCTGGTCATTGCTGAAAAGATTGTTGGCGGTATTGATCTTGTCTACAAACGCGCTGCGTGAGGGTTTTTGGAATGCCGATGGGATTTTTGGCACCCACCGTGGCCGGACACTCGGGGCAAAAGGTGTCAGCGAAACCTGGGTAGGTTCAATTGATTTGCTGCTTGCGTGCAACACTGATCGCCTCCAGCAGTCCCGAAGGAACACACCCGCTCGCAGGCGCATCACTTGCCGCAAACGCCGCCTGCCCAAGCCGAATCGTCCGCTTGTACTGATCAAGATACCGCACGCACGACGAGCAATCCCCGAGGTGCTCCTCAAAGCGCGTGCGTTGATCTGGCGCAAGCTCGTCGTCGATGTACGCCATCAAAAACTCGGACACATCCTTGCACGTCATGAATGATGCTTGTGATTGTTGATCCATGGAACGGTCGCTCCTCACGTGGTCACCTCACTCATGAACGGATCGAGCAGCGCTCTCAGGGCTTGTCGGGCACGGTGGAGTCGAACCTTGACTGCATTGGGCGTATCGCCCAGCGCTTCGGCGGTCTCTTCTGTGCTTAGTTGCTGGATATCGCGCAGGAGTAACACCTCGCGGTATTGTTCGGGCAATTCTTCGACTTTTTCGCGGATGAGTCGCACAAGTGCGGGTTCCAACGACCCATAAGACTCGCCGGGAGTTTCGCTCTGCCAGCGGCTGGTCCAGGATGTGGGGTGTCCGTCGTCTTTGAACGTGGGCAGCAGGGAATCGATCGAGCACTCAGGGCGGCGGCGCTTGGAGCGGAGCTTCATCAGGCACTTGTTGATCACGATGCGCGTGAGCCAGGTGCTCAGTTGAGAGCGGCCGTCGAATGTGGGGAGGGTTTTGAATGCGCCGAGGAAGGCGTCCTGCACGGCGTCGCGAGCGTCGGCGTCGCAGCCGAGCATTTTGTAGGCCATGGCGTAGAGGCGGGCAGTGTAGAGGCGAGTCATTTCCTCGAATGCCTCGTCCTCGCCTGTGCGAAGTCGTGCGACGAGACCTGCGTCGCTCTGAATGAACTCGTCGTTGGAAGTGCGACTGTGTAACGCCGGCTTGGTGTTGAGCATGGTCACGTTGAAACCTCCTGCAAGACGCGGCGAACGTACAGCGAACCGCCGACGATGTTCGCGCCTTGCTGTTGCAATGACAGCAAAGTCCTCGCTCCGGTTTCGTCGAGCCAGACCAAGCTGGAGACGTCGAGTTCAAGTGTCTGGGCTGAGGGCAGGTGGGAGACGCTTTCGAGGAGCATCGCGATGCTGCCTTGATACAGCCTGCCTTCGAGCGTGATTTTGAACTTGTTGTTTGGCATGGATTGGCATGAGATTCGGAGCACACAGACTCAATTGCAACGTGCGTGCCAGAGTGCTCGGTTTGGTCGCTTTTTTGGAAATGCTTGAAAAGGGGGCACTTGCGCAAAAGAGCGACTCTTGGCTTCGTGTGCGGCGGCGCGGGGTGTCGTGCTGGGCGCGACGGGTCGTCGCGTTGGGTGTGGTCGAGGATGCGGGCGTGCCGAGATGCGTGGGTAGTTGGCTCTGGCTGATGCAGAGCGCTCAGTCGGTTGACTTTGCAATACCCAATCGCTCCATGGCACTTCGCAGCGTGCTGGCTGGGACGCCTAGCAACTTTGCGGCGCCGTTGGGGCCTCCTATCACGCGTTTGGTTTGCGCCAGTGCTCGCTCAATGTGAGCTTTTTCCATGTCTGACAGGGTCATCACGGGTTGATCGCTGGTCGGCGTCGACGCGGCGAAGTCACGGTCGGCGATTCGGAGGACGGTGCTGTCGGCGAGGATGATGGCTCGCTCGATCATATTGCGGAGTTCGCGGATGTTGCCGGGCCAGGAGTACGCGCAGAGGCGATTGAGGGTTGGGGCGTCGATCTCTTCGATGGGCTTGCCCATAGCGGCGCTGATCTGGCCCACGAAGTACGAAGCGAGCAGGGGGATGTCCGCCGCGCGCTCGCGCAGGGGAGGGACGCTAATGGGGAAGACGCTGAGGCGGTAGAACAGGTCGGCGCGGAAATTTTTCTGCTTGACATCGGCCGCGAGATCGCGGTTGGTTGCCGCGATGACGCGCACGTTGACTCTGATGGTCTCGCTGCCGCCGACGCGCTCGAATTCGTTTTCCTGCAGCACACGGAGGAGTTTGACCTGCACGTCTGGAGAGACTTCGCCTACCTCATCGAGGAAGATGGTACCGCTATCGGCGAGTTCAAAGCGGCCTTTGCGCGTGCCAACGGCACCGGTGAAAGCGCCTTTTTCATGGCCAAAGAACTCGCTCTCGACGAGGCCCGCGGGGAGCGCTGCGCAGTTGACCTTCACGAACGGGCCTGAGGCGCGTTGGCTGCGTTCGTGAATGGCGCGAGCGATCAACTCCTTCCCCGAGCCGGTTTCGCCCTGGATGAGTACTGTGGAGTCTGTGGGCGCGACGCGATCGACGTTCTTGAGGACCACCATCAGCGACGGGCTGCGCCCCACGATGTCGCCGAAGTTCTGAACGGCTTTGATGTCTTCGGTGAGTTGCTGGTTCTGCGCACGCAGGCGTTCCTGCTCCCGCTGCATGAGCACTTTGTCGGTGATGTCGATGAACATCGTGCGCGTGAATGAGCCGTCGGGGGAGGGCTTGGACCACCACTGAATCCAGAGGGGTTTGCCGGACTTTTTGCGGCGCAGTTCGAGAATCACGCCCGAGGTGTCCGTGCCCCGACCTACCGACTCGAACGCTTCTTGCAGCCTGCGCTGGTTGTCGGGGTTGTCGACGACGAAGCTCTTGCCGTATGTGCCGGTGACGTCATTTGCCTCGATTTCAAACGCGCGCAACGCGGCGCGGTTGGCGCGGATGAAGCGGGTGTCCAGTTCCTCGTGCACGTACGCGATCGGGGCTTCGTCGAAGAGGTCGCGAAATCGTTCTTCGCTTTCGGCGAGCGAACGTTCGAGTCGCACGCGTCCGAGTTCAGAGGCCGCCCTCGCGGCGAAGACCTGAAACAACGCGAGATTTCTCGCACTGTCCACCATCGGTCGCGAGTCCATCACGAACAGGTGCCCGAGCACTTTGCGATCTGGCGATAGCAGTGGCACACCTAGGTAACTGCGAGCGTTCATCTCGGCGAGCGGCTTGTCTTCCGGGTACTTCGCGGCAAGGCCATCGAGGCACAGCACGTGATCGCCCGCGATGACTTGCTCGCAGGGCGTGCCAGCGAGAGGCCATTCTTGGTGCTCAAGAAACTCGCTGCCATTCCAGAACGCGAGAGCCTTTGCCGAGCGTGTGCTTTCGACAAACTCAGCGATCACGGCGTACTTCACGCTAAGAAGCTCGGCAAGGCTTTTGGTCAGGGGCTTGAAGCACTCCTGACCGGACATGCTGGCGATGCCTTGCAGAAGTCTTGCGAGCGTTGAATCTTCCTCGAAGAGCTGTGGCAATTCCAGCACGTCCCCAGCGCCGGCGGGTACCGGCGCGGCGTGCTTGCGATTGCGAGGACTTCCATCGGTTGCCATGAAGTAGCACTCTGGTGTGTGAACAGCAGCACCTGCGAGTTCACGCGGTAGTGATTGTACCGGCTTTGGAGGTACCCGCGCCGCATGCGAAACCAGGCCGTGGCCGCCGGCAACTTACTGCAAGGTACGCCACGTGCCGTTTGCGCAGCCAGTCCTTGGAAGGCGATTCACTTTTCTGGCGCTTTCGATTGTGCGGAAGACAGCAGAAGTTGCTCTGCTGCGACGTTGGTTTGCCCAATTCTCAGTACTTTTAAGCATTCATCCTGATCACCAAAGGAATTCTCATGCAGGCCATCGCAGTGTTCCCAGGCAAGAAAGACGTTCAGCAGATCGACATTCCGGAGCCCGCCATCACATCCCCTCGCGAGGTCAAGCTTCGCACGCTTGATGTCGGAGTGTGCGGCACAGATCGTGAGATTTGCGGGTTTCATTATGGCACGCCGCCGCGTGGGTCGGAGCACTTGATCATCGGGCATGAGTGCCTTGGGGAGGTTGTCGGCGTGGGCGATGACGTGCGCGGATTTCACTTGGGTGATCTTGCGGTGCTGACGGTTCGTCGCCCTTGCAATCTCCCCCACTGCCCGTCGTGCAAGGAGGGTCGGCAGGACTTCTGCTACACGGGTGCGTTCACTGAGCGTGGCATCAAGGAGCAGCATGGGTTCATGACGGAGTATGTCGTTGATGATGAAGCGAACATGCTGAAGGTGCCTCGCGAACTTCGCGAGTACGCGGTACTGGTTGAGCCGCTGACGATTGCAGAGAAGGCGCTGATTGAAGTGTGGCAGGTGCAGCAGCGATTGCCCTGGTCGTGTCCGACTGCGGGCAAGAGCAAACCCGGGCACTGTCACCATGCGGTGGTGCTTGGAGCGGGACCGATCGGGCTGCTGGGGGCGATGGCGTTTGCGAACGCGGGATTCTCGACGTTTGTGTATTCGCGCGAGAGCGAGACGAGCGAACGGGCGGACCTGATTCGTTCGTTTGGCGCGATGTATGTGTCGTCGTCGGTGACGCCCGTGAATCAACTGATGGATCGCATCGGGACGATCGACGTGGTGTATGAAGCGACGGGGGCGTCGAAGCTGTCGTTTGATGTGCTGACGCAGGTCGGGCCAAACGCGGCGTTTGTGTTTGCGGGTGTGCCGGGGCTGCGCGGGCCCAATGCGATCGACACCGATCTCATCATGCGGAACATGGTGCTGCGCAATCAGGTGCTGCTGGGGACTGTCAACGCGGGCAAGGATGCTTTTGAGGCAGCGATCCGCGATCTCAAGGAATTCAAGGCGAAGTGGCCTGCGGCGCTGGCGTCGCTGATCACTGCGAGGCACAAGCTGCCGAAGTATCGCGATGCGCTGTTTGCGACCGAGGGCATCAAGCACGTGATCGAGTTTGGCGTGTAACCAGCGAGGAACATGATGCACTTTCTTCATGCACTCGTTGATGGTTCGCTGCTGGGCGTCTTCATGATCAGCGCGTCGACCTTTGCGGTGCTGCTTTTTCATCCGAGGTTTCTTGGTGCGAGGGTTATGCCGCCTCTGGTCAGGCGCTTGCTCATGGGCCTGGCGATGGGGGCGACTTCGATGGGCCTGATTTACAGCCCTTTGGGAATGTACTCGGGAGCGCACATGAACCCGAGCGTGACGCTCGCGTTTGCGGCGCTGGGAAAAGTCGCAGCGGTTGACACTGTGCTGTACATTGCGGCGCAGTGTGTGCTTGGGATCGTGGGCATGAAGGTTGCTCACTTGATCCTGGGTGAATACCTGTCGCACGAGAGTGTTGCGTTTGTGACCACGAGGCCTGGCTCACGCGGGCCAGCGGCGGCTGCTCGCGTGGAGTTTGCAATCAGCTTCGTGTTGTTCTTTGTGGTTCTGTTGGCGAGCAACTATCTTCCGACGCATCGGTTCACCGGGGCGCTGGCTGGCGGGCTTGTTGCGACCTGGATCACGCTGTTTGCGCCGGTGTCGGGCATGAGCATGAACCCGGCTCGCACGCTTGCGTCTGCGGTGATTGCACGCAGGTATGCGTTTGTGTGGATGTACATGGTCGTGCCGCCGCTGGGGATGCAGGCCGCAGCGTTTGCGTTTGACGGGTTGCACCGGAACGTGTTCTGCGCGAAGCTGTGCCATGCTTCGAGTGCGCCGTGTCCATTTGATTGCAAGTTTGGTGAACTCGCGGGTTCGTGCGACTCCTGCGACGCGTCGCGGCAACAGACTGATGTTGCGGGGAACTCGCCTGTGGATTCGCTACGGCGATTGCGCTGCCCGTAAGGCTCGGGACCGTTCTCGCACCACGCTCACACTTGGAAGCACTATGCACTACGACATCATTCTCATCGGCACCGGCGCGGGAGGCGGGACTCTGGCCCGGACGCTCGCGCCAACTGGCCTGCGAATTCTCATACTGGAGCGGGGCGAGTACATTCCGCGCGAGCGTGAGAACTGGGACGAGAAAGCCGTGTGCGTTGACAAGCGATACCAGACGAAGGAATTCTGGTATGACAAGGACGACAAGCCATTTCAGCCATACACCCACTACTGCGTGGGCGGCAACACGAAGATGTATGGCGCTGCGCTGCTGAGGCTGCGCGAGAGTGACTTTGGGGAGGTGAAGCACGTTGGCGGCGTGTCGCCTGCGTGGCCCATTTCGTACGACGAGCTAGAGCCTTTTTACACGCGTGCGGAGCGGATGTATCACGTGCGAGGGTCGCGGGGGAGCGATCCGACGGAGCCTCGTGCGAGCGCGGGCTTTGATGCGCCGCCGCTCGAGCCTGAGCCGGTGATCGCGGAGTGGTATGGTGATCTCACCAAGGCGGGGTACAGGCCATTTCCGATTCCGTTGGGCGTGTCGCTGCCTGCGATGGGTTCGCCAGTGAAACTCAGCGCGTTTGATGGGTATCCGGATCCGACGCACAGCAAAGCCGACGCGGAAGTGTGCGGCGTGGAGCCGGCGCGGACCCATTCAAATGTGACGCTGCTGACTGGTTGGAAGGCTGACAGGCTGGAAGTCAGCGAGAGCGGACACGAGGTGCGCGAGGTCATTGCGATCAAAAACGGCGAGCGCCGAACATTCCGCGGGAGCGTTGTCGTCTTGGCGTGCGGGGCGATCAATTCCGCGGCGCTGCTGCTCAAGTCTGCTTGCTCTCGGCATCCGCGAGGTTTGGCGAACAGTTCCGGGCAGGTTGGGCGAAACTACATGTGCCATCAGAATGGCTTGCTGATCGCAGTGACGGACGAAGCTAATCCGTCGCAGTTGCAGAAGCACTTTGGCATCGCGGACTTTTATCACCGAGCGCCCGACGCAGATTATCCGCACGGGTTGATTCAACTCATGGGCAAGCCCGACGCCGCGACGCTGGAGTGGTTGGCGAGCCTGGATGAGACGCGATCACTGCAATCCGAGCCCGTGGAATCATGGCGGCGGCGCACGCTGGACTTTTTCCTCAGCGCGGAAGACCTGCCCGATCACAACAACCGCGTCGAATTGCGCACGGACGGCTCGATTCGACTCGTGTATACCCGAAACAACGAGCGGGCATATGACTCTCTGCTGGCGCGATGCAAGCAGGCGCTTTCGAGCGTTCAGGCGATGCGGGGCAGGCGCCCGCCGGTGTTTCTGCACTCGCGCTTGGGCATCAGCGGCACGAGCCACCAGAACGGCACGCTGAGATTCGGTAGCGACTCGCGCACGAGCGTGCTTGACCTGAACTGCAAGACGCACGACCTTGACAACGTGTACGTCGTTGATGGATCGTTCTTCCCCAGCTGCGGGGCTGTCAATCCGTCGCTCACGATCATTGCGAACGCGATTCGCGTTGGCGAGATCATCGCGGCTCGGATGAATGCTGTGTGCAATGGCGACACAGTCACCACTCGCAGCCCGCACGCGGTTTCCTTTGCTTCGTAACTCACACAACGTCATGAAAAAGCAACCTTTCGTCACTGTTTGTCAATTGCTGCTGCTTGCTTCGAGCGCAGCCGCGCACCCGATTGAGTCGTGTTGTTCAGCGCCGCCGAGCGATGCGACGCACGAGGCTCAACCAGTGGTCGTCAGCGTCGATGGCATAGGCATCACGGTTCGCGACCTTGATACTTCGCTCAAGTTCTATCAAACAGTGCTGGGTTGTGAGCTTGTCTCGCAGCGCGAAGAACTCGGCGACGGAATCGAACACCTGACGGGCGTGTTTGGCGTTCGCTCACGTACTGCGGTGCTGCGGCTGGGCTCGGAGATTGTCGAGTTGACGGATTACCTCGCGCCCGAGGGCAAGGCGATCGACGCGGAAGCTCGCAGCAACGATCGCTCGTTTCAGCATATCGCGATCGTGGTGAGCGACATGGGCGCCGCGTATCAGCAGTTGCGGCGGCACAACGTGCAGCACATTTCGCCTGGGCCGCAGACACTGCCGAATTGGAATCCCAACGCTGGGGGCATCAAGGCGTTTTACTTCAAGGACCCGGATGGGCATCCGTTGGAACTGATCTGGTTTCCGGATGGCAAGGGCGATCCGAAGTGGAAGGTGCTTGCGAAGGAGCGACCCAACAATCTGTTCCTTGGCATTGATCACACGGCGATCGTGGTTCGCGACACGGATCGCAGTCTCGCGTTCTATCGCGACACGCTGGGCATGAAAGTCGCGGGCACCAGTGAGAACTACGGCATCGAGCAGGAGCGGCTGAACAATGTGTTCGGCGCGCATCTTCGAATCACAGGGCTGCGAGCCAGCAAGGGCATCGGCATTGAGTTTCTTGAATACATCACGCCTTCGACGGGGCGCGATGCTCCGCCCACTGCTGCGGCGAACGACCTATCGCACTATCACTCGATCGTGACGACGTCTTCGCTGAGCGCCGCGGCTGTGACGTTTGACATGCTGCGGCAACAGACGCAGCAGATGATGACTGCTCCAGCATGGGTCTCGTCGGTCGCCGTGGACCCGGATGGTGCTGGGGAGCAGCCATTGCAACGCATGGCGCGTGATGCTGATGGTCACGCACTGCTGATTCGAGAGACTTCCACTTCATCAAACAGTGCGGCCACGACGAGCGATCGCAAGTAAGAGGTTTGCCATGACAAGTACCAATACGCCCGAACACGTTCGACTTCAGCAGGACGTAGCACAGCAGCAGCCCTGGAAAAAATGGGGGCCGTATCTTGCGGAGCGTCAATGGGGCACCGTGCGCGAGGACTATTCGCACGATGGGGACTGCTGGAACTCGTTTTCGCATGATCATGCGCGCAGCCGTGCGTATCGGTGGGGCGAGGACGGGTTGCTGGGCATGTGCGATGATCAGTGCCGCCTGTGCTTTGCGCTGGCTTTCTGGAATGGGAAAGACCCGATTCTGAAGGAGCGACTGTTTGGGCTGACTGGACCAGAGGGTAATCACGGCGAGGACGTGAAGGAACACTACTTCTACCTGGACGCAACGCCCACACACTCGCTGATGCGTGCGTCGTACAAGTATCCGATCAATGCATTCCCGTATGCGCGGCTCGCGGAAGAAAATCGCGGCAGGTCGCGCGATGAGCGGGAGTTGGAGGTGTCGGATACAGACGCGTTCGATGCGGGACACTGGAATATCGAGGCGCAGTACGCGAAGGCGAGCGCCGACGACATTGTGATTCGGGTGGTGATCACCAATCACTCCGACCACAGCCGGGACCTGCACGCTCTACCGACGTTGTGGTTTCGCAATCAGTGGTCGTGGGGCAACAACTCGGACGATCACGTCGCAACCAAGCCTCGCCTGCACGCGACGTCCGAGACGTCCGTCCACGCGTCGCACCCGACGCTGGGGGAATACGAACTGCTCGTAGACGAAGCGTCAGATGGCACGACACCGGAACTGATCTTCACGGAAAACGAGAGCAACACAGCGCGGCTGTGGGGAACCGAATCGCACGGACACACGAAGGATGCGTTTCATGAACTGGTCGTGTCGGGCCATCGTGCGGCGGTCAATCCAATGCTCGAAGGCACGAAGGCAGCGGCGTGGTTTCAACTGCGAGTGCCGGCGCACGGGCGCGTTGTGCTTCGCCTGCGCTTGCGAGCGACGACGTGCGCGTGCGGTCACGAACTGTCGAAGGAACTTGCAGAGATTGACACGGTTCAAGACTCTCGTCAACGCGAGGCGGATCAGTTTTACGCAGCACTGGGGCACAACGCACTCAGCAAAGAGCACGCACTCATCGCTCGCCAGGCCGCGGCGGGGCTTTTGTGGAGCAAGCAGTTTTACAATTACGACGTGAAAGAGTGGCTTGGGGGCGATGCGAAGCAGCCTCAGCCGCCCGATGCGAGAAAGCAGGGTCGAAACGCGGAGTGGCAGCACCTCAACAACCGCGACATTCTGCTGATGCCGGACAAGTGGGAGTATCCGTGGTATGCCGCGTGGGACCTCGCGTTCCACTGCGTTGCGGTCGCGAAGATTGATCCGCATCTGGCGAAGGAGCAGCTTGTGCTCATGCTGCGCGAGTGGTACATGCATCCGAGCGGGCAGATTCCGGCGTATGAGTTTGCGTTCGGCGATGTCAACCCGCCCGTGCACGCTTGGGCGGTGTGGCGCGTGTACAAGATGACCGGCGAGCGCGGCAAGCGCGATCGCACGTTTCTTGCACGCTGCTTTCAGAAACTGCTGATCAATTTCACATGGTGGGTCAATCGCAAGGACCCTGCCGGAAAGAATCTATTTGCGGGCGGTTTTTTGGGCCTGGACAATATCGGCGTCTTTGATCGTTCGCGTCCACTGCCGACAGGCGGGCATCTTGAGCAGGCCGACGGCACGGCGTGGATGGCGTTCTACTGCGGCACGATGCTGTCGATTGCGCTTGAACTCGCGCGAGAAGATGCGGCGTATGAGGACATCGCGACAAAGTTTTTCGAACACTTCATAGCGATCACGGACGCGATCAACTCGATGGGCGGAAAGGGCCTGTGGGATGAGCAGGATGGTTTCTATTACGATCAAGTCGCGCTCGATGGGGCGACGATTCCTCTGCGAGTGCGATCACTCGTGGGCATCGTGCCGCTGCTCGCGGTTGAAGTGCTGGAGAGCGACACGATCGACAAACTCCCTGACTTCAAGCGGCGCATGGAGTGGTTCTTAGAGCGACGCAAGGACCTGCCCTGGCACGCGACATGCTCGTGCGGGCACTCAGGAACGTCGCACGCGCAACGCCTGCTTGCGATTCCCAGCAAGGACCAGTTGCGGCGCGTCACTCAGTACTTGATGAACGAGCAGGAGTTTCTCAGCCCGTTCGGCGTGCGCTCCGTGTCGCGATTCCATGAACGCAATCCGTTTGTTCTGCGCATTGGGGGCGAGGAGCATCGCGTTGATTACACGCCGGGCGAATCGACGACGTCGCTCTTTGGCGGCAACAGCAACTGGCGCGGGCCGATCTGGCTGCCCCTCAACTTCCTCATCATCGAGGCCCTAGAGCGATATCACCACTTCTACGGTGATTCGATCACGATCGAGAACGCGGCGAGCGCGGGCTCTGCAATTACTTTGAAGCAGAGCGCAGATGAGATTCGCCGCCGGCTCGTGTCGCTCATGCTTCCCGATGCACATGGTGCTCGCGCGTGTCACGGCAGCGATCACCGATTTGCGACTGATCCCGCGTGGAGCGACCTGCTCTACTTTTACGAGCACTTCCACGCCGACACAGGTCGCGGGCTTGGTGCGTCGCATCAAACGGGATGGACTGCGCTGCTGGGATTGCTTGTGGGAGGTTCCGAGCATCAACAGAGCGATGCACACACGCACCCTCGCGCTGCGGTGCCCGCGCACAACGTCATCGAGGGCAAGTCGCAAGACACAACCGCAAAGCGGCGTTCAAAGCGGCAGCCGGTGTAAGTTGAAATCGGTTGCTTCTCCGAGTGACACCAACTCGCCCGATCAGCAACAAACCAGCGTCACCGGCATGCGTGGAGCAAGTCTGTTAGAAAACACCCACGCACAGCACAAAGTGTGACTGTGTACAACGAAACAGATGGTCGATGGCAGCGGCGTCGCCTGCCAGCGTGTACGCACACGCGCTGCAACGAGATTGCAGCGCTCGATTGAAGAAAGAACACTCATGAAGTCCAAGACACTCCTCCTGATTTCCATTCCAGCCCTGCTCGCGGCGGCGGTGTTCGCGCAGCCGCACGACGACAAGGCGACTTCGCACGTGATGAGCGCGAACGTGCTTTCCCTCGCGGGCGCCGAGCATGTCATTGACATCGCGCACACTGCGGCAGAGCAGCGAAGCTCGGGTGGTGCGATCGCGGTTGTTGACGCTGGCGGACATCTGATCGCGCTGCATCGCCTGGACGGCACATTTCCGGCTGCGTCAGCCGTTGCCATCGACAAGGCTCGAACCGCAGCGATCTTTCGTAAGCCCACCAGCGCGTTTGAAGACTCGATCAAGAACGGGCGCGTCGCGCTCGTGGGCGTGCAGGAAATGACGCCGCTTCAAGGCGGGATTCCCATCATCGTGGACGGCCAGGTCGTCGGCGCCATCGGCGTCAGTGGTGCTCACACGGCTCAGGAAGACGAAGAGATCGCGAAGATCGGTGCCGGCGCGATTGCTCCGACATCAAGCGGCCTTGCAGCAACTAAGTAATGCGGCACGTCGTCGGGTTTGGTATTCAGTGACACATCGTGTGTTTGTTGAGCGGCGCTCGCCATTGCATCAACAGCACCTCACGAGTTGGTTCAGGTTCGCACATCACACAGGATTCATATGCACACTCAGCACATACAAAGCTCCGTCATGTCGTCTGTTCTTGCTCTGGCCGCGTTGCTGTCGGGCTGCGCGGCGCCCAAGGGTGCCTGCGTTGGCACGATTGGCGTGCATGTCGAGACGACGCCCGCCAAGGTGCTCGCAAACACCGACTCGCGCGGCGTTGCGATCGAGGGATACGACCCAGTCGCGTACTTCACGCTCAAGAAACCCGTGAAGGGCAGCGAGGAGTTTCGTTCAAGCTACATGGGCGCGACGTATCACTTTTCAACGCAGGCTCACAAGCAGATGTTTGACGCGTCGCCCGCGAAGTACGCTCCGCAGTTTGGCGGCTACTGCGCATACGCCGCGTCGATCAACAGGATCAGCCCGATTGACCCGGCGTACTGGGAAGTTGTCGATGGCAGGTTGATTCTGCAGCACAACCAGAAAGCGTGGGACGCGTGGCACAAGGCTCCTGCTGACAATCTTGTGAAGGCCGACAAGAACTGGCCAAGCCTTGTTGATCACAACGGCGCGCCGCCTCGCCAACTTCTCAACGTCGATGAAAAGGGCGTTGCGATCATGGGCTACGACCCAGTCGCGTACTTCACGCAAGGCAAACCCGTGCAAGGCTCAATGGAATTCGCACGCATGTACCAGGGCGCGACGTATTACTTTGCCTCAAAGGAAAACAAAGACCTCTTCGAGAGCGACCCGGCGAAGTACGTCCCCGAGTTTGGCGGCTTCTGCGGCTACGCGGCGTCCATCAACAAGGTCTCGCCCATCAATCCGATGTACTGGCAGCTCGTCGATGGCAAACTTGTCCTTCAACACACGCAGAAGGCGTTTGACCTGTTCAACAAGGACGTTCCGAGCAATTACACAAGGGCGCAGAAGAACTGGCCCGGCTTGTCGCACCGCCGGTGCGGCTCGTAGCCGAAATCCCTTCTCCTCCAAGCGCTGCGTCGCAAACGCGACACTCGCTTGTTTGCAACTGCGATTGATGCATGCCAAGCAGTGGCACGGGCGTCCTCGTCTGTGCCCGCACAACCAATCACCTCTGCCACCTGCGCGAACGCCCGTGGCATTCGCTCACTACCACTGATAGCCCTATCTGTATGAAACTCCTCATCACCCCCGCGCTTCTTCTCCCTCTCTCCGCCTTCGCCGCGCAATCACCACGCGTTCCTAGCGCAGTCGTCGATCTGCGCACGACCGCAGGGACCTCGTCGGTCAGTGCCACCTGGCGTTTCGCCAACGCCGACATCATCAACTCCACCAACAACGGGCCGGACGCCAACAACAAACCGACCGGCCCGGAGCAGCCCGCGCACACTCTTGCACCAAACCTGTCGCAAGTCAGCGATATCGATGCTCGCTCCGACACAATTCAGCCAACCTCGCTCGAACAACGCCGCACGTCGGGGAAACTTGCGTTCGCGTGGTACACGCTTGACTTTGTCGTGCCGGAGAAGATCGGTGGCACGGACGTTTCCGGCGCGACGCTTGTGTTTGAAGCGACCGTTGACGACTACGCCGAGGTTTCGGTTGACAATCATCTTGATCCGGTGCTTGGCTCCTCTCGCGGCCCGCTGATCACGGGTTGGAACTCCCCCACTCGCGTGCTGATCACGCGCGACGCGATCCCCGGCACGCATCACACCATCAGAATTCTCGCTGCGAACGGGCCGTTCTCGAATCCGCCTTCAAACTTCATCTGGCTTCGCTCCGCGACGCTTGACGTGTACGCTGGCGAACGAGAGCGAGACGCGACTGAAGTTGAGACGACGATCACGCGGATTGATCCGGTCCTTGATGCGATCATTGATCCGCACACGAAGATCGAAAAGCTCGCGGACGGCTTTGGCTTTGGCGAAGGCCCGGTGTGGGTGCCTCAGCAGCAGGAGCCGGCCTTCTACGGCGGCGGCGGCACGGGCGGGTACTTGCTTTTTTCGGATCCCAATCAAAACGTCATCCACCGCTTTGATCCCGACGCGGACGTGCAGGGCGTCACGACGATCTACCGCACAAAGTCGGGCTACACAGGCACCGACATTGGCAAGTACCACCAGCCAGGATCCAACGGCCTTGCACTGGACGCTCAGGGGCGCCTCACGATCTGCGAGCATGGCAATCGCAGAGTCACTCGCCTCGAACGAAACGGCGCGATCACAATTCTTGCCGACAACTTCGAAGGCAAGAGACTCAACAGCCCAAACGACCTCGTCTATCGCAGCGATGGCACGCTCTACTTCACCGATCCGCCCTTTGGCCTGCCCGAAGTTTTCAGCGATCCCGCGAAAGAAATCGCGTTCAGCGGCGTGTTCATGCTCACCAGCGACGGCACGCTGAAAGTTGCGGCGAAGGACCTCGCGGCACCCAACGGCCTTGCGTTTTCGCCAGATGAAAAGTACATGTACGTCGACAACTGGGAAACCAATCGCAAAGTCATCCTGCGATACGACGTCGCAATGGACGGCACGCTGTCAAACCCGACCACATTCTTTGACATGACCAGCACGCCCGGCGACATCTGCCTCGATGGCCTCAAGGTCGACCCGCGCGGCAATCTCTTCGTAAGCGGCCCGGGCGGCGTGTGGATCATCTCCTCGCAAGGCAAGCACTTGGGCACGATCACCGGTCCGGAACTTCCCGCGAACTTCGCGTTTGGCGGCGCGGATCGCAAGATGCTGTACATAACCGCTCGAAGCGGGCTATACCGAATTCGAGTACGATAGATGGCGCGTCGCGATGCGCGAAGATCACGCAAGTGTGATCGAGCTGATACGTGTGATGAAAATTATGGCCCACATTCTTTCCCCGGACTACGGCTCGGCGTTGTCAATGGAACCTATCCCAAAACCTCGCAACCGTGTACCTTGATTGCGCGAATAGCATCGCGTCGCGATGCGACTGACTGAAGAGTGACTTGAATGGTCGGCGGCCCGCGTGCCCGATGCCGTAGTGTTCCATCGTTGAGCCGACGAACGATGTTGGCGACTCGTTCGGAACTTTCGGGAATAGCACGAGGACCAGCGTCAGTAGCAACAGGCAGTTTGCGCACGATGATGTGCACGCGGCGGTTGCGTGTGTGTCGTCTTGTTCGAGTTGGTCGACGTATTCACGCGGCGGCGCGATAGAAACGAAGCAGCCCACCAAGTCTTAGACTGCACTCGACTCGACATGCTGGCGTATCGCTTGGCTCGCCGTTGATCAACCGGTTGCCAAGACCTTGGTGATTGCGTTCGAGGTGATAATGCTCCGCGAACTCCTCGATCACCAGCCGCAGATGCCGTTCACCAACGGGAATGGCTTTGGAAAGGCATTCATCTTTGATTGATCGCACGAACCGCTCGGCATATGCGTTCATGTTGGGGCTTCGCGGCGGCAGTCGAAGATTCTGGATTCCAACGGACTGCAGGAGCAGATCGAAAGAGTTCGTAAACATCGGGTCGCGATCGTGGATGAGGAAACGGTGGCCCAGCAGGTAGCCGTTGAAGGCATCAACGAGGGCGAGAGTCGAGATTCGCACCCAAGCGACTTTCCCTTGGCTGCCAGCCGTCGACGTTGGTCGTCATTGAGCCTGATTCGCTTCTCGTCAAGTTGCTTGACCTGCCCCCACGGTTCGTACCAGAGTCTATGTCCGTTGATTGGTGATGTGCACACGCGGTGGAGGGCTGCGTAGCGCGGAGCAGGCCTCCACCGCGCGCGTCCTTTGTCCCCCGAGATCGTTGGCGGGGCTGGCGGCCTGTAGCCCAGGCTGCTGTGCGGTCTGATCGTGTTGTATTCGTTTCGCCACATCTCGATCAGCACCTTTGCCTCCTTCAGCGAATAGAAGATCTCTCTGTTCAACACCTCGTCACGCAGTTTGCCGTTGAAGCTCTCGATGTAGCCGTTCTCCCATGGCGAGCCCGGCTCGATGAAGAGTGTTGTGACGCCGACTTTGCTCAGCCACGCACGCACGGCCTTCGCCGTGAACTCAGGACCATTGTCGCTGCGCACATGCCTGGGAACTCCTCGCGTTGTCATCAGCCAGCACAGACGTTCGAGCAGATCATCGCTCTTAAGATTGCGTGCAACATCGATGGCCAAGCACTCCCGCGTGAACTCGTCGACAATCGTCAGCATCTTGAAAGCCCGTCCATCGTGCGTACGTCCCGTCACGAAGTCATACGCCCACACATGATCCTTGTGTTCCGGGCCGCAGCCGCACACAGCTTCCATCGTTGAGCCACAATCGCCCGCGTTTGGGCTGGCGTTTGGGCACCTTCAGTCCCTCACGCCGCCAGATGCGTTCGACGCGTTTGTGATTCACACGCCAGCCTGTGTGCCTAAGCATCGCCGTGACCCTTCGATAGCCGTAGCGGCCGTAGCTGCTGGCCAACTCGACGATCTCCTTGGTCAGTGCATCCTCATCGTCGCGCACGATCACCTCGTGCCGCTGCGTGCTGCGGGGTTGATGCAGCACCTTGCACGCCCGCCGCTGCGAGACGTGCAGGTGATCGATAACGTGATCAACCACCCGCCGTCGCCGCGACGGGCTCACCAGTTTGGGCTCGCCGCCTCCTTCAGGATCGCCATGTCGATGGCCTGATTGGCAACGATGCGTTTGAGCCGCGCGTTCTCTGCTTCGAGTTCCTTCATCCGCTTGGCCTGGTCGACCTTCAAGCCGCCGTATTCACGCCGCCAGCGGTAGTAGGTTTTGTCGGTGATGTTGAGTTGCCGGCAGACCTGCTTCACAACCGTGCCCTTGGCTAACTCCACGTCGGCCTCACGCAACTTGTGAATGATCTGCTCCGCGCTGAATCGTTGCTTTGCCATCGATCATGCCCTCCATGGTCCACCCACGGTACACGGTACCTGAAGTTGGACCGGGTTGAGGGGGGCAGGTCAGGTACAACACCGCCAGCGGACAGTTCACCCTGCGTTCGCTGCTGACCTACGGCGTCACCAACGACGAGTGCAGCGGTGCGCCGACCGTCGCCGCCGGCTACTACCCCTTCAACACCTGCTCTGCGACCACGTCGCCCTCTACCGTCTCGCTCGGCTCCGAGCACGATATCTGGTACCGCTTCATCGCGCCCGCCGCAGGCCAGTACTCCTTCGACACATGCGGTAGTTCATTCGATACAGTCTTGACGGTCTTCGCTGGCGTCCAATCGAACTGTCAGCAGGGTCTGCTCGCACAGAACGATGACAGTTTCAACTTCTGCACAACGGGCACCTCGCTCCAGAGCCATGTGCAAATGCAGTTGACGCAGGGCCAGAGCGTGATGATCCGTGTCGGTGGTGTCAATGCCAGCGCGTACGGCCCCGGCACGCTCGCCATTGGACAGCCGGTCCACTGCAACGACATCGACTTCAACAACGACGGCAGCATCTTCGACCCGATGGATATCGAAGCGTTCCTGAGCGTTTACAGCGAAGGGCCTTGCATCCCTGCGACTGCGACTTGCGACTCGATTGACTTCAACAACGACACGAGCATCTTTGACCCGATGGACATCGACTCGTTCCTGAGCGTGTATAGCGAAGGGCCTTGCTTCTAATTGTTGGCGATGGCTTTGGAAGTGTGCATGACCCTTGCAATAGGACAGAGTGACTGGAACCGCTCAGCAAGTGCTGTGCGGTTTTTCTTTCGCAGTGCCTGTTGTTTACGCGGTGAAATCTGTTGGGGCATGATGCAGCGCGTCGATCGCGCGGCGCCAATGTGCTCGTTTGCGTTGGGTTTCGGCTGGATTCTGCTGCAAGTCTTGGCAAGGGTCGGGGACTTACTGGTGAACATAGGGAGCGTTGCCTTCCACGGCTGAGTTGTAGTGGTCCAGATCAAGTTCATCGACGTGTCCACGGTCACCGGCGACCAAGAGCCTTGTTCCGTCAGGAGTCCACAGAATGCGATAGACATGTTTGGTTGGCGAGAGCAGCGAGATGCATTCGCAGCCGGTTGTCACGTCCCAGATGCGGACGGTGCCGTCATCAGTGCCGCCGCTGGCGAGAAGTTTGCCGTCAGGGCTGTATGCCAGGGTGTTGATTTCACCGGCGTGACCGATGAGCGTGTGAAGCACTGCAAAGTGTGTGGCGTCGAGAATTACAATTGTGCTGTTGCTGAGCGCGGCGGCGACTTGTTTGCCGTTGGGGCTGAAGGCCACCGAACTCGCATAGCCGGTGCCTTCGAACCTGAATTTGGTGGCACCTGAGGAAAGTTCGTGGATGACGAGGCTGGGTGAAGAGCCACATATTGCGAGAAGCGAACCGTCGGGGGAGTAGGCAGCACAGCGCGGTGTGCCGCCATTGGTTGCAATATTTGCGATGAGTTGGCCGTCGCTTGCTGAGAGTCGTTGAACTTGTCCGGGGGCAGCGGATATCGCAATTTCGTTGCGCGAACGACAAAACGCAAGGTCAGAAAGTGCTCCGGTTCCTATTGGGAATTGTTGCACTAGTTCGAGTGAGTCGGGGTCAAGGATTCGGAGGATGCCGTCTCTTGAGGGGACAAAGAGCCGGCGGTGTTCGGCATCGAGGACGATGACTTTGACACCCGGTATACCTATTTCGGTTGTTACGCGGGGTTTGCCCGTCGGCGATTCGGGAACGCCGACTCCGCCGCCGGCATCGGCGACTATAAACCGATTGCTCTTGGTGTCGAAAGCGAGCGACGTTGCGATGCGAATGTTGAGTGTGAGTACGTTGTTCCAGCAGGCTGCTGGTTGCAAGTCAAGGCTGCGCACGGTGGAACCAAGGTTGGCCACCAGCACCGTGCCATGCGAACGTGCCGGTTGGACGATCATTTTCTGTGGTGTGTGAGTCGCCAATCGATTGATGCGCGAGCCAGTTGCAACATCCCATACTTCAACAAAGCGATCACCGGCGAACACGACCTGCGAGCCATCGCCAACGAAGAGACCTGAATGAATCCATTCGTCTTCCGACTGTATCAGCCGCTGGCGTTCCCATGTCGTGGTGTCAAAGAAGTGCGCTTGACCGCGCGTGGCGGTGGCGAGCAAGGTGCGGTCGTTTGGCGAAAACGAGACAGAACCAATAGCTTCTCCTGCAACTTCCAAGTGACGTATCAACTCGCCCGAGATTGTGTCAAAGACATAAAGGCCTCTGAGCATGCCGCCGACGACGATTCGCGAGCCATCGTGGGAATACTCAATTGCGAACATGCGAGCGTCTGTTGTTGGCATCGCGTGGACAATGGTCGGTGCGTCAGAGTCGCTCGTCAAGGTGTACTCGCGGGCGGTGCCATCCTCGCCTACGGAAGCAACACGATTGCTGTCCGGGCTGAACGCCAAGGAGAAGAGGCTGGCGCAGCCTGGTTGCGGCGGAATCTCAGCGGTTAGAGACCAATCTTGCACACTCCACACGCGAACGCGGCCATCCATTGAAACGGAACCCAGGCGCTTGCCGTCCGGGCTGAAGGCGAGCGCGGTCAAGGCGCTCGTGCCAGATTGGAGGGAACAAGCGCGATGATTCAAGTCGAGAGTCCAAATTTCAATGGTTCCGTTGCGAAAGCCAATCGCAACAAATCCTGACGTGTTTGATGTGTCCTTTCCTGGGGTGGCGCTCGATGCGAATGCGACGGCTGGACTTGAGTACGCTGGAATCGCACGGGATGAAGGGAACTTTGCATACAACTCCCAGAGCGCGAGTCTGGGAGCTAGGGAATCGGGATGGCTGAAGCGCTCGTTCCAAAGCACGTTTTCTGCTTCCAGGACGGATCCGGTCGCGATCATGCCTCGAGCGCGCTGGATGTTGCTCACCATCAATTTGGTTTGGGTTTCAAGGTAGAGTCGATGACTGGTGGCGGCTTGAAAGGTTGCCACGATAGCGAATACAACAACAAGCAGGGACAAGGAAGCGGCTACACACGTGAGTGCTTTGTGTCGCTGAATGTTCTTTCCAAGGACGTACAGCAGTGAATCCCGTCTCGCCAAGATCGGCTCACCTGCGAGATATCGCCGGACATCCGCCGCGAGGTCTGCTGCGGACTGATAGCGGCGCGGAAGTTCTTTTTCAATCGCCTTTGACACAATTGTGTCGAGATCGCCTCGGAACACTCGGCTGACGTGGCTCAGTTTGGTCGGGGGTTCTTCGCGGATCATTCGTGCTGCTTCGGGCATCGACCGACTGCCAAGGTCGAGCGGCAATCGGCCCGTGAGCAGTTCATAGAGAATCACGCCCAGCGAGTAGACATCGCTGCGGATGTCAATATCCGCCGGGTCGCCGACGACTTGCTCCGGGCTCATGTACGCCAGCGTGCCGATGATTTGGCCTATGTTGGTACGGAGCGTGGTGACGATGAGGTCGCTGTGGACAGCACGCGCGACGCCAAAGTCAAGGACCTTTGGTTCACCTTGCTCGGTGACGAGAACATTGCCGGGCTTGAGATCGCGGTGAATGATGCCGCGTTGGTGGGCGTGATGAACCGCGTCACAGAGCGAGGCGAAGATTGCGAGACGTGCGTTGGTGTCAGGCTTGTGCTTTGCAACGTACTGCGTGAGATTGCGACCTTCGACCAATTCCATTGCGATGTAGGGTTGCTCGCGTCCGTCAACGGTTGCGTTGCCGGCTTCGTAGATTTGTGCGATGCCGGGGTGGAGCAGTCGGCCCAGCACTTCGGCTTCGTGCTCGAAGCGTTTGAGAATGCCTCGTGTGCCGAGGCCTCGTCGGATCACTTTGAGTGCAACAGTTCGGTGCGGGCGGTCTTGCTCGGCGCGGTAGACGACACCCATGCCGCCGATGCCGAGGACGCCGCGAATGGTGTACGCGCCTAGATCAGTTCCGGGCTGCAAGATTGGTTCATCGGAGGAGTTTTCGAGTCCGGTGCCGGCGGCGGTCAGTTGGCGGATTTCGTTTGGGTCAAGGAACGCACCATCGATATTTTCAGCGTCGTGAATGAACTTGCGGACTTCATGCTTGAGAAGCGGATCGTGCTTGCATCGCTCGTTGATGAACGCAGTGCGAGGCCCTGCGGGCATCTCGAACGCCTCGGCGAATATCTCTTCGGCGATGGATGCACGATTGTCGCTCATGCATTGTCCTCTTTCGTGTCTACGGCGGTATCTTTTGATTGTTCCCCCGACATCGCGCGATGCAGCCAAACGCGCGACACGGCCCAGTCTGTTTTCACGGTTGCGGGAGAGATGTTCAGTGCTGCCGCCGTGTCTTCGATGGAAAGACCGGCGAAGTATCGAAGCATGACGACTTGGTATCGGCGGGGCTGTTCTTGCTCGAGTTTCTTGAGTGCATCGTCGAGCGCGAGCAAGTCTGTCGTGCTTTCGCAGGTTGGTTTCATCGCGTCATGAAGTTCAACGCGAGCTCGCCCGCCGCCGCGCTTGTCGCGATTGCGGGCGCGGGCGCGATCGACGAGTATGCGTCGCATCGCGAGCGCGGCGGCGGCGAAAAAGTGTCCGCGATCGTTCCACTTAATGTCCTTGCCGCTGCCACCGACGAGTTTCATGTACGCCTCATGCACAAGGGCCGTGGGCTGGAGCGTCTGACCTGCGGATTCCTTATTCATGTGACTTTGCGCGAGGCGACGCAGCTGGTCGTACACAAGTGGAAGCAACTTCTGCGGCGCTTTGGAGTCTCCTGCGCTCGCCGCGTCGAGCAGCATCGTGACTTGGTGAGGCAGCGCGAGCGGCTCGCCCGAAGTCGGGACCGATGTTCCAGTCAAGTCGTCAGGACTTGGCTCGGGTGATGCTTGTTTTTGGGAGTTTTCAGTGGGCATAAGAATTTATCAAATGCGGTCAGCCAGTATACACGAAAGCGTCGCTTACGCATCCGGAAGGTGATGCAAGTCGCATGAAAATCAGCAAAGAACGGTCCGACAACGCCGTTCCAAGCAAGTCAAATCGCCTCGAAGGCGAATCGTTACTCCATTGACCATTGCCGACCACTGTCCGAATGGCGATGCACGTCGCACCGCTATCCATGCGCCCGAAAGGAAACCAGATGAAACGTATGACCACCATCACGACTATCGCCGCTGCGTCCCTGATCTCCCTCGTGGGCTTCACGCTCGCCGGGCCGCTCAACCCGCCTTCGGGCCCAGTCGTCTCGACTATGAAGACGATGACGGAGGTTGAGCCGCGGATTGCGATCAACGCGACCAACACGCCAAGCAGCATCGATAGCGTGTACCGAATCACGCAGCCTGGGTCATACTACTTGACGGGTAACGTGCAGTGTCAGTCAAATCGCTATGGCATTCAGATCGCTACTAACGGCGTGACAATAGACCTCAACGGGTACTCCGTGCTGGGCGTGGCCAGTTCGCTCGCCGGCATTCACGACGGCGGCAGCCCGCGCAGCGACATCACGATCAGGAACGGATCGGTGAAGGGAGCGGGCTCGTGGGGCGTTGCGCTGCAATTCTCCTCAAACACGCGTGTGGAGAATGTGCTCGTGAGCGGGTGCGCATCCCACGGCATTTGGTGCGGCTCTCAGGCACACATCGAAGGTTGCACGGTGAACAATTGTGATGGCTACGGAATGATTGCCAGCGACAATTCGGTGATTACTCGTTGCATTGCGACCGGGAATGGCACGACAACCTCCGACGACGGTATCAGCGTCGCAAACAACGGACTCGTCACGAATTGCACGGCGGCAAGCAACGCCGGTGCGGGCGTGCTGCTGGGTGAAGGCAGCCGAGCGAGTGAATGCGTTGCGAATGAGAACTTCATCGGCGTCCACTCATTCAACCGCGGCGCAGTGATCTCCTGCTCATGCAGCCACAACACCAATGACGGCATTCGCACGGCGGTTGATTCTCAAGTTCGCGGCTGCTACTGCTACGGCAATACTGATGATGGCATTCAGGTCGATGACCGCTGCGTTGTTTCCGGGAATATGTGTTCAGTGAATGGTCCCGGTGCGCAGGGTTCTGGCGTGTATGTGCTCGGGAATGACTGCCGGGTGGATGACAATCAGTTCAACCACAACCACTATGGGGTGCTTGTGAACAACGCGAACACAAACAACTTCATCGCGAAGAACACAACCACAGGCAACACCGTGAACTTCAGCGTGCCCGCAAACAACAACCTTGCGCCGGTCATCACCAACCCCGGCACAACCTTCACCGGGGCGACGCCCTGGAGCAACTTTGCGTATTGATGCGAACGTCCTGCGCTTCATGCCCAACGACTCTCCGTCAACGTGCGCTCCTGACACGTGTTGAGATCGGTCAAATGTCATTTGAACAGATTGGAACAAGCCATGCACACACACGCCAAAGCTCGCTTCGCAACGGTTGCCGCCGCAACTCTTATCGCTCTCGCAGGTTTCACCCTCGCAGGTCCATTGAACCCGCCAGTGGGGCCCGTCGCTTCAACGATGAAACCACTGTCGGAGGTCGAGCCTCGCATCGCCATCAACGCCTCCAACACGCCCGGCGACAACGACGCTGTGTTCAAGATTTCCCAGCCCGGCTCTTATTACCTCACTGGTAATATTCAGGGCGTGGCGGGCAAGCACGGGATCGAGATACTCGCCGCCGACGTCACCCTCGATCTCAACGGCTTCACGCTCGCCGGCACCCCGGCGAGTCTGAGCGGAGTGTGGTTCAGCGGCAGTTCGGGACACGTCGAGGTTCGCAACGGCGTCATCAAGGACTGGGGCAACCACGGCATCAACCTCCGCACGCAGGACGCCCGCTCCAGCGTGGTGCGGGACATCCGCGCTATGAACAATGCTTTCGACGGCATCTGGACCAGTCAGGATTCGGAGATCGTTGACTCTTGCTGCGCAGGCAACGGCGGGAAGGGCATCCACGCCGATGCCGACTGCATGATCCTCCGCTGCACCTCGCGCGGCAACGGGGGCGAGGGCATCTCCACCGATCGCGGGTGCATCGTCGAAGGCTGCACCGTGCAGCAGAACGGGAGCGCCGGGATTTCCGCAATCGGGGCCAGTTGCACGATCACCTCGTGTACTTCGACAGGCAACGCAGGAGCCGGTGTTGCCACCGGATCCTACACCATCGTTTCGGACGTCACGGTCAACAGCAACGGGACGTACGGCTTCGTGGTTGGCAGCTACTCAAGGGTCGAGCGATGCACCGCCACGCTGAACACATTGGAGAGCGTGCGCATCACAGGCTCAAACACGGAAGTTCATCGGTGCACGCTTTCGACCGCGAGCGGGTTTCCGGTTGTTTCCATCGACAACGTTGGGGGCGTGTCGGTGACCGACTGCAAACTCGCCTTCGGGACCTACGCCGTGCAAGGCCCCTTAGCGGGCGGCGGTTTCATCGCGGGAAACCACTGTGCATCGAACACATCGGGCCTGTTCAACGTCGGCGCGTCGTTCAAGATCGGCCCGGTCGTCGCCGACGGAGGCACGATCCAGTCTGTCTCGCCCTTCGCAAACTTTGATGAATGACTTTGAAAGGAATTACACCATGAAGTACGCACACACACGGCTTTCTCGCATTGCCCCGGTTGCCATCGCTGCCCTCATCGTTTCTGCTGGCGCGCTTATCGCCGGACCGCTGAATCCGCCGACAGGCCCGATCGCTTCGACGATGAAAACGATGACCGAGGTTGAGCCTCGCATCGCTATCAACGCGACGAATACGCCGGGCGATGCCGACAGCATGTTCAAGATTACTTCGCCCGGGTCGTACTACCTCACGTCGCAAGTGACGGTCTTGCCAAACAAGTTGGGCATCGAAGTCGCCGCCGACGGCGTGACGATCGACCTCAACGGCTACCGAGTTGCCGGGTTTGCTGGATCGCTGGACGGCATTCGAACTACGGGTGCATTGCGTTCTGACATCACGATCAAGAATGGCACCGTTGGTCCTATCAGCGGCGACGGCGTTTCGCTGGGCGCTGGGGGAGACGTAGCCCGTGCGTGCCGAATCGAGAAGGTCAACGCGGTAGACTGCGGCAATATGGGGCTCAGGGTTGATACGGAGGCGCTCGTCTCTGGATGCTTGGTGTCAGGTTGCGGTTCAACAGGCGTGTATATTGGAAACAGCGCGCGAGTCGTTGACTGCATGGTCAGCCGGTGCTCTGACGGCATCTTGGCGAGCAACGGCGCGACGATCGAGCGATGCACGGTGGAACTCTGCAACGGCGATGGTATTTTGGTAGGCGGAACCTCCCGGATCGTGGACAACACCTGCAACGACAACGGAGTCCAGTCTGCGGCTGGTGCGGGAATCCACGTCTTTGGTGCTGGAGGGCATGAAACCGTGATCCGCGGGAATCACTGCTCGAACAACGATCGTGGCATCTGGGCCGAGGGCACTGCCTCCGTCATCATCGGCAACACATGCCCCAACAACCCGTTGGTCATCGGGCCTGACAACTACTACGGACCCGTGATCAATCGCATCAATCCGGGCACTCCCGGCATGAACGGCTACTCCGCCCCTAGCACTCTGGGCACCACTGACCCCAACGCAAACATCACGTATTAACCAGCCAAGAGTTTGCTGGTTGCCGCTTTCGCATGTGAATACCTCTCAACTCTCCACTAGGAATCACCATGAATCGCACCACAACCGTCACAAGCATCGTTGCAGTAACTCTCATCGCGGTCGCTGGCTTCACCCTCGCCGGGCCGCTCAATCCCCCTGTGGGCCCCGTCGCTTCGACAATGAAGACCATGACTGAGGTCGAGCCGCGGATCGCTGTGAACGCCGCCAACACGCCCGGCCAGTCCGCGAACGAACTGCGGATCACGCAGCCGGGGTCGTACTACCTTCCGGGAAATCTCAACGGCCTGTCCATCATGATTGTCGCGAGCGATGTCACGCTCGACCTGAACGGCTTCAGAATTAGCGGCGGCAGCGTGGCCGCAGGCACGCAGAACCGGATCGTGCTTCGCAACGGCTCGATCATCAGTCCGACCTCCTACGGCGTCGGATTCGATTCGTGCAGCGACTGCACGATCGAGGACCTGAACGTCGCGAATTCCGGGTCCGACGGCATCCGCTGCGGGAAGCGAGCGGTGGTGCGGCGCTGTCACATCACGCAGGCCGGCCAGAACGGGCTGTACCCCCGCGAGGACAGCCGAATCGAAGACTGCACAGCAGCCCAATGCGTGCAGAACGGATTCGCGGCCGAGGGCGAGACGCAGTTCATCCGCTGCACAGCCTCCCGGAACACCGGGGACGGCTTCAACGACGGGTGGATGTTCGAGTCCTGCACCGCCCTGCACAACACCGGTCGCGGCTTCTACGTCGCAGGCACGGCGATCAACTGCCGGGCCGCATGGAACAACGACGGCTTCACGGTCCTCCAGTCGGCGGAGCGCTGCACCGCCTCGCACAACGCGGGCATCGGCTTCAACGTGGCACGCGACGCGACCGTGCGCGCGTGCCGCGCCGACGGCAACACACATCAGGGGTTCCGGCTGATTGGCTCATACGGCAGCGCGTACGACTGCGTCGCCAGCGGCAACGGTGGAAACTCGCAGGCGGGCATCTGGATCAACGGGAGTTCGTGCCATGTCGAGGGCAACCACTGCATTGAGAACGGGTGGGGCATCTTCATCGACCCGGGAGTGACGGGGAACTACGTCGTCGGGAACACGTGCTCCTCCAATCCGCTCGGCGGGTTCAACGCCATCCCCGCGAGCAACAGCGTTGCGCCCATCGTCAACAACCCGGGATTCAACGTCTTCGCGACGACCACTCCTTTGAGCAACATCGTGCACTGATCGGCTGGCGTGCTCAGACTCAGAGTTTCGCACTCGTTCCAGTTCTTTTAAAATATCAATCACACTCGAGGAATTCACATGATCTCGCTTCGCTCCACCGTTTGCGCTCTGATTCTGCTTGCCCTACTTGCGTGCATTGCCCTTGCCGGCCCGCTTGACCCGCCGGCGGGTCCCATCGCTTCGACGATGAAAACCATGACCGAGGTCGAGCCGCGCATCGCGATCAACGCCGCCAACACGCCCGGCGACGACGACGCAACGCCGTCGCTTTACAAGATCACGCAGCCGGGGTCGTACTACCTCACCGGCAACATCACGGGCGTGTCCGGGAAGATCGGAATTGAGATCGCCGTCCGCGGCGTCACGATCGATCTCAACGGCTTCGCCGTGCTCGGCGTTGCAGGGTCGCACATCGGTATCGTGACCATCGGCGCTTCGAACGGCACCACCGTCCGCAACGGAGTCGTCAGCGGCTGGGGCAACGCTGGCATCTACCTGACCGGCACGGGTGAGCATGCGTGCAGCGTTATAGATGTCCGTGCCTCCTCAAACGGCGGAGGCGGGATTCGGATCGGTCAAAGCTCCATCGTCGAAAGATGCACGGTTCTCTCCAACTCTGGCGCTGGAATCAGTACGGGTAGCGGGTGCACCGTCACCAACTGCACCGCTACCGACAACGACCAAGGCATCTGGCTTTCGTCCGACTGCATCGTGTCCGGATGCACAGCGACTCAGAATCGGGGCGACGGCATCATCACGCCAGGCGGCTCGGTCATCAAGGACTGCACGTCCTCGGCGAACACGGGCGACGGCATCTATGTCGGCAACAACTCCATCGTCACGAACAACGTCTGCCGCGCCAACGGCGCGGGGGCAGCGACTGGTGCCGGCATCATGGCCAACGGCCTCAACGTACGCATCGAAGGCAACAACTGCACGAACAACGACTACAACATCCGCGTCGATGGCACACGCTGCATCGTGATCCGCAATACCTGCTCCGCCGCAGGTACCAGCGATTACTCGTTCGTCCCCGGCAACATCTACGGCCCGATCATTGACCGCCGTACGCCCGCAACGCCCGCCGTAAATGGATACTTGGCAGCATCGACCCTTGGATCGACGGACGCCAACGCGAACTTCTCGTATTGAGTTCGACGTTGACCATTCACATGCACACTGCTAAAGCCAAGTCCTGTGCCAGTGACCTGCCCCTGTGGGCACAAGTGCTGGTTGCCGCTCGTGCGGTTCGTCGAGCCGTGCTTGTGAGCGACACTGCACCGAAAGAGCGTCGGCTGGCGGCGTGCGAAGCTATCGAACGATGTGTCGCGCAAGGCCACGCGACTAGCCACGAACGTGAAGCGCTTCGTAGAGCGCGAGACTGGCAGCCCACGGTGCATCAACACATGTTGTCTCTCGCGGTGCGGCAGACTATTGCGTCGGCTGACGCGGCGGAAGCGTCGTACGACATCGCTGGTGCGGAATTGCAATGCGAGCGTGCCGCGGCGAACGTGATCAATGCACAATGCGAAGATATTTCGCTGGAGAGCCAAGTGGTGCGAGCCTGCGTAAACACAGACATACAAGCTCTCACTCTCGCTTGCCAACAAAGCAAATTCAGCCGCTACGACGCAATTCCTCAGAATGTGCTGGAAGCACTGCCGCGCATCGACACACACTCACCCAAAGAATTCACTGCATGCTGCAAGGAGCAATCACCATGACCTGGATGCCTTCCATTCTCTCCGCCATCGCGTCATCCGTCGTCGGCGGTCTGGGCGGTATCGCCCTGAGCGCAGGCTGCGTGTACTGGTTCAAAATCTCCAGCTTCGAGGGCAAGTCCGGCTTTGTCATGTGCGGTATGTTGGTCGCGGGCGTGGTCATGGGTGCAATCGCCGGGCTGATCGCTGCTCGGATCGCGGTTGCACAGGGTCACGCCTCGGGCGGAGCACAATTGATGGCGGCGGTGGGCACCATCACGGCACTGCTTCTCCTATCTGCGATGTTTGCATTTGCGACGGGTGGGAAACAGTCGTAGCAATGCGTCAGTGCATCGGAGGCGGACCATTGTCGGTACAAGTGCCCAAACACAAGATATTTCAAGCAAAAATGTCTACTTCAAGAAATTCGTTAGCCTCCGTTCACCAAAAGATCGCTCTAAAGAGAGGACGCTCTCGACGTTCAAACACCCAATCTCGCAACCCAACAAAGGAACACCATGAACACCAACCGAACTTATTTCCCGTCGCTTTTCCTCCTCGCCTCACTCGCGGCCCCAGCCCTCGCGCAGTCCACCGTCGATCCGACCAACAAGTTTTCCTGGAGCGAAAACTGCGGGTGGATGAACTGGCGTGACGCGGGCAATCCGCAGGCTTCGCAGGGCGTTCGCATCGCACTCTCTGGCACGTATCTCTCCGGATTCGTGTGGTGCGAGAACATCGGCTGGATGAACTTTGGCGACGGCACGCCCGCGAACGGCGTGTCGTACGCGAACGCGACCGGTGCGGACTTTGGCGTCAACCTCGATCCCGCCACGGGCAACCTTTCCGGCATGGCGTGGGGCGAAAACGTTGGCTGGATCAACTTCTCTGGCGGCATGCTCGCGAACGGCGTCGCGACTGCGGCACGCTACGACGTCGGTGCACAGCGCATGCGTGGCTACGCATGGGGCGAGAACATCGGCTGGATCAATCTCAATCTCGCAGAGCAAGGCAAATTCGTCGGCATGGGTTCCGGCTGCGACTCGATCGACTTCAACAACGACGGCTCGTTCTTCGACCCGCAGGACATCGACGCGTTCTTGAGTGTGTATAGCGAAGGGCCGTGCATCCCCGCCGCCGCGACCTGCAACGACATCGACTTCAACAACGACACGTCAGTGTTTGACCCGTGCGACATCAACGCATTCCTCTTGGTGTACAGCGAAGGGCCGTGCACGCCGTGCGGGCAATAAGAAAAACACTCAAACCCTCTCTTTCAACCTCACTACAACCTCTATCCACGACCCGAGCAAGCCAGCGAGCAATCGCTGGCTTGCTTGTTTTTCCTGCGCAGCGAACTTCACGCAATCTCTCGCTCGAATCAGAAATTCTCATAACGCGTCAGCCATCGCGCCGCGCAATACCGCTTCTGCTGTCGTCACCATCACCCCCGCGACCATCGTTGCGTCGCACGACCAAAGGACACAAGCACATGAAGACTCGCATGCCCACACAATCAAACGTTGTTGCTCTCTTCGCACTCACGCTGCTCGCAGGAACTGCTCAGGCGCAAAGCTGTCTGACATCAAACAAAATCATCGACCTCAGCCCGTTCAACGACGGCCGATTCGGAGAGTCAATCAAACTCGCCTGGGACGGTTTAGGTGCCAGCCCGCTGCTTGCAATCGGCGAGCCTGGTCGCGACCTCACCGCCAACGACGACAATCGCGGAGCCCTGCGAATCTATCAATACACGGCTGGCGCGTGGACCAACACGTTTACAACCAACAACATCACTGGCAGCGATGGCGAGCGTCTGGGCAAGTCTGTCGGCATGTCCGATCGCTTCGCAATCGCAGGCGCGCCAGGCTATTCGTCAAACAACGGTCGCGTTCACATCTTCTCTCGTCCAAATTACTCCAACCCGTTTGCCTTCGAATCGTACATCGCTGGCCCATCTAACCCGAGCGATTCGCAGTTTGGCAGCGCCGCCGCCATCAGCACACAGTACGGCGGCTGGTGCGTTGTCGGGGCACCGATGTATGGCCCGGCCAGTGCCGAGTTTGGTGCCGCCTATGTGTACACCAGGCAGGCAGGCGGAACATGGTCGCAGGCATTCCAACTTGTCGGCAGCGACAACGGCGCGTCCTCGTTCGAACATCGCGGTCAGTCCGTTGCAATCAGCCAATCCACGCCGTACGCAGCAGTCGGCGCGCCAAATGGCGAAGACGCTGGTCAGCCCGCCGATCACGGTGTCGTCACCATCATCGAGCGTCTCAACAACGGTCAGATCAACCCGTCGGTGGCAAATGTCCGCCCGCCGACACCAGAAGCAGCCGAGCACTTCGGCGCAGCCGTGGCAATCGAGGACACGTTCCTAGTTGTCGGCGCACCCGATGAAGACCTCTCGCTCTTTGAAGGGGGCTCGCCCTTCCAGGCCATCGACTGCGGCGCAATCTACCTGTTCCAGAAAGGTGCAAACGGTTGGCAGTTTGTCACCAAACTGCGATCATCAGCTCCAACAACCAACGGCCACTTTGGCGCAAGCGTCGCGACAGATACGTCCCGCATCGTCGTCTCCGAACCCGGAACAAAGCGTGTCCACGTTTTCCGATACTCCAACGGCAACTGGCAGCACCAGGCTGTCCTTTCCGATCCGGACAACGCATCAAGCGGCAGCTTTGGCACAAGCGTTGCCATCTACGACGATCACATCGTGACTGGCGACGCGCAGGACGATCATACGTTTGCCGTCAACCCCGGCGCGGTCTATACCACGCAACTGGGCAACTACAGCATGCCGGGCGATTCCTGTGATGATCCCATGCGATTGTCCTTCAGCGACTACACCGGATGCACGCAACTCGCAACGCCCTCCGCTGGAACCGTCACAACCTGTGGCAATGGCGGCGGCGAACAGGGCAACGACGTGTGGTTTGAGTTTGTGCCAACCTGCGATGGCAACATCATTCTCGACACGTTCGGCAGCGACTTCGACACGATCCTCAGCGTGCACTCAACCTGCCCGAACCTTGGCGGCACCAACACCATCACCTGCAATGACGACGCATCCTTCCCCGCTCCCAACAACCGCGCCAGCCTCGTTACCTTCAACTTCACGGGCGGGCAAACCTACTTGATCCGCGTGAGCGGCTACGCCCAGGCAAACGGCCAGTTCGTACTCCGTCACAGTGAGTACTACGCCGGCACATCGAATGACACCTGCCTCACTGCGGAAGTTGTTGGGTACGGCACCACCCAGTTCAATAGCTGCCAAGCCAACACAGAGCGAACTTACGCAGCGCAATGCGCCCCAGCAAACGGCACGCCATACAACGACGTGTGGTTCAAGTTCGTGTCACCAAACTCCGGAGGTGTCCGCGTCAGCACCTGCGGTTCGTCCTTCGATACGGTCCTCTCCGTGTTCGCCGGACCAACTTGCCCCGCTGACTCACCGTTCATCTTCGACATCGCGTGCAACGACGACAGCGAAGATCTCTGCGGCGCCAGCCAGTTCTCAGTGCAGTCCAGAACAACGTTCCTTGCTCAGACCGGACAAACCTACTTCATCCAGGTGTGCGGCTACACCCCCGACGAGCACGGCCCGGGCCAACTCACAATCGAGCCCTACGCCCACTGCAACGACATCGACTTCAACAATGACGGCAGCTCGTTCGACCCTCAAGACATCGATGCCTTCCTCAGCGTCTACTCCGAAGGCCCATGTATCCCTGCGGACGCCGAATGCGACTACATCGACTTCAACAACGACACGAGTATCTTCGATCCGTGTGACATCGACTCCTTCCTCCTTGTGTTTAGCGAAGGTCCGTGCACGTCGTGTGGGCAATGAGAACACTCCGCAATCAGCGACTCTTCGCACGAGCCGATGCCTATCGCGTCGGCTCGTGTTTTCTTAGTTCGTCATCCGTATTTGGAGGGGTAGGGGAATCGCGCTGGACAGCTTTTCTAGCCTCGGGACCACACACGCCGCGACGATCTGTGCGAAACCCATTTCCGCGATAAGTGAGCCGCGCACCGTGTCGTGAATGGCTGACCTTTCCCCCTGAACACAGTCCAAACCAAGCTTTAGACTTTGGCGAGGATCAGGAGGATCGAACATGGGTCGGAAGCGTCATACGGCAGAAGAGGTTGTGAACAAGTTTCGGCTGGCGGACGTGGAACTGGCGAAGGGCACGTCGATCGCGGCGGTGTGCAAGCAGCTGAGCGTGAGCGAGCAGACGTACTACCACTGGCGCAAGGAATACGGCGGCTTGAAAGTTGACCAAGCCACGCGGTTCAAAGATCGACAGCAGGAGAATGTGCCACTTAAACGGTTGCTCACTGAATCGGAACCCGACAGGATGATCAAGCGCGTGATTCCATCGGGAACCAAGGAGCTAGCACAACGGCGTGTTGCCGGGACATCCGATGGGCATCCATATGTCCTTGCTGGAAATCGATTGTGCCCTTCTCGTCGCGAAAACTGGGAGGGCACTCCCGCACATGAAGTGCCAGATCGTGCCAGAAAGTGCCACGCCACGAAGCACTCGCGCTAGCAATGACGCTACAGACCGAGCCTAACACATTGTTCGAGTCGTTGCGTCACAACAAGTTGTGAACTCCGGTTGCTTGTCTTCCAAGCTGAATGTTGCGGGTTCAAATCCCGTCTTCCGCTTTTTCAGCTCGCGTGCCAGCGGGTGACCGGGTGTATCAAGACGTATCAATCAATGTTAATAGCGCAGTGTGAAAGCGTGAGCTGGCGTTCGTCAGCCAACTCGGCTGACGTCGGTCGATGAAGCCTTCATCAACCACGTCTGCATGATCATTCGCTTCCGAACACCATATCCGTTATTCTGCTGATAGCTCTTATTTTCCGTCCGTGGACCAGTGATTCACATCGCTCGCGGCATTTATGAAGTGAATCACTCCATACGTCTTTGCAACTTTGATCAAGTCGGCGTTGCTTGAGTTTCGAGGTTCGGACGAAATGACAACATCCTTATCGTCCTTGTCCTTGATCGTGAGCGACCCGGTCCACGTGATGCTCATGTCGATGGCCTTCTTCTCGGTGTGACGAGATGTTTCGGGCGGCTCGGCCTTCGTGTCAAGACCATAACCATCGTACATCTCTTTCGCGGCTTTGACTGACTTGAGCTGGTCGCCGTGCCACCAATCGATATCGACGCCTTCTTTCGCCGGGACGGTTTGGGCATCGTGATTCTTCTCCACAATTTTCCAACACCAGCGCATCAGATGCTGACGCTCCGGCGGGCGGTACACGGACTTGATCGATGGAGTGACGCCCGCCTTCTTTACTGCTGCGATGAAAGCCTCGACTTTCTTCTCGAAGTCATCTTCCAGCGCCGCGACCGTATCGTCTGCAGGAAACTTCTTCACCCAAGCGGCTCCGCTCTTCTCCTTTGCAAACAACGAGAACACGGCCGGTGAACCAACACTCGCAGACGTTGCTGAACCCTTGGAATTGTGTTGAGCACACCCGCACAGAGCAGCAACACATGCGACAGCACACACAACGCACATTTCGATTTTCATGATCGTCTCCTTATGAGCAGAATAAATGCCTCGGATCAGTGATCGCACCACATACTTCGTTAATAACCTACTTCGTCAATGCTATTTGCAAGTTGCACGGCTCTGATATAGAGGTGATTCGTGCAATCGACTCCTTCATGTTCCACGGGTCTCGCTCAAATCGCGCAGGATTCCACGGCATGAGCCACTCGGCGATGTCCATCAAGCTTGCAGACTTGCTTTGACCAATCGTTGCCTGCGCTTGTCCGCCTGCGCCGATATCTGCGTTCACAAGCATCACTCGTGCTCTTGCGATTCCACTGCCACGGCGCACTTTTCCCGCCATGGCGATATCGAATTCGTATGTCGCGTTCGTTGAATGAAGTGCTGCGATGCCGAGAAAGTCCTCGCCGTCCGTCACTTCATCTTCAAGCACGCGTGTCAGCAGCACCCATAGCCGGTAATTTGAGCGAGCTGCGTGAGCAATCAGCAGTTCAACCGGGTTCGCTCCCACCTCACTCGAAAACCGAAGCGTAGCACTTTTAAAGGTACCACCTACGTCCAATTTTTCTTTAGGCACAACGACTGCACGCTCCAAGCCCAATGCGCTGGCGAGGCCTGATGTATCAATCCCGCATCGCAACAGCACTGGCGGCGTCCACTCGCTTGCCCATTCCTTCAAAGGATTGGCAATCTCTTCCGGCGATGTGCGAAGCACCCGACGGAACCGAACTCGTGAATCAAGTGCCTTCTCGAACTGAGTTTTTTGAGTATCTTCGATCCAAGTACTAATTTTTGACAAGTCAACGATGTATGACGACGCGGAAATCATCGGGTCATTTGCATCAGGTGGATCAAACGAGTGCCCCACGGGCCCAGCCGTGATGAGTGCACAGGCAGCCGGTGTATATTTATCTGGTTGAGGATTTTCCACAATGGACGGAAACGCCTTCGATGTGCTGCTCGGCACAGAACCAACATCATACTGGCGAATCACCTTCGTCTTGCCGTCCGCAAAACTTGTGTCATCCACCGTTGATACCGCACATTGAATGTCCTCCTCCCATCCGGCATGGTCGTACCCACCTCCGATTGTCAGAACAAGTGCAGATGTGATCGACGCCTGAGCTCGTTCCTTCGGCGAGCCTGGTTGATTGATCCAGCGTGCAGCATTCCGCGAGAGCGGCAACACAAGCCATAGCTTGGGCATTGGCATCGGCTCCGTCCTGCGTGCAGGCAGAAAGACTCGCTTCCAATTAATGGATACGACGTCAGGACCGTCGCCACTGCGCTTCTTCAACTTCTCATCGACTTCGAGCTTCTTGCGTTGTTTCAGACGGTGCCCGCACGTAGGCAATCCTGCATTGCGTGCGATTGCCTCTAAAGCTCCTGCATCTGCCTCAACCTCCTCGCCTATCGAAGCCATTATGCTCTTTGACTTCCCGTCAAACACAAACGAATTGCACTGCGCGCCAAGCCGATGAATCGACGCCTTGTCGTCGGCTTGATGCGAGAGCAGCTCCAGCCTGCTTGGATTCCAAGGCACTGGCACTTCACGGCTCTCAAACGCGGATTCGGGGTGATTCGCCGCTGCGAGCGACTCCCATCGCTCGAACGGACTTACTTCCTCTATTCGCGCGAGACCGTCTGGCAGATTGAAAAAGTCCTGTTCACTGATGTGTGTTGCTGTCGACTTAGGCCACGGATGCATTCTACCTCCGCGCTCAAAGACCTCGCCTCGCCACATCCACTGCTGGCGTCGAGCTTGTATCGACGACGCATACGCAAACCGACGCGCCATGGGCCGCGGTACATCAAGATCAAGCAGTACTTTTCTAATGACTTTGCCAGCGGAAGATACCGACTCCTCAAATCGAGGCCGCAGGCACGACAGCAATTCCGCTTTCAGTGGCATGTGAGCAGCGAGCGACTTCTGGTCTGGTGCCGCAGCGAGCCGCATTGATGTCGCTTCGCCCACAATCACAGTTTGGTCGCCCACCGCCAATTGCCTGAGGGATTCAACAACAGCTTTGGTGCATTTTGTAACATGTTCGGACACTACGTCATTATCAACGAAGGCGAGCATTGGATACACGCGAATATCCACAACTTCACCCATCCCGACAAGGATCTTTCCAGCAAAGTCTTCACCACTCGTCATATCGAGTTTGGATGGACCGTCGTGCTTCTGGGCGCACAGACGTAACACATTCGATGAAATAAAAACCTCGCCCGCTTCACCCAAAGGAGATGAAGCGTCGTTGTTAAAACCAGCTGTCTTAAGGTCATGTTTCAGATCCTTGAATGTCTGATTTTCGGTAATTTTCAGTAAAGTGCTGACAACATCATTCAGAGTGAGTTCCGTCGGGTTAACGAGTTTCCGTTCTACCTTTGCTTGCCGTCCGTTTGGCTTGAACAGCGGCACAATTTCCACGACATAACCCTTGATGGCTGGATCAGCGGGCTGAAGAAAACATGGGTGCTCGTCGGGCAGCGCTTGTAATGAGCCGCGCGTTCGAGTATCTACTTTGTTCGCGGAGTGCGAGTAAGAACGCAGTAACCGGTCCACAAGCAACAACGCACGTCGCTTTTCGCAATTCAAGTCGGTCCGCCAACGCATGAAGCACTCCAACGACGTGCGAGGCGCCCTGATCTCCACGTCACCGGCTGACATGTCAGCTGTCCGCTCAACCATCGCAACACTGAGTTCGCCGCGATTGGTTGCCTGCGAGCCTAAACGAATCTGTGGATGAGCGATTAACACACCCAACTTTTCGTCCGCGTCTGTGTTGGGACGCATGACGACGGCTTGAACATGCCATCGTGTGTCCTGGTCATTGGCTGCAATCGAAGGGTTGAACGTATCTTTTTCACTATTCACAATTGGCGCGTCCGAGGAACGAACCCACGTGTGAAATTGCTGTATCTGATTTGGGGCATTGCTCTCGACAACTACCTCATTCCGTCGTTCCAGCGCGATTCGTGTTCCTTTTAACGTTCCACCGCGTTGCTGGACAGCCTCAATTTTCTCGACATCATCCCACTCGACTCTGAGAATGGCTTGCAATTCAGCACTTGCAGGGATGACATTTGCCTCTTTCCCATAGCTGGCTATTCGCAACGACACGTCGGCGTCCAATGGGCACGCGGCAATCTTGCCGTCGGTATTTTTCACGTCGATCGACGCGTTGCCATCGACTTTGATCGACCAAGTCACGAAGCACTGCTTGGGGGGAAGGCCATCAATTTTTGCAAGTTTTCTTGCGATAAGAATCTTGTGACTTGCTTTGTCGCTCACGAACGTCAACATGATCTCGCAGGGCAGCGCGCCACCCATGTTGATTTCATCCTGCCCTGATTCTCTCTGCGTGTCAAGTGGAGGAATTGCGATAGACAAGCTGGATAAGTCAGTGATATCAGTTTCAAAAATCTTGACTGGGCTGTCTTTGGGTGAAAGTGCGACAGCAGCTGGACAGGACGCTCCGAACGGTGCGGATCGCATCAGGGCTCGCAATTCAGGTGCGGCAATCGTGTTGCTGCGCTCGTGCCTTATCGATCCATGCTGCTTGGCAAAGTCGTTGCTGATTATCGAATTGACCACACACACATGTTTGTCGGACGCAAGCTTTTCCGGCAATACGCCGCAGTTCAGCATCGCGAACGGTTGAAATTCATATGTACTACCAAACAACATCGCTGGCACTTTTTGCAGCGTCGTGGCGACCTTGGCCAAGGGAAGAACTGGAGCGTACCAGAACATCGGCGATGCGAAAGGTGGAGGATTTTCTTCGACATTTTTCTCCTTGGATGCATCTGTATCTTCATTCGCATCTGTCTTCTTATTTAGGTCTGGCGCCCAAGCAGAATTTGGAGACGCTCCCAGAAGAGATCGGCCGTTGTAGGTGAATGTGGTCTGCCGCAATCCGTTCACAAATCCCAGCCTTAACGGGTGAATTTGGGGGTCAAATAGTTTCTCAGAATTCTTGTGCCAATCCATCAGCCAAATGCGCGCAATCTCTCGATCTTTCTGTTTATCGCTTTGCAACTGCAATCCGAGCGCGTATTCGTTGCTCACTTGATTGATTCCTGGTATTCCATGTCTTGCAATGTTCACGCAAGACCACGGCGTCTTCTCACGTTTGTCGATTCGCCTCACAAGCACGCCGAATCCACTCAGCCGACGCGCGAAGTCGTTGTCAATGGTCGGATCAGAATCAGTCACCGGTTTGCTACTTGACAGTCGATCAACACGCATCGTGACACCCTGCGGCTCTTCGCCTGCTGGACGAATCTGCGAGTCTGTTGAAGAGGCCGGGTGCTCTGCCAAATGACACGTCAGCGAGACAGCTTCCTCAAGCCATGCTGGCGGTTTCGGCACATCATCTTCTTTGTCGCCTTTCGGACGAATCGCAAGCGTGCCCTCCAACTCAGGGAACATGATGTCCTGCTCCACACGTCCAAAGTCACTGTCCTCGTCTACTTTGGAATCTTTGTGCCTGCGCCAGAGTGATTCTGACACTGCTCGCAAGGTCGCTGTGGCGAGCTTTTTGTCATCCTTCTTATCATTCTCCTTGTTGTTCTTGGTAATCAAGTCCACCGAACGGTCCCAAAATGGCGCAGCAAGGGAACGACGAACCAACGCACTCAAACTACGCGCGTGTGTTCCTTCTCGAAAACTGCTCAACGCAGGTCGAAGCAACTCAACGACTCTTGCTCGTCTGTCATCATCCGTATCCGCTGCGACCCACTCAGACAGAATGATTTCTGTGAGCACGTCGTCATTCTCAAATGCCTCTGCTACCTCACGAATCATCATCGTGATCTCACGCGGACTTACTGGGTTGGCATTTTCGTCAATACAAAGATCATCTAGTGCATAGCCCGTTTTGTCACTAACGATTTTCGGCAGCAAGCTAACGAGTTTGTTCTGCCGCTTGGTCTTTGTGAAAGCGCTCTGCAGCACGACAGCCCAGGATTCCAGGCTCACTTTTTCTCGCGTGGCAAGCGAGTTTCGTGCGTCGCTGAACTTGCTTGCTTCGACGGTTTGGTTGTTCACTTCAGCTAACACTTGCACTTGATGCAGAACGACTTCAGGAAGCAGCCATGCGTACCGAGACGCAGCATCTTGCCTCGCCTCGGCTTCTTTCATTTCTTTTCTGGTCGTTGGTTTTTTTACATCCTTATTTTGAGGAAACCCGAGCTCAATCAGGAACTTCTCCTTGCTGTCTCTCCACGCGCTCAGTCCCGTCAAGTCTCTCAACAATGAGCACCAATCTCTGATCAACGCGATTCGTTTCTCTGGATAATGGTGCGTTTCCCACAAGCTTGGCCACTGAGCTGCCAAATGATTTGCCAACGCAAATGAACGATGCACTGCAGGCTCGATCTGCGTCAGCCACTCTCCGTCAGCACTCAGATTGCCATCGCACCTCACAAGCAACGTGTTCATATCCAGCACTGCATCTGCGTCATCTTTCAAGCGACATTCACGGGGCTCGGCTGAAATCGTCAGTGTCGGACGCGGCGGATTTTCAGGCACCTTCTCTCGCGATTCCAGTTTGCATGTGTACGCGTTTGAGTCTGCACTCACTCTGTGTAAGCACTTTTCAGGGTGGGCTCGTTCATAGTCTTTAATGTGCTCCGCTCGCAGCGAGTATGAGCCCGAACTGCCTTCAAGCACCCCAAAGCGTGGCACTGCGATGACACGCACACCCTCTTTCCAATCCCCTTTATGATCAACATCTCCGCTTTCCAGAAATGATGCAATATCTTGCTGCCGGACATGCACGACAAATCCCAAGTGTGCGGCTGTGTTCAGCGGATACTGCCTCGCCACGTCAAGGCAGTATGCACCAAACGACCAATGCTCATGAGGCTTTGGCTCTTTCCGTGAGTCGTCCGGCGATGCATCAACTTCACTTGCGGTGCCGGGGTTATTGTCGCCTTCACGAACCCCAAGTGACTTGCGTATAGCTTTTCGAACTGCAGCTTCATCCGTTCCATTCGGGCCTGTATTATCAAGTTTCACCCGCTTGATCTGGTCCTGCATGAAACTGAACAGGTTGGACTCCAATCGCTCAATCAACCAACGATGCTTGTGAACATCAGCGGTTGGCGTTCTGGCAAGGTCGTTCACTAACAACGTTCTGTCGTTCACGCCTTCAAAGGTCAGCGTGTTGCTCACGTTGTTCGCGGCAAAGTCGATCTCGATGCACTTTGATGGCTTATCTGCGCCCGGCGCAAATAGAAACAGATTGATACCCACAATGCCAGAACACCACAGGCACAGTCCTGCAGGCCAGCAATCGATGTTTGCTCCGTTGTCTTTTATCAGTGCGTCGAGTTGTGCGTCTGGGATATCGACGGCTCGCGGTGAAAGGGTGATTGCAAACCCACGGTTCGTCCCAAGGGCTTTATATCCCATAGGCAGCGCGACACAATCCGTTTGCACTTCGAGATGCATCGGTGCTTCAGCCTTCGCTTCGGGAGCAGGCGCAGGGGTTGGATTTTCCGCCGGTGGTTCGAGCAACTCAAGCATGCCAGCCATAACCAAGTCTCCAGAAAACTCTCTTTACACGCTCAATGCAACCGCATGATCAATCGAATCCCGCAGCCGTGCTATCGCGAGTCCGCGCAACGCACCTTCGGGCAACATTGACTGCATTCCCATCTCAGACTCTGAAACGCCAGCCGGAATCGTGAATCCGACACTGACCTTGATCGTGAAACACCAGCAGATTTTGATTCTTATCCGCAGTCGCCCCGCGGCAACCAACTGCTTGCGACTCGAGACATACGCCAGCCTCAGCTCAATGCTGATGCTTGCCGACACGATTCCCCACACATCAACCTCACCCCAGATCATCAGGCGTGCAGAGAATACAAGGTTCGGTTGCATCCCAGTCGCGATCTCGTACCGGAACACAATTCCCAGCGATGCATACACGCCACCCGACACGCCGGCAACCGAGAACGCCAGCGATGCCGATGCGCTGATTGACACATCCACAAAGGCGCGAAGTTGCTTTCTCATTGGGCGATACGAGAGCCCAAGTTCAAGATGCCCGCAACCCCCGAGGATGAACGCTGTCACCATGAACGGCTTGTTGCGCTTCGCCAGGGAAAATCCAACGCCCACCTCGAAGTTCTTGACTGCTTCTTTGATCTGCGCGGGGTCCGCGATATTGGTAATTTCCCCGAGTGCGATCATGAAGTTCGCGCCCAGCGATAACCCGGAGAAACCGGAAGTTCCTCCTTGTGAATCCGGCACAGGAATGAATATGTTGACCTCAACGCCGCGCGGCAGTCCCAACGCATCGCGGATGTACCGCACCGTGTCGCCATCGTCGGGCATCAATGAACGCAGTTTTTCTGCTATGAATCCAAGCACACCGTTCAACTTCATTTTCTCTGGTTGAAGATTGAACTTGAACTTCCCGCTCGCATCAAAGTCGAGCGACGTGTCCATGAACGTTGCGAACGAACTTCCATTGAAGCGGATTTCCCAATGCGCGCTGATTGAGCCCTGAACTTCACGCTTGACGGCTCCATTGGATGTTTCCAACCGCGATTTCGCGCGAAGCCGCCCATCGCGAAGAACGATTGTCAGTATTCCGGCATCGACAAGTGTCGCCTCGCTGGCAAGGGGATAGTCAATCGTTGCCAGCACCGCCGCGGTGCGCGACTTTGCATCAAACTCGTGCTTGACACGCACGTGATCGTTATTGAGAGAACCAAGGTTGGTGTTTGGAAACAGGTCAGACAGTTTGAGTCCTGCAAAGTCAGGGAATAGCTGCCCTATATCGAGCTTCTCGCGAAGCGCGGACTTGAACGATTCCTCGAACGAATCTGTCGGCAGGCGCAGACCCAGCCCCTTCAGTTGATCTCCCGCACGATCCAGCAGCGCGCCCATCGGCGTTGTGTCGATCGCGTTCTTGATCCGTGAGAAGTGATACGAAATCTGCTTGCGGTTGAACTCCAAACCGGGCACGCGCGGAGGCTCGCCGAACGCACGATGCAATTCCAAACCGGAATTTGCGATTGCAAACACATCTCTCTTTGCCACAGCCCGAGCGGCACGCGTCACGACAGATGTGTATTTTTCGCTCTCGGACTTCAAGTTAATAACGATGCCTTTGGCAGCGTGTTCAATCTTTGCCGCAGCGTCCTGAACGGTGCTTGTTGCCTTGCGGATATTCTCGATTTCTTTCTTCCATCCTTTAATCTGCTCCTGTACGTCACCGACCTCTATCATTTCCTTGAGCTTCGTCGCATGATCCCCAACTGTCTTAGCATTAACAATTCGGGTCAATGCGCTCTCGATCTGAGGTAGCTTTTTCTTCGCTTCATCTGCCAACGCTTTCTCGCCGATGATACGATTGAGTACTTCACGAGCTTTCTCAGGGTCAATGACGATTTTCCGCAGTTCTTGATAGACGACTCTCTTCAACTCTTCCGCGAACGTTTCGACCCGCTTCCGCAATTCCACGATCGGCGGATTTAGTCCGGATGTTTTTAGTTCTTCGAGTTCGTTGATCGGCTTGCTGAGCTTCTCAACCAGAGGATTCAAGAGATACTCGATCACCGTCTGGGAAGACGCCATAGCCAATACGATCTTGCTCTTCGCAAAGACAGCTGCATCGTGGAGAATAGCACGAACTTTGTCGATTGCGTCTACGACGAGTTTTCGAATGTCAGAAAGCGCCTTGTCCACTTCTGCTATCGGCCCTGATACCAACAGCAAAGCCCTGCCAATCTGTTTTCTAATTGTGCTTAATCCCTCCAAGATTGGCGACGTCACATCGGTTTTTACCAGTTCGCAGACCTTGTCGCAAATCGTCTGTGGAACATCAAGTACTTGCTTCGCCTTGTCCCACTTTTGATTCGTATCCTTGAGAAAGCCTTTGACTTTCTGAACGAGGAGCTTTGCGACATCTTTCATCGCTTCCTGGATACCTGCCAGAAAATCGTCACCACCTCCAATTGAAAAAGCCCGTACGCTCCTTCGCAGCGTTGTGATATGTTCAAGCAGGCGCTCTTGAATCTGGTCAAAACTTCGGATTCGACTCTCGACCGTCTCATTCAGCCTCGACATGACCTGATCAATGCGCCCGATCAATTCCTTTGCAGTTGATTTTCCCGTCTCGCATATTCCCTTACACATGCGATTAACTGCGTTCAGCAGTTCTTCACACTCCTGCAGAGGTTTCACCATTGTCGCGTACAGATTGTTCAGCAGCGTTTCGATGTGCTGCAGCCAGCCTCGCGCCTGATCAAATGGCGTCATGAGTGGCAAACTTCGAAGCATTAGTTGATCGATGAGTTCTTCACAGCCATCGACTTTGCCGTTGAGGATTTTCTCGAATCGATCCAAACGCTTCTTCGCTTCATTCTGCGCTGAAGTAACCAGATTTTCCAGTGGACTTGCGATCTCTGGACCTGTCGGCAAGCTGCTTTTGAACTCCTCAGCCCGTTTGAACAGCAACTCGGTTTGCTTTGACAGTGCCGTCGAGATGTCCGCTATCGCTTTCTCTGCTTCAGTCAGTTTCCCGTTTCGAACGAGCCGCAGCACTTCGCCAACGCCACGCTCATTTGTTATTGAACATAAGCTTATTGCATCTGCCATAGCACCGATAGAAATTGCGGCACTCGATGCAGCACCGGACAGCAGTTCTTCGGCCTGCAGCTGTGCCCGCGCGATGGTCACGTTCCGAATTACACCCAGCAACGGCTGGTTTGATCGTCCGAACATGAGGTCCGCCGGGCGAGGTCCCTCGGCAAGCGTCAGCGTGAATGCCTCGAATCCCGTAGCGACCGGCTGTTCGTCTGCGTCCGGGGGTGAGTCGAGCAGTGCTTCTTTGTCGTCGCCGCTCTTGGGCGCATCGGTGTTCAAAGATCGCTTGGTGACGTCGGGTTTAGGCTTGCAGAGATCGCAGTAGTCCACCTCATGCACCGGGGGCCACGCGTCGATGTCAGACTCGACACTGATTGTGTCCTTGAACACCCTTGTGAAGAACGTGAGCTTCTGCGGATCCTCCACCATTTGATGGTCGGGTAACCCATCCGGACGATTCGTTCGTACCTGAAGCGAAATGGCGGGCATCGCATGAATGCCGGTTCGGCCTGGATCACCACCGTCGTTTACACCAGGATTCGCACCGTCAGCGATCTGGTCATCGCGCGTCTTCCAGATGGGAATTGCCCAACCTATTACATCGTTTTTGTCGTCGAAGACATCTCGCGCCCAGTGGGCCTCAACGCGATACTTCGCGTTTTCCGGTGTGCCAAAGTCACTCCCGGCGATACACCCACACAGTCTGTCTCCATCACCTTTGTCCGGATACGAACGCTTTGGCTGCAGAACTTCAACATACTCATCAACCTTGCGCAGAAATGCACGCCCGGACTGCTCTTGTTGCTTGCGCCCACTCGTCTCTCCCAACGTCGTGTATCGCGGGTTATAGCTTGCAGTACGTTCGTACACAACCACATGCCGCGCGTGATTCCACAGGCACCCGATGCGGCCCTTGATACTGACCACGTATCGCGTTACCACGCCTTGCTCAACAACACACTCAATGGCCAACAGGCCCTTATCAAATTCGCTTCGAAACGTCGCATTCGCTCCGTGCGGGCCAAGCATCAGGCCAGAAACGAAACCGCCGCTGCTGCCCATTGGTGCGCGATCTACAAATGACGCGAGCACCCCCTGGGACTCAAATCCAATCGTCGCTCCGCCCCACAACGGATCGCTTTTGTCGAACACTCCACCATGATCAAGTTCCCAGTTCTGCGCGGACGTCATCAAATCCTTCAACTCACGCGGCTTGTCCTTCTCCCTAAAGTGAAATGGATCCGCGAGACGTGCATTCTTCCGTAGTCGCCACGATACATCCGTATCAATCTTCAGGAACTTGTCACGTGCAGCGTTGCCGTCATAAATCTCGATCACATTCGCTGACGATCTGACAACCTGATCGATTTTCTCCCAGTATTTCCTCGCGTTCTCGATCTCTGACACAAGCAAGTCAGCCCTCGATGCATGGCCCTTCCTTGCCTCAACAGGCCACCCGTGCCGCCTGAAAACCGTCGCCGCTCGCAGCGCGGGCCGATCCAATCGCATCATCAAGCCATAGAGCAACTCCGCATGAAGCGCACGCACAACCATTCCCTGACCCATTCCATCGGCACCACCCGCGAGCATCTCAGCCAACTGCCAGGGTGGCGGCGCGTAGTTGCTTTGTTCGTCCTTCGCCTGCAGCGAAATGACAGTTGGAGGCCCGTGCCGAAAGTGTGCAACTTGGCTGACGCCTGGATCAGCAGGAGACCCGCGAATCGCTTCTTCGCCCGTTACCGCTGGAGGCACTAACGCCTTGAATTCTCTGACACCCGTCAGCGACCACTTTGAGACAGATGAATTGTCGGTACAGCTTGAATATATACCAAGTTCTGTCCCACTTGCACGATCGACTGCTCGCCCCGGCTCTGCTTCGACCATAGCAATCATCAAGGGTTGAGGTTGAATGACGAGCACACGCTTCGAGAATCCTGCGCCCGAACCATCTAGTCCTCCAAGCAGTTGCCACGATGCATTGAGCTGTACACCACCCCGTTCATTTGCAAACTCGGAAATGTGTACAACGCTTCCTGCATTGCGTGGTGGCTTGCCGTTTGCGCCCGAAGCATCCGATACGACAGCATATATCTGCGTTGCCCCGCCTCGCATCGATCGGTCTAGGTCCGAAATGCTCGCGCCGGCCTGCCGCCGACTCGCGCTTACGCGAGAAAATGGCGGCAATGGTGTAAAACCCTGAACCTTCAAAGATAATCCGAGTATCTGGTAATAAGCCAACACGGGTACCCAGCGCGCCGACAGCGAGTCGACATCGTGCAACCCTTCTGTTCGCAGCCGCCCGCCCAGCGACAGCCAAGCGAACCCGAGTTTCTCATCAATGCCTGCATTCTCCTTCGATATACGCGCAGTGATTGCTGCTTCGAAGGCCATCCCGTCGACAGAAACTGAATCAAAAATGTCATCTTTGTCGTCTACACCTACTGCCTCAAAAGCAAATGCAATTACGCCGTGCGAACCTGCTGCCTTTCGAAACAGAGTCGCTGTCTGAATGTCAACTTCTTCACCAGGAACACCTAGTTCAATATTCTGTTCACCGCCACCGAGCAAAACATCGTCCAGTTTATCATTCCGGAGTCGCTGCTTCACTCCACCGATCGATATACGGAAATGAGGTGGCGAAGGCAGCCCATAACCCGCTCCCGGAAAGGAAATAGCTCGCTTGCACCGAGTACTGTCCGATGGTGCTGGCTCTATTCTTGAGTGTGCATCGCTTTCATCGATAGCTTCGGTGCATGGGTGGATCACTCGTCGCGCCAAAACGTCGCCACCGATGTCCCCCACGCGCACTGGGAGAGATGCACATTCCGCACGATGCTCCTTGGTCCAGCACAACCGGACACCTGTTACCAACTGCCACCAACCACCGGTGATCTCAGCCCCGGACTCTGGCTCGAAGTATGGCAAAAAGCTCACGCGGTCTGAGCGCAGCATGTCATCCGCGATCCTCGCGTTCCAAACCTCAAACGGATCTGACAGGTTTGCCTCGCGTGGGCTGATCGGAAAGTCGCACTCCATCCTCCATCCCATGTCCAACCCTGTCTCGTCAAGCTGCGTGGTGCGGGGCACGGGCATCGCGCGCAGCCGCAATTCTCGCTTCGACGCGAGCAATCTGGTTCCGCCCCTGGGATCATCGCGTTGTTCAAGCGGACTTGAGCGAATCGCTGTTTTGGGCGTGTCGGAATACCACCGGCGCTCAAACCCGAGCGTGAACGCATTCGGAAGTTCTTGATTGCAGAACAAAGACACAACTCGTGTCCGTAGAATCACGCCGGTGGTTGATGTCCCGGTGGCAAACCCTCCCCGCTTCCAATTCAACTCCTCGACCCCGATAAACTTCCACCAAGTCTCGGATTCAGGCGTCAACGTCCACTCACGCACTCTGCACACATATGGTGCTGGCGTTTCTATAGAATTGGAACAAACGAAACAACAATCGAATCCTTCTTCGTGCGCTCCTCGAAACCCTGCACGTTTGAGATTCCCAAGCGCTCTACTGAGCGGAACATTTCCTTTGAGCGTGGGATTATCCGAGTTGCGCGCAAATCGCTCTCCACTTCCCCAGTACGTTCCTCCAAATCGCGCTTCTCGTAGCTCAACTTCACCAGCCTGCTGCGCAATCTCAAGAACCAACTCAAGCGTTAACTCATCGCGACGGTCCCTCAGAGGCATCGGTGTCACAATCGAAATGCGCAATGATCCCGGACCTTTGTCTCCGGGGACTTTTTGGACGCTCGCCCGAACACTCGTCGCTGGCACCACAAGGCGGCTCTCATAACCCTCGGCACCAATCACCACTCCGCAGGACTTGTTCCAGACCAGCGACTCGCACGTCGATGTCGCGTTATCTGAAGCCGTCTTTTTCACCCAGCGAAACGTTCCATTTTCGTTGCGCTGCGTACAAATCGACAGATCCCCTCCGTCACTGCTTATACGTTTAATGCACACCACGGGTAAAGACGTCGCGTAGTAGATGCTCAAAGAACACCTCCCGTGGGAATTCTCTTTCCTGCAGATTCGTTTGCCTTGTCGTATCCACGAGATTTTTCGTCGTGCATGGCCCACACGCGTCCGCTGCACTTGTTGTCGAGCAACTCAGTTGCCTCATGAAAAACATCATGAATGTTGACCGATGGAGTTACAAAGTCTGCGTGAGTGGAGAGTCGTTTCCAACTACCGGCCACTCCTGGTCGTACTCGCCCCATGGCAAGCACAAGTCCTGCGTGCCCGTGCTCAGTGCCAAGCCGATCATTCACGTGTACGGATCGCCCCATCTCGCTTACAACGAGTATTGCCAGTCGATCAAAGACACCAGCCTCTTTCGCCCGCTTATGAAAACGCACCAGGCTCGTTGACAGCGCAGCAAGTTTGCGTGACAGTGTTTGCTCCTGTTTGTCGTGAGTATCCCAACCCCAATCTTCAATCACGGCTGTCCGAACTCGATGCCCGGCCGCAAGCAACCCTAGCACTCCCTCTATCGCTGTATCAACCGCCGATTCCGGTCTTTGATCTGCAACGCGCCTTGCAAGCTTTTTTATCAATGTCTGTACACTTATCAGTGCTTGCTCTCGCTCCTCACTGATCTGCTGCTGTGCCGACGCCATTGACTCGCTGCGAATGTCCAGTGTCAATGCACACGGTGCATGAGAATACACGATTGCCTCAGCTCCAGAATGCGCCAAAGGCGGATGCGAGGGCGTCATGGTCACGAATCGCTCTGCGTGTCGCTGACTCCACGCCGCGAGACAACCTTGGGCGTTGTTTCCACACCCGCGATACATCGATGCGGATGCACTCATATGACCACGCGGCCGCGCCGACAACCCACACGCAGGTATTGCAGCAAGCACTCCCGCTGAGAACAACTCAGTCAATGCACGTGCAGCAGGATGCAACCGCCAATCCCACTCTTCTTGAGACGTTGCACAGTCTTGCGGAGCGACGCGTAATGAGGCGTCTCTATGCGCGGTCCCCATCTGCTGGTCACGCAATTCGCACGCCGGATCTCGCATCGGTGCAAGTACGTGCAACCCGTCCACGCCACCGTGAAGATGCACAATCATGAGTGTCGGCGGCGCTGTCACGGCTCGCGGGTGATCACGCATCGCCGTCAGACTGACTCCGGTCGCAATCGATGTTTGAAGAAACTGGCGACGTGATAGTGATACATGCATAGAACCTCCCCTTAAACGATCCCTACACAGAAACATGAATACAAAGTTAACCTACCCGGAGAAACACGATATGAAGATTTATGCCAACGTGTGAAAAGTAGAAACACGCTGCTGGCGGCAATCAAAAAACACCAGTGGATTCGCACACCGTGTACGCCACAGCATACCAAAATTTGCACGTGACTGCAAGTCTCGTGGCTTCATGTACTTGCAGCTTATTGCCGGAAGTACAGTTCGCAGCGTTGGAACTGACACGACTGACTCCTGGCTGTAGATCGCGCGGTTGACGGTTGTCATCGCGCGAAACGCATCACGTAGCGACGCGAATGATAAAGGAAAAATTCCGTCGGTTCACCTGTCGAACGAGCGTGTTCCAATCCCGGCGTTAGCTCGAGTAACGTCGCCAATTTGCTGATGCCGTAGGGCCAGCGGAGAAACAAACGCAGAACGTGGAGAGTCCATCGCCCTCCTCGTGTCCGTGTACAATTCATGCAACTTTCACATTGCATGACGGCGAACCATACTGTGTTTTGTGAAAGACCATCTAAAATACTTCAGCGATGCCTTCGGTATCTCGCGTCACTTCACCGAACCACGTGTCGATCAGTTAGCCAAGGAAGCACATGATTTTTGCCCCCGCTCGCATTGCATTCACTGTGACAACGTTCTTATGCGGCGCATTGTTCGCGCAGCACGACAAGCGTTGGATACAAAGTGCTGATGTAAAGGTATATGAAACGCCATCGACAAGCGGCAAATCCAATCAGCATTTGTCTGAGGGTGATGTTATCAGCGTGCTCGAAAAAAGTGGCGAATGGCTGCGCGTCAAGTGGTCAGCGCAACTGTCCGGATACTGCGCGAGCAACTTCGTCACAGCAAGCGAGGATGAAGTCTGCGCGTCTGTAAATGCCGCAAACGGCTTGCACCTGCGAAAGGAACCGAACAAGAGCGCAGAATCTTTGTTGAAGATGGCACACGACGAAACAGTCTTTGTTCAAGACTTGGTGACAGGAGCGCCCGCCAGTGGTGCTGAAGCTTGGTGCTTCGTGCGGTGCAATATCGAAGGCGAAGGTTGGATCAAAGAGAGTTCGACGCTTCCAGATCCAGCTTCCATCGTCAAAAAATCGACAACCGCCGACAAGGGCGCCTATCACGTGACGTTTCTCGAAACCATCAAGTCAAAGGACCAGACCACTTGGGTTGACAGGTACAACGCACAGGTTGAACTGGTCATAGACGGCGATGACGCAAACAAGAAAACGTTCCGAGGAAGTACCCTCCCCGATGCCAAACCCCTGAAAGCCAAGCCCAGCGATTGGCAATTCAGCCTGGTTGAATCAACCTTTGCCACCCCGCCTGTACTGACCCGACCAGTGGTCCAAGCCTGCACCTTCACCATTATGTGATTGTCTAACTCGCAGGCGGCCACAAACGCTTCGTCGGCAGAAGTCACAACCCTTCCCGTAGGAGTGGCAATCCCTGCGCGATGCAGCAACTGCTTTCCTTGGAATTCATGAAGACGTGCCATGATGGTCAGAATGATACTGGCTATTTCAGGAGTTCTCTACCCGAATATCAGCTATTGTCTTCCGTGTGTGTTATTGGACTTTACTCGACAGTATTGTTTTATGTCTGTTTGGATAGTTCGTCCGCTGCCACAGAATAAAGGTCTGTCGCGAGCTCGCTCAGGAAGTACCTGCCTCGCTTCTTGGAGTGCCCGTACCACGGATTCATCAAAGTCGAACGGAGCAAAAACACGCCATCGCTTGCCATGAAGTCCGACTCCGACGTGCCTAGTCGTGACAAGAACGGTCGAACTGTGTCCGCAGAATACCGACTTTTAGAAAGCGTCGTCCGGCTCACAAAGAACGACTGGTCATACACCCTCTCCCCTTCTCGCAAAGTGAATCGCCGATAGATCGCCGCGTTCAACGCGTTGAGCTGCGACAAATTGGCTATACCAGTCGCGGGTCGAAATGCATAGCAAACAATGTTGGAACCGGGCGGACACAAACACACCGCACGAGCAGCTTGTGGACCCGCAATCTCGTCGTAGTGCTCGAGAAGCGAGTGCAATTCACACGCATTGCGAACTGTGTCGCGAATAAGCATGCCGTGCCCAGTGTTGTCGAGAGGGATCAACGAGTGACTGAGCCACACGCTCGCCGCCGCTGCGCCAGGCTTGCTGCCCTCAAGCACGTACATGCCAATGCTCTGCGTCAGGCGCTCGCTTTTGACATCCTGCGGTGCACCGGTGAGATACGGAGCATCTTGTCGTGCCAGCGGCTTGACAAGATTCGATTTGAACGAGATCGCACCAGCCGGGTACGGAATGTACCCAAGCTTGTGCGGATCAATCGCGATCGAATCACATTCACCTAGGCACTCTAACGCGCCGCAAACAGAGTGTTCAGGCAAGTCCAACGTGATATTTCTGGTTTGGCCCTGCAGTTTCACTTCGGTTGTCGCCTCGCCAAGTCCAAGACGGGACGGAATGGTCATAGTACGAAGATATCCGCCATACGCAGCGTCAGCATGCAGCCAGAAAGAGCCTTTTCCAGACGTTTCTCGCATGCGTCGCAGATTGAGAATCTCATCGAGGGGATCAACCGCTCCTTCTTCAGTCGTTCCTATTACAGCAACGACCGCGAGAACATGATTCCCTTCTTTGCGAACTGAATCCAGTTGTCTTTCTAGATCTTCTACTCGCATGCGGAAGTCAGAATCGACACGCACTGAACGAAGTGCACGCCGCCCAAGCCCGAGCACGTCGAGCGCCTTTTCGAAGCAGTAGTGATGCGTTTCTGGCACGAGCAGAACCGGCTGAGAGCCAATCTGTGCATACACGCTTACACCTTGTTCAACCACATTGTGTGGTGAATCAAGATACGCGTGGATGACTTTGGCAATCGTCAACTGATCCGGGCCATACACTCCGTACGCATCATCAAAGACCTTCGCAAACTCATTGAGGGACATCGTGGGAGATTGATGCAAGAATTCACTTGCAGCCACACCTGTCTGTGACAATCCGAGTTGCGCACGCATGTCCCGCACGACGAAGGGTAAAAGGCAAGTCGTCCTCGCCATCCAAAGTGCTTCAAAGTTCGCCAGCGTTCCTCCGCTCGTCAGGTGAGACCACGAGTTCTGTCCGTGCCCCAGCATGCGAGAAATCATCGCGCACGCTTCGAGTTCGAGACGAACCGTCACCGGCGCAGAGTCATTCGACACGTTGTTTGGGTTGTACAGCATCGCTGCGAAGTAGCCTGCGATGCTGGGCAGACTCTGCTCGGCGAGCATGTGAGCCGCGTAGCGAGGGCTGTAAAACGGGAAGTCACCCTTCAGCCTTGCGAGCAGTTCAAAGAGACGATCATTGAACGCGTCCTGAAATGCAGAACCATTATGGCGCAGCTGGGAATCAACAACCACGCCATCCTCGGGAAAGTAATTGCGGCGCCAGGAGTAATAGTCCTGCGCGATTGCACGAATCACGCCAGAAAACCACTCACCGTGCTCGGCTTTCGGACCGGCGAACCAAGCGCTGGTGTGGGGCAGAGATTCGAGCCGAGGTGATCGATCACGACCGTGTTGTTGTGCTTCCATGGTGGAAACCTTACTTCATGCATCGTGACAGATTCGCATCAAAACGCACCATGGCACGCCGGAACGCAGTTAGAGTTGAGAACCTTCAAGCAAGGATAGTTGCTCACATCATCCTGTAGCGGCTTTCGCTCAGTCAATCTAGTGCATGCACGTTGCCGACCATCATCGTTGTGCTACTTGAGCCGCAATGACTTTGGCCGGTTCATTTGTAACCGCAAGGTATGGGCGATGCTCAATTTGTTTCGCCAATAAGAGTACTGCATGGTCGGCCCGAACAGCAATGCTCCAAGCAATTCAGTCTAGAGCCTATCCGTAATGCTTGAGCAGGATGATCGAGCAGCTCAGGTGCAGGAAGCCCAAGCCATTCCGATTCTTCATCTGAAAGTCGCATCGCCATGCGATGCTATTCGCACCATCAAACCAACCGGTTGCGCGGTTTACGGATAGGCTCTAGTTTGCAACACAGAAACGCAACTGTTTGTTTTGATCTATTGCTCACAGTAACGCCATCACTTGACTTGACAATCATCCCACGCCGTGTAGTATTCTCCTGCATCAAGAGTCCTGGGAGGCCTTGCAACCCAGGCGGCAACCGAGCTGATGACACATCAGTCGCGGTGCCGAGGCCAGCCCCTGCGGGGGAGCGATGCGGCCGATCTCGAATAGAGATCTTTGGCAAAATGTGGCGACGTTCGCCACTTTCCCCGCAAATGCTGGCTGATTTTGATGCCGTGAGGAGTCCACGGCATGTCGTCTCATTCTTCCCAAGTCGCTGATTACCAGAAGTCATATACGCCCAGCAAGCATGCAGCAACGCTGTGTTTGCATGGCCCGCCAAGTTCCAAGGTCGCCAGCGGCCCACTCGTTCCCGCCATCGTGCAGTCCACAACGTACGTGCAAAAAGGCGTCAATTGCTGCGATGGGCCTACGTACTCGCGCGTTGCAAACCCAACTGTCGATGAACTCGAACGCCGCCTCGGCGCACTCGAAGGAGCCTTGCCATCCGTGTGCTTCGGCACTGGCCTCGCCGCTGAAACCGCACTGTTTCTCGCGTTGCTCAAGGCTGGCGATCACGCTGTTGTTGGTGAAGCGATTTATGGCGGCACAGTGCGACTCTTCCGCGAAGTGCTCGCCCCGCTCGGAGTGTCCTGCACGTTCGTTGACTCAACCGACATCAACGAAGTTCGCTCGGCAATCACGCCCGCGACGAAGCTCATCTTCGTCGAAACGCCCGCGAATCCCACGCTCGCATTGACCGACATTCGCGCGATCGCCGCGATCGCGCGACAAGCCAACCTCACATACATCGTCGACAACACATTCCAGACGCCCGTACTGCAAAGACCGCTCGACTTGGGCGCGGACGTGACCGTGTACAGCACAACAAAGCACATCGATGGTCACTCTGCAGCGCTTGGTGGCGCAATCACCAGCAAAGACGCGGCTCTCATCGATCGCATTCGATGGGTGCGCAAATGCACCGGCGCGATTCAAGCACCGTTCAACTCGTGGATCACGCTGCAAGGCCTGAAAACACTGCCTCTGCGCATGGAGCGACAATCCAAGCACGCCCTGACAATCGCGCGTTGGCTCGAAACACACCAGCACATCGAAAAAGTGTTTTACCCGGGATTGGAGTCTTTCCCGCAATACGAACTCGCATGCTCGCAGCATCTCGGAGGCCACGGCGGCGTCATTTCGTTTGAAGTCGTCGGCGGAATCGAAGCGGGCAAGCAACTTCTGACAAACGTGCGTACCTGCCGACTTGTTGAACACGTCGGCAGCGTCGAAACGCTGATCACGCACCCTGCGAGCATGACGCACGCTGACGTTCCAAGGTCGCAGCGCGAGCGTGTCGGCTTGACCGATGGCTTGGTCCGACTCTCCGTTGGCCTCGAAGATCCTTCTGAAATCATCGACGACTTGGAGCAAGCGTTGCAAGTTGCAACCGCGTCAACTTCACAAGGAGGTGTCGCATGTCTCACCCAGTGATCGTGCTCAAGTTCGGAAGTTCCATTTTCAAGACGCAAGCCGCGCTGGCGGATGGCGTCCACGAAATCTATCGATGGGTCCGTCAAGGCCGCCGCGTCGTGGCTGTTGTATCTGCTTTAGAAGGCGTGACCGATTCGCTCATCGCGACGGGCAAGGCGATTTCAGAATGTCCGACTCCACAAGCACACGCCACGTTGCTGGCAACAGGCGAATTGACCACAGCCGCGTTGCTTTCATATGAATTCTCTCGCATCGGCATCACATCTGAATTGCTCAGCCCTAATGCGATAGAACTTCGAACGACTGGCGACGGCGTCAACGCTGATCCCTCGAGCATCAACATCGGCGCTCTTCGTGCCGCTCTACATCGCGCACCGGTCGTCATCGTGCCGGGGTTCGTTGGTATCGATGAACAACGCAGCTTCACGCTGCTGGGCAGAGGCGGCTCAGACCTCACCGCGATATTCATCGCATCGCAGTTAGGCCACGCACAATGCCGGCTCATCAAAGACGTTGACGGCCTCTACGAACGCGACCCCTCGCTTCCCGGCCCAACACCCCGTCGTTTCGCAACGCTTTCGTGGGACAATGCGCTCACACTCGATGGCGGCATCATCCAACACAAAGCCGTGCGCTTCGCCCAAGAACGCTCGCTCCCCGTCGAAGTCGCGACGCTCCAGCGCGATGACGCGAGCATTGTCCAAGAAGGACGCACCGCATGGCTTCGTTCAATCACGCAGCGACCAATCAAAGTTGGAGTGCTTGGCAAGGGCGTAGTTGGCGGCGGAGTCTTGCATCACTTGCAAGCCTTACCCACCCACTTCCAGATTTCGGGCATCTTTGTGCGATCGATCCCGAAGTCGTCGACGTCGGTCCCGCTCAACCTGTTTTCAACTGACGCAGAAGCTGTCATTCGCGACGCTGACATCGTCGTCGAAGCCCTCGGAGGCATCGAACCAGCATACACACTCGTTTCATCTGCGCTTTCGCAAGGAAAAGACGTCGTCACCGCCAACAAAGCACTGATCGCGCGGCACGGCGACACTCTTGAAGCTCTCGCTGCCTCAAACGGCGCGACGATTCGTTATTCAGCCGCAGTCGGTGGTGTCGTTCCCATGATCGAGACTACCGAGCGAATCGCGGCTGAATCCGGAATCATGTCGCTCGAAGGCGTCATCAACGGCACGTGCAACTACGTGCTGAATCAAGTCGCGAAGGGAGTGTCGCTCAGCGACGCCATCACGCAAGCCCAGCGGCTTGGTTACGCCGAAGCCGATCCCACACGCGACCTCGACGGCACCGATTCACTCGATAAGTTGCTGATTCTTGCTCGCAAAGCGTTTGGTTCCGAACCACAGATTGAAATCGAACAGCAAGGCCTTTCGGTTGACTCGCTCGCGAGAGTGCAGCAATCACAAAATCCTCGCAGCGCCATACGACTCGTCGCGAGCGCAACCTTCAAAGACAATCGCATCATCTGTCGCGTCGCGCCGCAATCACTCGCGCCGGAACATCCACTTCACACGCTCGAAGGCGCTCGCAATCGTTTGGTCATCGCTGCCAAAGACGCAACAACTCACGTGGTCGACGGCTCAGGCGCGGGCCGCTGGCCCACAAGCGAAGCCGTGCTCGCCGACTTGTTCGATTCGTGGCGTCAACTCGCAATTCAACCCGCCCAGAAACCGTCAGTTCTCGAGGAAATCGCACATGTCTAACCACAACACTTATGCAGTCATCGGCGCGACAGGCGTCGTTGGCAAAGAAGCCATCACGATTCTCCGTGATCGAGGCGTGCCCGCGTCCAACATCCGCGCACTCGCAAGCGAACGCTCCGCAGGCACAACACTGCATCTCGCCGGAGATCAATACCCAGTGGTCGCGGCTCAGTCATCCTCTCTACGCGATGTTGATATCGTGCTGCACTGCGCCGACGCAGAGACTTCCAAAAGACTCTCGCCAATCGCAGCATCACTCGGTTCGCTCGTCGTGGACAATTCTTCCGCGTATCGCCTGAATGACAACGTGCCGCTCGTGGTGCCCGAAATCAACGCGGACTCGATTCGCAGCAATCATCGCATCATCGCAAATCCAAATTGCTCAACGGTGCTCTTGCTCATGGCTCTCAACGCGCTGCGCCTGCCGTTCGGCGTCCGCCGAATTCACGTTACGACATACCAAGCCGTCTCCGGTGCTGGTCAAGGCGGCATCGACGAACTGCGATCGCAGGTGCAAGCCGCCGCAGCTGGGCTCGCAGCGTCCCCCCACTACTTCCAGGAACCTTGCTTGGGCAATGTGTTCAGCCATGATTCGGCTGTCGATATCGACACTGGCGTGAACGGCGAGGAACGAAAAATCATCGACGAGTCTCGCAAGATTTGGAACGATCCCGATCTTGAGATCACGCCAACATGCGTTCGAGTTCCCGTCGTGCGAGCACACACGCTCTCAATCGCGGTCGAGTTTCACGAGCACGCACAAGAACAACAAGTTCGCAACATACTGCACACCGCGCCCGGCGTTCATGTGATTGACGATCGCGCGAGCAATCGCTTCCCAACGCCACTCAAGGCCTCGGGCAAGGACGACGTACTCGTGGGCCGCATCCGTCCTGATCCGAGCGATCAACCAACTCGCGACGGTGCGTACAAGCGATGGTGTCTGCTCGCCTGCGGCGATCAAATTCGCAAAGGCGCTGCTCTCAACGCCGTTCAGATCGCCGAGTACGCGTTTCGCTCAGCGCGGCAGAAGAAAGTCCTGAGCACTTCAGTCTGAACAAGCTATCCACGATGCAATATTCAGTAATGCCTTCACATCAGTCCACACTGATGAGAAACCGCACAACCAAATAGCATGCAAAAGCAGCGAATAACCGAAAATTCCGCTGCAAATGCAACCAACAGCATCCCCATCCAATGAGCATCGACACGAACACACCGGCGTTTTTCTTTCCTACCCTGCCGCTCCATGTCCAACCCAACAAAATCCACCATATCCAATCGCAAACTCGGCACCGTTCAACGCTGGTCTAACACCCTGATCCCGACCACGCGCGAGGCTCCCAAGGACGCAGAAGTCCCGAGCCACGTCATGCTGCATCGTGCTGGCTACATCCGTCCCGTCGGCGCTGGCATTTATGACTACCTGCCTCTTGCATGGCGCGTGTTGCAGAAGGTTCAGGACATCGTTCGCGAAGAGATGAACGCCGCCGGCGCGAGCGAATTGCTCATGCCCGCGCTCGAGCCCTTTGAACTGTTCAAGGACACCAAGCGCGACGAGGCCTACGGCGACAATCTCTTCCGCGTGAAGGACCGCAAAGGCCGCATGAACGCCCTCGCGCCCACGCACGAGGAAGTCATCACCGACCTCATGAAGGGCTGCATCAACAGCTACAAGCAGTTGCCGCTGAACTTGTATCAGATTCAGACCAAGTTCCGCGACGAAGCCCGCCCGCGCGCCGGCCTGCTGCGCTGCCGCGAGTTCATCATGAAGGACGCGTACTCCTTCCACACGATTATCGAAGGCAAAGGCGGCCTCAACGAAACCTACGACGCGATGTATCGCGCGTACACCAACATCTTCACCCGCTGCGGCCTGGACTTCTCCGCCGTCGAAGCCGAATCAGGCCCCATCGGCGGCTCGGCGTCGCACGAGTTCATGGTCAACTGCGCGAGCGGCGAAGACACGATCCTCAAGTGTCCCGCCACCGGCTACGCCGCGAACGTCGAAAAGTGCGAAGTCGGTCCACGCCCCGCGCCCGTCAAAGGCTACTTCGCGGGCGATCCCTCCGGTTCGCTCGAAGAAATCCACACGCCGGGCTGCCCCGGCATCGAAGACGTCTGCAAGTTACTGAAGGTCAAGCCTGAAAACATGCTAAAGACCATCGTCTTCAAAGTGCAATCGACCGCCGAAGACCTTGCGAAGTTCGGCGAAGAGTGGATCGTCGCCGTCGTGCGAGGCGATCACGACGTCAACGAAGGCAAAGTCCGCGACCTCTCCGGGTGCAAAGTCGCGCTCGCTGACCCGAAGGAAGCCGAAGCCAAGGGCTTCGCAATCGGCTTCGTCTCGCCACGCGCTGTCGTTGGCAAGAAGGGCGTCCTCATGCTTGTCGATCGCGACGCCGCTATCGGCTTTGACGCCGCCAAGCAAAAGCCCATGTTCTGGGTCACGGGCGGCGACAAGAAGGACTATCACGTCAAGCACTTCAACTGGCAGCGCGACCTCGGCAAGGACTGCACCGCCGCACAACCCTACGGCACCGACAAAGGCTTCCCCGATGGTGGCCTCAAAGGTGGCGACAAGTATCTCATGGTGGGCGACATCCGCAACGCACTGCCGGGCGACCCGTCGCCCAAAGCCGCGAACACCGCCCTCGTCGCCTCACGCGGCATAGAAGTGGGCCACATCTTCAAACTCGGCACCAAGTACAGCGAAGCGATGGGCCTCATTGTTCCAGACGAAAAGCAGCAGAAGTCCACAGTCATCATGGGCTGCTACGGCATCGGCGTCTCGCGCACGATGGCCGCATGCGTCGAAATGAGCCACGATGAAGCCGGCATCATCTGGCCCGCCCCGCTCGCGCCGTATCACGTCGTGATCGTCGTGATGACGCCGGGCGATGCCAAGCAGCAGGAAGTCTGCGCGACGCTCTCAAAGCAGTTGAGCGAACAAGGCATCGACGTCCTCATCGACGACCGCGACGAACGCCCAGGCCCCAAGTTCAAAGACGCCGACCTCATCGGCATCCCAGTGCGCTTGGTGCTGGGTGACAAGGCCTTGGCGGCTGGGGGAGTGGAGTTCAAACTCCGCAAAGACACGCAGGGGAAGGGCGAGGTTGTCGCAATTGGAGATGTTGTGGGCAAGTGTGTCGGCGTGTTGAACGGCTGAGTTCAGTAGCCGGTCTATCGCAATATAGGTTGTTGCACAACGGATTCCGCGTTAGCGGAGTCCGTAGTCCTTCAACTTCCTATACAACGTCCTCTCCCCAATCCCAAGCAGTTTCGCCGCCTGCTCTCGATTCCCCGCCGTCAGCCGCAGTGTCTCGCGAATCGCTCGCTTCTCAATCTGTTCCAGACTCGTCCCGGCGAGCGTGCCTTGCGCTGCGCCGGCGATGTCCGTCGCGTCATCGCTCGCATCGCTGCGGATTTCGTCCGGAATGTGCCGCAAGTCGAGGACCACCATCGCGCCCTTCGCCCGATCTTCGCTCAGCGCACTCACGACCATGTTCTGCACGACGTTCAGCAACTGCCGCACGTTGCCAGGCCAGTGATAACTGGTCAGCCGCATCATCGCGCCGTCAGTAATGCTGACTTCCAGCGGAGCCTCGCCCTTCGCGGGCGGCGACATTTCGCCGACAAATCGCTTCGCCGCGTGCAACGCCAACGCGGGCACATCTTCACGCCGCTCCCGCAGCGGCGGCAAGAAAATATGACTGCCATTGATGCGGAAAAATAAGTCCTCGCGGAACTTGCCCTCAGCAACCATCTGCTTCAAATCGCGATTCGTCGCGCTCACAAATCGAACGTCCGCATGCCGCGCTTCGTTGCTGCCCAGTCGAATGACTTCGCCCGACTCCAGCACACGAAGCAACTTCGCCTGCATCGCCATGGGCATGTCGCCGATTTCGTCGAGAAACACCGTGCCGCCATCCGCATATTCAAACACGCCCGCGCGATCCTTGTCCGCGCCCGTGAACGCACCCTTCACGTGCCCGAACAATTGATCCTCAAGCAAACTCTCCGACTGCCCCGCGCAGTTGAACGTCACATATCGCCCACCGGTCGTGCCGCGCCGAGAATTGCGATGCACACTCGCCGCGATCACTTCCTTGCCCGTACCCGATTCACCCGTGATCAGCACCGGAATATTCGACGGCGCAACCACCTTCACCTGCCGCAGCACCTTCCGCATCGGTTCGCTCTTCGCGATGATGCCCTCAAACCCCGCCTGCTCAACCTGCTCCTGCAATCGCGAGTTTTCATGCCGCGCCAGCACGAGTTCCGCCGCGTTGTTGACGCGAGTGCGGAACAAATCCAGATCAATCGGCTTCTCAATGAAGTCAAACGCACCAAGTTTGAACGCGTCTCGCGTACGAGCGACATCCCCATGCGCCGTCACCATGATCGTCTTCGCATGAGGCTGCAACTTGGTCGCGGCGTCCAAAATCCGCATCCCCGCATCCCCCCCATCACTCGCCACTGGCGGCACCTTCAGCGTCGGCGCATCAATCGCAAACCCCGCACTGCCCGGCATCCGCAGGTCTGTGACAATCACGTCAAACAACCCCATGCGCAGTTCTTCAATCGCGCCAGCGACATCATGCACCACGGTGCACACATGCCCAGGCTTGCGAAGCGCCTCGGCCATCACATCCGCGTGATCCGCTTCATCTTCAACAATCAAAACTTGTGCCGCATGCGTCGTGGACTTCATCGCCCGTAGTTTATGCTGACGCGTCGTGGCACGGACATGTACTCATGTCCGTGGCAAACCCGCAACAACAAGCAATTGATATCCTACTGCCAAGACGACAAAGAAGCACTCAAACCCGAGCCCGACCCACGCCCATCTGCACATCAGACTGCCCGCGCGACCCAACCTCGAACATCACCTTCGCCGACCGAATGAGAATGTCGTCGATATTCGCTTGATGGTGCGAGAGTGACGCGTCGTATTCGTAGACGACCCATCCGTTGTATCCAGTTCCGGCGAGTGCAGCAAGGTCGCTCTTCACGTCAAGGTCGCCATCGCCCAACGCAACCGGCGTTGCACCATGATGATGTTCGCCGTCGTTGTGCCCAAACTTCAAGTCCTTCACTTTGACACAAGCCACACGACCCTTCAGCACGTTCATCGCGCCCGCTACCGTGTCGCCCGCTGCCTTGCCGACTGGAATCGAGTACGCAACCGAAAGCGATTCCGTCGCCGACGTACCGCCCGGCGTGTTGTGGACGCAGTCGAGCAGTTCCGCAAGGTCCGCGGCGCTGTTGAACGAGCCGCCATTTTCAATCATGATCTTGACGCCCGAGTTCCGGCAGTAATCAGCGACCTTCGCAAGCCGAGCCGCAACGCGAGCAAAGCCTTTGTTGCGAGACTCGCCGCTAGGCAACTCAAATCCAAACACACGAACAAACGGGCACTCAAGTTTGATCGCGAGATCAACCGCGCTCTTGCCGCCACGAATCGACTTTTCCGTATCACTGATGACGTTGCCGATCACCGGAGGCGACACCGGCTCATCAAATCCGATCGACGTCGCAAGCGAGCAAGCCTCAACGCCCGCCGCCCGCAACGCCGCGCGAAGTTTGACCGTCGAAGTCAGCGCAGGCTCCGGAGCAAAGTTCGCGGAACCATTCCCAAACGTGCGAAACTCAACGCCAAGAAAGCCCCAAGCCTCCAAACGATCCATGATCGAGGCGAGGGTCATGTGCGGACAGGCGACGGTGGAGAAGGCGGGCTTGAACATGCGGGAGGATAGTACGACGACACTCGGCTGCAAGCATCCATTGGGCACCATTTGCAGTCCGATCAGAATTCACGAGCCTTACTCTTTGATGTCGGTGTGTCGTGCCGCCTTTATGATTCTGCAGACGTTTTCAAGGATTTTTCAACTTGTCAGTTCACCAGCACCATCAGTGCGAGCAGTGCGGCTACGACCTGGCAGGTCAAACGCCGATCCACTGTCCCAAGTGCGGCTTTCTGGCTCATCGATATACACAACGAGTTCGTGAAGTCATCGCTGTTGCGAACAAGCACGCGATTGACATGTTTTCTGGCAAGCGGGAAAATCAAAGACTTGCCCGATGGTGGCAGCCTTGCACCATATCTACACCAGCCATCTATCCGTTTCACTTACTGCTAGGCCTTGCAACTGGCCCGAGCGGCGTTGCTCAGCATGTGCTTGTACGCAGCAGCGTGCATCTCGATTCGCTCGTGCGAGCCATAGAAGTTCGCTCGCCTCGGATCAAGCATCACAACCTGTCAAACGTTGCAAAGTTACGATTGCATGCGAGTTCTGCAATGGTGGTAAAAGCAGCCGTACTCGCTGCGATGGAACTAAAGCACACTTGGGTCGGTACGGAACACTTGCTTCTTGCACTTCTCGATGCCGACGACAATGTCTGCAAGGAATCTCTCAGCGAACATGGAGTACAGAAGAGTGCGTGTGTCAATCTGATCCTGCAAAATCTCGCTTCAATCCAAAGTGAAGAAACACCGCCCTAGAGAGTCAATCGCTTTCCGATGCGTCACTTTCGCACTTCGCCTCATACTCTCCCACATGCACTCCCACCCCAACTCCTCCTACTCCCACCCACAACCCGCGTCCCCCGACGGCATGACCACCAACCTCGCCGGGAAGTTGGATTACACGCAGTACCTCGCCCTCGACCAAGTCTTGACCGCCGCGAAGCCGCTCTCGGAACATCACGACGAACTCCTCTTCATCATCCAGCATCAGACCAGCGAACTGTGGTTCAAACTGATCGTGCATGAACTCGAAGAAGCGATGCGGCTGATCCGCAGCGACGAATTAGACTCCTCCTTCAAAGTCCTCGCACGCGTCAAACACATCCAGCACCAGTTGCTCAACCAGTGGAGCGTCCTCGCAACACTCACGCCCAGCGAATACGTCAAGTTTCGCCACCTGCTCGGTCCCGCGAGCGGCATCCAAAGCTACCAAAACCGCATGATCGAGTTCATTCTGGGCCGCAAGGATGAACGCATGATCGCCGTGTTCGAACACAAGCCCGACATCTACAAACGCGTCAAGGCATGCCTCGAAGCACCAACGCTGTACGACGAAAGCCTGCGATATCTCTCCCGCTCCGCAGGTGGCGCACTTGCAATACCGCAAGAAGTCCTCACGCGCGACGTGACAAAGCCCTACGAAGCCAATGAAGGCGTGATGAAAGTCTGGCAGACAATCTACGAAAACCCCGAGAAGTACTGGAACGCCTACGAACTCGGCGAAAAACTCGTCGACATCGACGAAGCCCAAGCCATGTTCCGCTTCCGCCACCTCAAAGTCGTCGAACGCATCATCGGCTACAAACGAGGCACCGGCGGCACCGCAGGCGTCAACTACCTCGCCAAAATGGTCTTCGACAAAATGTTTCCAGAGTTGTGGGATGTGAGGACGGAGATAAAGGGATAAGAGTACATTGGCGGTCCCCGCCAATTCTCCCCCTGCCGTCTTCATCGACCGTCTCGGTCGATGTGATGATGGGATGATGGGATGATGGGATGATGGGATGATGGGATGATGAGACTGCACAGCCAGCATGCAGCCCGACCGTTAGGGAGGGCTTGTTTGAAACGGCGAGACGGTGAGACGGTGAGACGGTGACATTGCATTCGTCAAACGAGGACAAAATCATGCCAACCCGCAAATCCCCCACTCTCCGCGACGGCACCCAGTGCAAAGTCATCGCCGGCACACACAAAGGCAAATGCGGCACCGTCACCGACATCAACATCAGCAAAACCGGCCACCAAACCATCACCGTGATTCAAGCCAACGGCGAGCGATTCAAGACGTTGGGGAAGAACGTTGAGGTTGAGAAGTAATACGTGGCACGGACATGTAGTCATGTCCGTGCGCCTAGCCTTTTGCGATGACCACGCACGCCTCCGAATCTCCATCACACGCCTTCACCAACGTTGAACAGCAACTGAGCGGCGAGCTTTCGGTCGCCGCGGCTTTGGAGAATGCGGCTGCGCGCGTCAAGCATGTGCAAGGTTGGTTGCATCGCATCGAGGGGTTTTCGCTGATGCGGCTGGTCGCGGCGTCGCACACATCGGCATCGGGCGAGGTCGTTGAAGTTGGGAGTTTCAAGGGTCTGTCTACATGCTGGCTCGCGATGGGTGCCGCGATGCTTGCGAACGCGGGCGTCAAGTCGGGGTCGGGTAAGGTCTTCGCAGTTGATCACTTCAAGGGCTCGCCTGAACACCAGCCGGGCGGGACGCATCCGGACGCGGACATCGCTCGCGATGGAACGACGCTCAACGTGTTCAATCAGAACATCGCCAAAGCGGGCCTCGCAGAGTTCGTGACGCCGATTGAGAAGCCGTCCCGCGAAGGTGCCTTGGCGTGGCAGAGTGAGTTCGGCGGCAAGCCCATCCGCCTGTGCTTCATTGATGGCGATCACTCGTATGAAGCGAGCAAGGAAGACTGGACAATGTGGTCAAAGTTCGTGCCCGTGGGCGGCTACATCTGCCTCCACGACGTAGGCAGTTGGCCCGGCGTGACAAAGTTCGCGACGGAGCTGACGAACGACCCAACCTGCGGATTCTTCAGGGTGTTTGGCGTGGCGTCGTTGCAGGTGTTTCGGAAGGTGGGGTAATATCCTCGCTAGCCTGTACGATCACGCACCCATCGAAGTGCGCGTTCAAATATGTCTTTGAACTCACGAGTGGACATTTCACAGGACACGAACCGCACCGAGTCGAAATTGTTCTCGCCGAAGAGCAGTTCATCATCTTCAGGCATTATGCCCACCACCAAAGTCCGATCCCCACTTTCGACGCGTACCGCGAATCCGACGTCAAACATTGGTATTCCATTTGGAATCAACACGTTCAAATTGGGATAGGTCGGCATGTTGTATTTTTCCATGCTGTGACGCCAATTTCTCCCGTACACACATTCAAAAACCGCTATCGCGATTTTCGAGGCAGATTCCAATTCGAAAAGTCGTCTCGAAGTCTCGGATATATCGTCCGAATCAATGCCCACAAATCTATTGTCGTAATCGCTAAGCGAGTCTGATCCTCCTTTCGCCACATTGAGTCGAACCCCTTTGACCCAGTAGTACGCGTAGGCCCAATCGCCGACGGGATGAATCGATTCGTCAATGACGATTTCAATAGCGAATTTATCAGTGCTTCCAAACAACATGGTCACATTATCGTAAGGGCAGCTGGCCCGAACAACCTCGCTTGCCAAAGCACGGACATGACTACATGTCCGTGCCACATACAATTGCATCAAGTCCTCCCCTCCTCTTCTATTCATCGCTTCATCGCTGTATCGCTTCATCGCTTTCCCCATGCACCTCCTCCTCCCCAACCCCCGCGGATTCTGTGCTGGCGTCCGCATGGCCGTGGATGTCATTGATCAGGTCCTTGATCTCTTTCCGGGCGAAACTGTCTACGCCTACCACGAAATCGTGCACAACAAACACGTCGTTGGGCGTTTTGTGGCTCGGGGAGTGGAGTTTGTCGAGTCGATCGAAGACATTCCTCGCGGGGCGATCGCGATTTTCTCCGCGCATGGCGTGTCGCCCGCCGTGCGTGCGATGGCTCGCGACCGCAACCTCCGCGTGATCGACGCAACGTGCCCGCTCGTCACGAAAGTCCACGCCGAAGCGATTCGCTACGCCCGGCAGGGCTATCAGATTCTGCTCGTGGGTCACAAAGACCACCAGGAAGTCGCCGGCACCATGGGCGAAGCGCCCGACGCAACGCAAGTCGTCGAAAGCCCCGAAGACATCCCGCACCTTCGCATCACCGACCCCAACAAACTTGTCTATCTCACGCAAACCACGCTCAGCACCGACGACGCAGGCGTGATCATCAACGCGCTCAAAGCAGCATTCCCAAACATCAAAGAGCCGCCCGGCGGCGACATCTGCTACGCGACAACCAATCGCCAACACGCCGTACGCGAACTCGCCCCGCGCTGCGACCTCGTCCTCGTGATAGGCAGCAAGAACAGCAGCAACAGCAAACGTCTCACCGAAATCGCCGCGAACGTCGGCACGCCCGGATACTTGATTGATGACGCGAGCGACCTCGACTGGTCCCTGTTCAAGACCGGCAAAGAAACCGTCCTGCTCACCGCAGGCGCCAGCGCGCCCGAAGACATCGTGAGCACCGTCTGCAAAACGCTCTTGGACCGCTTCGGCGGCAGCATTGAAGTCGCCGACATCTTCGAAGAGACAATCGAGTTCAACGCTCCCGCAGGCCTGCGAAAGGTGATGCAAGACAAAGGCGTCGACCCCGAATCAAGACGCTTCCGAGTCGAGCCCCCAACTATTACTCAAAGTTTGTACGGCGCGACACCAATCACCGTCAGCGCACGCCGGAACTGAGTGCATCCGATTCGCGAGGTCTTCGAACCAGCGCCTAGTCGATTTACAAACGCTTCGCGCCGAAGTTTGACACCACAACCACGCCTCACTTCAAAGCAAAACCCCGGCAATCACGCCGGGGTTCGCAAGTCTTGAGAAGAGCCGGATGTTTGCACATCTCGACTCCAATTTGATATTGGTGGTTACGGAACAATGCGAACTACCGTGACCTCTTCCGTCAGCAGTTCATACAACTCCGCCACGTCAGTCGAGCCAAGACGCACGCAGCCCATGCTTTTCTGCTGGCCGATACTGGCCGGATCAATCGTGCCGTGGAAGCCGTAGCCCTGGTTGGTTGATGAATCGCCCACGCCCTGCCAGCCGATCCAGTATTCGCCGATCGGGTTCTGCGGGTTGTCTGCGGCGAACTTCTCACCCGTGCGCGGGTTCACCCAAGGCGGGTTGATGAGTTTGCTGTTCTTCTTGATCGTGTAGTTGCCGACCGGTGTGCTGTTGCCTTCGCCCAGACCCACCTTGTAGCTCTTGATGTACAGCCAGTTCGCAGGATCGTCGGGCGAGCCGGCGAAGATATCGAGGCGATACGCCGCCTTGTTCACGACCGCGTGGAACGGCCCGCGAACGAGTTTGAGCGATTGGCCAACGCGGATCGCGTTTGGGTTGCTCAGTTTGTTCACGCGCTGAATGAGGCGCCAGTCAGTCGCGAGTTCGCGCTTCTTCTTGATGCGTTCGAGCGCGTCGCCCGACTGGACCTTGTACGACTCGACGAGGTTGTCGCCCGGAGTGACAGCCGGTCCAAAGACGAGGTCTTGATTGATCGTGGTCAACTTTGTGCGAAGTGCTTCGCGATCGGCTTCGGTCGCGTCCGCATGCAGCAGAGCCTTGCTGAACTTCACACGGGCTTCGATCAGTTTGCCATCCTTGAGCGCACGATCGCCTTCGTCCACGAGCGAGAGCACGCCGCCGTCGGTGATGTTGGGCGTGGTGCCGGGAGTAGTCGCGCCGGGAGTGGTGCCCGAAGTCGTCGGCGTCGTTGCACCGGGCGTGGTGTTCGAAGCGGGCGGCGTCGTGCCGGGCGTGGGATCACCAGTCACGTTGCGAGCGACCGGCTGAACTGGATTGGTCGTGCCAGGCGTCGCGCCCTGCGTGATCTGCACGGGCTCGGTGCCGACTTCCTTCACGGCTGGTGTCGTGGGATTGGTCGTGGGCGTTGTCTCGGGAAGTGACGTGATCTGCCGCGGCGTGTCAGAGCCTGTTGTTCCAGCCTTCTCCGCGATCTTGCTCGCGTCTGACTTCTCAGTGTTGCCGTTCCACTTCGCGAGCGCGTACACGGCCATGCCGACCAGCGCGATGCCAAGGACGATGAGACCCATGCGAGCGGCGTTGCTCACGCCCGGCTGCGCCATCACGCTGCGATTTCCATCACCACTTCGTTCAGTTTGAGAAGGCAATGCCATGTGCGAACCCTTCCATGAGTTGCCGGCGTGATGCACGAATGAAGAGTGCAGCAGGCCAGAAGTTTCTCGCCGACGTGTTCCACCGTCAGCATCTGGTTTTTCGAACCCAACATCGAAATCCTCAGCGACACGCAATGAGGCGAGTCGGAGTTATTATCATATCCACGCGCATGTCCTGCGCGTACGAATCAACGTTCATCGGAACGGTAGCCACGATCTGCTCGTCGAGGCAGATTCCGACAAACTTGCAATCGGAATTTTGTGTGCGAAGCCGAGCCAGAAAGCGGTCGTAGAAGCCTCCGCCCCGCCCCAGCCGACCTCCGGAAACATCAAAAGCCAAGCCAGGAACAAGCACAATCGCGATTTCCGCGAGGGGCGTCGCCACGAGTTCGTCATGGGGTTGCCAGAGGTTGTGGCGAGTCTGTTGCCACGCGGCGGGCGGTGTCGGAGGCTGAAAAGCAGGAGTCAGCGTGCGGGGTTTTGGCGGCTCAACCGACAACTTCCCCACTGCCGAGAACTCGCGCATGACGACGGCGTCCATGTGCTTTGTGGTCCACTCAACGCGTGGGAAAGCGATTCGAATCGACTTCGTCGCGAGGTGTGTGAGGTATGGGATGAGATTGAGCTCGCCCTGCGTCGCGATGTAGCCCATCACACACGATTCATCGCGAATCGCAAGTTCGCTCTGCGCGAGATTGCACAGACTATTGCCAAGCATGTTCCAATCACGCGGCTGAGCAAGCATCGTCCGCATGTTCGTTCGCATCGCACGCTTAGGGTCGAGCACTTGGCACCTCGAAAGAGCGCATCAGCACCCAAGATCCGCTTCGCCCAGCAAACGAAATTCTTTGCGACGCAGAATTTGCCCCGCTAGCGTGAGATCGTCGACTGCAAGAGCAATCGTCGCAGCGTCCCCTGGCGTTGCCATGAGCGGATACGCAAAGTGAATCGACAGTTCCGCTCGCAGCAGCGAAAGACACATGCTGCTGAGCGTGTGGTTGCCCGCAAGCGCGACAACGAGCACATCGCGTTCAGTAAACGCGAGTTTTTCCTGCTGCAACGTCATTCGGCCTAACTGTGCGTTGCTGGTGATGAGCCGTACCACGGCGTGGTCACTGGCTTCATGCACCGACAACGCGCTGATATGGCAATGGCTGCGATCAAAGACTTCGACGAGGTCGTGCAGCTTGCCAACTTTGTTGGTGAGGAAGACGGAGAACTGCGTCACTGTGGGAGGCGAGTATCCGTGCGCCGTTTCCATCTGCGTGGGTGACCCTGGGGAGCCGGGGGGGCTCGGGGGCGGAGGTGTTGAAGCGTGGCTCATGCGGGCAGAGTCCTTCTCCGACGGTAGCATCCTTCCGCGAAGGCGGGGCTGACGACGCAAGCATACACGAAGTCAGGATGCGGCACAAATGAATTTCTGTTGCGCGAGTGACGCCGAGCCGTGTTTGGTGGATGGCTCACGTTGTATGATTTTGTGGCAGGAGTTGCTTGGCAAGAGCGATTGACGCTTGCTACGCGCCACAGAGTCTGCTGCGTGAGGTTGTCTTGATCTGTAAAATCGGTCAAAATATCGCAATATTTGGGATTCCAAAGGCTGCGAAGGGAAAGCCCGCAATCCGCCCAAACACCGAAACACTGAACCTTTCCGCGCGAATCAACGTCTAACAGATTGACTACCGTAGTAGTCGGTGATTTCACTGCCTGGGTGGGGTATGTTTCCATGCATCCGAGGGTGGAAATCGCCGAATTTAAGAAGAAGCAGTGACTGCGCGTTTGCGTCTTTCACGCTTCGAATGGCCGTGTCAAAGGATTGAAATGCGCAACCTTCTGGGTCAGCTCTTGAAAACTCTTTCTCCTGCAACTTCCGTCGCCGCGGACGCAGGCACACACTTCGCACAAGACTCGCGCGGGCGTGCTGACAAAGGCGGATCCAACCAAGGAGGATCGGGCGGCGGCCCCAATGGCCAGAAAGGCCCACCCAAGCCCGGCATGCCCCAACCCAGCCGAGGCATCTTCGGTTTGGTGAGCGTGCTGCTCATCGGTCTCCTGCTCCTCACCATGTTCTCGACGCAAGGTCGCGGCACAAAGGTGACGTACCAGGAATTCGTCAACATGTGGAACTCGCAGCAGATCGAGCCCTCCTCGGTCGTGCTGCGCGATGACGCTGTCGTCGCTCAACGCAAGTCAACCGCCGACGGCGCTGGCGGCACCGTCATGGTGCCTATGAATGGCGTGGGCGGCAAGTGGGTCGCAGAACAAGTCCAAGACCTGACAGGCGGCAGCATCAGGCAACAGCCCACCGCAATCTGGACCTCGTTGCTCTTGTGGGTCATCCTGCCCACGCTCATGTTCATGCTGCTCATCTGGTTCCTCGTCGCTCGCGGCCTTCGCAATGCAGCGGGCGGCGGCGGCATGCTCGGTTCCTTCGGCAAGAGCCGCCACCGAACGCTGAACAAGGAAATGACCAACATCACCTTCGCCGATGTCGCAGGCATCGACGAAGCCAAGGAAGAAGTCACCGAAATCGTCGAGTTCCTCAAGAACCCCAAGAAGTTCACCAAACTGGGCGGCCGAATCCCCCGCGGCGTGCTGCTCGTCGGCAACCCCGGCGTGGGCAAGACGCTGCTCGCGAAAGCCATCGCAGGCGAAGCCGACGTCCCCTTCTTCAGCATCTCTGGTTCTGACTTCGTCGAAATGTTCGTCGGCGTTGGCGCCTCGCGCGTCCGCGACCTCTTCAAACAGGCCAAGGAATCCTCCCCGTGCATCATCTTCCTTGATGAAATCGACGCCGTAGGCCGCAAGCGCGGCGGCGGCTTCACCACGGGCGGGCACGACGAACGCGATCAGACCTTGAACGCAATACTCGTCGAAATGGACGGCTTCGCGGCTGCCGATGGCGTCATCGTCATCGCAGCGACCAACCGTGCAGACGTCCTCGACCCCGCCCTCATCCGCCCAGGTCGCTTCGACCGCCAGGTCGTCGTGCCCCTGCCCGACGTCAAAGGACGCTTCGAGATTCTCAAAGTGCACGCGAAGAAGGTCAAGATGCACCAGTCCGTGGATCTGGAGCGCGTCGCGCGCAGCACGCCCACGTTCAGCGGTGCAGACCTTGCGGCCATCATCAACGAAGCCGCGATCTCCGCCACCATGACCGACAAGGACTACATCGAGCAGGTGGACCTCGAAGAGGCACGTGACAAGGTCAAGTTTGGCCGCGCGAAGAAGAGCCGCGTCCGCGAAAAAGAAGAAAACAAACTCGTCGCCTATCACGAAGCAGGCCACGCCGTGGTGCAGGCGCTCATTCCAGACGCCGACCCGCTGCACAAGGTCACGATTATTCCGCGCGGCGACTTCGGCGGCGCGACATTCAGCCTCCCCGAAAAGGACCGCCACGGCTACGGCCTCAAGTGGATTCTCGCCACCATGCGCGTCACCTGCGGCGGTCGCATCGCCGAGGAAAAAGCGATGAACGACATCAGCAGCGGCGCATCAGGCGACATCATGCAGGTCACCCAGCTCGCCAAGGCCATGATCGAAGAATGGGGCATGAGCACCCGCCTGGGCTTCGTCCGCTACGCGGGCGTCGACAACCGCGAAATGTTCATGCCCGAAAAGCAGTACAGCGAAGACACCCAGCGTCTCATCGACGAAGAAGTCAAGCGCCTCGTCAGCGAGGCCTACGCAGATGCCTCACGTCTCCTCAACGACAACTGGGAAAAAGTCGTGGCGGTTGCGGAGTCACTGCTCAAGTACGAAACGCTGAGCGGCGACGACGTCCACAAGCTCATGCGAGGCGAAATTCTGACCAAGCCGACCGTTGCCGACTTGCTGGTGGCACAGGCGCAAAAAGCACGTGACGCGGCAAAGGCAAAGGAAAACGGCGAGCCAGAAATCCCTCCAGGAGCCGTCCCCGCCTAACGAACCCCACCGCGCAAGCGTGGGCGAACATCTGTCAGTTGCCGTTTCTAAATTGTGTTCTACCAGACGCCGCAAGGCGTCTTTTTTTATCCGCGTTTCGTAAACGCCATGATGTTCTTCCAAAGATTCGGAAGTACCTGCGGGTTGCTCTTGAGCGCGTCAGACAACCGCTGACTCCTCGCCTCGTCATACACGTACCCACGAGCCGCAAACTTCTCAATCCAAAAACTCTTGGGCTGCTCGTTGATGTGTCCTGTCCCACCCTGACCCGGTTGTGCCGACGTCAACAACACCTCCGGTGCACAACTAGTCATGAACTCCACAAAACGATCTGAAAGCGGCGTCGGAATGTGCTCACCTACTTCGCACGAGTAGCACAGTTCAAATGGAATGCCCTTCGGCAGATCAAAGCCGTCTGGCCGGAGCATGAAAACGCCGATCGGTACGCCCTGCTTCTTCGCCCACTCTCGCCCCTTCGGCGAATGCTCAATGCCTTCGGCGTCCTTGCCGCGCCGACGAAACTCCGCCGCCATCGCACCAGAACCACACCCGATGTCCAAGATGCGTTTGACGTTCGGAAACTCCTTCGTCACCGCGTCGACAAAGCCGGGGGCGCTCTTCACTGCACTGTCGTGAAAGAACTGGAACACGCCGGAGTTATACGTCCACGAATCCCAGCCAAACTTCTCTCCGACGAGCGACATTCGTCGCCAATAGGATGAAATGACGCGGTTGGCCCAGTATGACTTCGTCGGCTGAATCCAGATCATGCCTCGACTGTATCGGCCCAATCCCCAGCCCATCTGAATCCAATCCCCTCCCCCTCCGCGTTCAAAAATCTTCACCACATCAACCACCCGCGCGCGCAAAAAAACGTCCCTTCCTACTTTCCCCGAAACCCCGCCCCCCACCCCGGCATATCAATCTCTGGCTCGGTGCCCGTGCATCGCTCGTCGCATCGTTGATCGCTCTTCGTTCGTTGTTCCCACATCGCGTCAGACTCCAAAAGGCTGGCTGCCTCCGGAGGAACACGCGACACAAGCACAACGATGGTGGCCCCGATCAACGCCCTGCGTCTCTCGCTGCACACGCCGATCCACGGTCGTGAGTGAATGTCAGAGGAGCCAGGAAGAAGTCACAAGCAACACATCTTGATCTCGATGCTGATCAGGTGGTGCCTCTTGCCTTCTTCTCCTCAAAACATCGGGGGGAATCAAGCTCTCCAGAAGTGTGCCAATAAGACGGCGCAACTCCTCACCCACGCCCGTCACCTCGGCGTGAAACGCAAGAGGTGTGGAGTCCACCAAACTCCACGCCGCGCCACCACCACGCCGCAAGTGTGAAGCCCCATCCAAAAGTGCAACCCGGCTGAAACCGCCGCAGCTGTCGCATTGCCAACTCACAGCAACGGCCCCAGCAACTGCGCACAGTTATCCCGAAACTTCGCAAGTTTCGAACGCCGGCACCAGGATCGGAGGTTGACTTCCTTGGATTGCTCCATGTAGCTGACCTGCAAAAATCGCAGCAAACTCGCAAAGTCGCTGTCGTACACAAACAGCGTGGTTTCGAAGTTGAGCCAGAAGCTGCGCTGGTCGAAGTTCGCCGAGCCGATCACAGCGAGCGCGCGGTCGATGACGGCGGCCTTGCTGTGCAGCAGCCCCTGCTGGTGGAGTTTGATGCGGATGCCCGCTTCCATCAAGTCCTCAAAGTGCGAACGACTCGCCGCCGCCACCAGCGGATTGTCCGACACTCCCGGCACAAGAATGATCACCTCAACACCCCGCAACGCCGCATTGACAAGCGCGCTCTTCGTCGCCTCGTCAGGCACGAAGTAAGGCGTCGTGATGATGATCTCCTCTCGCGCCGCGTACAGCATCGCAAGAAACGCCTGGTGAATCGCATCAGGCCTTGGGCCCGGCCCCGACGCAATCACCTGCACCACGCTCGACCCGCGAAGCACGGGCGGCCCAAAGTACTTCTCTTCGTCTCTCAACTGCTCTTCGCTGTCAAGCACCCAGTCACGCAAAAACGTCGCCTGCAAAGCCTGCACCGCAGGCCCCTCCATGCGAACCGTCGCATCAATCCAGGGCCCCGCGCTGCTTCCAAGCCGCTTGCGAAAGTTCTCCTCCGTGATGTTCTGACTCCCGCAATACGCAATCGCCCCATCAATCACCGCGATCTTGCGATGGTTGCGCAGATCCGCGCGATTGAACAACGCACGAATCGGATTCGCAGGCAGAGCCTCGATTACCTTCACCCTCGCATCCTTCATGCGATTCCATGTTTCAGAATCAATCAGCGAACTGCTCCCCACCGAATCCACCAAAACACGGCAAGTCACCCCTCGCTCCGCCGCACGCATCACCGCTTTCGCCAGCGCACGCCCTTTCTCATCATCTTCCCAGATGTAGTACAACAAATGAACATGCTTCGTTGCATTGTCAATGTCCGCGATAAGCGTGTCAAAGAATTTCTGACCGTCGCCAATCAAGTCCAGACTATTGCCAACTAACGCAGGAATCGAAGAAAGCCGAGTAAGCAGCCTCGCCATCGGCGCATACGAACGGGCCTGTTCATCCGTAATCGTCACGGGCACCGGAACAACTGCCGGCGGACCTCCAAAAGGCGTTGGTGCGTTTTCCCTGCTGACTTTCTCATTCGCCGCGATCGTGGAGTGACTGCCCGACCAGTCAAAGCAGTTGCGTCGCCAGTGCATCACCGCCCGCGTCTCAATCTCCCGCGTAAAAAGTTCGTATCGAGCGAGCCGCCGCGTACCCAAACGATGCTCGCCAATCAGCAAGTACAAAAACACACTGATGAATGGCACCACCAGCAGCAGCACAACCCACGCAAGCGTGTCAGGAACAGGCGTACGCCGCAGAATCACTCGCGCAATGAGAAACAGCCGCACGACTACATCAGCGACAACAAGCGCACCGCCGCCCCAGATGGCAATCGCATCGAGCATTCAGATCACAGAGTAAGCGGAGTCACACCAGTGCACTCGCGTGAATCGACGCCTCGCGTGGTACTCGTTCTCAAGCCTGCACGGCCAAGTTCTGAACATGCCGCCGAACACGCTCCGCTTCCTGCTCTGCCCACGGCGCAGAACCAACAACCTCTGGCGAAGCCTGCTTCTGCGTCACATCAATGCCCAGCAACTTGAGATTGCGAACGTTTGCGCGGAAGAACACGTCCACGACATCGCCCAACCCCGGAATCTCACCAACCACAATGTCAATCACCACATTGCCCATCATCTTCGCAATCGTCGAACCCGACGCGCCAAGCCGATAGCCCTCATACACGATGTACACCGACATCGCGCCTGTCACAAGGTCGCCAATGCCCGGCACCAGGCCAATCAGCGCGTCATACCCAACGCGCACCTGCGTCCCGGGAATCAACACCGCGTTGTCGAGCACTTTCGCAAGCCCGATCAATCGCTTCTCGGCTTTCTGCTTCTGCGTCGGGTTTTGATATCGCTTAAACATGCTCGCTCCAACTTTGTCCCACAGGTATCGTCTCGGGAACACGTAGAATATTGAAAGTGTCGTACGTCAGTATTATTCGGAAGTTCGACCCTTCGATTTCCGCTCCGATTTGCAGGCAAATCCCTCTGTTCGGCATCCGTCGGTGTTTCCTCGCTCCAAAGTCCGCCCAGCATGAAGAATCACGAACGCATCCTCGTCCGAATCGTCCGCGACGCGTGTGCAGCCATGCGCCCCGCAGTCGACGTCGAATCTCTAGGCGACGGCTGGATTCTCCGTCTCTCCCAAAAGACCAAAGATACGCGCCGAATCATCGGACACATCCACGGCTACTGCTTCGACCTCAACCCCGCCGCAACCCACCAACTCTGCTGCGACAAAGCCGCAACCGCAGAAGTCCTCACCTCACTCAACATCCCCTGTGTCCCCCACTCGCTCGTTCTGCACCCCGACATGTCGCGCTTCGTCCCCCACCAAGGCACGTGGGAAGCAATCCTAAAAACATGGCGAGGCTGGAACGAAGACGTCGTCGTGAAAGACAACACCGGCACCGGCGGCCGAGGCGTGTACCACTGCAAAAACATCATCGACCTCGAACGCGCCGTCTATTCGCTCTTCGCCCGCCACGACGCCCTCGCGATCTCGCCATTCGTCGATGTGAAACACGAATACCGATTCGTGATGCTCAATCACACCTGCGAACTCGCGTATGAAAAAGTTCGAGCAACCGTTACAGGTGATGGCCAATCCAGTTGTCTCGCCCTGATCGCCACACAATCCAGCATGAGCAGCAACGCCCTCGCCCAGTTGCTCGAAAATCTCACAGATTCAGAACGAAGCGCTCTCGCGAAGGTCCTCCCCACAGGCCAAACACAAGTCCTGAACTGGCGTCACAATCTGGGCCAAGGCGCAACCGCGAAACTTCTCGACAAGTCTTCACTCGCAAACCAGACCTCAACCCATCACGCCCTCACCGTCGCGCGCGACGCGGCCCGCGCCCTCAATCTCAACTTCGGCAGCGTCGACATCATCGCCGACGCACAAGGCACTCACAAAGTCCTCGAAGTAAACAGCGGCGTCATGATGGAATTCCTCGCCCAAACACTCCCCGAAGGCCCCGTCATCGCCAAAGACATCTATACCAAGGCTATCACAAGCATGATCACCCAAAGCCAACAATCCCGCGCGTAAATGAGTGCCGTTATCAACGTTCTCAGTCGATTCACACTCGCATGATCGCAGCGCCAACGTGAAATACCATTCGCATTGCCCCGCAAACCACCGCCAACCACGCGCCCGCCCAACACCCCGGCTCCCGACCCAACGCGAACCGCCGACGACATTCTGTCACGTGCCAAGCAAGCCGGCTTTGCCCTCGCCGGCATCTCTCCCGCGCAAGCCTCGCACTACCAACAAGAACTCCGCGACTGGCTCGCCGCTGGCAAGCATGGCGACATGGACTACCTGACCGCCGACCTCGCCACGCGCCTCGACCCAACCCGAATTCTCGAAGGCACTAAAAGTTTCATCGTCGTCGCCGACTTCTACGCATCGCGTTACTCCGATCAGGCCCAGCAACCATCTGAAGGCCGCTTGCACATCAACCACAATCACACTTCGCTTGAGTCTTCGGGAGAAGTGCACAATTCGATTTTCAACACAGAGAGCACAGAGAGCACAGAGAAAAACAATAGCGAGAATGTACCGCGCACACAATCATCCTCCCAACCCAAACACTCAGTCAACCACTCCTCTCTCTCTGCGTTCTCTGCGCTCTCTGTGTTAAAAATCGATTCACCAAAACCATCCGATTCCCACACAGGAAAAATCGCCCGATACGCCCAAGGCAAAAACTACCACGACGTCATCAAACGTCGCCTTCACAAACTCGCCGACCAACTCCGCATCGATTACCCCGGCTCAGAATTCCGCACCTGCGTCGACACCGCCCCCGTCAACGAACGCGAACTCGCCGCCCTCGCGGGGCTGGGCTGGCAGGCAAAACACACGCTCGTCATCAATCCAAAACTCGGAAGCTACATGCTGCTGGGAGTCGTCGCAACTACGCTCGACCTCACGCCCAGCATGCCCCGCGAACGCCCCACTCTCCCCGACAGTTGCGGCACGTGCACACGCTGCATCGATGCATGCCCGACGCAGGCCATCACTCCCTACAGCGTCGACGCTCGCCGCTGCATCAGTTACCTCACCATCGAACACCGCGGCCTCATCGACCCGCAGTTCTTCCGAGGCATGAACAACTGGATCTTCGGCTGCGACATCTGCCAAGAAGTCTGCCCCCACAACTCCCCGCGATCAGCGCCAACGGTGTCTGACTCAGCCGTCAACATCACACAAAGTGGCCCGCAACCGACACACTATAAGCACGCACACACCGCCTACACCGCAAAAAATACCCACTTCGATCTCCTCCAAGTGCTCAGCTGGTCCGAGCAAAATCGTCGCGAAGCGTTCACCAACTCTCCAATGAAGCGTGCCACACTGGCGATGATGAAGCGAAACGCGCTGATCGCGTTGGGCAACGTCATTCAAGACTTAGAATCGCAACTTTCAAATCCAAATCGCTCGACAACCTCACCTACTGCCGCAACCTTGCGAGCCCGCATCGCACACATCGCGTCAGACGCAAACGAAAGCGACCTTATTCGCCAGACTGCAGCGGAGGTGCTGCGTTGGCTAGACGCGGCCCGGGAAAAATCCGGGACATGCTACCCAAAATAACGGCTATGCAAAATCCGTAGTAAAGGTACTCACGTTCTCGCAGAATGAAACCCATGCAATAAAAAGGCATCGCGAGCAGACAAACACCGACGAGTGCCAAACCACGTTTGCTTGTGAATCCTCTGTCTTTGTTTTTTAGCGGCAAAACACACCCAACGACATACACCGGAAACACCAACCCATAAAACACCATAAACCCCCGATACACCACTTCCGACATCGACAAATCAACCTTCGGAATCGTGATCAAAATCATCGGAGCGACAATCGCAAGCAGGATTCCCGCGATCGACGCAATAAACGTCGAGTTGGGCCTCGCTCCCGCGTCATTCCACCCCCGAATCGACAACGCCGCCCGCTCATGCACCGCGAGCGTGTACGCAAGTTGAATCGCGATGTGAATGAGAACCAGCTTCGGCGCATTGAACGGCGCGAGCGTCCAACCTCCCGTCGCCGTTTCTTTCACCATGAACGCACCATAAAACAACGTCCCCACAATCATCGCCGCAAACAAAATCAAGAACCCAAGCCCAAACGTCGCCTTTGGCCGCGCCGTCCGCTGCATCACAAGGTGAAACGTCCCATCCATCAGCGGGCACAGCATGAATCCAAACATGCACACCCCAAGCAGCGGCCCAAGGTGCCCGTTGCCCGTCAACGCAGGCGCAGGCAAGTCCTTCAGCGTCGCGTCCGCCGGGTTCATCACCGCCCACCCAACCAGCAACGCCACCGAAATAGCCCACACCAGCACGCTGACAAGCCGACGCCGCTTGTCATCCATCAAACTCTGCGGCAGCAGGAAAAACACCCCCGCCCCCGCCGCGATCACACCAAGCGTCCAAGGCGAAAGCCCAAGCCCGCGCAGCATCCACGCCCCAAAGAACCACTGAAACGCAATCGTCACATAGCTAAACCACCGAATCTGCCGCGCATGCACCCTCACAAACGCCCTGCTCGTCTCCGCATCTCGCATCCACCACGCAAACGCCGCGGCTCCAATGCAGTTGGGCAACGCAAACACCAGAAACGAACCCAACCCCATATCGCGAAGCAACAGCACGGGCAAGAACATCCCGATACACCACGTCCACGAGCACGCAAGAAACGCCGCGTCGCCAAACGTTGCGAAGAGGGGGCTGCCGCGGGGGGTGTGTTGCCGAGCGTCGGACATGGGTGAGTGTAGAGCGAAAAATTGCTGAGACGGTGAAACGGTAATCCGGTGAGACGGTGAAGCAGAAAACGACGAATATCTCGCATAGCAACTCACCGTCTCACCGTCTCACCGTCTCACCGTCTCACCGTCTCACCGTCTCACCGTCTCACCGTCTCACCGTCTCACCGTCTCATCGTCTCATCATCCCATCATCCCATCGACCGAGACGGTCGATGAAGACGTCAGAGAAATTGGCTGGGACCGCCAATCTACCCTCCTACGTTCCCTCATGACCGACCTCGTCCACATCCGCCGCGCACTCATCTCCGTCAGCGACAAATCAGGCCTCTTGCCCTTCGCTCAGACGCTCCATTCGCTCAACATCGAAATTATCTCCACCGGCGGCACCGCAGACCTCCTCAAGAAAAACGGCATCCCCGTTACGCCCATCGACGTCGTCACCGGCTTCCCCGAAATCATGGATGGCCGCGTCAAAACCCTGCACCCCAAAGTCCACGGCGGCTTGCTCGCCCGCCGCGACGACGCGTCCCACGTGCAGGCAATGCAAACGCACGCCATCAAACCCATCGACCTCGTGTGCGTCAATCTCTACCCATTCGAGCAAACCATCGCGAAACCCAACTGCACACGCGAAGACGCCATCGAAAACATCGACATTGGCGGCCCAAGCATGATCCGCTCCGCCGCGAAGAACCACGAACACGTCGCCGTCGTGACAAACGTAAACCAATACGCTCGCGTCACACAAGAACTCACCCAACATCGCGGCGCAACCACAAAGTCGTTGCGTTCAACTCTCGCCGGTGAAGCCTTTGCACTCACCGCGAAGTACGACGCCGCAATCGCAGCCTATCTCAACACAAACGATCAATCACAACACGCCTCCCTCTTCCCGCAACTCTTCAACCTCACCCTCGCCAAACGCGAAGAACTCCGCTATGGAGAAAATCCTCACCAACGCGCCGCTCTCTATGCCAACCACCCCACTCCCGTCTCTCTTACCAGCGCCGAACAACTGCACGGCAAGGAACTGAGCTACAACAACATCAACGACGCCGCCGCCGCACTCGAACTCGCAATCTCCCTCCGCCGAGTCGATCCGTCTCAGCCCGGCGCATGCGTCATCAAACACACCAACCCCTGCGGCTGCTCAATCGCGAAGACTGTCGCACATGCAGTCGACTTCGCAATCGCTGGCGATCCCATCGCTGCATACGGCGGCATCCTCGCCGTCAACTCGAAAATCGACGAAGCCGCGGCAACCCGCATCTGCAATAAAGAATGCTTCTTCGAAGTCGTCATCGCGCCAAGCTACACCCCCGGCGCCCTCGCCACGATCCAAGCCCGCTGGACCAACGTCCGCGTGCTGAAAGTTGGTGACATCGACGCCTATCTCGCAACGCAATCAATGCCCCACCACGCACCCGAACTCGAATTCCGCTCAATCCCAGGCGGCGTCCTCGTCCAAGACCGCGACCTCTCCCTCACTCCGACAACTTCTTTCACGCATCGCGCTGGCCCCGCGCCGACAAACGCTCAACTCACCGCCGTCCGCTTCCTTGAAACCACCGGCCGCTTCCTGCTCAGTAATGCTGTCGTCCTCGGCGGCACCGACATCGCCAACGATGGCACCCACGCCCTCCGCATGTTCGGAGGCGGCGCAGGCCAGATGGACCGCGTTACAAGCTGCAAACTCGCCATCGACAAAGCCGGCCCCCTCGCCAAAGGCAGCATCGCCTACTCCGACGCCTTCTTCCCCTTCAGCGATGGCCCCGAACTACTTATCAAAGCCGGCATCAAACTCATCGCCCACCCAGGCGGCAGCAAACGCGATCAGGAAACGTTTGATCTCTGCGACAAGCACGCAGTCACATGCCTGACCACTGGAATGCGACACTTCCGTCACTAGAACGTCATTGAACAATGAGTTGAGACTAATAGCGAATCACATCAATTGGGCGTTCGTTGATTTGTACCAACACTTTTTCCTTGTGCCCTAGGTACTTTCGTGGTGAAATCGCTTTTGAATATCTGTCTACATGCATGCAGTTCGTGACGCTCGACGACTACTGCTGCGCTGGCTTCATCCAGCCCGCAAATCGCGGCTCATCCCTTCGCGACACAACAACCAACGCCACAAGCCCCGCCACCACCATCGCCACACTCAACCACTGTCCACGTGACAGTTCAATCCCCATCGCGCCGATGCGCCCCGAATTCCCAAACTGCGCATCAGGCAATCGGAAAAATTCCGCCACAACACGCAGCACGCCATACCCAATCAAAAACCACGCCCCCACCACGCCCGGCTTGCGCGCCTTCCGCCACACAAACCACACAATCGCCGTCAACACGACTCCCTCGAAGAATGCCTGATACAACTGCGACGGATGCCGCGCCGACAAAAGTGCCGGCAAGTCCTTCGCCAATCGCGTCGCAGTCTGCGTCCCCGAATGCTGCACCGCTTCAATCATGCGTGCAATCGAATCAACCCGCTCATCCCTCGTCGCAATCGGACCCACCGACTTGATCAACTCATCCAACTTCACTTGCTGCTCAGGCGTCAACTCCGGCGCATGCCCATCCAGCAACTCCTGCGGAAACTTCACGCTCCACCACGGAGCAACTTCCCCCGGCGCGGCGACAATCTTCCCCAGCAACTCACCATTGATGAAGTTCGCAACACGCCCAAGCCCAAGCCCGATCGTGCACGCGAACGCGCACAAGTCCATCACATGCCGCCAAGGCGTCGCATACATCCGCTTTCCCCGCTCCTTGAACCCGCGCGACACAATCCATCCGCCGATCATCACCCCCACCACCGCCCCGTGATACGCCATCCCGCCCTTCGTGATCGCAAACATTCCCCAGAAAGGCGGACTCGAAGAAAATTCCGTAATCAACGCCGGGTCATACACCACCGCGTATCCAACGCGCCCACCCACAATCACCGAAAACACCAAAATCAAAAGCATGTCCGCCAATCGATACTCAGGAATCGGCGTCATATTCCGCCGCGCCGCGAATCGCAAGATCAACCACGCAATCAAAAAACCAATCGCGTACGACAGCCCATACCAGCGCACCCCAATGCTGTCGGAGAAGCGAACCAGAAACGGACTGAGATCATGCATCCATGCAGCAAGCATCAAAGAGGATACGCCCCCCAAAAAGCCCCTCCCGCCCAGCGGGAGGGGTTGGGGTGGGCGAACGCAATGAAGCTGCGTCAAAATCCATCAAACACACCCGTACCCTCCCCCATGCCCGCGTCATCACCCCACGACCTCAACACCCTCTCCCTCCCCGCCCTCTTCAATCACTTCGCCTCCACAGGCCTCATCCAACGCATCATCGAACTCGCCGCAGACGAAGACCTGGGCCCCGCACAAGATGACGACGCACGCACCGAAAGTCGCTTCAAATGGCAAGCCGGCAGTGGCGACATCACGACCGACGCCTCAATCGACCCTTCCGCCCGCGCCACCGCCCACCTCATCGCACGCAAACCCGGCATCATCGCAGGCCTCGCAACCATCCCCCTCCTCCTCGAAACCTTCACCACCGACGTCAAAGTCGAAACCCTCTCCCAAGACGGCACAATAGTTGAAAAATCCACTCTCCTCGCAAAACTCGAAGGCCCCCTCGACGAACTCCTCTCCCTCGAGCGCACCATGCTCAACCTGATAGGTCGCCTCTCAGGTGTCGCCACCAACACACGCCGCCACGTCGACACCCTCGCCAACATCAAAACCAAATCTCGCCTCTACGACACGCGCAAAACTACCCCGGGCCTTCGCGTTCTCGAAAAATACGCCGTGCGCTGCGGCGGCGGCTTCTCCCACCGCATAGGCCTCTACGACGCCGTCCTCCTCAAAGACAATCACCTCGCCGGCATTCCAATCACCGATCTCGCCAACTGGGTGAGCGCATCCGCCAAACGCGCTCGCGCCCACAGCACAAAACCCGAAGACGTCAAGTTCATCGAATGCGAAGTCGACTCACTCGACCAACTCCAAGCCCTCTTCAAAGTCCCCAAAGGCGACCTCGACATCGTCCTCCTCGACAACATGAACACCTCGCAACTCGCCCAAGCCGTCGCTCTTCGCGACAAACACGCCCCCCACCTCGAACTCGAAGCCTCAGGCGGCGTCACACTCGAAACTCTCCCCGAAATCGCCAAAACCAACGTCGACCGAATCTCCGTCGGCGCCCTCACCCACAGCGCCGTCCAACTCGACGTCGCCCTCGACGTGGTGGACGTCCACTGATGCTCGTGGAAGAATGGCAATCTCGACTCAGCACCTTTGCTTCACGCGTCGACTGGCCGCGCCGCGTGTTCGTGATCGAATCATGCGAAAGCACTCAAGACCAGGCCGCCGCTCTCTTTCAAGAGCACCAAACCGACCTCGCCGTCTTCACATTGCACCAAACAAATGGCCGAGGCAGGCTGGGCCGTTCATGGCAGCAGCAATCAAGCATGACCCAGTCTCCACTGGGCGTCGCAGTCACATTCGCACTCTCCTCACAGCGCTATGACGCCAAGTGGCTCCCAATTCGCGCCGCCTTCGCCGCCTTCGCGACATGCTATCAAATCGGTCACCCACCAAACGAATCCATCAAGATCAAATGGCCCAACGACATCGTGACCAGCGATGGCAAGAAGCTCGGCGGCATTCTCGTCGAAAAACCCGCCTCGCTCAACGCCTTGCTCGTAGGCATAGGCCTCAACGTCGAACACAGTCCCGCCGACCTACCCGCACACTTGAGCGCCACCTCACTCCGTGCCATCGCCACCCGACCGGTCACAACGCTCGATGTTGCTGAGTCACTCATCTTTGAACTCGCTCGCAAAGTCGCAGTCGATGCGCCCACGCTCGAACGGCTTTGGCCAGTTGTTGACGCCCTCACAGGCTCCACCCGCACTTTCCTCCACAACAATCAGTCCTACACAGGAGTCGTCATGTCAATCTCCCCAACGGAGCACATCAAACTCCGGACTGACGCTGGCATCGTCACACTCCCCGCTGCATCGACAACACTCGTGAAAGACTGACCCCACTCCCTACCCTCCCCCGTGCGTCCCTGGCTCATCCCTCTCCTCATCGCATTGCTCCTCGGCGTCATCGCCGCACGCATGCTCATCGGAGGCGTGTCAACCGCCAACCCCGAAATCCTCCACACACTCCTTCAGCTCCGCGCCTCGCGCATCGCTTCCGGCATCATCGCGGGCGGCTCACTCGCCCTCGCCGGCGCACTCCTCCAATCACTCCTTCGCAATCCCCTCGCCTCTCCCGACTTGCTAGGCCTCTCTTCCGGCGCAGGCCTAGGCGTCATGATCGCAATCTACGCCAGTTTCCTCGCCGGTTTCGGCTTGGCTGACGCGGGCGGCCTTTGGGGCGTCGGCTCCACCACCGCCGCCATCATCGCAAGTTGCCTCACCCTTGCACTCGTCTATACCCTCGCCCGCCGAGGCTTCTCAATCTCTCCAACTTCACTCGTCCTGATGGGCGTCATCATCGCCATCATCGCATCCGCACTAATCTCGCTCCTCAAACACCTCATGCCCGACCAAGGCGTCGCCGCCGACCGCCTCCTCGTCGGCAATCTCCGCGACGACACCTCGCTCACACAACTCATCCTCACCGGCACACTGCTCGTCGCTGGCGTTTGCTTCGCCACATCACAGGCCAAAGCCATGGACGTCGCCAGCGTCTCCGACGAAGAAGCCTCAAGTCTCGGCGTTGACGTCGCCAAACTCCGCATCATGCAATTCCTGATCGCAGGCGTCTTGACAGGCGGCGCAGTCGTCCTCGCTGGCCCCGTCGCCTTCGTGGGCCTGCTCTGCCCACACATGATCCGCTCACTCGCAGGCCCAAAAGCCCGCCGCATCCTCATAGGCTCCGCAATCCTCGGCGCACTCACTATCGTCGCCGCCGACACGCTCATCGCAATCATCCTCGAACTGCGCCCCGGCTTCGGCAGACTCCCACTAGGCATTCTCACCGCACTCGCGGGCGGCCCGATTTTCTTGCTGATGCTTCGCCGCTCTCCCGCCACTCAACCATAACCTACGCAATGGACCCGCGCGTCGCTCATCCGACTCACCTGCCCGTGATCGCCCCCAGCATTCTGTCCGCTGACTTCGCCAAGATGGGCGAAGACTGCGCCCACGTCCTCGCACCAACCAGCGAACTCGTCAGCGGCTCATTCGGCGCGGGCGCAGACTGGCTGCATCTCGACGTGATGGATGGCCACTTCGTCCCCAATCTCACGATGGGCCCCGACCTCTGCCGCTGCGTGCGTCAGTATCTCCCGAAAGCACTGCTCGACGTCCACCTGATGGTGACCGACCCCGCAAAATTCGTCGAACCCTTCGCCAAAGCCGGCGCAAACGTCTTCACGTTTCACATCGAAGTCGTCTCAGGCTACGCCGCCAAAGACCTCGCGAAGAAAATCCACGACGCAGGCATGGCAGTCGGCATAGCAATCAATCCTCCAACGCCCGTCGACGCGATCCTCGACGCACTCCCCCTCTGCGACCTTGCGCTGGTGATGTCCGTCAACCCAGGCTACTCAGGCCAAGCCTTCATCGCCTCCGTCCTCGACAAAACCCGCGTCATCCACGAACGCCTGAAACCAACTCAGCGCCTCGAAATGGACGGCGGCATCTCCCCTGCAAACGCCGGCGACGTCCGAGCCGCCGGCTGCGACGTCCTAGTCGCCGCATCCGCAATCTTCAGCAAACGCCGCGAAGACCGAGCCGGAGTCGTCAAGTCCCTGCGTGGTCACTAGCGCATCTGATTTTTTGTATCTGCGGATATCGCGCGACCGCCTCTTTTCAGCACAGAGACACAGAGATCAAGAGCAAAAAGAGAAATGACTTGATGCCTCGATGCCGCACACGCTGCCTCATGCCTTCTTCAATCTCAACCACCCCGCACCCAATCCCACCTCATCTTCCTCTTGATCTCTGTGTCTCTGTGCTGAAAAAAATTCTACCACTATCTGACGACTTCGCACAACACCTCACGGCGACAACAATTCATGCGTCCACCCCGCATTCCCCTTCTTCCACACCACGCGCTGATGCAGCCGCCCCTCGCACGCACTCCATAACTCAACGCTCGACGCCTTGATCCGATACCCGCCCCAATGGTCAGGCCGCTTGATCGCCGTGCCGAGCGCAGCCGACCCCGCAAGCCGCAGCGCACGATCCACAAGCACAGTCCGCGACGCAATTGGTTTGCTCTGCTCACTCACCACCGCACCAATCCGCGACAAAAGCGGCCGCGACTGAAAATACGCGTCACTCTCCGCCGCTGACAACTGCTCAACCACTCCCTCAATCCGCGCCTGCCGCTGCGCATGATGCCAGTGGAACACCACCGCCACATGAGGATTCGCCGTCAGTTCCCCACCTTTTCGGCTCGTGTAATTGGTATAAAACGTCACCGCATGCCGCGACGCGTCAATGTCCTTGCACAACACCATCCGCACCGAAGGCACACCGTCTCGCGTCGCCGTCGCCAGCGCCATCGCATTCGGATCCTGATACTTCCCGCTCGCGCGAGCCTCGTCCAACCACGCAATCAGCGTCGGAAATGGATCACTCGGAATCGGATCAGGAATACCAACTGCAGTCAGAAGTTTTTCAAGTGCTTGGGGCAACATCGTGACGTGATGTTAGTGAAGCGAACTCACGAATGCGAACACCGCGTGCTCATCAACCGCTTTTCACGCTCGTCCCAATCGATCACTCCGTTCAAACCAATCCACCCCCGCCGCCATCCCTTCATTCAGCCTGCGATACTCCTCACTCCGCGCATCACCCGTCACAGTGGGAGTCGTGTTCACATCAATCAAAACCGCCTTCCCCTCATGCATCACAAAGTCCATCTTCCCATACGTCAAACCCAACCGCTCCTGCCACTCCCGAATCTCCTCCGGCGGCTCATGAAACTCATCAAGTGTCGCATTCGCATTCTTCACATACGGATCACTCGCCCGCAGAATTCGCCCCACGCCCCGATCCCCGAACACGATCCACATGTTCATCACATACGAATCCCCCTCGCGCTGCGGCAAAAACTTCTCAACAATCAAGTGTTGATTTTCAAAAACCGCCCGCGGCACTTTCCTCACCGAGTCATAAATAAAATACCGAGGCAAAGTGCGAGCAAATCGAAATCGCGTGTCCCCCAACCACTCCTGCCGCGACAACTTCGCAAGCACGCGAGCACGAATCGAAGCCCCTTTCATCACGCGTGATCGCGTATTCAGCCACACATCCGAAAATCCCCCGCAGTTGTGAACCGTCTTCACAATCACAGGCCCAGCATGCTCCTCATCGCGCCCCACGCGATTCGTCGAGTACACCGTCTTGCGAATATCCCGAACCGCACGATTCACCACGCGTGGATGTCGCTGAATGAACGCCCAGTAGTCGTCAGGGATATACGAAAGATCCAAGTGCGGAAACAGCAGATCCGCATCGGTCTCGCGCCCAATGCCAAACAAGTACTCCACCCGAATCCCCATCCGCTCCCAATTCGACACGAGCGTCCAAAGCCGATAGTTCCCAACCATCGCATCCGTCGCTCGCTCATGAAACAAAATAGCAACTGACCGAACTGTCATCGAATTGATCCCCGACCACAACGCAATTACATCTCTTCCGCCCGCCGCGACCACTCAAACTCCAAAGGCTCCAACTCCGCCGCCGCCGCATTCCGCTGATCGGTCAACTTGCTCATCTTCCCATGATCGCGCCAAGTATCCGGATTCGCAAGTTCCACATCAAGCTGCTTGATCTTCGTCTCAAGCTGCTCGATCTTCGCCTCAAGTTTGTCCGTGTTCATGCGTTCCAACGCATTCAAACTCGGCCCCTTCCCCGCGCCCGAATTCTTGCTCTTGACCTGCACAGCCTTCGCCGCCTCCTGCTTCTTGCGTTCCTCCGCCTCGCGCTGCTTCCGAGCCGAATCCTCGCGTCGCGACTTAAGTTCCGCCTCCTGCCTCGCCGCCTCCCGATCCCGCGCCACCTTCTTCTGATGCCACTCCGTGTAGTTCCCCAGGAACACCTCAGCATTCCCCTCACCATCCAACACAATCACCCCATCACACGTCGCATCAATCAACGCACGATCGTGACTGATCAAGAGCAGCGTCCCCTCAAACCCACCCTCCATGCACAGCGCGTCCTCAAGCCGCTCCGCGCTTTCAATATCCAAGTGGTTCGTCGGCTCGTCCAAAATCAGCAAGTTCTTCGCACTCGCCAACAACCCCGCAAGCACCGCCCTACTTCGCTCCCCACCCGACATGTACCGCAGCATCTTCTCCTGATCTTCCCCACTGAACAAAAACGCTCCGGCAAGGTCTCGTGCCGCCTGCTCACTCATCGCCGCCTGCGGCGCTTCCTTCAAAATCACACCCTGCAAGTACCGCGTCACCGTCTGATCAAGATCAACCCCCTCATGCGTCTGCCGGTAATACCCGGTAATTAGCGAGCTGCCAAGTTGCACCTTCCCCGAATCAACCGTCGTCTCCCCCAGCATGCACCGCACCATCGTCGACTTGCCCGCACCATTTGGCCCGATGATCCCCCACCGTTCACCTCGCGTGATGGTCAACGACAAATCCTTGAACAACGTCTTCGTCGATCCATCCTCGCGCGCATACTGCTTCGTCGCTTCGCGCATCGACACCACAACATCACCACTCCGCGGCGCCTTGGGCAGCCGTATCGAAAACGCCTCGATTTCCATCGGCCGTTCGAGCGTGTTCGTGTCCTTCTCGCGATCAAGACGCTTGAGCCGCCCCTGCGCCTGCTTCGCCCGCTGCCCCGCCTTGTACCGCCGGATGTACTCTTCTTCCTTCTTGAACTTCCCTTGCTGCGCCTCATATGCACGCAGCATCACCGTCCGCCGCTCCACTCGCAGCTCACGGAACTTCTCGTAATTCCCGGGATAATCAATCAGCCGCCCCTGCTCGACTTCCACAATCCGCTCAACAACGTTGTCGAGCAAGTATCGATCGTGGCTCACCATCAACACCGCACCCTTGAACTCCTCCTTCAAAAAGTGCTCCAGCCACAATCGTCCATCAATATCCAAGTGGTTCGTCGGCTCGTCCAACAGCAAAATATCCGGATTCTCAAGCAAGAGCCGCCCCAGCGCAAGCCGCCCTCGCTGCCCACCCGACAGTTGATGCACCTTCAACTCAAACTGCGAATCCGTGAACCCCAGCCCGTGCAACACCTCGCCGATCTTGTGCTCAACTGCATACCCACCCGCCGCCTCCAACTTCGCCTCAAGATCCGCCTGCTTCTTCATCAAGCGATCAAGCTCATCCCCCTGCACCGTCGCCATCTGGTCATAGATCGTGTGCATCTGCTCGTGCAACGCATGAATGTGATCAAACGCCCGCTCCGCCGCATCATGCAGCGTGTCATTTTGATCAAGATTCGGATCCTGATGCAAGTACCCCGCCCTGCACCCACGCTGCAAATTAACACTCCCCCGCTCACACGGAATCACCCCCGCCAAAATCTTCAGCAGCGTGCTCTTCCCCGTCCCGTTCCTCCCCACCATCCCCACCCGCGTCCCCGCCTCCAGCGAAAACGAAATCCCATCCAAAATGATGGTGTCACCGTACAAATGCGAGACGTTGGAACAAGCAAGCAGCGGCAAGTGTGTGTTCTCAGGTCAAAAGTCACAGACCGGCAATCGACACCACAAAAGCGCCAACCACCAAATCAAAATCGGGAACGAGGGTATGAGACGCCAAACGAGATTTTGGAGAACCAGCAAAAATGACTCCCACTCCATTCCCCAAGTTCCCACCCCATACCAATTCACCCGCGAACCCTTCACCGAATACCCACTCTCGCGATATCCCACAACTTCATGACCAAATTTCACCACGGAGAACACAGAGCACACCGAGAGAACCACTTGAATCACACCCCTCTTCCTTCTCCGCGTCTCCGCGTCCTCCGCGGTGAACATTTTTTCCGCAACACTCAATCCCCCTCATTCCAGCACAAAAATCCGTCCCTCGTACCATCCAGAATCCTAATCGCTCCCCTCTCGCCCGCTTACACGGGGAATCGACAACATGTTCACAGCCCCACCCGCTCACTCCTAGTGAACATTGTGCAAAGAACTTGCATCACCCCCCACCCGCCCTCCTACAACATATTGAACGCCCGCCGCGTTCTCAGCCCCGAACGTACTCCCCGTTGCGTTTTGTGATACGATGGAGACCGGTCGGAACTGATCTCTTTCAGAGAGCGGCGTGTTCACAAGGCCGACCGTCGGATTCAAGTTCGTTTCGTTGCCTCAGTGAGTTCGTCACTGACGCATCAAACAGCAGCAGGCAGTGTGTGTTGGGGCTGACGCATGGGTGAAGCAAAGCCGTGGCAAATTGCGGTGGTCGTTGTCGGCGTCCTCACGCTCGTCGGGATGCTCATGTGGCAATGCCAGGGCGATGGCGTCACGTTGCAAAAGTCCATCGTCATGGTCGACGTGACCTCAGGCGAACTAGTCGAATCAACGTGGCCCAAAGGCAAAGCAGTTGTCTTCCCCGCCCACGATCCCGACACCAAGGCCATGCTTATTCCAGTCGGCAAGACGCCCGAAGGTCGCTACGAGATCGAAGGCCGCTACATGCCGCTGCTACGAGCACAAAAAGTACAACTCAAGGGACTTGAGAACGCCGAATCAGGCCTCGTCCGATCCGACGCAAAATTGACTAAGAAAGACATCTGGAAGTAATCGCAAGAAGAAATTCGTGGCAGCGGCAGTGGTGCATTGAGAACGGAGCAAAGGGCTTATGAAGATGCAGAATCAGACCGGTCTGAAACGAACCCAGCGCGAAGCATTCACGCTCATCGAACTGCTCGTCGTGATCGGCATCATCGCGTTGCTGATTGGCCTATTGCTCCCCGCTCTCGGCAAAGCCCGCGATGTCGCTCGCCAGGTTGTCTGCAGCGCAAGCCAGAACGGCCTTGCCAAGTTGCAATCCATGTACATCTTGGACAACAAGGACTTCATGGCATGCCGCTACACAAGCGGTGCAGAAATTCAGGCAACTAGCGGCGCAGCCGCCTATGGCCCAAACAATGACGGCGAAACATCGCCCTTTACGCCCACAACGTCCTACGACTGGATGTCCCCCATCATCGGAGACATTGGCAAATTGTCCCCCAATCGCGCCCGCCGCACGTTGCAGTTGCTCAATCACTGGGCCTGCGCAGGCGTGAACAAGGGAAGCGTCAATCAAAGCGTCTTCGGCGCGCCGCTCGACAACGATCAGTTCACCACGATCCAAAGCGAATTCCCGTTCCGTCAAGTCAGCTACTTGATGCCCAACGCCTTTGCAGTCGTGAGCACAAGAGAAGCAACCGGAAGCGCAGTACGACGTTATGTTCGTCGTGACGGCTCAGTTTACAACCGCGACAACAGCGGCGTCTTTAGCGCACCGGGCCAAGCACCCGCCGGCTACTTCCCGCGCATGGACAAGATTGGGTACCAGCCGTCCAACAAGGCGATGTTCCTCGATGGCACGCGCTATCTCGTGTATTCCGCCGGAACACCCAGCTACCTCGACTTTGACGCGGGTCCGGACAACCTGTTCAGTTCCTTCGCCGAAGACCCAACGTACAACCAAAGCCGCGCATTCGGCAAGGGCTTGGGCGACGCCGCAGGCAACCGCGCTCACCTCAAGTTCTCATTCCGTCACTCTGATGGCGCCAACGTCGCCTTCTTTGACGGCAGCGTGCGCTACGCAAGAAACAACGAAGTGTGGTCCAAGATGGAGTGGTTCTGGCCATCAGGCTCAACAGTGAATGCACTGCCAGGCAGCATCACACCAGAAGCCGATCTGCGCTACAACAACTTTGATAAGTTGCCATAACGCGATGCGATACTTAATCCCACTCGTGCCATCAATCTGATCGGCTTTGCGATCAGATTGATGTCCTTGGAGTCACACAGCATCGTGACACCATGAGCCACAAGTTGCTGTCTTATCAATAATCTCTCTAGGCATCACCACGCAGTTTTTTTCTTCGTGGCCTTCGTGCCTTTGTGGTGAAATCACTTCGAGAAGACCACGCTCGCTCACGCAATTCATCATCCGTTGTCACTCGCTCAGCGCTGCACACATGATGCATGCGTTCGACTGTCGCAGGCACATTGAAGAACTCTTCTACTCGCGCACCCCTCACACAAATCGCGTCGTCAAAAAAGTCAACCGCCCTTCCGCCGCAAAATCCGCATCACCACGCGATAGCGCGCAAGTATGGTCAAGCCATCTAAGTCCCAAAAAAGCACCGCTGCACGTCAACCATTGCCCATTCAGTCACCACGATCGACCACAGCCGCGCGCGCAACGCTGGTTTTTCCAGACACCTGTGCGCAATTTCACGTGCGCTCTTGACCCACCCGGCCTACACTTGCGTTGTAAAATATTACACTCGCACCGTGGGTAGTACAAGAGTTCCGCCATGAAGATGCTCGTCACGTCCATTCTTGCGCTGTCCACTGCCAGCGCAGCGTTCGCTCAGTGGTCCTCCGACCCCATGAACGCCAACATCGTCGCCGGTACCCCCAACGACGAAGGCGTTCCCCTCGCCGTCGCTGCGCCGAACGGTGAAACGTGGGTGTCATTCGCCGAGTTGAACGGCGGGTACAAGTACAGCATCAATCGCATCGATGCGAACGGCAACAACGTGTTTGCGACGCCGATCGTGCTGAGCCCCAATCGCACGAATACTGCGACGTTTACGTATGACATGACGATCGATCCGTCGGGCAATGCAGTTGTTGCGTTTGATGACAACGGCATCTATCTGCAGATCGTGTTGCCGAATGGTGGCAAGCCGTTGGGCAGCGCAGGTTTGCTCATGCCTGGTTCGACCGGGCGGTTTGGTCCGGCGGTGTGCGCATTGGCTGACGGAAGCTACGTCGTGTCGTGGGCGTCCAACGTCAGCGGCACTATCACCGATATCTTGAACTTCCAACGCGTGAACGCGAACGGCACGCTGGGCGCGGCGTGGTCGATCACGGAAACAGGTCGCAACCTCGCGCCGAGCGATATCGTTCCCGCTGGCAGCGGCAACGAGTTCATCGCGATGTGGGTGCGTGCGGAAGGCAACTTCCTTTCGCGCAAGGGTCTCAAAATTCAGAAGTGGGACAGCACCAACTCGCAAGTGTGGAATGGTGGCGTGCCGGTCAACGTGTACACGTCGCAAGCGACACCCGCGAAAAGCATTCAGAATGGCTACTTGCCGGCACTGGTGAGCGACGGCTCAAACGGCGCGATTGTCGCGTGGTATGACAGCGGGGCGGCTCGCAACGCGTGGCTCCAGCACGTGCTTGCAGATGGCTCGTTCGTGTTCGCGGCAGAAGGTGCAGCAGCGAGCAACATTTCTTCAGGGACACAGTTCCGCCTGTCAGCGGCAGTTGCGTACCACCCATCCACGCAGGAATACACCGTTGCGTATGAGCGCAGCAACATAAATCAGTCGCAGTTTGGTCTCAGCGCTCAGCGCTTCAGCGCTGAAGACGGCGCGTTGTGGAACAGCGGCGCTGGGATTGATCTGACGCCGCTCGGCGCGAATCACACGGCGGGCATCAACGTCGCGGCGTCCCCCACTGGCGATGCGGTCGTGACGTATCTGGCATACAGCGGCTCGAGCGGCCCGCACGCGCTCAACGCGATTCGTTTGGACAACGCGGGCAACCAAGTGTGGTCGCCTTCGCCACTCACCGTTTCTACCGACGCAGGCTTCAAGCAGCGTCCGGCACTCGTCAAGAGCACCAGCGGCGACTGGTACGTTGCAGGCTGGACTGAGGGCCCCACGACAACCGGCAGCAAGAACATCTATGCGATGCGCATCAACATCGACGGCACGCTGGGCGGCCCGACCGGCCCGGTCTGTGACTCGATCGACTTCAACAACGACACGAGCCTGTTCGATCCGCAGGACATCGACGCGTTCCTGAGCGTCTACGGCGAAGGCCCCTGCGTTCCCGACACCGCAACGTGCAACGACATCGACTTCAACAACGACACGAGCGTCTTTGACCCGTGCGACATCGACAGCTTCCTGACGCAGTTCAGCGAAGGGCCGTGCACGCCGTGCGGAGTCTGAGATAGCTTACAGCTTTCAACTTATAGCTTGAATGAAAGCGGCCGGATGTCTTTGGGGCATTCGGTCGTTTGCATTTTTGCTTAGTGACTGATAGATGTGTTGAACAGGTGAACATGCGGGCGATCAATTGCTGGGTAGCGTTCGCGTCTATTGCAGTTTTTTGGTTTTGTGGTGCGATTTTCTTGTGCATGCGTTCTTCATAGGCATTTGCCCCATTTGTCAGAAAACAGACAATTCGTGTACTGGATCGACGCATGTATCGCGTCGACGCGGCAGTTCCGCTCGATTGCGCATCGTTCCGGAGTGCTATTGATGCGCGATTGTTGACTGGCACTCGAAGGGAATGTTTATGAATTTAGTAACTCGCATCGCGATGGTCGTGCTTTCCGCGACCGCTGGCACCGCTCTCGCGCAGGGCGCGGCTGGTGACTATCGCATCAAGACCGACTTCCGCACGCCTGACAACGGACAATGGGGCGCGAATGAATCTGTCGGCAACGCCGACTTCCGTATTCAATCCCGTTTCATGCAGGTGTACTACGGAGGCGTGCTGCGGCAAGACGAGTTCAAGTTCAGCGTGCAAATTGACTTCCGCGACATCTCGGGCTTTGCGAGCAACTTTGCTGGCAGCCCGTACAACACGAACTATGACGTGTACATCGGCGACGACTTTGTCGGCCGCGTGTTCATGAGCACGAGCGATGCGGGGCTTGCGGAATTGACGTATGACAGCCGGCACCCGGACTTCCCTGATCTGCCGATTCCTGTCGGCTTCCCCAGCCCGGTCGCGGTTGATGAAGTTGTCAGCGTGTTCTTTGCCGCGCCTCAGTTGCCAGCGATTGGCGATCCGTTGCCATCTGGCACACCGATTTTCTCCGCACCGCTGGAAGAACGCTTCTCGCGCGGCGATGTGAATCAGGATGGCGACGTGGATGAGTTGGACTTTGCGTTGTTTGTTCCGCGCTATGACCCGGCGAACATCAGCGGGTTGCATGTCGGGCCGCTGGCGGGTGACTTTACCGGCGACAACATGTCCAACCTCGCGGACTATGACATGATGGTTGCAAACTGGACGGGCAACGATGATCCGCCCGCAGCGCCGATCGCGTGCGTGAACACTTTCACGCCGCCCTCACCTGTGACGACGTGCAGTGGCACTTCGGCGCAGTTCACAGCGAGCGTGACCGGAACGAGCGCGTTCACGTATCAGTGGAGCCGAAACGGGCTGCCGATCGGCCTTGCGAGCAATTCGACGGCACGCAGCGCGACTCTCACGATCAACATCGTGAGCGCGGCGAACGCGGGCAACTACACCTGCACGATTTCGAGCACGTGTGCGTTCTTCACGACCGCTCCTGCTGCCCTGACTGTTCCCGCAGTCTGTTGCGACAGCATCGACTTCAACCATGACAGTTCGAGCTTTGACCCACAGGATATTGAGGCGTACCTCAGCGTGTTCAGCGAAGGGCCGTGCATTCCTGCAACAGCAACATGCGGCGACATTGACTTCAACAACGACACGAGCGTGTTTGATCCGTGCGATATTGATAGTTTTCTCACGATGTATAGTGAAGGGCCGTGTACAGCCTGTGGGCAGTAAAAACGAAAAGCGATAAAACGAAAAGTACAAATGAAACAGGCCGGATGTTTGGTAGGACATCCGGCCTCGTTTGTTTTGAAGTAGGTTGTGTTTGACGGAAAAGTTCACGAGCGGAAACGACTTGTTTGTTGAAAGACAAGCGTTGACGGCCGTGGCTTACTTTTGAATTTCGCGAACGACGTTCATTTTGGCCATCGCTTTGTTCGCGTAATCGAGAATCTCGCCGACGTTGTCGGCTTGTTTGAGCCATTCGCGGTATTGCTCGACGCTGGTGTGCACGCTTCGGGTGGGTTTCCAGCCGAGGGCTTTGAGTTTGCTCACGTCGCTGAAGATGTGACGGGTGTCGCCAAAGCGGTACTTGCCGCAGGCTTTGGGGACGTAGTTTTTCACGCCGAAGACCTCAGCGACAGCGCTGGCGAACTGGCTGACGGTGTAAGCCTTGTCGCCACCAACGTGGAACATTTCATAATCGGCGCGGCTGTCCATGAGGCAGAGGACGTTGGCGTCGACGACGTCGTGGATGTTGACGAAGTCGCGAATTTGCTGGCCGTCTTCGTAGATGCTGGGTTCTTGACCAACGTGGAAACTCAGGCAGAAGATTCGGCACGCGCCGCTGTATGCGTTGTAGAAACTCTGGCGCGGGCCTTGCACGATTGAGTAGCGCATCGCGACGCTGGGGATGCCGTAGCGTTTGCCAAGGTGCAGGGCGACTTTTTCCTCGGCGATTTTGCTGATGCCGTATTGGTTCTGCGGATTCGCGACAGTTTCGCTTGTCGCTTGCCACTTGAGCGGGCCGCGGAAGCCTTTGGGGGCGCGGCATTCGAACTCGCCTCGCGCGAGTTGGTCGTCTTGGCGGATGTCGGGGAGGCAGTGCTTGCCGTCGGCATCGAGGTATGAACCTTCGCCCAGCGTTGCTTGGCTGCTGGCGACGATGACTTTCTTGATCGGGAGTTTTTCGCGAACGATGAGTTCGTAGATGAGGGCGGTGCTTGTCACGTTGACGTCGAAGTACTTGCTGAAAACGGGCAGGTAATCCTGGAACGCGGCGAGGTGATAGACGGCGTCGACGCCGCGAAGCGCATCGAGCAACAACTTCTCATTGCGAACATCTCCCTGGATGAATTCAATGCGAGGATCGAGATATGCGGGCTTGCGGTGGCCTGGGTGGACAGGTTCTTCGAGTGAATCGAGAACGCGGACTTTGTGGCCCATTTTGAGGAGGGCGTCTGCGGTGTGAGAGCCGATGAAACCGGCGCCGCCGGTGATGAGAACGTGCATGTGAAACTCCGTCTGCTGTGTTGACAACGTTACGCCTTCATCAAGCGATCGTGGAACATTTGTGCGGCGATGTGGCCCACGCTCATGTGGAGGTCTTCGATGACGCCGAAGTTGTCGCTGGGGACGTTGATGTGGATGTCGGACATCGGGCCGAGCTTGCCGCCCTTGAGACCCGTCAGGCCGATGACTGGGATGCCGATTTTCTTGGCGACTTCGACTGCTTTGATGATGTTGGGCGAGTTGCCGCTGCAGGAAATCGCGACTGCGAGGTCGCCCTTGCGGGCGTAACTCTCGAGCGGGAATGAGAACGTGTCGTGGTACGACAAGTCGTTGCCGACGGCGGTCAGCATGGGGAGGTTGTCGCTCATGCAGAGGGCGCGGAGGCGGCGTTTGCCGTCGACCATCGCGGTTTTGACGAAGTCGGCGACGGTGTGGCTTGCGTTGGCGTGGCTGCCGCCATTGCCAAAGATGTGGACGCAGCCGTCGCGCTTCCAGCAGTCGAAGAGGGCGTCGACGTAGCGGAGGATGGCCTGCTGGTCGATGCCTGCGGCGGCGCGGGACATTTCAGTGAAGTAGGCGCTGGGGGAGTTGATCATTGTGCCGGCCATGTGAATTTCCTTTTTTCAACGCGAAGGTCGCGAAGAGCGCGAAGGGCTTGTTTTGAGAATGTTCAATTTTTTTTCTTCGAGTTCTTCGCGATCTTCGCGTTCAAGTGCTAACTAATAAAGATGATTCTGCTTCCCAAACGATCCACTCCAAATTTCAATTCGCGGGGGCGGCCCATGGCTTCGCGGATGGCTTCGTGTTTTTCGGGTGGTGCCAACAGGAACACGAAGCCGCCGCCGCCGGCGCCTAGGAGTTTGCCGCCTTGTGCGCCGAGTTTGCGGGCGGTGGCGTACCAATCGTCGATGAAGGCGTCGGAGATTCCGAAGCCGAGTGAGCGTTTGAGTTCCCAGCCCACGTGGAGGAGGCGGGCGAATTCGTCGAGGTTGCCTCGGCCTGAGATCACGCCGCGCATTTCACTGGCAAGGTCGCGCATTTCGCGGAGGACTCGCATCTTGTCGACGCTGGAGGTGCCTTCGCTCTGCTTCTTCAAGATGTCGTCGGCGTCGCGCTTCTTTTCGGTGTAGAGGATGAGTGCACGCTTTTCGAGTTCGGCGAGCGTGTCGGGCGCGGTGGGCACTGGTTGCACATCAACGCTGTCGTCCGGATTGAAGCGGATGTAGTTGAGGCCGCCGAAGGCTGCGGCGTATTGGTCTTGCTTGCCGATGGGCTTGCCCAAGATATCGATTTCGATCTTGCAGGATTCTTCGGCGAGTTTCTTGGAACTGGTGACGTTGCCTTTCATCGCGTAGAGGGCGTTGAGCAAACCGACGGTGAGCGTTGAAGACGATCCCATGCCGGTTCCTGCGGGGACGTCGCCAATCGTGACGATTTCCATGTGCGGGCCAAGGTCCACCATTTTGAGCGCGGCTTTGACGATCGTGTGTTCCACTTGATCGCGGTTCTCGGCGATTTCAGTTTTGCTGTATGCAACGCGCACGGAGGGCTCGAAGCGTTTGCTGAGCGCGACGTACATGTGTTTTTGGATGGCGACACTGATCACTGCGCCGACTTCCTGGCGATAGAACGCGGGCAGGTCTGTGCCGCCGCCAGCGAATGAGACGCGGTATGGGGTTTGGGAGATGATCAAGTGCCGACTCCTGAGGTTGCGGTGGTTTCCCGCTTGGATTCGTACGACTTTGTTGCGATGCGGGGTTCGGTTGATGAATGAGAATTGTGGTTTGCGTTTGGTCGCTGACCAAGAGCGATGCGATACTGATTGATGAGCGGTTCGAGACTTTTGGTGATGTCGAACTTCTCGAAGATGAAGGCGCGTCCTTGGGTTGCGAGGCGTTCACGCAGCGCGGGATCGTTCATCAAGCGTTCAATTGCGTCGGCGAGTTCGCGGGCGACTTTGTCGTCGTCGGCGCTTACGAGAAGACCCGTGCGTTCGTGGACGACGAGGTCAGGGTTGCCAACTAAGCGTGTCGTGATCGCGGGGAGACCGCAGCCCATCGCTTCCATCGTGAGTTGGGGAAGGCCATCGACATCGCCATCGCTGGCCCAGACGCAAGCGAGCGTGAAGAGGTCGCCATCGTGCATGAACTCGGGAATTTTTTCTTGCTGGAGGGCTTTGCACGTCATGTGCACAACATCACCAAGATCGAGGTCTTCGATCATGCGGCGGAGCATGCCTTCGTCAGGGCCGCTGCCAGCGATGACGCAGCAGATGCCGGGGGTTTGCTTGCCCGGCGCGGTTTTGGTCATCCAGCCGCGATCTTTGAGGATTTTGCACGCGTTGATGACGTGGGGGAAACCTTTTTTGCCGATCAGGCGGCCTGCGGAGAGGATTGTGAATGGGTGCGTGCGTTTGAGTGCTCGCTGTTGCTCGCTGGGCGGAACCATTTCGTCGGTGTAGATGCCGCAGTAGGCGACGTGGATTTTGTTTGCGAGGTTGGGCGTTGCTTGGCCATTGGATTTGTCTTCATCGATGTAGAACTGTTTGTGCCACTCGCTGATGGCGATGATGAACTTGGCTCGCTTGATTTTGTCGCGGAGTGCGACGCGTTGGCGAGTCAAGTCCACGGCGTGGCCGGTGAAACTGAAGGGCACGCCCAGCAGCCACGCGCCGTACATCGCGATGCTCGCGCTGCTGAAGGCCCATTGTGCGTGAATGTGGGACACGGGTTGCTTGCTGCGGTTTTTGCGGAGCGCGAGTGCCCATTGGCAGGCGACGAAGAAGTGTGCGAGGCAGGCGAGGCGAGCGCGGAGATTTTCGCGTTCGCCAAACAAGGCGTTGAGCAATGCGGTGAGCCACTTGGTGCCGAACACGAATGGTGCGGCGAGGCTTGCGAGGGTGATTGCGATTGGGTTGATGGGATAGAGCGCGGTTGCGCTTGCCTGCATCTGCTTGGCCCAATCGGCGTCGAAGTGGATTTTCGCTGGTGTGCGCATGCAGTGGAGCATCACCGGGATGCCCGCTCGGGTCACGATCCGCAGCTCGTTACCCACCCACGGTGAGCCGAGTCCTTCGCTGGTCATGTAGTGGATCATGAGAGGTCTATGGGCATTGCACGGGGCACCACGATGAGACGGACAACACACGTCGCCGCGCTGCATCGCAGCCGATTGATCATGATGCGTGATCATTGCGGCTGGACGCAAAAACGCCACAGCCGAGCTCTCAGGATAGTGAGCGGCGTGACGAATTGCGAGACGAAAGTATTATCGGCTACTTTGGTTGGGGACTTGGAGGTGTGGGGTGGGGAATTTGGTGTGGGATTTCAAGTTGAAACGGGGAGTTTTGGAGGGAGGGACGGAGGCACGGAGGCACTTAGGCACGGAGTGAAGAGAGTGCGGCTGACGGGTTGATGAAGAAGACTTCATCGTGGGTTTGAGATGTGTTGTGGGTTGCGGGGTTGGTGCCGCTTGATTGGACGCGAGTTGTAATGGGGCTCGACTCGTTGCGAGCGGTCATTAGCGACCCAACACGAGGAGGCTTTGCATGAGTTCGTCGGTCGTGCGGATCACTCGGGCGTTGGCTGAGTAGCCTGTCGAGGTCAGGATCAGTTTGATGAACTCGTCGCCAATGTCGACGTTGGAGAGTTCGAGAGAACCTTGGACAAGTTGGCCCGCGCCGAAGGTGCCGGGGCTGCTGACGACTGGTGCGCCGCTGTTGGCGCCGACGGTGTAGAGGTTGTTGCCCACTTCAACGAGGCCTTCGTCGTTGGTGAATGTTGCGAGGGCGATTTGGCCCATCGTTCGAGTGACGCCATTGCTGAAGACGCCGACGATTGTGCCATCGGTGCCGATGCCGTAGCTGGTGAGTGTGCCGATGGGTGCACCGTCGCGGTAGATCGCGGCGACTTCTGAGTTGACGTCGGTGAGAGCGGTGACTTCGTTGGTTGCGTCGGCGAAGTCGATCGTAAAGGTGAGTGGTGTGATGGAGCCTTGGTTGTCACGGTTGATCGTGACGGTCACGGGCGCGGGGTTCACCATGCGGCCTTCGTTGTCGAAGGTCAAGATGCCGGTTGCGGATTGAAGGTCAACGCCTGCGTTGTCGGCGGATTCGACGTAGTAGCGCCATGTTGTGCCTGCACTGGTGCGGCTGACGATGGACATGCTGACGTCGACTGTGACGGGCGTGCCGAGGGAGTCGTAGGCGACGAATGCGGTGCGGACGGCTTCGCCATCTGCGGTTGCAGCTTTGTTGCTGACGAAGGGGAAGCGGACAGTTGCGCCTGAAGCGTCGAGGAGGCGGAGGTCTGCGCTTTCGAGTGCGATGTCGTTGACGGTGCCGGTGTTGCCGACGAGATTTATTTTGCCGGTAACAGGGTCGAGTGTGAGGCCCGGAGTATTGCCATCGGGATTTGCGCCGCCTGCGTTGCTGATGCCCAAGGCCTGGGTCATGAAGTTCATGAGGTCTTGGACTGTGGTTGCGTCGGTGATTTTCAGGTCTGCGTCGGGCAGGAGGCGTGTGCCTTTGGTTGCGCCAGTGATTCGCAGGGTTTGGCCACTCACAAATGAGAGCGTGTTGCTGCCTGGGAGGAGCGGGTCTTCGATGTCGACGAGGCGAGTTGTGGATTCGAGGAGATTGGGTGCGGCGGGTGCGGGGGCGGCGCTGGCGATGGCTCGGAAGCCGTCGGTGGATGTGCCGCCCAGCGAGTAGATGCTGCCGCCTGTGGGAAGCGTGCCGTTTGCGTTGAGGTTGCCGGCGAACTTGACGTTGGTTGTGGGTTCAACGATGGTGAGTGCGCCGAGGGGGAGCGAGACTGGAGCGAGCACGCCCGGGATGAGGTTGAATTGTTCATCGACGCCGTAGCCCATCACGCGTTCGCCGTTGATGGTGGTGAGTTCGTTGAGTTCGTTGGGGCGGAAGTTGCCAGCTCGCGTGTAGAACTGTTGGTCGCCACGTTGCACAAGGAAGTAGCCATTGCCATCGATGGCGAGGTCGCGGTTGTCGCCTGTGGCGCTGATGGTGCCGTTGGTCATGTTGCGCTGGGTGCCAGCGAGTTTTACCCCTAGGCCAATTTGGAAGGGATTTGTGCCGCCAGTGACTTCGCCGGGCGGGGTGCCTTCGCTGATGGTTCGGCTGAACATGTTGGAGAACACCATGCGTGAGGACTTGTACGCGGTGGTGTTGACGTTGGCGATGTTGTTGCCGATCACGTCAAGATTGCGTGCGTTGGCGTTGAGGCCAGAGAGAGCGGAGAAGAGTGCGGTGGTGGAAGCCATGGGGAAGCAGGGGAAGAGACGGAGAGACGAAGAGAAGGAGAGACGAAGTCAGTGCGCGAATCATGCTGCTTGATCGGGGAGTAGTTTTAGGAGAGACGCGTTGGTGACTTGGTTGAGGCTGGAGTTTGCGAGAGAGGTTTGGGTTGCGGACGATTGGGTCGCAGCGTCGTTGGCCAGCGGCACGTTGATGACGCCATCGATGTCGGTGAGGACGCCCGCTTCGGCTGGGGAGACTTCGCCCAGCACGGCGCGGAGGCCAACGTCCATTTTGATGAGTTTGCCATCGATCAAGAAAAGGCCTCGGCTGATGCCGTGGGCTTCGGCTTGGTCTGCGGCGGTGGCGAGGCGCGTCAATTGATCCGGCGTGAGTTGCGTTTTCGCATCGCGGGAGAGCGTCACCTTGATGCCGGATGCGACTTCGCCTGCGCGGGCGGCTTGCAAGAGTTTTGCGAAGTCAAGACCGCCAAGGCCCCCCACTGCATTCGTCGCGGCGGTTCGCGTTGCGGTTTGCAGCGTGGTTGCGCCGGTGGATTTGCCGGCGAGCGTGCGGAGGAGGGTTTGGGCGTCGAGAGTCATGAGAAGAAGTGACGGAGTTACGGAGTGACTAAGTGACGGAGTATTTCACGCGTGTGTTCTGATGAGATGCTGGGGGACGCAGCTTTTCAGATCATTTCATCATCACATCTCTCATCATCTTGCTTCACGGCGTTGTCGCGAGGACGCGGTCGACGTTTTTCCAATCCAAGGTGTCGCCGCCAGCGAGTTTGACTGTTGTGCCGGAACTGGTGCGGCTGATGCTCTCAACGAGACCTGAAACACGGGCGTTTTCGTCGCTGATGCCGGAGATAGTTTTGCCGATGAGCGTGCTCGCGCTGGCGAAGTCGTTTTGGCGCACGAGGCTGGTGAGGCTGCTGTTGAGCGTGGTGTCTGATTCGATCGAGCGGATGGTCGCGATCTGATTCAGCAGCGCATTGGTGTCGTTGGGCTGCATGGGATCTTGCTTCGTGAGTTCTGTGATGATGAGCTTGGTGAAGTCTTCGGAGCTCAATTGGCTCATGCCGCGGCCTGTGGACTTGGAGGATGTTGATGAGTTGAGAAGCGTGGAGACGGCGTCCATGGGAAGTCCTTTGAAAGTCCGTTCATCTCATTCGCGGCACAGGTCGTTTGCGATGTGTTATGTCATGCGAGCAATGCCAATGCAATTGCACGCTGAAATCGCACGAGATACACACCAGCAAAACTACACAATCCATTCCAACCCGTTTGCAGTCGATGTTGCTTCTGACGCGACTGACCAGAGCGGCGTCGAATCAGCATGCGCGGCAACGAGTTGTCGGTTGGGCGTCCGTGCCCGGCTTGTGTCGCCATCGCTCCGCGATTGGCTACTTCCAGCGTCGGCGCTGGTGTTGGCGGCTCCGCCGCGATCATGGTTGGAGAAACTCTGGGCATCCTGCCCTGCGAACGTGCTCTTGCCCTCCGGGCCAGAGATCGTGATTTGATCGACGGAGAGGCCCCGCGTTTCCAACGCGGAGCGGAGTTCGTCGACAGATTGAACGAGCAAGTCGCGTGCCACTTCGGTGGTCGCGATGAAGTCGGCGTTGACGCGGGCGTCTTGCACGCTGAGTTTTGCATGCAAGGTACCGAGGTCGCCTGGTGTCATTTTCAGTGAAACGTCGCCGCCATTGCCGGCGAGAGTGAGTTGCATGGCGCGGAGGGCGGTTGCCTGCACTTCGCGCTGCTGCACGGCGTGACGGACGGGCTGGGCTTGGGCGAGTAGAGATTTGAAGGCTGCGGAGCGTTTTGCGGCGAAGGGTTGGGCCGCGTTGTTGGTTGTGTTGGACTGGTTTGAGGAGGACTTCGCGGAGTTTGATTTGACAGAGGCGATGGCGGCGACGCGTGGTGTTGATTGATTTGCGGTTTCGCGAGTAGTTTGTGGTTGCGGAGCGTTGGTGTGAGTAGTTGCGGCTTGGTTGTAGGAAGATTGCGACGCCTTTGAAGTTGCTTGTGCGGAGGCAGTGGCTGGTGTCGATTTGGAAGTTGATTGAGTTGGTTGATCGGACTGGTGTTGCGTTGTGTCAGACTGCGGCGACTTTGAAGATGGTTGAGATTCGCATGACTCGCGTTTGCTGGACTTTGGACTTGGAGCATTTGAAGCATCGTTTTCGACTTGTGCATCGGCTTGTGCGACTTCGCCTGCTTGAGGGCGAGTACCGAGCTGGGCGGCGTTCATGGCTGCGATGTCTGGAGTAGATTCGGGGCCGTTATGCTCGGAGCGGCGTTTTGTGGCTGTTTTGGGCTGAGATTTAAGAGCCTGAATGGTCTCAGAATTCTGTTGCGCGACAGGCTTGGTATTTTTCGTCAAGAGCGACGCAAGAGCGGCGTCGAACGTCGCGGTTTGCGCTTGGGTGGTCGAAGTTTGCGCCGCGAACGCCTGATTCGAGGTTGATGTCAGCGTAGAAACCGGATCCATGGTGATCGCAGAGCGAAGGCCATGCCACCCCCGAGACCGAGCCCGGTCCCAAAGTCCACTTACAGATCGCCGCTTTCAAGTTGTTGAGAAGTTCATGGTGCCTGCGCGACGAACTCGCCTTGCTTGCGAAGGGCTTCGAGCAAGTCGACGGCGAGTTTTGGGTTGTCTTTGGCGAACTCGCTCATGATTTTTGTGCGGGCGCGTTCATCCATCGCGTTGAGGTAACGCGCGGCGCGGCCGTATCTGGCGTCGAATGCGCCGATTGTGCGCTGATCTGCGGAGTTTGCTGGCGGCGTTTGCGCGGCGGTCGCGGGCGCGTTTGCACCGAGGGTTGGCGCGGCGGCTGCGTCGGTGCCGAATCCGGACAGCATCTCCGTCAGCATTGCTTTGGCTTCTTTGGCTTTGACGGACTGCAGGATGCCGAGAGTTTTCTTGAATTGCTCGTCGCCTGCACTTTGAGTGAACTGTGCGACTTGGTCTGCGAAGGCTTTCTGGTCGGCATCGAACTTTGCCTGGCGGCGATCGAGATCCGCTCGCTCAGACGCAAGCGTCTTGCGAAGTCCTTCGATTTCTTCCCGCAACCTCTGCAAACGTTGCTGATCTAGCTGCGAAAGTTCAACGCGTGTTGCGAGTTGTTGTTCTGCGTTGAGGGGGGGCTTGCTGGCTTTGGCTTCTTCTGTGGCTTTGGTTTCGGCGGCTTTTTTGTCGGCTTCGGCTTGCGCTTTCTTGGCGTTGTCCTGCGTTACGGTGGCCGTGAACTTTTCGCGCAGCTCGCGCATGCGGTCCATGCTGAGGCGGTCGGTGGCTTTGAGGTAACCAACGAAGCCAAGCATCGCGAGGAGGTTTGCGATGGCGAGAATCGAGAGGATGGTCCAGAGCTTTTTCATATTACACCAAGGCGTGAATCACGGTCTCGCCGCGTATTGATCTTCATCGGCTCGCGAGGTCAATATTCCTGCGATGTCGTCCAATGCCGCGGTTTCTTTGCGTTTTTCTTCTTCTTTCCACGCCTCGTAACGCCTTTCGCGGAGCGTTTCGACGGCTTTGCGACGGGTGGTTGCTTCCAGCAGATCGGCTCGGGCTTTTTCGATGCGTTTGTGGACGCCGGCGAGTTGCAGGACGAGTTGCTGGGCGTGAACGTGCGTCGTGAGGGCGGCGTTGGTTTGGAAACGCACGCCTCGCAGGTCGACGAGGCCGCCGCCAGTGGTTGTGTTTGCGACACTGCCTGCCAACTGGGCGCGGAGTTCTTCGCGTTCTTCGGTGACGCGGGTGTTGATGTTGCGCAGACGATCTTCGAGGGCGAGGCGAGCGCGTTCCAAATCTGCGACGACCAGCATCTTTTGCTGTTCGATGGCCTTTCGTTGAGAAAGGGCGGCTTGGAGGTTGAACGTGAACTTTGGCATGAGGCGGATCGCGGAGGAGCGGAGGGAGGCGGAGAAACGCGGAGATAACACAGATTAGAGATTCATGATGGCTTTCAGCGATTTTTTTATGGATTGAACCGGGATGCATTCACGCATTTGTTTTCACTGTTCGTGGCTTGCTCATTTTTGTTTGCTCATAGTGCTTTCTTGGTGATATCGCTTCTTTCATCCGATTCCTTCGCGTTCCTCCGCTCCTTCCGCAGACTCCGCGATTACTTTTTCTTCTTCGCTGGAAGTTCTTCCGCGGCCTTTGCGAGTTTGAGCATCGTGCTCAAACTGTTCGTAAACGGAGCTTCTTCGCCTTTGCTTTGACGGAGCAGTGCGTTGATGTGTGACTGCATTTCGATTGCGACGTCGGCGGTTGGGTTGCTGCCCTTCGCATATGCGCCGATTTGCACGAGGTCTTCGACGTCGCGGTAGGTTGCGAGCAGGCGAAGGAGATCTCGGCGGGCGGAGATGTGGTCTTTGGTGACGACGTCGTCTGCGACGCGGCTGACGGAATCAAGGACGTCGATCGCTGGAAAGTGGCCTTTTTGGGCGAGTTTTCTGGACAACATCAAGTGACCATCGAGGATGCCTCGCGCGGCGTCGGCGATGGGTTCGGTCATGTCGTCGCCTTCGACGAGGATGGTGTAGAGGCCTGTGATCGAGCCGCCCCATTCGACGGAACCGGCGCGTTCAAGGATGAGAGCCATCTGCGAGAAGACGCTGGGGACGTAGCCTTTGGTCGCGGGTGGTTCGCCTGCGGAGAGACCGATCTGACGCTGTGCGTGCGCGAAGCGCGTGATGGAATCCATCATGAGCAGCACGTCGCCGCCACTATCGCGGAAGTACTCGGCGACGGTGCACGCAAGTTTGCTGGCGCGGATGCGCATGAGTGGGGACTCGTCGCCTGTTGCGACGATGACGACGCTGCGCGCAAGGCCTTCGGCGCCGAGTGCGTGATCGATGAAGTCTTTGACTTCGCGGCCTCGCTCGCCGATCAGTGCGATGACGTTCATCGTCGCGTTTGTGTTGCGAGCAATGTTGGAGAGGAGCGAACTTTTGCCGACGCCTGGGCCGGCAAAGATGCCCATGCGCTGCCCCTTGCCCAGCGGGGTCATCAGGTCCACGGCTCGCACGCCTGTTGTCAATTGATCGCGAATACGCCGGCGTTTCATGGGTGACAGCGGCGCGGGCGAGAGCGGACGCGGATGCAGTTCTCGCATCGGGCCTTTGTCGTCGAGCGGTTCGCCCAAGCCATTGACCACGCGGCCCAGCATGCTGTTGCCGACGAGGGCCATGGGTGCGGCTTGAAGAGCGGACACGGGATCGCCCGCACTAATACCGCCCCCCGAACCTCCCGAGCCCCCGCCACCCCCGCCCCCTCCCCCGCTGTTGCGATCGCTGCCGCCCAAGAGCATGACGATGGTGTGTTCGCGTGTGAAGCCGACGACTTCGCCATATGTTGAGACACTGCCTGACTTGTTGCCGATGCGGACCATGGTGCCGACGGGTGCCGCGAGTTCATCGACGAGGACTGACAAGCCTCGCACTGCGCTGACGACGCCGGTGAGCGCGAGTGGCTCGAGCGTGTCGGCGAGGGAGAGTGCGGAGGCGAGGGGGGTCATGGAGGAGTGATGGGATGATGGGATGAGGCGAACGCGGGCTTTGTCGATTAGACGCTATTGGGGTTGTCGCGGTTGTTTTGTGCGAGTGGAGTTGGGGCGGGGGCGTCTTGGAGTTGTGAGTGTTTGTTGATTGGAAGGAGGGCTTCGGCGATGCGGGTCAGTTGCGTGTCGATTGTGGCGTCGACTTCGCCGCCGGCGGGAGTTCGGACGATGCACGAGCCTCGCGGCAACTTGGCGTCGACGTTGATCGCGGCGTGCTGGGCGCTCGTTATTCGCTGAGCGAGAGTTTGCAACGCTTCGCGGGCGAGGGATTCGTCTGCGGGGTTGATTGCGATTTGCAGCGCGGATGGACGTGCAATTGCGGCGAGTACTGCGGCGAGTTGGTCTTGGATCAGAGTCGGATCAAGCGTGATGGCACGCTTGACGACGCGGTTGGTGAGTTTGAGCGTGAGGGCGAGTACGTCTTCGCGTGCGTCTTGGAGCATTGAGGCTCGCGTTTGCTCAAACTTGGCGAGTGCCTGTGTCCATGCTTCATCCACCTTCGCAAGTTGCGCTTTGGTTTCGACTAACGCGGCGGCGTGGCCTTCCTTGCGTCCTTGCTCTCGACCTTCCTTTAACCCTTGTTCGAAGCCCTTCTTGCGAGCCTCTTCTTCAATCCCTCGCATGATCCGCTCACGCTCGGCGTGAGCGGCTGCGAGAATTTTGTTAGCCTCGCCCTTTGCACGCGCGATAAACGCCTCGCCTTGGCGATTGAGATCGCCAAGATCGAGCGCAATCGCGTCGGCGGCGATGCGGTGTGCTTCGGATTGACGGATCACGGCCACAGAAAACTCTCCAAAGATGCAACGTGACTGTCGGCGACCTTACACCATCGCTTCCGTATCGCCACCACGTCCTTCGATGACCACGTCACCGCTTTCTTCGAGGCGGCGGACGATGTCGACGACTCGCTGCTGAGCGCTTTCGACATCGCTGACCTTGACCGGTCCCATGTATTCCATGTCTTCCTTGATGAGTTGAGCCGCACGCTCGGACATGTTCTTGAAAATCTTGTTCTTGAGTTCTTCGCTCGCGGTCTTGAGGGCGAGCGACAGTTCGCTGTTGTCGACTTCCTTGAGCACAGTCTGAATGCCCTTGTCGTTGACCTTCCGAATATCTTCGAAGACGAACATCAGTCGACGAATCTGCTCTACGAGGTCCGGGTCTTCGCTTTCGAGGCCTTCCATGATCGCTTTTTCTGTTGAACGATCGGTGAGGTTTAGAATTTCCGCGACCATGGGCACGCCGCCCGACTTTTCGGTGCTCTGCATGAGCATGCTGGAGAGGCGCGACTCAAGGCCTCGCTCCACTTCTTTGATCACGTCTGGATTAGTCTGCTCCATGTTCGCGACGCGTTTAATCACTTCGACCTGCTTCTGCATGGGCAGGCCGCCGATGATTTCGCTCGCTTTGTGATGGCTCAGGTGGCAGACGATGAGCGCGATGGTTTGCGGGTGTTCGTCCTGAATGAACGCCATCAGGTTTTCGGATTCGGCTCGCTGCAGGAACGCGAAGGGCGTTTTTTGCACCTGCGTTTGAATCTGCCCCAGCATGCGTTCTGCGGCTTTGGGGTCCTGAAGCGAATCCATCAGAATTTTCTTTGCGAAGTCGAGGTTGCCTTCGTTGGCGTATTGATTCGCGACGGAGAATCCGTAGAACTCTTCGACGACTTGCGCCTGCAAGACTGCGGGCACGCGGCCCAGGCTCGCGAGTTCGCGCGTCACTTCTTCGACTGCTTCGGGCGACATGTGCTTGAGCACGGCGGCCGCTTTGTCAGGCCCCACTGCAAGCAGCAGTACTGCTGCCTTGGTAATGCCGTCCAAGGTTTCCGCAGTCTCCGGGAGTTTTTCGTTGGGTTTGCGGGGCATGGGGAAGAAGTTACGAAGTTACGAAGTGACGAAGCGAAGACGGGACGAACGTGTGTGGCGAGTTTCGAACGGAGATGTGTGTTTGGCTGTCTTCCACTTCGTTACTCCGTCACTTCGTCACTCCGTCACTGTTCTTGCGTCGCTCAATCATCCGTCACAACCCAGCGATTGAGCATTCGTGCAACGGCTTCTGGTTCTTTGTTGACCATCTCGGTCACTTGTTCGAGCATCTTCTGGGATTCGATTTGCTCGTCGGCGACTTCGATGCCTGTCATCGCGGTTTCGCCTTCGTCGGCTTCGCCAACGATTTCGCTCGCGCCTTCGATCGGTGGCGGGAGACCAACGAGTTCTTCGGCGCTGGGCAGGTCGATCTTCTTGCTGCTCTTCTTCACGAGCATGAACATCATGCCGATCGCGCCGACGGAGAGCATGGCGAGGATTGCTTTGTCGATCAAGCCGCCTCCAATGATGCCACCAATGCCACTTCCCGAGCCCCCGCCGCCACCGATGCCGGCGAGACTGGAAAGAATGCCCGAAGAATCGGCTGGTTTTTCGGGAATATCAGTAGGAATGATCGAGACGCCCACGCTTTGGGCGATCATCGCTTTGAGTTCTTCGTCTTTGAGGACTTTACCGGCCTGCGCGGTCAATGCTCGGACCTGGGGAGTCACGGCGGCGAGGATCGTGGGCTTGATGCGAGTGTCGAACGCATCCATCACTTCTTGTTCTGTAGGCTCGGTGGTTGCGGCGTTACCGGTAGTGCCCGAGACTCCTGCGGTACCTTGAGTACCAGAACTTGTCGCTGCTTTTTCCGCTTTGAGCATGCGGGCGACAAAGCCGCGCGGGACGTTCACGGAAATCGCGATCATGGTTGGAAAACCACGTGGGTCGACCGTCTTCTCGCTCTTGGTCCCAAAGTACGTTTGGTATTCAGTAGTTGTCTGTGTGTTGTTGCTCTTGTTGCCTTCGCCGCCTTGGGCCGTCGTGATGTCGGCGGTTTGATTTGCCCTCACTCCGGGGTCAGCCGCCTTTGGTGCCGCGGATGTAGTCACGGTTTCGGTTGAATCTTCCTTCAGGGGTACGCTCTGTGTGCCTTGCCCGAGCGGCAACGCGCTATCAGTGTTGGTTTCAACTCGCGTGACATCGACTTGTGCAGTGACTGCAACGACGACGCCCGGGATGTACGACAACAACTCCATGACTTTTTCACGAGTCACGGATTCGACGCGGGTGGCGTGTTCGAGATAGGTTGTGGGCAGGGCTTCGTCGTCGCCCGTGGGCTTGCGCTGACGACCTGAACTGCCATCCACGACTCGGATTTGTTCAAGTGTGAGGCCTGCTTTGCTGCCCGCGATGAGCGAGGCGATGGCGTCAACCTGTGTTTGCTTGAGTGCTTCGCCGGTCGCGGTCAGGGCCCATGCGCTTGCTGTCGGACGACGGACTGCCGCGCCCAAGCCTTGCGGGACGGGTGCATCGATGAAGACTTTGGCGGACTTGACGCCGCGGAATCGTTCGATGGTGCGGGCGAGTTCGTTTTCGAGAGCGTTGTTGAAGAGCTGTTCGTTTTGCTGGCGACTGTTGGTCCAACTTTGCTGCTGGAGAATGTTCTTGAAGAGGATTTCTTTGTCGTTGGGCAGCAAGCCTGATTCAGAAATCAGCGAACGAGCACGCATCAGGTCTTGCGACGAGACGTAGATGCCATCGGCTCGGTTTTCGAACTTGATGTTGTTGGTGGAGAGACTGGTTGCGAATTGCTGTTGATCCGCGGTGGTTGTGCCGGGGTACAACGCGACCATGTCGGGCTTGCCGAAGTACGCCGGGAGCAGCAGCAACACCGCAATGACAAACAGCACCGCCAGCGAAAGCGTCAGCAAGTGCGCGGGCGCGAGCTTGCCCAGCCACTGCTTTGTCGTCGCCCAAGTTTGACGAAGTTGCTCCACACGGCCTCCTGCCACGTTTGCTGTGCCGGGTTGGCGAGGCAAACGATTGAACAACTCATGACAAGCAATCCTTGCGCGTCATGCACCGACTCTGCGCGGAAGCGCAGAAGCAGTGCGACTGTGTCGGCACTCAACTTGAACTTGCTTGAATGTCGAGACAGTTGTTTGCGAATCGCGTTATTGGACAATGCTGCGATTGTGCTTGAGCGACAGATCGGGCATGTCTTGCGCACGTTGCGTCCCAAACGTCAGATGGGCACTTCCCATGCGACGCCTGGTTTGTAATTGATCAGGTCGTACAACTGCTGACGCGTTTGCATGTCTTTCACGAAGCCTTCGACGTGGCCGTCCTTTTGGAGTTGATCCAAGGCTCGCGAGACTGCGCCCATGGCGACTCGCAGGAGGCTGACGGGGTAAATCACGCAGGAGTAGCCCATCGAGGCGAACTTGCTAAGCGGGATGCTGGGAGTTTTGCCAAACTCGGTCATGTTGGCAAGCAGGTATGGTCGCTTGCCGGCGGGGACACTTGGGTCGGCGGATGGACCACGGCCCATCGCGGCGGCGAACAGGGCGAACTCTTGCTCGCTAGCCAAACCTTCGGGGAAAATCATGTCGGCACCGGCGGCGACGTACGCCTTCGCACGCGCGACTGCTGCGTCGAAGCCTTCGACACCTTTGGCGTCGGTGCGGGCGCAGATGATGAGGGCGTTGGAGGGTGATGAGGACGAGCTCGAGCCTCGTTGTGCAAAATCTCTTGCAGCTCGGACGGCCCACTGGACTTTTTCGACCATGTGATCGGTCGGGACGAGTTCTTTGCCATCGAGGTGACCGCAACGCTTGGGGAATTTCTGATCTTCCAGGTGAAGGCCTGCAGCGCCAGCGCGGGCGTATTCGACGACGGTGCGGCGGACGAATTCGGCTTCACCAAAGCCCGTGTCAGCATCGGCGAGCACGGGCAAGCCGCTTGCGTCAGCCGCTTCGCGGATGCACTTGGCAAAGTGTTCCATGCTGAGCAGGCCAACATCGGGGACACCTGCGGAGACGCTGGTTGCCGCGCCTGAGATGTAGCACGCGTCGAAGCCTGACCTCGCGATCGCGCGGGCGCAGAGCGCGTTGAATGCGCCTGGGATTGCGACGCAACGCTGATTCATCAAGGTTCGTAGACGAGCGGCTGGGGTCTGCATGAAAAACCGTAGCATGCTTTTGGAACGCTTGCCATGTTCTCAAAGATCGCGTTGCGTGCAAAAGAAAAAGCGACGCCGTTGCGCCGCTTGTGTTTCACGCTTCAGTTTACGGTTTACCGGCATCCGCCGCGGCTGCCGCCACCGATGATGATCACGCGTGGCACGCGGACTTCGATTCGGACACCACCACCGCGACGTGATTCGTAACGGGGTTCGCAGCGAGGTTCGCAACGGGGAGGAGGTGCACATTCGCGGCGGCGATCACGATCGTGCCCGCGTCCGTGCGAACGCCCATGGCCACGATCGCGAACTTCACGCACGTTGTCACGACCACCACGATCTTCATGACCGGCCTGTGCCGCCGGTGCCATTGCGCCGAGTCCGGCAACGAGAGCCGCGGCGACGAGGGCTGACTTCTTACTCAGTAGTGAGGAAACGCTCAGAGCACGGAACATACGAAACTCCTTCTTCATTTCCGATTGGTCGCGGCAACGAGCAGCGGGTGGTCGGGTCCCACGAGTCAGTTAGTCAACACTAATTTGGACGCGGAAGAAAGAACTGCGTTCCATGGATTTGAGCAGAAATCTGGATTGTCTGATAACTGGGCAACATGAACGTGGAGGCACGTGCTGCACAATGAACTAGCGGCGGATGACGAAGCCGCCTTCGTTGGGGATTGCGGGGATGTCGAGTTTGAATTCGTTCACGATGTTGCGGCCCAGCACCCGCCCCACTTCGATCAGGAATCGCTCGACTTCTTCGTTAGTGCCCTGGGCTTCCAAGAGGACCGTGCCGTCGGGTTCGTTTTGGACCCAGCCAGTCACCGTGAATCCGGTGGCGATGTGGCGGCATGTGGCACGGAAGCCCACGCCTTGCACTGTACCTGAATATCGAACCTGTTTGCGTTGCATGAGCGAGCCTTCATCCGTCGCTTTCGTTGAATGGACGAACTTGTGTGGTGCTGATTGCGAATTGTATGAGTACCGGGGCGATGGTCTCAAAACTGCAAACTGCTGCAGCATAACCAATCCGTTGGCGTTTTCATTGGCATACGCGCCAGAATCGTGTACGTTTGATTGTTCGACCAGGAGCGTGTTTGGGCTTGCGCAGGGCATGGTCGCCCGGCGGGAGTACGCTTGGAGCGCATTGACGCGCGAGGTGTGTTTTGGGTCATGGGTCAGGATCAGATCGAGGCATCTTCGGCGCGGCGAAAACCCGCACGCTGGGTGACCGCTCAGACATTGATCGCGTGAAAGATGCTACCGACCTAGTCCGCTTGATCGGCGAGCACATCGCCCTTCGGCCCAAGGGACGCGAGTATGTCGGGTTGTGCCCGTTCCACGATGACCATGCGCCGAGCATGTGTGTCGTTCCTGAAAAGCAGTTTTACAAGTGCTTCTCGTGCGGCGCGGCGGGTGACTGCTTTGGATTTGTCCAGAACTTCCTGAAGATGGAATTCCGCGAGTCGCTCGAGTTCCTCGCCGATCGGGCGGGGATCACGCTGACTCCCTTGCGTCCGTCTCGCGATGCAGGAGGCTTTGGCGAGAGTGACGGCGCACCGACGCTCGATAAGAAGGCGTTGTACGCCGCGTGTGGTATGGCGAGTGAATTTTTCCAGGCGATTTTGAAGCACAACGAGCACGGCGCGTCGGCTCGCGAGGTTGTCAAGCAGCGTCAGATTTCGCCGGAGATTGCGCAGCAGTTTCAACTTGGTGCGTCGCCTGATCGCTGGGATGGATTGCTGCTTACGGCGTCCAAGCAAGGGACGGTTTCGGTTGATGCGTTGTTCGGCGCGGGGTTGCTCAAGGCGCGGGAGGGTTCGTCGGGGGGCGGGTTTTATGACGCGTTTCGGAATCGGTTGATGTTTCCGATTCATGATCGCAGTGGCCGGGTGATTGCGTTTGGTGCGCGAAAGATCAATCCGGACGATGAGCCCAAGTACTTGAACAGCCCGGAAACGCGGTTGTTCAACAAGAGTGCGACGCTGTATGCCTTGCATCATGCGCTGCGCGATATCCAACTGACGCGCACTGTGATCGTCTGCGAAGGGTACATGGATGTGATTGCGTGCCATCAGGCGGGATTCAAGAACGCTGTTGCGACGCTGGGCACTGCGCTCACTCGCGATCATGCGAAGCAACTTCGGCTGGCGTGCGACAAGATTGTGCTGCTGTTTGACGGCGATGAAGCGGGACAGCGTGCGACGGATCGTGCGGCGGAAGTGTTCTTTGCGGAGCCGATCGACGTCGCGGTGGTGACGCTGAATCGGCACACGGATGCGAAGGACCCGGATGAATTGCTGAAGCGTGAGGATGGCGCGGCGGTTTTCAAGACTGCGCTGGACAACGCGACTGAATTGCTGGCGTATCGATTTGAAAGAATTCGTGCGAGGCTGGCGGGCGTTGGGCCTGCTGCGCTGAGCAAGGCGATGACAGAAGAGTTGGAAAAACTCGTTGCGCTGGGGCTGCCTTCTGTGGAACCAGTGCGACAGGCACTCATCGTTCGCCAACTCGCAAGCATTGCGGGCATCAGCGAGCAATCGATTCGCGCGGCGATTCCGCGCGGGCGTGATGCTCGGCGTGTGTTTACTTCGCAGTCGCAGGCAGACGCCCCCACTGACGATCAACTTGAAGCACGTCGGCTGCGCACGATTCAACTCGCGCACATCGAGTGCATCTTGGGATGTCTGCTGTGTGATGGTCATTTGTGGCGGACGCTGTCGGAAAAGGACAAGGACCTGATCGCGCCAAGCACCTACCGTTTTGCGGTGGTGCAACGCGTCGCGCAAGCCGTGCATGATCTCGGGGAAGATGGCCACGCGCCTGCGTTGCAGGTGGTGCTGTCGCAACTTGGGGATGATGAGCCTGCGCGCGAGGCGGCGATTTCGCTCATGAGCCGGATGGACGAGCAATCAGAGCGCAGCTTGGATCGCTTGCACGCGTTCTGGCACTGGAGCTTCGCCCAAGCGCGCCGTGACTCACAACTTCAATCGCCTACCAACGCCGATGGCTCCATCGAAGCCAAACCGCCAGCGGATTCCCAGTCTCTCCAAACCCGCGCGACGGCGATTGCAAATCTCCATCGCACGCTTGGCCCTGATCGCCGACGCGTCCCCAGACCAAGTTCATAACGCAATTTGACGCTCGCGCCGCCTTCATTTTCGCTTTTCGTGTTTCGCTTTTCGTTTTCTTTCCCACGAGGTTCTCTTGCACTCAGATCTCCATCCTGCAATCGAGCAACTCCTCGCACTCGCCCGCCGGCGCGGCTGGCTCTCCTATGAAGAGCTCAACAACACGCTGCCCGACGAAATGGTTGACGCTGTGCATGTGGATGACATGCTGTGCGTGATTGATCGCTACGAGATCGAACTCGTCGACGAACTTGAATATCGCGCGCGCATGCATCGGCTTGCGCTGGAGCAGGGACAACACACGCCCGACGCGGGAACGGTGTTGCCACGGCTGGTTCGCGCGATGAGTGTGTCCGGTGGGGATCGTGCGGGCGAGCAGGCGAACTTACGTCGCACGCTGATTGCGGGGCAGAGCACGAACCTGCTCAACGGGATGGGCGAGCAGCCTTTGGAGCAGGACGAAGAAGAACTCCGCCGCGATCTTGCGGAGTTGGTGGAAGAGGCAAGCGACAAGCGGCTGGATGATCCGGTTCGCATGTATCTCTCGCAGATGGGCAATATTCCGCTGCTGTCTCGCGAAGAAGAAGTGCGGCTGGCGAAGAAGATTGACGTCACCCGCATGATCTTCCGTCGCCGCTGCATGGAGAGCGATTATCTTGCGGCACATGCCGTTGAAGTCCTCAAGGGCGTGATGAAGGGGGACATTCCGTTTGATCGCACGATGCGCATTAGTAGTTCAGAGGAGCACGCGAAGAACAAGATTGCGCAGCGTCTGCCCAGCAATATTCCGACGATTGAACGCTTGCTCGAACTGAACAAGCAAGATTGGGAACGCCTGCAGGAAGCGCGGCGCGAGAAGAAAGTGGATGAAGTCAAAGCGCTGAAGGCGCGGCTTGCGGCAAGACGTCGGCGCATGGCGCGTTTGACGGAAGAATGCTGCCTGCGCACGGGTCGCATCATTCCGTTCATGCGAAAACTGCGGGCGATTGCGAAGAAGATGGTCGATCTTGAACTTGAACTCAAGATCGCGACGACTCCGCCAGAGAAGTTGCCTCCTCGCCTGCGTTCCAAGGCGGCTCGCAAGCATCATGGGCCGGAAGACCTTGAAGTGATGCGGGAAGAGCTGGATGGCTTGCGCAGTCTGGTGCTTGAAGACCCGATGGAATTGCAGCGGCGCGTCCGCGATCTTGCGACTGTGTTGTGGGAGTACGAGCAGGCGAAGCGCGATCTGTCGGGCGGCAACTTGCGGCTGGTGGTGTCAGTCGCGAAGAAGTATCGCAATCGTGGTTTGTCGTTCCTGGACACGATTCAGGAAGGCAACACGGGGCTGATGCGTGCAGTAGATAAGTACGAATATAAGCGCGGGTACAAGTTCAGCACGTATGCGACATGGTGGATTCGTCAGGCTATCACACGCGCGATCGCGGATCACTCACGCACCATTCGCATTCCAATTCACATGATCGAGTCGATCGGCAAGATCAAGACGGCTCAGAAACTGCTCATTCAAGAGCAGGGCGCAGAGCCCACGATTGATGAGATTGCAGAAAAGTGCGGGATGTCCAACGCGGAAGTCCGCAAGGCGCTGCGAGTGGGCAAGAGCCCGATTTCGCTTGATCGGCCCGTCGGAGATAGCGAAGACGCGAGCCTTGGTGACTTTGTGCCAGATGATGGTGGCGGCGAGCCTGCGGATCAGGCGGCTCAGGAAATGCTCAAGCAGCGCATCGAAGCTGTGCTCAAGACGCTGACGTATCGCGAGCGTGAGATCATCAAACTTCGCTACGGCATTGGCGATGGATACACGTACACACTGGAAGAAGTCGGACGCATCTTCAAGGTGACGCGTGAACGCGTGCGGCAGGTCGAAGCGAAGGCGATTCGCAAGTTGCAGCATCCGGTGCGGGCTCGCAAGTTGCAAGGGTTTGTGGATGGCAGCGCGTACAAGGATCTGCGTGCGCATCCGGGCACGGGTGCCGGGCAAAACGACTCGTCGCGGCGGGGCAATCGCTCACAACAGAACATCAATGGTGAGCAACTTGGTGATCTTGATGAGAGTGATGATCTGAACGATCCGTTTGCCGACAACTCAGAGGTCGCGGGCGATGCGTTCGGCGGGCAGCGGGCAGAGTTTGCCGCGCCGGAGACTGCATCGCGTCTGGAGAATCTGGCTGCGGATGTGCATTCAGAAACGCCACCTCGCGACTTGACCATTGATTTGTCCCCTTTGTCACCTCTCCCGAGTCACATACAAAATGCGTTTGACTCGGCGGAATCGATGCCGCTGGATTCACACGAAACGGATCAAGAAATCCACTAAGCAGTTTTTTTGAATTAGCTAGAATCGCTGGCGGTTCTTGCAATTTGTTCACTCGCGTGTACGATAGACGATTATCGATTGGGGAGTAGCTCCCGAATGTTTCGGGCGTGAAGGCCGTCAACACAGTGCACAGCATTCTCTGGCTTGCACTCGGCCCCACGAACTCTCGCGATTGCCGTTCGGCGCGCGAAAGCCTCGCAAGACCAATCTCAGGATGGCAGTCTGCCGTTGCGCGATCACAGCGCAGTGTCGCTTGCCGATTGAGGGTTGCGTGATGCTGCTATTAGCGGAAACAATGTTGGGTTCGTTGGACGCGAAGACTTGGGCGTACGTGGGGTTTATCGCGTTGGTGCTTGGGTTCCTTGCGCTTGATCTTGGTGTGTTTCATAAGGAAGCACACGAAGTCTCCATGAAGGAGTCGGTGATCTGGTCGATCGTGTGGCTGACCTGCGGCCTCGCGTTTTCCGGATTTGTGTACATGGCATATGAGCGTCACTGGCTTGGGCTTGGGCTCGACACGCCTTACTACTCCGCGGCAGGAATTGTTCGAGGCGAGGTGGGAGGATTTGAAGCCGCGAAGCAGTACTTGACGGGCTACATCGTCGAGAAGTCGCTGGCGATGGACAACATCTTTGTCATCGCGATCATCTTCTCGTTCTTCGCGATTCCGGCGAAGTATCAGCATCGCGTGCTGTTCTGGGGCATCATCGGTGCGCTGGTCATGCGCGGCGCAATGATCGGTATGGCGGGCACACTGGTCGCCAAGTACATGTGGGTGCTGATCATCTTCGGTGCGTTCCTGATCCTGACGAGCATCAAGATGGCGGTGGTGAAGTCGGATGGCGATCCGTCGAAGAACCCGGTCGTGCGGATTGTGCAGAAGATTTTCCCGGTCGTGACGTTCTTCGATGGGCAGAAGTTCCTCACCAAGCGAACCGTCGCGCCGACGTATTCCAAGAACGATAAGGGTGTGTTCGTACAGGATCCGCCTCCGCCGGGCACGCTGGGCGCTCGATGGGCCGTGACGCCTTTGTTCCTTGCGTTGGTGATGGTTGAAGTGACGGACCTGGTCTTCGCGGTGGACTCGATCCCCGCGATCTTCGCGATCACGCCTGATCCGTTCATAGTGTTTACCAGCAATATTCTTGCGATTCTGGGGCTGCGCGCGCTGTACTTCTGCCTTGCGGCGCTGATCGCGAAGTTCCGGTTCCTGAAGCCCGCGCTGATTTTGATTCTGGCGTTTGTTGGCGTGAAGTTGATGCTGCTGGCGACACCGCCGTACCTGAACACGATTGGGTCGTGGATTGGCCAAACCTGGGCGGAGCGGCCAAGCATCAAGATTGACACGACGGTGTCGCTGCTTGCGGTGCTTGCGACGTTGGCCGCGGCTGTGGTGCTGTCGGTGGCGATGCCAGCAAAGCCCAAGCAAGTTGCACCATGACGAAGTTGCCAAACTGTGCCACCGACTACGGCTTTGCGTAGTCGGTGGTGGGACACACGAAGTTCGTGTGAAGTACCAGCACCGAAAGATGCTGTAATGCATGCCGGTACCCGTAGGTTGTGTGCGATTCTCCACCGACTACGCAAAGCCGTAGTCGGTGGCACGAACTTCACGTTACCTTGGGCACGCTCAGCGTGCTGATCGCAAAGTATGCGATGGTCAGGACGGTGCCGTTGTGCATTGCGTGGGCGAACATTGGGGCGATGAGGGAGCCTCGCCATTCGCGCATGAGGGCGAAGTTGAAGCCCAGCGTCATCACTGGGGCGAGCAACATCCAGGGATAGTTGTGCATGACGCCGAATGCAATCGTTGAGAGCAACGCGGCGAGCAGGACGCCCATGCGTGAGCGAAGATGGCGGAAGAGGCCGCCTCGGAAGAGTGATTCTTCGACAAAGGGAGCCCACATCGTTGCGAGCAGGAAGAGCATGCCGAGGACGAGCGGGTTGCCGCTGCCGATGGCGTCGAAGACAGGATTTTCTGGCGGCTGCATCGGCTCTGCGCCCCCACCGCCTAGCCCGCTCGCGGCGGCACTCAGGAACATCACGGCCAGCATGATAAGGACAACGAGGAGGAAGATGGGCAGTGTTGCGAAGTAGGCGAAGATGCCGGCGCCGATTTCCTTCATCACGCCATCACCCTTTGTCCACCCGATGCGGCGAGAGAGTTCGGACATGGGCACGCCTCGCAGGCGAGGCCAGAAGACTGTGAGGAGCAATCCCCACTGCAGAATCATGGACAAGACGCCAGCGATCATGCTTGGCGCGGCGGCTCCGCCTGGACCACCAGTGCCGCCCGCGAAGAGGTCCATGCCGACTTTGAGCGTGAGAAAGCCTGCGGCGAATACGGCGAGGCTTTCGAGGAAGATGCTGCCGCCCGGGAGCGGGGCTTTGAACTTTGGTTTGATTTTTCCGCTTCCAAGACGCACCATTGCGATGATGAAGCATGTGATCGCCGCGATCGAAATGAGGAACAGGAACACGACGAGCAGCACGAGCAGCCCGATCATTTTTCCGCCGCCTTCTGTGAGTGCCGTGCGTTCGGAACTTCCCATTGGCTTGTCTGCGACGAAGAGCAACTTCGCGAAGTAGCCGTGACGATCGACGAGTGACTTGTTTTCTTCGGCGGAAATCGAGTCAGCGCCTTTGTCGAGCACGTTGAGCGCGAGGTTGATGTCGTTTTCGAGGCCTGGGAATTCTTCGGTGGCTGCGGGGTCTGATGACTGCGACTCCTTTTTCTTTGCTTCGAGAGATTTTTGAACCGCCGTTAGATCGTCGCGGCCTTGTTCTGGACCTGCGACGAAGGCAACGGCCATCGCGGATCGCACTTCTTCGAGGTCGTTGCCCCGAACCGTGCGGATGCCGTCGATGATTGCGGTCTTGCCTTGGTCAAGGTTGCCAACGAAACCCGGGGGCGTTGCGTTGGGTCCAGAGTTTGGGGTCGGCGCGAAAGATTCCATGAAGCCCCAGTACTTCACGTATGCGTAGATCTGACCTTCGATTGGAGTGAAGCCTGCGGGGGCTTTGACTTCGACTTTTTCTTTGCTCGGGGGCGGTGTGACGTTGCTCAGTTGCTGCACGAGCATCACTGCACCAACTAGCACGATCACGGCTATCAGAGCGATCGTCCTCGCGACGGGCGAACCTGGGTCGGGCGTGTCGCGGTTCGGGGCGATGTCTGAAGCCGGATCAACCAAGCCCGAGTTGTTGGTTGGCGGCTGCGAAAAGTTTGGCTGCATCCCCATCGAAACGTCGTGGGGCTGATAAGGGTTTGGTGATTCCATAAGGTTCAACGGAAAATCGGCTCAGCCGCTTGGTATTCACGAAAGACATGGGGCAAAGGCACGTTGTTAGGGATATATACGTTCCTGCCATACAATGTTTCGGCCAAGTGGGTCGATGAGTCGAGTCTCGTGGGCGAGAGAGGGCTTGCGGACTTGAAATAACCCCCGACAGCCCCAATACTTGCCTCCCGCCCTCAAAGCGGGAAACCAGTCTGAAATTTTCTGGTGGCGTGCTTTTCTCAAAGATCACGACATCAGCCGACCCGCCCGGGAGCGCGGCGTATCAAAACCACAGGCGTCAGGCGCCCGTGGCTGTTCAGGAGTCGTCATGCCACACTCAGTCGTATCAGCTCGTCGCCAGACAACACTGACGACCAAGCCCGATGGTGTCGAGCGGAAGTACTACGTGGTTGATGCCACGGGTATCCCGCTGGGCCGCCTCGCGGTGCAGGTCGCCAACGTCCTCATGGGCAAGCATCGCCCGGACTACACGCCCCACGTTGACACGGGCGAGAACGTCATCGTCATCAACGCCAAGCAGGTCGAAATGACCGGCAACAAGGGCGAAGCCAACCTCAAGATGCGGTACACGGAATATCCGGGCGGCCTCAAGGTCCGCACGTACGCGCAGGTTCGTGAGCAGAAGCCTGATCAACTCATCTCCGACGCAGTGCGTCGCATGATGCCCAAGAACCGCCTCTCGCGCGTCATGCTCAAGAAGTTGTACGTGTACCCCGGCAAGGAACACGGTTTCGCCGCCAACAAGCCAACCCCGATGACCGTTCTCTGAATTCTGGTGGCACAGGCGCACGACGCTTGTGACCCTTGCACAGGAAAAAACAAAACATGTCCACCATGCAGATCAATTCAGTTCTCTCGCTCACTCCGCCCGGCACTCCAGCCGCGCCCGTTGTCACTGCTCCCGTCCGCACCGCGAAGCCCGCCGACAAGCGTGGCTGGTGGTGGGGAACGGGCCGCCGCAAGTCGTCGGTCTGCCGCGTTCGCATTCGTCCCGCGAGCGGCGACAAGGCCAGCGTCAGCATCATCGGCACCAACCCCAAGCCCAAGACCGTTGAAGTCTACTTCACCGAGTCGCAGGATCGCAGCGACGCGATCGCCGCGCTGACGACAACCGGCAACTTCGGCAAGTTCGAAGTGAAAGCCAAGCTCGCCGGTGGCGGACACACAGGCCAGGCAGGCGCGATGCGCCTCGCCATCGCCCGTGCCCTCGTCGACATGGATCCGAACTTGTACATCCCACTGCGTGAAGCCGGGTTCCTGACCCGCGACTCGCGCCGCGTGGAACGCAAGAAGTACGGCCAGCCCGGTGCACGTCGTCGCTTCCAGTTCAGCAAGCGCTAAAGCACTTGTCGATGGAGCCGATGGCGCAAGCCGTCGAGACGAACATCTCAATACACGAAACAACCCCGCGTACTGCGGGGTTGTTTTTCTTTTGGGCCGAATGTGTTCGCGCGGACGTTCGGATTCTCGAAAAGCTCATAACTCAAAGCAGCAAAATCCTCAAATTGAAAGGCGACCGAGTAGCTTTGGGATACTCGGTTGCCTGTATTTGAGTTTTGAGCTTTTCGCTTTGAGTTTTCTTACACGCCGCACGGCGTGCAGGGTCCTTCGCTGTACATCGTCAGGAAACTGTCGATGTCGCACGGATCGAACACGCTTGTGTCGTTGTTGAAGTCGATGTCGTTGCAGGTTGCGTTCGCGGGCACGCAGGGGCCTTCGCTGTAGACGCTCAGGAAGGCGTCGATATCCTGCGGATCGAACAGCGAGGTGTCGTTGTTGAAGTCGATGGAGTCGCAGGCAATCGTTGGTGTTGGGATCGCGACGACGGGGATCGAACTGGGCGTGCCCGGCTTGAACAAGCCAAGGGTTGCGTTGGCGGTGCGAGGCGGGATGTTGGAATCGAAGCGGAAGTTGTAGAGCGTGCCCCAGCGGAGTGCGTTGGCATTGTTTCCGTTGGGCGGCTGATATGCCTCTGGGCATGACCAGCGCACTTCGTTGTTGGAAATCGTCGAGACCCAGTTGTCAGGGTTGGTCGCTGTGTTGGGATAGGGTTCGCCCGAGTGAGCGAAGATGCCGTGGAAGCCAACGTTGGTGATGATTGCGCCTGGAGCAATCGGCACAGCAAAGGAACCGCCGGCGCGATCTGCGTTGAGGTTGTGTACCGCGTATTCGTAGTGCCACGTGCCGTTGCCGTTGTCGGTTGCACGAGCGCCGACCCAGAAGCGGGCGATGATGCCGCCGCCGCCGAGTGTCGAATCAATGTAATCTGCGCTGACAAGCGTCACGCCTGGATCTGCGTTCTTCCATGCGCGAATGGCGGGCTGCATTTGGAACATCTGCCCCACCATCTGAGGCGTTGACGTCGGGGATGCGATGGACAGTTGACGGTGCGAGACGTTGTTGAGGCCGTTGGTTGCTGGAGAGAGGTTGTTGGACCAGCGTGCGTCGTCAGCCGTGACGTATTGGCATTCGCCAAAGTAGAGTGCGTTGGGGTTGAGGGCGGGAGTAACGTCGGCGGTCTTGACTTGCAATCGCACCCCGATTTCGGTTGAAGTGTCGCCCGGGAAGAACGGCCAGACATATGCACCGGTTGTCGGATTCACTTCGGAACGCGGGCCGAGGCCGCCTTGACCACCGTTGAGGCCTGAGCCGTATGCGTCGGAACAGTTGACGCCTAGTTGCTGTCCGCCTGCGGGCGGCTGTTGGCATGTGCCGCAGGAGCCGCTGTTGGTTGACGAGAAACCGTGCTTGAGCCATGACTGACCGATCTGCTCGAACCGGCCATTCATCAAGCGATACATGTTTTGAGCGATAACGGGGTGCTGCGTGCCGCCGCCAAACCATGCGACGGGAAGATCGCCTCGGTTGCACGCATCGGTACCGATGGAATATGCGGTGATGTTGCCGACCGAGCCGTAGTAGCCAACGTCGGTGAAACTGGAAACCCAGACGTCTGGACCCGCTGAGGGGCAGGGATTGACCATGAGACCGATGACGCCCTGAGTGGATCGGCCTTGTGCGTCGGCGATTGTGTACGTCACGCTTGTCGCGCCGGGCGTCGAAGATTGGGGCACGGTGTAGCGGTACGAATACTTGCCGTCACCTGCGACGGCGTCTCCGTTGGTGCCGTTGTCAAACATCTGCTGTGATGTTGGGCCACTGATGTTTGACAGGTTTGCGGTGACGGTGATGCCGGTGCTGGGCGGATTGGTACCGGGCAGTGTCTGCACTTCGAACAGCACGACGCCTTGGGTGCCGCAGGCGTAAACGTTCGGAGGCGTTGCGGTGCCGCCGCCGGTTGGGCCGTTGTAGCAGGTGAATGTCAATTTCGTGCCGGGAGCCATGAGGCCTGCGGTGTTGCAGGAATACTGCGTTGGGGCGAAACTTGTGTGCTGCACGCCCACGGTTGCGTTACCCCCACTCTCGGCGAGACCACCATAGATGATTTCGAAGCGTGTGTTGTCTTCAAAGAGACGCAGTTGGAAGTCGGCGTTGCCGGCTCCGGAGTAGTACGTCGTGCGCCATTCGATATTCAGGATGCGATTGGGTGCGACGCCAGAAATAGATGTGAAGATGCCTTTGCCAGGTGCGTCTGTCCGCATGTCGTCCCAATGGGGACAGATCGCAACGCCCAGCGCACTGGGCAAGCAACTGTTGTTATATTCGCCGCTGTTGCCGGTAAACTGAATGTTGCCGTTCGCGCACAGTCGCGCGGAGTTGTACGTCGCGCCATATATCGTGATCGGGAAGGGCAGGGCGAGTAGCGTGGTATCGTCATCGCCGTGGTTGCCTGAATCGACAGTGCCGGGCACGATGGTGGCACCTGTCGAGGTGGTGATGTTGAAGCCGCCGCACTGGGCGGAGGCGGAATTGCTGAAAACGCCACCAGCGAGTATTGCACACAGCGACGCAAGCGAAACACGAGAAAGCATGCCCATATCAGACTCCTGAAGCATCAGCCCTCCTCAGCCAGTGAGGAGGATGCAAAGAGTCATCATACAGGAAATAACACATCCGGCAAGCGAATCCCGGATCAAGGAAAAATTTTATTGTCCCAAAACAGCTTTCTCGGGGCCCGTCGCAATGAATCGCGGTGATGTGGTTCTCGGTTCTATCGAGAAGTCCGCTGAATCAGTCGCCGCAGGGAGTGCAGGGGCCTTCACTGTACATCAAAAGGAAACTGTTGATATCGCACGGATCGAACACGCTGGTGTCGTTGTTGAAGTCGATGTCGTTGCAGGTTGCAGTCGTAGGGATGCAGGGGCCTTCGCTGTATACGCTCAGGAATGCGTCGATGTCTTGGGGGTCAAATAGCGACGTGTCATTGTTGAAGTCGAGCGAATCACAAGCGGTGCCTTCGACCATTGACAGGTCATCCATGTAGAAGTCGTTTGGGAACGTCGCGGTGTTTAGATTTCGTACAGCGAGCGAGATGCTTGTTGTGTTTGGCGGCGCGATCCATGTTGCTCGTATGTCAACCCATGCTTGAGTGAAGTTTGGAAGACTCGTGGAATTGCCTACCAGCGCGCCGTCGATCTGCCACTGCAGCACGGCAGGTCCACCTGCGACGGCGGTGCAACCTCGCAGCGTCAACGCGTAGGTTCTTCCAGGAACAACTCCGACTGTCTGATACCAAATTCGCTGATTGGGAATCGTCGAACCGTTCACAATCATCATCTGCACGCTACCGGGCGATGCGGGCGGCGGGTTCGTGAAAAATCCGTTGAAGTTTGATCCAAACTGACCCACGGTATATTGCCCTTCGCAGCAGTTTCCGCCGCTGGAATACCCGTAGTCGGACGCAAACCCGGCGTTTCCCTGCTCAAAGCCACCATTGATGATTAAATTCTCGCCGGACTGCGCGTTTACATTTGAACAGACAAACGAGCATGCCATCATGCACAGTCCAACCCAGAGCCGTTGCTGTTTGTCAAAATGGATCGATTTCATGATTTCATCCTTTCCGAGAGACTCACACTGATTACACGCCGCAGAGCGTACATGGTCCTTCGCTGAATCGAACGAGGAATGCATCGATGTCGCACGGATCGAACAGCGAGCCGTCGTTGTTGAAGTCGATGTCGTTGCAGGATGCAGTTGTGGGAATGCAGGGGCCTTCGCTGTAGACGCTCAGGAATGCGTCGATGTCTTGGGGATCGAAGAGCGAACTGTCGTTGTTGAAGTCGATGCAGTCGCAGATGTTTGTGCCGATGAGCATGTGATCGATGCCGAAGCCATCGCCGCCGATTACGCCGCGAGTGTTGTTGAGACGAAGTGAGGAAATCGATTCGCCGCACTGTGCATCAACGCGGACATAGCCGTTTCGGCCGACGGCGGTAAACAGATTGGCCATCGTTAAGAAAGAACCAACGTCCCGGCCGTTAATCATCAGCCTTGAGGGCGACTCTTGTTGTTCAACGCTGAAGCCCACGCTGGGCACTGGCGGGTTGAAGCGGAACTCGATATCGCCCCATTCAATCGTGCCCGTGTACGCATGGAACAGGTTGTCGCGTGTGTTGATCACGCAGCGCGTGCCGTCCCACGGTGCCGGATCAAAGGCGTTGCCAAATTGGTCATCTGTTACAGGAGCGCAGAGATTTGGGAGTGTGTTGGTTGGTCCAAACTGACCGGCTTGCGTGTCCCATGCAATAGTGAGACCCGTCACCAACGAGGCGTCTTCAAAGTTTTCCGTCACGGTGCCGCTCGCGAAACCGAGTTGAGAATCGGGCCTAGGCCACACGTTTGGCGAGAATCCTGCGACGGCAACTGTCGGTGCACCGGTCACGCTATAGAGAAGATGGTCGATGCAGAAACCATCACCACCGCTGTTATCGAGTTTGAGCGTTGAGATCGAACTGCCGTTGCGTGCTTCGATCAGGATGTAGCCTGAACGCGCGCCCGGACTGCCCAGACCTGTGAGCGAATAGAAACCGCCGATGCTCACGCCGTTGATAACCAGCCCCACTTCCGCGTCGGCCTGCTGCATGCTGAATCCAACCATCTTCACTGGCGGATCAAAGTGAAGAACGACGTCGCCCCAGTTTGCAGGGTTGGAATAGTTGTACGACTGATTTCCGCGGCCTGTGATCAGAGAACTCGCGTCATCCCAAGCGCCGCTTGCGAAAGCTGTGCCAAAGGCATCGCTTGTTGCGTTCGTAAACAGAGTTGGCAAGATTGCAGTTGGCCCCACGTTGCCTGCGGGCGACAGCCACTCGACCTGCAAGCCCGGCGCGAGCGTTGCGTCCTCGAAGTTCTCGACTGTCCCGCCAACGAATCCGACTGCGCCATCGCTCTGGCCCCAGCGGATTGGCTGCACCCCCACGACTCGAAAATCTGCGAGCGCGGCTGTTGAGGCTATCGAAATCGCAGTGAGAGCGATGAGGGAAGTTGTGGTCATGTGGGCCTTTCCAATTTTTACTCTTCGTCAGTTCGGAAGTGTCATGCCGACGGACACGTGTGCGCTTTCTTACCAATCGCTAGCACATGTGCACGGCTGTTCTGACAGAAAATGTTCGCATTTCCGCGCTTTTCAAGTGTATGGAAACACTGCCGACGGCTAACAAAATCCTACTGACCGCACAGCGTGCAGGGTCCTTCGCTGAAGACGAGTAGGAAGGAATCGATGTCGCATGGATCGAATAGTGAGCCGTCGTTGTTAAAGTCGATGTCGTTGCAGGTTGCGGTTGCTGGGATGCAGGGGCCTTCGCTGTAGACGCTCAGGAATGCGTCGATGTCTTGGGGATCGAAGAGTGAACTGTCGTTGTTGAAGTCGATTGAATCGCATGACTGGGGCGTCAAGTCGATCGCCCAGTTGGTGCCGGAGACTGATGCCACTGTGAAGTTTGGCACGGGCTGAGAATTGGCGGTGACGTTTGTGATTCCGAGCCAGTTCATCTCTAAGGGTGAGCCGAAGTTCGCGTTGCCGGTGTTGTTGAGGGATTGGTTCGCCGCGTCTGCGGTACCTTGAAAGTCCAGCGCGAGTTGCAAGGGGGTTCCGAATTGAAATGCGATTGTCGCGCTGTAGGTGCCCATCGCGTCACCGGTGTAGCCAGAATTTGGAAAAGAGGGCGAGTAATAGGTCGCAGTACGAATAATGTCCGATGCCCCGCCGCCAACGTCAGTTTGCAGGGTCCAAGTACACCCGGAGCTGCCGCTCGAAGCGTTGATGAAGCCGCTGACTCGCACGCGGTAGGTGAGTGTGCCCGCTGTACCAGCGGCAACGCCCGGCGCGGAAATCGTGATCACGTCTCGGCATTCTCCTCTGCCGACGGAGTTGATTGAGCCAGAACCTTGGCCGAAGACTTGAATCAGACCGTACTGCACGTGCGACGATGCGCTTCCTGCGGAATTAAAACCGCCGGTCGTTGAGCCAGACGCATCGGCAGCACCTGCCTGTGTGACGGATTGTGTGTAAGGACCGGTGCCGCCAGAAAAGTCGGGGAGTACATCGACGCGGGCGGTGTTGGAAGTGATGGCGCAGGCTGCGCTGCAGCTCAAGGCGATCGGGCCAAGCCATGCCATCGCGTGAAGAGACTTCTGGACGATCGACTTCTTAGACAGCATCGAGTAATGACCCATAACTTCCGTTCCTTTCAGAGCGCGGCGAGGTTTTGGCGGTCCGAGACCGTCAAAACCGCTGCGCGTACGAGAAAAGCGTTGGATCGTGCGCAAACGGTCAGATTTACGCCGAGAACTTTCCGGAACGGGTTGGGCGAGCAGTCTTTGAAGGTTTTATTGCCCGCACAACGTACAGGGTCCTTCGGCGAAGACGAGCAGGAAGGCGTCGATGTCGCAGGGATCGAAGAGCGAGCCGTCGTTGTTGAAGTCGATGCCGTCGCAGGTTGCATTTGCGGGGACGCAGGGGCCTTCGCTGTACACGCTCAGGAGGGCGTCGATGTCTTGCGGGTCAAAGAGCGATGTGTCGTTGTTGAAATCGATGTCGTTGCAGTTTGGTCCGCAAGGCGTCGCACACGTTGTGCCTGCACCATTGAACGTACCGCCTGCGCCGGAGCAGTTGGAGTTGGAAAGTACGAGACACGAGCCGTTGGGCAAGCAGCACTTGCCGTTAGGGCATTGATTGTTATTGACGCAGGAAGTGTTGGAGCCAAGGAACGTGCCGCCGGCGTTTGCGCAGTTTGTTGGGGAGAGCACGAGGCAGAAGCCAGTGTTGAAGCAGCAGGCGCCGTTGGGCTGTGGGCAGTTTGCGGTTGCACAGGTCGTGCCGTTGCCGCGGTAGGTGCCCTGTTGAGCGGTGCAGTTAGCGGGGGTTGCGATGACGCATGAGCCGCTGGGCAAGCAGCAGGCGCCTTGCGGGCAGGTTGAGTTGCTTCCGCAGAGCACGTTCGCGCCCTGGAACACGCCGCCTGCGCCGGCGCAGTTGGTTTGAGTCAGCACGAGGCAGAATGAGCCGTTGTTCAGGCAGCATGCGCCGGTGGGTTGTGGGCAGTTTGCGGTTGCGCAATCTGTTCCAAGACCACGGAAGGTGCCGCTTTGCGCTGAGCAGTCGTTGGGGCTTGTGATGATGCAGTTGCCGTTGGGCAAGCAGCATGCGCCGCCGCAGTTAGCTGTCGCGCAGGTTGTTCCGTCGCCGTTGTATGTACCGCCTGCGGTTGAGCAGTCGGTTTGGGTCATGACACTGCAATTGCCATCGGGCAAGCAGCATGAGCCGACGCCCGGCGTGCAGGAAAGGCTGGAGTACGTGGCTCGCATCACGATATCGCCGCGAGGGCGGCAGCCTGTGAGGCAGATCGAACCAATGAACTGGTCTGCGATGAGCGAACCGAAAGGTGTCCAACCAGCCGCGCATCCACCGGCGCAGTTGTTTGCGAAAATCCAGTTCTGCGTCGGGAAGTTGAGTTGCGAGTAACCTGTGCCGCAGCCGATCGTCGTGTTGTCAGTCGCGGGGAAGGCGTTGCGATTTGCTGGAGGCGCGTCGCACGACGGGTTTGCGCCGGGCTGGTTGTGCTGATCGATGCGGAACGCTATGGTGAACTTGTTGGGGTTGCCCGCGAAACTATTGATGACGATCTGGTCTGGGTCCTGCGGGTCGACGCTGAACTGCAGGTTCACGCCGTTGGTGCCGGGGGGAATTGAAATGTGCGGGAGGATGGTACCGTCGGAGGATTCGGTTTGGATGAGTTGGCCATTCGTCGGAGTTCCGGCGTAAATCAGAATGCTCCAGTGCGTCGTCGTCGTGACGATGGTGTTCTGCGTGCCGAAGATGATTTCCGCGAGATCGAGTTTGATGGGCCAGTCACCTGCGGGCACGTCATAGGTCGCGGCGACCATTTCGCCCTGAGCGAGACCACCTTGCAGCGTGTACGTGCCACCTGAGAAACTTGCGTTGGTGCGGGACACGATGACGTTGCAGGCACGCTCGCCCCACGTGGGCATTTCGAGCGGGCCGTGTCGCGTGACTCGCATCGGTTGAATGTTCATCGGTGCGATTTGTGTCGTAAGTTCGTTCGCCGCCCAGCGGCCTGGCTGCTGATCGAGTGCAGCAAGGTCTGAGGTCTGCTGTGACTGTGCCATCACGATACCAGCACTACACACCAGCGCGAGCAAGCCGAAACGCAACGAGTTCTTCAGCATCGGGACGAACCTCCAGTCAATCACACACGGCACGGCCCCAAAGAAAGGGACCGAACAATCTCTATTACCAGAAAGATACCACACGTGTCAAGCGTCTCAGGCAAACGCCCATGAACGTGCGTTTGGCGATGAACATCGGTTTCGCAAAGTCGCCAACGAAGGATGACATTGTCCTGTTTTTGCAGGAAAAGCACTCGATTTTGGGGCGTTCGATGGCAATTGGGGCCGAGTTCACGTGCGTGCTTGCTTCGTGACGTTTCCGCGCGGGGAGCGTCTAAGAACAGAAGGTAAGTTTCGCAGGCGAAAGGAAGCCTGACAGCCTACCTTCCGGGCGGTTCGGTTCGCCGAGCTCCGCGATGGATCAAACGCCTGTTCTGGTGAGGTTGGAAACGGACTTTGCCAGGCAGGATCACAAGGACGTAATGAAGGACCGACACTATGGCAAACGCTCAAGTTAAAGAATTCACCGACGCCAACTTCGACAGCGAAGTGCTCTCCAGCTCACAGCCCGTTCTCGTTGACTTCTGGGCAGAATGGTGCATGCCTTGCCGGAGTTTGGGTCCGATCATCGACGCAATCGCGACGGAACAGGCGGGTAAGGTGAAGGTCGGCAAAGTTGACATCGACTCCAACCGCGAAATCTCGATGAAGTATGGCATCACGGCGATCCCAACCATCATGATCTTTAAGGATGGCAAGCCTGTGCGCACGTTTGTGGGTCTGCACAAGAAGGAAGGGCTCGTGGCGGCGCTTGAGCAGGCGGTCTAACTCGCCTTTTGTCATTTGACGGTACATCGATATAGCCCAGCGTCTTTGACGCCGGGCTTTTTTCTACAACTTCACAAAGGGATTGCTTCGCTTCTCTTCACCGATGGTTGTCGATGGTCCGTGGCCCGGGAAGATTTTTGTTTGATCGAGGAGTGTGTACAGCTTGGTGCGGATGCTCTTTGCCAACTGCTCGAACGAGCATCCGGGAAAGTCGGTTCGGCCGATGCTCCGCTGAAACAACGCATCGCCTGAAACGGCAACGGGCTTGTCGGTGTCTTGCTGCACAATGGCGATGCTGCCGGGCGAGTGTCCAGGGACGTGAAGTACTTTCCACTTTGTGGTGCCGAGCGTCAGTTCTTCGCCATCTTTGAGCAGGCGATCGGCGTACCGGATGCTGACGGGCAGGCCGTAGCCGGCGGAGAGATTGAGTTCGGGATCGACAAGCCACTCGGATTCGGCTTCGTGGATCATCAGGGGTACTTTCGGAAACGCTGCGAGCACTTCCTTGAGCCCGGCGATATGATCGATATGGGCGTGGGTCAGGATGATGGCTTCGGGAACGAGGCCTCGTTTCTGGACGTCTTGAATCAGCGCGTGCGGATTGAAACTTGCGTCAACGATCCAGCAAGGCGTCTTTTCGCCAGAGTTCGCTGCGGCCCCATTACTTTCCGTAATGACATAGCAATTTGTCTGAAAGGGGCCAAGACAGAACGTCGCGACATGCGGCACAGTGTGACTCGTGGACATGTCGCAGGGTAGTATCACGGGCTTTCGGGCTATGAAACCTGCCGTGAAACGAACTCTAAATGCGCCCCGCCGCGCCGGAATACGATTTCACAAGTCGGGCAGAGCAGCACAACCAATACTCACTTGCGACCGACACGCCCACGGCGACTCGCAACAGACACGCCCGCACACGCATTGCGCAATACGCCGAACAAGGCCATTATGAAAGCAACAGAAGAACATGATCGTTGGATAGTGGTGTTGGTGGTCTGCCTCGTGCTGATCGCAACCGCACTCGGGCTCTCTATATATGTCGCTGCGAAAGAGCACGTTGTTGCTGGTTTGCTGGGCTGCGTCTTTGTCTGTGGCGCTGCTCCGATTGGACTTGGCATCGCCATGCGAGGTTTGTCAAGCAACTCCGGGTCCGATGCGGGCGGGTCAATCTCTACGAAACTCGACAATCTTCATGACTCGGTCAAGTCGATGGCGCAGCAGGCGACGCTCTCCGACGATGCCCGGCGTGTGCTCAATCGCCAGCGGGAGAGAGAACTCCTCAACGCGACCATTGAACAAGACATCGCCTCGGGCAACTTCGATGGCGCGCTGGTGCTCATTACCGAACTCGCCGATCGCTTTGGGTATCGCGCGGATGCAGAGCAGTTCCGGACACGCATCGACCAGATGCGCCGCGCGAGCGTGGAGGCTGAAGTCACCGGCGCGATCGCTGGGTTGGACGCGATCATCGCGGAGCGTCGCTGGGATGATGCGTACGCAGAGGCAGGGCGCATCGGTCGGCTGTTCCCGAGTTCGTCACGATCGGAGCGATTGGACGAACGCGTGCGCGAGGCGCACGATGGGTTCAAGAAGGAATTGGAGCGAGACTTTTTGGTTGCGACGCAAGCGGGCGATCTTGAGAAGTCGATTTCGCTGTTGCGTCAACTTGATGCGTACTTGTCGCCCCGCGAAGCGGAACCTTTGCGTGAGCTGGCGCGAGGTGTCATAGGCAAGGCACGCGACAACCTTGGTGCGAGTTTCAAACTCGCCGTGCAGGATCGTCGCTGGTCAGAAGCCGCGGCTTTGGGTGAGCAGATTATTCAGCAGTTTCCCAACAGCAGAATGGCGGCGGAAGTTCGCGATGTGATCGATGGTGTGCGAGCGCGTGTTGGTTAGAGGGTCTGTTCGATCAGGCGAGAGATGAGTATCGCTGTCAACTGGGCTCGCTGAGTCAAACTCTCAAGGTCGATCCATTCGCTTGTCGTGTGCAGACCTCCGCCGCGAACGCCAAGCGTGTCGATCACAGGCAAGCCGACTGCCAGCAAGTTGTTTCCGTCGCACACGCCGCCGGTTTTGCCGAACGGCATTGCGACGCCACGTCCGATTGCTTGAAGATCATTTGAACACGCCTGCGCGATGTTGGCGAGATGCGAGACTGCGGGAGTTTGAGGCTTTGCAGGACGGCTCAGGATGTAGTGGACTTTGGTTGTGGGCAGCGTTTGTGATTTTGTTTCCAACTCACGCAACTTCTCGGCAGCGAGCGACTCTGCTGCGGGTGAAAAGGCTCGAACGTTGCCCCAGGCGCGGGCAACGTCTGGAACGATGTTGGTCGCGCTGCCGCCTTCGAGTGGTCCGACGCTGACGATCAAGCCGTTTGCTGGGTCAGCGATCTTGCTTGCTTCGAGTACTGCGTGAGCAAGTGCAGTGACTGCGGAAATACCAGAGGTGAAGTCGCGGCCCACATGGGCGGCTTTGCCTCGGCATTCGATCATGAACTGGGAACTTGCGGGGCGTTCGACGACGAGGCCGCCGTCGGGCATGGCGGGTTCGAAGACGAGACCATAGTCAAAGCCGCGACCCGCGACTTCGCGTAGAGCTTTGTCGCTTTGAAAAGAGCCTGACTCTTCGTCGGAGTTCATCGCGAACGTCCATGAGACGGGCAGGCCTGCGCGAGTGATGGCAGCAAGTGCTTCGAGCGCGACGAGTAAGCCGCCTTTCATGTCGGCACAGCCTGGGCCGGTTGCTTTTTTGCCGTCGGGTGCGATGGTGAGTTTGTTGAATGAACCTAAAGGGTCGTGGACAGTGTCGATGTGGCCACAGAGCAGAAGTCGCAACTTTGGAGATGGGTGATTGCGGTGTGCGACCAGTACTGGTGGGATTCGCGATGCGTGTTCGTGTTCCTTTGTGCCGCGATCGCCTTCGCGAAGCCATGCTGGAGCAGGAGTGCCCGCGATTTCTGAGCATGTTGCGCCGAGGGACTCCAACTTTGCACGAAACCACGCGCGGCATGCATCAAGGCCTGTGTGATGGCCCGTGCCGGTGGGAATGCCGACGACATGCGCGAGCTCGGCGACTATTGCGTCGTGTCGAGAGGCGATTGGGTCGAGCAGTGCGCGTTCTGATGTAGTCAGTGCCATGTTCTTATCGCTCCACAAACAAACTCACGACGGACAGCGCCACCAGCACTGCGGCGATTATTTTGATCACTGCGACCTGGCGATTGATCGGCAGATTTGTGATGCGTTCTCCCACATTCGCCATGACGCGGCGTTGGCGATCTGCGATCGAGCCGTGCCTCCAGGTGAATGTGTTGGGATTCATGCCATTGAGGCGGGCGACGGAGCCCAGCGTGTGTGCGACGAGTTGTGCGTCGGAGGGTTCGACGATGCCGCTGTTCGTGCGGGAGTAACTTGCGGTGGCGGTCATGTGGGCAAGGGCGAAGGCATCGGCTTGCCATTCAAAGCGACGGCTCACTGCGCCGAAGACGAGGAAGCCAATGAGCATGCACGCGACTGAGCCCAGCATCGCGGATTGGGTTTGATCGTGCTGGAGTGCTGGGACTGTTCGCAGGATGACTTCGACAATCCATGCCGACGCGAGCACGCTGCCGAGCGTTGCGCCGGCGAGCCAAGGGAGATGTCGTTTTCTGACGTGGGCGACTTCGTGGGCGATCACGACTTGCACTTGAGGTAGCGAGAGTTTTTCGAGCAGGGCATCGGTGAGAAGAAGGTAGCGAAATGGGTGCAGCATGCCGAGGATCGCTGCGTTGGCGACTTGGCCGTAGGTTCGCCATATCCATGGGCCATTCAAGCGCACGCGGTATTGCTTGCTGATGTTTTTGACGGAGTCGTCGAGTTCGCCCGAGCCCAGACGCACGGTGTCCCAGAGCAAGCGCAGGAGCAAAGGCGTCAGCATCAGGATCGTCGCGGCTCCGATGAGTTGGATGATGCTTGCGAACTTATTGGCGATTGCGGAGAGTGTGTTGAGGCGAAAGGTTGCGAGCCACGTTGGAAGGCGGTCGGCGACTTCGGACCATGTGAGCAGAAGGGTGATTGGGATGAGCAGCAATAAAACTTGGTGGCGGAGTTGGCTCCAGACCCACGCGCGATCGGAGATGATGGGTGAGATTGGGTTGCCCAATTCAAGATCGCGGATGAGCAAGGCATCGCGAAGGCGGCGTTCAATCGGCGCGATGGACCACCATGTCGAGGCGATGATCGCGAGGACGGGCAGCGCGATGGCGAATTCGTCGAGCAGAATACGGTCGCCCATTCGGGCTCGCACCCATTCGTCCCAATGCAAGCCAAACACGGCGAACGCGAGCAGCGAAAACGCGCCGAGACGCACGCCCAGCATGAGTCGATGGGTCCAATCAACAAGATGAACGCTGCCTCGACGATCGAGTTTTTGGCCGACGAGTAAGCACCATATATGGAATCCACACGCGAGCAGCGCGGAGCCGACGTACGGCAGCGAGGCTTCGAAAAGAGTCAGGGAATCGATGGCCGCCGAGTCTTCCCAGTGCAACACGTCGCGAAAACGCGCGATGAAGAATGTGAGAATGAGGAGGGCTTGGACCATGACTGAACGTCACGCATCGTACGTCAAAACTCACTGCTTCACGCTTTGAGTTTTCACGCTTGATCGCTCATTCCTGCGAAGCCCATGCGAAGCCGACAGGGCTGACGTATCCGTCCTTATCGATCGCGCGGACGCCAACGAAGAAGTTGTCTTTGCTGAGTTCGAGACGACACTCAGTCGCATCGCCCACGTAGCGGGAATATGTCCACGTGGGTGATGTCGTTTCGCGCCAGACGACTTCGTAGCCTGCAACGTCGGGTTCGGGGCTTTTATTCCAGCGAACGACGGTGTCTTGTTCCAACTTGGCAGTGACGAGGCGGACATTGCTCGGCGGCGTCGGAGCGTTGGCGAGGTGCACGATAGTCGCCACGTTGAGTTGGGCGATGCCTGAGAGATACTCATGCTGCACAAACTCGGGGATGTCGCCATACCGCTTGCCGTCCTGCTCAGTCACGTTCACGTGCTGGCGGGTGTAGTCCTCTGCAGGGACGCTGCAGCGAATTGCAGAGAAACCGGCGTCGTTGAACGCGCTGTGGTCCCCACCTCGGAGGAAGCGATCGGGGCGATACATCATGACTGGCACGGCGCGGGTCGATTCGCGATGCGAGACATCCACCATGTATCGCGCGAGTTGACGGCTTGTGCTGTCTGCGTCTGCGGAGTTTTGGCGAATCTTTGCGTACTGCTCGGCGGATGCGGTGCGGGGAATCGACTCGCTGTAGACCCGCACCATCATTGGATTCGCGAGTGGGTTTTTGGCGTCCTTCGAAGATGTCACTTCGGCGGGCAACTTCATGGGAACGGAGTTGTCGCCAACGATGTCGTTGTTCAAGACCCAGACGCAGTCGTAGAGCCCTTGTGACTTCAGGGCGTTTGCGTGCATCGTTGCGCCAACAAGACCTTGCTCTTCGCCTGCGGTACATAAGAACACGACGGTTGCGTCTAACTTTTCGTTCGCGAGAGCCTTTGCGCATGAGATCGCGACGGCGGTGCCGCTCGCGTCGTCGTTTGCGCCGGGCGCGTCGCCCTTTGGGTCCATGCGGTCGGCGTTGATGGTGTCGAAGTGACCGACGACGTAGACGACTCGCTTGGCGGCTTCGGGCATTGTGCCGGGTAGCGTGGCCATGACGTTGACGACTTTGCCGCCATCGGGAAGGCGGGGCATTGGGGGGACGTCGTGCTCGTCGAAGGCGACTTGCAGTCGGCCGGCGTAGCTTTCCATTTCTTGCTTGATCCACCGGCGTGCGGCACCAATGCCACGGGTTGGCGACTCAGCGTCGGAGAGGGTGTGGCGCGTGCCGAAGGAGCAAAGAGAATCGATGATGTGCGAGGTGGTCGCGGCGTCGATTCGGCTGATGACTTGTTGAGCTTTGGGTGCGTCAGTTGGTGGCTTTGAGGCAATTTGCTGGGCAAAAACCAGCGAATTCGCACATACACAGACGCTCAAGGCTGCACCGCACACGATCAAGAGTTTCATGGACATGGGGCAGTGTAGAGCAAACGCAGCAGGAGCGCAGAGTTGCGTTTTCGCCGCGAAGCTTGCTACGATAGGCGGCATGTCTATTGCCCCTGCAACCATAACCAACAGCCCGAAAGTCACGCTTGATCACCCGGTGTTCAAGATTGTGAAGGATGCTTTTGCGGGCAAACTGTTCCGCGCTACGGAGTTTCGCGGCCAGTCGACGCTGGTCGTTGAGCCCAAGGATCTGCACGAGGTCATGGCTTTCCTGAAGAACGACGAACGCACGAAGTTCAACTTCCTGAGCGATGTTGCAGGCATCGACTATCTCAACTATCCGTCGAAGACGCCCGGCCGATTCAGCGTGGTGTACAACCTCATCAGCCTTGATCGCGACGATCGGTTCTTTGTCAAGGTGTTCCTTGATCCGAGCCTTCCCACGGACGGCATCGTTGAGGACCCGGCGCTGTATGTTGATTCCGTGACTGACCTGTGGCCCGGCGCGGAATGGATGGAGCGAGAAGTGTTTGACATGCTCGGGATTCGCTTCCGCAATCACCCGGACCTTCGCAGAATTCTCCTGTGGGAAACGTACCCGGCCCATCCGCTCCGCAAGGATTACCCGGTGCGAGGCCGAGGCGAACGCGAGTCGTACCGCATCGTTGATAAGACTTCGGCGTAATTCTGTTTCTTTGAATTTGCATCATGCCAAACGCCACTCTTCTTGAAGCTTTCCCAACTCCGAGCGACTCGCCTTTTGTGGTTGAGCACGTGTCTGAGGAATTCACCAGCGTGTGTCCGAAGACCGGGCATCCCGACTTTGGCAACGTAACCATTCGCTTTCAGCCCAAGGCGGGGAAGCAGGGTGGCGTGTGCGTTGAACTCAAGAGCCTGAAACTGTACTTTCAGAGTTTCCGCAACGAAGGGATTTACTACGAGGCGGTGACGAATCAGGTGCGCGATGATCTGGTCAAACTCATGCAGCCAGCCTGGCTCGTTGTGAAAACGGACTGGAAGGGACGCGGCGGCATTCGCAGCGTGATTCGCGCGACCAGCGGCGATGTGCCGGCGATGTGGCTGGCATGACGCTCGTGCTATCGACAATGCCGTGATTGTCGGTAATGAACCACTACAGTATTACGACGCAAGTATCAGAACAACCAGAGAACTGTGCCGTCGTCCACACTCCCCATCTCCGAAACGTTTCTCTCAGTGCAGGGCGAGGGCAAACTGACTGGCGTTCCGAGCTTTTTTATTCGGCTGTCGGGCTGCAACCTTCGCTGTACATGGTGCGACACGCCTTATGCGAGTTGGAACCCCGATGGCGCGCAGCGCACGATCGCTTCGCTAATTGATGAAGCGGTCGCGAGCAAGGTTGGGCATGTCGTGGTCACGGGGGGCGAGCCGCTGATCTTTGAAAGGATAGATGAACTGCTGAGCGGGCTTCGGGACGCTGGCTTACACATCACCATCGAAACTGCGGGCACGGTGTTTCGCTCCGTGCCGTTTGATTTGATGAGCATCAGTCCGAAGTTGAGCAATTCGGATCCAGTTGGGGATCCGCGCGATGCGGACGGGAAGTGGCTAAAACTGCATCAAGCAAGGCGAATCAATCTCGCAGCGTTGCAGGCGTTGATCGACGCGGCACGAGACGCAGAGATAGGCTCGAGATTTTCGCGACGAACGCGAGACTTGCAACTGAAGTTTGTTGTTTCGACGCCGCTGGAGATCAGCGAGATTGAGGCGTTGCTGGGTCAACTGCAACGTTGGAATCGCGATGACGTTTTGTTGATGCCGGAGGGTGTGGTGTTGCCTTCGCACGAGAAAAAGGCGTGGATCGTCAACGAGTGCATCGCTCGCGGCTGGCGATACTGCTCTCGATTGCACATTGAACTGTTTGGGAACAAGCGTGGTACGTAGCGATCTTGTACCACCGACTGTGCTTTGACAGTTGGTGGAGACGGCGTGACGATCAAGTACAACCGTCAAACCTCACCCACCCATCAGCGTCGCGAGCAATTCCGGCACGCCCTGCGAGCGTGTTGCCACGGTTTCCAGGATTGGTCGGCGGCCTGCGATGTCTCGCAGGTCGCGGATAAGTTCGTGTTCGCCCGGGTGGTCGGCCTTATTCGCGACGAACACGTCAGCGATTTCCAGAATGCCCGCCTTATCCATCTGCACGGCGTCGCCCATGCCGGGCGTGAGCACAACTGCGGTTTTGTCGACGAACTTGCGGATGCGGGTTTCGTTTTGGCCGGCACCGACGGTTTCCACGAAGAGCGTGTCGACCTGGTGTTTGCCGTCGAATGCGCCGCCAATGAGTTCGATGATTTCTGGGAGAGCGTGGTAGTCTTCGCCTGAGATGCTCAGACTGCGGTAGTAGACGTTTTCGTCGAGGTTGTTGAAGTCGACGCGGAGGCGATCGCCCAGCAATGCACCGTTTGTGATGGGGCTCATCGGGTCAAAGGCGATCACAGCGCAGCGGCCAGCAAATGCAGGATCGCCAGCGGTGCTCTTGCGAGCGAATTCGCCCACCATTTGCGCGACGAGTGTGCTCTTGCCAGCGCCGGGACTGCCTGTGATACCGATCACGCGCTTGGGTCGGCGACGCTTTGCCCCGGGGCGCACGGGTTGATTGTCATGCGTCAGTGAAATGTCGCGGGCGAGTTGTGAGGCTGCCGTTGCGCTGGCGATGACTTGTGCGCGGGGCTTAGTTGCGCTTGCGACAGCCTTCACGATGTCTTCAAGACCCGTGCCCGTTGTGAAGCATCTCGCGATGCCGGCTTCTGCCAACTTTGGCAAGTCTTCCTGGGGCAAGATGCCGCCCATGTACACTGGCAGGTCCGGTCGACCGAGTGACTTCAGTTCTTCGACGAGCTTTGGCCCGAGCACGAGGTGCGAGTTGGACATCATGCTCGCGCAGATCACGTCGCAGTCTTCGTCGCGAGCGGACAGTGCGAGGCTGCGCGGGGTTTGCCAAAGGCCTGAGTAAATCACGTGGACGCCTGAATCTCGCAGAGCGCGGGCGATGACTTTCACGCCTCGGTCATGGCCGTCGAGTCCCATTTTGCCGAGCAACACTCGGGGCCGGTGCGACAGCGAAGCACAGCGGTCTTTGCGTTCGAACTCGGTCGTGGCGACGTTGAGAGTTGTTTGGGGCATGGGGAGGTCAGTGCGAGAGTGCGACGGTGCGAGAGTGCGAAAGGGTGGCCTGCGGAGGTGCGAGCCCGAATTGGTTGATTGTACGTCGTGCAACCAGCACCGCGCGTCCACGCCGTACTGTTTCCGACTCTGTTCGTCACCCTGTCGCACTCACGCACCTTCGCACTCCCGCACTTCCCACCCATGCTTTCCCCCTCCACTCCCGCACCCTCAATTAATCTTGGCTATGCACCCGCCGCGCTCAATCGACGGGCGATGGTGTATTGCTGGCTCTGCGCACTGTCGGCAACATGCCTTGTCATCGCGGACCTCGTGGGCATCAGGCTGTTCCGGATTCCGCTGCCGTTTTCGTTTTCGCCGCCTTGGGATTCTCAACTCACCATCAACGCGATTGAACACTCGTGCGGCATGTTTGTGTTTCCGGTGACCTTTATTCTCACCGATCTTCTCAACGAGTACTACGGCAAGCGAGCCGCGAGACGTGCGGTCTTGATTTCTTTTTCGATGGGTCTCTTTGTGTTCCTTGTGATTGTGTCCGTGAGCGCGTTGCCGAGGCTCGACGCTCCGTACAACGTCAGCGAAGATGCATATAGCGCGGTGTTCAAGAACGCGCTGGTCATGTACATGGCGTCTCTCACTGCGTACCTCGTCGGCAATCTCGCTGACATCGCGATGTTCACGACGATCAAACGCTTCACTGGTGGCAAGCTCGTGTGGCTGCGAGCGACAGGCAGCACAGTCATCAGCCAACTGCTTGACAGTTTCGTCATCACATATTTGGCCTTCAGCCTCGGGCGCGAGATGTTTCCGAATCCGGGCGCGATACCCATGACCATGCACGAAGTGTACAAAACCGCGCTCACCGGCTACATGCTCAAGTTCTTCATCGCGATTGCTTCGACGCCGATCATTTATGCGGGCCGCTCAGTCATGAAGCAAGTTTTTGGGTTGCATCCGCTGCCGCCGGAATAGGTTCCGGGAAGAAGTACATTTGAATCAGACCCCTAAGCAGGTTTCGTTGCAGCGATTCTGGAGACGAAGTAGTTTGTGGGCGCACTCTACTATTCGTGATGTATCCCACCATCGAAAAACTTGAAGCCGAACTTCGCGAAGCGAAGAAGAAACTGACCGAAGCGATTCGGGCTCAGCCGCATGAGCCAATCAAGAACTACACGCTCCGGCAGGCGCCTTCGGGCTCTGCGGTGACGTTGAGTGAACTCTTTGGGTCGTCGCGAGAACTATTGCTGATCCACAACATGGGCAAGCGATGTCCATACTGCACACTGTGGGCGGATTGTTTTTCGTCGATGTACAAGCACGCGGCGAATCGTGCGGCGTTTGTGCTGTCGACGCCGGATGAACCAAGCGTTGCCGGTGCGTTTGCCAGCGCCCGCGGCTGGATGTTTCCGGTTGTTTCGCATGCAGGAACAAATTTCGCTCAGGACCTCGGATACAAAGGTGAGGAAGGCAAGTACGGAGCGTTTCACCCAGGGGTGAGTGCCTTCCTGAAGCGTGACGACGGCTCGATCGTGCGGACAGGCACGCGGCGGTTCGGACCTGGCGATGACTTCTGTGCAATCTGGCCCATGTTTGATTTGTTCGCAAACGGTGCAGGCGATTGGGCTCCGAAGTTTCACTATTGATGTGATTCTGGGGCTTGGGTGATTCGATCACTACAGAGGCACAGAGAGAGAAAGAGAAAAGACAGAATGAAGAAGTGATGTGAAAGCGCCGAATTCGCTACACACCCCTTCTCCGCTCTTCTTCTCTCTGTGACTCTGTGACTCCGTGGTGAGCGAACCACACATGAGACGAATGGCACAACAGGATGCAAGGGCTATCCCAAGACAAGTCCATGTCAATCAATGTTGTGCTTCAGGTTCGCTTCAAGTCGATCTACAATACTCCGTTCTCTACTCGCCTCCTGTGAGCTTTTCCATGACCACCGCCGCTCCCGTTTCCTCGTCCAACTCCCCCACCACGTCAAGCGGCACTCGCTCAGTGTCGACCGTGGGCGAACAACTGCACAAGAGCCCGGCGGTGCGTGCGGCGATTGACGCGATTGTTGCGGAAGTGAAGTCGCGCAGCGCGACCATCACCGATGCGAAGCCCGGCAATCCGGCACTCAAGTCAAGTTACGAAGAATTGATGAAGCGAGCCGCGGATGTTCGCGGGAAGCCTTTGCTGTATCCGATGCTGGGATCGGGCATCGGCAACGGCCCTCTCGTCGAGCTCGCGGACGGCAGTGTCAAGTGGGACATGATCTGCGGCATCGGCGTGCACTTCTTTGGTCACAGCGATACCGATCTGATCGAGCGGGCACTGTCCGGCGCGATTGACGACACCATCAAGCACGGTAATCTCGCCAGCAACTTTGAAGCCTACGAGTTCGGCGAAGTGCTGCTTCGCGAGGCAAAGAAGCACTCCAAACTCAAGCACGCGTATGTCAGCACCAGCGGCGCGATGGCGAATGAGAACGCGCTGAAAGTCTGCTTTCACAAGTTGTTCCAGCGGCATCTCGAAGTGACTGATCCTGCAAAGATGCTCGCGCAGTTCACACCAACGCCCCGCGTCCTCGCGTTCAAAGACTGCTTCATGGGCCGCAGCATGGTGATGGCTCAGATTGGCGACAGTCACGCGGGTCGCGAAGGCCTGCCCAACGGCGTTATGGTCGATTACATGCCCTTCTGGGACGAAGCGGCGGCTGAACGCGTGGGCAAAACCAAGTTCATCGACATGTGCCTCTGGCACTTGCAGCAATACGTCGAACGCTACCCGGGCGGCCACGCGTGTTTCATCTTTGAGATGATTCAGGGCGAAGGCGGATTCAACGTTGGCAATCGCGATTATTTCAAGACGCTCATGGATTACTGCAAGAGCAAGAAGATCGCGGTGTGGGATGACGAAATCCAGACCTTTGGCCGCACCAATCGCATGTTCGCGTACGAGCAGTTTGACCTGGGCGACTACGTCGACGTCTTCTGCGTCGGCAAGATGACGCAAGCATGCGCAACGCTCTGGACTGAAGAATTCAATCCCAAAACCAACATCTTGTCGGGCACATTCACTGGTGAAGGCAGTTCCTTCCGCGTCGGCACGCGCGTGATTGATCGCCTCGCAAACGGCAATTACTACGGCGACAACGGCATGTTTGCAAAACATCATGCGTTGTTCCGCCAGCACGCCGCAGCGCTCATCGCGAAGCACCCACAATGGTTCCCCGATGTCGATGCCCTCGGCAAAGGCAAAGACAAACTCGCAGCAGGCCAAGGCGGCATGATGCGCCTCACGCCCTTCGGCGGCGACAAGTCCAAAATTATGAACGCGTGCAAGATGTGCTTCGAAGAAGGCGTCGTGCTGTTCTATTGCGGCCACGGCCCGTATCACGTGCGCATGCTGCCGCCAATGCCAGTGATGAAGGAAGAATATTGGCCGAAGGTGTTTGCATGTATTGAGAAAGGGTTGGCGAGGGTCGCAGGATGATGCTATTTCTGTCCGCGACGATCAGTCGTCTCGAAGCGACTTGTCTCGCCCATGATGATCGATGGGCACAAAGTTCTTCCGCGACATGATCGCCGCGATGTCGGCAACACTCAGCGGCTCGAAGTTGTTGACGTCGACACCAACGTCCCACGACAGCGCGTTGGGATCATCGGTCAAACTGCCGTGGCTGTGTCCGTAGAGGTGCCACGTGCCATGGTGACTGCGATCCCAGACTTTCATCGCGTAGTGGCAGAGCACGACGCGCTGCGATGCGCCGGGCGCAATCTCAACTTTCAATTGCGTCAGTGCATGCACGGCTGAAAACAGCGACGCGAATTCTGGTCGGGGCGATCCATCCGCGTAGGACGGGTCGTGATTACCCATAATCAGAATGACGTTCTTGCAGTGCAGCCTCTGTCGATACTGGGCTGGATCGCCACCTCGAAAACTAAAGTCCCCAAGGTGATAGAGCACATCGTTTGTTTGTACCTTTGCATTGATTCGATCAAGTATCGCCTGATCCATCTCTTCAACTGTCGCAAAGGGTCGATTGCAGTGTTTGATGATGTTGGCGTGTCCGAAGTGAGTATCACTTGTAAAAAATGTAGCCATAAACCGGCGATTGTAAGCCCGTTGCAGCCTCGCGTGATCTTTGCACACTATCGTTGCTCATGCCACGCAAAGACCAGCCTGATGATGCCACGACTTCTACTCCGCCAGACCGCTCCCACATCGACACAGAAAAACGCAATCCTCGCACACAGCATCTGCATGAATTGACGAGCGCTGAACTTGTTGAATTGATTCAGCACGAGGATCGGCAGGTGTTGCTTGCTCTCAAGCGTGCCGCGGATCGCATCACGAAACTAATTGAAGCAGCGGAGCCAGGCTTCGTTGCTGGTGGCCGGCTCGTGTATGTCGGCGCGGGCACGTCGGGCAGGCTTGGAGTGCTTGACGCGAGCGAAGCACCGCCGACATTTTGCGTGCCGCCTACTCGCATTGTGGGAATCATCGCGGGAGGCGACTCTGCGCTTCGCAAAAGCAGCGAGGGGGCGGAAGATGATCCCAAGGGCGCTTGGGCAGAACTTGAGAAGTTAGACCTCACGTCAAACGACACGGTGATTGCAATCGCTGCAGGTGGCACAACGCCATTTGCACTCGGCGCACTGGACTTCTGCAAACAGAAGAACAGAAAGCCAACTAAGACGCCGCTCACTGCATTGCTGTGCTGCACAACAATCGAGAAGCCCGAGTCATGCGATCATCTTGTCATGATCAAGACGGGTCCTGAGGTGCTCACAGGCTCCACTCGCATGAAAGCCGGCACCGCGACGAAGATGGCTCTCAACACCATCTCCACGACACTCATGGTTCGTGCGGGCAAGACGTATCAGAACCTCATGGTCGATGTTCGCGCCACCAACGCCAAACTCCGCGACCGCGCCGCAAGAATCATCTCGCAACTGACAGGTCTGGGACGCGACGAGTCCTTCGAACTGCTCGACGCCGCGGACGGCGAGGTGAAAGTCGCAGTCGTCATGCTACTCCAAGGCCTCGACGCCCCCGGAGCCCGCACACGGCTTGAAGAAGTCAATGGGCATCTTGGTGATGTGCTGAGTCGGTGATTGAACTCACACCCCGCAAGGCGTGCACGGTCCTTCGCTGTACATCACAAGGAATGAGTTGATATCGCACGGATCAAACAGCGAAGTGTCGTTGTTAAAGTCGATGTCGCTACAGGTTGCGGAAGCTGGTACGCAGGGACCTTCGGAGTACACAGAGAGAAATGCTTCGATGTCCTGGGGGTCGAACAATGAGGTGTCGTTGTTGAAGTCGATGGAATCACACGTGAGTGGGATTGCGATCGTGACCGTCGCAGAATTGGTTGAAATTTGCCCGCAGGAATTCGTCGCGACAGCGCGATAGACGCCACTCTCAGAGGGTTGAGCATTGACGAGAATCAGGTTCGGCGTATTTGCGCCGTAAGCAGTTGTTCCGCCAGGCTGCAGTCCATTGACCACCACGACATCGTTTCGAAACCACTGCACGATCGGCTGACCATTTCGGAAGTCGGCATCCAAGGTGATCGTGTCACCGACCGTCGCAGAAGTATCGCTCGGCTCCAAAATTACTTGGGGCGCAAGAGTGGACCATCTCGCAAAATAACCGGTGCCCACCGTGCCGACGTTTCGGAAATTGCCTCCAATAAACACTTGTTCTGCTGAGCCACCCGGTTGGGTTGCTGCGACGCATATGGACTGTACAGGAGCGCCTACCTGACCGAGGAACGCAATCGACGAACCATTAAATCGGATCAATCGACCTGAGGTGTCCGATGGGGCTCCAGTCACAGCATACATCTCACCCGAATTAGAAATTGAAAGTGCGTTGACTTGCTGCGTCAAACCTGGCACGGACACTCGCTGCCACGCAGCGCCGTCCCACCGACCAAGATAGCGAGGGACATTTGTGGCGCCCACAAAGTCTCCCCCGGCAAAGAGCTGGGGCGGCAAGGCACCAGCACCGTCTGAATCCCACAACGCGAATGCGAGCACACCTCGTTGAAAAGTTGCAGTATTCAACCCCGTTCCCAAGTTCAACCAAGTTGAACCATTCCACGCTGCGACTCCGTTTGCCGTAACTCCACTCGCCGTAACAAACGAACCACCTGCGACAAGTAATGCCGGCTGCGGCCCGCTTTGATCAGGATCGAAAGACATCAGTGCGTACACTGCGTTGCTCACTCCTGTCGCCATCGGCGACCAAGCGACACCATTCCAGCTCGCGATGTGATTCGACACGATGCCTCCGGCACGCGTGAAATAGCCGCCGACAACGAGCAATTCCTCTGCAGGACCCTGTCCATCAGGATCGAAAGTTGTCAGAGCATTCACAGCCGGGTTCGCTTGAAACGGGGCCTCCTCCAAACCGCTTAGCAGATTGCTCCACTGCGATCCATCCCACTGCGCGATGCGATTTGCGGGAATCCCGCCAGCCGTGGTGAAGGATCCTCCCGCGAACAACATTCGAGTCAAGGGACCAGCCCCGTCGGTATCCCACGACTTCAGCGAGTTGACCACCGGAACGTTTGACGCAACGTCGCCGAAGCCACTTCCAAGAGGCTCCCAGTGCTCTCCGTCAAGCAAAGCGATGTGATTCAGTTGCGTAGCACCTGCCCATGTGAATTTCCCGCCCACAACGATCCGCGCTGGTGAATCTGCGGAGCCATCATGATCCCAACTCGTCATCGCGACCACAGAATCGTCAAGTCCCTGACCCAGCGGCAACCACCCAGAACCATTCCATTCTTGAATCAGTCCGTTTCGGCTTGTGTCGTTTGAAATGAGCCCGGCGATCAGTCGTTGAGGCTGATTACCAGCATTGGGCTGGACACACAGAGATCGAACCCGATCATTCGCAGGCAATCCGTCCATCGAACTCCATTGCGTTCCGTTCCATTGAGCGATGCGTTGAGCGGGCAGATCTCCCATCTGGGTCATCAGGCCTCCAGCAACTAACACGCTATTGAGCGGCCCTCCGCCATCTGGATCTAAGTTGGCTAGAGCGAGCACGTTGCCATTGGCACCATTTGCCAGTGACTGCCATTGAGTACCGTCCCAAGAGGCTATGTAATTGGCTGTCTGCCCTCCTGCGTTGAGAAAACCACCCCCAACTACAAGCTGTGGGTTTGAAGGTCCGGCACCGTCAGGGTCGTAGGACGCTATCGCAGCAACATCGGTGGATACTCCCGAGCCCGCTGCCTGCCAAGCAACCCCATTCCAAAGAGCGATCCTGCTCGCCGGAGTGGTACCTGCGAGCGAAAACTCTCCACCGACAGCGAGTAAAGCACCTTGGGGACCCGAACCGTCGGGATCCCACTGCGAAAGCGCTTGAACTCGCGGAACGCCTGAAAGCACAGTGCCGCCGATGCCCCCACCAATGGTTTGCCACGTTAATCCGTTCCAGGCGCCAAGTTTGGTGACCGAGAACGTACCGATCGCAGTAAAATCTCCCCCGGCGATCAGGAGTGGCAGCAGCGGTCCGTTGTCATCCGGGTCCCACGTCGTTAGGGATCGAACTATGGCGTTTGCTGGTCCTCCTAGCAGTGACCAAGCACTGCCGTCCCAAGCCGCGATCCTTGTACTGACATTGTTGATCAAAAACGTACCACCGACGATCAACTTACTACGCTCTGGTCCTGCACCATCAGGATCCCAGACACAAAGCGCATTCACGCTTCCATTAATAGAAGACACGGGAAACCAATGCTTACCGTCGAATCTGGAGAGCGACATCGAACTGCCAAACGACACCGACGGGCCGTTTATCGTGCCCGCGATGTGTAGTTGCTCAGGCTCAGGACCTAGTCCATCTGGATCCCAGAAAACTGCGGCGTCGCATGACTGCGTTTGAGGTGCCGTGAAGTCGGGATATCGATTATCCCACTCACCACACTGGGCGCATGTAACTTTGGCAAGAACGAGCCCTGTTACCACAACCGCAATCGTGCGAAAGGAAATAATCTTCATACTCATGTTTAGCGATGACTCACGGCAAGGTTCCATGAAAAATGCCCGCACGAGGCGGGCATTGAACACAGATTTCGACAAAACTCAGGCCTTAAACCCACTCTTAAACGTCTTAATCCCCGCCTCAAGCTTCTTCTCAAGATCAGCGTCAATCGCCTTCTTCTGATCCAGTTCGTCGTACACCGCCTTGCCCTGGCCCTTGAAGTAGTTCAAGAGTCCATCTTCAAACGCGCGCACGCTGGACACCGGGATGTCATCCATGTATCCCTTCGTGCCGGCGAAGATCGAGATGACCTGGTCGGTCACGACGAACGGCGTGTACTGGCCTTGCTTCAGGAGTTCGACGAAGCGACGGCCGCGATCGAGTTGGCGCTGCGTCGCCTTGTCGAGTTCCGTGCCGAGCTGCGCGAACGCTTCGAGTTCGCGGGCGGCGGCGAGGTCAAGACGCAACGAGCCGGCGATCTTCTTCATCGCCTTCACCTGCGCGTTACCACCCACGCGGCTCACCGAGATACCGACGTTCACGGCGGGTCGCACGCCTGAGAAGAACAGTTCGGGTTCGAGGTAGATCTGGCCGTCCGTGATCGAGATCACGTTCGTGGGGATATACGCCGACACGTCGCCTTCCTGCGTTTCGATGATGGGCAAGCTTGTGATCGAGCCCGCGCCGTTTTCATCGCTGAGCTTCGTCGCGCGTTCCAGCAAGCGGCTGTGCAGATAGAACACGTCACCCGGATACGCCTCACGGCCCGGCGGGCGACGCAGCAAAAGTGACATCTGGCGATACGCCACGGCTTGCTTGCTCAAGTCGTCGTAGATGCACAGGGCGTGCTTCGGCATGGGCTTGCCATTGCTCAGCATCTGGCCGGGCTTCTGGCCGCTCCACATGAAGTACTCGGCCATCGCCGTGCCCGAGTACGGAGCAACGTACTGCATCGGCGCGGGAGCGCTGCTGCTCGCGTTAACGATAATCGTGTAGTCCATCGCGCCGTTCTTGCGAAGCGTTTCGACGACGCCCGCGACGGTTGATTCCTTTTGACCCACTGCGACGTAGATGCACACCATCGCGTCTTTGGTGCCCCAGAATTGCTTCTGGTTGATGATCGTGTCGATGGCCACAGCGGTCTTGCCCGTCTTGCGGTCGCCGATGATCAGTTCACGCTGCCCGCGCCCGATCGGAATCATGCTGTCCACAGCCTTGATGCCCGTCTGCATGGGCTCATGCACCGGCTGGCGTTCAGCGATGCCCGGCGCGATGATGTCCACCTTGCGGAACTCGGTTGAGTTCACAGCTCCCTTGCCGTCCTGCGGAGCGCCAAGCGGATCGACGACGCGACCGAGCAATGCTTCGCCGACGGGCACTTCAAGCAGACGCCCGGTCGCCTTGACGGTGTCGCCTTCCTTGATCTTCAGATAGTCGCCGTACACAACCGCGCCGACGGTGTCGAGTTCGAGGTTGAACACCTGACCCATGACGCCGCCTTCGGACGTCTGGAACTCAAGCAGTTCACCGGCCATCGCCTTGGAGAGGCCGTAGATGCGGGCGATACCGTCGCCGACTTCCACGACGCGACCGACTTCGGAAACTTCCAAAGCCGAGCCAAACTGAGCGATTTCCTGCTTGATAACGGAAGCGATTTCGTCGGTGCGGATCTTCACGATTGATTCCTCATGAACCCCAAGCGTCAGCGCGGGGCCTCTTCTACGAACCCCACGCGCGAGCGTGGGCGGACCACATCAAATAACAGCCCACGGCTTGATCCCCCGACCGCATTTCTGACGCTCGGATGAGATTCAGAAACGAGGCGAGACCGTGGGCGGCAAGGATAGACGGGGACGCCGCGAATTTCCGAGCGAGTAACTCAAATACTCCAAACATTGTCCAAACAACGCTCGATCTTTTCTTCGCAACTTTCACTGCTTCAACCAATACGTACTCAAAGACAGGAGCTACTTCATGCAGACAACGTCAAGCATCCAGACTCGGTTTCTTTCGCTGCTGATTCTCTCCTTTTCAGTTATGACGACACATGTGGCTTCAGCGCAAGTCGACTGTGAAGGTGAATGGCAATCTGCTGGAGGCTTAGTTGGCACAAATGGGACAGTCAATTCAATGGTAAAGTGGGATCCAGATGGCCCTGGTCCGAGTGAGACGATCGTCGTTCTTGGAGGAACTTTTTCAGCCGCAGGTGATGCACCCGGTCGCAACATCGCCGGTTGGAATCTGCAAACCAACGAATGGTCGGTGATGGGAGCAGGCGTCGACAACTGGGTGCATTCTGTGATCGTCTCTCACAATGGTGACCTTCTCGTCGGCGGAGAATTCACAGTTGCAGGCAGCGTCATAACACGAGGCGTGGCCCGATGGGATGGCACTTCATGGTCCGCCGTTGGCAGCGGAGTTGGCGATGTTGGCGGCAGAGTCTTTGCACTAGCAGAAATGCCGAATGGTGACATCATTGCTGGCGGCCACTTTTATCAAATGGGAGATGTGCAAACTAACTACATCGCTCGGTGGGATTCTTCAACGAATCAGTGGAATGCCTTGTCAAGCGGACTGGGGGCACCTGTGTACTCGCTCGCTGTTCTCGCCAATGGCGAACTTGTGGCGGGTGGTAACAGCATAGCGAAGTGGGACGGCAATGCTTGGACCTCTTGGGAGCCAAGTACCGGGTTCATGGTTGTCGAATCCATTTTGGCTCTGCCAGCGGGCGGAATGATCGTCGGCGGAGACTTTTCAACTGTTGGCGAAGTATCGGTGGACAACATCGCGAAGTGGGACGGTGTGCAATGGTCACCACTGGGCGAGGGAACAAGCGATCCAGTGCATTCTCTTGCTCTGCTCGCCAGCGGTGACATCGTTGTCGGTGGGCAGTTCACGCATTGCGGCACACTCGAAACTCGCGGGATTGCTCGGTGGGATGGCACAAATTGGCATGCGTACGGAACTGGACTCATCGCGAGCCCGCTTGCATATGGCGTGAAGTCAATTGTTGACTTGGAAGAAGGGCAGATATTAGCTGGTGGCGGTCTTTCGCCCAATGGCACTGTTGTGGGAGGCATCATGAAGTGGAGTGGCGAGGCGTGGGAACGTTGTGGTACTGGTTTCGACAACTGGATCACTGAACTCACAACCAGTCCCAACGGCGACGTGGTTGCGTCCGGCTTCTTCGTAACCGCACCCGGAATTGCTGCAAATCGAATCGCAAGTTGGAACGGAAGCGCATGGACAACCTTTGGTTCCGGCATGAACGCTCGCGTTGACGCACTTGCATCATTGGAGGACGGCGATCTTATTGCCGGGGGAGACTTTGCGAGCGCAGGAGGCGTTTCGTGCAATCGAATCGCGCGTTGGACCAGCGGCACATGGGTTCCGATGGGAACTGGTATGAACGACGTTGTTTACTCGTTGAGTACTTTGCCCAACGGCGCGATAGTGGCGGGCGGCAGCTTCACGACGGCAGACGGTGTTTCTGCGAATCGAGTTGCCCAATGGAATGGCCAGACTTGGAATCCGCTCGGAGCTGGAACAAATAACATCGTGTTCGTACTCAAGACGCTGACAAACGGAGACTTGATCGCAGGGGGTTTCTTTACTGCTGCGGGCGGAACTTCCGTCAATGGCATCGCTCGATGGAACGGTACGAGTTGGTCGGGACTGGGTACAGGGATGAACGCCCCAGTTTTCGCGCTGACAGTATTGAACGACGGCGGCCTGATCGCTGGCGGGCAATTCACCACCGCAGGCGGCGTCAGCGCAAATCGAGTAGCACAATGGAACGGCAACGCATGGGCTCCACTCGGCGCTGGACTCAATGATCGCGTCTTTACCCTATCCACGATGCGGAATGGCGATGTGATCGCGGGCGGTTTCTTCACTCAGGCGGAAGGCACAAATGCAAGTCGAATTGCACGATGGAACGGCACGACTTGGAGCGCGATAGGAAGCGGAGCGAACGAACGTGTTTTCACCAGTGCTGTCATGCCCAACGGCAGTTTGGCGATCGGTGGACTATTCACAAATGTCGGAGGAGAGATCGCAGGACACTTTGCTGTTCTCGAAATTCCACTCGAGTGCAACGTCACGTGCGACCCCATCGACTTCAACAACGACACCTCACTCTTCGACCCCCAAGACATCGAAGCCTTCCTCTCCGTCTACTCCGAAGGCCCCTGCATTCCCGCTGGCGCAACATGCAACGATATTGACTTCAATAACGACACCAGCCTCTTTGATCCTTGCGACATCACTTCCTTCCTGCTGATGTACAGCGAAGGCCCTTGCACGGTGTGTGGTGTGTGATCGATTACTGCTCACGCAAAAAACTCGAAAGTGCCGAAGACGACTTCACAGGCAATCACGAGAGTGGTTTCGTTGACAATTTTGATACATGCCAACACCTGAGCGAAAGCACACGGACTGGCACGTCATGGACTTGATCAAATCAAAGTGTGGGATCGTACTTTGAGCAAAGACGAACGAACAGTGGTGTTTCGCTACTTTTGCACAAAGATCCGAGTCTAATTGGTGTTTCAAACTATACCGAGTTACTTCGGCTCCTTCGGCTGCTCAATCGGCACGATCACGGGCTTCTCGTCCGTCGTCGCCGTCGCTGGCGTTGTCGCGTCACCTCGACGCACGATCACCGCCTCAGCATCCTCGGGCGTCTCAGGCCGCTCGGCCATGTCACGCGAACTTTGTGCCGCAAGCAACGCGGCGGACAATCGGTCGTTCTCTGTCGCAAACGCGGCTCGCGTTGCCCCGGCTTGTTCAAGCGACGAAAGCGTCGCAACGACTTCGGAGTAACTCATGTTGAGGCCCGGACGCGGGTCGGATGGCGTTGTTTCGCGTGCGAGCGTTGCGATGATGTCGGAGAGCTTTGGATTGACGCTTTGCGTGATCGCGCCGGGTCGGCCCACACGCTGCAATCGCAGTTTGACGGCGCTCGTTCGCTGTGGATCAACGCCCACCATGAGTTTGCCGTCCCAGATCGAAACACCTTGCGTGATTCTCGCCATGTCAATCGTGTCATCCGCACCGAACAACACAACTCGCGGCACGTTCTGCTGCGTGACGTATACGAGTGGTTTGCCTTCTGGAACGCGATCGAAAAGGAACTTGCCAGCGATGGGCTCTCGCGACACGCCTTGCAACGTGCCAGAAGGCAGACTCACTCGCGCGATTGCTTGCAGTTGCGGCACGGTGATTGCGCTCTTGCGAAGATCGGGATTGTCTTGCTGCATGCGCAGCAGTTGGTTGAATCGTGCTCGCTCGGCGCGATCGGCGAGCGCTTCGTACGCGGCGATGCGAACCAAAAGATCGTCTTGCTTCAGTTGCTCGCGCAGGAACAGATCGAGGCGCGGGCCTGCGTCGACTTCGCCTAGCAGAGCGATCGCGCGAGTGCGAACTGAGCCTTGGCCGTTCTTGGCGAGTTCTTGCAGTGGTTCGACAACGCGCGGGTCGTTGAGCCGCGCTCCGGCGCGAAGCCCAGCCATCTTCGGGACGATGTCTTGATGGTCGTACAAGTCGCGAAGCGCGGGCATCGCGCGAGGACCGAGCGCTTCGAGTGCCCACGACATCGACTCAGCAAGACCGACTTCGTTCTTGATGGTTTCGACGTACCGCCGCGCATAGGCCTCGGGGTTTGACTGATCGATCTGCAAGTTCTTCACCAGCGAAAGAAACGCCGCAGGCTCGGTGCGAAATGCGACAGGCACACTGAGGCGAATGTTGGTGTCGTTCTCGCCTCGGCAGATTGGGCCGTCGTCGCCTGGTTCATCTGGGAATCGGCTGTTGATCGCACTCACGATTTGCCGAGCGCGCTGGTGACTGGGCGACCCCATCGTCATCACGATGCGCAGCGAATTTGTCAGCGTGCCGCCACCAAGAATGCGGCCCATTGTGCCGATGTCGCTGGTGCCGAAGGGGTTCATGTACAACTGGCCCGCGGCTTCACCAAGCTTTGTTGCCTGTGCTTGACCAAATGCAGAAGGTGGACCAATGCGCAAGTCGGTCGTCCACAACTTCCCGCCTTCAAGACTGCTCGCGTTCACTGCACCCACTTGCACGTCGAAAGTCGTACCGACCGGCAAGCCCGGCGCGATCGCGGCGGACACCACAACCACAGCAACGTTTTTGTCACGCAAGATTTCGCGAGGTGTTTTGCCTTCGAAGACTGTGCCTTTCAGCACTTCGTTCGTTGACGTCATCCCCGCGAGTGCCATCTGGCGTTCCATCGACGCGGCGATAGTGTCGTTGAGTGGTTGGCCGCCCGTGCCGTTGAGGCCAACGACGATGCCATATCCAGAGATGATCGTCGGCGCGACGTTGCGGAACGTGACCTCAGTGCCGACCAAGCCCTTCATCGCGGCGGGTGCGGGCGGAAGGTCGGTCGTGACTTTCTGAGGCGTGGGCGGCGGCGTGCTTTCGCATCCCGTCAAAAGACCCGCGAGCGCGAGGACCCCCACTGCTGCGAGGCACTTGGTTTCAATGTGCAAGGAAAGCCGTGTGTGACGGCGGGAACGCAAGTCTTGCATGGAGCATCCTTTGCAGTTTGGCTTTGCAGTCGGCGCTGGGCGGATCAGCGAGGTATCGCGATGCGCCCAAGTGTCGTGGAACCACTATACACCCAGCAGAGGAGGACGGTTGCAAACACCAAGGAACATCGTGCCACGGACTATCGTTTTGGGCGGTCGGTGGAGAACACGTTGATGCGTGGATCGAGCCACCTTGTTGAAATGGGCTGTAATTCAGCGACTTTTGTCATTGCGGTCATCTTGAGATGTCCCTACCGACTGCTCAAAGCAGCAGTCGGTGGCACGGTGAGGACAGTTTCTAGTGAGAAAATCTGTCAACTGACCCGAACAACCTGTCAATTGCTGTCGCATGCCGCGAATTGGTTAGGGTGCGTTTGCTAGGCACGTCCATTTGCGCTCCGGAGCGAAGGGAATGCAAGTTTCGGGACCTTCGGCACTTGCGCCCTTGTGACAGGCCCTCCACACTTTTTACCCTTCATTTTGTAGCGACAGGGGGTTGAACATACGATGGGTTGTGGTATGCTATGAATCCCAACCGACGCCTCTTCGCCAGATTTCTGACGGCGCGACGGTTGGTTGGGGTCATGTGCTGAACTTGCGCGTTCTTTTATGCCAGCGAAGATCGATTCGCGGCTGCGCGGTTTTGTTTGGAATGCGGTTTGTATTTGTTTAGTAAGGATTGTGTGTCGCGACGGGTGGTGCCTCGCGGCGAGTTGGTCTCCCAGGGTTGGCTTTTGCAGGAGCGTCGCAGGTGGGCGTGCTCGCAGATCATCAAATTCGTAGCCGCGTGAAGATCGTGCCTTTTGAAGAGGCGCGGAAGCGTCCGGGCAAGATCAGTTTCGGCGTGTCGAGCTATGGCTATGACGTGCGGGTCGGGCCGCGCTTCAAGATTTTTACGCCGACGCCGCGGACGGGGCAGATCACGGTCGTTGATCCGAAGGCGTTCACGGATGACTTGCTGGTTGAGGTGGACTGCGACAAGCTTGGGCTGGATCACGTGATCATTCCGCCCAACTCGTTTGCGCTGTGCGAGACGGTTGAGTATCTCGAAGTGCCGCGGGATGTGCTGGTCATTTGCGTGGGCAAGAGCACGTACGCGCGGTGTGGATTGATCGTGAACGTGACGCCGCTCGAACCGGAGTGGAAGGGGAAGGTCACGATTGAGATTTCGAATACGACGCCGCTGCCGGCGAAGGTGTATGCGAACGAGGGGATCGCGCAGTTTGTGTTCTTCGTGGCGGATGAAGTGTGCCAGGTGAGCTACGCGGACAAGGGCGGGAAGTATCAGGATCAGGGTGGGTTGACGTTGCCGAAGGTTGATTAGGACGGAGCATCAAAATGCTTGGTGATTTTTACCAGATAATGAAAGACATTTTGACCGCTGTTCATGACGGGAAGATAAATGAGCTGACCGTTGAACAAATTGACTTAACCATTGCGCAGATTGAATTCAGACACACTCGAGATATCGAAGAAATCGAAAGAGAAACGAAACGCACACTTCAGTTGATATACGCCGATCATTATCGACGCGGAATGATCCAAAGCAGTTTGTATCCTGGAGCAGTCCGACTCGCAAAAGAAGCACAGCAAAGGAAGATTGACGATTTGAACTCAGAAGCAAACTACGTCAAGAACATGCTACTGATTGAACGGGAGAAGTTCGCTGGAAGCGGATTGAAGTAAGAGAAGGCATCAAGCCACACGGCATCTAGGCACAAGTAGGCAGTAGAGGTTAGTGCTGAAGAAGGCACACCACGCAATGCGGCATCGAGGCATCGAGAGGGGCTGAGAGATGGCGGAACCGATTCGGTCGTATCGAGACTTGATTGCTTGGCAGAAGACGTATGCACTCGGGAAAAACTTGTACGTTCTTGCCGGGAAACTGCCCGACAGCGAACGCTTTGGATTGATCTCGACGATTCGGCGCTTTGCGGTCAGCATCGCGAGCGACATCGCTCAAGGCTACGGACGCGGCAACACGCAGGACTACATCTACTTCCTCAAGAAAGCCCGCGGCGACATCTACGCACTCGACACACAGCTTTTGTTTTCCGTTGACTTCAAGTACATCACACAAGAGGACTATGACAGCATCAAAGTTCAACTCGACGAAGCCGAACGCGTACTCGCTGGACTCATCCGAAGTTTGGGCGGCTAAGGGCTGGATGCCTTGATGCCGCGTGCCTTGTTGCCTTCTTTTTCTCAGACCTGTTTCGTTCCTAAATTCACTCTCACCTCCCAAGGACGGCCCGTATGAAGATTGCTCGTAAGTTCACCATCGCTGGAAGGGATCCATTTAGTTCCGTCGATTGGGTGAAGCGTTCCAGCAAAATTACAAATCCCGATGGCTCCGTCGTCTTCCAAATGGATGACGCCGAGGTGCCTAGCACCTGGTCGCAGCTTGCAACCGACATCATGGTGAGCAAGTACTTCCGCAAGGCGGGCGTGCCGCTGGTGGCTCCTGAGCAGGATGTGCTCAAGGGCGATCCGCTGCGCGATAGCAGCGGGAAGGTGATGACTGGGCCAGAGAAGTCGGCGAAGCAGGTGATTCATCGCCTCGCGGGGTGCTGGCGGTATTGGGGCGAGACGCACGGGTACTTTGATAGTGCCGACGATGCGCAGGCGTTTTATGACGAGCTGGCGTACATGATGACGCACCAGATGTGCGCGCCCAACAGCCCGCAGTGGTTCAACACGGGGCTCAACTTTGCGTATGGGATCACGGGTCCGGCGCAGGGGCACTGGATTGTCAATCCTGAAACGGGCGAGCCCGAACTTGCGGACGATGCGTATACGCACCCGCAGCCGCACGCGTGCTTTATTCAGAGTGTGGACGACGATCTTGTGAACGAAGGCGGGATCATGGACCTGTGGGTTCGTGAGGCGCGGTTGTTCAAGTATGGATCGGGCACGGGCACGAACTTCAGCACGCTGCGCGGCGATGGTGAGAAGCTCTCCGGCGGCGGACGCAGCAGCGGGCTCATGAGCTGGCTGCGCATCGGTGATCGCGCTGCGAGCGCGATTAAGAGCGGCGGGACAACTCGGCGCGCGGCGAAGATGGTGTGCCTCGATATGGACCACCCCGATGTGCTCGAGTTCATCAACTGGAAGGTGCGCGAAGAGATCAAGGTTCAGGCGATGGTCGAAGGCATGCGCCTGATCAAGGAAAAGAACAAGGACATTGGTGGCCTCGCGGACAAGCTCGGATTGAAGCTCGATTATGACTTCAATGGCGAGGCGTATCAGACTGTGTCGGGCCAGAACAGCAACAACAGCGTGCGCATTCCGGACGAATTCTTCGAAGCGCTCGATGCGGGGCAGGATTGGAACACGTATTTCCGCACGAGTAAGGCGGTCGGGAAGACGAAGGTTGCGTGGAGCAAGCCCGCGAAGGAACTGTGGGACGCGATTGGCGACGCGGCGTGGCGCTGCGCGGACCCGGGCGTGCAGTATGACAGCACGATTAACGCGTGGCACACGTGCCCGAGTGCGGGGCGCATCAACGCGAGCAATCCGTGCAGCGAATACATGTTCCTGGACAACACGGCGTGCAACCTTGCGTCGCTCAACGTGCTGAAGTTTTACGACGCGAAGACACGCACGTTTGATGTTGATCGCTACGAGCACGGCATTGATCTGTGGACGATCGTGCTGGAAATCAGCGTGCTGATGGCGGCGTTCCCGAGCAGGACGATCGCGGAATTGAGCTACAAGTTCCGCACGCTTGGGTTGGGCTACGCGAACCTGGGCGCGATGCTGATGCAGGCGGGGATTGCGTATGACAGCGAAGAAGGGCGTGCGATTTGTGCGTGCTTGTCGGCGATTCTGACAGGCCGCAGTTATCGCATGAGCAGTTTGATGGCGAAGGAACTGGGCGCGTTCCCGGGATACGCGGCGGACAAGGCGAACATGCTGCGCGTGATGAAGAATCACCGCGCGGCGGCTCGCGGCGCGGATCGCAGCGGCAATCAGTATGACTCGCTCAAGATTCGCCCGGTGCCGATTGATCACAAGTTGATCAAAGGCGGCAAAGTTGCGCTCGCGAACGCGGAGAAGATTTTGGATCGCGCGGTTGCGTCGTGGGATCAAGCCGTGAGCTTTGGTGAGATGCACGGGTATCGCAACGCACAGACGACTGTCATCGCGCCGACGGGCACGATCGGGTTGCTGATGGATTGCGACACGACGGGCGTGGAGCCTGACTTCGCACTCGTGAAGTTCAAGAAGCTCGCGGGCGGCGGATACTTCAAGATCGCGAACGAAAGCGTCCGCCCCGCGCTGGTTGCGATGGGCTACAGCGAGCAGCAGGTCAAGGACATCATGACGTACCTGTTGGGTGCGTTGCACTTGGATGTCGCGATTCCGGGCTCGACGCAAACCGTTCGTCAGTTCCTGTTGAGCAAGGGATTGCCCGAGAAGGACATCAAGAAGATCGAGGATGGATTGCCGGGCGTGTTTGAGTTGTCTTTCGCGTTCGCGGCGTGGGCCGTGTCGCCCGAAGGTTTGAAAGCCTGCGGCATCGATCACGCCAAGGCGGCGAGCGAGCCATCGTTCAACTTGCTCAAAGCACTGGGCATTTCAAACGCACAATTTGAGCAATTGAGCATCGCGATCTGCGGCACGAGCACGATCGAGGGTGCGCCTCACCTCAAGGCAGAGCACGTTCCGGTGTTTGATTGCGCCAACAAGTGCGGCAAACTCGGCAAGCGTTACATCGCGCCGGAAGGTCACATCCGCATGATGGCCGCTGCGCAACCTTTCATCAGTGGCGCGATCAGCAAGACGATCAACCTTCCCAACGACGCGAGCGTGCAGGACATCAAGGACTGCTACCGCTTGTCGTGGGAACTTGGTCTCAAGGCGAATGCGTTGTATCGCGACGGCTGCAAGCAGAGCCAGCCGCTTTCTGCGACTGCTGACGAAGCCAAGAAGGAAGTTGGCAAAGAAGAAGCAACGGCGAAGCCCGCGGAAACAGCGAAGGTTGTGCCGGTTGCTGCTGTTGAAGCCAAGCCCATCGAGCGCGTTGAGGCTCCGGTCAAGACGGTTGATCGTCCGAAGCGTCGGCGCTTGCCTGACACGCGCCGCAGCGTGACGCACAAGTTCAACGTTGCGGGACATGAAGGGTACTTGACGGTTGGCCTGTTTGAAGATGGCCAGCCTGGCGAACTTTTCATCACGATGAGCAAGGAAGGCTCGACGATTGGCGGATTGATGGATTCGCTGGGCACTGCGACGAGCATTTCGTTGCAGTACGGCGTGCCGGTCGCGAGCTTGGTGAGCAAGTTCAGTCACCAGCGATTTGAGCCGGCGGGCATGACTGAGAATCGCGAGATTCCGATTGCCAAGAGCTTGGTTGATTACATCTTCCGTTGGATGGGTATGGAGTTTGTCGCGGGGTATCGCGAAGCCAACGCTCCGCAGCGTCCCACGAGTGAATCCCCCAAAGTTGAAGCCGCGGCTGGGCGCATCACGCACAGTTCGCAGACAACAACAACTTCGCCATCACAGGTTGGCGGATTGTCCAACGAGATCGCACCGGGTTTGCTGAATGAGGCGCCCAGCCGCAACGCGCGTGAGTCAGAAATCGCGCAAGGGATCTCGAAGGATTTGCCGCCCGGTGCTGTGATGCACATTCATAAAGAATTGACGGATATCGATATCGTGCAGATGTCCAAGAAAGCGCAGGCGTCGACGCTGAGCAAAGTGATGGGTGAAATCAGCGATGCGCCGGCGTGCGATGTGTGCGGCAACATCACTGTTCGCAGCGGGACGTGCCACAAGTGCGTCAACTGCGGCAACAGCATGGGCTGCAGCTAAGCAAGGTTTGTAGATTTTGTTTTTCGGATGCTCAGAGGCATGCTTGGCGCGTGCTTCTCGACGGACGTGAGGCCGGTCACTCAAGGATGAGTGCTCGTGACGGAGTGCAAGAGGATTGCTTCTGTCTCGCGCTTGGTCTTGAGGCCCAGCCAGCACGGCAACGAGGTTCGCAGGAATCTCGACAAGAAGGATCGACGAGTTGATGAGGGGCGCAATCCCTCACCAACTCAGAGCCAAGGAGGATGAGGCTTCAGGATACACGACTTTGAGCAGCAATGCGTCAGGCGTGCCCCTGAGCGTCCGAGAAACAAAATGAATTCCACAGATTTTTCAGATTGTGTCCACACGTTCGTCCAGTAATCCATAAATGCCCACCCATTGCGGGCTTGCGTAGGCCTCTCCCACCCCAGGCCGCTCCTCTGGAGCCGCAGCCCGCACCTAAGTACCCCCGGGTCCCACCGCCCGGGGGTCTTTTTTTGGACGTTTTGCATGCATCTAACGGACCGTTGTGACCACAAAGGACACAATAATTCGTGATGATTTTTCGCGATTTTGCGCACTTTGCTCTTGAACTTGTCGCCGAAATCGGTGACAATGTCCCCCGAGAGACACGCCGCGCTGGCGGTGAATACGTTCAGCATCACTGAACGAGGAGGAGACTGATGACGCGTTCATTCCGCGCTATTTCTGTTGCTGCTGTGCTGGCCATTGCTGCTGGTGCCGCCAATGCACAATCCACGCTTGCTTCGTTCTCGTATGACAGCCTGTCAGGCACGTATGTGCCGAGCAGCGCGACCACGGGCACGTTCACGGCAAACGCAGTTGACATCACCGGGCTTCGCACGGTTGGTGACTTCAACCGCACGATTGCCTCAAGCGGCAACGCGGACTTCCCCGCAGGATTCGTCACCGACGTGAACATGGCTGATATCAGCATCAGCCTTCCCGTGAGCGTTTCGGGCGGCACGACCGCATCGAGCGCACTGGGCACGATCACCATCACTGATATTGATGGCGACACCTTCACGTCGCAAGTCGATGGTGACTGGTACCTGCTCGCACCAGGCTTCTACTTCTTCAACGGCAACCTCACCAACATCTCGTTGGCTGATAATGGTGTCGCTGACGGACAGTTCAACGGCTACAACGGCGCGTGGAACATGACGCTCCCGGGCAACCCGCTCGAAGGCGCGATCGTGAACCTCGTGTTCGGCGCACCGGGTTGGTTCAGCACGGGCTTCAGCGACTTCGCAGTCGGTGTTTCGGGACAGATCGTTCCGGCTCCGGGCGTCCTTGGCCTCATCGGCTTGGGCGGCTTGGCTGCAGCTCGTCGTCGTCGCGCTTGAGACCATATATGCAACATGCGTGCTCGATCTTTGAGAGAGGTGAGCATGCGTTCATGACAAGACAAGTCTGCATCAGGCGTAAGCGTTGATGCAGTGAAAGAGGTTCAGAAATCGTCCGACGCTGCTGGAGGCGGCGAGAGGAGCAGAGAGATGAGTAAGATTTTCAACACAGCGCTGCCCATTGTTGGCTCCGTTGTGCTCAGTTCCGCCGCATTCGCGGGCAACAGCATTGTTGCTTCTTACACGTACGACAGCCTGAGCGGGTCGTACGTGGTGAGTTCGCCCGTGACGGGCGTGTTCACTGCGAACGCAACATCGGGTGCGTTGCTGAACACCGTTGGTGACTTCAACCGAATCCTTCCCACATCACAAAACGCTGCTTTCCCTGCGGGTTTTGTCGCTGATGCGAACCCAGCAAACATCTCGCTCTCGGTCAACGTGACTGTGATCGGGCTGAATCAGGCACTCGGCACCGGCACTCTGACGATCACTGATATCGATGGTGATCAGTTCACGACGGGCCTTTCCGGTATCTGGACACGTACGACTCTTGGCGTGAACTTCAACGCAGCGATGGTCAACCCAGCATTCGTTGATAACGGCGCACTCGATGGCACGTTCAACGGGTATGCGGGTGGCTGGAGCATGGACTTTGGGACCCAACCTCTGACTGGTGCAAGCGTTGCTCTGGTGATCAGCTCATCAGGCTTTTTCAACACGGCCTTCTCGGATCGTCCGGTGGGCGTTTCTGGTCAAATCCTGCCCACGCCTGGTGCGTTGGCCTTGGGCTTGGCCGGAGCCACGGTCGTCCTGCGTCGCCGCCGCGATGCCTGAAGTCGCAATTGACAAGATTTCTCGAAAGCCCGTTCCTCGTGGAGCGGGTTTTTGTTTTTGCGAGGATTGATGAGGGCGTCTCCGGCCCGAGCGAGCCACGCGCCGCGGGTTCTGGGCTTGCAAAAATGCGGCAGAAAGCCCAATTAATTTGGACTAGGGAGATTATGAAAATTGCGTGAAGTGCCTGAAATCAGGCAGTGATTCCACTTGAACTGGTGTCGGAGTTCCTGTACAATGTTCACTGAGAGAACTCGCACTGCGCGAGGAGAGACAAGATCATCGCTGTGCATTGAGAGTGCACGGCATTGTGTTGGAGGAGAGATTTCATGACCCGCTTTGTTTCAAAGGTCGCTGTTGCTCTGATTGCTCTCGCTGGTGCCGCTGGCGCCGCGAACGCTCAGGAAGTTCTTGCTTCGTTCTCGTATGACAGCCTCAGCGGCTCATACGTTGCGAGCAGTTCGACGACTGGCAACTTCACTGCAGCTGCTGTCAACGGCGCACTCACCACCGGTGGTTTCTTTCAGCGCACGATCGGTCCGATCGGCACCGCTGACTTTCCCGAAGGTTTCGTGAGCGATGCAAATCCCGCGAACATTCTTCTCACCATGGCAATCAACAAGACCAGCGCGACGACCGCGGATGGCTTGGGCACGATTGTCATCACTGACATCGATGGTGACACGTTCACCGCAACGATCAACGGCGTGAACGATCTCGGCACTCCTCAGACCGAAGGTTGGATCCAGATCGCTCCTGGCTTCGCTGCGTTCTCCGGCGCGCTGTCCAACATCGTGTTCAACACCGATGATGGTCAGTTCAACGGCTACACCGGCGGCTGGTCGCTTCCTCTCCCCGCAGATCAACTCGAAGGCGCAATCGTGAACCTCATGATCGGTGGCGGCAGCAACTTCTTCAACACGAGCTACAGCGGCCGCGCTGTGGGCGTGTCTGGCCAGATCGTTCCCGCTCCGGGCGTGATCGCTCTGCTGGGCCTTGGTGGTCTGGCGGCTGGTCGTCGCCGTCGCTAAATGAACTCTCACTTGTCTCACATCTCAAGTTCATTCATAGTGTGAAGTTTTCCAGCAACCCTTCGAGAGAAGGGTTGCTGTGTTTTTTCGACACTAGAGCCGGCTCTCCTTAGGTGTTGCAGCTCTCTCGTCAATTTCCTTTTTAGCACAGAGACACTGAGTTCAAGAGGCAGAAGAGAGAAGGCTTGGATTTCAGCGCATTCAAGCGCCCTCTCATCTTCCTCTTGATCTCTGTGTCTCTGTGCTGAAATGGAATTTCATGAAGCGCTTGTTATGAGTGAAGACAAATCACTCTAAGTCCCGGTGTCCAAAAGAAAAGAACGCGCGAGGCAGGCGGCATCCAAGCAACGGGTGGAACGCGATTAGAGGCCGTATTCGCGCCAGCGGGATTCGATGCGAGTGCGGATTTCATCACTGATGCGCAGCAGGGGCGGCCAGTTGCGGACGGGTTGGCTGTTGCGTTCGTCGCCGGGGAGTTTTGGGGTTGCGTCGTACGCGATGCGTCGGCCGCAGATGCTGAGGGTTTGGTCGCGATCGTGCGATGAGTGTGCGAGCCAATGGAAGAGGACGTCGTCGAAGTTTGAGATGTCGGCGGATCGGTCGACGACGATGATGTAGCGTGGGAGCTGTGTGTGATTTGGGATGTCACCTAGAGCTTTGATGACGTTCGCGCCGTCTTTCGCATTTTGCTTTTGGATTTGAACGAGGAGCCACCAGCCGCCGAGTTGATCGGGGATACGTGCGTCGAGGACGTTTGGGATTTTTCGGATAAGCGACTCGCTAGTGCGTGCGGCATCGCCAAGGACTGGTCCGATTTCGCCTGATTTGCAGGCTGTTTCAGCGGCGTCGCTGAGGACGCGATGTGTTTCGGCTTCGCTGGTTTTGCGAGTGGTGTCGAGGCCTAGTTTGCCACCAGCACCGAGAAACGGTGCGGCGTGGTCGAGGATGTCGAGGGGACCTCGAACGAGTTCGCAGTCTCTTGCGGGCACACAGTGTTCACCAGCGGCTCGCAAGACTGCTGCGGCATCGTGAACATCAACGTCGTGATCGACGACGAAGATGGTTTTGGTCCAGCTCATCTGGCCTGCGCCCCAGATGCCGTGCATGACGCGGCGGGCGTGGAGTGGATAGGACTTTTTGATTTGCACGAAGGCGCAGTTGTGGAATGCGCCGAACATCGGGAGGTCGTAGTCCTCGATGTCGGGCATGATGGTGCGAAGCAGCGGCAGGAAAATTCGCTCGGTGGCTTTGCCGAGGAAGTAGTCTTCTTGTGGCGGGAGCCCCACCACTGTTGTCGGATAGATGGGATTGCGACGCATCGTGATCGCGGTGACGGTGAGGATCGGGTAGCGATCGGGGAGGGAATAGAAACCGGTGTGATCGCCGAAGGGGCCTTCGAAGACGGCGCCGGGGCCCAGCGAGTGCGGAGAGATGTTCGGCTTGTCGGCTGCGCCTCCATTCACGGCCTGGAAGGCCGTGCCACCTAAGAAGCCAACATCGCCAGCCACTTCGCTCACGTAGCCTTCGATGATGATCTCGGCGTTCGCTGGGACCCAGAGCGGCACGGTTTTCGCGCGGGCCATTTCGATGCCTGAGCCGTTGAGAAATCCTGCGAGCAGCAGTTCGCTGAGGCCAGGCGGGAGCGGCGCGGTGGCGGCGTAGGGAAGGATTGCTTCGCCGCCCAGTGCGATAGCGACGGGCATGGGTTTCCCGAGTTTTTTCCAACTTTTCCAGTGGCGTGCGCCGTCGTGGTGCATGTGCCAGTGCATCGCGAGCCTTTGCTTGCCCAGCAATTGCACGCGGTACATTCCGATGTTGTGGCTGGAGGGTTTTTCTACGTTGATATCGTCGGCGTGAATCGTGTGGATGCCGGCGAGAGTGATGTAGCGACCTCTGAAGTTCTTGTTCCAATCTTCGCCTGAACCAAGGCCTTCGATATTGTCGTTGATGTTGGGTGGATATCCGAGTGAAGCAAAGTCGCCATCAAGAGGCCAGCACTTGATGATGGGTAGTTTCGTCAAGTCGACTTGATCGCCTTTCAATACGACTTCGTGGCAAGGGCCTGAGCCTCGCATGCGGTTGGGTGGGATTTTGAGGAGCGGTGCGAAGAGTTTTGCTTTCGCGAGTAAGTCGCGGAGGCTGCGGGGCGGCTCTGGCTTTGTAAGTTCAGCGATTTTGTGTGCGAGGGCTTCGAAGCCGCCGGGGAGTTTGCCGGCGGCTACGCCTGGGCCTGCTTCATTCACGCCGAGGGCGATTTCCATGCGGCGGTAGCTGCCGTAGGCGTTGATGAGGACGGGGATGTCGGAACCTTGCACGTTTTCAAAGAGGAGTGCCGGGCCGCCAAGGTGATGGAAGCGCGGGTCGGTGCGCTGGGCGGACTTGCTGGGGAGGTTTGGTGCTTTTTGTTTGCTGACTTTGTCGGCGATGGCGGAGATTTCGAGAACGGGGTCAACCTTCGCGCGGATGCGGCGGAGTTCGCCTGCGGCGTCAAGCGTCGTCAGAAAATCGCGGAGAGATTTGTGGGAGCTGGGCATGAAGAGTGGAAGTGTTGGCTTGGTTGAGGGTGCGCGTTGAGTGGAAGTTTGGGAGCGTGAGATGCACGGATTTGAGGGCGCTTCGCAAGGGTGAATTGAGGGTGTTGGGTTTCTTGGTCTTTGCCTCAACTTCAGTTCCATTTTCAGCACAGAGACACAGAGTTCACGAGGTAGATGAGACTGTGGTTGTACCGAAGTTCCAAAAGCAACAAGGGCGAACCGACGTGGTTCGCCCTTCGCGTCTTGACGGGACTCTCAACCCGTGCTCACTGGATGATTCGTGCGTGGCGATTGTTTGTCTTCATCGCCAGTATTGATTCGTTGACCGACACTTCGATTTAGCACATCGCGAGGAAGCTCAGGAGGCTGAGGATCACGATGCGTTTGCGGGTGTCGTTGATTGCCATCAGGAGTGTCATAAAAGCCTCGTCTTGAATTGTGTTTACAGTCGCGAGCGATTCAACCGTGTTGGTGAGGAGGACGCCTGTCACAGGCTGCTCCCTTTCCAACGCGACCGGCTCCAACGTGGTGCCGACATGATTCATAGTTCAATCCGCGTGCCAAAGTCTGAAGCGAGGTTGTGCGGCACGTCCGAAACAGCGCGAACGTCGCACGAGGTATCAGTATACCGGAACTTGATGGCTCTGTGAAGTGCTTCAAACGCGGTTATCTGGTTTTGGGACCGCGGGAATGATCGCGCTGGGAATGTGGGTGAGGCTGAGAACTGCGAAGCAAGCGGCGCGAGGGAAGGCGGGCGGCGGTACCAATGTGCAACGTGTGCGGCATGTATGGGATGTTGATTTCCACGTGTTGATTGGTGACAACGTGCAACGCCGGTGAGCGATGGTTGCGATAACTCTGCTGTGTTTTGAGTGGAATCACGGACCGATGCGGAGCGATACGATTGATGGAGGTTCTCGGATGCGGGGACTGCGTGATAGGCCGGGGGAACGTCAAGGTGCCGTTTGCGGAGTTCGCTCGTACTTGTTGGCAAGCACGGTGCGTGCTTGAGGTGATGCGGCGCGTTTGATGAACGTCGGATAAGGAGCGAGGCTTGAAGTTGTTTGGAATGAGAGTGACGAAGCAGTCTGGAACGGTGCGGAGGACGTTGCGTGCCGCGGGGTTGGCTTTGGTGATTGCAGTGGGATGCCCGGCGGCATTCGCTCAGGATGCTTTGAAAGTGCCTGGCAGCGTTGTGGGCGGGTTGAGGCAGGAACTGAACAACTCGAAGGACTTGATGGCGCAGACTGGCGCTGGCAAGCGCGAGGGCGGCGTTGATCTGCGCGCACTCGCGGCTGACGCGAAGGCTGAAATGTGGAATGTTGCGTTGTTGTCGGGTGGGCGAGTGATTGGCCGGGGCGTGGATGGGACTTCGCAGGGTGCGTTGCGGGAAGCGACGCGTGATGCTCGGGCGAGGATGCCTTATGTGAACGATGCACTCCAAGAAGCGGTGCAGGTGAAGCAGGTGCGGGAGGCGCTCATCAGTGCGGAGGTTGCGAGGCAGAGAACGGCGCTGGAGATTGTGACGTATTTTGATGCGGACAGCGCGGTGCGTGCGGGGCTTGAAGGGGTTTTGGTTGTGCCGCCAGCGGATGTCAAGGATGGAAAGGTTGCGGTTGTATTTCCCAGCGAGATGCTCGCGATGGGAAAGACTGTGCCGCAGTCGTTGGTGGCTGCGATTTCCGACGCGTCGGGCGATGCGGCGCTGGCGATGCCGGGAATTCCGGGGCAGGAGGCGGGGGATCTCATCAAGGCGGGATGGAAGTTTGAAAAGTTTCGCGTCGAGCATCAGGTTGAACTGGTGCGAGGCGGCACGGCGATGAGTTTGACTCGGGGTGGACGAGTTGTTGAAGAGCGAGAGATACGTCTTGACGAGTTGAAGCGGTGGCGCGACGGGATCAAGAAGCACATTTGGAGTCGGGGCAGAGACATTCAGAATGGCCAGGCGATGACGCTCGTCGCGGACTACATGCCCTCATTGGATCGCGATGGTGCCGGCGCCGACCTGCTGGAGCGGACGATTGCGCACTGGGCGGGCAACATAAACGGGCGGGAGAACGTGATTGCTCCGTTTACGATTGCTGAATCTCCGCAGGATTTGGATGAGTATCGCGCGTGGGCACGCCGTGACTTCGCGGCGACAGCGGCGCGGTGTTTGTGTGTATTTGTGAAGAAAAAGTCGGTGAGGGACATGAAGGGAGTCGTTGAGTATCCAGACGACGATGCTCGGGTAAATGCGATCAACTTGGGAGACATCACGCAGAATCAGCGAGCAAAGATTGACGCTCGTGTGGTGCGCGAGGCGTTTTGTCTGGAGCATGGGTGGGATGCTCGTGTACCGGAGCCAGCACGCGGGCTTGTGGCGTTGGCGATGGTGCGGATGCTCAGCGAGCAACAATTGAGAGATGAGAAGAATGAGTTTGGCGCGCAGGCTCGTGCCGCCGTGCAAAGTTTGCTTGCGTCGGGGCAGCCTGGGTCGCTGGTGCGATACATGCCTTGGCTTGGGTGGGCGGCGGTGGAACTTTCGCCGCCAGAGACACAGATCGATGGGACGCTCAAGTGGCCTGAACTTGCGGGCGCGCCGGTGTTGCGTGAGATGCGAACGTTGATCTGGCAGAAGCAGATTGATCTGGCAACGGCGCAGGCCGAGGGGCTTGATCTCAAAGGTGCGATTCTGTTTGGTCAAGGTGTCGAGGCGCGGCGGCAGATTGGTTGGCAGACGGCACGGCCTGTCGCGTTCATCGCGACGATGCTGCGCGATCCGCGGCTGACTTCGCAGGAAGAACGCAACGCGGAGATCGTTCGGCTGATTGCGGGGATGCGGTTTTTGCGGCAATTGACGTTGGATGAGACTTCGACGTGGCGGACGCCGCGGGCCGACCGGGCGATGTATGGCGTGAGGAATGCGCCTTGGGATCATCGGCAGAGTTTGGAGGCGAGTGTGATGACGCTTTTGGCCGTGGAGGAGATGATTGGGAGTTTGGAATAGGCACTGGGGGCTGGGCACTGGCATTCGGCATTCGGCATTCGGCATTCGGCATTCGGCATTCGATCTGATAGTAAAAAAAACAACGGCGCGTGGTGCGCCGTTGTTTTCGTTTGATATGAACAGATTATTTAGTAGCGGTAGTGGTTTGGCTTGTAGGGGCCATCAACCGGCACGTTGAGGTACTCGGCTTGTTCCTTGGTGAGAACTGTGAGTTTCACGCCGAGTTTTTCGAGGTGCAGGCGGGCGACCATTTCGTCGAGTTTCTTCGGCAGGACGTAGACCTTGCCCTTTTCGTACTTGATGCCGGCCATCGTGGGCTTGCCGTTCGCGCTGGCCCAGAGGTCCATCTGTGCGATGGTCTGGTTGGTGAAGCTGCTGCTCATGACGAACGACGGGTGGCCAGTGGCGCAACCGAGGTTCATCAAGCGACCTTCGGCCAGAACAAGAATGCTCTTGTTCTGCTTCTTGAAGAGGAACTCGTCGTACTGCTCCTTGATGTTGATGCGGGCAACGGTGCCCGCCTTCTCCGCGGCGTAGAGACCAGCCATGTCGATTTCGTTGTCGAAGTGACCAATGTTGGCGACGATTGCCTTGTCCTTCATCTTCTTCATGTCGTCGAGCGTGATGACGTTCTTGTTGCCCGTCGTCGTGATGAAGATGTCGGCGCTGTCGATGTGGTCTTCGAGCAATCCGACCTGGTAGCCTTCCATCGCGGCTTGCAGAGCGTTGATCGGATCGATTTCAGTCACGATCACGCGGCAACCCTGACCACGCAGCGCTTGGCAGCAGCCCTTGCCCACGTCGCCGTAGCCGAGGACAACTGCAGCCTTGCCTGAGAGCATGACGTCGGTGGCGCGGTTGAGACCATCCACAAGCGAGTGACGGCAGCCGTAGAGGTTGTCGAACTTGCTCTTGGTGGCGGAGTCGTTGACGTTGATTGCGGGGAGGTGGAGTTCGCCCTTCTTTTCCATCTCGTAGAGACGGTGAACGCCGGTCGTGGTTTCTTCGGACACGCCCTTGATGCCGGCAAGCATCTTCGTGAAGCGAGTCTTGTCCTTGCCCTGCTCGGCCTTGAGCAATTCCAGAATCACGCCCCACTCTTCGGGATCGTTCTTCGCGTTGAACGCGGGAACCTTGCCAGCCTTCTCAAACTGTGCGCCCTTATGCACGAGCAGCGTGATGTCGCCGCCATCGTCCAAGATCATGTTCGGGCCATCGCCCTTGGGCCACATGAGGACTTGGTTCGTGCACCACCAGTATTCTTCAAGCGTTTCGCCCTTCCAAGCGAAGACGGGAATGCCCTTGGGTTCTTCGATCGTGCCCTTGGGGCCAACTGCGACTGCGGCAGCCGCGGAATCCTGCGTGCTGAAGATGTTGCAGGAGCACCAGCGCACTTCGGCGCCGAGTTCAGTCAGCGTTTCGATGAGCACGGCGGTCTGCACAGTCATGTGCAGGCTGCCCGCGATCTTCGCGCCCTTGAGGGGCTTCTGCGCGCGATACTTGTCACGCAGCGCCATCAGGCCCGGCATTTCGTGCTCGGCGAGGCGGATTTCCTTGCGGCCCAGTTCTGCAAGGCTCAGGTCCTTGACCTTGAAGTCGTGGGCGACTTTGGAGGGGGTGACTTTGGAAACGAACTTTTCTTCCTTCGAACGGGACGCCATCTTGGACATGACTAACACTCCAACACGTGTCTTGCCGACGTCGAGAAAAAATAACTCGGGGCGGGAGACACACTTCCATAAAGAGTGCCGGCAGCGCGATCGGGCGGACTCACCCTTGGCTGGGCTATTTGAGCGACGAACCCACAGTACATCAGAGTTCATCGGCTGATTTGAGCAGGTAATTGTAGACCGTCGGAAAAGGGGTTTCTTGGGCTGGATTTGAGCGTTTTTTTGCAACTAAGACTGGTGGCACAGGCGTCCCCGCCTGTGGCGAATGTCGCGCGACGCTCGGGTACAGGCGGGGACGCTGCTCTGTAGAAATCCTACCACTTGTATGCTCGCTTTTACCACGGAGGACACGGAGGGCACGGAGAGAGTACTTGAATTAAAACAATTTTCTATCTCCGTGTACTCCGTGTCCTCCGTGGTGAATAGGTTTTCTACAGAGCTGCGGGGACGCCTGTGCCACTATCTTGAATTTAGATAGCAAGCGTTTGACCGGCAGTGATTGCTTTCGGAAGTTTCGCGGCGTTGAGATGCGTTGCATCGAGCGCGGTGAGCGGCGAGATCTCCAACGTGCAATCCGGTGATTTGTCAGCTTTCATCGGAATCGAAACACCCGCAACAGCTAGCCACTTGGCGGCTCGGCGAGATTGCAGTTCTTTGCTGGTCACGACGCTGTCGGTGCCGGTTGCGTTTTTGATTGGAGCGAACTCTTCTTCGCGGAGCGTTTCGTAGACGAGCGATTGCTTGCACAGCGAGAGTGCATCGAAGATGAACTTTTCGAGTTTCACGCCGTTGTTGGATTGGAGCGACGTGAGATGACCCGTTGCGAGATCAATGCACGGGATTTTCTTTTCTGCGCGATGCCACGGAAGCGCGAAGCGTGGGTCCTTGGCGAGGCGATTGAGAAATTCAACGCTGATGATGTGGATGGCGATGCTGCCTGCGTTGTAGAGCAGATTGCCGCGTGCGTCGCGTGCAGTTTGCAGGTCGACGGGCATGTCGGAGTACTCCAGCACTTCCGTCTTGCCATCGGCCAGCACGAAGACCCCCACTTTCTCGTCGGGCGCGGCTTTTGCGACCATTTTGCTGGACATTTCGCCCGAGGAGTTCGGCGCACCCCCGACGTGAAGGCCGAGGAACACAGGATCAATGACGCGCACGAGCGGATTGTCGACTTGGAAGTAGCAGAGTTGCTCGATGCCGCGGCGTTGCATGTCGGCGAGTGAACCGGAAACATCAAGAGCGCGGACGCAGCCGCCGTGGCCGTCGGGGTTGGTGGCGACTTCGTGCTTGGCGCTCAGCAGCACCTTGCCCGTCTTCATGTCGATGCTGGGTGCGACGCCTTGCTGGAAGAAGCGAACGTGCTCTGGCGAGAGGCCCCAGTTGTTGTGCTGGCGGAAGAAACTGGTGGTTGCGTCGTGATTGAGCGGGCTGGTCATCACGTACCAGGGCACGATGGTCTTGTAGTGACGCTGCGTCGCGAGAATCTGCTCTGCAAAGATCTGAAACAGCGGCTTGTTCGTCACGCTGCCCGCGGGATAGCAGCCTTTGGGGCCCTCGAAGCCCAGGCGACTGCCTTGACCACCCGCGACAACAAACGCCGCGACTTTGCCGCGACGAATGAGGTCCTCGCCGCGAGCGATGGCTTCTGGCTTGTTCCACTTGCGCTCGCCGGCGTGTGCGGGGTCGGCCGGGTCGTTGGGAACGCAGCGGGCGGGCTCGAGTTTGGTGGGGAGATTGAGTTTTGGCTTGCTCAGCACGTACTGCTGTATCAGTGCGGGGAGTTGTTCGAGATCGAGGGAATCGATTTGGGCGAGGAGAGAGTTTTGCTCTTGCGGGTTGAGCTGCGCGTAGTAGTTCAGGAGGTGAGATTGATTGACGGAAGCGAGGCGAGCGCGTGTGCGGTCGAGGGAGGCGGGCATGCGTGAGTCCTTTTGATACGCGAGAGTGTATGGTGAACATGGAGAATTGCTGCGGTGCTGTGAGCGATGAATCGGCCTCAAAGGACTTCGCCCACCCCAACCCCTCCCGGCCGGAGGGGCTTTTTGGGGTGCGGCTCACTACGCTTGGTCGTGCAATTGCCGCCGCTTGCCATTTCGAATGCTGGGTTGCCGCGGGTGGCGAGTGGTGTTGTTGGCGCAGCGGATTTCGTCCCGGCGGGGAGTGACGCTCGCGTGTTTTTTGCGTGGGCACGGGAACTTGGGTATGAGCAAGTGCAACTCGACTTGACACAACCCACGCTGCGGCCTCGCGAGTTGGATGGGTCGGCGCGGCGGGACGTGGCGAAGACGATTGTGCGGAGCGGGTTGCAGTTGGCGGGGGTTGATTTGTTTGTGCCGCCTGCGGATTTTTTGGATGCGGCGCGTGTCGATCGCGCGACGGCGGCGGTGCTGGCCGCGATTGAGTGCGGGGCGGACTTGCGGCTTGGGTGCGTTGTGAGTGTTGTGCTGCCCACCGGAATCGATGTCGGCGTGTTGCGAGCCATCGCGGCGCAGGCTGAGCGGTTTGGCGTGCGAGTGGCGGATCATGCTTGGCCTGCGCGGCAGATTGATGCGGCATTGGGGCACGCGGTTGGAATCGGTATCGATCCGGCGGCGATGATGGTGCAGACGAACGCGACGGGCACGAAAGGAAGCGTTGCCGTCAGCGCGAGAGACATACCCAATACTGTCGCAACGCTCGCGGCGGCGCCGATTGCGGCGAGATGGTCGGAAGCGGGAATTGTCGGGCGGATCACACATGGCGAGCGCGCGAGTGGACTTGATGTGTTGCAGTATGCAGCTGTGCTGGGGGCACGGGGCTATGGCGGCGCGATGGTTGTGGACTTGAGGAGTGTGGTGGAGCAGAGTGTGGCGGCGCGGGGGGCGGTGAAGGTGTGGGGCGAAGCGATGAATCGATGAAGCGATGAATTGAACCAGGAAACGATGCAGCGATACAAGGTGCTGGGAGAGTTTGGGTCGGTGGATGAGAGACGGGTGGAGCGATGTTGTATGGTGACGGGTGACTTGGACACAATTCACGAGTTGAAGCCGCATCCGGCGCTTGGTGGCGGGATGGTCTATGCGCTGCGTGGGCAGCGGGTTTCGTTTTTGTCGGGGCGGGCGGCGTATTGGCACGCGAAGCGCACGTTGATCGTCAGCGACTTGCATCTTGGGAAGATTGAAACGATGGCCGCGTCTGGTGTGCCGATGCCCGACGGCGTATCGATGCGCGACTTGCAAAGGCTTTCGACGCTGATCGAAGCCACGCAAACGACGCGCGTATTGATCCTGGGTGACTTATTGCACGCGCCGGCAGGCATCACGGATCGACTCGTGAGCCAAGTCGCGGCGTGGCGCGGGAAGCATGTGTGTGAGTTTGCGATTGTGCCGGGCAATCATGATCGCAAGTTGCATGCGGTGGTTGACGCGTGGAAACTGGACGTGCTGCCCGCGTGCGTATGCGAAGGCGCGTTTGGATTCGTACATGATGCGACGGTGTTCACAAACGACAACCCGTTTGCACTGAGGCCCGCGTGCGAGGTGCTTTGGTCGGGGCATGTGCATCCGGTTGTTTCGTTGCGCGATGGCGGCGGGCGGATGAGGCTGGCGTCGTATGTGGTTCGCAGCGATTCGGTCGTGCTGCCAGCATTTTCGGAATTCACGGGCGGGGCGACGATTGATCACCAAGAAATCGTCGCGTCGGGCGGGCGGATCATGATGATCGCCGAGGGGCGGGTGGTTGAGTTTGGTAAGGCGAGGTGAGGGTGGTGCGGAACGCTTTTTGACAGTTCCATTTCAGCACAGAGACACAGAGATCAGGAGGGGGAAGAGGGTTGTAAGAAAAGAAGGCATGAGGCAGCGGTGCGGCAACAAGGCGTCGAGTAGCGAACTAAATCCAAACACAAACGACGCTTGGGTTGCCTTTTGAGCCGGTTTGCGTAGTATTTCGACCTGGCACTTCGCCAGGAACATCTCACACTGGTTGCGGCACTAGCGATCCAACGGGTCCATCGGGCGTTCCGAAGTGCTGCTAACTCCCCCTCCGAGCGGCGTTTCGCCGGTCGGAAAAGAGGACAGCGTCATGGCAAAGAACGTTAAATTGTTGCTCATTGAATCCGTGGACAGTCTCGGCATCGTCGGTGACGTGGTCACTGTGCGTACCGGCTACGCCCGCAACTATCTCCTGCCTCGCAACTACGCGACGCAGCCCGACGACAACCTGATCAAGCAGCTCGCAGGCAAGCGTGCGGAAGCCGAGAAGCAGGTCGCTCAGCAGCGCAAGCAGCGCGAAGAGACCACCGAGAAGCTCAAGGGCGTCGAGATCGAACTCGTTCGCTCTTGCAACGATATGGGCATTCTGTACGGTGCAGTCACGCAGCAGGACGTTGCGACGGCACTCAACGCCAAGGGCTTCAAGGTCACGCCCCGAGATGTCCGCCTTACTGCGGCGATCAAGCGCATCGAAAACGTCGATGTGCATGTCAAGCTCGACAGCGATCTGGATGCGATCGTGAAGCTGCATGTGAAGGCCGACCGCGAACTGCCCAAGGATCGCGATGGTGGCGAAGTCGCATCAGCAGCGGGCATCGGTGGGGGCGAAGGAAAGCGTCGCGGTGCGCTCGACATGGCGATCGAAGAAGTCACCAAGGGTGCAACCAACAAGGGCGGCTGGGGCACGGGCGAGAAGAAGACTGCGGAAGCAACGGCTGCTGCGGCTGCTGACAAGAAGGCCAAGAAGGCTGACAAGGGCGAGAAGGCTGAGAAAGCCGCTGAGCCTAAGGCTGAAAAGGCCGAGGCGAAGGCTGAGAAGCCTGCAAAGGAAGCTAAGCCCGCCAAGGAAAAGCCAGCGAAGAAGTAATCAACTGTTGACTTGAAACGAAAAGCCCCGCAACCAGTGCGGGGCTTTTTTCATTTTGTTGAGCGGCGTTGGCGGTTGGGCACCGACCGCTCAAAGCAGCAGTCGGTGGCACGATGGATCGCCGATTATGCCGATTCCTTGCGGGCCAAGCGGAGGTTTGTCAGCGTGGTCTTCTGTCGGACTGCCTGCTCGTCGATCACGTACTCGATGCCCGCGTTGTCGTGGTCGGGCAGTTCGTACATGAGGGGCAGCATGACTTCTTCCATCACGCTGCGCAGGCCGCGTGCACCGGTTTCACGCTTGGATGCACGCTCAGCGATCATGCGGAGTGCGCCCATCGTGATCGTGAGCTTTGCGCCTTCGACGGCGAACAGGTGCTGATACTGCTTGAGCAGCGCGTTCTTTGGCTGCGTCAGGATGTTCACCATCGCGTCGATTGTGAGCGGCGCGAGCGGAGCCAAGACCGGCAAGCGGCCAACGAATTCGGGAATCATGCCGAACTCGATTAGGTCGTCGGCAACCACCTGCTGGTAGTACTGCGCGGAGATTTCCGCCTCGTCCTGATCGGGCGAGCCAGCGAGCATGGGGACCTTGAAGCCAATCTTGGTTTGGCCAAGACGACGGCGGATGATTTCTTCGAGACCAACGAACGTGCCGCCACAGATGAACAGGATGTTGGTCGTGTCGACTTGAATGTACTGCTGCTCTGGGTGCTTTCGGCCGCCCTGCGGGGGGACGTTGCTGACGGTGCCTTCGAGCATCTTGAGGAGACTCTGCTGCACGCCTTCGCCGCTCACGTCGCGGGTGATGCTGACGTTGTTGGACGTCTTGCCGATCTTGTCGATTTCGTCGATGTAGATAATGCCCCGCTGCGCGGCTTCGAGATCAAAGTCGGCGCTCTGCAGGAGCTTAAGGATCAAGTTCTCGACGTCTTCACCGACGTAGCCCGCTTCGGTCAGCGTGGTCGCGTCGCCAATGGCGAACGGCACCTTCAGCATGCGAGCGAGGCTCTTGGCGAGGAGCGTCTTACCGCTGCCGGTCGGGCCGATCATCAGAATATTGCTCTTGTCAATCTCGATGTTGCCCGCGTGCTCGCTTTCCAAGTGCAGCAATCGCTTGTAGTGATTGTGGACCGCGACGCAAAGAGCCTTTTTCGCGACATCCTGGCCAATCACGTAGCTATCGAGGAATTCCTTCATCTGGCGGGGCGAGGGGACCTCGCGCAGCCACGCGCTGGCGCTGGAGACGCGTCGACGTTCCTGCTTGAAGATATTCTGGCACAGGTCGGTGCAGTTTGAGCAGACGTACACGCTGCCTGGGCCTTCGACCATTGGCCCCACTTCCCGGCTGGTCTTGCCGCAGAATGAGCACGTGGTCACTTTGCGACCCTTGAAACCCTGATCGCCAGTAGCGGGGTTGCTTTGGTTGGAGCCGCTCGGGTTGTTGTCGTTGCCGCCCATCTTGTCCTTGGCCATTGTGGCTCCCGAATGAGTACACGGTGTTGAGCAACCCGACTCGGCTAAGGAGTCGGGCACGAAATCGCGCGCTGCCAAACAAAGGCCGGAGACCCGTAAGGATCGCGCAACGACAACAGTGTATCGACCACGTTTGGGTATGTCTGGAAGCCAAGTGTGCGGAACGAAAAACTCGCGCGTGCGTACGGTTTATGACGATTATCCGGTCGTACGTGATTCGTCAGGATGACGACATTGATTGAAGTTGATCCTGACGCGTGGTAAACGCAAACGCAACCATGCAATGAGCGCTCGGTGAATGTGGGATGAAGGAAGAATGAATCAGGGATGAACGCAGATTGTCGCAGATTGATTCAAGTACTCGCGTTCGTGATGTGGTTGGCAAGTGATGGCATCGAAAGTCCAAGGAGTTGATCGCCCAAGCATGTTTTTTCTTGTCGCACAAAAGAAGTACGACTCCATGAGCGTGGTCTTGGTGGTGCTCGCGTTGCTTGCGCTCACCTTGGTGGGCGGGCTCGTCATCATGCTCTTCCGGCGCAAGCTGCTGAGCAAAGAGGAAGAAGCTGCCAATGAAAACCTGTTCGAATCGCTAAGGCGGATGCGAGACTCCGGTCAGATGAGCATTGACGAGTACGAGGCGGCTCGAAAAACGATGGTGAAAAAGGCCGCGGAAAAGATGAACAAGCCGCCAGTGACCAGCTCAAAGAAGGAAACGGGCTGAAATTGATGTGGTTGAAGCGGTCACCGCTTTCACACACACCGACTGCAACCCGGTGCTACTGTTGGGGGTCCCGCGAATACGAGGCTGTACACGGTGTACGGCGACGACGCGGGGGATTTTCGGACGAGTCGATGCCACACGATCGCAATCCGCGGCACAGCTTGCTTCTCACATTGAGGAACGCACTCGCGCAGCGCGAGTGTGCTGGCAAGCTATGAGGGTCGCTCGTTCCACGAAAAGTTGAGTTTTTGGAAGCACCTCGCAAGACGGTGCATGTTGGCCTACCAACGGGAGTTGAAAGCACACATGGGTCGATTCGGAAGTCAAGGCGGCGGATACGGCGGGGGCGGCGGCGGGGGTTTCAATCGCGAGCGCGAGCATCGCACACGCATCAATCACATGATCCGCATGACGCCCGTGCGCCTCATCGGTCCCGACAACGAGCAGATCGGTGTCGTCGAAACGCCAGACGCCATCCGCATGGCAACAGAGCGCGGCCTTGACCTCGTGGAGATCAGCCCCGAAGCACGTCCACCCGTGTGCAAGATCATGGACTATGGCAAGTACAAGTACGAACTTGGAAAGCAGAAGAAGAGCAACAAGGGCAGCAAGTCTGCGGAAATGAAAGAGCTGCGTCTGGGCCGATCTGTAAAGATCGATCCGCACGACATCATGGTGCGCGTTGATCAGGCCCGCCGATTCATCATGCACGGGCACAAGGTGATGTTCACCCAGCGCTTCAAAGGCCGCGAAATCGCACACAAGGACCTGGGCCTCAAGAACCTCGCCGAAGTGCGCGATGCTCTGGCGGATATCGCAAAGGTTGAGCAGACCCCGCGCTGGATGGGCAAGCAGGCGAGCATCATCCTCGCGCCCGACAAGGTGAAGGTCGAAGCCGCGAAGCGCAAGCTGGAGAAGGAAAAGGCCGAGAAGCTTGCTAAGGGTGAAAAGGTTGAAGAAGAGAAGTCTATTGAGCAACTCGAGAAGGAACTCGAGTCGCAGGAAGATCATGACGAGGGTGATGACGAATAATCAGTTTGTCGGCCCGAGAGATGGGTTGATGAACCCCTGATTCGACCGGTCCGGTTCCCAATTACGAAAACTTGCTGATTCACGAAGGTCGCTTTCGAGCGACCTTTTTGCTTGATGCACTTAGATATGCAACGATTGGGCAATGACGACGACACCCCACATGCTGCAATGCTCCGAAGTTTGGGGTAGCAACGACGAGGTCGAGCGGGCGGTGTCGATGCCGGGACTTGATGCGTGGGTGCTGAGCAAACCTCATGAGGGCAACTCTGCGGGCGGAGATATTCACTATTTATCGAGTTGTGCGACAGGCCGCATCGGGCGCGTGTTGATCGCGGATGTTGCCGGGCATGGCGAAAAAGTTGCGAGGCTTGCGGTGCGACTTCGCAACTTGATGAGACGCTATGTGAATTATGTTGATCAAACGACGTTGGTCGAGCAGATCAACAGCGAGTTTTTGCAAGTCGCCGAACCGGGACGATTCGCGACGGCGGTCGTTGCAACGTTCTGGGGGCCGAGCGGCGATCTTGATCTCACGATCGCCGGGCATCCGCCGCCTTTGGTGTATCGGGAGAAACTCAAGGCATGGATGTTTGTGAAACCTGAGTCAAGTTCGCAGGCGGAACTGGAAGACATTCCGCTGGGCGTGTTGGACGCGACGAAGTATCGCCGGCAGAAGTTGCGACTCGGGCCGCGTGACGCGGTGCTGCTGTATACGGATGCGCTCATTGAGGCACGAAACTCACGCGGCGTTTTTCTGACGGAGCGGGGCTTGCTGGACATGCTCAACACCACGACTGTGCCGATTGGCGATGGATACGTGATCGCGGCGTACGAACGCGTGAAGGCATTTTGCGAAGGCAAGCCGCCAGATGATGATGCGACGTTGATGCTGCTGAAGCTCAACTCGATTGCGCCGCCGAAGGGCGGGTTGTCGATGGCGATTGGCACAGGTTGGCGATTGACACGGGAACTCTTTGTTGTGATGGGGGAAAAACTGCGTGGAAAGCAGAGCGATTTTGCAGCACCAGAGTTGCGGAAAGATAATTTTCTTGGGGTGCTGTTTGATCGATTTAATCGGCGTGGATGAGTAAAGTTCTATGCTTACGAGGCGGGTTAATGTAGTTTCACATGATTCTGCAACAGATTTATTTGCGGTGCTTTTGAATGAATGCTTATTGGCGATCGCCTCCGCTGGCGCGGAGGGTTCGTTGGCTGTGCTTGCGAGATGAGAGGGCTTGGATGGCGGTTGCAATCGCTGTCAAAATCAGAAAGCCGCTCGCGACAGTTACGAAAAGCCAGACGAGCCTGATAGGCCATTCCCCGAACTTGCTGATCGGTCCGACCACATTGTTCTTTCCTGCGTAGCCGTAATTCCAATCAAAGAGCAGATCGATGGGAATGATGATTCCGGCGTACAACATCAAGTACACGAGCGACATCGCGCAATCCATCCAGGAGATTCGGAATCGTCGAACAAACAGATCATACAAGCCGCTTGCGATAATCGTGAAGTGGCTCAAGAAGAAAATGTGAAAGCGCATCGAGTCAGAATTCTCGTGGATGATCGGATAGATGAATCCTTGCATCGAGAGCCCGATCCCCCAAAAGAACAGGAGCACTCGCGACCACCTTGCGCTGGTTGCCATTGCGATGATGGTGACGATTCCCATGATGTCACAAATGTGCAAAGGCAAACTCGATGCCGGATCAAGTTGCGGTGGGACGCACCAGAAAACGACGTTGATCAATTGAACTATGGTGACAAAGCCAAGCCACAGAAAGTGTACATTTTGGCCCGTTTCCAGCGATTCTCGGCGACGACCAAAGCGACCCAGCAAGATCAACAGCATTGCGGCAACGCCATAGGAGAGGACAACAGTTGCGTGCGTTTGCGAGAAGGGCTGGAATGTGGGAGCGGTTTGGGGCATCGATGTCTTATGTGCCACGACTATCGGGTGCGACCTTGCGTCGTCGGTGGAATGCGGTGCAACGTGAAGCTCGCAGCGTGGTTCTGGTTCGATCAACTTGCTTTTGTTGAAAAGAACGACTGCCGAAAGTCACCACCGCTCAAAGCAGCGGTCGGTGGCACAAGATCGGATCAACCCTTGAAGAACTTCGCGAAGCTGTGAATCGTCACGGCTCGGCCAATCGCGGCGATGCTCTCCGTCAACGGAATGTGCTTCGGGCACACCTTGACGCAATTCTGTGCGTTGCCACAGTCGTTCACGCCGCCCTGTTCCATCAAGGTGTCAAGACGTTCGCTCTTGAGTTGCTTGCCTGTCTCGTGTTCGTTGAACAAACGAGCCTGGCTGATGGCGTGGGCGCCGATGAACGACGTGTTCCACTTGCTCTTGTCTTCTTCGACATTGAACTGCGGGCACGCTTCGAGACAGCAGCCACAGCTCATGCATTCGCTGAGTTGGTAGCGGGTTTCCTGCTTGTTGGGCGATTCCTTGGGACCGCCGCCCAGGTAATACGTGCCGTCGATGGGCACCCATGCCTTTACGCGTTTCAAGTTGTGGAAGAGGCGTTCGCGATCAACCCAGAGATCACGCACGACGGGGAACTTGCTCATGGGTTCGAGCGTGAGCACATCACCTTCATTCGGCGCGTATTCGTCAATCAGGCATGAGCAACTCTGACGCACCTTGCCATTGATCACCATCGTACATGCGCCGCAGACTTCTTCGAGGCAGCCACTGTCCCACACGACGGGCGTAGTCTGCTGTCCAGACGAAGTCACCGGGTGCGCCGCGATGTATTGCAGACACGAAATCACGTTCGCGTTCTTGGGCACGGGCACCTTGAAGTCTTCCCAGCGGCTGGGCTTTCCCGGGCCATCGCAGCGCTTGATGCGAAAAACAACGGTGCGGCCTTCCTTCGCCTGCTTGCGATTGGCCATGCGTTGTGCGAGTTCGGCGGCGTGAGAGGAATTGTCGGTGAAGTTGGAGATCATGCTGCGTACTTCTTCCAAAACTTGGTCGGCGGCACGGGCGTATGACGCTTGCCGTGCACGTCGTCCACGAGTTCTTTAAAGGGTTTGCGAAGATGCTTGGGGAGTTTGGCGGCGAAGTCTTTTTTCAGAGGGACTCGCTGGATGAGATCGATCACATGAGCGATGTCTTTTGAACGACGAATCGCAGTGAGTCCAACCGTCAACTTTGCACGAATGAGATCTGCGAGACTGATGACCTTCACGCCTTTGATCGTGCTTATTCGCTTGGGCGGACCACCGAGCGAGTCATCCTTTACCATATGAACGGCGACGCCATCCACAACGTGCTCGCGATTGGCACTGTCCCACTGAATACCCGCTTCAGTCAACTGAAGATGCGTCTGCCAGAAGTCCTCGCTGTAAATATCAATATCACTTGTTGAACGTCCACCACCGTGCAGGATGACCGCGATTCCGCCAACAACGGGGCAATTCGTCGCATCAGTGACGCGTTTGGCAAGGCGCACCGCTTCAACTTCGCCAAGGGCTGGGCCTCGATCTCGCGGATGCTGGGGTTGGGCGGGCTTGCTGGCCATCTGGGATTACGTACTGAAGGATTCGTTTGTATCTCTGTTTCGGATTTGTGCTCGGACACGTTCGCCCACGCTTGCGCGTGGGGTTCGTCAGGATTTCTTGCCGTAGGTGCGTGCGGTGGGTTTGATGAGCGTTGCGTCGATCGGAACGAACTCGAGCGATGTCGAACGCGTTGCTGGATTGAACTTTGTGAGACTCGTCTTCATGAAGTTCACGTCATCTCGCTCCGGGAAGTCGGTGCGATAATGCGCACCTCGGCTTTCCTTGCGTTCGAGAGCACCCAGCGCGATCGCATCGGCCACGAGCAGCATGTCCCCTACTGCTCGTGAGTAACTAAGGCTCTGGTTAGTCCAGGTCGCTGCATCTGCGAGTTTGAGGCGTGAGTAACGATCCTTGAGTTCGCTTAGTTTGTTCTGGCACTGCTTGAGGCGATCAGCCGTGCGAACCACTGTGCATGCTGCGGTCATTTCGTCGCCCAGTTCTTTGCCGATGATGTATGGGTTGACTTCACCCGCGCGATTGCCTGCCGGATCAACAGCGTCCATCAAACGCTTGACCTTCGCCTGCTCATTTGCGACTGTCGTGTCAAAGATCGCCTGCGGCACGTCATCTGCGTACTTCTTCACGTCGTTCTTGATGTAGTTCACGACGCTGACGCCGCAGAACAGGCCATCAAAGATGCAACTGAGCAACGCGTTCGCGCCGAGGCGGTTCGCGCCGTGGTATGCGAAGTTGACTTCGCCAAACGCGTAAATGCCTGGGATATTGGTCATGCTGTTGTTGGGTGCGCCCAACTGCATGCCGAGTCCGATGTCAAAACCAATCGGGGGCCGCGTGCCGCTCGCGTGCTTGGTGAGGGGGTCGCTGGGGTTGTACGAACCTTTCGTGTACGTGGTCCACAGTCCGCCCATGCTGTAGTGCACTGCGGGGAAAATCTTCATGGGCTCAAAGCGTGGATCAACGCCGACGAACTTCTCGTAGATATCAAGAATACCGCCGAGCTTCTTCGTGAGATAATCAGGCGCGAGGTGCGTGAGGTCGAGATACACCTGATTCTGACCATCAACACCAAGCCCATCGTTTACGCACACGCTGAAGATTTCGCGCGTTGCGATGTCACGCGGCACGATGTTGCCATACTTCGGATAGCGTTCTTCCAGGAAGTAATAGCGTTCGGCATCGGGAATCTGCTTGGGCGGACGCGTATCACCCTTCTTGCGAGGCACCCACACTCGGCCACCTTCACCACGTGCTGATTCGCTCATCAGACGGAGCTTGTCCGCACCCGGAATCGCCGTCGGGTGGACCTGAATCATCTCCGGATTGCCATACCACACACCCGCTTGATAACAGCGAGCCGCGGCTGCACCGGTGCAAATCACGCTCTGCGTGCTTTTGCCATAGACAAGCCCGCAGCCGCCAGTCGCCATCACGACAGCGTCGGCGCGGAAGGAACGAATCTGCATCGTCCGCATGTCCTGTGCGACGATGCCCACTGCCTTGCCATCTTCAATGACGGGCCAGAGGAACTCCCAGAATTCGTACTTATTGACCTTGCCTTCAGCTTCGTAGCGACGAGTCTGTTCGTCCAGCGCGTACAGTAATTGCTGGCCAGTCGTCGCACCAGCAAAGTGCGTTCGCTTGAACAGCGAGCCGCCGAACAGTCGCAGGTCGCGATTGCCTTCGTTCGTGCGATTGAAGGGCACGCCCATGCGGTCAAGCAGGTCGATGATGCGCGGGGCCCAGTTAGCCATCTCAAGCACCGGGTGCTGATCGGCGAGGAAGTCGCCACCATAAATCGTTTCGTCAAAGTGCTCGTACTCGCTATAGCCCTGCTGCCGTGCGACTTCGTTGCACGCGTTGATACCGCCCTGTGCGCACACGCTGTGGCTGCGTTTGACGGGCACGAGGCTGAACAGATCAACGGGCACGCCCGCTTCCGCGATGCGCACGCTCGCCGCAAGCCCTGCCAACCCACCACCAACGACGATGACTCTTTGCTGTGCCATACTTGCTTTCACTTCGATGCTTTGCTGTGTTGTTCGTCGTCAACTCTTTGACGGTGCAGTGATGATTTCTCGTTGAATTTAGCGTGTTTATCGTGCATTTCGGTAATTGCTTGCGTGTTCCCGGAACGTTTCCACATCTCACTTGCGAATTGCACGCTTCGCTCGTCAGCACGAAAACTCTTTACACACCGGAAACTGATTTGGATTGCACGGTTGCCTGTGCGGTCATTGAGCCAACCGGTTCGACGGGCGGCTCGACACCCTTAATGCGGTCTTCGACAGGCTTCGCGTCGCCAGGCTTGAGCGTCATGAATCCGATGACGCTGCCCCACGCCATGAGCATCATCGACGCGCCAAGACCGGCACACACATAGCCCCATCGCTTCTGCGCCTTGGTCGAAATCGTCAATCCCCACGTAATCGCGGCTGTCCACAACCCGTTCGCGAAGTGGAACACCAACAGACTGACGCCAAGGAAGTAGAACGCACTGACTGCAAATCCCCAGAAGGTGATATCTCCGTTTCCGCCTCGCAACGCACTCGCGAGCGTGCTTGCGGAGTATTCTGCACTCCAAGGAATGCTGCTGTCAAAGGGCGGAACGAGGAACGTCCAGCCCCAACGCAGCGTCGCAACGTGATAGAAGATGAACAGGATTCCGATGTACCCGCTGATGCGTTGCAACGTGTAACGCCAGTTGCTCTGATAGGCGTACCGCGACACGTTTCCTTTCCCCGTCATGGCGTAGTACAAGCCCAGAATGGAATGGAACGCGATCGCTGACCACAACGTGATTTCAATCAGCAGCAAGTGCGGAATCTGCGTGTTGATCCACGTGACTTCCTTCGCGAAGTACGCCACGCCGCCTTCACGCACGCTCAGGCCTTCGTACTCGCCTCTCAACGCATACTTGCCCCAAAGAATCGACGAGTTCGTCAGCAAGTGATTGATGAGGAACACGCCGATCGGCACGATGCCAGTCAGGCTGTGAAGCCTGCGCAGCAGATGGTAATTTCGGTCCATGAAGCCAGCGTTTGTTGCGGCAGTCGGGGGGCTGGACGTTGAAGACGGGTCAGCAGTTGTACTCACTTCTAGACCTTTCGAAGTTCTTCACGAGCGAAAACGAGAACCTCGCGAAGAAAGTTGTCACCATCGAAATCCGCCCCCGCCCCCCGAACCCTCCAAGCTGCGACCACCCAAGCCTTGGAACCATTTCATCGTTTATTCTCAGGTCGTGCCGCCAAGATTGAGTTTGGGCGACACAACGCCGGGCGTCACGACGCCGCCAGCACCACCGACCGGCCCGCCCATCTGCGAGGGCTTGATCCGCCCTTCCTGCACCGCTTTCGCGACGGCCTTCGACAGTTCGACAAACGCCATCCGAAGTTCACCAACGGTCCGCTGCAAGAATGCGGATTCCTCTTCCGTCAGGTTGCCCTTGGTCTTTTCTTCAAGAATCCCAAGCATGTCGATGTTGATCTTCGCGTAATCCAGCGCGACGACCGCCTGACCCGTGCGTGGGTCTGGGAAGTATCCCATGTAGCTCATTGCCTGCGTCGCAAACATCGCAACGAGGTCCTTGAAACCCGCCGGGCCTTCTTCGCCCTCGGCTTCGCCTTCGCCGCCAACTCCCGTCCCGGCTAGACCCGTCGCAGGCGACTTCGCCTTTTTCGAGGCCGCGGCTTGTTCCAAGCGATCCTTCTCCGCCTGAGCCTGATTTTTCCAGTCTGAATCGATGATCAACTTGGGGGTCGACTTTGTATCTTCGGGAGCGGCCATGTCTATTCCTTCGTGTACACCCACACGCACACTTGCGACTCAAAACTGCTGCCCTTTGCAAGTTCCCCGACATCGTTTTCGATGCCGGTATTTGAGGCGGCGTTTTCGCGTCTCGACAAGTGCTGCGCTACGCTCATTATAAGCCGATGCACACCAAAAAACCTGAACGCCAACCCGACAGAAACGCACTGACTTCGCAGAGGAGTTCGCCGAACTGCTCCCGTCACGCGCAATCCGCGTTCGTGCTGTGTTGCGTTGCCGGACTGGGCGTTGCGCTGTGCGGATGTGAAACGTCCGTCCCGATCACCGAATCGCACGCTTCGCGCGAACCAAGCAGAACGCTCAAACCAATCGACTTTTCCAGCGGTCTCGGCGCTTCAGTCACAAACCTGGATTCACGTCCCACGACCGACGCCTCCCACCAACCAGGCAAACGCACCGAATCGCTCAAGCCGCTGGATATCAACTCTGTCACTCCGACAAAGTCCGTCGGCATTCTCGCAAGCAGCGATGACGCGCCGGCGGAACCATCGCAGAATCAAACGGGCGAGACCGATGCACTCACAGTTGGCGCGGGCGTTGAAGTGCTCACGCCTCAGCAAGCGTCCGAAGGACTGACCAACGTCATCGCCCGAGCGGGCACGCCCGAGTTGCAGGTTGTCGACGTAACCCCGATCGGCGAGCCTGTCTACATCGACGGCAAGTTGGGCGATGTCAACGGCAAGCCAATTTTCGCATCCGTTTTCTTGGACACCGGTAGCGCGACAGTCGAGCCCGTTGGCCGCCGTCTCGCAGAAGCCGCGAAACAGAGGCCGCTGAGTTCCTGGCGTGCGTACGCGAGAGATGAAATCCGCAAACGCGTCGGCCTGTTTGTTCGCGACGAAGTGCTGCGAGCTGAAGCATTGTCCACGCTGTCCGACGAACAGAAAGTGGGTTTCGTCAACTGGATCGAGAAGTTGCAGCGCGATGCGCAGCGAAAGTCTGGTGCGTCGCAAGCCGTGACTGAACGCACTCTGATGCAAACCGAAGGCATCACCCTCGACGAATGGAAGAAGCGTGAGCAGGATCGTCAACTGATTCAACTGCAACTGCAGGAACGCGTTGGCAAACGCATTCAAGTGTCAGGCCGAGATATCGAGCAACGCTACGAACAACGCGCGGACGTGTATAACCGTCCGCCGCTCGCGTCGTTTAGGCAGATCGTCGTGCCGGGCAACAAGCCCGAGCAGATCGAGGAAGTCACCAAGCGTCTCGCCGCGGGTGAGTCATTTGAAACACTCGCGAAGTCGGAACTGAACATTTCCAAGCGTGACACAGGCGGCCTCGAAGAACGCGAACTCGCAACTGCCCGCGCCGAGGGCAACTTCTTCGCGAATCAACAACTCAACAACGCCGCACGCACGATGAAAGAAGGCGAAGTCTTTGGCCCGGTCGATGTCTCGGCGGGCAAAGCGTGGATTTACCTCGAAAAAATCGAGAACCGCAACGTCGATCTCTATCGTGCGCAGTTGTCGATCGAACAGCAGTTGCAATCCGAGCGCTTCAACAAGGGCCTTGATCGCTACTTCGCCAAACTCGAAAGTCGCGTCAGCAAAACCAGCGCGGAAGAAATCGTCGATCAATTGCTGACGCTTGCCGAAAAGCGGTACTTCGTCAAGAAGTAATCTCCGCAAAGGGCACGCCGGCTCGATAGCAAGCACACTTTCCGCCGAATTGGGCGGCGTTATCCGACCAACGCACCTTGGCGCATTGCGGACAAACATGTATCATGGTCTTTCTGCTGCAGCGCCCCATGACCCGGCTGGCGCAACGGAGAAAGGAGTTGGCCATGCGCAACTTGAACAAAAACACCATGAACTCGCCCACGAGTACGCGATACAGCGCTGCACATTCTCCTCGCGCACACCAGCGTCGCGATCGATTGAGTTCGTCGGTTCGGGTTCTCGCGTGCGTTGTCATTGCGAGCATCACTGTCTCGGCAGTTGCGCAGCCCGCTGTGCCCGGCATGACGACGACGTTGTACGGTGAGTTTGGCGCAAACTACTTGCCCGTCGTGCTCGCGTTTGACAACGCAGGGTACTTGTACGCCGCGTCGGACAACAACACGGCGGGCGGAGTGCAGGTGCGCCGGCTGCTCCCGGGCGGCGGGACATCAGTCGCGTACTCGCTCAATGCGGTGCCTGATCCGGATGGGATTCTGTTCGATGTGACGGGCTCTTTTTCCGGGGTGCCCGGGGCGTTGCTGCTGGGCTGCGGAATTCCCAGCACGACCAACGGGCTCATTCGCGCGGTGCGTCCGAACGGGACGGACTTCATTGTCTCGGGACCTTCGGCGATTCTCAACAACTGCGGGCCGCTGGCGTTTGACTCAACTGGGCGTTTGTACGCGTCGGTGTTCGGCAATCGCACGATCGTGCGGTTTACCGGCACGACGCCGTCCGTCTTTGTGACGATGCCCGGCGCGGTCAGCCCCGCAAACCTCGAGGTCGACGACTTGGATCGCGTGTGGGTGTCGTGCAGCGACGGGGCGGTGCGTCGGTACAGCACTTCGGGGACGCTTCAAGCAACAATCCCGGTTGGCGGCGTGTATCCGGGGCTTGGGCAAAACCGATTGGCGGGCAACTTCGCCCCGGGCATGTACGTCACGCATCGCACGACGGGTGTGCTGTCGCACGTCACGGCAGCCGACACGCTGGTTGCGACGGGAACAGGCTTCGTCAACGCGTTCAACCCGATCTTTGACGCTGACGGTTCGATCTACGTGAGCGACTACACGCCCGGCAGAATCTGGAAGATCGAGTGCCTGAGCATCGCGGACCAGCCGGAGAGCACGTCGGCGTGTGCGATCGGGTCAGCTACGTTCTCGGTGATCGCCGCAGGGACACCGCCATTTTCGTATCAATGGCAGGTCGCAGACAGCGGCGTAGTTGGAGGATGGGCAGACCTTAGCAACGGATCGCTGACCATCGACGGATCGCCAACATGCGGCGTCGTCTCAGGTGCGGCGGCCTCGACAATCACGATCTCGCTGACGTGCGCCAACGACGACTCCGTGAACGGCTCGATGTATCGATGCATAGTGTCCAATCCGTGCCGCTCGATTATTAGCGAGGTGGCGACGCTTGACATCATCGGAGCGCCAACCCTGCCCTGCGACAGTCTGGACTTCAACAACGACTGCAGCGTGTATGATCCGCTGGACATTGATGCATATCTGAGCGTGTATGGCGAGGGACCATGCGTGCCCAACACCGCCTTGTGCAACGACATCGACTTCAACAATGACGGATCGCTCTTTGATCCGTGCGACATAGATTCGTTCCTGCTTGTCTACAGCGAAGGGCCGTGTACTCTGTGCGGGCTGTAGCGCCGGTCATGCATGGAAGGTGTCCTCGCCCGCCTTGTCGTCCTTGGCGAAGTCGGACAGCGCATGCTAACTTATTGCGCGTGCCATTGCTTTGAGCTCCCACCATGGCCGTTCCCTCAAAGCCAACGCTCGCCCAACGCATCAAACGCTCGCTGTCGCTTGTTCTTGGCAAAGCCGCCACGCGCGATGGCGATGAATTGGGTCGTCTCGGCGAACTCGCAGCTGAAAAACACATCAAGTCGCTCGGCTGGGAGATCATCGGACGCAACGTGCGTGTGCCGATGGGCGAAGCAGACCTCGTCGCAAGAGACGGCGTGCAGTACGTCATCCTCGAAGTCAAAACTCGCGTCCGCGAGGAAGGACAGGCAACCAAGTCCGCGATTGCATCGCCCCTGCAATCCATCACGCAGCACAAACGCAGAAAACTGCGAGCAATCGCGGCGTATCTTGCGAAGAGCAACAACTGGGACATCCGAAATGTGCGAATCGACGCAATCGCGATTGAGTTCGAGCGTCGCGAAAACGAAACACTCTCGCTCGCGGGCTGTCGGCTCGTTCACGTTGGCTGAGTGTCGTTGCGAAAGCGCGATTGGCAATATTCGTTTCTAACACAGAGAGCACAGAGGCCGCAGAGAGAAAAGAGGCTTGCAAAAGAGCCGATTCCAGTTCTCTCTCTGTGTTCTCTGTGCTCTCTGTGTTAAATCTGCTTCGGTTCTCTCACCGACCCGGCACAATCCACCGCAACTTCCAATTGCCCCCCTCCATCACCATATCAAACCCGACAACCTTCAACCCCTCCGCACGCCTTCCATGGACGCGCACGCGGAACACGCCGTTGCCTTGAGGCTCCATTAGATACCCAGGCGTTCGTTCGCCCTGCGGCATGATGCCAAACAGCGTCACGATGTCGTCTTCCTGCTTCTGCAACATATCAAACGCACTCGCCGGGTCAAGCCCGCGATCACGAAACTCCTGCTTCGTCATGTTGCTCAGCACCTGATCCGTGAACAACTGACGGTCATACTCCATGAGCGTCGTGTAAATATGGATCATCAAGTGCCGACCATTTTTCGCGATCAGCGTCTTGGTCTTGTCTTCGTTCTCGATGACAATCTTGTCTTCCGGCGCTTCGAACGCGCTGTTCGTGAACTCGTTCTCAACCCCAATCGCCCGAGTATTGCCCTCAGCATTCTGAAGCCCGGCAAACCAAGGCTTGGTCTTCACGATTTTCGTTTCGGTTGCACAACCACCCGCAAACATCATACAGGACGCAATCATCGCGCCACCGACGATCGCTTTGAGCGACCGGCGTCGATTCGATCTCGCTCTGTGAAACTCTTTCTCCAAGTACATCCTCATCGACACATTGATCTGGCGTTCGATCCGTTGCTTCGTGCGTCCCTGACAACTTCATCGTTGCGAATCGCACGCAATCAAGCACTCATCACAGATTCGACCCGCACTTCACTCCGGTTGCGTTGCCAGAGGTCATGCTGGTGAAACTGCGGAGATTGTTGCGGGTAATCCAGCCGATGATGGCAGCCCCGGCTCTCAGACCGCCACGCGGCGGACCGCGCGATCATCGCGGCGACCGTCAGCATGTTCTGTGTTTCCCAACCCGCCGGATCGTCAAAAATCTTGTCGAGCGTGTACCGTGCCCAGAAGTCAATCATCTCGCACACGCTCGACAACTTTTGTCCCGTGCGCTCAATGCCCACATTCTTCCACATCGCGCTGCGAAGACTTGTTCGCACGTCAATCAAGTCCAGTTCACCCAAGTCACTCGGCCGAATATCGCTGATGATGGGCACTGGCGAAGGCCTCGCGGGGCCAAAACCAGCGGGCATCGGAGTGTCGTTTGCATTTTCTCGCTTCGAGTTGCCGTTGGACTTCATCTCCGCGCACACTCGTCCTGTGATCTCACCAAAGACAAGTCCCTCCAGCAGCGAATTACTCGCCAGTCGATTCGCGCCGTGCAAACCGCTGCTCGCAACTTCGCCCGCCGCGTACAGCCCGGGCACGTTTGTTCGGCCTGCGGCATCTGTTCGCACGCCGCCCACCATGTAATGCATCGCGGGATGTACCGGAATGAGATCCTTGCTCGCATCCAAACCAAACTTCTTCAGAATCGCAGCGATGCTGGGGAACTTCGAATCAAAATCCTTGATACCTCTGCAATCCAGCGTGACACCCTCGCCGGCCTGTCGTGCAATCTGTCGGACAATTGCCTGACTCACAACATCACGCGGCGCGAGTTCGGCGAGCGGATGAATGTCGAGCATGAAGCGATGGCCACGAGCATCAAGCAGGTGAGCCCCCGCGCCGCGAATTGCTTCCGTGATCAAACTGCGACTCGCGCCTGCAAGATACAGCGTCGTCGGATGAAACTGCGTGAACGCCATGTCTGCAAGTGCTGCACCTGCACGGAACGCCATCGCACAGCCGTCAGCAGTTGCTTGTGGCGGATTCGTTGTCTCACGAAACAGTTGCCCCGCACCGCCGCTTGCAAGAATGGTCGCCTTGGCCCAGATCATCTGCAGACCATGCTTGGGATGATGCGTGATCGCCCCCATCACTGGCGCACCGGGCTGGTCGTTGGGCGTAATCAGATCGAGTGCAAAGCACTTTTCAAATACTCGCACCGGCCCGCCCTGCGTTGACAACGTTCGGATCTTTTCGAGCAACGCACGCTGCACTTCCGCACCCGTTGCATCACCATTGGAATGAATGATGCGGTGATGCGCATGCCCACCCTCACGGCCTAATTGCAGTTTGCCCTTCGCGTCGCGATCAGGCTTCATGCCCCACGAAAACAACTCCTCAATCAGCCGAGGTCCCTCTCGCACGACAAGCTTCGCGACCGGCTCATCAACAAGCCCAGCACCAGCAGTCAGCGTGTCTTCATAGTGGGATTGAATTGTGTCGTGCTCGTCAAACACACCCGCAATGCCGCCCTGCGCCCACGCGGTATTGGTATGCTTGAAGTCCCCTTTCGCGAGGACAATCACTTCACCATGCGTCGATGCAGACACCGCCGCGCGCAGCCCGGCGACACCCGCACCAATCACAAGCGTGTCCGTAAAAATCTGAGGCAGCAAGCTGCTGCGAAACGGAATCAAGTATCGACGTTGATGAAAAATAGAGTCCATGAGGAGGCAATCGACACACGTTCAAGCCCGCAAGGCCCAAACCACGTGTGCTTCGCCATCAACGGTACACCGTTACTTGCCCGCACGCTCAGTGCTTGCAGCCGCAACCCCCACCGCCGCCGCCCCCACTCCCGCCGCAGCAACCACCAGCTTCTTCCACTTCGTGCGGAATGCCCATGTGGTCGAGTTTCTGCGTGAGGAACTTGGCATGGTGTTCAACGTGCCACGTGTTCAGTGCGACGTACTTGCGAAGGCTCACCGCTCCACGTTGCGGGTGCATCATCGTGCGATCCCAGGCTGCTTCATCCAGCGACATCAGCCATTGACAAGACCACTGCCGCAGCGTGTGGATCACCGCCATCGAACCGCCCAACGCGTGCATCACGCGTGCGTGATCGGATTCTGGGTTGTCTGCATACTGCTTCGGTGCATTCTGATAAAGGTTCGCATCCACAAACGAATCTTCGTCCCAGCCGCTCACGACCGGATTGTCTTCACCCACGATGCGTCGCATGCGGTGCACCGCAGCGACCTCAGCATCTGCAAGGTGACCGATCAGCACGCGAATAGGCCAACGACCGACATTCGCGCTGGGCAAAAACGCCTGATCAATCTGCGACTCAGTCAATTGGAACACGCGCTGATCCAGATGCTCGATGCCCTTCTTCGCTCGCATCAGCATGTGCAACGTGGGCAGCGAAGCAATTTCATCCGCCGTCATACCGGGCTTGAAAGCCGCGGCCATCGCATTCTTCCCGCTCGTCTTGCAACACTCGCTCGCAGGCTTATTGCTGCAGCATCCACCTTCGGACGATTCCTGCTTGTTCTCATGCGAGTGCTTCGCACCGCCGCCACAGCAACCGCCTCCCCCGCCCCCTCCACAACCACCTTCCTTCGAAGCGACCGAACTACCCGAAGCGTGACCTGCGTGCTGATGCGACATGAGATTCTCCTGTTGATCAATTGTACGTGCGTGAAACCAACTCGTGCGTCGCAAGCGGCGTTCATTCACGATCGCTCGCCTCTGCCATTAACGCAATTTGCTATGAATATCGACCGCCACTGGGATCACCATCCCAGTACGCAACAACCGCTGCACCAGTGAACAACGCAACGGGAATCGCCGCCTGCTGACCAATCCACGCAACAAGCAAACCCGCCGTGAGCAAGGTAAAACCGATGCGTGCAAGCCGACGACGCTTCGCACGCCGTTCCCAGAACGAGGTCTTCCCAAACGGCACGGGCGGCGCACCGGGTTCCATTTCGCCAACATCAACATCCGCCCAATCAAGATCGACGGAATCCTGCTTGTTCTTCTTCAAGACAGCCGCAGCCTTGACCAAATCCGCGCGACGCACCTGCACCTTAATCGGATCGGTGTACCCACCCTCCCACTGCAAGCCCGTGGCACTGGTCGCAAAAACTCTCGCTCGAATGCCCGCGTCTTCCAGAACGCTCCGCATCAGCGACCCCTCGAACTCGGTTCGAGCGGACGTCAGCGTGACGAGTTGATCCGGATCGCCTGCCGTAATGGCGGGTGCAGGCTTTTCAGCAGACGCATCCTGAGGCCGCACGGCGTCCTTTCGGCCATGTCGAACCCGCCGCTTGTTGGCCTCCGAATTGGAATTCGCCTCACTCATGACCCAGAAACTCGCAGATTTCGTTGCTTCCACAGAGTCCTCAGATGCAACTCGCGGGCCAGAGATTCTGCAATCTGCATTCGCGTTCTGTTTGCCGTGCTTTGAGTGACTTTTCTAGCACCGAGAACCCAGAGATTCACCACGAAGACACGAAGAGCACAAAGAAGAAAGAGAATGCACGGATTCTGAGAGCACGTTTTCTTGTCGCAGCGTGCTTGTCGATTTCACGGTCTGATATCGGGCTGTCAGCTCTTTTGAGAGGACGCGTTTTCTTCGTGTTCTTTGCGTCTTCGTGGTGACATCTCTGCTACGCATTGCTCAACGTCACCAACGCCTGCATCGTCTTCATCGCGTCCCCGCGATCAATCGCTTCGCCGCACCTCGCGATTCCTTCTTCCAAGGTCTTCACGACATCGCACACAAGCAACGCGGCTCCCGCATTCAGCAAAAGCATCTCCCGCCGCGGCCCCTTCTGCCCTCCCAGCAACTCTCGCCCAATCCGCACCGCATCCGCCACGTCGTCTGCGACAAGTTGCTCGTGCGGCACTCTCGCGATTCCAAGCTTAGGTGGATCAACAAGCGATTCACTGACATTGCCACCCACAACATCACTCACCCGCGTCTTCGCATTGATCGAAATCTCATCCAACCCATCTTCAGAATGCATTACCCATGCACGCTTGCATCGCAAGCGAGACAATGCCTGCGCAACAATCGGACGAAGCGACTCGTCATAGACGCCCATCAATTGATGCGTCGCGCCAGCCGGGTTCGTCAGCGGGCCGGCAAGATTCAAGATCGTCGGAAACCCCAGCGCCTGCCGCACCGGCCCCGCATACTTCATCGCCGGGTGATGATGCATCGCAAAACAGAAGCACACCCCGCACTCCATCGCACACCGCGCTTGCACCACGGGCGGCGCATCGACATTCACGCCAAACCCCTTCAACACCTCCGCACTTCCTCGCCCCGTCCGACTGCGATTCCCATGCTTCGCGACAATTACTTTGCCGGGCGCGGCCGCCGCAACAACAATCGCCGCGATCGTCGACACGTTGAAAGTCTTGGGCGTGCCCCCCGTGCCGCACGTATCAAGAATCGCGACGCCTCGCTTCTTGAGCGAATCAAATTCCAGCGGCACAGGCGTGACATGCGCCCGCATCGCTTCCGCAACCCCCACCAACTCATCCACCGTTGGCTTCCTCGCCGCCATAAGCGACAAAAGCCCCGCGATCTGCGTCGCCTCCATCTGCCCCGTCAGCAAAAGTTCAAACGCCCCCCGACTCTGCTCGTTCGACAGCGTTGATCCTGACGCAAGTTGTCCGAGCAATTCGCGAACGTGCATAGCGATGTTATCGGTTGAAATCGTCCCGCTTTTCAATCGCTCTCGCGGTGAGAGTGCGTCACTTTCCTGTTGCCCATCACCCGCTTCGCGGATTCGCTTTCTCACATTGAAACATCTATAATCGCCGCTCGTTTCAGAATCACGAATTCACCACACTTTTTACAGAAAGCACACATGGAAACCACTCTCATCATCCTCAAGCCCGATGCCGTTCAACGCGGGCTCATGGGCCGCATCCTCTCCCGCTTCGAAGACAAGGGCCTGCAGATCGTCGGCTGCAAAATGATGCAGATCAGCCAGCAACTCGCCGCGAAGCACTACGAAGCCCACAAGGAAAAAGGCTTCTATAAGGGTCTCGTTGGTTTCATGACCTCAAGCCCCGTGCTCGTTCTCGCAATCCGCGGCAACGGCGCGATCACCATCGCTCGCAACATGATGGGCGCGACGTTCGGCAGCAAGGCCAACCCCGGAACCATCCGCGGCGACTTTGGTGTTTCAAATTCCTTCAACCTTATTCACGGTTCCGACTCACCCGAAGCCGCGGAACGCGAACTGGGGCTGTTCTTCGCTCCGGGCGAAGTCCAGAACTTTGAACGCGCCGGCGATCGCTGGGTCTACGACATGAGCGGCGGCAAAGCCGAGTAAGTTCATCCACAGTTTTTTCAAACCACGGACCTTTGCAGGTCCGTTTTTTTGTATATTTCGAGCGCGAAGGCACGCGAAGTTTCGACATTCTGCAATACACGACGCCTATGCAAACACATGCTTTCAGGCGGGCAATCGGGCATCGCCGACAACTTTGGAGGATCGGAATGAACATCACCTGTCGCGCCGCTTGGGCAATCTCTGTCGCGCTTGCAGCCACCTCGGCTTCGTTCGCTCAATGCAACTTCCCCCAGACGCTCACCGTAACCGGGTCTTACTTCGTCAACGGCGTGTCCCGCCCGGTTCTTCGTATGCGTGAAGGCACAACCTATACCTTCGTCGCAAACAACACGAGTCTTCACCCACTCATACTCACCACAAGTGCCACGGGCGGCTTTGGCAGCACACCGCTTTCTGCCGCACAGGCACCGGGCTATTCAGGTACTCCCGCTCCCGGCGGCCAGTCGTTCATCATCACACCGGGCCCGAACACGCCCAGCACGTTCTACTACCAATGCAGCGTGCACTCTTTACTGGGCAACGAGATCCGCGTCGTTCGCGCTCCCTCGTTTCTTGAGCATCCAGTCTCAGAAACAGCATGCGCCGGAACAGACGTCATGTTTCACGTCGCCGCATTTCTCAACGGCGCAAACACTCTGACATACCAATGGATGAAAAACTCTCAGCCTTTGGCTGGCGAAACCGACCACATGCTGATGCTCTCAGGCGTCGACGTGAGCGACCAAGGCGGCTACTACTGCGTCGTCACCAACGAATGCGGCGACGTTCGCAATTCTGACATCGCGACGCTGACTGTCACGCAGTGCTGTGATTCGATCGACTTCAATAACGATACCTCGCTCTTTGATCCACAGGACATCGATGCCTTCTTGAGTGTCTACAGCGAAGGCCCGTGCATCCCGCAAGTCGCAACCTGCAACGACATCGACTTCAACAACGACACTTCGATCTTCGACCCGTGCGACATTAGCAGTTTCCTGCTCTCCTTCAGTGAAGGTCCATGCAGCGCGTGCGGCCAGTGAACAATGCTGGTTCCCTGCCGCTCAGAAGCGATCAAACATCAACTAAAACCAAGAAAAAGCGACGAGCACTGTGCTCGTCGCTTTTCTTGTTGATGAATTCTTACTTGAATCAGGCCCCACGACGCCGACGCGACGCGACGAGCCCGCCCATTCCCAACAAGGCCGCCGCACTAGGCGCTGGTACGCGGAGGTAGTTGTCAACGATGTAGTTGCCCACGCTCGTGCCGCTCGCGAGGCCCGCCGTGTTGTCAAACTGCCAGTGGATGCCGCCATAGATGCGGCTCATGCCCGCGTCCGCCACAGCATCAGAAATGCTCGAATAGGTTCGCGTCACGCCATCTCCGGTCACGGTGAACGTCACGCCATTGCCGAAGAGATCAGCAAGCACCGCGCCCGCCGCAGACGAGAACGTGCTGTGCCCGCTCGTGTAGGACTGGTGGTTGGGCGTTGTAAACAAGGGTGTCCAAGTCGGGTCTGCGCCCGCTGGACTTGTTCCATCAGGGCCTGCGAGTTGGATACCCGTGATCGGACGCCAGAAGTCGTAGGTGTTCTTGGTCTGCCACGCAGTGATGCCAGCGTCAGCGACTGCCATACCGACCAGCGCGAACGTACGCGCGCTTTGCTCGATGGACAAGTTGTTTGCCGTCACCAGTTGCTGTGCAACCTGATTCCACATGCCGGGAGGCGTCACAGTGTTGCCGCCCGCTCGCCAGAGGAATGCAGTATCAGTTTGATACGCCGTGCGTGTCGCGCTCGTCGCGCTGCCCAATTCCTTCACTTCATTCCACGCCGCTGCATACGCCGCGCTGTTGAGCGAGGGCGGAGGCGAAGCCATGAACTGTGATGAAGAAGCAACGCCGAAGGGTGTCACAGTACCCCAGTGCGGAAGTGCTGCGGATTGATTTCCGGGAGGTGTCGGGCGCCACTGCCCAGGATTGGTCCCGCCGTTGTACACAAAGTCATTGCCACTGTTGTCTGCGCTGCGAAGGTTCATGATGCCCGTCGCTGCGTGCTGACCCAGGCTGATGCCGTCCGTCCGAGCCTGACCAGCACCAACTGCATTCAAGTGAGTCGTCAGTTGTGAATCAAAGATCGCTGTACGCGAAGGAAACAGATTCGCAAGCACATCACGCGCAGCCTGAGCAGCCGCGGCTTCTTTGCTGGTCCCAGCCGGGCAAGGCAGATAGCCCTGGTACGCCTGATACTGATTTGACACCGCGTTCACCGCGTCGAACTGTGCAGTGTGGACCATTGCCATCATTCGCGCTGCACGGGGTGGCGCAGTGTTTGATGCGGTCACAGCATCGAGCAATTGCTGATTCCAATCCGTAATGATGTCCGCCCGTGCAAACGAAGCGCACAGACCTCCCGCTGCAACCATCAATGCGACGACCTTTGAGTACATCATCTTCGGATCTCGTTGCAATCTGTCCCGATACCGCGCAAACGGAATGGCCGTTTCCGTTTCTACCATACACCAGATCATCATGGCAGCCACAAATGTACACGAAATTGGGGGCAATCACACAGAGAAACGCACTGCATATTCAGAAATGACCGCTGGTTATCAGCAATTCGCCGCTTTTCCGGAAGCTCATTCGGTTCGCGTTCGGACGATCCCGCTCCGAACCTCCGTTTCATACAATGCGTTGTGCTTTCGAGAAATTACCAAGTCGTCGTCATCGGGGGTGGTCACGCAGGCGTCGAAGCCGCGTGGGCGGCTGCCAATTTATTCGCGGGAAGTCGCTCGGGCGAACAGCACAAACCCGTGGCGCTGATCACTCTCGATCCGACCAAGATCGGCGTGATGAGTTGCAATCCCGCGATCGGCGGACTCGCGAAGGGCCAACTCGTTCGTGAGATCGATGCCATGGGCGGACTCATGGGCCTTGCGACAGACGCGACAGGCATCCAATTCAAAGTTCTGAATCAGAGCAAAGGCCCAGCGGTCCAAGGCCCCCGCGCCCAGTGCGACAAGCACGCGTATGCGGTCGCCGTGCAGATGTTGATCGCGTCACGACCCGTGATCGAAGTCATCGGCGCGAGCGTTGAACGAATCGTTGTCGAAGGCTCAAAAGCAACCGGCGTGATCATCAAGACGCAGAACGAGTCCATCCATCTGCACGCAGGCGCGATTGTGCTCACGACTGGCACGTTCATGCGAGGCTTGATGCACACGGGCGAACTGAAGACCTCCGGCGGTCGCCACGGCGAGTCCGCCTCGCACGCAATCAGCGATTCACTTCGCGAGTTGGGATTTGAACTCGGTCGGCTCAAGACAGGCACTCCGCCTCGGCTCAAGCGAGAGTCGATTCGGTGGCAGGAACTGGAAGAGCAGGCTGGAGATGACGCTCCGCAGGCGTTTAGCGATCTAACGACTGAGCCATCAATGGAGCCGACGGCGCAAGCCGTCGGGACAAGCGACACACCTTGCAATTCAAGCGTTGATACTGCAATCAACGCCACAAGTCCCGATGGCTCGCGCCATCGGCTCCACGAATCGACCTCACACCTCTCCGCATGGTGGCGAACCGACGATACAAACTCACGCACCGCGTTACTGCTTCAATCTTGGCAAGCCAATCACTTCCTCTGCCCACTGTTTCCACTGTTGCCGCAAGTGTCGTGTCGGATGTCCTCCACCAACGCATCCGCGCACGACACCATCCGCGCCAACTTGCATCGGGCACCGATGTACACCGGACAAATCGAGTCCGCAGGCCCACGCTACTGCCCGTCCATCGAAGACAAAGTCGTTCGCTTCGCACAACGCGATTCGCACGGCGTCTTCCTCGAACCCGAAAGCCACGCGTCCAACTGGGTGTACTGCAACGGCATCTCCACGAGCCTGCCGCCCGACGTGCAAGACAAACTCGTCCGCACGATGCCCGGCTGCAAGCAAGCCGAGATTCTCCGCTACGGATACGCCGTCGAATACGACATGGTGCGCCCGCACCAGATCAGCACGACAGGCGAAACGAAACTGATTGCAAACTTGTTTCTTGCCGGGCAAATCAACGGCACCAGCGGCTACGAAGAAGCCGCCGCCCAAGGCTTGATCGCTGGCATCAACGCGGCCCGGCGCGCGTTGGGGCAATCCGATTTTTCGCTTGGGCGCGACCAAGCGTACATCGGCGTGCTGATGGACGATCTTGTCACCAAGACACCCGTCGAACCCTACCGAATGTTCACCAGCCGCGCCGAGCATCGCTTGCTGCTTCGCAGCGACAACGCGTGGCACCGCTTGACGCCTCTCTCGCAATCGCTCGGTCTGCTTGCGAACTCGTACTTGGGCAATCAACGCATGCAACGCGTCGCACAGTTCGAGCGAGAAGCCGCAGAGTTGAACACGCTCATCGATGCAACAACCTACGAAGGCCAGCCCGTTGAAAAACTGCTGCGGGGTCAATCGTTCGATGTTGCAGATCTCAAGCGTGCTTTACAAACCCCGCTGACGAACTCAACCACTCGCTTTGACGAGCGCGTCTGGCGCTTCGTGCACGCCCAGCGCCGCTACGCGACATACATCACGCGCCAGCACGCCGAAGTACGCCGCCAAGCAGAAATGGAACACAAACCTCTTCCCGCCGACGCGGACTACCTCGCGATCACGCATCTGCGGCCCGAAGCCCGCCAGTCCCTCCATCGCTTCCGCCCCCGCACCTTCGGCCAAGCCGCACGGCTCGAAGGCATCACTCCAGCGGACATCACGCTGCTCTCAATCTTGCTGCGACGCTCGTAAAGCCCCTCCCACCGGGAGGGGTTGAGGTGGTCGAGCGACCGACAACTTTCGTTTCGTCGCGCCGTCATCACACCTTAGACAAAGACCCTCGCTGAAAACATATCGCGGGAACCGCCGATGTACCCATACTGTGCCCCCGTGTTCCTTTCCCTTGCATCTTCCGGCGCGACAGTGCCCGAAGGCTCCCAAAGCCTCGGCGTGATTCTCGTCGTGCTCTTCGTCACTGCCGCGATCGTCGCAACGATTTTCCGCCGCTTCAAAATGGAAGCGATCCCGGGATACCTGCTCGCCGGCGCACTCGTGGGCCCGCACGCTCTCAAACTCATCTCAGACGGTGCAAGTGTCGAACAAGTCTCTGATCTTGCGTTGGTCCTTCTCATGTTCACGCTGGGTCTGCACCTCGACGTGAACTCGATGCGCAAGGGCCTCGTTCACATCGTCGCCGTGGGTGTTGGTTCCACTCTCGTCTCCTCGCTGCTCATCTGGGGTTTGCTGCTGTTTCTGGGCGTTCCTCGCCCCAACGCACTCATTCTCGCGTTGGGGATGAGCATGTGCTCGACAGCAGTGCTCGTCCGCGTCATCATGTCGCGCCGCGAAACCTCTGCTCTACACGGCCGCGTGAGCCTTGGCATCTCCATCGTTCAAGACCTCCTCAGCGTCATCATGCTGGGGTTGATTCCCGTCATCGTCGCGTGGGGTTCGGGAGGCCAAGGTGCCGATGCCGCATCATCTTCGCACGGCGGGATGACTTTTTCCAACGACTTCCCCGACTGGCTCAACGGCACGCTCAAGGGCGTTCTCGCAAGCAGCGGCGTCTTCCTCATGCTCGTCGTTGGCCAGAAAATCCTTCCTTGGATCCTCGATCGCGTCAGCAAACTCAAGAGCGACGAACTCGTTCTCGTGACCGCCGCCGCCATCGCGCTCCTCTGCGCCGCGTGGACAACGTTCATCGGCTTTGGAAACGCGATGGGCGCGTTCCTCGCGGGATTCATGCTGGGCTTGACTCCGTATCGCTACCAACTGTCGGGACAACTCTCGCCCATGCGTGATCTGCTCATGGCCGTGTTCTTTACGTCGGTGGGCCTCAAAGTCGCGCCGATGGAAGTTGTTGAGAACATCGTCCCGATCATCGTCACTCTCATCGGCGTCCTCACGCTCAAAACGCTCTCAGTGGGCCTTTCCTGCTACCTCGCAGGCATGACCGCTCGCAGTTCGCTCTTGACCGGCGCGTACGTCGGCAACGCAGGCGAATTCACACTCGTGATCGTCGCCGCAGGCGCGACGTTGCTCACACCATCTGAAACTGGCCTCGCAATCGCCGTCGTGATCTTGTCTCTGGTCGCCACGCCTTTCCTGCTTCCATCCGCCCGCACGCTCGCCGCGAAACTCGTGAATGTCCCACTGTCTCCCTGGATTCGCAACACTGTCTTGAAAGACACCGACGCACAGGCGCAAGGCTCTGCGTCACAAGACTCCCACACCGCATCGCATAGCAGTTCAAGTTCTGCTGAAGGTGATGCCCTCACCGACGCCTATGCAATCCCCGAAGAATTTGCCACAACCCGCATGTACGTAGGCGAGTACACCCCCGTCCTGCGCCCAAAGCACGTCATCATCGCGGGGTTCGGGCCTGTCGGCCGCGCTCTTGCAGATCGTCTTGACGTTCAAAAAGTTCCGTTCACCGTCGTCGAACTCAATGCCAACACCATCCAGCGACAAGGCACGCTGGGCCGTCGTGTCGTGTATGGCGACATCACCAACAAAGAAGTACTGGAGCAAGCAGGCCTGCACCACTCAGACGCGATTTTCTTGACCATTCCAGACGACGACGCCACGCTGCGAGCAACGCAAGTCATCCGCGAAGCGCACCCGAACATCTTCATCGCGGTGCGAACCAGTTTCCTGTCAGGCAAGTTCACGGCGATGACGCTGGGTGCAGACATCGTGACCGTCGAAGAAGTTGCAACCGCCGTCGCGATGGAACGAGAAGTACTCGATGGACTCGCTCACCATTTGCACAAACGCGGCAAGTGATTTGCTTCAAGGAAAACACTTTCTCCTTCGCAAAAACGGTGCTCATAGATGCTTCCGTTCAGCACAGAGACACAGAGGTCAAGAGGAAAAGGAGATAAAAAGATAGTGGACTATGCGCACGTTATCACATGAGTGTTCAATTCACTCTCAAACCAGCCCCTCATTTTTCTCTTGATCTCTGTGTCTCTGTGCTGAAACAAAACCTCATCCAGCATCCGAAACCGTCGCGACGATCTTGAACACGCCCGTCAATCGCGAAATCTCAAACACCGCACGCACACGATCATTCAGCCCGCACAGCACAAGCTGCGTCGAACTCTTCATCGCAAGTTGCCGCGCTTCCACGAGCGTCGCGAGTCCCGCCGTCGCCATGTAAGGCACGCCCGCAAGATCGACTACGAGTTTCTGAGGCTTCTGCTCATACGCCTGCTTGATCGCCGTGCGAAGCGAACTCGCTTCGTACGTGCCGATGTCTCCCTGAGGGGTCACCGTCGCGACACCGCCTGCAAACTTCACGCTGGGCTGGTTGCGAACATCACTCATTACTTCTTGCCTTCTTTCACGTCACAGTTTCCCGAGCCGCCACAACACGCTTCCCCGCTCGACAATCCGTCACCGCTGACTGCAGGCGACGAGAGATACTTGATCAGCGTGAGTTTCATCCCGCCCCCCGAACCAACTGCAGCCCCGGATCCGCCCCGTTTCTCATACTGCACCGAATCCATGACCCGCTGAATGATGTGTACGCCCAGTCCGCCAGGCCTGACATCATCCAAGTCCCGGCTCTTGATCGCCGCGGGATCAACCTGCTTTGCATTATCTTCAATGATGATCTTGATCCCAGGCCCACGCTCAGAAATCGAGAACGGGCACACGAACAACACAATCTTCCCGTCTTCACGCCCAGAATACCCGTGCTTGATGACGTTCGCAAGCGCCTCGTCCACCGCCAGCACAATTTGCGACGCCTGCGCACTATTGAAACTGAGTCGATTGCACACCGCCGAGATCATTGATCGCACCGCACAGAGATAAGCAGTCTTGCTGACGAGTTCGAGGCGTATCTCCTCTCCATACGCACCGCTCACCGGCACTGCGGGAGCGAGTGAGTCAAACCGACTGACGTTACTGGCGTGAGAACTCATTTCGTTCGATCACCCTCCACAGAAAGTCCGACTGTTGATTGTACTCGCTCGCCCGATGTTTCAATTTTGGATAGTTCCCCCGCCTGCAGCGCTGCCTCCCACCGCCGAACCGCCGCCGTCCGCTGCCATTCTGCTCCCCCACTGTCATATCCAAACGTCTTGCCGTGCATTTGCTCCAGCGTTTCAATCGCGAGCAACCGCGTACACGGATCATCGCTCCGCAACATGCGAATCAACCCAGGCGTCGCGGACACATCGTCCTTGCCCGCCGCCTGCACGATCGCCGCATTTCGCGCCGCTGGCTCCGGAGAATCAAACGAAGGCCTGATCGTGGGTCCGCAAGAGGACAAGAGCACGCCGCACAGCGCAAAGCACGCTCCGGCCACACCCCGCCGCGTTAGAGACCAACCACGCATCATCTCATCATCGTACGAACGAACCCTTCACCCCGCACATGCCGCGAAAAATGCCCTTGGCGTCCCAAGAAACGCCTTCGCCGCACTATTTCGCACGACGTTCACATTCCCTTCCCACAGGCCGCCCCCTAGCATCCCCTTCCCCATGCACAACCAGCCCCACCACCCAAACCAGTCGCACGGCGAAGTCATTCCCATTCTCGACTTCGGCGGCCAAACCGCGCAACTCATCGCTCGAAGAGTCCGCGAACTTGGCGTCTTCACGCTGCTTGTCTCCCCCACCATCAGCATCAAAGAACTCCGCGCAATGAACCCGTGCGGCATCATCCTCTCGGGCGGCCCCGCAAGCGTGTACGAAAAAGGCGCACCGCACTGCGACCCCGCGATCTTCGACTTGGGGCTCCCAATCCTCGGCATCTGCTACGGCATGCAACTCGCCGCACACTTCCTTGGCGGACAAGTCAAACCCTCAACCGAGCGCGAGTTTGGTCGTGCCCAAATCTCTCTTCAACCCAACACACACTCCGAACTCTTGAAAGGCATCCCAGATCGCACCACCGTCTGGATGAGTCATGGCGATCAGGTTTCTGATCCCAACAATGTCTTCGAAGTCCTCGCCAGCACACCGACGTGCCCACTCGCCGCTGCAACGTGCACCAAACCCGACGCATCCGGCAAGCCCCGCAAGTTCCTTGGCGTGCAATTCCATCCCGAAGTCACGCACACGCCCCACGGCACCGACATCCTCCGCAACTTCGTCTACGAAATCTGCCAAGCCAAAGGCTCTTGGCGCATGAGCGACTTCGCCGAGACGATGGCCGACAAAGTCCGCAAGCAAGTTGGCTCGGGCCACGTCGTCTGCGGTCTCTCGGGCGGAGTCGACTCCGCAGTCGTCGCCGCATTGCTGCACAAAGCCATCGGCCCGCAACTGCACTGCGTTTTCGTCGACACGGGCCTGCTCCGCAACGCCGAACGCACGCTCGTCGAAAGCACCTTCCGCGATCACTTCAAGATCGATCTTCGCGTCGCCGACGCCGAAGCCCAATTCCTCGGCGATCTCAAAGGAATCACCGACCCACAAGAAAAACGCAAACGCATCGGCCATCGCTTCATCGAAGTCTTCAAGGACGCCGCGAAGAGCATCCCCAACGCCAAGTTCCTCGCCCAAGGCACGCTCTACCCCGACGTCATCGAGTCCGGACATGGCCACGCCGGCACCGCTGCCGGTATCAAACTCCACCACAACGTGGGCGGCCTGCCCGCCGAACTCGGCTTTGAACTCGTGGAGCCCCTCCGCGAACTTTTTAAAGACGAAGTGCGAAAACTCGGCAGCGTCCTAGGCCTCCCCGATCACCTCGTCTGGCGTCATCCCTTCCCGGGCCCGGGCCTCGCAGTCCGCGTGCTGGGCGAAGTGACCAAAGAGAAACTCGACATCCTCCGCGACGCCGACGAAATCCTCCTCGAAGAAATCGTGAGCGCCAATCTCTACCGCAGCACCAGCCAGGTCTTCGCCGTGCTGCTCCCAGTCCAAAGCGTGGGCGTCATGGGCGACGGCCGCACCTACGAACGCACCGCCGCGATCCGATCCGTCGACACCCAAGACTTCATGAGCGCCGACTGGTCGCGAATCCCCTACGACGTCCTCGCCCGCATCAGCAACCGCATCATCAACGAAGTCCGCGGCATCAACCGAGTCGTCTACGACATCTCGAGCAAACCGCCCGCGACGATTGAGTGGGAATAGCCCCCGAGAAAATTCAAAGCGAAAAACGAAAAGCGAAAATGATCAAGGCCGGATGCCTCGCAAGACACCCGGCCTTTTCCTATTTTCGCTTTTCGCTTAATTGCTTTTCGCTTTGATCCTCAATCACGCCGCCAACCGAATCGCCTTCCTACTCGCACTCGTCGTCGCAGCGTTCAGCGTGAGTCCACCCCAACCATCCACACCAAACTGCACCGTCACCGCGTCGCTCGCTTCGCCCACGCGTGTGCCGCGGAAGCCTTGGACGATGTACTGCGCCCCCGAGCCTGCGGCGCTGGTGGGAATGGTCGCGTCGGTGAACGTGCAGCGGCGTGATTCGCTCGTCGAACCCGGCGCGCCCCCGATGCCGGAAAAGGCGGTTTGGCCCGGCAACTTTCTTGAGATCGTGAAGAACGCGCCTGTACTGGCCGCGGACTCGGGGGCGGTCCACGACAGCGTCACGCTGCCGTCAGATTGCAGCACGACTTGGAAGTCCGTTGGTTTCCCCGGCGCCGGAATCGGAAGCGGCGCACTCGGGGGCGGAATCTGCGCGGCCGCATAAATCGCGTTTGGATTGCTCTGCAACTCCGCGTACGCTTTGATTTGCCGAATGAGATCACTCGCCTGATTACGCATCGTGCGCGCATCCGTGTTCTGCCGAATCGTCGCCGCCTTGCTCTCCTCACGCGCCAACTGCGCCGCATTAAACGCGGTGCGAGCCGTAGTCGTCTTCGTCGCCAGCGACGCAACCTGCGGAGCCGTCAATCCAATCTGCGTTGCCATCTCCGTCCACACAGGCACGTGCGCTTCGCAGAATTGAATTTGGCCGATGATCGTTTCCGGTAAGGTGCTCATACAAAAGACTCCTTTGTAAGTCGCCCGCTCACGCACACTTACCGCCGCACTGCCGAGTGAGGCGCGCAAACCGGCTGAATTCCTCTTGCAATACACCACAGATGCGGTATCTTGCATGCACTGCCCGAGAACTCAGCCGCTCATCACGCGATAAGCGTGGTTTTATGAGGCTCACAAGGCAGAGACAGCAGTCCGCATCGTCACGAACGCCGCACAACTTCAAGGGGACACCATGATTCTGCCAAAGATCGTCGCTTCCGCCCGCACTTTTGCTTCCTCCGTGCGAACGGGAGGAGCGCCCGTGCGAGCGGGAGAAATAGACCTGGGCACGGGCGGAACTCCCGTTGGCGCGATGGCATTCATGACACGCGCTGCTCTTGCGCAACTTCGTCGCCATGTGAGTGCAGTAGCACTGCTCGTCGTTCTTAGTCTCTCAGGCATCGCACCTGCACAAGTTCTCGTTCAGAGCACCTTCAACGCAGACACTCAAGGATGGACGGCTTTTAGCGTGACCACTGGCATTTGTGAAGCGACACTGGGCACAAGAACAAATCGCGCCGTGACTTGGATCGCAACCGGCGGATCAACTGGTGGTTTCCTGCGTCACGCAGAATTCAACGGCACGTCATTCTTTCGAGCTTCTGCGCTTTTCCGAGGAAACCAATCGGCGGCATACGGAGGATCGATTTCATGCGAGCAGCGTTGGACAACAACTGACAATAGAGTCTATTACGCGCTCGACGATATGATCATATTGGGCGGCGGCATTACTCTATATGCTGACACACATATTCCAAGTCGCGATGCCTGGGGACAAACACGAATTCCGCTTTTGCCTGGCTACTGGAAGGTTGGAAGTTGTAATGGCCCAGTCGCATCAGAACCCCTCATCAGGGCTGCATTGGCCGATGTCACTGATATCCTCATTCGCGCCGAGAATGACACAGGCAACGAAGTCAGTGAATTAGATACAGTTGTGTTGGATGCAACACCTGTGAACGAATCATGCAAAGCGGTATGGAGTCGGGACGATCAGGAACTTCCTACCGGGCGTTGGCGTCACGCAGTAGCAGTGGATTCCGACCGAAACGTGTTAGTGCTCTTCGGGGGTGACACTGGTGAAAATGATACATGGGAGTACTCCCTGACCTCTGGCGTTTGGACTCGCTTCCAGCCCAGCAATTCCCCTTCGCGGCGTGGTGGCCACGCGATGGCGTACGACATCGCACGTCAGCGAATTGTGATGACGGGCGGCGGCTACATCGTTGCAACCGCGGAAGTTTGGGAATATGACGCGCAAACTCATACGTGGTCTCAGGCACCTGATCTTACTGATGCCCAAGGACTGCCGCTTCCCAGAAGTGGTCACGCGATGTCGTACGACTCTACTCGAAACACGATGGTGCTTTATGGAGGGCTCGACGCTGGAGTGAACGGATCGCTCGATGTTCTTGAGCGCCCTTCGACTACTTCGACTTGGTCAGTCAGGACAGCCACATTGAACCCCGGACCGCAAGTCGGGTATGCGATGGCGTACGACGAAGAGCGTCAATTGAGCGTGTTGATAGGCGAGGGTACGACCGCCATATCTGTATGGGAGTGGGACGGTGCCGCTGGTACATGGACGCCTAGAAGTTTCACTGGCTCGATTCCAAACGCTAGGACAAATCCCGCAGTTGTGTTTGATAGCGCGAGGTCTCGCATCGTTTTGGCTGGCGGACAGGCCAACAGGAACACATGGGATTACGACGGCACCACATGGGTTCAGCGGGCACTTATTCCGAGCAACGGAAGGGATGAACACGCAATGGCATACGACCCATTCAACGGACGCTGTTTGCTGTACGGCGGTATCCTGAATTCAGCGACACCGCAGCGAGATATGCTAGCCTTTGATGGCGCGACCAACACATGGACGACGGCTTGGAGCCGCTCTGACCTTGGCCCGCGCGATCTCTTCGGTTTGTGCTACGACGAGGTTGGAGGCCGTTCAATTGTTCAAGGAGGAGCGCTCGTTACACGCGCTGGCATCGTCCAACAATTCGGAGCCGCAACCTTCGCATTTAGCGGTGATGCTTGGACCGTCCCTGCCGCGACAGGCTCGCCCGGGACACGCTTCTTTCACCCTTTGGTTTATGACTCTTCGCGTCGAGCCGTTTTGATGTACGGCGGTGCGACGTCGAACGGTTCGAGCAACGCAACAGCGAGACTATGGGAACTTAACCTTGCTTCAATGACGTGGTCAGACTTAGGCGTGCAAGCACCTGGCCAGCGATACGATCATGCTGCCGCGTTTGACCGTGTGCGAAACAAGATGGTCATTCAAGGCGGTATTGATGATCTTGGCGTACGGAAGGGCGATACTTGGATTTACGACGTCACTGCGGGGTCTTGGACGCAACATCCCGATTCTGAACCGAATCCCGGGCTTAGAAACGGTGCCGGTATGGCCTTTGATGAACACCGTGGTGTAGTCGTGCTTTTTGGCGGACAGATTGGTACCTCCGGACAGTACGACAATTCTACGTGGGAATGGAACGGGACGGCATGGGCGAATGTAACACCGCCAAACGGTAATCCGCCAGCTAGGGTTAGACTTGAAATGGTGTACGATCCCGTCCGACGTACCGTCGTTATGTTTGGTGGAAGAATGAACTCAAATAACGACTTTGATGTGCTTCACGTAGGTCGCGCGTACAGAGATCTTTGGGAGTGGGATGGAATCGCTTGGAAACGATTAGCGATTGAAAGCGGTCCAGCACCAATCGGATTTGTCAATGCGCGTGCGACATACGATCGGAGCCGAAGTAGAATTTTGCATCACGGCGGGGCATCGGTTGACAATCGTACTTACGACAACGGACAGACTTGGGGTCTGATTATGCCATCGCCAACATGTGGCGGTCCCACCTGCGACTCCATCGACTTCAACAACGACACCAGCCTCTTCGACCCGCAAGACATCGAGGCGTTCTTGTCGGTGTATTCGGAAGGCCCCTGCGTTCCTTCGGGGGCGACCTGTGGTGACATCGACTTCAACAACGACACCAGCGTGTTTGATCCGTGCGATATCAACTCGTTCCTCGTCGTGTACAGCGAAGGGCCATGCACGCCGTGTGGGACGTAAAGCGTTGAAGCGATACAACGAACAGCGATAAAGAAAGCAAGAGGCCGGAGCCCTGAGTGGCATCCGGCCTTTTTTCCTATTTTCGCTTCATCGCTTTATCGTTTCATCGCTTTGTCCCATCACCCCATCACCACATCATCCAGTTCCTCCATCCCCTCACTCAAAATCCTCGGCCCCTTCTCCGTGATCAGCACGTCGTGCTCATAGTGCACGCTCATCGAGCCGTCGGCGACCATCTCGGGCCAGCGTTGGTCCATCGGGGCTCGGCTCTTGTCGACGAGGATGCCCGTCCCCACCGCGATCATCGGCTCCACGGCGATCAACGTGCCGACTTCGCACTTCCAGTTCTGCTCTTCCCAACCCTCACCAGCATCAGGCATCCGATTCGCGACGAAAGGAGGCCCGTGCAAACTTGGTTTGCCATTGACAAATAAACCATGCCCGCCCATGCCGCGGATGAGATGAAAGCCGTACTGCTTTTCGACAATCGTCTGCACCGCGATCGCAAAGTCGCGGAAGCGATTGCCGGGCTTGAGCTGCGCACACCCCGCCGCGAGCGACTCCTTGCCCGCTCGCATCAACTTCGACACTTGGTCCGTTGGCTTGCCAAAGACATATGTCCACCCCGCATCACCAATCCAGCCCTTGTAATGCACGCCGATGTCAACCTTCAGCACGTCGCCCTCGCGCATCTCGCGACGCAAGTAGCCCGCCGTGCCATGCACGACGCACTCATTCACCGACAAGCACGCGTGACTGGGAAAAGGCGGCAGCGTCCGGCGATTAGGCGTGTAGCCCAGAAAGCAACTCTTCGCCCCCTGATCCTCCAACTGCTTCGCGACAAACTGATCGACCTGCGCGAGCGTCACGCCCTTCTTGAGAAACGCGGCGACGCGGCGATGCGTTTCAACCACAACCTGAGCCGCGGCGTACGCAGCGTCCGCCTGTGCGGGATTTGTCAGCAAGGAACTACCCATGGAAAACCACGTTAGGGCACGTCACGAGCACACGTCCAACGAAATTCCCGCGACTTTTCCGCTATTTTCATTGGCATTCACCGCGTTATGCCGCACATTACATGACGCTTTCGCAATCAATCATTCCCCGTCGCGTTGAACCACCATGAAGACTCTCGCCGCAACCTCCCTCGTCGCAACGCTCGCCCTCACAGCCACCTCGCACGCGGGTGCGCTCTGGAACGAAACCAATCAAGGCGATCTCTCGAACAACTGGCTCGCACCGACAGTCGCCACACTCGTTGCTTCCGAAGACGGCGAAAACATCTTGAGCGGCACCACAGGCGACGACGGCACTGGCATCGACCGCGACTACATCACAGTCACAATCCCCGCCGGCGCACAACTGACCGGCATCATTCTGCAAGACTACTTCTCTCCCGACTTCAATATGTTCATGGGCGTCGTCGCAGGCACCACAGTCGTGAACCCCGAAGAAGCAACCGATCAATCAGTGCTGGGCTACGCCCTCTTCGGCCCCTCCGACCTAGGCAACGACCTCATGGAAGAACTCGCCGTCCCCCGTTACCCCGGCGGCGGCTTCATCGCACCGGTCGGCCCCGGCACGTACACGTTCTGGATTCAACAAACCGGCGAGCCGACGATTTATCAGATGAACTTCGTGGTGGTGCCTGCGCCGGGGGTATTGCTCGCAACAACTACATTCGGCTTGCTCGCGCATCGCAGAACACGCCGAGCCTGAGAACTTCACAGTCATTATGGAGCCGATGGCGCAAGCCATCGGGACTATGCGTCATGATGGTCCGGCGTGGTGTGAATCGTCGTAGCAACTCGTCCCGACGGCTAGCGCCGTCGGCTCAAAAATCTCACCACTACAACTCCGCCACACGCCGCGCCGTCTCTTGCTTGACAAGATCGCGCATGAGTTCCGAAAAATCACCCGCGAGCAAGTCCCGCAACTGATATTCCCCGGGCAACCTCTCGTCCGCCGCGATCCCTTCCTTCCAGCGATACGTGCGAATCTTCTCGCTGCGCCCGCCGGTGCCGATCTGCGTGTTGCGTGCCGCCGCGCGATCGCTTGCCACTCGCTGGCGCTCGAATTCATACAACCTCGCCATCAGCATTCGCCTCGCCCGCTCGCGATTCTGCTGCTGGCTCTTTGCTTCCATCATCTTGATGATGATGCCCGTGGGCTTGTGATGAATCTGCCACGCCGTCTCGACTTTGTTGACGTTCTGCCCGCCCGGCCCTTGCGCCCGCGTCGCAAATTCCTCAACCTCATTCGCCCAATCGATCTTCACATCGACTTCTTCAGGCTCCGCAAGCACCGCCACGCTCGCCGTGCTTGTGTGCACACGCCCCGCCGCTTCAGTTGCTGGCACGCGCTTCACGCTGTGAACGCCCGCCTCAAAGTTCATCTCGCTCCAACACCCCTCGCCCTTGATGCTCGCGACTGCGTTACGAATCCCGCCCACGCCAGGCTCGGGCGTGACTTCCAGCGATTCAAATTGCCACCCGCGCTTGATCGCGTACTTCTGATACATCTCAAGCAAGTCTCTCGCCCACAAACTCGCTTCATCGCCGCCCGTACCCGCTCGCACTTCAAGAATGACACTCCCAATCTTCTGATCATCCGCATTCACGAGCCCCGACAACGCACTCTCAAGCAACTGCGAAGCCTTCGCCTTCACCTGAGGCAATTCTTCCTTCGCCATCGCAACAAAATCGCGATCCTCATTCGCCTTGATCGCCTCTTCAAGCGACGCCGCCTCGTGATCCAACTTCACCAGCGTTCGCCAAGCCTCCGCCACCGGTGCCAACGCACGCCGCTTCACCGAAAGATCACGCACCTTGCGGTGATCAGTTACAACCGCCGAATCCTCCAACTGCGCGGCGATCGCCCGATCCTCCGACTCTAGCTGCGCGAGCTTCTCCACAACACGCACTGGCGTATCAGAGCACACATGCTGAAGTTTGACAGGAACTGATGACATCACACGCTCAAGAAGACTTCGATGCACTGCTTGCGAATAAGTACTCAGGAACGCAGAGGAACACAGAGAGTAAGCGAGAGGAAAACAGAGAAGATTCAAAGAGAACGATGACCGTTCGCCCAAATCCCAACCCATTCTGTTCTCTGTCTTCCTCTTTTCCTCCTCCGTCTTCCGCTGCGTTCCCAATCACCCGATCCCACCTACAACCCCAAAACTCACGATACAAAAACAGCCCATGCTCACGCACGGGCTGTCCGGAACATTCGTTCAAACTCTCTACCCGATCTTGACTTTGCCCTTCTTCGCCGGAATCGGCTTCGCGGCCTTCGTCGCCGTCGCGACAATCTTGTCGAACAGCTTGGGATCGTGGATCGCGAGTTCGCTCAGCATCTTGCGGTTGATGATGATGCCGCTGTTGCGCAGACCATTCATGAACAGGCTGTAGCGGGTGCCACGCATCCGGCACGCAGCCGTGATACGGGTGATCCAAAGCTTGCGGTAATCGCGCTTGATGCGGCGACGATCGCGGTGGGCATACACGCCCGCGCGAACGACAGCCATCTTCGCACGATACTTGCTCGTGCTGTTGCTGCCAAAGTGGCCGCGGGCTTTGCGGAGGAGTCTCTTGCGGGCTTGAGCGCGTGCAGCGCCTTTACGAACACGGGGCATACTTCAAACTCCAAAGTTGTCCGATCGGAGCGGGGCTGCTTTCAAAGAAAGTGCAGTTGATCCCGTCTTAGTTCCCGTCGGGCAGTGCGTGACACGGCTTTCAAAGCCGTGAGTAGCATGGCATTCAAGCCATGACGACAAACTTTACTTCTTTGCAGCTTCCTTCTTCGCCGCCTCACGCATCGCCTTTTTCTGGGCGGGGCTGGGGCTCTTGCGAAGTGCCGTGCGGGGCTGTTCACGCCCGCGCAAGCGACGGAACAGGAGCTTCTCGAGACGCTTCACGTCTGCGCTGCTCATGAACCCTTCGCGGCGGTACTGACGAAGCTTCTTGCCACCCTTGCCCGAGCGCAAGTGCTTGCGGCCCGCAACACGGTGACGAATCTTGCCGGACTTGCTGATGCGAATCCGCTTCAGCAGGCCTTTATGGTTTTTGCTCTTAGGCATAATGTGATCCAATTGAAAAGCCCGTCCGCAAAGTGACGGGCCAAGATGATAGGCGGGGAGTGTTTGGATTGTCTAGTTTTTGGAAGGGATGCAGGTGTGCCGGACGGAAACCGAAAACCACTAGTAACATGAATCGTTTGGATACTGCGTTCATTTTATGGCTGAAAAACGCCGCATTCGCGTCGATCGCTCAATCAAGTATCCACCCGAAAATAGATGCATTCAGCACCAGATGCACAGCAAACGCGATCCACCACACCACAGAACAACCAAGTATCCAAGGCTTTATCAGGCACGGGGCCGCCGGTGTTGAATCCGTTACCCGCCACCAGCGATGAAACGCAAACGCTGTCCATACTACTCCAAGTGCGATAGACGCCAACAGAACCCACCAGGTGTACATCCAGAACACTTGCAAGCCGTACGTAGTCCAGGAAATGTCTTTAGGGTCATCCATTCCGTAGCGGTTAGGCCAACGCCCCAACTTCAGTCTTGCGATCAGCAGGGCTGCGTACACGAGCGATGTATGTGCTGCGCTAGCAATCACGCTCCCCAGCATCGCGACGTTTGCAGTCTTGTCTTGACGCAGTCGCTTGGACACATGCTTCTTGCCAAAGTACGAATCCGAATCACCTCGATCAAACGCACGTCCACACTCTGGACACTTGTCCGAAGCAATCGCCGAAAGATCGTACTGGCAATCAAGACACTTCATAGTTGTCTACAAAGGCAACGCCTCAAAACTCGAAATCCCCATCGGCTCCTTCGTCCAAAACGCCTCTGCCGTCTCCGTCCCGATGTACCACCCCATCAACCGATCATGCTCCGCCACGCGATCAAGCAGCGTCGCGTTGTTCGCCGCCGACGGATGCGTTCCCCCCGCTCCCGCCTGCCCCGCTGGCACGCCAAACTGCGACTTGTACGCCCCAATCGCCCGGCGCTTCTGCCCACCAAACCCAGTCGTATCAAACAAAAACGTCGGATCAACCGGCCTTCGCAAGTGTGAGCAGTAGTAATAAAACACCCATCGCGGATAGATTGGCGGCCCGCTCCTGGGCAACGCTGAAAGCACTTTGTTCGCCGAGTCACGAGTTTCGCGATACGAATCCGGCAAGTCGCTTTGCACGGGCGGCGGCGGCATCTCAATCTTCGTCAATTTTGCATCAAATCTTGCGTCCTCCGCTATGCGCGTCGTCGCGATGTGATCCGGATGCGCATCAACCGGGTGAGGCATGAACAAAATCTGCGACTGATGCGCCCGAATCACACCCGCAAGCAAGTGCCGCGCCTCAGTCGAGTGCACCACCGTCCGATTCGGCAAGTCCAGCAACACCCGCCGAACCATGCCGCGCTTCGCGTGCGAATCACTCGCATGAGGCTGCAACTCACCCACCGCCGTGGCTGCCTCAACCAACCTCGAAGCCCGATCCCCATGAGGCGTCGGACTTCCATCCGTCATATCCACTAGCAACACATCATGCCCCTGCGATGCCAGCCGAGCAATGGTGCCTCCCATGCCGATCTCTTGATCGTCAGGATGCGGACCGATGACAAGAATGTTGGCCATGATGAAGGGTACGGAAGTGCCCCGACGAGCGGCACAACTGAACCAAACTCACCACTCATTCGCCCGCCGCTTCCGATATGGCTCCCCACACTCCGGACAAAGCCCCTCCCTAGGCAACCCTTTGAGGTCATACCCACATTGGCAACTCAATTCAATAAATGGATTGCCCGCGATGGTTTCCTCTGGATAACACTGCAGCAATTTTTCAGGCCCGTGGTACTGCACGATGAGATCAGCGATGTCTTCAATCGTGCACGGCGCATGACATGCGGGACACTCTGCAATGTCATTCTGCAGAGGCAACCGCTTCTTGCACTTTGGGCAGGGCGGCGCGAGATACACCGGTAATCGCGTCAAATCAGGAGCCGCCTGCCCCTCAGAAACGGGCACATCACTGAACTCTTTCGCAAGATTCACGTGATCCAGCAACTTTTTCGCGTGTTTTGCGTCTGAAGGGCGCACAACAAACACTTGCATGCCCGTCTGCATCCCCACCGTCGGCGCACCGCACTGCGCTTCGATGCCATGCCCCCGCAAGTACGAAACCGCTTGCATCGCGCGGATCGGGCTGTCATATGTGCCAACGGTTTGCACGAAGAAGCGTAGGAAAACTCACGAGAGTGCGTACCGTACCGCGGCCTCTGCACTTTCCGTTCCCGGTGCCGAAAGCAACGTGCGCGTTTTTCAAGTGTGATACATGAACCACGCATTGCCAACTCTCAAAGACGCGCTGCCTCGCGAACTTCGTGGCACAGAAAATGCCCGTACACATGATCGAACGGTGAACGCGTCACAAACCGACACACGCCCCTGCGTCGCGATCCTCGTCAACTCCATCGCCCCATCACGCTTTCACCTGCACACCAGACTCGCAACCGCTCTCCCCCAGTATCGCTTCCTGACACCAATCCTCTTTGAAGTCAACAACATCGCGTGGCCGCTGCCGCCCATGGATCACTTTGGCGGTGCCGTTCTTGGCAAAGGCGAAAAACTCCCTGCAAAAGGATCACTGGGACTTGCCTGGAAGGGTTTCAAAAAAGGATTCCGCCTTCTCCAACTTCTGCGACAAGAAAGAGTGCGTGCCATCGTCATCAATGGCTATATGTATAGCGAATGCTGGATGACTCTCGCGTACGCCAAACTCCGCGGCATTCCCGTCTTTCTCGCGGGCGATTCCAACGCCGCCACCGACATCACTCGCAAGGGACTTCGCGGGCTCATCAAGAAAATTGTCGTTGGCACCTTCGTACGCAGTTGCGCCGGCGTGATGCCCGTCGGCAGTCTGGGTGTGCATTACTTCGAAAAATACGGCGCGAAAACCCATCGCAGTTTCGTCGTGACATTCGAGACAGATCCAAAACTGCGCGAACCACTTTCGCAAGAACGCCTCTCAGCCCTTCGATCTCGTTTCGGTTTCGACGAAGGCCGTCGCAGAATTCTCTGCTCAGGCCGGTTCGTCGACGTCAAGCGCTTCCACGACGCCATCGATGCCTTCATCGCGATCGCTGATCAAAGGCCCGACCTCGACCTCGTCATGGCAGGCGACGGCCCCGACCGCGCCGCCCTCGAAGCACGCGTCCCCTCCCACCTTCGCTCCCGCGTGATCTGGCTGGGCATGATCACCGACCCTGACGTTGTCATGGACCTGTACAAAGGCGTCCACCTTTTGCTCCACCCCTCGGGCTATGAACCGTGGGGCATGGTGGTTCAAGAAGCCGCGGCTGCCGGTCTTCCAGTCATCGCGACGGGAGTCACAGGAGCATCCGTTGACATCATCCGTGAAGGCGAAAATGGATTCATTGTTCCTGCAGGTGATGTCAAAGCGATGAGCAAAGCAATCCTCGCGATCACCGACAACGCCAAGTACCCCGAGTTCGTGCGTTGTGCCAAGTTGTCCACAGAACGCTGGCATGAATCCTACGAAAGCGTCCGAGGTTTCAAAGCCGCGCTCGACTTCGCGGGCGTTGCGCCGCGCACCTAGCGTCCTACGCTGGCATCGTGACGCCTACCTGCCAACTGCTGTTGCCAGAGATTGAGGAGTTGATTCGCGCTGGTGCCTATTCCGACCTGCGCGAAGCGTTGCACCATTTGCATCCCGCCGACGTCGCGGACCTGATGCATGAACTCGCGCCCAAGGACAGCGCAGTTGCGTTCCGCTTCCTCCAACGCGACGACGCCGGCGCGGCGTTCGCCTACCTCACGCCCGAGCAGCAGGAAAAAGTCATCGCCGAACTCGGCAACGAGCAGTCCGCGCGGATGATCGAAGAAATGTCCGCCGACGACCGCGCCCGCCTCGTCGATGAACTCCCCGAAGAAGTTGCCCAGCGCCTCGTCGCGTCGCTCTCGCCCGAATCGCGTCAGGAAGTCCAAGCCATACTCGGCTACCCGCCCAAAAGCGTCGGCCGCATCATGACGCCCGACTACGTGCGCATCCGCCCGGAGTGGACAGTTGCACAAGCACTCGACCACATCCGCAGATATGGCCGCGACGCAGAAACCGTCAACGTCGTCTACGTCATCGACGAGCACGGCAAACTTGTCGACGACATGCGTCTCAGACAACTCATCTTCGCCGAGCCCAGCGCGAAGATCGACGACCTCATGAACCGCAGTTTCGTGACCCTCCGCGCCGACCAGGCACGTCACGAAGCCGTGCAACTGATGAGCCGCTACGACCGCACCGCGCTTCCCGTCGTCGACTCGCGCGGCGCACTCGTGGGCATCGTGACGCACGACGACGTCGCCGACGTCGCCCAAGCCGAAGCCACCGAAGACATGCAGAAGATGGGTGGCGTCGCCGCCCTCGAAGAGCCTTTCGACAAAGCCAGCGTGCTTTCACTCGTGAAAAAGCGTGCGCCGTGGCTCGCGCTGCTCTTCCTCTCCGAACTTCTGACCAGCAACACACTCCGCTACTTCGATCAATACATGTCCAAGGTGATCGTCCTCGCGGCATTCGTCCCCGCGATCATCTCCTCTGGCGGCAACTCGGGCTCACAAGCCAGCACCCTCGTCATTCGCGCGCTGTCGCTGGGTGAAGTCAAAGTCAGCGACTGGTTCAAGATCCTCCGCCGCGAACTCGCCGTCGCGGGCCTACTCGGCGCGATCATCGGCTGCATCGGCTTCGTCCGCGTCAGCATCTGGGGTTGGGCTGGCTGGTGGGTAGAAAACAAGCACCTGCCCGACGGTTCCACCGTCAAGGACTACTCCGTGCAGGAGCACTTTTATTTGCTCGCCGCCGCAATCTCCACAAGCCTCTTCGGCATCGTCCTCTGGGGCAGCATCATGGGCGCCATGCTGCCGTTCCTTCTGAAGAAGTGCAAACTCGACCCCGCAGGCAGCAGCACACCTTTCGTCGCAACCCTCGTCGACGTCACAGGCATCATCATCTACTTCTCTGCCGCAATGCTGATTCTTAAAGGCACACTGCTGTAATTCCGCCGTGCCACCGACTGCTGCTCTGAGCGGTCGGTGCGTAAGTACCAACGACAGCGTTTCCGAATCGACACAAAAAAACACCGACCGCTCTAAAAGCGGTCGGTGGCACGAATGACAAATAGTGGAACTCGATTACGGAAAGATGCCACGAACCGCATACGCGCTCGCAAGGCGTTCAAGCGCCGCGATATACGCCGCCGTGCGGAGGTTGCACTTGTACTTCTTGCGAGCATCGCGAGTGCGCTTCGCAGCCGCGATCATGTGCTTGTTGAGGGACTTGTCGACTTCATCGAGTTCCCACTGCTTGCAGGTCTTGTTCTGCACCCATTCAAAGTACGACACCGTCACGCCGCCCGAGTTGCACAGAATGGCGGGCAGCACTTCGATGCCGCGTGCTTCGAGCACACGTTCGCCCGCAGGCGTCGTCGGAGCGTTCGCCCCTTCTGCAACAACCTTGCAGTTGAGCATCTGCGCTTCGGGCTCCTGAATCATCTGTTCAAGAGCCGCAGGAACGAAGACGTCCACCTTGGTCTTGTAGAACTCATCCTTATCAATGCGGCTCGCGCCCTTGAAGCCCGCAACGCCGCCCGTCTTGCGGACGTGCTCTGCGAGTTGGTGTGCATCGATGCCGCCATCGTTGCGAACGCCACCGGTGTGGTCCATCGCCGCAATCATCTTCGCACCCTTGTCCTGCAGAATGCGGCCTGTCCACGATCCCACGTTGCCAAAGCCCAGCACGCTGAACTTGCAGTTCTTAATGTCGATGCCCGCTTCCGGGAGCAACTCAACGAGCGTGTCAACGACGCCCTGACCAGTTGCCTTTTCACGCCCCAGCGAACCGCCGTACTCAACGGGCTTGCCAGTGATGACTGCTTCAGGCTGGTGACCACCGACTTCGCTCAGGAACGAATAGGTATCAGCGATCCAAGCCATGTGCTGGCTGTTGCTGCCCACGTCAGGAGCAGGAATGTCATAGTCAGGTCCGATCTGGTGCGCGATCGCCGCCGTGAAGCGACGCACGATGCGTTCCATTTCGCTCTTGCTGTGCTTATACGGATCAACCTTGATGCCGCCCTTGCCGCCGCCGTAAGGAACGCCGACCAGCGAGCACTTCATGGTCATAAGGAACGCGAGGCTCTTCACGTCATCGAGGTGAACGTCGTGGTGGAAACGCAAGCCGCCCTTGTACGGACCAAGCGCGTTGTTGTGCTGCACGCGGTAGCCCTTGAAGAGCCGGTATGTGCCGTCATCCATCTTCACCGGGAAGTTCACCATAATCTCGTTCTTGGGCTGAGCAAGAATGATCTTGAGGTGGTGAGGCAGATCCATCAGGTCCGCGGCTTGCAACATGCTGCCGACCGTCTGGCGATAGAGGTTGTTGGGATCAGTGGGAAAACCAAGCTCGCTGAAAATCGGATGCTCGGAGTCCTTCCCGGGCTTGCCGCCCTTGGCAGGTGCAGACTTGGAAGCATTCGATTTGCGAGCGGGTGCAGCGGTAGGCATGTATCTAACTCCAACTGTGTTTTGAACGTCTTAGTGAAACGACTGAAAGATCAACTGCATGGCCCTTCGTTCAATGTGGAGCCAGTGCGAGAAAAATGGCTATTGCGCGAAAGCGAAAAACGCCTTCCACCCCCCGCTGGCTGATGGTACCCCAAAAAGCCACAAAAACCAGCACGAGCAACGAACAGAACGTCGTGGGAAATAGTGGTGTTTTCCTAATCTCATTTGAGACGCAGCAAGATTCCGGAAAGGACTCTCAGTATCGGCACAACTCGCGTGCCTTCTGCCTATAACCTGAGATGATCCTCTACGCCGCGGCTGACCTCCTCTGGGCCACCAAAATCAAGGCCACTGCCGAAGCTGTCGGCGTTGCCGCCCGACCCGTGCGCACGATCGAGATGCTCGAAGCCAGACTGGTAGACTGCCCAGAAGCCCGCGCACTCGTCGTGGATCTTGAGAAAGGTGAAGACGCCCTCGCTCTGATCCGTAAGGTTCGTGAACGGGAGGGTTTGGGAGGTTCCCGCCTGAAAGTACTTGCTTGGGGTCCGCACGTTGCCAAAGACCTGCTCCAAGCCGCCCGAGACGCGGGAGCCGACGAGGTTTTGACCCGCGGCGCGTTTGACCACAACCTCGAGCAAATTCTGCTCAAGCTCGGTTCGTGAGTTACAGAACACGCAAATAGTGCATTCGGTAACAATTGCGCGGACTCGCCTGCACATGTGCTAACAAGCATCGAATGGAACGTCCTAAAACACGATCTTCCTACGGGACTCCGGGTCATCTCAAGCGCAGAAATCGCAAAAAACCTTTCCACTTTTCTGGTCGATTCTCATTCCTGTGGCATGTTGTAGTTGCCCGTTCGTGTGTGTGCGGGAAGAGAACCTCAGAGAAGGGGTGAGATCGCTATGTCATTGAAGATTTGCATTTCCGCTGGTGCTTTGATCCTTGCCGCAGACGCTGCGAACGCTGCGGTGGTGGTCGGTACCGTTACCGCCGACAATCACTACGCGTTGTACAGCCAGAATGGTGGCAACGTGAACTTCGTTGGTCGCAACGAAGTCGGCATCGAAGGTGATCCAGGTACGTACAACTGGAGCCTGCCTGAAACCTGGACATTTGAGACCGACGGCCCGATCTATATCGCGGCGTGGAGCGATGACTTCTTCGCTCAAGGTCTCTTGGGACAGTTCGCAGTCGCTGGCGGACCCACGATCCTGTCCGGTGACGCTGGTTGGCAGGTGTACCGCACCGGTCTTGATCGCGATACGGGCGATCCCGCACCGGGCGCTCCCGAAGTTCAGTCGCTGATCAACTTCGCGACCAGCAACAACCTGTGGAATGCGCCTCGCGTCGGTGGCGCGAACGTGATCACGACTCTTCCTTGGCGCGAAATTCCGGGCATCACCCAGAACGCGCGTTGGATGTGGGCTGATACGCCGATCGGTCAGGATCCGTTTGAGCCGGGCAACGACTGGCAAGAATACCTGATCTTCTGCTACAACATCCCGAGCCCAGGCGCAATCGCGCTTGCAGGCATGGGTGGTCTGATGATGGCTCGCCGTCGTCGGGCATAAGAGAAGTCAAAATCCCAAATACACACGCAGCCCCGAGCAATGCTCGGGGTTGTTGCTTGTTGAGGCATTGGGCATTGGGCATTGGGCATTGGGCATTCGTGATCTTGTTGCAATCACGCGGTTTGAAAAAAAAAAACACTGGCGAAGTTTCACCAGTGCTTTGAGTTTCTTGGGTTTCAGTTTTCTCTATCGAACTTAATAGACCTTCGGCATCCCCAGCGCCTTGCGCACCGTGCTGATCTGCCCCAAGTGCCATCCATTGTGCCACGCCGCGCGATCAAGCGACTGCAACTTGGTCGTAATCCATCCGCCCGTGTCACCCACAGGCGCGCCCAACGCATCCTTGGTATTCGCGGCGAGCTTGATGAACCGATCGCGTGCCTTGCCAAACTCGTCCTTGACGTCATCCCACGACGGATACGCCAGCGGATCATCAACCGGCTTGCTGCCGCCGCCAAAGAGTTTGTCATATCCCTCAGGGCACTTGCCGTCCGACGTGCCCAGCACGGTGCCAAACCAGTCATACGTGTGCGCGAGGTGCCCCACTTGCCACAGCGCGTGCGTCTCATGCCCGTGCGGAATGGTCGTCGCGTTCTGCTGCGTGAATCCATTCGTGAACTTCATGAACTCATCATGCGACCACTTCACATGATTGATCGCATGCGCGAGAAAATCGCCATGTGATGGTCCCGAAGATCCAGCGGACTTTACAGGCTTGGATGCCTTCGCGGGATTCTTCGCGGCGGGCTTCGCTGCCTTCTTCGGTGCTGGTTTCTTTGCCGCCTTCTTTGCTGCTGCTTTCGCTTTCTTTGCCATTAATTCCTCCTGGGAAAACGTGTTCGATGCCGAGCACTGCGTTTCGTTTTTGATCTCTGAAACCACTCAGAGTCCGCGAGTGTACCGCGACGGGAATTGCGTTTCAGGGCTGCACGCTTTCTGGCGATATACTTCTTCATCGCGGCACAACGGAGGCCGTGTTTCGTATATCTGGACGTGCTTGCAAGCAAGGGACTTGCGACACGCCGCGGAGGAAAAATCATGGCAAAGCAGACAGTCGCACTCGCGGCCGGGGACGGCATCGGTCCGGAAATCATGAACGCAACGCTCGACCTCTTCAAGGCGACCGGCGTTCACAATCACCTCGAATTTATTCCGGTCGAGATGGGCAAAGCCTGCTTTGATCGGGGCGAAACCAAAGGCATGAGCGAGACGGCGATCCGCGCCGTCGAAGACTGCGGCATCCTCTTCAAGGGCCCGATGGAAACGCCCAAGGGTGGCGGCGGCAAGAGCATCAACGTCACCGCACGCAAACTCTGGAACGCATACGCAAACCTGCGCGTGTTCAAAACCCTGCCCGGCGTCGAAACCGTGTACAGCAAGGCTGGCGTCCCCATCGATCTCGTGATCGTCCGCGAAAACATCGAAGACACCTACGGCGGCGTCGAACATCGCCTCACCAACGACATGATCCAGTGCAAGCGTCTCATCAGCGCACCAGGCTGCGATGAAGTACACCGCTTCGCATTCCAAACCGCTCGCAAACTCGGTATCAAAAAAATCTACTGCGGCCACAAAGCCAACATCATGAAGATGACCGACGGCTTGTTCCTCGAACGCTTCAAGCAGACCGCCAAAGACTTCCCCGAAATCGAAACAGGCGACGTCATCGTCGACGCTCTCTGCATGAACCTCGTCGTGAAGCCCCAGCAATATCAGATGATCGTCCTGCCCAACTTGCAAGGCGACATCGTGAGCGATCTCGCTGCGGGCCTCGTCGGTGGCCTTGGCTTCGCACCAAGCGCCAACATCGGCAACCACATCTGCATCTTTGAAGCCGTCCACGGCACCGCACCGGACATCGCAGGCAAAGGCATCGCCAACCCCACCAGCCTCATCCTCTCAGGCCTCATGATGCTGCGCCACATGTGTCTCGCGAAGGAAGCCGCGACCATCGAAAACGCGTTGCTCACCACGCTCGAAAGCGGCATCCACACAGGCGACTTTGGCGACAAGAGCAAGCCCACTCCCTCAGTCGGTACGCAGAAGTTCGTCGACGCCATCAAGGACAACCTTGGCAAAAAGCCCAAGTCTGGCGGCGTTCCAGTACCCGAAACCAGCGAAAACTGCTTCGTCCGCGGCCCGCGCCCGCAGCACATGCAGGTCATCCGCACTTTCACCAACGTCATCAGCCACATCTGCGGCTGCGACATCTATCTTGACACGCCCTTGAGCCCCGTCGCCGTCGCCGACGAAATGAGCCGAGCCTGCGCCGACACGCCCTTCCAACTCACGCTCATCTCCAACCGCGGCACCCAAGTCTGGCCCAGCGGCAGCGTGTACACCGAATGCGTGGACTACTACCGCGTCCGCTTCGAACTCAAGAAGGACGTCGCTGTTGGAACAATCGGCCAAAGCCGCGCCGTCGCGCTCATGGACAAAATCGCTGAGAAGTTCACGGTGTGCAGTTTCGAATTGCTCCGCCAATTCGACGGCGTGAAGGGCTACAGCATGGCACAGGGGCAGTAACGATGCATGGAGTCGCTTCGGCGGGCGGCTACGCTTGCCCGCCATGGCGACCACCAGCTCGATGACTCCTGACCAGGCTCGCGCCGCCGCTGAACAATTTCGCAAAGACTTCGAAGCCGTGCGTGAACAAATCGCACGTGCCGTTGTCGGCCAGAAAGAAATCGTCGAAGGCGTCCTGATCGCCCTCTTCTGCGGCGGTCACGTGCTGTTGGAAGGCGTGCCGGGCGTCGGCAAGACGCTGCTCGTCCGCACATTGTCGCAGGCACTGGATCTGTCGTTCAGTCGCATCCAATTCACCCCCGACCTGATGCCCGCCGACATCACGGGCACGACAATCGTGAGCGAACTCGAAAACGAGCGAGGCAAGGAACGCATTTTCAAGTTCCAGCCTGGCCCGATCTTCGCGCAGATCGTCCTCGCCGACGAAATCAACCGAGCAACGCCCAAAACACAATCCGCGATGCTCGAAGCGATGCAAGAACGCAACGTGACCGTCGCCGGCACAACGCACAGACTGCCCGAGCCGTTCCTCGTGATGGCAACACAAAATCCAATCGAGCAGGAGGGCACGTATCCACTGCCCGAAGCACAACTCGACCGCTTCTTCTTCAAACTCCTGAGCCTCGCCCCGGGTCGCAGCGATCTTGCCGCGATCATCGACCGCACGACGACCGCATCCGCCCCGCAGGTCACGCCGTCACTCACTGCGCAGAAGTTGATCGACCATCAACGCTTGGTCCGCCTCGTCTCAATCGCGCCCAGCGTCACTGACTACGCAGTCCGCCTCGTCCTGAGCACTCAGCCCAAAGCCGTGCAACCACAGGGCGACGGCGCAGGCTTCGCGACTTCAATGGTCGAGCGATACGTGCGTTTAGGCAGTTCGCCACGCGGAGCGCAAACGCTCATTCTCGCCGCCAAGTGCCGAGCCTTGATGGAAGGCCGATTCGCGGCGAGCAAAGACGATATCAGAACCGTCGCTCCCGCAGCGCTGCGGCACCGCCTCATCATGAACTTCGAAAGCCACGCCGAAGGCGTGACGCCCGACAGCGTCGTTGCCAACCTTGTGCAAACCGTGCCCAGCGACGCTGCGTAAAAGACCACAAAGCGATTCACTGCAATCGCTCAAAAGCACGGACGCGATCAAAACACCAATCAATGTCTCGGCCCATCAACACAAATCTTCCCGCCCAACTTTCTGTCATCACATCGATGCTGGCGTTGTCGCTTCTCTCGGGCTGCGGCCATCATCAAACCATCAAATCAGGCGTCATCAAACGCGATGTCACAACTCCGCAAGTCGGCACCATCGAAGCGGCCCGCTCCCGCGATCCTCTCGCCGAACTGTTGCCCCGCATCGACGCAATCACAGGCCGCCCCATCGCACTCATCGTGCCCATGAGCGTGATGCACACCGTCAAGAAGTCTGTCAAGCAAAGTGCATTCGCAGTGCTGCTCGACGACGGCACCAAACTCCGCTATCGCACGTACGAATTGACCATCGCCGAACAATCACTTGCCAACGAAGCCGCGACTCAGAAGGACTTCGATGTCGCCCGCCTCGCACGCTGGCTGGGCCCAAAGTGGACATGGTCAGTGAGCGAAATCGACCCCGCTCAACTCTCGGTAAAACCCGCGAACGTGCCGCAAGACGCGACCAAAGTCGCACTGCTCGTCATCGACGCGCCGCTCTCAACATCAAGCCCTGCAATGTGGATCGGCAACAGCCGCGTCCCAGTGCAATGGCTGATCTCACCAACCACTCTCCTCGCAACCTCGCCCGAGCTCGCACAAAGCACGCCCGACGCACCAAGCCCATGGGAACCCACACTTCCCATGCGTGCGTCCGGCTCGCCCGTCACGCGCGCGATGATGAGCCACGAAGCCAGCAACCCACTCACTCGCTGGCGAGTGCGCCTCGTGCTCGATGGCCTGTCGCCCATGCCCCTCGACGCCGCTCTCGATGCTGAAACCTCTGGCGAGCAATTGCCGCAGTTCACGGACGAAGCACTTGAACTCCTCGCGTCGCAATATGAAGACCGCTGGCAAGTCGCGCTTGGAAAGTTGTACCTGCAGGACAAAGAACTCGCCCGCACGCTGCGCCAGCGCCTCGGCGCGTTCGTGATGGTGGAAAACCGCCTTCCCGTACCCGCGTGGGAGCAAAATCTCGCAACACTCGAACAACTTCTCGACGACCTGCTCAATCCCACGCTCACTCCCAAACGTCGCGCCGAGTTCGCACGTGCATTCCTGAAAGAGCAGCCCGAAGGCATCGCGTGGATCACCGACGATGGCGGCTTGCTCGTCAAACAACAAACTGAATCTACTGAAGACGCAAGCCCCACACGACGCCCTTGGGCAACCGTCGCACTCGCAAATTGCACCACCGAACCAAAGACAGGCACGATCACCACCCGCGATCCCGCCGCACCCGCTGCCGAACCCGTCACCATCCCTCCCAACGGCGTCATCCGCCTCACCACGCCCTTGCTCGCGATAGGCCAGGACATGATCAACTTGGGCGCGGCGGGCCGCGCCATTGGACTCGCAGGCGCAGGCGATCTCGATGTCTCAATCGGCACATTCTCAACCCGCCTCGCGATCCTCGATGGCCCTCTCCCCGCGCAGCCGCCGGGCTTGGCAACCGGCCCCTTCCAACCCGACATGAACATGCAGCAATGGATCTCGGGAAACGCAACCGAGTCCGACCCCGCATGGGCAACCGCGGCACTCCTCCAGCGCGTCGCAACACCACAGCCGGGCGACCTTCCACACCGCGCGTGGGAACTCTTCATCGAATCCAAAACCAAATCAACTACCGAAGCCGACGACGCCATCACGCTCTACGTCGGCTCACCCGGCGCCCCCACCGCCGCATGGCGCATCACTTGCGACGGCTCAATTACAAGTCTGCAAAAGAACGAACAAGCAGCCAAAGCCGAACTCGCAACAGTGACGCAAGCACAAGTTGACAAAGCAAAGGTCGAATCATTCCCCGACCGCTGGACCGCCCGCGTCACACTCCCGCCCGGCTCCATCGAAGAAGACGGCCTGCTCCGCATCGGCATCTCCCGCCTCGACCCACGAGGTGTCCGCAGCAGTTGGCCCAGAGCCCTCACCCCATGGCAAACCGAACCGAGCCGAGCCGCCGTCGACACCACCAAGTGGTAATCCCTCATCCTGCAATCTACGCACGCGTTTTTGAGATAGAAAACACGGTCCTTAGCGCATTCTTATCGCTTTCTTGAACTGCAAAAACGCGTCTTTCGTTGACATTGTGCGGGCCTGTTCAGACCATTTTGCGGCGTGCGAATCAAACGAATTCGCCAGCCTTGAGCCAGAGGAAACAAGACACCTCGGCATGTTCGGTTAGTTGGTTTTCACAGGAGAAATTGCATGGTTCGCAAGTTCCTATCCGTGATCGCTGTCGGTGCGCTGGCGACTGCCGGTGCTTCCCACGCCTCGGCCCAGACTGTCAAGATTGACGGCTCCAGCACAGTGCAGCCCGTCACGTCGGCAATCGCCGAGGCGTTTGAAGCGAAGATCGGGAAGATCAAGGTTGAGGTTGGAACGTCGGGCACGGGCGGCGGGTTCAAGAAGTTTGTGCGAGGCGAGATTGATATCGCGAACGCGAGCCGGCCTATTCAGGCTGAAGAGATGAACAAGGCGAAGGAAGCGGGCATCGAGTACATCGAACTGCCCATCGCGTTTGATGCGCTGACGGTGGTTGTGAATCCGTCCAACACGTTCCTCAAGGAACTGACGGTTGAAGATTTGAAGAAGATGTGGGCACCGGAAGCCAAGGGCACGATCAGCAAGTGGAGCGACGTTCGCGCGGAATGGCCTGCGGAAGCGATCACGCTGTTTGGTGCAGGCACGGACTCGGGCACGTTTGACTATTTCACCGAAGCGGTGTGCGGCAAGAAGGGTGCGAGCCGGAGCGATTACACGGCGAGCGAAGATGACAACGTTCTCGTGCAGGGCATCAGCCGAGATGCGCATTCGCTGGGGTACTTTGGATATTCGTACTACCTGCACAACAAGGACAAGCTGCGGGCGGTGCCGATTGTGAATCCGAAGACGAAGAAGGCGGTTGAGCCTTCGAACGAATCAGTTGCACATGGTGAGTACGTGCCATTGGGTCGTCCGGTGTTCATCTACGTGAACAAGAAGAGCCTTGAGCGACCGGAAGTGCGTCGATTCGTCGAGTACTACGTGGGCGAAGGGCACTCGAAGATCGCGGAAGAGGGCTTTGTGCCGCTGACGGAGCAGTCGTACGCGGCGGCTCTTGAACGCGTCAAGAAGCGCAGCACGGGAACCGCATTTGGCGGTCACTCGGCCGTGGGGCTGCACGTTGACGAGCTGTTCAGCCGACCCCTGAGCAGCGATCCGGTGGCGAAGGACGCGAAGCCGGACAGCAAGACGGAAGTGAAGCCGGAAGCACAACCGGCGAAAGAACCCAAGTAAGTGACTAGAGTCCGGTGCCCGAAAGGTCGCCGGATTTTTTCTTGGACGATGTTTCATCGCTGCGGACATGAAACTGACGTCTCCAAGTCGTAGAATGTTTGTGTTCGAGTTTCGTGCGAGTATGAGTTCCGCCCGACAGTTGCACCCTCCGGCCCAGATCACCGATGAGCAACGAATCGCAGGCTAGCACGACGACCACACAGGCTCCGGTCAACGGGGCGATGAACGCCGCGCTCTCGACGGATACGGCTCGACACAACATCAGCAAGCGCCCACTGAAAATCGGCGAGAAGTTCGTCGAGTTTCTGCTGTTTCTTGCAGGTGCATCGGGCGTCGTCATCACGCTGGGCATCGTCGGCACATTGCTCTATGAGGCCGCGGAGTACTTCGAAGATGTCTCGATCATCGAATTCTTGACGGGAACAAGTTGGGGGCCGCAGTTTGAGCCACCCAGCCATGGCGTGCTGCCTCTGATCACCGGGACTTTGACAACGACGTTTGTTGCACTGTTGACTGCACTCCCGATCGGCACCATCGTCGCGTTGTGGCTCAGCGAGTACGCGACTCCGAAACTGCGTGAAGCAGTCAAGCCTGCGTTGGAGTTGCTAAGTGCGATCCCGACGGTCGTGTTCGGGTACTTTGCGCTGCTCTTTGTGATCCCGATTCTGCAGACCGTGTTTGCCAAGTTCGGATACGAACTTGCGGGCTTCAACATGCTCGGCGCGGGAATCGTGATGGGCTTGATGATCGTGCCGTATGTTGCGAGCATGTCTGAAGACGCGATGGGGGCTGTGCCAAAGAGTTTGCGCGAGGGTGCGTATGCGATGGGCGCGACGAAGTTTCAGACCTGCGTCAAGGTGGTGTTACCTGCAGCGCTTTCAGGAGTCACGGCGGCGTACATCCTTGCGGTGTCGCGCGCGCTGGGCGAAACGATGATCGTCGCAATCGCGGCGGGCGGTAAGCCGACATTTACGGTTAATCCGCTCCAACAGGCACAGACATTGACGGCGTACATCGCATCAGTTGCAAAGGGTGACTTGCCTGTGGGGAGCATTGGGTTTCGAGCGATCTTTGCCGTGGGGTTGACACTGTTGGTGATGACGCTGGCGTTCAACGTCATGGGCCACTGGCTGCGACAGAAGTACAAGGAGGCGTATTGATGAGCGCCTCCGGAACACCATCTACGAGCGCGTTTACTGGTCCAGACCGGGACCGAGTCGCGGCGCTTGTCAACAGCCGCAAGCGCTGGGACAAGATTTTCATGGTCGCGGGGGCGTTGCTCTCGGCGTTGTGTCTGGCCGTGCTCGCGGCGCTGATGATCAAGCTGATTTCCGATGGCTGGGGGCGTCTGACTCCGGACTTTTTCTTTGGGGATCAATCCAACAACGCTGAAAAGGCGGGCATCAAGGTTGCGCTGATCGGAACGATGCTTGTCATGATCGTGACGGCGGTCACTGCGATTCCGCTGGGCATCGGGGCTGGGATCTATCTGGAGGAATACGCGCGCAAGAATTGGATCACGACGATCATCGAGATCAACATCGCGAATCTTGCGGGCGTGCCCAGCATCATCTGGGGGTTGATGTCGCTGGGCTTGCTCGTGTATGGACTCAAGACCGGTCAATCGATTCTCACGGCGGGGCTCACGCTGGGGCTGTTGGTGCTACCCATCATCATCGTCGCGACGCGCGAAGCGATTCGTTCGATTCCGCAGGGGATTCGCGAAGCGAGCTTTGCGTGCGGTGCGACGAGGCTGCAAACAGTGCGGTATCACATTCTGCCGTACTCGCTGAGCGGCGTGCTAACGGGTTGCATTATCGCGATGAGCAGAGCGATTGGCGAAACTGCTCCGCTGGTCACGATTGGTGCGCTCGCTTACATCACGTCGCTGCCGCCCGTGCCGTTTTCTGAAAGGCCCTGGCCTCTCGAAGTTGTGAGTAAGACAGCGTTCGTCGCCGACACAGTCGATAAGCCAATCTCGAACGTGAAAGCGGGCACGCTTGAACTCACGATCGAAGTCCCCAAGGACCAACCCGACAAGTACACTCGCGAAACCCGCAGCGTCGCCATTCCTGCGGGCGTTACTCCGAACACACTCGTTCAAGCACTCGAAGACGCACCGGACATCACGGCTCGCATCGATGACGAGGGCTTGATTCACATCGAGAATGAGCAATTTGGCGGGATTGCGTTAGGAGCCGATTCGTCGAACGTCGCGGCAGCCGCTCAATTCCCGCATGCGAGCAATCGGTACGGGGCGACGGATTGGCTGTCATCCAGTTTCACGGTCCTGCCGATTCAGGTGTATGACTGGGTGTCGCGGCCTCAGAAGGAATTTCAGGTCAATGCAGCGGCGGCGGGCGTGGTGCTAGTTGCGGTCACGCTTCTGATGAATGGCATGGCTATCTTCCTGCGTGCCCGCCTGCGAAAGAGGCTTCAATGGTGAGCACCATGATCGAGACTGTCGCTCCCAACTCCGCGCCAACCATTCTGCGTCCGATGCCGCACCCCCCGAACAACACGAGCACCCCCAGCACAAACAAATCTCACGCGACTTCCAACGCCGCTGGGAGCGAGCACAACGCACCACCAATGTCCAACTCGCTGCAACAACTCCTTGAGCAGACCAACCACAACGATCACGCGAAGCCGCAACTGACGATCAAGGCGGAAGCAAAGAACCTCGACTTTTGGTATGGCAAGTTTCACGCTCTGAAGTCGCTCAACCTGCCCATCTATGAAAAACGAATCACGGCGCTGATCGGGCCTTCGGGCTGCGGCAAGAGCACATTCCTCCGCTGCTTCAACCGCATGCACGATCTCTATCCCGAGCACAAGTACTCGGGCGACATTACGCTGCATCCGGACGGATTGAATCTTGTGGGGCCGAATGTT